>NZ_JBALDC010000019.1:0-42166 GCF_036917575.1 Nostoc sp. | reverse complement strand
CTCTTCAGAAAGGTGATTTTTGGCTGGCATAAGTGGCTGATACTAAATTAATTATTTAATCTCTTATTATACAATCTAGCTGCCTAACAGCTTATTAAAGCATTCTGCCATGATATGTGCCGATGGGTTATTGTCTGAGTAAAAGCCCACATCTGTGCGCCCTTACTTGTTGTTTATCACCGGCTATTCGGTGTCGCGTTCCGCTCCAGTCTTGGAAAAACAATCCGCACCCAGACAAACTTTCCGACAAAATATTTCGGATTTTCTGATAACTTACTGTATTCTAGAATATCCTACCTTGTGTTTATTAAATGATGATTATGAATATGCAACGACTGATCAAAAAAACCTCTAATCCAATTCATAAGACAACAGAAGTAACTCCACTATCGACTGAACCCATTGAGATACTTGAGAGTCAAGATATTCCTGAATCGGTGGTTGAACCAAATTCACCTGCGTACATTGAAGCATCCGAATCAGACTACATCTGGGAAGATTATCGCCCTTTGCGCTCCATTAGTAACTCTGGCTGGCAACCGTCTGATGTGTGGCGCGAGTTGAGGGTTGATAATTTCTGCCGATGAATAATAATTAACGCAGAGAGCCATTCGATTTATTGCTGAATAAAATTATTCGTTTGTACAATACCATTTCACCAAATGAAAGATACAAATATTTTTTCCTCTGCTCCTCTGTTTACCTAAATATATCAACCCTATAGCCCAATAAATTATTTAAAACCTGCCATTTCCCTGAACAATGTGCTTAACGGTAGTTAAGGTTTCCAGGCTGATAAATCCCCGACGATGACCTTTTTGGTTAGACATACCGAGAAACACTGAATCTCCCCGCGAAGGGTTGCGGGAAAAACGCGGGGAAGTGTTGATGTAGGTAGAAGCACTGGTAACTCCCAAGGCAAAGTGCCGACTTTCCTGATAGGATTCAGTCACGATGGAGTCAGCATGACCACTACTGTATTCATTAATCCAGGCGATCGCAGCCTCTAAGCTATCCACCAGTTTAAAAGCTACTGTTTTGGTTAAATAAGGGTTTCCCCATTCGCCTTCCTTCACCAGCTGTAACTGAGGAAAGGCTTGTACTAGTTCTGCATCACCTTTTATTTCAAAGCCTTTTTCTATCAAGCTGTTCCATAAAACGGCTAAAGATGATGGCAAGGCTTGACGATGAATTAGTACCTTTTCAATGGCGTTGACTTGATCGGGTTCACTTTGATGGCTATTAAGAATCATCCAGCGCACCATTTCTAAGCTACTATTGGGCGACCAGTAAAGGTAACAGTTACCCATCGCTGACTTTAAAACTGGGCAAGTTGACTGTCGGACTACCTGCTGCACTAAGCTAGAACGTCCGTAGGGGATCACTAAATTCACGTACTGGTCTTGGGTGACTAAATCTCGAATCGAGGCACCATGTTCGGCTGTGATCAGTTCTAGACAGCCTGGAGCTAGACCAACTTCTGCGATCGCACTTTGCAGTACCTCAGCGATAACGGCGTTGGAATGGCTAGCTTCGGTGCTGCCTTTAAGAATTATACAATTACCAGTTTTGATACAAAAACCCGCTGCGATCGCTCCTAAATCGGGAAACGCCTCATAAATAAATCCAATCACTCCCAAAGGCATTAATTGGGTGTAACTTTGGGAATCTTCCAGTTGATAATCAGCGGTTCTAACGCGTCGCAGCGGATCTGATAATTCCCCCAACCTTTGTAAAATGTCTACTGTCATCTCTAGTCTTGTGGGAGTCAATTTCAGCCAATCCAATATCAGATCAGGCACTGCCATTTCCCGACTAGCTTCTAAATCCAAGGTATTGGCTTCTAGAATGTCATCAAATGAGCGCTCAATCGCCTTGGCCATTGCCAATACTGCACGACTGCGGTCTACTCCCTTTGTGAGTCCCAACTTTAGGGAAGCTTGATAAGCTTGTTGGGCACTAGTAATCGGTTCGGGGCGGTCATCTAAAACTTCAACAGTCATTGAGTTAACGTCTGTAGGTAAGCCAGACCATTAGTGCTGGTAAGATAGCCAATAGCACCGCCACTATTGCCCAAGCAATAATGCTGGAACCATTTGCCAATCGCAGTGCTAATGGCAACCATATAATCACTAGCACGAAAATAATGCCAAGTGCTATAGGTAGATAGCTTTCTCCCAAACGGGGATGGACAACATGCCAACTATTTCCCATCCAACGCCAAGCCCGTTTGTAGGGATAGGTGGTAGAAAGCTGTTCTAGGACATGACCATTATCTTCTACCACAAAGATTTGCTGACAGCGATCGCAACCAAATGCTTCTGTCAGCGTAATCGGAATTAACTGACCCCGGCGACGACAGGGACAGGGGTATTCGGTATTGAAATCGATTTTTTCGGGTTTTTGAGATGGCACAAGCGTTCTAATAACTTGAGCGTGTTTTACATGAACTGCGAGAATATGAGGCCTTAGAGGCTTCTGTGTTTATATACATAGAAAGGCGATACAAACATTGTCCTGATTAAATATAGTAGATGCAACTCACTTTAAGTATACTAGTTGCCAAATTAGTACGGAGTTACCTATTTGTAGTCTTTCCCCGTAGCTGGCAATCTTGTTGAAAAACTTCCTTCTTTTCATCTGTCGCTTGCAAGGTAATGTGGTTGCGTTTTTAGAAATTTATTATGCTGACACATCTGGTACGATTTTAAGCATAGGTGGCGACCATTCCGAAATCAAATCCTTTAGGAAGGCTACGCTTGTAAACAACACACATTAACAAACCCGCTAATTTACCTTTGGACCAATATATATTACTATCGGTTCTCAAGGTTAAATCGACATTAGATTTAATCTCTATTCCTTAAAGTCCACAAGCGTTTGCAAAGCGGGAATTGCTAAAACATTTATTGTAGTGTGTAAATCTTTGTCCAAATATAGAGTGTGGTTAATCTTGACTGGATCTTTCCACATTTGGAGAAGTTTACAAGAGTGCAGAGCTAATCTACGAACACTTCAACGCACCCTAAAAACGCTAAACCTCTTGGAATTATTAAATTCAAGAGGTTTTACTTGGAAGCGGGTAACGCGATTCGAACGCGCGACATTCACCTTGGCAAGGTGACGCTCTACCACTGAGCTATACCCGCGATCATCACCCAAATATCAATATCTCAGATTTATCCGTAATTGTCAACCCCTTACTTTGGTCATTCATTGGTCAGTATAAACGCAATTAATCGCGTCTGTACAATGGTCATTAGTGAATACCAAAGGACAAAGCGCAAGTTCTGAGCGGAGGAAATCTCCGCTCAGAACTTTATAAGAGAGGATTAATGACGGATTAGCTGAGTTCTTCTGACTCTACAGTTAAATTACCAACGCTGGTACTTTGAAAAGAGGGTGGTAAAGACTGGCTATTACGAGAATATGGCTCTGCCAGGTTAGAACGCAGTTGCCGCATCAGGCTAGCCATTTCTAGGGCATTCAGGGCGTAATCCCAGCCATGATTACCTTTGATGCCTGCCCGTTCTAAGGCTTGCTGCATAGTATCTACTGTCAAAATGCCAAAAATTACTGGCACCCCAGTTTGAAAGCTAGCGGCAGCAATGCCTTTAGAAACCTCTGAGGATACGTAATCAAAATGGGGGGTTTGTCCTCGAATGACTGCACCAAGACAAATTACAGCATCATAACGATGGGAAATTGCTAATTGGCGAGCTACTAGAGGTACTTCAAAACTTCCCGGAACCCAAACATAGTCCACCTGATTACCTTGGGGGTTAGGGTCTACGCCGTGGCGTTTTAAACAATCTTGACATCCCTCTAGCAGCTTTCCGGTAACAAGGTCATTGAATCGACCAATCACCACTGCAAACCGCAAAGGCTCCGTTTGGGTAAAAGTTCCCTCGAAAACTGCCATGACTGCCTCTTTATCAACTATACTTCTGGCCAATATACATTTCTTATTTAAATGTAGAGGAGCAGAAAAGCGCGGTCAGGATGAAGTTATCAGGAAAAAGAAAAATCCCTTGTTTCCCTTAACCTTTGACCTTGGCTTTTCTGCCCCTCTGGTTCTTATATTATGTGCCTGCGCCAGACCCAAGCCGTCGCCTACACGACAAAAAAGTTTAACAAACCAACTAAAAATACCAAACCAATCCAGACACCAGAACCAACCCAGAGCAGTTTTTTAGATTCATTCCAATTTTGGGGAGTGGCATAAGCAACCGGAACTCCAACAACAAGGACAAAAGACAACACCACTAAACCTATCAAGGCAAATTGGAATATTATGGTCATTTTTGCTTCTCCCAATACAGCGAAATACTAAGGTATAGAATATCCTAAAGGGCGACACTGACACTTTCTTATTATTTTTAAGCTAGCAGAAATTGCAACATTTTTGTCATTTGTCCTTTGTCTAAGTATTAATGACTAATGACCAATGACTTTATAAGTATGGATTTAATTCTTTGCCACACAACAGCAGATTTTGACGCATTAGGAGCAGCAGTAGGGTTAACGCGCTTACTATCGGGAAGCAAGATTGTCCTAACTGGCGGCTCTCATCCTACTGTACGGGATTTTTTAGCGTTGCATCGGGATGAATATCCTCTAATTGAACGCCGTTCAGTGAATTCAGAAAAAATTCGCTCTTTGACTGTGGTGGATACACAACAGCGCGATCGCTTGGGTAAAGCTGCTGAGTGGTTAGATTTACCAGATATAAGAGAGATTATAGTTTATGACCATCACTTAGGACAAGAATCAGATATTCCGGCGACGCGATCGCATATTGATTCAGTAGGAGCCACCACAACTTTAATCGTCGAGCTATTGCAACAACAGGAAATTTCTTTGACTCCTGCCGAAGCGACTGTAATGGCTTTGGGTATCCACGTTGACACTGGCTCTTTGACATATAACCAGTCCACAGCACGAGATGCTTTAGCTTTGGCTTGGTTGATGCAACAAGGGGCTAGTTTAGCAGTAATTTCCACCTACCGTGACCCCGGATTATCTCCGCAATTGCAGCAGCTATTAACTGAATCTCTGGAACGTTTAGAATATCTTCGTCTACATGGATATACGGTTGCTTGGGTAACTTTGAAAACTGAGGCTTTTGTGCCGGGGCTATCGAGTCTGGCTTCGGAACTTGTGGAATTAACCGAAATTGATGCTCTATTATTGGCTAATGAGTATGCTTTAAATGAAGAGGATTCACGCTTAACTGTAATTGGGCGATCGCAAATTCCCAAAACGAATCTTAACCTATTATTCCAACTCTTGGGTGGCGGCGGTCATTCGCAAGCCGCATCGCTAAATCTCAGGGGAGTTGATTCGCAAGCAATATTAAAACAACTCCTTGACGGGATAAAAGCACAAATTCCCCATCCCCTCACTGCTAGGGATTTGATGTCTTCTCCTGTCCGCACGATTCTGCCTGAAACTACAATTGCTGAAGCCCAGCGCATTTTATTACGCTATGGACACTCTGGTTTATTCGTAGTCGATACTCAAGGGCAACTAATAGGTATTATTTCGCGGCGGGATATTGATGTCGCTTTACACCACGGATTTAGTCATGCACCAGTCAAGGGCTACATGACCAGGAATCTCAAAACAATTACACCAGATACGACATTGCCACAAATTGAGTCGCTGATGGTGACTTATGATATCGGACGCTTACCAGTATTGGAAAATGAGCAGTTAATGGGCATTGTCACCCGTACTGATGTCTTGCGAGAATTACATCAAGAAAAGGATGAAGACCAAGAGGGGGAGCAAAAATTCAAAATTCAAAATGACGCTTACAGACTCGCTAACGCGGCGCTAACAAAATTTAAAATTCCTCTCAAGACTGAATTGCAAAATCGCATTGCTCCGCAACTATGGCAATTACTCACTACAGCATCGCAAGAGGCAGAAAAACGGGGTTGGCATCTTTATTTAGTGGGCGGTGCAGTACGGGATTTGCTATTAACGGAAGCAGTAGCCGGCACTTTGATGATTAAAGATATCGATCTTGTGGTTGATGGGTTTCATAAATCAGCAGATGTCGGTGCTGGTGTGGAATTAGCAAAGGCACTCCAACAACTTTACCCTACGGCTCGCTTAGAAATCCACGGGGCTTTTCAAACTGCGGCTTTGTTATGGCATAAAGACCCAGAATTAGATTCTCTATGGGTAGATATTGCTACTGCTAGAACAGAATTCTATCCTTATCCAGCCGCAAATCCAGAAGTTGAGGCCAGTTCTATTCGTCAAGATTTGTATCGCCGAGATTTTAGCATCAACGCCCTCGCCTTGCGCCTGACTTCCCCTCGTACTGGTGAATTACTCGATTTTTTTGGTGGATTACTAGATTTAGAAGCTAAACAAATTCGAGTTTTACACGCCAATAGCTTTATCGAAGACCCCACCCGCATTTTTCGCGGCGTGCGCTTTGCCGTGCGCTTCGGATTTCAGATAGAATCGCAAACTGAAGAGTTTATCCGCTATGCCATCAACAGTGGTGTTTACGATCGCACTGCTCAAGAGAATAGCAGAACTCCAGCCCTGCAAACTCGACTGAAAACAGAATTAAAACACATCCTAGAAGCCTCTTACTGGAAATCAGCTTTAGAGTTACTCGATAACTTAGAGGCATTGCAATGCATCCATCCTACCCTGAAGTTAGACGCAGAACTCTTGCGACAATTACGTTTGCTAGAACGCTGTTTGCGGCGATTTGACCCGCAATCAACCCTTATTCATTGGGAAATGCGTTTAGAAGCGTTAATTGCTCATCTAGAACCACAATATCGGGCGAAAGTAGCAAAAAATCTGCAATTGCAAGAAGATGGCATTAAACGCTTGCAAAACTTGGCTTCTGCTCAAACTGAGGTAATGGAATTTTTGCCTAAGTGTCAAATTCCTAGTGCAGTAGTACAGTTGTTGCGACAGTACGATTTACCAATGCTGATTTTAATTGCTGTGCAAAGTTTGCGATCGCTTAGACATCAGATTTGGGAATATTTAACTGTTTGGGCTAATGTGCAGCCACTACTGAATGGCAATGATTTAAAGCAACTTGGTTACAAACCAGGGCCCCAATATCGGCAAATATTAGATGATATGCTTGCTGCTACCTTGGATGGAGTAATTAAAGATAAGACTGAAGCTGAGGAGTTTTTAGCGCAACACTATCCTAAATGAAATAGCTCTGGTCTAAATTGTATCTGGATTAATATTTAACTCCCGCAGTTTTGCTGCTAAACGTTCAGCTTTTTGTTCGGCTTGTTCGGCTTTTTGTTCGGCTTGTTCAGCCTTTTGTTCGGCTTGTTCAGCTTTCTGCTGTACCTCTTCTGCCGTTTCTTCTGGCGTTGGTACTAGTTGTCCATCTCGTGTAAAAAACCGCAATAAACCTTCATAAACTCCCAAATATAACCCTAGCTGATGACTCCACAAATATCCTTGTTCGCTTGCTTGTAGAGGTTGATATTCTCCATCTACTAAATGAAATCCCGCAAATTCTTGAGTGTAAGGGTCAAACCAAAAATAATCGGGTGTGCGGAAGGTATCTTGATAAATTGTTTTCTTTAAATTTTTGTCAGTATTCGCTGTTGAGTCAGACAGAATTTCTAGAATTACATTCGGATACTTGCCATCTTCTTCCCAGACTACCCAACTTTTACGGGTTTTACGTTCGCATCCCAGCACTACAAAAAAGTCTGGTCCCCGGAAGTGTTCTGATTTGCGTTGGCGTGGACTGTAGTAAATAGTCAGATTTCCAGCTGCATAAAAATCATTTCTATCTCGCCACAACCATTCTAGACATGTTAATAGTAGGATTATTTGCCGTAAATGCAGTTCGCTTTCCAAGGGAGGTTCGTCACTATATAAATCACCAGGGGGAAATATAACATCTTGGCAGATGCCTTCTTGAGAATCTAATTCTTGAGCAATAGTCATAGAATGGATACGGCATCAAGTAGTTATGGATTGATTTTAGCAGTGTTATGGTTGGCGATCGCTACCCTTCCGAAATACCTTCGTGTTACACTGTGGTCAATATCGAACCTCTTCACAACTCCAATGAAATAGCACAAATGAAGTAGTACCAAGCACCTGTTGCGCCCAAGCAACAAATGTCAACAAAGAATAAACGCAATTAGTTTGACAGGGTTACTTCACATAGTCATGCACTAAAAATATTGTCATCAATCCTATCTACATAAAATCGCTTGAAAAGTGTCTGCGACTGAATCTTTTTGTGTCTAATCTACCCGTAACTTTTGGAGATACGCGGGTGGAAGTTTGGAAATTGAGGTTTGAGAATAATGCCGAAAAAATCAATATTGTTAGCTGAGAATTTAGCATATAAACTCAGCGTAGATAGAACTTTGTTTCAAGAAGTTCATGTAAATATCGAAGCAGGCGATCGCATTGCTTTAGTAGGTGGCAACGGAGTCGGAAAATCCACCCTTTTCAAGATACTTGCAGGTAAAATTAACCGATATACAGGTTCAGTTTGGTGTAATGGTATTGTCTACTATTTACCACAAATCAGCACTATCAAGCAAGAAATTACAGCAGATACAGTACTTAATTTTTTGATTTCCATCTCTGATGAATGGTGGAAGATTGAAGATATTTTGCAAACACAATTCCACACCCAAGTTGACTTATCTTTGCCAATCGCTAACTTGAGTGGCGGAGAACTTACTAAACTGTTTTTGGCGATCGGTTTAGCTCAAGAGCCAAACTTATTATTGCTCGATGAGCCAACTAATCACATGGATTTGCAAGCATTAGAAAGCCTAAAACAGTTTCTTTGGAATTTCACAGGTGCGTATGTAATTGTCTCTCACAAGCCTTTTTTCTTAGACCAAGTAACAAAAGTTACGTGGGAACTTACACCTGTTGGCTTGAAAATATATGGTGGTAATTTCTCGTACTATCGAGAACAGAAAGAAATAGAGTTAGAGGTAGCATTGCGATCGCACGAAGCCGCCAGAAAAAAACTCAAACGTACCCAAGCCACAGCTATGCAAGAACAGCAACGCGCAGCCCAATCTAGTTGCAACGGTCGCGCCAAGTTTCTGAATGGTAGTATTGATAGAATGGCAGCAGGACTGATTAAAACAAAAGCTGAGGTGTCTACTGGAACTGCGAAAAAGAAACATGAAGCAGCAGTAGTAAAGGCTAATCAAAAGGTTGCAGAAACGAAGGTAAAAACTACGAAAGTAACAAGTATTCAGCTAGAAGAAAAAAATCAAAAACGCCGAAATCTAATTAATATCCAGGGTGCGAATCTTAGGATATCAGAGCGTCTATTGATTCAAAATATTCAACTGCATATATCATCTGGCGATCGCATAGCCATTATCGGCGCAAATGGTTCTGGGAAATCGAGTTTGGTAAAGGCAATTTTGGGGATGGAAAACCAAACGGCGGTTTTAGAATTAGGTGAGGTTTTGCTCACACCAGTCATGAAAGCTGTATATCTCGATCAAACCTACGAATTGCTAAATCGCCAATACACAATTCTGGAAAATATGCAAGCTGCCAATCCTCATCTCAGCTATCAGCTTTTGCGTCAACAGTTGGGACACTTTCTCTTTAAATATGAAGACGTTCACAAAAGCGCTTCCATACTGAGTGGAGGTGAGTTGGCAAGACTAGCAATCGCTACGATCAGTATCTCAGAAATCGATCTACTGGTTCTTGATGAGCCAACTAATAACCTGGATCTTGAAACTGTTGAACAAATGGTGGTAGGTATCAATGATTACCAAGGAGCGCTTTTTGTAATTTCCCACGATATCGATTTCCTGAAGCAGATTAACATTACCCAAAGTTTCAAGTTGAGGCAACAAACTTTGCAAATGACAACTTATTTACCGAGTACACCAGAGCAATATTATCGAGAGTTGCTGGTATGTGATGATAAATAAAGCGATCGCCTAATGTAAATTTATAGCTAAACAACAGAAGCCGTAAAGCATACAGGCAAGTTATAATTTTCTTGCGGATCAACGTAACAAAAATTTATGAGTAACCCCATTGTGCAAGCCTTTTTCGTAGGCAGAGCAGTAGCTGAAGTAGTTAATGAGCGTTTAGAGGTTGCCTTAACCGATGCTTTGAGCGATTTAGGCAAATTTGATGCAGAAGCTAGAGAGCAGTTGCGCCAGTTTACAGAAGAAGTTTTAGAGCGGGCAAATCGGACAGCAGAAGCTGCTAATGTTAGTCAACCTACCACAGGTACTGGACAAGCCAGTTCTGATTCAGGAGACTTACAAGCAGAGATTGATGAATTACGAGCCGAAATTGCCTTGTTAAGAACAGAATTGCAACATTATCGTAGAGCTTCTGCATAAATTTTAGTCATTAGTCATTAGTCAAAAATTATGTACAAATGACAAATGACCCCTAAGAAAGAATAGTTTAGGAATCAAAGTGTCTTTTCTTCTAAGTGATTCGGTCGCAAACCAACGGTAAACAAAGTATATGGAACAAGGTTATTCAGAGAAAGCATACCGTTGGAATCGGGAAAAATACTCTAGCAAACGGCGTTTTGTGGACATTTGGTCTTTTGTCTTGACCTTATTGTTCAAACTTTGGCTATACAACAAATCTTGGAGTTATCCAGGTGGTGTAACTGATGTAAAGCAAGCTGCAAGACGCAAAACCCAAGCGGTTTGGATTCGCAGTACTTTACTGGATTTGGGGCCAACCTTCATCAAAGTTGGGCAACTGTTTTCTACCCGTGCTGATATATTCCCTGGTGAATATGTAGAAGAACTAGCCAAGTTACAAGACAAAGTACCTGCATTTAGTTATGAGCAAGTAGAAGCGACCGTTGAGAAAGAACTAGGCAAGAAAATTCCTGAACTTTTCGATAATTTTGAACCTATTCCCTTAGCTGCTGCTAGCTTGGGGCAAGTACACAAAGCTGTGCTACATACTGGGGAATCGGTTGTTGTCAAGGTACAACGTCCTGGATTAAAGAAATTATTTGAAATAGATTTACAAATTCTCAAAGGAATTACCCGCTACTTTCAAAACCATCCCAAATGGGGACGGGGACGAGATTGGTTAGGTATTTACGAAGAATGTTGTCGCATTCTTTGGGAAGAAATTGATTATCTCAACGAAGGTCGTAACGCCGATACTTTTCGCCGGAACTTTCGCGGCTACGATTGGGTGAACGTCCCCAGAATATACTGGCGTTACGCAACTTCCAAAGTGCTGACTTTAGAATATCTCCCTGGAATTAAAATTAGTCAATACGAAGCTTTAGAAGCAGCAGGTTTAGATCGAAAAGTGATCGCTCGTCAAGGCGCTCAAGCCTACTTACTACAATTGCTCAATAGTGGCTTTTTCCACGCCGATCCTCACCCAGGCAATATTGCTGTGAGTACAAATGGTGCTTTAATATTTTACGATTTCGGCATGATGGGGCGGATTAAGTCTAATATCCGCGAAGGATTGATGGAAACACTCTTTGGGATTGCCCAAAAAAATGGCGATCGCGTTGTGCAATCTCTGATAAATTTAGGTGCGATCGCCCCAACTGATGATATGGGTCCAGTGCGGCGTTCCGTCCAGTATATGCTGGATCATTTCATGGATAAGCCCTTTGAGAACCAATCAGTTGCAGCAATCAGTGACGACCTTTACGAAATAGCTTATAATCAGCCATTTAGATTTCCAGCAACTTTCACTTTCGTGATGCGAGCCTTTTCTACTCTAGAAGGGGTAGGCAAAGGCTTAGATCCAGAGTTTAACTTTATGGAAGTTGCCAAACCTTATGCAATGGAACTTATGACCAATATGAATGGTTCTGAGGGGAATAGCTTTCTTAACGAATTAAGTCGCCAAGCAGCTCAGGTAAGTAGTACAGCCCTTAGTCTGCCACGTAGATTAGAAGATACACTCGAGAAGCTAGAGCAAGGAGATATGCGCTTGCGCGTTCGGTCTATAGAAACCGAACGCTTGCTGCGGCGACAGAGCAGTATTCAGCTCTCAATAAGTTATGCTCTGTTAATCAGCGGTTTCACGCTTTCAGCTACTATTTTAGTGGTTAAGGATTATCTATGGTTCGCACTGCTGCCTGGTTTAATTGCAGTGGTGCTTTCAGCGATTTTGATCCGATTACTTTTACGCCTCGACCGTTACGATCGTATGTATTAATTATTGCAAAAAAAACTTATGAAACTTAATTTCACGGGTTTTAGCGATCCGGGACTTATTCGTTCTAATAATCAAGATGCTTACTATATCGACCCAGAAGGGCGATTTTTCGTTGTTGCTGATGGCATGGGTGGTCATGCTGGAGGTGAGGAGGCAAGTAAAATTGCCTCTGGAGAAATTCAAGCGTATTTGGTAGCAAATTGGGAAACTTCTAAGTCTTCTCAAGAATTGCTAGAGCAAGCTTTGTGGGGAGCTAACAAAGCGATTTTGCAGGATCAGCAAAATCATCCCGAACGCGCCGATATGGGGACAACAGTTGTAGCAGTGATTTTTCGCTCTCCAGAGTCGCCTTGGTGCGCTCATGTTGGCGATTCGCGGCTGTATCGCTTCCGAGAGTCGCACTTAGAACAAGTAACCGAAGACCACACTTGGGTAGCACGAGCAATCAAAATCGGTGACATCACTTTAGATGAAGCACGATTACATCCTTTTCGTCATGTATTATCGCGCTGTTTGGGGCGTGAAGACTTGCATCAAATTGATGTGCAACCACTAGATGTGAAAGTTGGCGATCGCTTACTGTTATGTAGTGATGGTCTTACAGAAGAACTTGTCGAGCAGAAGATTGCTAACTGCCTCCAAAATAGTCCTTGGCTTGATAAAGCCGCCATCTCTCTTGTTGAGGCTGCCAAAGAGCATGGAGGGCACGATAATATCACAGTTGTCATCGTCTCACTCGAAGAAAATAGTCATTAGTCATTGGTTGATGCTTAGTAACTTTAAACAAATCACATAGACGCGCCAGCGGCTGACCGCAGGATAGGACAAAGCACAAAGTCGAGCCAGTCGCAAGGGAAAGGGTTTCCCGACTTGGGCGAGCTGGCGTTGGCGAAGGTTTACAACGCTCGCAGACTCGCTTTAAGCGAACGCGAGTGCGTCTTGTAGAGTTGCCATGCCGCAGGCTTTACGCTGCACTATCCGCCGCAGGCATTAGACGGCAGTTCCTTTAAGCGGGGGAACCCCGCCAACAGACTGCCTCAACTTTGTAAGAGAGGACAAAGGACAAATCTGGTAAATATACTCAGTAATTTGTTCAGTGTGAGCATTTTTCCTTTTTACAATTTGATACAAATATTTTTAGCCTCTAAAATCATCTAAAGAGGCTAAATTTGTATAAATTGGTAAATTGACATCTTGCACGTAATAAGGTAGAGCGACTATAATTCACGCTTATTACCATTAATTCCCCAGCCTCCTTAAAATCTCCACCCTCCGAAGCTTCCTCTACGCTTGGGGAGAAAGCATCTTAGGCTTTTTAAACACAAAGACTAAGACGGGTTTTGCACAGCAGTAGATATTCTTTTTAAAGGAGATTTGTGCAAAGCAAGAAAAAATTAGGGAGGTAATTATACCTATCTAAGACCAAATAGAGCTTATTTTGCCGAATATGGTTCAGTTGACTTGGGTAGTATATCAGTAGGATTAGGTGCAAGAGATCAGATCAGAAAAAGTCCACATTTTGGATGTGGGCAATCTGTCAAACAATTGTTATCTTTCGTAATACGGAGGAACAAATGTTGGACAGATAGGAGTCCAAATATTATCCCATTTGGACTTCTGTGAGCGATATCACCTTTACACGTTGTTTTTTCGGAGTAATTATGAATCAACCAATGAAACTATCCTTGGAACAGCAATTTAGCATCTGCTCATTTGCTACTCAGGTACAGAATATGAGCCACGATCAAGCTAAAGATTTTTTAGTCAAGCTCTATGAGCAAATGGTCGTGCGCGAGGCAACCTATCAAGAGCTTCTTAAACACCAGTGGGGTATAGATTCAGGTTCCACTATGGCATAGAGTCGTTCTAATGTCGCAGTGGGCGACCTCCTTCTCTTGCTTGGTTCCAAGGAGGAAAACAGCTGGGGATGCCGGGGCGTCAACTTCGATAAACAATTTTACATAGATGGCGCAAATGTTCAATTCACGAAATTAACGAAGAATGAGTAAACATTGTCTACTGCATATTTGCTAAAGTTTAAAATAACTTTAGCATTGCCGACTAAATACGTTGTTTGCTTTAGCCAAATTTCTTGTTGTTTCGTCCAGTCTGAGAATCACACCTGCATACGTTTATAATCCACTGGAATATTTGCACAGGAAGATTCAGAGAAAATTTGGATACCGCTACTTTAGTATCTAGTAATTTCACTCTTTATACATCTAACTAGAACTTACATCTTTATATATACTTTGTTTATAAAACGTTACATTCTTTGAGTGGCAACCTTTTAGTTTTATATAAAACACGTAACATTAAGTAATTATCTTTAGCTGGAAAGATCGGATGGAGAATCTGTATCAATACTTTCCAGTTTTGTTAGAATTTGAGGCTTAATTTTTTCGTACTCCTTTTTAAGTAAACTTTTACTAATTTGCGGGTCGGCAGAGGACATCAACGTATTGCTCATTGCCACCCACTCTTGCAGTCGTTGGCGCTGGGCAGAAGCGATGCTGGAAAGTAAGATGTGGGTACAGGGATTTGGTGCTTCTCGTGCAAAGAATAACAGGCGGTAGTAACCTGTGTGTTGTAGTAACCGGGCAATTTCCTGACCAAGGCTGGTTTTAAGATCGAGGTAATAAGGCAACCATTTAGCGCCATGCTTGCGGTTGTGGATTACTGTAATCCATAGCAGCATGGGATGGGGGATAGAGATGAACAGGAATTGGTTATAGCGGTTACAGAGTAAGCGTTTTTGAATTTCCTCTTGCGGTAGCATCACCCACAACGCAGGTAAAACCTCCCCATTGATATGAATGGGCTGGGGAAAGACAATATCGGCAATTGGTTTATTTTGGGGCCAGGAAATGGCATGAGCAATTTCATCATTTGCCCAAGATACTTGCAAATCGGCTTTGGTCTTTTGTTCAAACTCAGTGCTAGCTGTAGTAGTAGGAACTAAGGCATGACTGGCTTGCTGAATTTTGCGTGTATGCTCAGGCTTTTCTAAAGATACTAAAACTCTGAGGATTTCAGTAATACTTTGGGGGCGATCGCGTGCTACTTTAGCTAGACAACTCATCACTAAATTTTCGATTTCTTTTGGTAGTTCTAATCCAGGAGCAACTTCAGCAAAAGAACGTGGTTTTTGATAGTGATGTGTTTTATACCACGCACCAAAAGAGTGAGTTGGTGCTACTAGTGGCATTTTGCCTGTGAGCATCTCAAACATCATCACGCCCAAACTATAAATATCAGCACGGTTGTCTAATTCCTTACCCTCCATCTGTTCGGGAGAGGAATAAGCCAATGTCCCTAAATAAAATTTTGTATGGTCGCCATCTGACTGTAATAACTTAGCAATACCAAAATCTAGAACCTTGACCAATTCTCCAAAACTGGGATCTTGAATCACCAGCATATTACTTGGCTTAACATCACGATGGATAATTGGGCAAATAGTGCCATCAACTAGGATGCCATCATGGGCACACTGTAACCCCAGGCTGAGTTGACGCACCATACTGAGAAATCTTGCTAAAGGCAATCGTTGCTTGCGAATAATATTGTTCAGGCTTTGTCCTTGTAAGTATTCCATGACGTAGAAGGGGATGTTATTGTCATCTACGCCATAGTCCATAACTCGGACAATATGGATACTTTTTTGCCCTAGTAAAGCACAGGTTTTTGCCTCTCGCTCAAAGCGGTCTTGCAATCGCATCTTTTCATTTTGGATTGATAGAGCTAGAAACTTAACTGCAACAGGTACACCCCCTAACAATGTATCTTTAGCACGATAAACCCGACCCATTGCTCCAGTACCGATTAACTCTTGGAGTTGGTAGCGTTTGCTGAGTAAGCGACCAATGTTGGGGTCTGACATAGAAAATTCGACTCTAAAAGCAGGTTGTAAGTGTTTAGGAAAACAAGTGCATTCAAACTGATATCTGATTATTGCGCCTATAAATGACTTTTTATGCTTTTACTGCAAGACAGAAATGGAAGTCAAAAAGCAAAAAGCTTATCAGCGAGGCTTTTGTATGATTTCCAATAGTTGGTCTATTTACGCAGTGCTGTACTAGCTTTTCAGTCCTCTTTTAGAAGACTGAAACCACGATCTGACCGTTTGCAATCAAGACGGTTGTTGCAACTGATGCAACATACCAAATCAAACAAGCATAAAGAGTAGATTTTTAATGACGCTTTATACCATTTTGCACTTTAATTGTGGTGTAGTATTTAGTTTGCCCAATTTTGACTAATGCGCTATCACTCTTGGTGTCCCGCCAACTCTTGGAGACGTTGCTTTGTGTTGGCAGAAGACGGCACTAGTTTCGCTACATGAAACTTTACCTGCCTTTACAGGTTAACAAACCCTTAAGTTTGCACTATTCCATAGAGGTAGACTTGAGTTTGTGTAATAGCGAATTATATTAGCCCAATACTTTTAAAATATTTTCTGATTACCTAACAATATTTTTAACATTTAAATTCGTTATTACTATAAAATCATGTGTTATTTGTTGATGAAACTGTAATAGTCTAAGAGGTATTTTTTTGTTTTATTTGTTGGTTAGGATACATATCAAAACTTGATTTATTATTCATCACATAGTATTTAATTCGACGCTCGACGATCCCAGGAAGTCGGGACAGAAAATCATAAAAGAAGGCTGGATTTTTCCTGATTTCTGTGAATGCTGTTAACAATTTTCCTTGTTTTATTGGTTCTACAACTTGAAAATAAGCTAGATTTTTCTGAAAGACTGAAAGATTATAAGATAGAGCACGCATTAAAGCCGGATTTTTTTTTACAACGTCTTGTTGCATGAAGTATTTAGCAGCTTTGCAAGATTGATTCAGACGTGGTAATTTGCTTTGATATACAAGAGAACCGGGGCGTGAACGGTAGAAATAATAAGGTTTTGGTTCAATAAAAAACCTAGCTCCTTTAATTAAGCATTTCATATCAATCCAAAAATCTTGACCCATCCTGATTTCATCATCGTACTCAATGCCGTGTTTAACCAAAAATTCTCGTTTAAATAGAGGTTTGCTCAAGCCAAGATGTAATCCTGCTTTCCCAAAGATATCAGTTTCTACAAAATAAACGATATCAATTTGGAGAATTTTATCTATAAGTTCTCCACCTTCTTGAATCAATGTACTCCAAGGAGATGTTGCACCGTCTTTGATAAAAAAAATATCATCAGCAATCATGTCTGCATTTGTTTTATTTGCCAAAGACACAAGCTTTTCCAATCTTTCAGGAGCATACCAATCATCTGAATCAAGTACAGCAATCCATTCTCCTCGAGCTGCTCTCAAGGCACGATTACGTGCAGTCGCTGCTCCAAGATTTTGCTGATTAACTATCACTTTAAGACGTTGATCGGTGAAACTTTTAGCGACTTCTACAGTTTTATCACTTGAGCCATCATCAACCATGATGACTTCAATGTCAGTGAGTGTTTGCTTTAAGGCTGACTCTATTGCCTTCCCAATATAAGTTTCAGTATTGTAAGCAGGGATAATAACGGAGACTTTAGGATTCACAAAACTGAACTCCTGATTACACGGTTAGGTAAAATACTAAAATTCTGACGATGATAATTTGATTATTTCTTTTTTACTATACAACTCATACCAATTTAAAAAATGATTGCTACAGATGTAGGTTGAGTTTAGGGACAAAACCCAACATCTAATAGTGTTGTATTTGCTGGATTTCACTTGTTTAACCTAACCTACTTACTGGTCTGTCAAATTCATTTTGGCGGTTATAAAGACGCGATAAATCGCCGTATCTACAGGGAATCTATCCATCAATTATTTATTGACAGACTATTACGCATCTGTTTCATTCTTTTCTATATTGGTATCAGTAGGTCTGTGAGAATAAACGATAAGTGGTCAAAGTTGGCTGGGAGATATTAGGCGTTGGTAAAGCAGTGCGTCGCCAAAGTTTTTTGAAGGGCGGTTTTTGGCTTAGAAGAACAGCAAAGCAGTTTGACAGCACTACTTTTAAGCTGACTGACGCTCTAGGCTCGCTTCCATTGTGTTAGTTAAAAAATGACCAGCTAAAATACCACTACTAAGGTGATATGTATCTGGCGAAATCCGGTGTAGGGTTTCAAAGCCACTACGACGTTGACGATCGCTTAGTACCCAATAACGCTGTACGATAGTATCCAGACCAATCCAGCCTTCGCCTTCAACCTGCCCCAAAATATTATGTTGTAGCAAAAAAGTATACTGACGCTCTCCATCATGCAACCGCCCCTTATATTGCAGAGAGATTTCAGAGCGATCGCTACCTGGGAATATCAGTTTTGTGGCCATAGTGAACCAGTTATCTCGATTCCAAGCTACCAAGGTCATACCCTTGACGCTAATTGGCATACCATTGCGTTCCAGCCAATTTCCTTCCATTGCCCAGCGTCCTGGTTCCAATAAAAAAGTATGAGCCACCTTTTATTCCCTATCTTGCTCGAGTGCCGCCAAGACTATAGTTATAGCAGTGCTAAGTTGCCAGTACTGAGTTACTAGCGAAGAATGAAAAAATTTTTTATTTTGTTTATTGTTCTTGACTCAGGACTGACCTTGGTGAATTTCTCCCAAAAGTACTTCTTGAGGTGCACCTGTAGCAGTAGGTAGGTTGCCAGGAATACCCAAATGTCGCCAGTAGGCCAAAACTGCAAAAGCGATCGCTTCTTTAAAATCTGCACTCAAGCCGACTTCATCTGTAGTCCACACTGGTATTGATGCCAACAATAACTGCAATCTTTGTTTCAAATAGATATTGCGACTACCACCACCACATAATAGTACCCGTTGTGGCATTTCTGGCAAAAAAGTGCGGTAACTATGAAAAATTGAAGCAGCTGTAAGTTCTGTAAGAGTTGCCAGAATGTCAGCAGGATTGAGTTGATATGCTTGAGCATCTTTTAAACACTGATGTAGGTAAGTCACACCAAATAACTCGCGTCCTGTCGATTTTGGTGGCGGTAGATGAAAGTAGTCTTGGTTAAGCCATTGTTCTACCAATGGATGGCAAGGAATACCACTCGCAGCCCAATTGCCATTTTCATCATAAGTTTTAGCACCAGCGCTTAAATGCTCCACCGCTAGATCCAACAGACTATTTCCTGGCCCAGTATCCCAAGCGCGAATTTTTGAGAGCCAGTCACCATGCCGAGGTGGAATATAAGCAACATTGCCAATACCACCAATGTTTTGAATACAACGTCCCTCCTGGGGATGACTAAGTAAATAAGCATCCACTCTGGGCACGAGAGGCGCACCATGACCACCAATAGCAATATCAGCAACGCGGAAGTTGCTCACAGTCGCAATGCTCGTCAGATGGGCAATTAATGCACCTCGCCCTAGTTGAAGACTGTAACCCAAGGAAGTACCCTGTGCTGTTGGCGAATAGCTAGGGTTTAACCCGTGGGTAGCGAGCATTTCTCTCCCCCTGCTCCCCTGCTCCCCTGCTCCCCCTGCTCCTTCTTTAGGTGGTCGATGATAAACCGTCTGACCGTGGGAGCCAATGAGAGTGGCTGGCTGATGACCAATTTGAATATTTTGGGCGGCTTGGGCAAAGACTTGAGCGATCGCATCATCTATTTCTGCTAATTCTGCCATTGAGATGGCAACGCCTGCACCAACTGCTAATATTCTTTCTCTAAGTTCGGCTGGATAAGGATATGTTGACCCAGCTAGCAACTCAACTTTGAGATCCAATTCTGTGCCGGAAATTTCTACCAACGCAGCATCTATACCATCTACGGATGTGCCACTAATTAAACCGATAACGCGAGTAGGGACAGCAGCTTCTTCATTTGGATGCATAGATTCAAAATTCTTTTGTTGCAAGAGGTAGTCTAAATCATGTTACTACCCATGTCAAAAAAACTTAGGTGGCATAGTTGACTGGAGAAAGAGAAGAATGTCAAAACCAATAGCAATAACCACAAATCTCTTTCCCTTTTTCAGCAAACAAAGAATTTTAAACTGTGTTGTCCATTGTCTTTATTAGTCCTTAATAAGGACAACATCTGAAGATACAAATTCTTGATATATCTGGTCTAGCTTTACAATTTTTTTATCTAAAGATAAAGAAATTGTATTCTATTCTGTCTTCCCGGAAGTAAAACTACTTATTTTTCTTCGATAATCAAGCAAATCATTGACCCAATTTAGGGATTTTTCAGTAAATAAAAATCCAGTATTTTCATCCTGTTTTTCCTAATATAAGACATTACATAATGAACTCAAGTCGCACAACGAACTTTTTAACAATTAAAAATACAGAATCTCAAAAGTATGTCTCTTACAAAAATTGCTTGTATTGCTGCTCTATCTCTATCTGCAATCTCCTCATTTATCTATGCAGGTTCTGCCCAGGCTATTTCCTTCAAAGTAACCACTGGTATTGCAGCCCCTGATGGAAAAACTGACAAAGGTGCTTTTTCTGAGTTTACTCAGCTTCCTGGTACAACAACTGTTGACTTCAATAATGGTCAAGCACCAACAACTGGTTTTGCTAAATACTCATTTGAGAACAACAGTGGAAGCAGCAGTGTTAGGTTAGATCAATGGGCACCTGCTGGGGCAAAAGGTGAAGTCAATAATAATGGTAGCTATTTGGCAGTTTTCAACGGCGATAAAGTTACAATTAACCTGGCAAAGTCCCTCAATTATTTCGGTATTGACTGGGGAGCTATTAGTTCTGGTAACGTTTTTTCCTTCTACAAAGGCGATAATCTGATCAAATCATTTTCAACAGAGGATGTGAACCCAGTTGCTCCAATTCATGCGTCACAGCATGGCGGTGAAGGAAATGGCTACCTTCACTTCTACTCAGATAGTAGCAAGGATATTTTCAACAAGATTGTCATTACCCAAGCAGGTGGTGGTGGATTTGAAAGCGACAACCATTCTTTCCATATAGGAACTGACAAATTTACAGGTTTTGACCCCAAGTCTGTTCCTGAGCCTAGTGTTACCTTAGGTATGCTGGCTGTAGGTGGTATGTTTCTCCGCAAGCGCAAGAACGAAAAGTTGCAAAGTGTAAGGCAATCTCATTAAATACATCAATCTTAGCTTTGTAAGATTTTCCTGATTTTCTCTACACTCTACTCTTAGGCTATATAAGGATTTCAAAACTAAGTTAACATTAAATATAAATTAGGGTGAGCTTACTTAGGTAAACTCGCCCTAATCCTTTTGCTCTCTACGATCAGGCTTTCTTCTACGCTCGATACTACGCATAGCAAGCTTGAGAAAAATTTTCTTTTTTTATACTCAATAACTGCTTAGAGCTTAACCGAACTGGATTAAGAGTAAACTACAATTGTGACTCCTAACTCCTAAATCCTTCTATAGGTTATTGTATGAATAAAATATACATGGATTAGTTTAGATATAATAATGACTCATTCTTTGTTGTCCTAACTGGAGAAATTAATGGGTCGCGCCAAAAAGGTTGTCTTGGCATATTCTGGCGGAGTGGATACCTCAGTTTGCATCCCCTACCTCAAACAAGAGTGGGGTGTAGAAGAGGTGATTACTCTTGCAGCAGATTTAGGTCAGGGAGATGAATTAGAGCCAATCAGAGAAAAAGCTCTGAAATCGGGTGCAAGTGAATCCCTAGTGGCGGATGTCAAAGACAGCTTCGTTAAAGATTACGCCTTTGGAGCGATTCAAGCCAACGCCCTTTATGAAAATCGTTATCCTCTAGGAACCGCCCTGGCTCGTCCACTGATTGCCAAAATATTAGTAGAAACAGCCGAAAAATATGGTGCTGATGCGATCGCTCACGGTTGCACCGGCAAAGGCAACGATCAGGTTCGCTTTGATGTCTCTGTAACCGCCTTAAACCCCAATTTGAAGATCCTCGCACCCGCCAGAGAATGGGGAATGAGTCGTGAGGAAACGATCGCTTATGGGGAAAAGTTTGATATTCCCTCACCAGTCAAAAAATCTTCTCCCTATAGTATTGACAAGAATTTGCTCGGTCGTAGCATTGAAGCGGGTAGTCTCGAAGATCCGTCATTTGAACCACCAGAAGAAATTTATGAGATGACCAAAGCGATCGCTGACACTCCTAACGAGCCAGAGTACATCGAAATTGGTTTCCACGGTGGTATTCCTACAACCCTCAATGGTATAGCCAAAAAGCCAGTTGAGCTAATTGAAGAACTCAATCAGGCTGTAGGAAATCATGGCATCGGACGGATTGATATGATTGAAAACCGTCTGGTGGGGATCAAATCGCGGGAAATCTACGAATCACCTGCGATGTTGGTACTAATTCAGGCACATAGAGATTTAGAAAGCTTGACCTTAACGGCAGATGTTACCCATTACAAGCGTGGGATTGAAGAAACTTACAGCCAAATTGTTTACAACGGTTTGTGGTACAGTCCACTGAAAGTTGCACTCGATGCCTTTATTCAAAAGACACAAGAGCAAGTTTCTGGAACTGTGCGAGTGAAGTTGTTCAAGGGCAACTCTACAATAGTTGGGCGTTCTAGCGATAATTCTCTCTATACTCCCGATTTGGCAACTTACGGAGCCGAAGATAAATTTGACCATAAAGCCGCTGAAGGCTTTATCTACGTTTGGGGACTACCAACTCGCATTTGGTCAAAGCAGATTAAGAGTTAGAAGTAGAGATGCGATTAATCGCGTCTCTACAGGAGTTAGGAGTTAAAAAAGCAAAATACAAAAGTAAAAGTTAAAAAATTCACTTTTTACTTTACTCCTCACTCCTCACTTATTTATACTTTACTTACTCTTCTGCTGGACTTTTAACATGGCGAGACTCCAGCCACAGGGGCACAAAAATTAAGGCAGCAAGGATTAGTAAGGCTGCGATCGCAAATTGACCCACCCAAGCAACCAATTGTTCTAAAGAGACAATTTTGCCTGCAAAAAAAGCTAACGTCACCATCAAACTAGCCCAAGCAACTGCTCCTAACAAGTTGTATAAAAAGAATTTTACAAAGGGCATTTCAGCTATACCAGCTAGTGGTGCAGCAAAAACTCGTAACAATGCCAAAAAACGCCCAAAAAACACTGCTTTAGCAGCATTTTGACTAAATTGATCTTTAATACTCAGCAGCCGCACTTCAGAAATCCGAAATATGCCACCAACTTTTACCAGAAAAGCCCAACCGCTAACTTTACCAATCCAATAGCCACAAGTGCCACCAATGACAGCACCCATGATTGCGTCACCGAGAACCAGCCAGAAATTTAGTTCATCGCTGCCAGCTAAAAACCCGCCCACTAAGGTCACGGTTTCACCAGGAAGGGGAATGCCTAAATTTTCTAGCAAAACTCCGAAAAAAATTGCCCAATACCCGTAATTATGAGCAATTTCCTGGATATTTTCTAGTGAAATCAGCTCTAAAGACATTCCACACCGCCGTCTTTACAAATTTTTACTTTTACTATATCTTTGCTTTTTTTTGGGTGGGGTGTCAATCAAACTAATACATAGAGTTATTAAGTCATTAGTTTAATACTGAATAATTCATAGCTTCTAATCTATAGTAACTGTTAATTTTTGAATATTTTTGCAATCTCTACCACATGTTCATAATTTATTGAAAAAAGATTAAAAATTTTATGGAAAATTTATAAATATCCGTTAAAACCATGAAAATTTTGTAAAAGATACGGTTGATACCGAAATTGTTAGGCGATTATGCCTATATTGATGAAAGTTATCACAAATTATACGACATGAATACTGAAATAATTTCTCTCAATTGTAGGACTGCAATTGCCCAAATATCTGGGTAAAAGAGTCATTTCACCGTTGAAAGAAAAGAAGTATTTGTGTCTTTTTCAATTTTCTGTCAAGTGTTCCAATTACCCTGTTAAATTCATGGCTTTCACACAAGAACTTCAAGTGATTTTGTTTAAACCCCAAGGAAGCATAGATTTGGAAGGCGGTAAGGCTTTGAGCGAACAGATGGCTGGAGTAATCCCTCAAGCTTATCAACTCTGGGTTATCGACCTAGCAGAAGTTAACTTCATGGACAGTTCTGGCTTAGTTCCTTTAGTAAAAGGGTTAAAAGCTGCACGTCAGAGTGGTTGCCGCTTGGTTCTATGCAACGTACAAGCTCCCGTACGGTTGATTTTGGAACTTACCCAACTCGATACAGTGTTTGAAATTTTTCACACTTACCAAGATATTTTTACCAACGTCAAAGATAACAGTCTGATGCTAGCAGACTAACTAATAAATCTACCTACAGAAGGATGGCGGAGTCAAGCAATATTTGAACTTTTTCACATTCTTTTAAGATAACAGTCTGGTGGTGGCAGACTGCTCTTCTTTATTATCTGGAGAAGAATGTTGAGGAAAACTCATGGCTTTGAGCTAGGTAGTATAAATTACAAGTGAATGA
Organism: Nostoc sp.; assembly: GCF_036917575.1. GTDB lineage: Bacteria > Cyanobacteriota > Cyanobacteriia > Cyanobacteriales > Nostocaceae > Nostoc. The sequence goes on along the minus strand of NZ_JBALDC010000019.1, from coordinate 17,555 downwards.
ATATACTGATTGGGAGTCATCTACCTAAAGCAGTAAAGTTCAAAAATGATTAAAATTGGTCAAAGCAAATGCAAGTGTTTGTGACACTCCCCAGCCTTTTAAAGACAGGGTTTTTCAAATTGCTTTAAGCTAATTGTTTTATATGCAGCGTAAATAGTAAAAGGAAGCAAGAGGTAAGAAAGGTTAAAATCTTAGCTTTTACGTTATTTCTAACTTTATAGTTATTTTTGCCTCGATTTAGTACTTGGATACCTCCAAGATACTTTGTTGTACCAATTTCTTACCTCTTAGATTCCACCGTAATGGTAATTTTAGGCATTCTGGGCAGTCGAAATATTCGTTTGTTCGGATACTGGGCGGGAAAAATTTGGTAAATCAATACCGCTATGACTAGCATTGCGAGTTTTTAGTGCTAAACGGTAACTCACACTTTGCAGTTCTGCTTGCAGTTGGCGGTTTTCTCGTTGTAGCATTGCTACCTTTTCTCTGACTGGCGTTATCCGCTCTTCAAACTTCCGACGGTATATTTGAGGCAATTCTTGTACTACTTGCTCCAACATCCGAGTCCGATCGGTTAATTCTTGAACTGACTGTCGCAATTGATAAATTTCGGAGTCACGAGTTGTAATTTGCTCTTGGTAGAACGCCACCTGCTGTTCCACAGCTTGAAGTTGTTCTTGTAAAGCGTGTAACTGGGTCAGATCGCGCTCAATTTCCGGCTGCTGGGGCATAAAACTAGTATTACCCTTTACCAGCCGGAAGAGTTCTTGAGATAGTTGTTGCACTAATTGATCGCGAAGTTGCAACTCCTGGCGTAGCTGCGATACTTCCGTCGAGAGAACTTGAATATTAGGTGTATTAGATTGGCTCACAGTAGCTTAAAGCTCCCATTCATAATCTTGTCCACTCTTAGGTATAACTGCGGGAGTACTACCTTTGGCAAGTATTTGTTAATTTAGCATTCCCAAATAAGTCACGAAAAAAGAAAAAGACAAAATTTTTTTGAATGGGAGTGAGGATTGAACATTCAGTTCCTTTTCTAGTTAGTAGTTCCTAGTGCCCAGTCCTCAGTATTTTAGACTGTTGCAGGTGTTGCAGTTGCTTTAGTGGGCTTTTCTTTTTCCTCTTTAGGAAGTTTTTCTTCTTGAATTTCCTGTTTGATTGTCAAATAGCGAATCACTTCTTCACTCAAGCGCATGGCACGTTCAAAGGGGGCGATCGCAGTTGCAGGCGCGCTGTAGTTTAACTGGATGTAGACGCCATCCCGGTGTTTTTTGATTTCATAAGCCAGACGGCGCTTACCACGATTTTGAATTTGGATCTCCTCAGCACCTTGATCGCGAAGCAAATTCTGATATTTAGTAACTGCTTGCTCTACCTGTTCCTCTCCCAAGTCAGGACGGAGGATGTACATTGTTTCGTAATCTGTAGTCATATTTTTCATTTCCTCATGGACTAAATTGGCTGCTGATACTATTTTATACTTAACTTTTATAATAAATGTCAGTATAAATCGATATCTGAAGCAACAAGGAACTATAATCTTACCAGTTTTCAATTTGAATCATTAGCCAAATCGCCGAAGTTTGGATTTTTTGGATGTTTTTAATGAAAACTAGGTAAAGGAGGCAACCCTGATATTTCTTTAACAAGATTGAGCGAACTATCAGCTTCGCTAAGAGGTATCTTTCTTTAAGGGCATCTTATAGCGATCGCTTTTTTGCTCAAGGCTTAATCGGTTTGCTAAACAGCTAACTGACGATTGCTACCTGCTCACAGCAACGAAAAAGCAAAAAAAAGGATATTCATCAAGGTTATGGCGCAGCGCTACGTGCGAATTCAAAATCCAGAAGGACAGATTTACTATGGGTTACTACAGCTATCCCTGAATGTGCAGGTGCTAGATGCTCCACCCTGGTTACAAGGACAACCCACTGATTTAACTTTGACACCAGAAAATTACCAAATTCTGGCTCCCTGCGCTCCCTCAAAAATTGTGGCGGTGGGTAAGAATTATGCAGATCATGCAGCCGAAATGGGAACTCCAGTACCTTCTGAACCACTAATTTTTCTTAAGCCACCTACGTCGATCATTCCATCCGAGAGGGAAATTAAGTATCCTCCCCAGTCACATAGAGTTGACTATGAAGGAGAGCTAGCTTTAGTGATTGGCGATTACGCCTTTGAATGTACACCACAAGAAGCCCAAACCAAAATTTGGGGCTACACCATTGCCAATGACGTAACAGCCCGAGATTTACAAAAACAGGATGGTCAATGGACGCGAGCCAAAGGTTTTGATACTTTCTGTCCTTTGGGTCCTTGGATTGTACGAGAATTAAATCCAGGAGCGAGATTGCAGACTTTTGTCAATGACGACGCTAATCCAGTTCAATCTAGCTATATTGATCGGATGGTGTTTTCCCCCGATGTTTTAGTTTCCTATATCAGTCAGGTGATGACGCTACTACCTGGTGATTTAGTGCTTACAGGTACGCCGGAGGGTGTAAGTGCTTTGCATCCAGGCGATCGCGTCTGTGTAGAAATTGAAGGTATTGGTCGCCTGGAAAACACCGTAGCGACCCGTTAACTTCTAACGCACTTGCATATACACTGCATCAGATATCGCCGGAATTTCTGCATAACGTCCGCTTACAGACTGGATAACTGAATATGCAACTGCTCCCACTATGCCGATAAAAATGGTTGTAGATAGCGTTTGGATTGCAAAACCACCGGAGGGAACTAATCCCACAACATCAGTCAGGATACTAAACAAAAAGATAATGATGTCCAAAAGGATTGCTTGCATGGTGTTAAAACGAATAAAGTGACTAATTTTTTCGTTTCTTACTACCAGCAAAAATAAAGCAAAGAAAATAATCATTCCTGCATAACGCACGCCGTAGTAAATTCTCAACAATGGCAGAAGCGGCAGAAACAGTAGTTGTAGTGGTGGAAACTCTGAGAACAAATATCTACCAAATACAAAAACTTCAATTAGAGGAAGCAAATAAGGCAAGGAAGCAAAAATCCGATCTGAAACTGTTGTAGAGCCGCGCCAAGACATTATGCGTTCTCCTCTGGTTAAATTTTAAATAGTTACTTGAGCTTAGGATAACGCAGTTACTTGGTCTTGCTGAGAAATTCAACTATTCTATATGGGCGATGCGAAAGCCCATCATACATTCATATTGGTCTGGCTGCTGTTGAGTAAGTTTGCGAATGGCTTGACCACACCGCAGTTGACCCCCACGCCAACGGGGTTGACCACTCCCGTCAGCGAGTAAACAAGACTGGCAAACTTGCTCAGGGGCAAGGATTTGCTCGTCCATTAAAATGACTAGCATCAAATCCCTCCTAGTAAATCCTCATTGTCAACCCACATTTCACTCAAGGGAAAATATGTTTTGTAGCCGTTCAAAAAGCCACTTCAGATAAATTGGATGCGTTGTGCATGGTTAAGTGTTGTGATTTGCGATCTCGCTTTGCGCCTAACTTGGGCGATCGCAGAAGACACTTAAGAACCACATCCTACCTCTTTGTAGCAAAAATGTGGGCAATTACGATTCAATAACAATTCTCAAGTGAATTTTAATTTATTGTACGTTGTGTCTATTGCAAAATATGAACTTTAGTAAAAAATAATACAAAAGCTTTTACATTAAGTTGAGCAAAGACAATTAAAGGTATTCATTGCATTCCTGTCAATTTAGCACTAGTATGTGTCAAACTTAATATTCAGAAAACAACAAAAGTCTTATACACAAGCAACACGGCGACTTATTGAAATGCTGTTGAGGTGAGTAGTTAAAGTGTGAGAAGTCAACTCGTAAAACTGAGTTAACTTAATAGCCATTTAAGTGAGGCATTTCTAAAATACTGAGGTAAACTTGCAAGCAAGTTAATCCACAATATTACTCAGCGGCTCGTCGGTCTGGGCATCATTTACAATGGAACACTGGCAATTTCTGATACAGAAACAAGGCGCTCGCTCGTGGCATATCCTAGAATCGCCAAATTTGGAAATTTTGGAAGGACATTATAGAGTTTTGGCTCGTTCTAACCTTCTGAATACAGACGTGGAAGTGCGGGTAACTCACTCTTCAACTGAGGAAGTTCAACCAATGCGGCGAATTTTCAAGCGCTCGCGTCGCACTAACTTAGAAGGCTTAATGCCGATAATTCCTTTTACCTACTTCCAGTCGGGAGTCTGGGAATTGCGGTGTTCCGGCGATTTGATGTCGGATCTGCTCGGTAAATCTTGGCAATACAGCGTGCAAATGCAAGTCTTCTCACTGTTAGCAGAGAGAGAGCAGAGGAAAAATTTAGAATCAAATTCACCCGATCGCCCAGATACTGTTTCTGAAAACTTGGAATGTCATGCCTCAGCAGAAACTGCAATTACGTTATTGACGTTTGAGAAAGCGATCGCTGTTTCTGAACAACTAGCAACTACAGACAACAACCTTGTTCCCACTGTTGCACCAGATGAAGAAAAGTTGGAATCTAATGCCTCAACAGAAACTACTATTGAGCTACAAGCGATCGCTGTTTCTGAAGAACTAGCAACTACAGACAACAATCTTGTTCTTACTGTTGCACCAGATGAAGAAAACTTGGAATCTAATGCCCCAGTAGAACCTGTCATTGAGCTAGAGCAAGCGATCACTGTTTCTGAAGAACTAGCAACTACAGACAACAATCTTGTTCCCACTGTTGCACCAGATGAAGAAAAGTTGGAATCTAATGCCCCAGTAGAACCTGTAATTGAGCTAGAGCAAGCGATCGCTGTTTGTGAAGAACTAGTAACTACTGACAGCAAGCTTACTACTACCACTGTTGTGTCAGATAAAACAGAAGAAGACGAAGATATAGTTATCGATGAGCGTGTAAGTTCTGTGTGGTTAAAGGGAGAGACGGCAGAGCAGATTTTACAAAATTTAATAGATTTAGCTTTACCTGCCTCTGAACTGCTGCTCAAAGATGAAAAGGTTACAGATTCTTCAGTAACACAACTACCGCCACCATTACTGTTAACTTTAAGTCAGGATAATTACATTGCTCGTTGGGGACAAGCTCTTATAATCAACGGGTACATAGAATTCCAAGAAAAGACAAATATAGATTGGGGTGAAACATTATCTCCAAAAAGCTTACGGGCGCTTGAACTAGAAATTGAACTGCGATCGCCCAAGAATTCAAAAATATTAACCAAAGTACGGCAACCCTTATTAGATAAGGAGTTGCCTTTTACCATCAATACCTCAATTGATGTTCCTGCTGATTGTGAATCCAAGCTAATTTTGGCAGATATCAGTTTGTATGGTAAATTCGCCGATGCTGGTGAAGTCATGCTGTTAGCCAGCCAGTCCTTCACCATTACAGCAGATGTAACAGAATTACTAGCAATTACAGCCGCAGCAAAATCCAGTACATCTTTAAATGACCCCATAACACCATCGGACTCATCTGCTGCTTTCACAGAAACAGAGACACTTGTTAAGCTTGATTTGAAACTATTAAATCTGGTCAAGACTCTAAAAACAGACCAGTCTCTAATAGTTAATCCATCCCCAAACACACCTCTACCACCGCAAATTAACCTGCAAGTTCTGCGAGAAGCTAACCTGCGGACATCTAAGCTTAAGAATTCAGGCATTTCGTTGCCTCAATTACCGAAACTACCCCCTATTCAAAGTGATGCCAACATTTCCACAGATGTTCTTGAAGAACCACAGACACTGGAGCTTTTAGAAAAGGATGCTATTATAGCCACCATCAACTTGGAGCAGTTGGTTATTAAGCAACGTCGAATGCCAATACTTGAGAATACTTTGCCATACTTGAAACGGCTACAAGCTTTGCCAGATGATCCAGAAGAAAAAGTAAAAAACAATGTTCCTCCAGATACATTAGCAGTTAAAGCAGCTGAAGACTTGCCAAAGTTGGACGCAACTGTAGCTGAAGATAAAAATACACCTGAATTAGTAGTAGGTGATGCACAATTCCAGGAAGAATCTATTGCTGAAGTCGAAACTCCGCAAAATATACAATTCCAGGAAGAATCTGTTGCTGAAGTCGAAGTTCTGCAAAATACACAATTTCAGGAAGAATCTGTTGCTGAAGTCAAAACCTCCCAAAATGCACAATTAATTACAACAGGAAATCTTCATTCATCTCCCCTACTCAGGAAGTGGATGCAGAGCCAAGGATACTCCTTGCCTGAATCTATCAACGAGCTGCAACTTCAAGATTACAAAAACTATGTTCCAGCACAGCAGATACCTCTTTCTCCTAGTGCAGAAAATACGAATGTTGATGTTAACTTACCGTTAGACTTAGATGCCAACACGGAGAATAATCTGAGAGAAGGTTGGAACAGTTCACAACTTTTCTTGGCTGAAACGCTCAAGGGACAAGAGACATGGGAAGAAGTTGAAGGGTTGGCTCCTGATGTGGAGAACTTTGGGGAGGATATAGACACAATGCAGGAAATGGAACTGGGGAGCGATGAAGATACGGAAATAGAAAAAGTACTAGAAGAACCAATAATTTCATCGGCTCTCTTAACACAAATACCGCCCCCTCCTCCTCTGATAAAAATAAATATAGCGTCAGCTTGGTTGGCGCAAGAAATCGTTGTAGATGATGCAGATAACGAACTGGAAGACGATACAACTGGGAGTTACACCTTTGAAGAAAAGGAGCAACCACTGTTATATTCATCTTCTTCCTTACCTATAATTGCAGCAGCCACCGAGTTTTTGCCAACTCCACATTTGTATGTGCCAGAAGGCGAATTAATTGCTGGCAAGTCTATCATAGTGCGCATAGTATTGCCAGAAGTACCTTTGCAAGTTGTTGTCAAGTTATGGCTTGAAGATTATCAAACTCGCTACTTACTAGATGGTCCTCATTTATTGACAAATTTACTTCCTAATGCGTCGAGAGGATTGGAAGTGATGACACAATTAAACATTCCCTTTGGCTGTTTGGAAATTCGCTTAGAAGCGATCGCACTCGATTTAACAACCCAACAGGAGAGTCACAAAGTCACAATAGTCCGAACTGTAATTCCTCCAGACTTGCCAGACTTGCAGCTACATGAACTTTTGGGTATATGAGGTGGTACGAGGAGGTTTTGGCTTTTGGTGCGATCGCAGCCCCATACTCTCTTGCTCATCTTTCCATCTTCCCTGTGTTAAAAATATGAAAGAATTTCAAAAATCTGGCAGAATTTGCAGTAAGCTCATCTTGAATTGTAATGTAATTTGATAGGAACCTTTACTATGGCAACTTCTTTTTTGCCTTCTGTCTTGGCTAGTACTTCGTATTTGTCTGCTCTCTTTGTGCCCATAATTGGTTGGATTGTGCCAGGTGTGGTCTTCACCTTTCTGTTTTTATACCTTGAAAGCGACGATATCAGCAATATCAACTGATACTGATGTAGTTATTAGTCATTTGCAAAAAACAAATGACTAATGACCAAAATTAATACCGCCCATCTCATAGAGACAGGCGGTTTTTTTAACGTTGATTTCTCAACAAATGCTAGAAAATTCTAACTTATAGTGTTCGGTTCAAACTAACTCATGTTAAATCGAAGAACCGAGTCCGGCGTAGGCACCATAAAAGAAAATGCCCAAGACTGTAATTATACCTAAACCTGCGATCGTAGCGACGACCCACAGAGGAATTCTCCCACTTCCAGACACAGCTTCTCTCCTCCCTTAACAACAAATCAATACACGTTCATAAACCAAGATTAACAACAGTACTTCTAATTAGTTAAAGAAGTAACTAGAAAACAGAATACCCAAAACGAAAATGAATAGTAATCCCAGGTATAGCGAAGTCCGATTTAGTTCAACCGGCTGATTATTGGGATTGGGCGATCTTTCTGCCATAATTGCTCCTAACGTTGAATAAATTGCATTGAGGCGATCGCGCCCAAAAAGAACACAGTTGGTACACCTAAAGTGTGAACTGCCAGCCATCTAACAGTAAAAATTGGATAGGTAACTGGTTGATTGATGTTGTTGCCGCTAGTCATGATTTCAAACTACTTTCCAATAAATTCTTCAACTTGTTTTTTAGCTTCAAAACGGTTCTTCACAATGGGCACTTCCTGCCGCGCTGGTGTGAAATACTCGTTGGGACGGGGTGTACCAAAAGCATCATAAGCCAACCCGGTTTGCACAAATAGCCAACCAGCAATAAATAATGCTGGGATGGTGATGCTGTGGATTACCCAGTAACGAACGCTAGTAATGATGTCCGAAAACGGACGTTCTCCAGTGGTACCTGACATTTAGATCCCTACCTTATACATAGAGTGTTATTGAGTTTATTATCCTACAAAGTTAAGAAAGAGTTACAAGTTGCAAAGTTCTTCTCAGAAATTAGGTATTGGGGATTGGGGATTGGGGATTGGGGATTGGGGATTGGGGATTGGGGATTGGGGATTGGGGATTGGGGATTGGGGATTGGGTAATGAGAACTAGGGATTGGGAAAACTCTTACTTAGTCCCCTAATTTATCGCGGGGTTTAAGGGAATTTAAAAAGTTATGGGTAAAACGAGTATTTTGAAATAAACGCCCCAGTCCCCAGTCCCCAGTCCCTAGTCCCTAGTTCCCAGTCGCCATTAAGCTGCTTCTGAGGAAGTTGTTTCCGGGTTTGGTAGATATTTGAGCAAAACGCCGCGATCGCCAATTATAAATCCCCGCTCTGGCTCTAAGAATATAATCTTGTATAAATTAGCCGCAACTTCTTCTACCTCACGGTCTTTTTCCCAGGTTTTGCCACCGTCAGCACTGCGTAACAAATTACCGCTACCGCCACCTACCCAAATTTCATTGGGTGTGCGGTATGCCAAATCCAGTAAACCCCAACTAGTGGATAACTCTGGATATTGTGCCTTTTGCCACTCATCAGGTTTAGTTTCGTCACTAAACTGAACTTGACCTCCTCTAGCTAACAACCACAATTGCCCATTTTCACCAAAGCCCATGTTTTCTACCCGCCGAGAACTATTGCGGTTATGGGGTACCCAAGCATCTTGCCCTGGTTCCCAAGTTGAGTAGAAACTACCCTTAGCCGAAACTGCAACATATTTACCATCAGCAGAACGTTCTAAGTTACGTACTACACCCACTGCTGATTCCACCTGAGCTTTCCAGTTTTTGCCGCCGTCTGTGGTCTTATATATGGCTCCAACATTAGTAGCCATTTCAGCTGTATTGTCTGCTAGCGCCTTAACTGCGATCGGGCTACCTGGTAGCTTTTCGCTCAGGGGAATACGCGACCAAGAAGCACCTTCATCACTAGTGTGTAGTAATAGTCCAGGCTCTCCGGCAATCCAGCCTTCTTTACCTGCAAAACTTACTGAGTCAAAGCGATACTTTTGCTCCTCCAGTTGCAGTATCATTGGTTTCCAGGTATTACCTCCGTCCTTTGTTTCCAATAGGGTGGCATTGCTACCGACTAAGTAGCCATGCTCAAGGTTTTTAGTAAAAGCAATATCCAATAAATTCGAGTCTGTTGGCACAGAAATGACTTTCCAAGGATTGTAGCTAACAGAGGGGACTTGGCTACAACCTATGCACATCACGACTACTATTAACAAGGCAAATATTCGTTGCCAATTTTTCACAATTGAATCCATCAGTATTTCTTAGTTATTTCTAAATTTTTGTCGGATTTAGCAGCTACGATGCTGGAAAATCCTGCTTTTTTCATTTTGAATTTTGTTAGCGCAGTGTAAAGCCTCTGTTAGAGAGCGTTATTTGGAATTGTTTAAGGGCTGTCATTGTAAGCCGTAGAGACTAATAAAAAACAAGAAACCAAGAGCCAAAGCACCAAAAATTAGGATATTCTTTTGGGTTGGCGTTAGGTTGTTGACACCTAAACCATAACCGAGATTTTCTTTGAAGCCGGATGCAGTACCCGCGGGGCCGATGTTGGCAAAAGCGGTCTTCTTAGCAGAACAAACTGGACAGCGCCAACTCATGGGCAATTCTGCAAAGGTTGTCCCTGAAGGAATATCATCCTTGTCGTCTCCCTTTTCGGGTTCGTAAACATAACCGCAGGCGCGACACTCGTAGCGGTCTAACACCGTAGTCTCAACAGCTGGTTCGCTCATGGCTAAGGCCTCGCAGAGAAGAAATCTTAAATATACGTTAAAAATTATGACATAATTGTTAGACTTTTCTATCACTAGCAAAAGTGAATTAAATACCTGAAGTGCGTCTGTTTCCCAGATTTCAGAAAAGCCAAACAGATATAATGTAAAAGAAAGTTACACAGTTGAGGGATTGGGGACTGAGGATTGGAAACTAGGAATTAAAAATAAAGAATTTGGTATTAAGGATAAGGGATTGGAGATTCAGAAGGATTTCTCAGTACCCAGTACCTAGTACCCAGTCCCTAGTCCCTAGTCTCCACTCCCCACCCCCCACTCCCTACTTAAAATAATCCATAAGCGGTAGAGACTCATTGTGTTTGTCCTCAGCGGTTACGAGTACCTTCTAGGCTTCTTCATCATCTGTAGCCTAGTACCTGCCTTAGCGCTCTCAGCTTCCAAGCTTCTACGACCCAGTGGTTACGCCCCAGAACGCCGCACCACTTATGAATCTGGAATGGAACCCATCGGGGGAGCCTGGATTCAGTTCAACATCCGCTACTACATGTTTGCTCTGGTCTTCGTCGTCTTTGATGTGGAGACTGTATTCTTGTATCCTTGGGCGGTAGCTTTTCACCGCTTAGGGCTATTAGCATTTATTGAAGCGCTAGTCTTTATTGCAATTCTTGTAGTCGCTTTAGTTTACGCATGGCGTAAAGGAGCTTTGGAATGGTCTTGAATTCTAACTTAACAACCCAGGGCAAAGAACGAATCATCAACCCTATTGAACGGACTACAATCACTCAAGACCTTTCAGAAAACGTCATTTTGACGACGGTTGACGATCTCTATGACTGGGCGCGGCTTTCTAGTTTGTGGCCGTTGTTATTTGGTACTGCTTGCTGCTTTATTGAGTTTGCAGCTTTAATTGGTTCCCGATTTGACTTTGACCGTTTTGGGCTAATTCCCCGTTCTAGCCCCCGCCAAGCCGATTTAATTATTACGGCAGGGACTATTACGATGAAGATGGCTCCGCAACTGGTGCGTCTTTACGAACAAATGCCAGAGCCGAAGTATGTAATTGCGATGGGAGCTTGCACAATTACAGGCGGGATGTTCAGCGTTGATTCCCCTACAGCAGTGCGCGGAGTCGATAAACTGATTCCTGTGGATGTGTACTTACCTGGTTGTCCTCCCCGTCCAGAAGCAATTATTGACGCAATCATTAAGCTGCGGAAAAAAATCTCCAATGAATCGATGCAAGAGCGGGGTAAAATTAAGCAAACCCACCGCTACTACAGCACAACTCATAATTTGAAGCCAGTAGAGGAAATCTTAACTGGTAAGTATTTGCAGTCAGAAACTCGCTCTGTACCACCGAAGGAATTGACGGAAGCGATTGGTATGCCAATACCACCTGCACTACTGACAGCAAAGGCACAAAAGGAGGAACAAACCCGTGGCTGAAGAATCTAAACCAGTACCAGCAGACGAAGAAGAGTCTAAACCAGTAGCAACGAAAGAAGAGTCATTGGTACAAGCGGGTAAAGTTTCCCAGTGGTTGACGGAAAATGGCTTTGACCATGAGTTTTTAGCACCAGACAAGAATGGTGTAGAGATAATTAAGGTGGCGGCAGATTTCTTGCTTCCTACTGCTACAGCCCTTTATGCCTATGGGTTTAATTATCTCCAGTGTCAAGGTGGCATTGACCTTGGCCCAGGACAAGAATTAGTGAGTATGTATCACCTGATTAAAGTGGGTGATAATAGCGATCGCCCCGAAGAAGTGCGAGTGAAGGTGTTCTTACCACGGGAAAATCCCGTAGTGCCTTCTGTGTACTGGATTTGGAAGACCGCAGATTGGCAAGAGCGCGAGTCTTACGATATGTTCGGCATTATCTACGAAGGACACCCAAATCTCAAGCGGCTTTTGATGCCGGAAGATTGGGTAGGTTGGCCTTTGCGCAAGGATTATATCTCGCCTGATTTCTATGAGTTGCAGGACGCTTATTAGAGATTGCTGAATAGAGACGCGATGAATCGCATCTGTACAATGTAGTGCTGAGTTTCGATAGTGACTAACCCCTTTCCGGTGGCGGAGAGGGGTTATGTTTTTGGTATTTCATGTAAAGTTGGTTGACAAAATTTGCTGTAATTCATTGACTGTATTTACAGTTTTAATTGCCTGCTGAATTGTTTTTAATTTCTGCAAATCCGTAATTTGAGAGATTATCGACATCAATTCTGAACCTTGATTGCCAAACTTAATTTCTAATGCCAATTCAATCCCTGAATATAACTCTTCCTTTCTTCCTCGTTCTTCCCCTTTGCTAAAAATGAAATTCTGAGTTGAGAATTTCGCCAGCAACAATATCAGGAATCTGCGTTACCCATTTTATCCGGTTATCAGGTGCAAGGCTGATTAAGCGTTTGGTGCTGACATCGGCGGGTTTGATCATGGGGTTGTAAACGCACTGAAAGTTATCAAATAATTTTACTTAAGACTGGATTAGAGAAATTCAGATTTTTGATTGGAATACTTCTGGAAAATGACCGCACCCGCTCTAAGATAATTTGAGAAGGTATCATCGCTTTTTCAATTCCTTACCTAATCTCATTAATCCAGCTTTAAATACCACTCAATAAAAAGATGAAATGAACATCAGTAAGTTGGGTTTTTTAATTTTGAAGTGGGAATGAGTCACTATGCCAAGCTTGATAAAAAGCTGGATAAGTCATAGTTTGGGTGCAGTGCCAGATAACTTCGTAAGCCTCATCTGATAAGTCATTTTTCAAAGCAGTGACAACTGCCGTCATCTTGTCAGATTTTGTTAAGATTTTCCTTAAACTATATGCCGCTTGCCTACGGGTATATTCATTTTGATAATCACGAATTAACTCCACTAATGCCGCGATCGCAGTGGGATTATCTTTAGCTATTTCTCCTAAACTTGATGCTGCTTGCCAACGGGTATATTCATTTTGATAATCACGAGTTAACTCCACTAATGCCGCGATCGCAGTGGGATTATCTTTAGCTATTTTCCCTAAACTTGATGCCGCTTGCCTACGGGTAGATTCATTTTGAGAATCATGAATTAACTTTACTAATGCCGCGATCGCAGTGTGATTATTTTCAGCTATTTCCCCTAAACTTGATGCCACTTGCCAACGGGTTTCTTGAGATTGAGAATCACGAATTAACTCCACTAATGCCGCGATCGCAGTCGGATTATTTTTAGCTATTTTACCTAAACTTGATGCTGCTTGCCTACGGGTATATTCATTTTGAGAATCACGAATTAACTCCACTAATGCCGCGAGCGCAGTGGGATTATCTTTAGCTATTTCTCCTAAACTTGATGCTGCTTGCCAACGGGTTTCTTCAGATTGAGAATCACGAATTAACTCCACTAATGCCGCGAGCGCAGTCGGATTATTTTCAGCTATTTCTCCTAAAATTGATGCTGCTTGCCTATGGATAGATTCATTTTGATAATCACTAATTAACTTTACTAATGCCGCGATCGCCGTGGGATTATCTTTAGCTATTTTACCTAAAATTGATGCCGCTTGCTTACGGATAGATTCATTTTGAGAATCACGAATTAACTTCAGTAATGCCGCGATCGCAGTGTGATTATCTTTAGCTATTTTACCTAAATTTGATGCCGCTTGCCAACGGGTATATTCATTTTGAGAATCACGAATTAACTTCACTAATGCCGCGATCGCCGTGGGATTATCTTTAGCTATTTCTCCTAAAATTGATGCCGCTTGCCTACGTGTAGATTCATTTTGAGAATCATGAATTAACTTTACTAATGCCGCGATCGCAGTGTGATTATTTTTAGCTATTTTACCTAAACTTGATGCCGCTTGCCTACGGATAGATTCATTTTTAGAATCATGAATTAACTCCACTAATGCCGCGATCGCATTGGGATTATTTTCAGCTATTTCCCCTAAATTATATGCCGCTTGCCTACAGGTTTCTTCAGATTGAGAATCATGAATTAACTTTACTAATGCCGCGATCGCAGTGGGATTATTTTCAGCTATTTTCCCTAAATTATATGCCGCTTGCCTACGGGTAGATTCATTTTGAGAATCACGAATTAACTCCATTAATGCCGCGATCGCAGTGGGATTATCTTTAGCTATTTCTCCTAAACTTGATGCTGCTTGCCAACGGGTTTCTTCAGATTGATAATCACGAGTTAACTCCACTAATGCCGTGATCGCAGTGGGATTATCTTTAGCTATTTTCCCTAAACTTGATGCCGCTTGCCTACGGGTAGATTCATTTTGAGAATCATGAATTAACTTTACTAATGCCGCGATCGTAGTGGGATTATCTTTAGCTATTTTCCCTAAATTATATGCCGCTTGCCTACGGGTAGATTCATTTTGAGAATCATGAATTAACTTTACTAATGCCGCGATCGCAGTGGGATTATTTTCAGCTATTTCTCCTAAAATTGATGCTGCTTGCCTACGGATAGATTCATTTTGAAAATCACGAATTAACTCCACTAATGCCGCGATCGCAGTGGAATTATTTTTAGCTATTTTCCCTAAACTTGATGCTGCTTGCCTACGGGTTTCTTCAGATTGAGAATCACGAATTAACTCCAATAATGCCGCGATCACAGTGGGATTATCTTTAGCTATTTCTCCTAAACTTGATGCTGCTTGCCAACGGGTTTCTTCAGATTGAGAATCACGAATTAACTCCACTAATGCCGCGATCGCACTGGGATTATCTTTAGCTATTTCTCCTAAACTTGATGCCGCTTGCCTACGGGTATATTCATTTTGAGAATCACGAATTAACTCCACTAATGCCGCGCTCACTTTTTTGCGATCCGTTTCTGCCAGTACAGCTTTTATCCGTTCGTCAAATGTCTGCCACTTCTGTTTTTCAATGTTGAAATAACCATAGCGCCATGTGACAATTTGCTTTGCGATCACATCTGCTAAATCACAATCTTTCAACTCGGCAATACCGGCTCCGGCTGCCGCTATAAAATAGGCTCGATATTCATAAAATCCTTTCCAGTCAGGAATTTGACTCTGACTGTTGCACCCATCTTCAAATTTTACTAACGCTTTGATAAAATCTTCCTTCTGTTGCTTTTTTACATCTTCTCGTCCCAACCACAGTAAAATCACCTCTTTCCACTGCGGCTCAAATATGCGATATATTCCTTCTTGCGGGTTTTTAGGAACGTGACTCAAAAAATAGTGCCAATCGTCAATAGCTAACGTGGCAAAATATTCCTCAAAGGTGGCATGGTAGAAGGCATAAACCTTTTCTTTGCTAGGAGATTCAGCCGTAATTCCTACATGATTCAGCCAGCCGAGTTGCCAAGCTTTGTAAAACAGTGAAGTCTCATCATCTACATCTCCCAGTTCCTGACTGATAAAACTTTCCCGCAAGCGGAACCGCGAACTGCCTTCATTGATATCCCGCAGTGCTAAACGTGCCAAGGCTTTGTTTAATTCCTGTTGTTTTTTTGTGCTGGTGCGGAAACGATTTTGTTTCCATCTGTAGAATTGCTGCACACACTGATGATACAGTCCCGCTTTTGTCTCCGGTAAATTCCCCTCCTCAGTCTGCCAGATACCACACAACAGCGCCAACCGCAGGGGAGTTTGCACCAAGTCTTGCAGGCGTACCCGTTCAGCTGAGTCTAATTCTGCCTTTAACCGTTCTCCTTTTTTACTGTTGCCAAACCAGTTATCGATAAACTGATGCACCTGTTGGGGATAGTCAAAGTCTAGCAAGCGATAGGTTTCAAAGGTTTCTAGGGCGTTAACATCCGCTTGCCAAACATTCAGCCGACAAGTTAGCACTACCCGCGATGAATGTAGCCATCCAGTTAATTGACGGGAAATTTCCTCTAATGGCTGGTGAGATGCTTTCCCTCCAGACATTTCATCTACCCCATCTAACAGCAGCCACACTCGTCCCTGCTGTGTTTGGTTTGTAAAGTCTTCCCGCACTTCCTGAGTTAATTGTGTTGCAGGAATTGCTTGCTCTAGCCAACCATTAAATATATATGTTTGAATATCTGTCAAAGTACCATTTCGCCCCAAGTCTGCCAGAGAAATCCAGACTGGTAAACCTAAGTCTTTCTCTAACACCCAAAAAGCTATAGTTTGCAGCAGTGTTGTTTTTCCTGCACCCGGTTCTCCAATCACAGCTATCTGCTGTCCTTTGGTTTTACCTTCGCCATGTTCTAGAATTTGACTTAAGAAAGCTTCATGCTCAAATCGCTGCTGCGTTTCATACTGCGGTTCATAAAGACGTGTTCCCACATCTGGGGAAAAGTTACCCTTGCCGCGTTTATCTGTTTTTGTGCGTTGTACCAATGCCAGAGGGACATAAATTTGTTCTTTGTCTTTTCTGGCAGATTCATCTTGCATGATGAAATTGCTGGTTGTCCGTCGCTGCGGTTCTAGCATGGTTTTACAGACTTCACGCCAATCAATGAAAGTAGCTGCGGTTTCAGGTGGCGGAGTCGTCGCTTTTGCATCAATTAAGTCTGTTAGTTCTAAATCTAAGGCTCTGGCGATCGCACTGGCATATTCCCAATCAACATTTTCTTTCCTACCGAAAAAGCGTTTAACCGTCTTCTCACTCACTCCGGCATTTGTTGCAATATCTAAATAAGTCGTAAGCCTGCCTTCATCATTCTTTTTTGTAACCTTGGCTCGTTGGAGTAACTGAAGCCCTTGTTCAGTTACTTGAATACCACGTCTGGATCTTAGCTCTGTCATATTTATTTTTCATCTAGGAGGCAATCAAGGATAACTTTTCTGTTCTTATCTGTCCTTAAATGTCCTTCAATCTGATCATAACTGTCCTTGACATTCTTTATTTTATTATAACTATCCTCTTGTCAAACAGAAAAGTTGTAGGTAGAATCTATTAAAGGCACAAAACCCCCAATAAGCTTTAGCTTACTAAGGGTTATTTATGCCCCAAGTGATTCTGCAAACCTGAAGTCACTCAAAAAGCAGAATCCACTTAATTTTGTTTTTAATTTGTCGCTTTTTTACCCTAAGTTTTTAGCTAGGGCTAACATTTCTATGATACAAATTTCTCGCGCAAATGCCAACTCCCAGTTGGAAAGCCTCAATCTGAGTCAGATAACACTAGGCAATCAGCAAGTGCTAACAAAGATGTCTATCAAGGCATCAATAGAACATCAAATAATAGCCGTGCAACCACAGCAGACTATTAAGGTGGTTGATGCTGGTTATGCATCATACCCAGTTGATGATGTTACACCTGTATTGTTGGAACAACCTTTTAGCCCATTTGCGATCGGGAGCATCCCACTTTGGCGGATATACCTTTTCTGGGAGAATGTATGAGAATACACAAGCCGTCCGTCTAAAGCATGAACCCGGAAAAACAAG
>NZ_JBALDC010000018.1:0-179566 GCF_036917575.1 Nostoc sp. | reverse complement strand
TAAAATGCCCGAATGTTCCCATGTTTATTGTCTAGTTGTTTGGCGCTCGGTACGGCGCAGCCGCACCGTCGCTTGTGACAGTTGCGTAAGTCCTGTCAACTAAAAATGGTAACTTTTCTTTAATCGTGCTAATCGCTTGCAACACAGCATCTCTCTCTGTTTGTGCCAATGTTGCATTAATTGGGGTCGTAGACATAGGAATCACTCTTCAATATGTTTTTTAAATCTAAAGTGCCCACATATACAACTAAAATTTCCATTCACATAGCAAAGCCGATCATCATAATAAAGACTGATTGGGTGTTAACTGGCTCTCAAAACGGCTGTAAACAATTTGGGTTGGATGCCAAGAAGAAAACCAGTACAAATCTTGCATAACTTTGCCAGAACTACTTCCATCTGCAAATTCAAAGTGAACCACAGCTAAATTATTCAATCCCACTACTTCTCGCCCGTCCTGAAACCAACAAGATTTCCAAAATATCAGGGGTTGCAACCATTTCCATTTAGCATTTTCGGTTCGCTTCCAGGGAGCTTTTAACGATAAAATATCTGCTGTGTAGATAGAAGTCTGAACACTGTTTCGAGGTATCCACTCCAGTACACAATGCCATTCCGAGTTAGTCAGCAGCTGGCGATTATGCTGTAATTGTTTCTCGGAAATTTCTACCATATTGGGTGGCTCGATCCAGCCTATCCAATGTCGCACCTTTTCTGGTAGCAGCCAATCTTTCAATCGTGTATGAATCAGCCGCGTCAAAATCTCTTCATTCTTCAAGGCACTAGCGGTTAATTGTACCAAGACAGACTGTAATTTGGAATGGGTGCGTGCATAAGATAAGTGAGCAACAGAACTGTAATGGATATCTCCTGATAGAATAATGACTTGTTGACGTACCTCAAATAAAGTAGTTAAAAATTTCGCTAGGGCTTCAACATTAATGTTCCAGGCATCTCCAACATCGGTTGAAAACACTTTTTCTTGTTGTAAGTGCCAATGATGAATCCAATCAATCACTTGTAATCCAAATACATTCGTGGGCGCAATCACAAATGTAGTTTGAATCTGAGTCTGTTCAGTTACTTGTTGTAAAGGTAAAAGTAGTTGTTGCTCAAAGGCTTTTGAACACAACAGCATTGGTGGTGCAATTGGTTTTTGATCGGCTGGATAACCCCGCCAAGTCCGCGTATCCAGCACAATTACTTCATGGCAATCGCTGCGCACTATATAGTTCCAAGTCAGTGCTTCAGGATGTCGATCCAGAATGAATACTGAACCGTCTCGGACTAAAATAGGTAAGTCTGTATGGGGATCGCTGGCTGGCATTCCTAGATAACGAGCGATCGCTTCATCAGCCTTTGCATCCGTACCTTGAGAAGCAGACCAAATTTGTGCAGCCGCCAACAGCTTTTCACCTGCTTTTCCTTTTGTAAATTGCTCTGGTGTATTGCCCCAACCCTGAAATACCGTATAAGCTAACAATGCATTTTGGACTATTCTTCGCCCTAGAGGATGCCCCAGTACTCGCAAACACCAAGCTTGGTTCAAATTCCAGTCATCACTAACATCATGGTCATCAAAGATGCTGTACATGGGGATATTCGCAAGGGCGCGGCGCACTTTCCAAAGCGTGTAGATGAATTGGCGCAAATGCTGGACTTCTCGGTTCCACTTCTTGATAGCATGGCGATCGCGCCTTACTTGATGTCCTTGGGGAAATGCTGTCGGCCAGCACACTGGCGACCAAGCTAGTAAATAAGTAGCGTAATATTCGCCTAGACTGAAAAGATGACTGTTGACTTTCTCAGCATTATGTAATCCTGCGGTCAAGCCAGCTTGATTTGTCGCCACATCGGCCCGTTCTCCAGGGGGTAGTTGTTGGGGAGTGCAGTAAACTCCATTCACCGGCAGTTGTTCTTCCCAACCCAAAAGGGCATCACCAAGAGTAGTGGCAACCCACAACGACGGATCTGCTACATCATCTCCATAAATTTGATCTCCGGTAAGGAACAGCTGATGAGGACGGTGTTGGGGTTGATTTGCTGACGCCTGAATTATACTATCGAGAATTGGCAGTGCATCAAACCCATGACCATGAGGTTTACGGCAGGAAGCATGGACAATTTGCAAATCTTGAAAATGCTTTGGCGGCAGAGCAAAAGTTGGTTTTTGATGATCGAAGTAGCTGATGCTGACTGGAGGAGAGGAGTTTGAACATAATGCTTGTTGCATTTGCGTGGTTTGGTCAGCAACAATAAACTGGAGGTCGTATGCATAGATGCGACCTCCAGTAAGACGATGTTCAACTTTAGACCGAACCGTAATGGAAACTACATGAAGATACTTACCCAGAGCTACGGTAGAGCGTTCTCCCTCCAACAAACAATTTCCTAGTGCTTCACCATCATTTGTTGTGTCATAAACTTTAAGTTCTACGTGACAAGACTGTTTCAGTGCTACCCATACTGTCACTGACTCCGGCTCAGTATGTTTGAGGATTGGCCCCCCTAAAATCAGTGGTAGTTCTTGTAAAAACTCGTCCCCAACTTGATACTTCATTGCAAACAGTTGACAAAGTGACGGTGTTTTAGATGTGTTACTTTGCTCCTAAATTGGTAGCCCCAACTCATCTAATCACCAATCATGCATAAATTCTCATCTGTTTAACATCAGTTCATAGCGCAAATTGATTGCAGCCTAAAAGCTCAGGGACGGTAGTTACAGCAGTTTTCATGTATTTGAACCACACCTGTTGTAGGGGCGCAAGACCTTGCGCCCCTACCGCGTGGTCTATTTACCTGAAAATAGCTGTAATTAATATCGAGCGATACCTTCTTCACGCGCTGCACGTTGCACAGCCGCAGCAACAGCAGTGACGACGCGCTCATCAAAAACCGAAGGAATAATATGTTCCCGATTCAAGTCTGAAGGCTTGACTAAAGAGGCGATCGCACTTGCGGCTTCTAGATACATTCTGATGGTAATTGTCTGTGCCCGACAATCTAAAGCACCACGAAATACTCCAGGAAAAGCGAGTACATTATTGATTTGATTTGGGTAATCACTGCGACCGGTCGCGATCACAGCCACATCTTTACTGATTAATTCTGGCTGAATCTCTGGAATCGGATTTGCCATTGCAAAAACAATTGGATCTTTCGCCATCGAATGCACCATTTCTGGTGTCAAAACTCCCGGTGCGCTGACACCAATAAATACATCTGCTCCTTGCATTGCACCCGCTAACGTACCCTGAGCTTTCACAGCAAATTCGAGTTTTTCCTGTGTTAAATCGGTGCGACTGATAGAGATAATTCCTTTAGAATCGCACATCCAGATTTTTTCTGCCCCAGCTTTACGGAGTAACCGAGCGATCGCTACTCCAGCCGCCCCAGCACCATTAATCACAATGCGGATTTCCGCCATTGATTTATGTACCAGTTTCAGGGAATTAAATAACGCTGCCAAGGTGACAATTGCTGTACCATGCTGGTCATCGTGAAAAACGGGGATATCTAATTCTTGGCGTAATCTTTTTTCAATCTCAAAGCAGCGAGGTGCAGCAATATCCTCTAAATTCACGCCCCCAAATACCGGAGCGATATTCTTAACTGCTTGGATAATTTCTTCTGTATCTTGGGTGGCGAGACAAATGGGAAAAGCATCCAGCCCTGCAAATTCCTTAAATAGCATTGCTTTGCCTTCCATGACTGGTAAGGCTGCTGCTGGGCCGAGATTTCCCAAACCCAAAACGGCGCTACCATCGGTAACAATGGCAACAGTGTTTTGTTTAATGGTTAAGTTGTAAACTTCTTCTGGATCTTGAGCGATCGCTGTACAAATTCGACCGACTCCAGGCGTGTAAGCCATTGCTAAATCAGACACACTCTTCAGGGGAATTCTACTGCTAATACTGATTTTGCCACCGCGATGCAAATTAAAGGTGCGATCGTAGACACTGAGTAACTTGATGTCTGGCAATGCTTTCACTGCTTGCACAATGGTTTCAGCGTGTTCAGTACTAGCAGCATCCACAGTCAGATCGCGGGTGGATTCTTTGCGAGTTTGCTCGATTAAATCAATTTGACCGAGATTACCACCAGTGGTGGCGATCGCCTGTGTTACCGATGCCAACATCCCTACACGATTGGGAATCTGCAAGCGCAGTGTCAAACTAAAACTAGAATTGGGAGTTAGGTCTGCCATGTTGATTAAGTATTTTAAGTTTTAGATTTTATATTGAATTGAGACAAAAACTAAAATCTAAGATTTGTAATCTGTGGAAACACAATGTACGTAAACTCTTGGGATAATCATCAGTAGTTAGTTTATCCACTGCTGCCAGTTTTGATAATTATTTTTATTTATACCAATATATTTACTAATATAAATGAGTAACAATTTAGTAATTGTACCCAAATACACCAGATATTTTTTTAAGATTTTATCTGTGTAAATATTTGTATAAATTTAGGGGTGGCCGTAGAGATACCGGCGACCACCCGTGTAAGTCTGCAATAATCAGCTAGCAAAAAAATATTACTATAGAGCCATTTTATGGAGTTCAATCTCAATCATTATCCTTACCATTCCCATCGTCGAGTTATTTTAGGCAAAAAATATGCTGTTGCTACTAGTCAACATTTAGCAACCCTAGCAGGAATAGAAATGTTTTTAGCAGGAGGAAATGCAGTTGATGCTGCCGTTGCGACTGCGATTGCTTTAACCGTTGTTGAACCGACATCAAATGGAATTGGCTCAGATGCGTTTGCAATTGTTTGGGATGGGAAATTACATGGTCTTAATGCTTCTGGAAGAAGTCCTCAACAGCTAAATTTAAAATCATACTTAGGTATGGAAAAAATTCCTCAATTAGGATGGTTATCTGTAACTGTTCCGGGAGCAGTTTCTGCTTGGTATCACTTATGGAATCGCTGGGGAAAATTACCGTTTGAACAACTATTTGTTCCAGCAATCCGTTATGCAGAACAAGGGTTTCCTTTGTCTCCCATAACTGCACAATATTGGCAACGTCAAGAAAATATTTATTTGTCTCTAACTTCTCCAGAATTTCAGCCGTTCAAACAAGCATTTTTTCCTAATGATCGCGCTCCCCAAACAGGAGAAGTATGGGGAAGTTTATGGTTTGCAGAAACTTTAAAAGAAATTGCTAAAAGTGGTGGAGAAAGCTTTTATCGAGGAAAATTAGCGGCGGCGATCGCTAATTTTTCTGCTGATACAGGAGGATATTTAACAAAAACTGATCTAGCCAATCATCAACCCATTTGGTGCGATCCAATCTCAACTCAATACAAGCAATTACAAGTGTGGGAAATCCCTCCCAATGGACAAGGAATTGCTGCATTGATGGCACTGAATATTTTAGAAGGCTTGAAACTCGAAAAATATGCTCGTGATTCAACTGAAAGTTTCCACTATCAAATTGAAGCGATGAAACTTGCTTTCGCTGATGTTTATTCTCATGTTTGCGATCCTGATTTGATGAAGGTTTCTGTTAATCAGCTACTAGATAAAAATTATGCTAAACAGCGTCAATCCTTAATTGAAGATACAGCAATTACTCTAGCTAATACAGGATTAACTCAAGGAGGAACTGTTTATTTATGTACTGCCGACCCAGATTTAATGGTATCCTTCATTCAATCTAACTATGAAGGATTTGGTAGCGGTATTTTAATACCTGAAACTGGAATTTCTTTACAATGTCGAGCCGCAGGATTTACTCTACAAGAGGGACATCCTAATCAAATTGCACCACAAAAACTTCCATTTCATACTATTATCCCCGGTTTTCTGACTAAAGACAATCAACCTTTAGGCCCTTTTGGGGTTATGGGTGCACCAATGCAACCACAAGGACACTTACAAATGGTAGTTAATTTATCTGACTATCAAATGAATCCTCAAGCTGCTTTAGATGCACCGAGATGGCGATTTTTAGAAGGCAATAAGATCCTTTTAGAAAAGGGTGTAAGTTCTGAAATTATTGCAGGCTTAAAAAAGCGAGGTCATAATCCAGAAATTGCTTCTGAAATAATGTTTGGTAAAGGTCAAATGATTCTGAGACATAATGGAGTGTTAGTTGCTGCTTCGGAATCTCGTTCTGATGGTTTAGCACTAGCATATTAAGCACTTGGATTTTTGATAAAATCGGGACTAGCTGTAAACAGCTTTTGTAAAACGCTCTGCCAAGTAGATAATGTCCTGTCTACGAGCAATTTGGTTCATCCATTGTTTAGGAATATTTTCCACGCCATAGTAAATTCCTGCTAACCCACCAGTGACAGCGGCGGTAGTATCGGTATCTCCGCCTAAATTGATAGCTTTCAATACTGCCTCAGAATAAGACGAGCTATTTAATAAACACCACAGGGACGATTCCAAGGTGTCAATTACATAGCCACCAGAATTAATTTCTTCTACTGGTATCTTGGCAATCTCACCACTCAAAACTCTACCAAAATGCGGCTTCTCTAACAAAAATTCCCGCACAGAATAAATTGTTTGGATATCTTGTAATGCTTGTAGATAAGCTGTTTGTGGGTCAGCCCCTTCTAAGAGCGCCACTGCAATACTAATATAAATGCCACAGGCCATTTGCGATCGCGCATGAGCATGAGTAATTGCCGAAACATCATGTACCCGCGCCAGCAATTCCCCCAAAGTTAAGTTTCTGTGACAATAAGCCATCGGCAAGATTCTCATTAAAGAACCATTGCCATTACTATTTTCAACCTTACCGCCAGCCTGATGGGGAACAACTCCCTGTTTCAGGCGCATAATTGCTGTATGAGTAGTTTGACCAATGTCAAAGACATCGCCACGGGGAGTCCAGTAAGCTTCCTTGTACCAGCGCCAGAAGGAATTAGCTATAGCATCCAACGAATACCCCCTACAAAGGCATTCTGCCAAGCAAAAGCTTAAGGAACTATCATCTGACCAAGTTCCTGGTGGTTGATTCCATGTGCCATAACCCAACATCTTTGTCACTGGAGATTTTACTCGTTCAGCACGGCTAGTAAACTCCACTGGCACACCCAACGCATCACCGACACACAAACCCATCAAACCAGATAACGTTTTTGCAGCGGTTAGCATTATTCAATCTCCACAAGAATTGCTCAAAATTAACTTTATAGATTCCTTCTATAGCTTGTTGCAACAGATGCTACAGCCTACTTTTTCATCATCTGTGAAAAGCTCGGCAAAAATTATTAATCGGGTATTTTATTTACCATATCCTGACTTAGTTTTGGTTCCAAAGATTGTGCCACTTTTTAAAGCGTCTATTTTGGGAACAAATAACCTGGATGAAAAGACCTTGAAAGTAATTATACCAGCTTATTTATTATTTTTAGGGATAGTTTATATTTAAGTTTTATGCATCAATAGTAAGATTCATTTAATAAAATCTGGAAAATATTTGGAACATTCTCACTTTATTTTCGACCTGGAATATACAAGTAAAAAATACAAAAACTGGTAAAAATTATGAAACGCTTACTCAAGTCTTTCGTGACAATTTCTACATTGTCTTGTTTAATAGTTGCTCCTTTTATTTTATCATCTGGTCAAGCTTCTGCTGAAACAAAAAAGGGTACTGATGCTAGTTATATTGGTGCTGGTGTTGCAGCTGGCGTTACCAGTGGCGGACAAGGTGTTAATGATAATGCCACATTTGGTGGTAATGTCACAGGTCGCGCGAAATTAGGAAATACACCATTTTCTGCACGCGGAAATGTCCTTTGGAGTGATAAAACAAGTGCCATCATCCCAGAACTTTCTGTGGATGTGCCTATTGCTAATAAAACTAATGCCTATTTAACTGGTGGTTATTCTTTTGTAGAAAAAGATGGTTCACCAACTCCTATAGGTAATAAAGATTCAGTAGTGTTAGGTGCTGGTGTTGAATCGGAAGTTGCTAACAACTTCCTTGTCTATACTAATGCCAAAGTCGGACTTGGGGCGTACCAAAATAGTGATGCTTCTGCTGTTAGCATCAATGGTGGTATTGGTTATCGCTTCAAATAAAAAATTATTGAGTCCTCAGTCAGTTTATACTTTACTTAGTACTCAGGACTCAGCACTTAAAACTCACTATTCTCAAAAGCTGGTTTTGCTAAGTATTACATCACTGACAAAGCCAGCTTTTGCCGTGCTAAAATTAAAATATTCCTCATTATTCCGGCCGGATTACCGGGGATGAAGTAGCCTAAGGGTGCTGATTCGGCGTCTACTAATGCTTTATTGAGAACACTATATAAGTCTAATGGTTAAATCTGCTCCTTCCCCCATCGCTAGCCGTAAGCCTTCCAAACTCGAAGGAATCAAGGAAAATAGTAATTTTTTACGTGAACCTGTAGCAACTGAGATCCTTGAAGACACTACCCATTTTACTGAAAATGCGGTGCAGCTTTTGAAGTATCATGGTTCTTACCAGCAGGATAACCGTGACAACCGTGCTAAGGGACAGGAAAAAGATTACCAGTTTATGCTGCGGACAAAAAATCCGGGTGGTTTGGTACCGCAGCAGCTGTATCTAGCTTTAGATAAATTAGCTGATGAGTATGGCAACCACACCTTACGAGTAACTACCCGTCAAGGTTTCCAAATGCACGGAATTTTAAAGAAGAATCTTAAATCAGCGATCGCCACCATTGTCAAGAACCTGGGTACGACTTTGGGAGCTTGCGGCGACATCAACCGCAACGTGATGGCACCACCAGCCCCTTTTAAGAATCGCCCAGAGTATCAGTATGCTTGGGAGTATGCCCAAAATATTGCTGACTTGCTCTCAGCACAGACAGGTGCTTATTACGAAATTTGGTTGGATGGGGAAAAAGCAATTAGTGCTGAAGAAGACCCAGAGGTGAAGGCAGCGCGACAACGTAATGGTAATGGCACAATTATTCATGACAGCGAAGAACCGATTTATGGCAATCACTATATGCCCCGCAAGTTCAAAATTTGCGTGACGGTGCCAGGGGATAATTCGGTGGATTTGTATTCTCAAGACCTGACGTTGGTAGTAATTACTAATAAAAAGAAACAATTAGAAGGATTTAATATTTTTGCTGGTGGTGGTTTAGGTAGAACCCACGGTAAAGAAGAAACTTTCGCTAGGTTAGCAGACCCCATCGGTTATGTGGCTAAGGATGACGTTTACGACATTGTGAAAGCGATTGTTGCTACCCAGAGAGATTATGGCGATCGCACCGATCGTCGTCACGCCAGATTAAAATATTTAATCAACGATTGGGGTGTAGATAAATTCCGCACCCAAGTCGAAGAATATTTTGGTAAAGCAGTCGAAGCTTTTAAACCACTGCCAGATTTTAAATATCACGATTTCCTCGGCTGGAATGAACAAGGTGATGGCAAGCTATTCTTAGGAATTTCCATTGACAATGGTCGAATTAAGGACGAAGGTTCGTTTCAACTGAAAACCGCCTTGCGGGAAATTGTTGAGCAGTTCAACTTACCCATCCGCCTGACAGCCAACCACAACCTGATTTTTTACGATATCGAACCAGATAACAAGGAAGCTATTCAAGACATTCTCAGCCGTCACGGTGTCGGAGATGACCCTAGCAAAATCGAACCTTTAGTACGGTATGCAATGGCTTGTCCGGCTTTGCCCACTTGCGGTTTGGCAGTCACGGAATCAGAACGCGCAATACCGGGTATTTTGGAAAGAGTTCGCGCCTTGTTAGATAAAGTTGGTTTACAAAAAGAGCATTTTGTGGTAAGGATGACAGGATGCCCCAACGGTTGCGCTCGTCCGTACCTGGCAGAATTGGGCTTTGTTGGTAGCGCTCCAGAATCTTACCAATTATGGTTAGGGGGTTCGGCAAATCAGACTCGACTGGCACAACCTTACATAGAAAAGCTGCACCATAATGACTTGGAAACCTTTTTAGAACCGATTTTTGTTTACTTTAAGAAATCTCGGAAATCGAAGGAAAAGTTTGGTGATTTTTGCGATCGCATTGGTTTTGATGCCATCCGCGAATTTGCTGCTACATACGAACCCCAAACAGCCGATGGTGCAAATAAATCGCGCCATCGGGTCAATTTGAAAGAAGAGATTTATAGCAAGTTGAAGGAAGTAGCAGAAAGTCAAGGTAAGCCGATGACTCAGTTAGTGACTGAAGCGCTAGAGGCTTACTTCCAGAATCTTTCGTAAGCTGAATAAATAATTAAACCATAAATGGATACAGATAGATTTATCTGTGTCCATTCATAGTTTGATATTCTTGAAATTCCAAAATCCTATGTCTCAACTGCAAAGAATTGCGATCACCCCCTCCCAACTCCAACAAGGGCAAATTTTGCTCACCAAAGAACAACAACATTATTTGGGGCGTGTGTTGCGATTGCGTGAAGGCGATCGCTTTATTGCAATGGATGGTAAGGGAAAATGGTGGTTAGCGCAGCTAGCAGGGGAACAAGCACAGATTTTAGAATCGCTTTTGGTAAAAACAGAATTACCTGTATCGATTACGCTGATGGTGGCGTTGCCCAAAGGTAATGGATTTGATGAAGTGGTGCGGTGTTGTACAGAGTTGGGAGTAGCTTGTATTGCACCAGTATTGAGCGATCGCACTTTACTTCATCCTAGTCCTCAAAAGCTTGAACGCTGGCGGCGCATAGCAGCCGAAGCCGCCGAGCAATCAGAGCGCTCATTCGTGCCAACAATTTTAGAGCCTGTTGCTTTTAATACAGGTTTGTCATTTGCAAACAGCCAGCAATATATCTGTGTAGCGCGTGGTGAATTTCCCCATTTAAAAGATTGCTTACAACACCAAGGACAAATGACAAATGACACAGGACAAAAAACAATTGTCATTGCTACTGGGCCAGAAGGGGGATGGACAACAGAAGAAATTGAAAATGCCAAGTCAGCTGGATTTAAACCTGTTTCCCTTGGTCGCCGCATCCTGAGAGCAGTTACAGCCCCAGTAGTAGCATTATCCTTAATTACCGCAACTTGTGAAGTATAAATGATTTATAGCTCACGCAAAATTACTTTTGCGCGAGACATCACTCCAACACATATTTTTTAAAATAAGTGATGATTGAGCAAGTTGCGATCGCTTTTGAGCATAAAGACTATCAAACAGCAGCTAAATTACTCAAACAGCTGCAAAAAGAATCACCTGAAAATCCTTGGGTACAATATTATCTCGGTCGGCTACATGAAGTAACTGAAAAGCATCAAGATGCAGAAAAAATTTATCGGCAACTGCTGCGAGGTACAAGGCATGTCAAAATAGTCACCCTCGCACGCCAAGGTTTGCGACGGTTACAAGAAATTGAGTTAGAAGAAAGACAAAGAGCTATTTCCCAAGCAAAATCTGAACTGAATAACACCGAACTTGGCGTACTAGTCTTAGAGCCACTCAGTAACGAACTGAAAACAAAAGCGTCTCGAAAATTCGCCCAAATTATGCAGTTAGACCCCTACACTGCACGACTGGTACTGCCAAGTCGTGGCTGGAAGTTGTATCGGACTGGCCAAGTGGGAGAACTAAAATTTTATGGCAAACAGCTACAGCAGGCTGGTATTCCTTGCTTTTGGGCAACAATAGCGCAAATTCAGCAAATTCAAGTTTATCAAGTCAAACATTTTCAAGCATCTACCCCACAAGCTACTGTTATTTGTCGTAACGAGGTAAATCAACTCGGTTCTCTCACCTTTGATTGGTCAGAAGTTACAGCAAGAGTAGTAGGACTTTTGCCCATTTTTGAACAAGTTGTAGATGTTAATCCCCGCCGTAAACTGGAATGGAAAACTCAAACACAAGACTATGCCCAGTTTTGTGATTTACACATACCCGGTAGACGCTGCATTCTCCGACTTTATGATAATGGCTATGAATTTCAGCAAGGTTTAGAAATTATTCCCCAAGTTAGCCAAAATACAATCAGAATTAATTGGAATAGTTTATCAAGTTGGATTGACCGGCAACTTCCTCAAGTCAAAATCTGGTCAGATTTCACATCTTTTGCAGATACAACATTATATAAAACCGAAATTTTGAGTCAAATCAAGTCTCACATCGATCTGTTTCGCAGAGAACAGACTAATTGGGATTCAACTTTCCATTTATATAGTGGACTGGTGTTTGTTAAATAATTTGTGCGTTGTACTTTTAACTGATGGCTACATCGGCAACGAAAATGAGATTTTAGCAAAGGTACAATAGCACTTACAACCAGGAAATCTCTTGCTGTAGCGCAGTTATGGGGACACGCTCGAATCAAATACTGTAAGGATTCAAATGGTGAGTTTTGAAACGTAGTGGTAAAATAGTCTTTGAGTTCACCGTCAACAAAGGTCAGGTAGAACGGGTAGTTTTGGATGAGCAAACCTCGACCTAAAAGATGCAATTGTAGTAGAGAAAATTAAGCGATCGCTCTTACTTTAAAGAGTTACCCTATCTACAATTGACGAAGTTATCTTAACCTTGCATCTTCACGTTTGATCTCTAGAGACCGTAAATTTACGGTCTCTAGGAATTATTTAGGTACTTTAATTTGACGTGCCATCTCTAGATAAGCACTCATATTCGCTCCTGGACGACGACGACCATTAGAGCTAGTAGCCGAAGGAGCAAGATATTTTGGTGCAAAGGTTGTTTCAGTTGGCTGCTCTTTAAGTACTTTGGCTGCTGCGGCTTTTTCTTTTTTGCCCGGTTCAACTTTAACACCTTCAGCAGTCTGGACTAGTTGAACGTCCGCTGGTTTGGGATTTTTAGCAGATTTTTCCTTAGTTTTAGCTTTAGTCGCGGCGGTTTTTGTTCCATTCGACGAATCTGGCTTAGATGCAGTTGGTGCTTCTGATGAAATTGTCTCTACTACTTTCTTCGCATTCGATGCAACTGTCGATGTAACTGTATCTGCTACTTTCTTCGCGTTCGATGCTACCTCTTGAGCAGCTTCTTTGGCGGCTTCTTTGGCTTCGTCCAATTCTAAGAAGTAGCCATTGCTTTTCTTCCCTGGCAACAATCCGGTAATGAAACCTAGAATACCGCCAAGGAAACCCTGAATACCCGAAATTAACTTTTTGATAAAATCCATTACAATTACTCCTGCCTTCTACCTTTTATATTTTGAACTCGACCGTAATTGTTAAAAATTACGACAGAATGTTACATTATCTAATTGGTGTCACCTCACCCTGGTGACAACCCTTATAGCCTTGTGCTTAATTAACATTGTAATAAAACCACAGGACAAATGTTCTATTACAAGCATTTGCAACCTGTACACACCGAAAACTAATTATTAAATTTTACTGTAGCTAAGAGCAAGATTCTGAAAGCAAGCTTTACAATAATTAACATTTCTTTGTTTGCTAAATACCCAATTGAAGTTAGACAGGCAGTTTACTCTCAACCAGTGAAAAGAGTGTCATAGCCAAATGGCAGATGGCTAAATTAATTTGTAAAACTTTATACAGATTATTTTTGAAAGCATTTCAGTTTTATTTGCAACAGTATTTTTTAAAGAATGCGAAAAGCAATAGCTTCAGTTCGTAGAGCAGTATGTATCTACAAAAGTGAAATAAATCCTTTAATTCAGTTAGATTTTGTAAATGAACATTGAAAATCAACAACGCAATCCCGTTTTGTTAATACACGGCATTGACGACACAGAAGCAGTTTTTCATAAAATGAGGGCATACCTTATACAACAGGGTTGGTCTGTATATAGCCTGAATCTAGTTCCTAATAATGGTGATGTGGGTCTTGATAAATTGGCAAAACAAGTAGCCGATTATGTTACAGCGACCTTTGCACCAGAACAATACCTAGATTTAATCGGCTTTAGCATGGGAGGAATTGTCAGTCGTTACTATGTTCAACGATTGGGAGGAATTAACCGCGTGCAGCGATTTATTACCATCTCTTCCCCCCATCGTGGAACTGTTGTGGCTTATGGTTCCCGGCGTCCTGGTTGCCTACAAATGCGCCCCGACAGCATTTTTCTCAAAGATTTAAATTCTGATGTTCTAATGTTGGGACAGTTAGATTTTACGTCTATCTGGACACCTTATGATTTAATGATTGTGCCAGCAAATAGTTCACAAATGCCCGTAGGAAGCCAAGTAATAGTACCAGTGACTCTACACCCTTGGATGCTGACAGACTCCAGGAGTTTAGCGGTAGTCACAGCAGCTTTAGCAAAGCCTATTAAGCTACCTTTGCTGAATCTAAAATCCAGTCAGTAGCCAGAATGCTTGCTACGCTTGATTTATTCATCTTTAATTACAAATTACGAATTACGAATTACGAATTTCTTAAGTCCTATCCCCAATTTGTGTATACTCGTAACTTCCAAAAATTGCCTCTGGGTGACGATAATACTTGAACTCCATGAGGTTATAAAAAGGATCTTCTAAAAAGAAAGTACGATGCTCAAGAGGAGAACCAACAAAGCGATTTTTGGTTGATTCGCGAAAAAGTAGCTGTTGTTGTTGTGCCCTTTTTAGTAAGTCTTGCCAGTCACGTTCTTCGGTAAAAATTAGCCCAAAGTGTCTGGGATAAATGGTTCGTTGCGGTGTCAAAGGTTCTTTTGTAAAATGAGCCACTAATTGATGACCGTAGAGATTAAGAATCAGGGCATGGTGATTTTCACGACCAGGAATACAACCCAAACCATCTACATAATATAGTTTTGTTTGAGCAATGTCATTTACAGGGAAAGCTAAATGGAATAAAGTTTGGCTCATAGCTTGTGTGAAAAAGACTAGTAGTTGATGTCATCTATAATTTATGCTATTAAGTTTTGATTGTGGTTAACTTGAACACAGTTTTTATTGACATTAAATTATATTCTTTATGCTTATGACTAAGATTGTGGACTGAGTAATACTTCAGCCACTGTACTCTGCGGTTACAAAAAAGAGTTTACCTAACTCAAAAGAAGTTTTGCATTTTGTTTAATGCACGTTCTTTAGTCAATATAGCAATAGTGTATGTATAAGACATGATTGATAGTTTGACACTCTGCTTTGAGAGCTATGTCTAGGCAATTTAGTTAACAATACAAACATATTACTTTACCTAGAGAGGTTTCAAAAATAAAGCACTAAGCATCACAAATTGGTTATTCTGTTGATATTCAGACAAAATTACTCATGATTAATTGCTGATGTCATCCTCAATTGATTCTATAAATCCCTGGTTAGTAGCAGTAGTATTAAACACAATTTTATTGGGTTTAGCTTGGATTGCTCCGAAAAAGCTACTTACCCCTGCTGGATTATTCCACGCCTGGTTATTGGCCATCTTAATTTGGGTAACATTAGGCTGGCAAGGATATGCAGTAGTAATGTTCTATTTTTTGGTTGGTTCTGGCGTTACCCGCATCGGTATGGCGCAAAAAGAGGCAGAAGGAATTGCTGAAAAGCGTTCTGGGGCACGAGGCCCAGAAAATGTTTGGGGTTCAGCTTTGACTGGGGCGCTGTGTGCCTTGGGAGTAGGAATAATAAATTCGGGATTCCTCGTACCTACTTCCCAGTTGCTAATTCCCAATCCCCTGTCGCTATTATTGTTAGCCTATGTAGCGAGTTTCAGCACAAAGCTAGCTGATACCACTGCTAGTGAAGTTGGTAAAGCTTATGGTAAAAGCACCTTTTTAATTACTACATTCCAACCAGTACCTCGCGGTACAGAAGGAGCGGTAAGCTTGGAGGGAACTTTAGCTGGGATTGTGGCTTCTGTAGCGATCGCATTTGTGGGTTGGGGAGTTGGCTTAATCGATCTATTGGGAGTAGCTTGGTGTGTGCTAGCAGCATTTATTGCCACCAACTTAGAAAGTGTGATTGGTGCAACACTGCAATCTAAGTATACCTGGCTGACCAATGAAGTAGTAAATATTTTTAATACATTAATCGGTGCGATCGCATCTGTGCTACTTGCTTGGACATGGATAACTTTCATTTAATGAGACAGAGAATAAACAATTACTCTGTTTAGGTGGGGCATTGGACATTGGTAGAAAATAACTGATTTGCCTTGCTACTGCGCCACCACTAATATTTTCAATCCTGATTTTGTTCCCACTAGACTGTAAAAGTAATCGTGGCAAATTATTTTATTTACTAACTATATAATTTTTTGACCATTTAGATGTAATTAGTTCATGGAATCTTTATCGTATTTATCCATTAATCACTAGATGATTTCTATATGATTTAAGTTAAAAGTACTATAAGATGTTTAACCATTTTCACACAATTAGTTCATGGAATCTTTATCATTTTTAACAATTAATGACCAAATAATTTCTATAGAGCAAGCAGTAAAGTACCTGCAAGCCTCTGGAAAATTAGGACAGTTCATTGGGGATATTCTCAAGCAGTACGTGATTGAAGAAGAAATCAGAACACGAGATGATATTGAAATTGGCAGTGCAATAACTGAACAGTCAATTATTGACTTTCGGCTGAAAAATCAACTTACTGACCCTCAAAGTTTTCAAGAATGGTTAAAGACAAATAACACAGATTACACTACCTTTCACACATCGGTCACTTTTGGTTATAAGTTAGAAAAATTAAAAGCTGTAGTCACGGAAACAAAACTTCCAGAATATTTTATTGAACGCAAAATTTTCTTGGATCGGGTGGTACTTTCCCGGATTGTTGTTGATAATCGAGAATTAGCAGACGAACTCCAAACCCAAATAGAAGAAGGAGGTAGTTTTGAGCAACTAGCTAAAGAGTATTCCCTTTCAGATGACCGAATTGTGAATGGCATGATGGGAATCGTCAGCCGAGGTAGTATGCCGGATATATTACGGGCAGCTATTGATGTGGCCAGTCCTGGACAATTGATCGGACCAATAGAAATCGTTAGCAAAGACTCTCCCCAAGGAGAAGGACCTTATGGTTTGTTTCGAGTAGAACAATTTCTACCAGCGTCTTTAGAAGATACTCAACTACAACAAGCACTACAAAATGAGTTGTTTGAAAAATGGCTAGCAGAGAAAATTCAAAAACTGACAGTCAAGTTACAAGTGAGTTAAAAATTCTAGATAATGAATCTTTACGATTAAAAGTGCTAGCTTCTTTGCCTTGGAATCAGCCGCCGCTATGCTGGTTGACTCCCGAACAACAATCCCGATTGGAAAATGAGTGCCAAACCCGCCAGTATCGTCTTGGAGAAAAAATCTGGTCAAACGATGTCGGTGGCTATCAATTCTTAATTGTGGCTGGGAAAGTCCGCTTGCGAGACGAAGGAATTGGCAAACCAATAGCCACCCTAGATGCAGGGGATTGGTTTGGCGACTTCCAAAAGCTGTCTGCGGATTTGAAAGCTGTAGCTGCTAGTAAAGAAGTAATAGTAGTTTATTGGGATACTGCACTGTGGGCAGAATTTTCTCACCCACAAATTCTGGAATTTTGGCAAGCTTTACCAGTAGAAATCGAGAGACAAAGAGAGACATTTTCCTTCTCTGCCACTCCTTCAGTAACATCAACCTTAGACGGTACTTCCAGCCCCCACAGCCTCCAACCTCAAAGAGGACTTCCAGCCGCCAATCTAATCACTGCAATTTATCCGTTTGTTGCCAACTGGAATACCGCTGCTGCCTGTTTGACAATGGTAGCGCAACAGTTAGAAAATTCTGTGCAACTCGAATGGGTGCAGCGCCAACTCAGAGGACAACGCCCAAAACAGGTTGTGGAAGCAGCCGAAAAGTTAGGGTTAGTGATGCGGCGGTTACAAGTGAGTTGGGGTGAATTGCGACAGTTGTCATTTCCAGCTTTATTACTGTGGAATTCTGACTCACCCCAAAGTCCATCCTGGGTGGTGGCTTATGGAGTTAAAGGCGATCGCTTAATTATCGCTAACCCTCTAAATCCCGAACGGACTTGTGAAAGCTTGCCGCAGTCAATAGTTGAGGCATCTTGGGATGGACGATTGTGGCAAATAGAACTCATATCCCAGCAAGAAAAATTTAACCTGAGTTGGTTTACCCCAGCAGTTTGGAAGTATAAAGGATTGCTTACAGAAGTATTGTTAGCATCTTTTACCTTGCAGCTTTTGGGGTTAACAACACCGCTAATTACCCAAGTCGTCATTGATAAAGTGATGGTGCAGGGAAGTTTGCCAACTCTTGATGTGATGGCGCTGGCACTTTTATGCGTAGCCATATTTGAATCCATACTGGGTATTCTGCGCCTATTTATCTTTACCCATACAGCTCGTCGTCTGGATTTGAGTTTATCAGCACAGCTATTTCGCCATCTAATGCGTTTGCCTTTGGCTTATTTTGAGTCGCGACGCGTCGGAGACACAGTAGCAAGAGTCCAGGAACTCGAACAAATTCGTCAGTTTCTCACAGGTACAGCATTAACTGTGATTTTGGATAGCATCTTTGCTGTGGTGTACCTAGCATTGATGTTTTACTATAATATCCCACTCACCTTTGTCGCCTTAGCAGTACTGCCGCTATTTGCCACATTAACGATAGTTGCAACACCAATTCTGCGTAACTGGCTCAACGAAACCTTTAACCGGAGTGCCGATAGTCAATCGTTTCTAGTAGAGACAGTGACGGGGATTCACTCCGTTAAAGCCCATGCAGCCGAACCAGTAGCCCGCGATCGCTGGGAAGGTTTATTTGCCCGCTTCATTCGCACAGGTTTTAAAGCTTCTACCACCTCCAATATCAGCAGCAACATTGGTGACTTTCTCACTAATTTATCCACCATGCTGATTCTCTGGTTTGGAGCCAAGTTAGTCATCGAACAAAAGCTCACAATCGGACAGCTAGTTGCATTTCAAATGCTGTCTGGTAGAGTCACAGGCCCGCTTTTGCGTTTAGTACAGTTGTGGCAAAACCTTCAACAAGTGCTACTTTCTGTAGATCGCATTGGTGATATTCTTAATGTTTCTCCAGAAGCTGAACTAGGAACTGGCCTAGTTTTACCACCCCTGAAAGGACAAGTCACCTTCGAGCAAGTATTTTTCCGCTACCGGCCGAACTTTGAGGCAATTTTGCGGGGAATCTCTTTTAGTGCCGAACCAGGGCAATTTGTTGGCATTGTTGGACGTAGCGGTTCTGGGAAAAGTACTCTGTCTAAACTATTGCAACGCCTCTATCAAATTGAATCAGGACGCATCCTGATTGATGGTTTTGATATAAAAAGCGCCGATTTAGCGTCACTGAGGCAACAAGTTAGTGTAGTTCTCCAAGAAGACTTTTTATTTAACGGTTCTATTTTGGAAAATATCACTCTCGGTAGTCCTGATATTACCGCAGAGCAAGTAGTAGAGGCGGCAAGATTAGCCGTGGCCCACGACTTCATTAGTCAATTACCCTACGGTTATGAAACCAATGTTGGCGAACGCGGTACAGCTTTATCTGGTGGACAGAGACAACGTATTGCTCTAGCAAGGCTGTTTCTTTCCCAAGCGCCGATTTTAGTTTTGGATGAAGCTACCAGCGCTTTGGATAGTGAAACAGAACAACAAGTGCTGCAAAATCTGCAAAAAATTTCCGCCAACCGTACCGTGTTCCTGATTGCTCATCGCTTTGCACCCCTTAAACGTGCTGACTTGATTTTAGTATTGGAGCAAGGCGTGATTGCTGAACGTGGTACTCACTCACAATTGTTGCAACAAAAGGGTTTGTATTGGTCATTATATCAACGGCAGCAAGCAAACATTTAATAGATTTAACTAACTTAAAGTTTATGGCTATATAAAAGATAAACTTTTGTAAAGCGACTTAAGGATAGCCTTTGGCGAATGGAGCATAAATCCATTCGCCATTTTAATTTTGCTGATTTCAATATTTGCTTCGGTCTTGGTAGATAAACACTTTTATAGCCAGCGATCGCAGCAGTTTTAAGAGGAACAAAAATAGTTATAACGGCCGATGACTATTTTTGGATTAGTTTTCATTAATACAACTCTAAAATTTAAGATTTACTCGATAAATTTACTCTTAATGAAAACTGTACTTATCAGAGTGTTTTTTGGTAATAGAATTAGCATTTTGTTATGGAATTTCATAGTAATTATTGACAAAGAAGCTTATTCGCACATTGATTGAAATCTTATTTTTGTCAAGGTTTCAAGGCTTCAAACTGTCAAAAATCGGTTGCTATCTTTGAGACAAAACTTATGCGCATTGATGATGTTAATAACAATATATTGTCAAATAAACGGCTCAATGTCACTTCAATCTCCTCATTAGATAGCTTTAATACGAAAGATGACTACGGCTTCAACTTCAGTAGACGTAGTAGCTATAAATCAGCCGATGCTAATGATGAATCTGAAAATTTTAGTACTCAAAATTATAACGCCACTAATGGCTATGGCTTGATTAATGGAGCAGCAGCAGTGGCTAGAGCTATTAATCAGAAAACCTTTGCTGATGTTCCCGATCTTGGTGGCAATAATTGGGGAGCAGACCTAGTTAAAGCACCGGAAGTTTGGGCACATGGATACACAGGAAAAGGCGTTGTTGTCGCTGTTGTAGATACTGGAGTTGACTACAACCACGAGGATTTAAAAAATAATATTTGGACTAATAGCAAGGAAATTGCGGGTAACGGTATAGATGATGATGGCAATGGCTATGTTGATGATACTTACGGTTGGAACTTTGCCGATCAAAACAACAACACCCTAGATGACAACGGTCATGGTACTCATGTTTCCGGCACGATCGCAGGAGAAAATAATAACTATGGTGTCACTGGTATTGCCTACGATGCCAAGATTATGCCCGTCAAAGCTTTAGATGAATCTGGCTCTGGTTCCTATAATTCCATATCTAAAGGTATTCGCTACGCTGTGGATAATGGAGCTAATGTGATTAATCTCAGTTTAGGAGGCTCATCTTCCAATCGCACTCTAGAGTCAGCTATTGACTATGCCAGCAGTAAAGGAGTGATTGTTGTCATGGCAGCAGGTAATGATGGTGGCTCATCACCAGAATATCCCGCCCGCTATGCATCCAAGTCGGGAATTGCCGTTGGCGCAGTAGATAAGAATAATAATTTGGCCGACTTCTCTAACCGCTCTGGAACAAATCAAATCGCTTACGTCACAGCTCCAGGAGTCAAGGTTTATTCATCAGTTCCGAATAATCAGTATGCAACTTATAGTGGCACATCTATGGCTGCTCCCCACGTTGCTGGTATTGTTGCTCTGATGCTTAGTGCAAACCCTAACTTGACAGATGCCCAAGTACGTGAGATTGTCACAGAAACCGCAGGAAATAGTACGCAAACTACAGGCTCTAGTTTTAATATTTCTAATGTCAGTTCTTTAGCGAGTCAAGTGATTGCAGACACAGCAGTAAATAAGACGCAAACTACAAACTCTAGTTTTAATAGTTCCAATTTTGGTTCTCGAATCGATCAGGCAATTACAGAAACAGGAAAATCTCTAACACCAGAAACTACCACTAGTTGGAATAATTATGATTTTAGCCCTGCGAGCAGTCAGGCAATGTCTAAAACGGGCTACACCTACGCAGAAACTACAAAATATCTAACATCAACTGAAGATAATTCTGGATTAGCCAATCCAGAATTATGGCCGCAATTCCAAAACTATGAAAATATTCTGGGCAGCATCAATGTGAATAGCAATGAGAATGAGAATAATCCTGATTATGGCAAACAACTAGAGGAAATGCAAAAACAAATAGATCAGTATAGAAAATTCTTCGGTATGACTTGAAAATTATAGCGATTTGCAGTCGAGTTCAATACTCCTCGGTTAAGAAAGAAAATCAACTAACTCGCCGATCAGTCGTGAATGAATGTAGGGGTTTAGCTTGCTAAACCCTTACGTTTTTAGGCGTGGGTTGGGCTATACATAAGTTGAAATGAGGTTTTTGTAATAGAGCGGCGCTGTAAGCATTGCAACTAGTTTTTAATAAATTCCACATTATGGCTGCCAAAATCTAAAGATAATGTTAAGCTTTACAGAACTTCATTAAATTTCAGATGGCAGTGTACAGCTAGTTAATGCTAATCGTCAACCAGGATTTTCCTCTTAATTGGAAACGTAATTAGTATGCTGAAGGATTATGACAATTGGCACCTTGAAACAGATAAAGGCTATCAACAGCAAAAAGCGCTTGAACGATACAGATACCTTAAAACTTTGAAAAAGTCTGAACTGACTTTAGATGACGAAATGTTAATTGAAAATTTTAAAACTGCATTACAATTATGGTTTTTTCCCTGAACAGTAGGAACACTGGAGTGACTTGCTACCATTAATGACTTGGCAACTTTAATTAAAGCCTGATATTGTGACTGACAACCTTCTCCCCTAGCAAAAGTCAAAGGTTAAAATGACCCTAAGACAGGTTTCCCAGGCAATGGATGTGTAGATTGTCAACCCAGTACTGCTGGGTCATTTTATCGTAGGTTAGTCTAAACTCCAGTTGTGAAGATGAAGGAAATAAGAAAGCGATCGCCGAACTCACAGACTTTCCTACCTAACGGAAAATGCCTCATTGAACCGCCGTGTCACAGGCTCAGTGATGAATGTCAAAATTGACTTTTTACGAGTGACAATTTCACCTGTAGCAGCCATCCCTGGTGTAAATTCTACTTCTTGACCCCGGACATTAACTGAGTGTTTATTTAGCTTAATTCTCGTCGGAAAAACTAAACCCAATTCTTTATCAGCAATTGCATTTGGACTGACTTGCATAACTTCGCCATCCACAATGCCAAATTCTTGGAAGGGAAAAGTCGCCATTTTAACTTTTGCCTTCATTCCTTGACGAATAAACCCAATATCGCGGTTGAGAACTTTCACCTCCAGAAGCATTTCTTCCCCTTCCGGCAAAATTGACAGCAATTCTTCACCCGATTGTACTGGCCCTTTGGTGGCTTTGACTTTATAAATTGTACCGGCTACGGGAGCCTCAATCGTTTCTAAAGCTTGTTGCTTCCTCGCCTGTTCTAATTGACCTTGAACTGTTGTCAGTTCTTCTTTTCGCTTATTATATTCCGTCAAAATTTCGCTTTGGCGTTCTGATGCTACACGCTGGGCTTGACTGCGTGCAGCGTTGTAAGCTTGTTCTGCTTGGCGAATTTCCTGGACTTGGGCAGCAATATCTTTTTCTAATGATGTGGCTTTATCTTGAGCTTCTGTGATTCGATTCTGGGCGTTGGTCACTTCATCTTGCGCTTTGGTGATTTCTGTCTTTGCACGAGTTAATCTTTCTTGAGCATCTAGGTAATCGACACGAGGTACAGCGCCAGGAATAATTAGAGTGCGTAGGCTTTTTTCCCTTTCTTGAGCAAGGGCTAAATTACTTTCAATTTTAATTCGGATGCTATCTGCATTGACAAGGTTGGTTTGAGCATTCGCAAAGCTACTTTTGGCATTAACTAAATTGTCTTGCAATCGAGTCAAGCGCACTTTGGCTTGATCGATAAGTGCCACTTGACGATTTGCTTCTGCTTCCGCTGCTGCTTGACGCGCTTGGTAGTCTTGCAGACGGGAGTTTAAAAGTTCATCTTGCAGTTTCGTTCCAGTAGTTTTACCTCCGGTGCGTTCTGCATCCAAACGTTGCAAATCGTCTTGAATCAATCTAGTAGATTTAGCTAGGCGGGAAACATCGGTTATTTGTAAGTCTGGATCTTTTTGAATCAGAACTTGACCTTTAGTAACGCGATCGCCTTCTTGAGCTTTAACAGCGACAATTGACCCTCCACCTAAAGATGTTACCGGTCTTACCTGTGTAGAAGCAATTAATTCCCCTGGTGCTGTTGCGACTTCATCTATTTGCGAAAAGTACGCCCAGGCGATCGCCCCAAAGACGATGGCGCTCATTGTTCCCGCTAATAATCTAGTGTACAGGGGTGGCAATTCCTGTACTGCCTTCCCCAATTCATAAGTAAGTTGTTCGTCCGGTTGGGCGAATCGCTCTTTTGTCTGACGTGCTTGAGCAGCATTTACCATATATTTTTGTCCTTTGTCACTTATCATTAGTCATTTGTCATTTGTCCTTGATTATTCACAAATGACCAATGACTAATGACTATTCAAACTGCTAAATAGCGCCGCAAAAAACTTTCTAATGTCTCTAATTGAAAGTTAAAAATTGCCTCTAAATTGACAATTTCATCTTTTGTGCAGAAAAATTCATTTGCTAGCAATGTACGAAAAGTTCCCAAAGCTTTTTGGGTTTGGGGATTAAATAAACCTAATGCACTCTGTAATCCATCAATGAGAAATAGAGGTGAGTTAATTATTACTGGTTCTTTGGCGAAAATCCGACCAAAAATCCGGGGAATATCTTCTCGTAATAAAATCTCTGGCCCTCCGACGGGTAAAATCTGGTTACGAGCGCCTTCAACCGTCACAGAATCCACTACTATCGTTGCCAAATCATCGGTACTGACAATTGAGGTACGGTTTTTGCGATCGCCAACCAGCAGATACAATCCCGTTTCCCGAAATCGTTCTACCAGTGGTAGCAAGTTAGATGCTAATCCAGCTGGGCGCAAAATAGTGTAATTTAAGCCACTAGCTGCTAAATATCGCTCTACTGCTCGTTTGGCTTTGAAAACGGGAGCATCTTCATAACCGCGATCGGCTCCCAGTACGGAAATGAAGACAAAATGCTCTACACCATTGGCTTTCGCCTGGTCAATGAGTTCAATATTGGCGCGGTAATCTAAAGATA
Source organism: Nostoc sp. (assembly GCF_036917575.1). GTDB lineage: Bacteria > Cyanobacteriota > Cyanobacteriia > Cyanobacteriales > Nostocaceae > Nostoc. The sequence continues at coordinate 154,854 of NZ_JBALDC010000018.1, read as the reverse complement.
AGGCATCGCTATCGGAACCGTGGGCGCTGATAATATACCGCACACCCTGACTAGCTTTTTGGATATCTTTTTCCTCTAGCAAATCACCAATGAAAATTTCTGCACCCCGGTGTTCTAACTCGCTGTAGCGCGAATTAAGACGGACAAATGCCCGCACAGACTGTTCTCGTTGTCGTAGGAGTCGCACAACTCTGCGGCCAATTCCTCCCGTTGCACCAGTTACCAGAAACATATAAATACCTAAATTGAATAGTTACAGCGTTTATAGTTGTCAAAATGGTCGATATATGCTCAAAATTCATTGAGCAATACTTAAATAGAGATATGAGCATATTTTTATACTTTGTTACCATGCTCAAGATATAGTCATGCCAATAAGTCATACCTTATTTATTTTAATACTTTAAAAATGATCCCCTACATCCTTGTAGATGGAGGGGATAGAGTAATAGGATTAGTTTTACTGGCTCAACAAGTCAATAGCTTGTTCAAGCGACATCTTAGCCTTGTGCAAATTCAGCAGGTTTTGCTGGTCGTATCGGTCAGGATAATTCATTTTCCTGCCCTGTCGCTTGTAGGGCAGGGAACAGACTTTTCTCCTGACCAATCTGTAAAAGTATTTTCATCTTTATAATGCCGGGGAGTTTTCAACAGCAAATACCAAGCTTCTCCAGCATCCAATAAATTAAAGCGTTCAGAATAGTGAGTTTCTAACAAATCCCTAACCAGAACATAATAGTCAGAGTTCATTCCTGGAAAAATATGATGTTCAGTGTGGTGAGAAAAATTTAGATGCAACAGGTCAAATATTTTATAAACTCGGAGAGACATACTATTAATCAGTGGATCGTTAACGCTGGTCATTCGACAAAGTAAATGATTTGTATAAATATAAAAAATTATTCCAGCATAACCAATTGCAATCGGTAAAAAGTAACCAAGTAGAAGTTTTATGGGTTCAAATTTGAGATAGATTATGATACTCAGATGAATCATTATCATCATCAGTAATTCCCCTGCGATCGCCCGACGATCTTTAGCACTGACTGTAAATGCAGCAGGAACATAATCGACGGATTCATTATTGAAAAATAGCACAGATGTCAGATTACGAAAAGTATATACTCCCCAAATTGAAGCAAATCCTACTGTCAACAATATAGGATTGACTTCAGTTGAAGGTACAAATAAGTCCTGAATCCATTTTCCCCAGGTTGCAGACTGTTCATATAGGTAATTACGATCTGGATCGCCTAAATCATTAGTGTGATTATGATGTACTCGGTTATGAACTGCTTTCCACAACGTTGGTGGCATCCACCCAATTGTTAGCGCTAGAAAGCTAATGATATAGATTAACCGGGTATTTTTAATTACGCTACCATGCATCAAATCATGGGTGCTAAATAGTAAGACAACCACGCTATTGCCCATAATGATGCTTAAAGGTAGATAAAGCCATAAAAGGTATGGCGACCAACAATCTAACCGCGCCGCTATCATCCAGCCTAGAATCAAAATTGCCAGATTAATGAACAAGATAATTAACTTACTAGGATCGGCGATAAATGCTTCAGGTGGCATCAGAGAACGTAATTCTTTTGCATATATTTTCTGGTGAATAAGTGTTTGCTCAGTACTAACATTCATAAATAATTGTCAGGTAGATAATTTAACAAAGTACAGTTTTGTGGTAAATTGTAGCGTTTTGAAACTCAGACAATTTAATTCACAATAAGTAGGCTTCTTACCATAACACAAAATATTTTTGCAAAAGGCATATTGCATAGTTTTGCTATTGCCCACACGTTTGCCTCAGAATAAATTCTGCGGCTGATAGCGAAAGTCATCTGAAACTGACTGAAATTATTGTATTACGCACATTTCCAGTCAAAGTCTAGAAAGGAGTTTAGGAAAAATTTTTCCAATTTTTAATCCCCCCACATCTTTGTAGAAGCAGGGGGAGTGTTAACAATTCAAAATTCAAAATTCAAAATTCAAAATTGTTTCAGATGAGAATTTAAACGCTTTGTGCAAGCAGTTCACTTCAATAACTATTCAGATGCTTTGTTATTAGCTCTATTAGCACGCGCCTCAGCCGAAGCCATCACTTCATCGAAATTTTCTAGCACTTCGCCAGGAAAGTTTTCCAAAACTCTAGTAGAAAGAGCAACCCGCCCTTTACCCTCATCCAAGTCAAGAATTACAGCTTTAATTGGCTGACCAACTTGAAATACTTTTTCTAAAGAATCAATAAATTTCTGGCTTACCTGCTTGATATGAAGTAAGGCGCTCATCCCACTTAAATCAACAAATACACCAAAAGGTTTTATACCAGTAACTTTGCCCTCCACCAGTTGACCTAGTTCTAGTAAGCTGAAGTTGCTAGAACGAGTTGCTAAACGCTGAGAAAGGATGAGTTTGTTGGTGTTTTTATTAATTTCCAAAAAGCCTACAGTCAGATTTTGACCTTTGAGTGCTTCTAAATTATCACGCTCTGCCAGGTGCGATCGCGGGATAAATCCCCGCAAAGAAAGAATATCGACGGTAACACCACCTTTATTCACACCCATAACCCGTACTTGCACAGTCTGAGCATTTTCCTGCATTTCGGCCAATCGTTCCCAGATGTGCTGAATTTCTAACTGCTTTCGAGAAAGGGTAACTTGACCTTCTGCATCTTGATCTCGGATAATCAAAAACTGCATTTCCTCTTGCAATGGCAGCACCTCCGACAAATCGGTAACTGCTCTCAAAGAAGCCTCATCGCGCGGCAGAAAAGCTGACGACTTGCCACCAATATCAACATAGGCTCCATCATGGTCAAGTTGGAAAACTTTGCCATGTACAATCTGTCCCTTTTGAAATTGGTAGTCGTGTTTTTCTAGTGCTTTAGCAAAATCGTCCATTGTAAAGGGCGAATTGGCTGTTTGAGAAAGTTTCGATTCGGAATTCATGACTTTTGAAGATTAGTTGTTATTTGATATGGTGCAACTGAAGTTTAGATTGTCATTTGTCATTAATCATTTGTCCTTTGTTATTCACCAATGACCAATGACTAATGACGAACTTGGCTGTGTATGCTTCAGTTTAGTTGACCAAAGAGTTGTTTTACTTGCTCCCAAGCATCAGCCGCAGCTTTAGGATTATAACTGGCGCGATGGTCACAGAAAAATCCGTGATCAGCTCCATCGTAGCGAAACACACGATAAGGAATTTTATATTTTTCTAACTCTGCTTCAATTTCGGCTACTTGTTCAGCTGGAATGCTAGTATCTTCCTTGCCAAAGAAGGCATAGAGAGTACCTGATATATCTTTGGTGCGGGTGACAGTAGGAGCGCCACCTCCGGGCGTGCGGCTGGTAACTCCAGCACCGTAGAAGGAAGCCGTAACTTTAATATCTGGTAAAGTGGCTGCAAGATATGCGACATGACCGCCAAAGCAGAAGCCAATACAGCCAAAACCATCTTTTTTCACTTGAGGCAGATTTTTCAGGTAGTCAATTGCTAGTTGAATATCGCTCAATAACTGTGAGGCTTGAGTTTGCATGGCGTAGCTCCTGCCCGTTTCAATATCTTCGGGTGTGTATCCGGTTTCAAAGCCAGGAGCTTGACGTTGAAAAAGTGCAGGTGCGATCGCTACATATCCAAGTTTAGCAATCCGTTCTGTAACTTCCCGAATGTGAACGTTGACACCAAAAATCTCTTGTAATACCACGACTCCTGGGTAAGATCCAGATTCTTTTGGCTCTGCAAGATAAGCAGACACTTGAATATTATCTTGCAAAAGATTAACTGTTGTGGTAATTATTGCTTGCTCTGTCATAATAATTTTTACCAGTGCTGTGTGATTAGCCGTGTGTTTATTTGATATAACTATGCCAGTATGCCCAGCTTTTTTCTAATTAAATTATCAATTACCAATAGTGAGAGTATTAGAAATTTGTATCAGAAAAACTTTATATGTAAATAAATATATTTGAGATGTAGCAAATGTAGCTGCTCACAAAAGAAGGCTAAGTTAAAAGTATTGAGTATAAAAGCAATACTTAATACTCAATACTCAGCACTCATTAGCACTTAGTATTCAGGAGGTTTGGTGATGATTCAATTCCGTATTCAGCCAGACAGCGAAATTCCCGCATCAACCCAGCTGTTTAATCAAATCCGATTTGCGATCGCTTCTCGGCAATATCCCCCTGCTTACAAATTGCCAAGCACAAGAGCGCTGGCAATGCAAACGGGTTTACATCGTAATACCATAAGTAAGGTTTACCGTCAACTAGAGGAAGACGGATTTGTTGAAAGTATGGCTGGTTCGGGTATTTATGTTCGTGCCCAAGGTCATGAAGGCGGTAGCAGGCTGCAATCACCAATTCTCAAACAAAATCCTCATGCCTATCAAGTTGTCCAGCAAGCACTTGACGAGTTGCTTTCCCAAGGATGTTCGCTAAATCAAGCTAGAGAGCTATTTTTAGCGGAAATTGACTGGCGCTTGCGTTGTAGTGCGCGGGTACTAGTTGCAGTTCCATCTTATGATATGGGTGCTGGTGAATTGATGGTGTATGAATTAGAGCGATCGCTAAAAATCCCAGTCCAGTTGGTAGCAATGGAAGAATTAACAGCTGTATTAGATAAAACTACCTCTGCGACAGTAGTCACAAGTCGATATTTTATCAGTAATGTAGAAGCGATCGCAGCTCCAAAAGCTGCACGGGTAATTCCTCTCGATATCTACGACTACAGCAAAGAACTCAGCATATTGAAAACTTTACCAAAAGAAAACTGTGTTGGGATAGTTAGCCTTAGTTCCGGGATTGCACGAGCCGCAGAAGTCATCCTCCACGGTTTGCGAGGTGATGAACTACTGGTGATGACTTCGCAACCAAAAGATGCCTATAAACTTCAGGCTATGGTTAAGCGGGCTGAGGTGATCATAAGCGATCAAGCCAGTTATGCGGCAGTGCAAGCAGCTGTGCAAGCATCTGATGAAGATATTATTCGTCCACCAAAGCTGATTAAAGTTGAAAATTATATCGGCGCTAACTCAATTAACTTGCTAAAACGAGAACTGGGTTTAAGTTAATCTCAAGATGCAGCAGTTTTCTTTTGCATGAGGTACAAAGTCACTGGTTTTGAGGCAGGAGGCAGGAGGCAGATCGCTTTTAGCGTCTCCCCTTGGGAGAAGGCAGGAGGAAGAAGAATAATTTGATTTGTGAATCCTTGGTTATGTACCTCATTTAGTTGCAAACTGCTGTAATTTTACTAATATCTTTGGGAGCAACTGATACAGGAGGGATGGGATAGTGCAGATTGTGATTGTGGGTGCAGGCCCAACAGGTGTAACACTTGCCCTGCTCCTTGTAAAACGTGGTATTGCTGTAACGTTAATTGAAGCAGCAAAAGACTTTCATCGTGTATTTCGCGGTGAAGGATTAATGCCCAGTGGGTTAGAAGCTTTAGAGGAAATGGGTGTATCGGCGTTGTTGGAGGATATTCCCCATCGACAACTCGACGCGTGGGAATTCATTATCGGGGAGAAGCAGTTGTTTCGAGTTGATGAACCAATGGGGGCAACCCAACCCTGTACACTGGTTTCACAACCACCACTACTTAAAGCACTGATTTCGTCAGCTCAAACCAATGATGGGTTTGAATTTATCCAGGGTGTTCCTGTCAAAGATTTACTATGGAGTAATCAACGTGTCGCAGGTGTAGTACTGAGCGATGGGAGAGAATTTGCTGCTGATTTGGTGATTGGGGCAGATGGTCGAAATTCCCTGGTGCGACAATGTGTAGGATTGGAATTGGTACGCCAGCCGAAAAATATTGATATTCTTTGGTTTAAACTTGCCGCCAGTTCTGAGTTTGCAGAGAATAATGTGTTTCGTACTATTTTAAATGGCGATCGCGCATTTACTATCTTTCACGGAGCAGAGTCAGGAAAATTGCATCTGGCTTGGATAATGTCCGCAACCGAAAACACTGATTGGAAACAAGCCAATTGGGCAGAAATTTTTGCCTCACTATCACCTTCATGGCTAGCAGAGTATTTCCGTAATCATGCAGACACCATCGAATCCCCCATTCGGCTTTCTGTTGTGGTCGGTTATTGTCCCCAATGGCACGCACCAGGAGTACTACTTCTGGGTGACGCTGCACACCCAATGTCTCCTGTCCGCGCTCAAGGAATTAATCTCGCATTCCGTGATGTGATTGTCGCCGCTAATCATCTTGTGCCATTGTTCCATAAAGAAGGTGGACACCAGGATCTTGATATGGCATTATCGCATATCCAAGCAGAACGGGAGCCAGAAATAATCCGCGCCCAGCAACTCCAGTTAGAAGAAGCTAAACAAGGTGAACTACTGCGAAAAAATGCACTGCTGCGATCGCTGTTGATTCAACTTGCTCCTTTACTCCGTAAAACAATTAAAAAGTCTTGGTTAAAGCGACAATATAAAATGCGTCAAGGTATCACACAGGTACACTTAACTGTTTAAAAAATCGCCATTAGTTATCCCACTTGTGGTTTTGGCGTGTTATGCAAAAACTCTTGTACCCGTTGCAGATAAGTTGGTACATCTTCCAACATTGGGAAATGCGCTGTGTTGGGAATCATCACAAATTCCACTTTGTCACTTAGTGCAGCTGCTTGACGCCCCATCTCAGCTGGAATAATCTTGTCATATTCCCCTGCTACAAGTAGAGTTGGCACTGTCAGCTTGGCAAACTCAAGGGGCATCACTTCAGATTGAGCCTTACTGACTGAAGTAAAAATTGTCCCTATCGCTGCATCGTAATCTGCTTCGAGAAAATCTTCTAAAAAAGCTTGCCGTTCAGAATGTGGTATGGAACTATATAAAAATCTCGCCATAAACATCCGGTCAACAAATGGAATTTTGCTTAACCATTTGGGACGGAATTTCACTACATAGCCACCAAATTTATGAAAAGCACTAAAGGATTTTTCATCGTACTCAAAAATACCGCTACAAGTTAAAATTCCTCGTTCCACTCGTTCGGGATAGCGGTTAAAAAATAAAGTAGCAACAGAAGCGCCCATCGAATGAGCATTGATATAGACACGCTGAAGGTGCAACCCATCTAAGAAAGCTGCCAAATCATCAGCGTATTCCTCTAATTCATAGGTTAGCTCTGTGATTGCCTCTGATTCTTCCTGTGGGGACTCAGATTCAGCAACAGCTTCACTGGCTTGAGCAATAGTTGGCTTTCCACGAGAACGGCCAAATCCCCGCAAATCGTAGAGTAAACAATCAAATTGCTCTGATAAAGCATTAGCAGTATTTTGCCAATATCTAGCTGAACCAGCCCAACCGTGGATAAAAACCATCACTGGTTTTACCAAAGAACCGGATGGTTTTTTCACCCATTCGTAGTAATGCTCAACGCCACGAACATTAATATAAGGCATTAGTCATTTGTCCTCTCTTACAAAGTTCTTATCGGAGGAAACCTCCGCTCAGACTTTGCGCTTTATCAGTTGTCATTAGTCCCTGGTACATGGTTATTATTCCTTATTTTTTGACCAATAACTAATGACCAATAACTAATGACTATTAAGCTGATTCTGGCTTCGGTAGTGAAGACGGATGTATTATCAGTTCGGCAGTCGATCGCTTCTCGACCATCTCCTTTGTAACTGTACAGCGTGTCACATCCTTACGGGATGGTAACTCATACATTACATCCAGCATTAATTCTTCAACAATACCACGTAATGCTCTTGCTCCAGTTTTACGGCGGTAAGCTTCTTGAGCGATCGCTCGTAAAGCATCTGCTTTAAAATCTAATTGGACATTATCCATCTTCAGCAGCTTTTGGTACTGCTTCACCAAGGCGCTGCGTGGTTGAGTGAGAATCGCCATCAGCGCTTCTTCATCTAGCGGATCTACTACTGCTACCATTGGCATCCGCCCAATAAATTCTGGAATCAGGCCAAATTTTACCAAATCATCCGGTTCTAGATGGCGAAGAGTGTCTGCTGCTCGTTTCTCCTTCGATTGCCCTTCTCCCGGTTGCACAAAGCCGATTGCTTTTTTGCCAACTCTCTGATCTACAATTTTTTCTAAGCCTACGAAAGCACCACCACAGACGAATAAAATATTACTTGTATCAATCTGGATGCAGTCTTGATAAGGATGCTTGCGCCCTCCTTGGGGTGGTACATTGGCGATCGTTCCTTCCAACATTTTCAGCAAGGCTTGCTGTACACCTTCGCCAGAAACATCGCGGGTAATTGACGTGTTCTCGCTCTTACGAGCAATTTTGTCAATTTCGTCAATGTAAATAATTCCCCGTTGCGCTTCCTCTATATCCAAATCTGCCACCTGTAACAGTCGCAGCAAGATATTTTCTACATCTTCTCCCACATACCCTGCTTCTGTCAGCGTCGTCGCATCGGCGACAGCAAAGGGTACATCCAAGATTTTCGCTAAAGTTTGCGCTAAGAGAGTTTTGCCGCAACCAGTCGGGCCGATTAACAAAATGTTAGACTTTTGCAGTTCTATGGCATCATCCGCCCCTGGTTTGCCACTGGCTTTAGACTGAATGACTGCCAATCGCTTGTAGTGATTGTAAACAGCTACTGACAGAACTTTCTTCGCTTCGTCTTGACCAATAACGTGTTCGTCTAAATACTTTTTAATTTCTCTTGGCTTGGGTATTTGATTAAACGAAATACTAGCAGAGTGGGTACGCCGTTTTTCAGGTGGCTCTGCTCTTGGTGCTGGTTGTGCTGCCGCACCATTAGTATCGAGTAACTCCTCGTCTAGTATTTCATTACACAAGTCAACGCATTCATCGCAGATGTAGACTCCCGGCCCTGCGATTAATTTACGCACCTGCTCTTGGGACTTGCCACAAAATGAACATTTTAAATGGGAGTCGTACTTAGACATACCAGCCTCTTATTTCAGAATGGTGACGTTTTCCCCTGCTACGGGAAGATTTTGCCTGGAAATGACCTGATCAATCAAACCGTAGTTTTTTGCCTCTTCTGCCGACATAAAAAAGTCGCGCTCAGTATCTGCTTCAATTCTTTCTAAGGGTTGACCAGTATGGTGAGCCATTAACTGATTCAACTTAGCCTTGACGTAAAGAATTTCTCTGGCTTGAATTTCAATGTCAATGGCTTGACCTTGAGCGCCACCAAGTGGTTGGTGAATCATAATTCGGGAGTCGGGCAGAGACATTCGCTTACCGGCAGCTCCTGCTGTCAACAAAAATGCCCCCATGCTTGCGGCCAATCCAAAACAGATGGTAACAACATCAGGGCGAATTTGCTGTATTGTATCATAGATTGCCATCCCTGCGTAGACGGAGCCGCCAGGAGAATTAACATACAGTTGGATGTCTTTTTCTGAGTCTTCAGCGTCTAGGAATAACAACTGAGCCACAATTGAGTTGGCTACGGCGTCGTCTATTGGCGTTCCTAAAAAGATAATCCGCTCTCGCAGCAGGCGGGAGTAGATGTCGAAAGCTCTTTCTCCCATGCCAGATTGCTCTATCACCATCGGTACGATGTTGCTAGGGCTGCTTAACTGGGAGTTAATGTTTATTCGACTTAAGTTGCTGATTGGGGAATTTCCCGACTGCGATTCAAGCATACAAGCTTTCTTTGACAATTATTTAGGACAAATCTTTCAGCAGCAGATGCTGCCTTTTCAACGAATGGAATTTTTATAAGCTACGTGTTAACCATTATGCCTCATATAATTTCCTCTCGTGTAACACACTATCAAGCTCAAGTGATAACAGGTGTCACTATTTGCCGAAAATTCATTAATTCTTTAATTCTTTTGACTTCATTCCTGAGTTATGGGGCATTGGTTATTTCTCCTTGTACTTTCTCGTCTCCCTTAGCTTACCCATTTCACCAGTACTTTAACTCAGAACTGGTGAATTAATGGCTGTGGGATTTTTTATTATCCTTCTGTAACTTCTGTAGAAGTTTCGCTGTTTGCTTCCTCTGTCTGAGGTGCATCAGCATCAGCATCAGCATCTGATTCTGCGTCTTCTGTTTCCTCCGCAGGAGTCAAAGAACCTTCGGGTACAAGTTCAACTGATGAGTGTTCTAAGAGCCAATCGATGATTTTTTCGGTTAACAGTTCGTTTTCCACGATTGAGCGCAGTTTATCTTCATCAACGTCTTGTTCTTCTCGGTATTGCTCCAAAAGTTCTGTGACTCTGGCTGCGATTTCTTCTGGTGTTACCTCGATAGATTCGCGTTTTCCGATTTCTCGCAAGGATAAGGAGCGTTTGATGCGTTCAATTGCTTCAGTACGCGATCGCTCCCGCAATTGCCCAATAATATCTTGGGTAAACAGCTTTCTCACATCCAATCCCTGCTGAGACAGCCGGATAGCTGTTTGCGTTAGCATTGCATCCACTTCTTGCTCAATCAATGTTGCTGGTAAGTCAACTTCTACGTGCTTGAGCAGTTCTGTTAACAAGGCTTCCTGTTTATTGGTTTTTGTTTTGTCGTCCGCCTCTTTTTGATATTGCTCTACCAAAGAAGCACGAAACTCTTCTAAAGTTTCAAAATCGCTGATTTCCTGGGCTAAATCATCATTTATTTCTGGTAGTTCCTTTTCCTTCAGGTCTTTGAGTGTCACGGTGAAAGTTGCCGCTTTTCCAGCTAAATCTTCATTAGCATAAGGATCTGGGAACTGTGCCGCAATTTCTTTGGTTTCTTCCGGATTCATCCCTACTATTCCCAAAATAAAGCCTGGAATAAATTTATCTTCTTGCAACTCGACTTGAAAATCAGTTGCTTCAGCTCCGGGAATCGGTTCTAGTTCCACTGTTTCGTCTTCGCCCTCAACTCTGGCGAATGAACCTTTAAAATCGACTACGGCAATATCACCGATTTGGGCTGCACGTCCTTCCACAGGAATCAATGTCGCCAATTCTTGACGTTCTTTATCTAGCGTGTTCTCCACTCGCTCTGGGTCAAACTTGACTTCTTCGGCCTTCGCTTGCAAATCAGTGTACTGCACGAGATTCACTTCTGGTTCTACATCGACAGCAGCCGAAATTGTCAGGGGTTTTCCAGGTTCATAATTATTAATCAAATCCTCAAAAGAGGAGCGCAATTGCGGCTGACCGATTGCTGGGATGGCTTCTTGTTTGACTGCTTGTTCAATGCCATCTTGAATTAGTTCTTCCAGCGCCGCTGCTTTGATTCGAGTTGTACCCAGCCGTTGTAGTAATATCGGCCGAGGCACCTTGCCTTTACGAAACCCAGGAATATTGGCAGTACTCGCTAAGTTTTTAATGACCTGTTCGTAAGTTTGCTTGGTAATTTCTGGCGTAATCTCTATTTCCAGGCCAATTTGGCTGGCGGGAAGTTTTTCCTGGGTAACTTTCATGCTTAGTCTCTAGTTTTCTGGTATTTTATACTCCGAGTACACACAAAACGCAATAAAATAATTGTTTGCGTTTATGGCTTGATGTCTCTTAGGGGTAATGGGAGTTTGCCAAAAGGTCTTGTGACATCCAAGAATGGATATTTGTCCTGGGGCAAAGATCCAGTTTACTGCCAATTATCAAGGACTTGACATTTTACATTTATAACAATTTGGTTAATGGGGCATTGGTATTGGGGGGAGGTGATAGGAAATAAATCTGTAACCTGTACCCTGTCACCTCTACCCTATTCCCTTCTTCACTTTCCACTCACTCTAAAACTTGGGAATTAATTATTCAGTGAGCTAACGCCGTGATATCCTGGTTTTAAAAGAGTGGTTAGTACCCCAAGGTTAAAGCTATAGTATTGAGTCTAGCTATTATCTAGCTATTATTAAGTTATGTGTGGTACGAAAGCGGATCTGTTACTTAACTGCATAGCTCAGTTTGAAGTTGTGCTGGCTTTATGCATTTAAATTTTAGTATATTCATCATCTTGGTAAGCAAGTTTGCAATCAATACATTTGTTTCTTTGCGGTGGATACTTAATTAAACGCCTAAGTGCAGATATATCTTCGTTCTTCTGATAAATGGCGATTTTTTGTATAATATATAGTTATAGTTAAAAACAATGAAGAAATGTTATTTGAAAATGCAACATCACTTAACTTATTAAACAGATAAGAAAATAAATGTATTAAATATATAGAGTAGATTAGATTAAAGAAAAATCTAAACCCATTACAAATATATTTTTAGATTGCGATCGCTATTTAAATATAACTAAATTGTCAATTGTTCCAAGAAATTGCAGACTAAGTATTTGAAAGGAGGAAGCAAGTTTGTCGAAATCCTATCGTTTAGCTATTTTGGGAGCGACTGGTGCAGTAGGCACAGAGTTGCTGGAATTATTAGAAAGTCGTAATTTTCCGGTTGCTAACTTGAAATTATTGGCATCAGAGCGGAGTGTCGGGCGATCGCTACGGTTTAAAGGTGAAAATATACCAATAGAATCAGTAAGCGATCGCGCCTTTGAAAATGTCGATATAGTACTAGCTAGTGCAGGCGGTTCTACATCTAAAGCTTGGGCAGCAATTGCCGTCGAAAAGGGCGCAGTGGTAATTGACAACTCCAGTGCCTTTCGGATGAACCCGGAAGTGCCCTTAGTAGTGCCAGAAGTGAATCCCCAAGCCGCAGCGAATCACCAAGGCATTATTGCTAACCCCAACTGCACAACAATTTTAATGGCTGTGGCAGTCTGGCCGTTGCATAAAGTTAAACCAGTGCAACGCATCGTCGCTGCAACCTACCAATCTGCTAGTGGTGCTGGGGCTAGGGCAATGGCAGAAGTCAAAACCCAAACAAGCGCTATACTACAAGGACAGCCACCAGTTGCCGAAATATTGCCTTACCCATTGGCATTTAATTTATTCCCGCATAACTCCCCATTAAACGATTTGGGTTACTGTGAGGAAGAAATGAAAATGGTCAACGAAACCCGAAAAATATTTGGCACGCAACAAATCAGAATCACTGCGACTTGTATACGGGTTCCCGTACTTCGCGCTCATTCAGAAGCCATTAATTTAGAATTTGAGACTCCCTTTAGTGTGAAGGAAGCCAAAGAAATTTTAAATTCCTCCTCTGGAGTAAAATTGGTAGAAGATTGGGGAACGAATCATTTTCCGATGCCCATTGAAGCAACAGGTCGAGATGAAGTTTTAGTGGGAAGAATTCGTCAGGATATTTCCCATCCTTGTGGCTTAGAATTATGGTTGTGTGGCGACCAAATTCGCAAAGGCGCAGCATTAAATGCAGTACAAATCGCTGAATTGTTGGTAGAGAAAAATCTATTAAAACCATTAGCTATTAGTCATTAGTCATTAGTCATTAGTTATTTGTCTTTGGGATGACAAAAGACAAATGACTAATGACAAAGGAAAAATGACACTTGAAAGCAATTTGCAGATAGGTTATTACAATAGAGAACCACCAAGATATAAAAACATGGGTAATCAGGAGTGAAAAAAGGGTGGGAGATTTTGGCAATGTTTTAACCGCTATGATTACGCCATTTAAAGCAGATGGTAGTGTCAACTATGATGTAGCGGCAGAACTGGCGGCGCATCTAGCTAACAACGGTACAGATACATTGGTGATGTGCGGCACAACCGGAGAATCCCCAACACTAAGTTGGGATGAGGAATACCAGTTGTTTGTCGAGGTATTGCAGTCTGTAGCCGGAAAAGCCAAGGTAATCGCAGGTTGTGGATCAAATTCTACCAAAGAAGCGATCGCAGCCACCCAAAAAGCGTCTAAGATAGGAGTACATGGTTCGTTACAAGTTGTTCCTTATTACAACAAACCGCCACAAGCGGGATTGGAAGCGCACTTTCAGGCGATAGCACAAGCCTGTCCTGACTTACCGTTGTTGTTATACAATGTCCCAGGTCGTACCGGACAAAACCTTCAGCCAAAAACAGTTGCCCGGTTAGCTGAGGTTAGCAATATTGTCGGGATTAAAGAATCCACTGGTAATATAGATCAGGCAAGCGAAATTCGTCGCTTGACACCAAAAGAATTTCACATCTATTCTGGTGATGATTACATGACTTTGCCCTTGTTAGCGATCGGGGCAAAAGGCGTGGTAAGTGTGGCTTCTCATCTGGTAGGAAACCAACTACAGCAGATGATTCAAGCTTTTAGTGCAGGAAAAATTGAGGTAGCAAGCGACATTCATCTGCAACTGTTTCCGTTGTTTAAAGCTCTATTTCTCACTTCAAATCCCATTCCAGTGAAAAAAGCACTGAAACTTCAAGGTTGGGAGGTTGGTTCAACTCGTCCGCCGCTATGTGAAGCTGATTTAGAAGTAAGTCAAAAATTAGAAGCAGTTCTAAAAGAACTTAGTTTAATCTAGCCACCAGCTAGTTAAGCACTAGTAGTTTCCTACTTGCCAAAGATACATATAAACAACGAGCATAATTGTTTATAAATTGCAATTTAAAAACCTGTGCTAGGACTGATAGATATACTATAAATTCTTGAGTTTTACAGTTGATTTTATTGAATAAAGAATTGAAATCTTCAATGAAAACTTGATTGCTTTGGAACTGACTTAAAAGACAGATGATGTTGTCTTAAATACAAGGAAAGTTAACTATCAACTTAATTAACCACAAGTAACAATCTAAGGAGAAAATGGCTAAAAACGAAGCTAATAATTCCGCCTTGAAAATTATTCCTTTGGGCGGTTTGCATGAAATTGGTAAAAATACCTGTCTTTTTGAGTATGACGATGAAATAATCCTGTTAGATGCAGGATTGGCTTTTCCCACAGAGGCGATGCATGGTGTCAATATTGTTTTACCAGATACGACCTATCTGCGGGAAAATCGCCACAAAATAAAAGGGATGATCGTGACTCACGGTCATGAAGACCATATTGGCGGGATTGCTTTTCATCTCAAGCAATTTGATATCCCGGTGATTTATGGTCCTAGATTAGCAATGGCAATGCTAGAGGGTAAATTAGAAGAAGCAGGAGTCCGCGATCGCACAGAAATCAGAACAGTTCTACCACGTGATGTAGTGCGGATTGGCAAAAACTTTTTAGTTGAATATATCCGTAATACCCACTCCATCGCTGATAGTTTCACTGTTGCTATTCATACTCCCCTGGGTGTAGTCATTCACACAGGGGATTTTAAAATTGACCATACCCCAGTGGATGGTGAAAAGTTTGATTTGCAACGCCTAGCAGAACATGGTGAAAAAGGCGTTCTTTGTTTGTTAAGTGATTCTACTAACTCAGAAGTGCCAGGATTTACACCTTCAGAACGTTCCGTTTATCCCAATCTGGAGAGAGTATTTAGTCAAGCACCTGGGCGATTATTTGTCACTACCTTTGCTTCTAGCGTCCATCGGATCAACATGATTTTGGATATTGCCAAAAAGCAGAATCGTGTAGTGACAGTTGTCGGGCGTTCCATGCTGAACTTGATTGCTCATGCTCGGAATTTAGGTTACATCAAGTGTGAAGATAATCTGCTGCAACCATTGCACGCTGTCCGCAATCTACCCGATGAAAGAGTACTGATTTTAACTACAGGTTCTCAGGGTGAATTGATGGCAGCAATGACCCGCATTGCCAATAAAGAACATCCTCACATTAAAATTCGCGAAGGAGATACGGTAGTATTCTCTGCTAACCCAATTCCTGGAAATACGATCGCTGTAGTCAACACTATTGATAAGTTGATGATTCAAGGAGCGAAAGTAGTCTATGGTCGGGATAAAGGAATTCACGTCTCCGGTCATGGCTGTCAGGAAGAACAAAAACTGATGATTGCCTTAACTCGACCCAAATTCTTTGTGCCATTTCACGGCGAACATCGGATGCTAGTGAAGCACGCAGAAACGGCTCAGAGTATGGGCATTCCCGCAGAAAACACGATAATTATTGAGAATGGTGATATTATCGAACTGACTGAAGATGCCATTTGCGTTGCTGGAAAAGTGCCGTCTGGTATCGAATTAGTTGACACTACTAGTTCGGGTATGGTAAGCGCCAAAGTGTTGCAAGAACGGCAACGTATGGCTTCTGAAGGCATTATCACGATCGCAGCTGCCATTGATTGGAATGGTAAACTGTTAGCAAAACCAGAAACTCACCTCCGGGGTGTAGTTACAAGTGTAGAGCGATCGCTGCTACAAACCTGGGTAAAACAACGCATTGAAGAAATCCTCACTGTGCGCTGGTCAGAATTTGCTCCTAGCGAAGGTGAAGCAGCAGATATAGACTGGGGTGGATTGCAAGGAACTTTAGAACGAGAATTACAACGTTCCATCCGTCGAGAATTGCAATGTCAGCCATCTGTGACTTTGCTGATGCAAATTCCTGATGAGCCACCTGTAAAAGTTGCTGATGGCAGAAGACGGCGGACTCGGACTGCTGCTCAAGTAGCATCGTAGGGAATTTACGGTAAAAATCTCAATCAGAGGCGCAGAGACGTAGAGTTTTTCTAACGTCTTTGTGCTTTGGCGTGAAATACAGTTTTTGAATATCAGTCAAGTTGTTTCTCAAACGTTCCCAAAATTAACCCTGACAGCCCAGCAGGTATTTTCATCTTAAGGTTGTTTGGTTCCTTCGGTGAAATCAAAAAATACTGGTTGCGATCGCCTCAAGCAACTCCAACCAATATCTCCTCATTTTTATTGGCTGCTAAAAGATACAGATTTCTCCACCGCTCGAAGTCCTCAAAACACCATTCATTTCTTGTAAACAGCGTTTCAGGATCAATCTGTCGAAAAATGCTGGCTCCTTCATTGACTAGCTCACGGGATATAAGTCCCAATGACTCTTCTGTTGACAACATTGGAGCAAGGGTTTGATCTCCAAACATGAGCTTTTCAACAATCTCATTAGCATTCGCAAACTTTCTTCTCGATAGCTCCTGCGACAAACGTTTCTCGATCTCAACAGATGTTTTTTCTAGTGATGCTGTTCTATCTTCAATCCCTGGATAGGCTTGACGAGTAAGCCTCAACTCAGACCGTAATTGAGCGATTACCCAATCTGCTTCTAGCTTAGATCCAAAAGTCTCTTGGTGTGTTTCGATAACATCTTCAAGGATTTCATTAATCTCTTCAGCCTCAATCTCAAAAAAGCGGAAAATACCGCAGCCATAGGGGAAAAGAGAAACTACAAGGATGCTAAGTGCTTTTTCACTTTGAAGGCGTGCGTATAGCGTACTGCCAGGAGGAATTGCGCTGTAAAGTACAGAAACACCCATAAGCAAGCTCATCTGATTTTAACGCTTCAGACTATATCATTCTCAAATCGCCACTGCCAACCTAAGTTTTTTGAAATGCAATCTATTCTACTCGATCAATAATCACTACCAGCATTCAGCCAGCAATAAACAGGACACACCTATGTGAGAAAGTGGGAACACAGAGAGGGAAAATGCCTTCAAGAATATTATTGATGTTTATACTTAGCAAAAATACTTTCGGAAAGACCTTATATTAAGTTCTGTAAATGTTACACTAAAACCTATCCAATGATGGATGTCTTTATTAAAATCTAAACTATATCAAGTTATGAACAAGATCGTAATATTACACTACCGATCCCCAGAAATTTGCGATTAACTTGACGTAATAATAAAGTAGGTTCTGACTTAAGTGGCTAATCAGGTATTACATTATATCGCAGTCAGAACGCGATTTTTCCGGGAAAGTTCGTTGCCACGTTGTATATATTCATCAAAAAGGTGAATAGCCTCAATAATACAGAGGGTTAACCATGAAGGTATTCGACAATACCACAAAAAAGATTTTTCTGGCTAGCTGGGTATCAATCAATCAAGCAGAGACTACTGACCATAAAGCAACCCAGCTAAACCATTCTGCTTCCAAGCCTCACTGGGATATTCTCCAACCCCTACGGCAACGAGTAGAAAACATTCAAGTCCGCGATCGCCAACTAGCTCACCGCTTGTGCAAACTGATTCCGTCTCAGTGTCCCTTTGAGCGCAATGTCAAACTATTTGGGAAAACCTTGTTTCACATTCCACCCATGTGCAAGCTCAACCCCTTATATGAAGAAGTGGTTGGTTTGCGTTTCCGAGCGCTGTGCTATTTAGCCGACGAATGTGGCGAAGATGTGTCACAGTATTGCTGAGTGCTGTAGGCTCAGACAAAAGTGAGGAGTAAGGAGTAATGATTGCTGAATTTAAAATATAACTCCTAACTCCTAACTCCTAACTGTTTTTTTACTATTTTTTTACTATTTCTTTTGCCATTTTTGGATGGCATCTTGAGCATCTTCGTAAGCGCCTGTCTCCTCTGGTACTAAAGCAGCAGTCGCAATTGCGGCATTACGTTCTCCTTCGGTGGCGCGATGCTTTGCCAAGTCTAAAATTTTCTCACTCCAGTTATTAATCGATTTTTGGGCAGTATCGAAGCCTGGTTGACCAGATGGTACTTTCTTGGCAACTTCAATTGCCCGATTGTAAGTAGATGCCTGTTCAGGCTTAATTAAAGCATTAGCTGCATCTAAAAGAGTTTTATTACTCACATACTGTTTACCCTCTAACCGCCACAGGTTAATTGCTGCTTGGGCTTTGGCGTAGGGGGCTTCATCTTTGGTGATTAATCGAGCAGCAGCAATAGCGCTGGCATACTGTTTTTGTTTAGCACGACCCTCTGCTAAATCTAAAATCATCTGGCTCCAAATATTAATATTCTCTTGAGCTTGTTCGTACAGTGGTTCACCCGATTGAATTTTCCGGGCTGTAGCGATCGCCATGCTCAAATCGCTAGCCTGAGTTTGTCTGAGCGACATTTTTGCCAGGTCTAATACTGCTTGATTTCGGTTTTTTGACTGGGAACTAGAGGCTATTTGAGCGCTAGATTGGTTGTTGAGTCTAACTGCTGGAGTGCGTAGGCGTAGCCCGTCGGAGACATCGCTTGGTAAATTCTCGACAACCTGGCGATCACTAACAGTAGCATTAGGTGATGTGCTTGATATTTGCTTAATTCTAAAAGTTTCTTGATTACGGAGAAAAACTACGGCGATTAAACCTGCTACCAGCAAGCTGCCTCCGCCCCATAAGATAAACTGTTTCCAATAAGGGATGCTTGGCTGATTCGCTGGCAATCGCGAGACATAACCTTTAGAGGAATTGGGGATAAATCTTCCTCTGGTATTCACTCCCAAGGAAGTTTCTGGCATTGGCTGGGAAACTAAGCTGCCACCTGATTCCTGGGCTTTTTTACCCTTCACCTGTTGGGAGGAGTTCACACTAGCTTTTCCCCGATCTGCTGAAGTTTTAGAGGAATCGTCAAGGGGAGGAGCTGCCAGGGCAACAGCAAAAGATTCTTCTGGATAAATCATTGGTTCTAGCTGAAAATCACTTTCCATTGCCAATTTTGGCAAGATTACCTGCTGCCTTGATGGGATGATAGTGGCAGGGTTTTGGATAGGACGCCAGTGGTGGTGACATAACTTTGGTACAATCAGGCTCAGATAGCTTTCTAAATCTGCCAAGTTGCTGCCATTACCAGAACGTAAAGCTTCTAACAAAGCTGCTGTAAAAAATCCGTGACCTAATTCGCTACTTTCATGGGAAAATTGCTCTGGTTGGCAAGAAAGAATTGTCGCCAGCTGTAGCTCTTGGGCTAGTTCTATTGTTTCTTCACCAACGGGAGCATCAGCTTGAGTGCCAAAAGCGCGGTTGATATCAAGTAGTAGCAATACATTCAGATTGGCAAGTTGCAGACTTTGCATTAGCGATCGCAATTCTATGCCAGTCTCTTGCACGAGTTCGGGGTTGCCCTCTGCTGGCATTAAGTAATCTTTGCCCTTGTAATTGACTCCATAACCGCTAAAGAATAACCACAGATAGTCTTCCGGTTGCCAACTTGTTGCTGCCAAATCTTCAAGTAGCAGCAAAATATTCTCCTTCGTCGGGTAAGTCGATTTATCCCCAATCGGCGGCGAAGTATCTGTCATCACTAAACAGTGCTTGGGGAGAAAACCTGCCTCTGTCACTAAAAAATCTTCTAGTGCCTCAGCATCTGCTTGGGCACAACTTAAAGGTTGAAATAACTGATATTGATTGATACCAATCGCGATCGCCCAGTAATTTGCCATCCCGCTCTTTGTCAGTTATTGTTGTTTGCTGGTCTTAAAATTGCGGTTGGCTTTGCTAAAAAAACAAAGCTAACCTATGTCTTATAATCTAGGTGATTCTGATTGAATCTTAAGTTAAAATGTAATTTTTATTACTTTAATTAGCAGGAAAATACTTTTACCTAATTTCAATAACAGATCATTACTAAGGAGATAGAAGGTCATGAGCAAAATTTCTGCTCACCTACCATCATCGCTCGCTCCCTTTTCAGTTATTAGCCAAATTGCCAGAAGAATCCGGATAATTCCGTTAGTAGTTTTGCTCATATCTACTGTTCCTGCGTGGTTTTTGATGGAAGCGATCGCACCGCAGGTTGTGCGAGCTTACACCGCTAGAGTCGATCTAGCTATTGACCGCTTGCCGGAAGAAAACTATGAAACCGTTCTCAGAAGGGCGGAAGCGGTCGCTAGGGCAGCTGCTCAAAGGAGTTTTGACCAAGATATCTTGGTGACAGATGTTTCCATCATTGTATCCGTACAAAATTATGGTGCGATCGCACCAGTCCTGACATTAGATGTCAGTCGTCCTGAATGGCGATCGCGTCCCGATGCTCAAAGTTGGGCTACTTACTTCAAAACTGCACGATCTTTACTTTTCTTTGAAAATAACTCTAATCAAGTTCCAGCAGCTAGCGCTGTGTCAACGCCAAAATGACAGTTTGAGCTAGACACGTGGAGTAATCCGAGCTAAAGCTTTCTTGGCTCGGAACCTTGGGGGACTCACGTCCTTGCGTCAGTCTTAACCCAACTTATTTATTCCTGACTTAACTGTTGTCTTTGGCGTCAGTGGATGGCCTAGAATAAGAAGGTTGTCAAAAATCGCGATATCTGCTGACATGGCTGTTCCTAAGAAGAAAACTTCCAAATCAAAACGAGATAAACGTCGAGCTACCTGGAGGCATAAAGCCGTCGTTGAAGCTCAGAAAGCCCTATCTCTGGGCAAGTCAATTTTAACTGGACGTTCTACATTTGTTTATCCTGCTGCTGAAGAAGAGGAAGAAGAATCATAATTTATTAGTCAGGAAAAGCACAAACAGCACCGATAGATTTGATTGCCAAACTCAATAATCAAACTTCTGATCGCTAGATAAATGCTTTTTCTAAGCTTTCCTGATTGCATTATGAATCATACACACTCTACATAAGCTCATTAGCTCAAAAAAAATTGGTAGTGAGTAATTGGAAATATCCATTACCCATTACCTATCATTCAAGAGTTTATATAAAGAGTAAAACATCTGATACTGTTTGCAAATCAGTAAAAAAAGCTTTTGAAGAATTCAGAAGTCAGAATTCAGAAATCAGAATCAATCAGTCAGGGATTCAGACCCATGACTGTCTTGTTGACCTCCAAATCGTAGATTTGGAGGGAGTCTTAAACCCATCTATTCATTCACCAGTCGCACATAATTCATGCTGAATTCTGGCTCCTGACTCCTGAATTCTGTTTCGATAAACATCTTGAGAAAACTTATTTTTCTCTAACTATGATAGGAAAATTTTTTCATAAACCAGGCAAAGAAGAAAGCGATCGCGTCCCTCCTGGGCAACATTTAGCTAAAGGTTTCCCGGTATTAACTTACGGTGAAACTCCCCAAGTCAGCACTGAGGAATGGGAGTTTCGAGTTTGGGGTTTAGCAAAATCTGCTACCTTTAGTTGGTCAGATTTTATGGCATTACCTCAACACGAATTTACAGCTGACTTCCACTGTGTAACGCGCTGGTCTAAACTTGATGTCAAATGGACTGGCATTAAAGTTACAGATTTTATGAATCTGATTGAATTAGACCCGAAAGTAGCCCACATTATGGAACACTGCTATGGCGGCTACACCACCAATATTTCTGTAGAAGATTTTCTGCGCGAAGAAAACTTCTTTGCTTTTAAAGTCTTTGGTGAAGAGCTTCCATCCGAACACGGTGGGCCGATGCGTCTAGTTGTACCCCACCTCTACGCTTGGAAAAGTGCTAAGTGGATTAATGGATTGGAATTTTTAACTGCTGAAGAACTTGGTTTTTGGGAACGCAATGGCTACCATCGCCGTGGTGAACCTTGGGCTGAAGAGCGTTACAGCAATGCTTTTGGGTTTTAATAATTAATACTTAAGAGTTAGAAGTTAGGAGTTAGGAATTTATAGTTAAAAACTCATAACTCCTAACTTTTTTAACCCAAAAGTTTTTTTATGAGTGGCAATTTGCCCTGATATGGAGCGTATCGCCATTTTAAATCGAGCCAGAAGGAGTTTTGCAATACACTTTTTTTATGGGAAAAGGTGTCAAAGCTAGCTTTGCCATGATAGTTGCCGATACCGCTATCTCCCACTCCACCAAATGGTAAAGACGAGACACCAACCTGCATAACTGTGTCGTTAATACAAACTCCACCAGAGGAAGTTTCTTGCAAAACTCGCTTTTGCAGGTTTTTGTCTTGAGAAAATAAGTATAATGCCAAGGGTTTAGGCCTAGAGTTAATCAAGGCGATCGCTTCTGCAATGTCAGTGTATTCAATCATCGGTAAAATGGGCCCGAAGATTTCTTCCTGCATTACAGAATCTTCTAGCGAGACATTATCAATCAGTGTTGGGGCGATATAACGCTCTGAAGGTTGATTTTCGCCACCGATGATAACTTCACCGTCCTTGAGAAAACTCACCAATCTATCAAAGTGTTTTTGACTGATAATCCGGGCATAATCAGGACTGTTTACAGGATTCTCACCATAAAATTCTTTTAAGGATTTTTCCAGCCCATCTATTAAATCTTTCTTGATTGTTTTATTAACTAAAAGATAGTCGGGGGCGATACAAGTTTGTCCAGCATTAATAAATTTGCCCCAAGCAATTCGTCTAACAGTGTGTTCAAGATTAATGTCAGTATCTACAATGCAAGGACTTTTACCACCCAATTCTAAAGTCACTGGTGTGAGATATTTTGCTGCTGCTGCCATGATGATTTTGCCGACGGCTGTACCACCAGTAAAAAAGATATGGTCAAATTTTTCTGCTAGTAATTTTTGACTTGCTTCCACACCTCCTTCAATCACTGCAAGATAAGCAGGATCAAAATGTTTGGCAATAATCTTAGCAATGACATCAGACGTATGAGAAGCAATTTCTGAAGGTTTGATAATTGCGCAATTACCAGCTGCGATCGCACCTATTAACGGTGAGATAATTAAGTTAAATGGATAGTTCCAAGGCCCAATAATTAAGACAACCCCTAATGGTTCTGGATAAATTTTCGCTGAGTATGAAAAAAAATCCCAGGAAACTGGTGCTTTTTGGGGTTTAGTCCAGTTTTGAAGATGTTTAATCGCGTAATCAATATCCTTAATTACGCTGATTTCTGTAAGGTAAGTTTCTACTTCTGGTTTATGTAAATCCGCTTCTAATGCCTCGACAATTGGCTGTTCGTGCTCAATGATTGCTTGCTTAAGATTTTTCAGTTGTTCAATGCGAAAAGTTACATCTTTAGTTTTGCCTGTTTGAAAAAACTCTCGCTGAGTCTGGATAATATTGCCAATTTTAGATAATTCAGTGGTAATCATTTTTTGTCCTATAAAAAAGTATTTCCAGCTAATGCTTTTATCTCAGCATATTTGATTCGTTAATTCTTAGCGCTTGATTTTCTAATGAATTTTTTTACTTTAAATTATCGGCAGATAGTAGTAAGGTTATAAATCATAAATTGCCAAGATAAAAAAACTCTACAACTCCTAATTTATAATTAATAACTTTCTCGTGTTTTAGTGGGTAGAAGCACAATAAATACACTACCTTTGCCCAACTCAGAATTAAGCAGAATAATGCCTTGATGTGCTTCGACAATTCGACGAGCAAGATACAATCCTAAACCACTACCAGAACTCTTATGACTGCCTTGGCGAAATCGTTCAAAGATGGTGGCTTGTTCTTCAGGGGGGATACCTGGGCCAGTATCCGCAATCTCAATTCTAATGTAGTCAATAGAATTGGATTTTTCAAAGAACTGAGATTGATTACTTTTGTCGAACTGGGATTGAGAAGTAAGACGAATAGTAATAGATCCAGCTTCGGTAAATTTGATCGCATTGCCGATGAGATTGGTAAATAGACGATGCAGTTCCAAGCGATCGCCCATCACTGTGTTTGTAATTGACTCTTCAGTAACGTCAAAATTTAGGGAGAGTGTTTTATCTTGAGCTAAGGGTGACAATTCTCCAGTCACTTCATCTAGTAATTGACCCAGATTAACTGGTTGAAACGCTAAACTTTTGCGACCCGCTTCAAAACGATAAACTTCTAATAAAGTATTCACCATAGAAAGCAGGTTGATATTGCTACGGGCCATGATGACTATTACTTCCTGCATTTGCGTTGATAATGTTCCCAATGCACCTTGCTGAAATAGCATTAACATCCGATCGGCGGCTACCAAGGGAGTGCGTAAGTCGTGAGTGAGGCGGGAGACAAAATCTTCTCGCTGACGGGCTATTTCATCACGTTCATCCATACTATGCTTCAAACGCAGGAGCGATCGCACTCGTGCCAGCAATTCATCTACTGTTACAGGTTTGCGGATAAAATCATCAGCACCCAAATCTAATCCGTGGGCAACGTTGGGCGCATCGTGGGCAGTTATCAGCAATATGGGGATATATTGCGGCAATTTCATCTCTCCACGAATGTGCTTGGTAACTTCGTACCCATCCATATCTGGCATCATCAAATCCAGTAGAACTAAGTCGCAAGGGGATGCTTTCAATTCTGCCAAGGCGGAAATCCCATTTTCTGCGGTGCTAATGGTGTAACCTTCTTCCTCCAAAATAGTTTTGATCAAAAACACGTTATCAGGAGAGTCATCGACAACCAGAATTTTGTCAGAGCGAGAAGATTGTGAAGTCATATAGATGCAAGGTATGGGGTAAAAGGAAATTTTTTTAGAAGCTGGTTTATTGGTATAGTTTTTTTAGATATTACCCTTAGATATACTTTCTCCAAAAAAAATTGTTTACCTAGAAATTTATATAAATCTATTTCAAAAACTACTTTACTTACCTTTTTCAGATATAGCCACAAGTGAATTAAATTATGGCTCGTAAGCTTCTAGAACTGAATACAGAGGATGGCGGCACGATTTTGGTAGCAGTTGAGCTACCAGATGCATCAGTAGGTCGTGTATCGCCCACTGGTGAGTTACCTATAGAAAAAGTAGAGGCTAACTTCGATGCAGTTAAGGATTTGATTGTTCGCGGGTGTCGCCCAATTACATAAGCGTTTCGTACCTTGCAGCAAGAATCGCAACCTGTAAGCGGAGAAGTTGAGTTTGGGGTAAATTTTACTGCCAAAGGCTCGGTTTATGTGGTCGAATCCACTGGGCAGGCATCACTGAAGGTGAAAATAACTTGGAAACTGGCACTAGAAGAAAACAAGTAATAAATTTTCATGAATTGGGAATTAGTTAAAGCTTGTACCGTGGCGATCGCTACTCCACAATGTTGTATCCAAGGCACGGGCTTTTTTATCTCACCTAATGGACATTTACTCACCTGTGCTCATGTAGTTGAGTCGGCAGGAGGTTGGGAAGAAGTGCGAGTCAATGGGCGAGGGGTTGAGTTGGTTTATTTAGGCGATCGCACCCGCGATGATTTTGCCATATTGCAGTTATCCGATTATCAAGGTCAAGGTGTACCCTTATCGCTAACTTTTGCGCCAGGAAATCAATTTCGCTCAATTGGCTATGGGCGTCCAGACTTCCCAGAAGGCGGAACGATTGAGGGTTATATCACTGATGCTAACCGCCATTCAGGTTTTGGTAACTTATCAATGTTACGGTTGCGGGTAATGGCAGATGCACAACAGATCATCGGTGGCTATAGTGGTTCCCCTGTGTTTGATATTCAATTGCAAGCAGTAGTTGGGATGATCGCCGCTTACGACAATACCCAAGGGGGATTAGCTCTACCATTAACCACAGTTCAAGAAAATTGGGCTGAATTGTCAAGTTTGCTGCATCGAGAACTAACCTCAGAGCTGGAATTTCCGTTTTTCGATCAAGCTTTTTATGCTGATTGTTACAAAGAAGTGAAAAAGCCAGGGGCATTAATTCGGATAAAGGCTCCTTTGCAATGGGGCAAAACCTACTTAATGAAACAAATTTTGGATTATGGAACTCAGCAAGGCTATCAAACAGTACGAGTAGACTTTCAAGAGCCAGAAAAAGAAATATTCAACACTCTAAAGCCTTTCTTGCAATGGTTCTGTGCCAGTATAGCCAGAGAATTAAATCTACCAGATAAACTTGCTGAGAAGTGGAAAAGTACAGCCAGTGCCAACATAGACTGTACAAACTACTGTGAAGAATATTTATTGCCAACAATCAATAGTTCGTTAGTTTTGGGATTAGATAACGTTGATGTCATATTCTCCTATCACATAGCTCGTAACTTTCTTCCATTACTACGAGCTTGGCATGAGAAAGCCACAACTAAGCCTATTTGGCAAAAGTTACGGTTGGTGATTGCCTACTCCAAAGAAGATAACATTCCTATAGATAGGAATAAATCACCGCTCAATGTGGGGAAAGGCATTGAAATACCAGAATTAAATCAGCCACAGGTGCAGAATTTAGCACAGCGCCTCCAACTCTGTTGGAATGGAGAGCAAGTTGCCCAACTAATGGTGATGGTTGGTGGGCATCCTTGGCTGGTGAAAGAGGCACTGTATAAAATTGCGCGACGTGAACTAACGTTGAAAGAACTATTGAAAATTGCTCCTACCCAAGAAGGCTTATACAGCGACCATTTGCTTGTTCAGTTATCAATTTTGCAGGATAACCCAGAACTAAAACAAGCCATGAAGCAAGTAGTTATTACCAATAGCCCAGTTAGAATAGACGCTGATAAAGCATCTAAGTTACGCAATATGAGACTTGTAAAATACACAGGCAATGATGTTCTGCCCTTGTGTGATTTGTATCGCCTGTATTTTCGCGATCGCTTAGGTGTATAGTGATGATTTCAAATTTCCCCGAAATTTGCCCCAGTACCTATTTGCAAGTAGACAGAGGAGACGGAGAATGATGAGTGTGCAACTGCATTGGACATAACTCATGAATCCATCGCTTAACCCAAACTACGAATACCAAGTTGGGGGTACTTTACCTTCAGATTCTCCTACCTACGTTACCCGGCAGGCAGATGACGACTTATACAAAAAGTTGAAGGCGGGGGAATTCTGTTATGTCCTGAATTCGCGGCAAATGGGTAAATCGAGTTTGCGGGTAAGAACCATGCAAAGGTTGCAGCAAGAAGGAATTGCTTGTGCTGAGATTGATATTACTGCGATCGGCACTCAGGATGTCACCCCCGATCAATGGTATGCAGGTGTAATTGACAGCCTGGTTAAGAGTCTAAAACTAAACGATAATTTTGATTTAGAAAGTTGGTGGAGCATGCAAAGATTACTGCCTCCATTGCGGCGATTGGGCAAGTTTCTTGAAGAAGAGATGCTAGCTGCTATTCCTAAAAAAATTGTCATTTTTGTTGATGAAATCGATAGCGTTCTCAGCCTGAATTTTTCAACTGAGGATTTTTTCGCATTGATTCGAGCCTGTTATAACCAACGTGCTGATAAACCAGAATACAAACGCCTGACATTTTGTCTTTTAGGAGTAGCAACTCCCTCTGATTTGATTCAAGATAAACAGCGTACACCTTTTAATATTGGTCAAGCAATTGAACTCAAAGGTTTTGATCTAGTTGAAGCCGAGCCTTTAGCTGAGGGATTAGTAGGTAAAGTCAGTAATCCCCAAGCAAAGCTACAAGAGGTTTTGGAATGGACTGGTGGGCAACCTTTTCTTACCCAAAAGCTTTGTCAATTTATTCTAGATGATAAACAAAGATTGTCTATAGAAGAATTAGTGCGATCGCGGATTATCCAAAATTGGCAATCACAGGATGATCCAGAGCATTTAAGGACAATACGTGATCGAATTTTCAGCAATAAGCAGCCTGCGGATCTATTGCTTGAATTATATGAACAAATTTTACGAAAAGGAGAAATAGAAGAAGATAACAGTCCAGGGCAAATAGAATTGCGCTTGTCAGGATTGGTAGTAAAGCAAAATGGCAAGTTAAAAGTTTATAACCGCATTTATGAGTTTGTTTTTGATAACAACTGGGTTAATCAGGCGTTAGCAAATTTGAGACCTTATGCAAAGGAATTAGCAGCATGGCTAGAGTCTAATCGTCAGAATAAATCTGATCTCTTGCAGGGGCAGAAATTACGACAAGCTCAAGCATGGGCAGAACATAAACAGTTGCTTGTCGAAGATTATCAATTTTTATATGCTAGCCAAGAATTAGCAACGCGAAAGCAGCAGCGCCTTGTCTTAGGGCTTGCTCCAGTAATACTAATTTCAGTACTTGGATTGTCATACTGGAAATTCTCAGAAAAAGTTTCAGTTACTAACAATCCGCCAGTCCCAACACCGTCAATAACGGAACAACCAAAACAGCCACAACCAGGATCGCCATTTTTGATTAGCGAAGGGAAGTTTACTTTATTTGTTAGAAGTGAAAATCCAAGTCTTGCTCAGGCTTTTGAAGCCTTTCAAAACAAGAATTATACCCAAAATCAAGTTGTTGACTTTTTTCAAAAAGCTAGACAAGCCTTTCCTTACGATCCAGAATTACGAATTTATCACAACAATGCCAAAGCATATCAAAAAGGTAATCCACTCACTCTGGCAGTGGTTTTACCAGATACTAATAAAGAAGCAGATATTTCTAAAGAACTATTGCGAGGAGTTGCACAGGCACAAGATAATTTTAACAGTTTAGGTGGAGTGAATAAGCGATTTTTAAATATAGTAGTTGCCAATGATGGCAACGATAAAACTCAATCTCAAAAAGTTGCTGAAGAGCTAATTAAAAACAAAAATATTTTAGGAGTTATTGGACACTATACTAGTCAAAGTAGTGCGGCAGCACTATCTAAATATGAAAGCGCTGATATAGCAATGATATCTCCTGGGAGTACAAGTACCTCAATAAATAACAGAGTATTTTTTAGAACAGTACTTTCTACTAAAGTAGATGCTGAGAAGTTAGCAAATTATACTATCAATCATGGCTATAAAAAAGTAGTGGTTTTCTACAATCCTAATGATATTTATAGTAATAGCGTAAAGGAAGATTTTGAAGAATTATTTAAAGATAAGAATAGGGAAATTATAGATACTCATAATTTGGCTGATGCTTTACTGGATACATCTACCGAAATTTCAAACATTAAGGAAAAAAATGCAGATGCAGTTGTTCTATTTCCGGATACAAAGTTAACTTCAGTGGCACTTGCAATTGCCCGCGCTCAGGGTAGCCAAAAATTGCCTCTATTAGGAGGAAATGCTTTGTACAATCATCAATACACTTTGAAATCAGAAGCTTTTGAAGGTTTGGTTATATGTGTAGATTGGTTTGCAGAAGATCAAAACTCAAAAAAATTTGCAGAGGAAGCTAAGGGAATGTGGGGAGGACAGATTAGCTGGCGCACAGCTACAGCTTATGATGCGACTAAAGCTTTTATTAAAGCTATATCTCTGTCTAACAATCCCACACATCAAACGGTTTTAGAAAACCTCAAATCTCCAAAATTTAATGTTCCAGCAAACGAAACTTCAGGGTATGCACTGCATTTTAATAAAAAAGGCGATCGCCAACTACAACCTGTTCTTGTAAAAGTAGTGAAAGGTAGCGACGGTCTGTTGAAATTTGAACAAGTTAAATAACGAA
Organism: Nostoc sp.; assembly: GCF_036917575.1. Lineage (GTDB taxonomy): Bacteria > Cyanobacteriota > Cyanobacteriia > Cyanobacteriales > Nostocaceae > Nostoc. Next base: position 124,954 of record NZ_JBALDC010000018.1, on the reverse strand, counting down.
GAAATTTATCAGAACTCCAAAATAAGCGATCGCTCATTCTCCAGACGTGAGATTATCTAAAACTTGCTGAAATTCTGCTGTGGAAGGAATAGCGATCGCTCTTTTATGAAGCATTTTTAGCACATAAATTAAAACAAAAAGTACCTCTGTGCCATTGGCAAAACTGTCGCAGGTTCACAAATTAGCAACTCACCATCTGCCCTGACTTGGTATGTTTCTGGATCTACTTCAATGTGGGGTAGTGCATCATTCAGCTTCATATCCTGCTTACTCAATTGGCGTGTCCCAGAAACTGCAACTGCTGTCTTTTGTAAACCTAGCTGGCTGGGAATTTCTTTCTCTAAAGCTGCTTGGGAAACAAAAGTTAATGATGTGGCATGACGCGCCCCTGCAAAACTACCAAACATCGGTCGCATATACACTGGTTGTGGTGTAGGAATACTGGCGTTAGCATCGCCCATTTGCGACCATGCAATCATTCCGCCTTTAATTACTATCTCTGGTTTCACGCCAAAAAATGCCGGACGCCACAAACATAAATCTGCTAATTTTCCCTCTTCCACTGAACCCACATATTGAGCAATTCCGTGAGCGATCGCTGGGTTAATCGTATACTTAGCAACATATCTTTTTGCTCTAAAATTGTCTGCTTTTTCCTCAGTTCCTTGTGGGTTCAGAGTTCCTCGTTGTACCTTCATTTTGTGAGATGTCTGCCAGGTGCGAATTATCACTTCGCCTACTCGTCCCATAGCCTGGGAATCGGAAGAAATCATACTAAATGCGCCTAAGTCGTGCAAAATGTCTTCAGCAGCAATGGTTTCCCGACGAATACGAGACTCGGCAAAAGCGACATCTTCAGCGATTGCAGGATCGAGGTGATGGCATACCATCAACATATCCAGGTGTTCGTCTAAGGTGTTGAGGGTGTAAGGACGTGTGGGATTGGTGGAAGATGGCAGAACATTGGCTTGGCTGCAAACTTTGATAATATCTGGTGCGTGTCCTCCGCCTGCGCCTTCAGTGTGGTAGGTATGGATGGTACGATTCTTAAAAGCTGCGATCGTATCTTCAACAAATCCGGCTTCATTCAGGGTATCAGTATGAATCGCTACTTGCACATCACAAGCATCGGCAACGCTCAGGCAAGTATCAATTGCTGCGGGTGTGGTTCCCCAATCTTCATGCAGCTTTAACCCCATTGCACCGGCGGCTACTTGTTCTACAAGTCCTTGGGGTTGACTGGCGTTACCTTTACCCAAAAATCCTAAGTTGACGGGAAAAGCATCAGCAGCTTGCAGCATTCGGTAAATATTCCAAGGCCCGGGGGTGCAGGTAGTGGCATTTGTACCCGTAGCTGGGCCAGTACCACCGCCGATCATAGTGGTAATACCGGAAGCGATCGCCACTTCAATTTGTTGCGGGCAAATAAAATGAATATGGGCATCGATACCGCCAGCAGTGAGAATCATTCCTTCACCAGCTAAAGCTTCAGTTCCAGGGCCAATAATGATATCTACATTATTTTGAATATAAGGATTTCCGGCTTTACCAATTTTGAAAATTTTGCCATCTTTAATGCCGATATCTGCTTTGACAATACCCCACCAATCGAGAATTAAAGCATTAGTAATTACTAAATCTACAGCACCATCAGCGTTAGAAATGGGGGATTGTCCCATTCCGTCTCTAATGACTTTACCGCCGCCGAATTTTACTTCATCGCCGTAGTTGGTGAAATCTTGTTCAACTTCAATAAATAATTCTGTGTCTGCAAGTCGGATGCGATCGCCTACTGTGGGGCCATAAGTTTCAGCGTAGGCGCGGCGATCCATTCTGTAACTCATTATTTCATTCCTATTAATTTAAAATATCTGGATCAATTCCTAATTCAGTTCTCCATTCTAATAAAGGTTTATCCCAATGTTCTTCCCACTTTTGCCCTAATAATGGTTTTGCTTTTAAACCCATTGTGTAGCCGACAGCTATCTGTTCTAATAAATCAGGGAGAACATCTGGAGATTTTACGAGGATGGATAATAACCCGCCTCCTACTAAGAAAACAGCTAAATTTCTCCGAGTTTGGGCTAATTCAAAAGCTTTAAGACCTAGTTCTCCTAGTCCATCAGTTTTAAAACCTGTAACTACATGCCAAATATCATGAGTTTGACGGCTGCGTAATAGCACATAACTGACATCGTCTTCTACTTGAATTTGACGATAAAAAGCGGGATCAAAACCAGATTTCTTAATATAAGATGCATAGGCATATCCTAATGAATCTTCAGGATAGTGCAGCAATACTTCGATATTAGGATATGGTGCAATATAACGTTCTTGAATTAACAGTGATACTTCCGGTTTAGTTTTTAACCACTCAACAGCTAATAAACTCGCTGGAGTGGAACGCAACTCATCTTCCAGATTGTAAATATAGTTTAGATTAGTTGGTTCTCTAAAAAGACACACCATTGATTTCAATATAGTTTTAAAATCACGGCTGATGCGTTGCTGTTCTGCTATTAACATATAATAAAATCCTCAATTCATATCTGAGTGTATTTTAGATTAGTGGCAAGTTTCCGTTAATTTTGGCGTTGAAGCCGTAAACTTGGCGAGTACCAACAAGGGGGATTAGAGTTATTTCTTTTTCATCACCTGGTTCAAAGCGAACTGCGGTTCCGGCTGGCATATCAAGGCGCATTCCTCGCGCTTGTTCTCTGTCAAAGTTTAAGGCTGTGTTGACTTCATAAAAGTGATAGTGAGAACCGACTTGTATGGGGCGATCGCCTGTATTTGAAACTCGCAATTTTATAGTTGGACGACCAACATTTAGTTCAATTTCACCTGCTGGTGTGATAATTTCTCCAGGAATCATAATAAATTTAAAATTTCCAAACTAACGAATTGGATTATGTACTGTTACTAACTTTGTGCCATCAGGAAAAGTTGCTTCTACCTGCACTTCATGCACCATTTCTGGTATCCCTTCCATGACATCATCTCGCGTTAAGAGAGTTGTACCATAACTCATTAATTCAGCTACAGTTTGCCCATCTCTTGCACCTTCTAAAATAGCAGCAGAAATATAAGCGATCGCTTCGGGATAATTCAGTTTTAAACCTCTTCCTTTACGTCTTTCTGCTAATAAAGCAGCTGTAAAAATTAATAACTTATCTTTTTCCTGCGGCGTAAGTTGCATTCGTACTTTCTCCTCTGTGGTTCGTTCAAACCTGCCACACTCTTGGTATACAATTACCACGATTCAAAAAAGAAACTCGAAGCAACTGCCAAACATCAATAAACCAGTTTCTCACCTCAGATGTAGAAACACCGCGATATCGACACAATAATCCATGTTGTAATCTGGTAACACCTGCTTCTCCTTCTCCATGCCATAAATTTCGCGTTTTTTCCACAATTTCTGCGGAAACTGCACTACTAACCCAAACTAGACTACCTACAATTGGTTTTCCAGCCAAGCCGTGGGGACTATGAAAAGTTTCCTCACTACCCCGTAACCATTGCCGATCAATCCACAAAGGAATACCTTGCTGCCATATTTCAGTGTGCGATCGCCATTCCCCTTGTAAGAATTTTTCTCCTCTAGCACTGCGACCAAATCGGGTAATTTCCCAGCCTAACCAACTAGCCCCGGTTGCTAATTCTACCCGTAAATCTTGCCGATAAATCGCGTCGTTAAATAAAATTGTCTCTTGCGGCAACCATTCTAAACAAGCACCAGGATCAACTTGCATCTGGATGGTTTGTCTAGCTTGTAAGCCATTGCTGCGGTATATCTTGCTTGCAGCAGCTGTAGTGATTAAGGCTTGGGCTTGGGGTTGAAGGTGGATGTTAGAGGATAAGCGATCGCCTCCCACCATTCCCCCAGCCGTGTGTAAAATTACGCTATGACAAATTTCCCCTTCTGGATAAAATGGGCGTTGTACCTTCAGAGGCGCTTGTTGGTGGTTGTAAATTAATTGGGTTTTATCCTGGCGATCGGCATAAACTAAATTAAGTTTGCCATGCCAACCTTCTGCTACTTGCGGATTGCAGGTCATTTATAAATTCAAGATTAAAGTTCACATACCTGATATTTATTTAATACATTCTCTGCTACTTTACCTGCAATTTCTCATTATTTATCGCCAAGATTACATAATCATCTAATGTATAATGTAACTTATACTTATGAGCAAAATACTGCTGTAAGAGTGGACTCATATATAGTTGTTTTGGTAACTTTTCTCCAGCAAACTTACCAAATTCAACACCAGACAAAGGTGTTCTTGAACCTGTAGAGGTTAGATATTTATACCAAACTAACTCTAATCCCAGTTCTGCCAGAAATTTGTCCACTATGTTTTTTTCTTGTTCTTGATTTTCAACTTGGTGAACATCGGAAATTTTGAATAGTTTCTTATCTTGTATAATTATCAGAATATAACCTGAATTTTTTAAGCTTGTGGCAAATATTTGCTTGTAAGTATTATTAGCTTCAATCCTCTTGGTTTTATCTATAAAGAAGCAGTGCGAAATTACGATAAAGTCGAAAAAATCTTTGGGTAAATTATTCGATTGAGTTTTCCAAGTAAAAATATCAGCAGTAACAAAGCGGAAGTAAGCATTTACTGAGTTTAGCCGCGACTCTATATATCGTCGCCAAAACTGAAGTCCGCGAAACTGGAAAGCATCTTGTTTTTCTAAAGAGTAGTAAGATATGTGCATTTGCGGGATATGAAAAAAACCGCTACTACTTTGGAGAAATAAAGCTAAACCATAAGCAACTGTTCCTGGGCCCGCTGCAATATCAAGAATGTTAACCTTACTTGGTAGGAAAGCAGCCTGGTAAATGAGAAACCAAGCTAAATATATGCAATATACATTTTCTAAAAAATACTTCATAAAGTAGACATGAGGAGTTAGACTAAAACGATAGTCTGGATCTTGTCCATTTTTTAAATTATTAATATCTTCAAGAGCATCTTCTAGTTTAATAAATAATTGTTTGTCAGGTATCTTACTGAATTCTTCTCTGAGATATTCAACTAAACTTGATTCAAAATCGTCAAATATCCGCTCATCAATCCCAGTAGATTGCAATTTATACTCATCGTGGTGTATTAAATTAAAGTTTTTATAGATATATTTAACAAACTCATCATCTGGCATTAAGATAAGATTAGATTTTTGCTGAGATACTTCTATTAGTTCTTTACTTAAAGTTTCTGTTTGTCGATTGTCTTTTTGGGAAGAACGTTCAAGTTGAAGTTTATCCCTAAATAATTTTTCTAACCATGAGAATCTTGCACCTGACTTTTGAATCTCTTGCAATAGTTGCACTGCACGTCGAATATCTCCGCGTTTTAAAGCTAATTTAAACTGCTGACTTCGCCACCAATTTACAATAAGATTATTCATAACCAAATCCCTCTTTGCCTTCCATAATTTCTACACCTGAAAGCTGAGAAACTAGCTTTTCCTTAAATTTCATATAGTTTAATTTTTCATCTTCATACCACCAAGCGTATTTTTGCTTAATTTCTTCAGCTTCTTGGCGAGTTGATGCTATGAGAGAACGATTATCCCTAGCATGAAAAGTTTGAATTACAATTCTATCGGCGATGGCTAATTTTTCAATAAAAGCAGCTTCATCAGTTGCTAAAGTAGGAAGTAGGGGAGTGATGGTGATAGAAATTTTAGGAAGAAAACCTTTGAAATAATCAATACTTTGTTTAATTTTAGTGATAGCATTTAATCTAGCTTTAATACTTGGCGATCGCGGTTCAAAATCCTTTCTTACTAATTCACTCCCAGTCGGAATGCTCATATTAATTCGCAATCGCTTAAATCGCTGTAAATAATCAATATCTCTAATAATAATTGGGCTACGAGTTTGAATCACCAAAGTTGGAGTTGGATAACCGTCAATTCCCACATCTAGCATTACCTCCAATAACCGACGAGTCAATTGATGTTTAGATTCAAGTGGTTGATAAGGATCAGTAACGCTACTCATGTATATACTAGGAGGAGTCTGGGGATATTTTTTGTACCATTTTTTTAATTCTTTCGCTAAAATCTCAGCTGAATTTTCTTTAAAAATTACCCATTTACCCCAATCTTGACGCATTTGAGTATTAGGACTAAATGCAGCAGCATAGCAATAACTACAACCGTATTGACATCCCCTATAAGGATTTAGAGTAAAATCATAATTACCAATAAATCCAGTAGCTTTTGTTAAGAGCGATTTAGTATTTTGATAATAAACATTAACATCTCCAAACTTTTCTCTGACTAATTTGGTAGGAATGCATTCGCAATAACCTTGATATTTTGGTTTTACCATGTGAATCTTGATATTTATTGAGAGTGAATTTACGCACCCTACTTATTATGATTCCCATTTTTATTTTGAAATTGCTTCACCAAGGTGTACGCTAGTGCGATAGATTATATAGACAAAACCATCTTCATCACGAAAGCGCTGATATAATTCTTGAAACCTATCAATAAGCTGTTCGTATGCCCAACCTTCATGTGGGAGGTAAGAAACACTCATTGCTCTGCCAATAAGTCCAGTTAAATCCAACTGTTGTCTATGAGTAAAAATATATTCTTGAATGTTAATAAAATAGGGAGTTACTAACAGTGGCTCTACTGACTGCATTCGAGATTCGGCTGGATGATTATTAGATGCTTCGCGGACTATTTGGCTATATTCTGTAGTTAAGGCATCTTCTTGATCGCGATTATTCCATACCACAACCAAGCGTGCTGATGGTTTTAAAATGCGGTGAAATTCCAATAAAGTTGGTTCGGGATTGAACCAGTGAAAAGCTTGAAAACAAGTAACTAAATCAACTGAATTATCAGGTAGTTGCGTAAATTCTGCTGTTCCATCACGAAATTCTATCAAAGGATGTGCTTGGGCAGCTTCTCGCATCGCCGCATTTGGTTCTATGGCGATGACATTAATTCCCCGTTCAGCTAATAATCTTGAAGCAATTCCTGTACCTGCACCAATATCTGCTGCTACGAGTTGTGAATTCTCACCTAATTCTTCCAAAATAATATCAATTGCATCTGCAGGGTAACTTGGTCGATATTTTACATAATCTTCTGCTCTGTCAGAAAATCGGTTGAGTGGGTTTAAGGTATGTAAGGGGGTTATTTTGGGATTAATTTGGCTCATGCATTTTGATGTAAAAGTTGAAGTGCGTAGGCATAGCCCGTCGTAGACATCGCTGTAGTTCAGAAAAGCGATACGATAAGAATTAAACCGTTCCAAATAGTAACATCTACATACAATAATGGAAAGATTGCTAAATATCCACATTGAGAAATTACCTGAAGGCCTTTATTTAGCAACATCTGATGAGCTTCAAGGTTTAGTAGCTCAAGGACGGACTGTTGCCGAAACTATAGAAATTGCCCGTGATGTAGCGTATAAGTTATTAGAAGCACAATCTCAGGATCAAGAACTAGATTATTTGCAACCAATAGCTGAACAATTTAACTATCCTTTAGTTGTAGGTCGGTAGTCAATTCATGGGACGGCTAGCTGGGTTTAACTACAGACAAATTATTAAAATCTTAAAAACCTTTGGCTTCGTTTTTCATCGTCAAGCCGCAGGGAGTCATGAAATCTGGTTTAATCCTGAAAGTAACCGTTACACTACTATTCCCAATCATTCTGGCGATATGCCAGAAAGAACATTACGTGCAATTTTAAAGCAAGCTAGTATTGAACCTGAAGATTTTCTTAACCGCTCTTAGTAATAGAGAAGGTTTTTATTAATTTTAATTAAGCTTGTTGCTGCTGCTCTAACCAAGCTATCAAATCAGCAACTTCAGAAAAATCAAGCAAATCTTCTCCCAACTCCTCTAACTGTTCAGCAGATAAATTCCGAACCTGCTCAATTAATGAGCCATCAATAGCACCAAAACGCCGTTTAAGTAGACGACTAATCAATTTAAACGCTTCTTTTTGAACAATATCTTGATAAATTACAGACTCTTTCATAATATCCTCCCGCAAAAATTGCTGAACCAAATCCTTTTCAAACCGCAAACCAGCCAGAATTTCTACACAACCCGCGATATTTTGTCGCTCCTCCCTATCTGGAATTGTAGCGATTTGTTCAGCTACTTGTGCCAGTAAAGTTTGCGGTGAGTTTGTTCGCGTCAAACTTGCTAAAGGTAACAGCGCCGGATTAACTAAGAACAGTGTTGAATCTTGCTCCCAAAGACGAACAACCTGATATTGGTGAATCGTTGTCTTGTCCCGATATTCTTCAGTAAAAGCCATTTCGTTAGTAGTTTCCTGCAAAAAGATTAGTACTTGCACTACAGAACAACGATATTGACGCTTCAACCTCACAGAATAATCGAGCATTCGGAAATTAAGTGCCGGATTAGATTTCGCCAAAGTTTGAAATTCAATGTGCAAAATTTGGTTAGCCGCCTGCAAAAATGTCACAGAATCGGCACGAATTGGCTCAAGCGTGAGTTCCGTTTTTAAGACTTCAATTTGTTGCACCTCTATCCCAAGCAACCAACGCACAAACTCGGCTGGATACTGTTCAGCTAAATATTTACAAGCGTTGTCGTAACTCACCCTTTTCCTCTTCTGCTAACACAAAAAAAACGACCGCCTCCATAAGGGAAGCAGCCGTTTTAACAAATTATGTAACTACAAAGTATTAGTAATCGAAGTCGCCGCCACCAGCACCAGCACCCGCAGGAGCGCTATCTTTAGGCTCAGGCTTGTCAACTATAATACATTCGGTTGTCAACACCATACCAGCGATCGAAGCAGCATTTTGCAGAGCAGAACGAGTCACTTTGGCAGGGTCAACAATACCAGCAGCTAACAAATCGACGAATTCGTTTGTCGCGGCGTTGTAGCCAACACTAAATTCTTTCTCTTTCACGCGTTCAGCGATCACAGCACCATTCTGACCGGCGTTTTCAGCAATCCGCTTTAGAGGTGCAGGTAAGGCGCGAACGACAATCAACGCACCAATCAACTCTTCATCTTTAAGATTGCTCTTTGCCCAAACTTCCAAGTCGGGAGCAAGGTGAGCCAGAGTTGTACCACCGCCAGGAACGATACCTTCTTCTACAGCAGCTTTAGTAGCGTTGATAGCGTCTTCTAGGCGTAACTTCTTGTCTTTCATTTCGGTTTCGGTCGCTGCACCCACTTTCACGACAGCGACACCACCAGAGAGTTTAGCAAGACGCTCTTGCAGTTTCTCTTTGTCGTAAGAAGATTCGGTTTCATCGATTTGACGACGAATCTGTTCGACACGAGCCTTAACAGCAACTTCGTTACCTTCGGCAACAATTGTCGTGCTGTCCTTGGTGATGGTGATCCGGCGAGCTTTACCCAGGCTATCAAGCTTGGTGTTATCTAGCTTCAGACCAGCATCTTCGGTAACTAATTGACCACCAGTTAAAACGGCGATATCTTCTAGTAGTGCTTTGCGGCGATCGCCAAAGCCAGGAGCCTTAACAGCAGCCACGTTGAGTACACCGCGCAAACGGTTTACTACTAAGGTTGCTAAAGCTTCTTTTTCAATATCTTCGGCAATAATCACCAAAGGACGACCAGCACGAGCTACTTGCTCTAATACTGGTACAAGGTCTTGTACCAAAGCGATTTTCTTATCGGTCAGCAGTAGGAAAGGTTCATCAAAAACCGCTTCCATCCGTTCAGCGTCAGTAGCGAAATAGGGAGAGATGTAGCCTTTGTCAAAGCGCATCCCTTCAGTGATTTCCAACTCGGTGAACATAGATTTCCCTTCTTCTAGGGAAATTACGCCTTCCTTGCCTACTTTGTCCATTGCTTGGGCAATCATCTGACCAACTTCTTCGTCATTACCAGCCGAAATCGCACCAACTTGGGCAATGGCTTTGGAATCTTCCACTGGACGGGCGTGTTCTTTGATTTTATCTACGAGGAAGTTGGTAGCTTTATCAATCCCACGCTTGAGGGAAATTGCGTTAGCACCAGCTGCAACGTTCCGTAAGCCTTCTTTGACGATCGCATGAGCTAAAACGGTAGCAGTTGTTGTGCCATCGCCCGCAGCATCATTGGTCTTAGAAGCAGCTTGACGAATCAGAGCTACGCCAGTATTTTCAATGTGGTCTTCTAGTTCGATTTCTTTAGCGATCGTTACACCGTCATTGACAATTTGTGGTGCGCCAAATTTCTTTTCTAGGACTACGTTACGACCTTTGGGGCCAAGGGTAACAGCTACAGCCTCAGCCAGGATGTCAATGCCTCGTTCCAAGGCGCGACGGGCGTTTTCGTTGTAGATAATGCGCTTTGCCATAATTTAATGTTAGTTGTCCTTTGTGATTTGTCCTTTGTCATTTGTCCTTTGTCATTGGCTAATAATGATTAATGACCAATGACTAATGACCACTAAATAACAACTGCTAAAATATCTTTTTCAGAAAGCAGTACATATTCTTCAGTGCCGAGCTTGATGTCAGTGCCAGCGTACTTAGAGTACAGCACCTTATCGCCGACTTTAATTTCTAATTCTTGACGGTTTCCATCGTCATTACGCTTGCCAGGGCCAAGGGCGACTACTTCCCCTACTTGGGGCTTTTCCTTGGCGGTATCGGGCAAATACAGACCACCTGCGGTCTTTTCCTCAGAGGCGCTCACTTTTACGAAAACGCGATCACCTAAAGGTTTAACTGTAGAAACGCTTAAAGATAAAGCTGCCATAATTATTTTCTCCAGTTTAGCACTCTCAACTCCTGAGTGCTAATCTACCGAAAAGTAGCGTCCAATGGCAAGAATTCTTTGAGTACGGGTTCCCGAACTAGAGGGTCATATATTTACTTAAGTATAAATGCTTAATTATTTATACCTTGCGGGTTTTGTTCTGTAAGTTACGAAGAGAGTAAGGAGTGAGGAGTAAGAAGGGATGAAAATTATTCCCCACTCCTCAGTCAACTTTATTTGCAAAACTTGCAAATTGTTATAAAACTGTAATTAGGGAGCCGCTCGATGAGTAACAATACAGTGACAGCGATTCAGTCTAGGCATTAAATTTCCAAAACTACTAAGTCTCTGGAACATAAAACCCTAAGTAATTGTGTAGAAAGTTTAGGACTTGCAAAAATTCAGCGACATATTTTTATTTGCGCTGACCAGACAATTGCTGCTCAAAACGAGCTAGTCTGGAATTCTGGAATTACTTAAAAAAGCGACTTAAAGATTTAAAATTTAATGAGTTGCACTAAAGTAATTCTATTTGCGTCTATAAAATAAAAGTCAACTGCTTGCGTGTTTCTTGTTCTAGACCCATAATGGTGGTTTACCCTGATGGTGTCTGGTATCGCCAAGCAACCCGGAAGTTACCCTGCGGATTATCCGAGAACGCTTAATAGGCATAATGGCGGTTGAAAAATATGCGTTTTCAACCAATCCTTTGCCAGAAACTTCCCTAGTTTCTTGTGAATATTTCATAGAGGCTTAACAATCAAAGGATATGGTATAGCAGTAAGCTTTAAGAAAGTGCGGGTTGGTTTTGAGGTAGGGTCATCTTTAAGCCAATACTTACTTGTGAGTCAGAAGGACTATTATTTTATCAGTGCTTTTTACCCCGCCGCTTTCAAAGAGATATATAATAGCGCATTATAGATACTACTGCTATACGTATCCTTGCTGGACTTTTGCTATCGAGCTACTAGTCTATCGAAAGTGCTCGACATTTTTGAGACTTCGAGACAGCAAAGGCAAGTTAAGTAGGAAAAAGGACAACATCTCGAATAACCCACCATAGAGGATAAATATTCAAGACTTTGATGGACCGAAGCGCGACAAGTGCCACTGCTATGAAAGAACCCAGCATGAAAGATCACAAACGACTTCTATTGATTGATGATGACCCTAACCTCATCTTGCTGGTGAAGGATTACTTAGAATTCCGGGGATATGAAGTCATCACCGCTGAAAATGGACGTGAAGCTCTGGAAATTTTAGAGCAAGACGTTCCAGACATGATCATCTGCGATGTGATGATGCCGGAAATGGACGGATATACTTTTGTCGAACAAGTCCGGCAAAACGAACGCACTAGCTGGATTCCGGTTCTTTTCCTTTCAGCTAAAGGACAAAGTGCAGACCGAGTTAAGGGTCTGAACAAAGGTGCTGATGTTTATATGGTCAAACCCTTTGAACCAGAAGAACTCGTAGCGCAAGTTGAATCCTCGTTGAAACAAACTATCCGTTGGAAAGAACACCAAGCTAAAGGAGGCGAAAACGGTTCCCGTATCCAGGTTCCCTTCGATGTGCAATTAACTCCAACCGAACTGAAAGTAGTCCAGTTTGTCGCTAGGGGTTTAGCTAACCGGGAAATTGCTGAAGAACTAAATGTTAGTCAGCGCACGGTTGAAAGTCATGTGTCCAATATGTTGGGCAAAACCAATCTCCACAACCGCACTGAACTAGCGCGGTGGGCGATTGAAAATCAAATGGCATAGTGGATTTTAGATTTTGGATTTTGGATTGATAATCTAAAATCCGTCTTGGAAAGTCTGATCAAAGGAAACCTTCGATCAGACTTTCCGCATAATTCTAAAATCTAAAATTGATTACCACCCATCTTCTTCAGGGCTGGATTGATGCAAAACTTCTAAATCTAGTTCATCCAGGTAAGTTATGGCGCTTTCAATCTGGGAAACAGTACTTCACAGTTCCAGATCGAAGCAGCTATATTGTGGCACGTTTGCGCTTACCTGGGCATCATCAATAATGACTATGACCCTATAGTGATAAACCAGTCGTGAAATGACTGGTTCCTCATAGAAGTCTTTAGGAATGAAAACTTGGATACGAGTTTGGGTAAATCTATTATCTTAAATATCAGTATTATATTTTACTTGTTTATTTAGAATTGCCATTCTAGCTTCTTACTCGACTTCTGGAATGAGTGTTTTATCTTTGTACAATTTTTTTAACACCAGCGTCACTTATCCCACGCAGGCAAGCAAGAAAGTATTTGCCCTTGCAAACCATTAATATAAATGTAGTAAATGTGAATAATTGCTTATAATTCGGCACTTATAAGGTTAATTGTGATTTTATAACGGTTTTCGAGCAAATTAAATATAGCTAATCTGTAGGGTTACAACAATTGTTGTAACCCTAATTTATTGTGTATGAGATTTAATACTGAAGTCAAAGCTGCCATATATGTTACTTTGTCAAAGTTTTAGGGAACTCTATTACTAGAACTTTGTAGATTTAGCCCTCTGTTTAAATATCAATAAAAATCGATTATTTAGGATATTTACTTCTATGTAATGACCTATTGATCCAGTGAATGCAAACAACCTTATTTGCCGTAACTTTGGGTCATAAATACTGTTGCAAGGTCGCTATCGAGTAATCAAACAACTAGGACAAAGTGGCTTTGGTAACACTTTTGAAGTTAACGAGTGTGGTAAAACTAAAGTTTTAAAAGTGCTGACGAGAATAACCCCAAAGCCATTTAACTGTTTTAGCAGGAAGCAAAGGTTTTGAGTCAGCTAAACAGTGCAGGTATTCCCAATCTGACTAACGAGTTGCACTGGCAAAATATGCACTCAAGATTTCTCCCCTTTTGGCAGATTTAATGGGCATACACTATTAGATAAATTCCCTCACAGATAACAGCGACGTGAGGAGATTCAAAAATCTTAATTTTCACTAATCGCTTTAAAAAATACACGACTATACTAGCAAAACCCACATAGCCTGCGGCAACGGCAAAGCCGAATGCAGGTTTCAAAGTTTTAATTAGTCCTCGCAGACCGACTTGGTTTGTGTAGACGCGATTTTTAATCGCCTGGGTTTCAAATTCTCAAACTAAAACTCAGCACTTTGCGGTGTCCGAGGAAATGGAATCACATCACGAATATTTCCCATTCCCGTCATAAATTGCACGAGTCGTTCAAAACCCAACCCAAAACCAGCGTGAGGGACAGTACCATAACGACGTAAATCAAGATACCACCATAAATCTTCTGGCTTTAATCCTTGGGCTAACATCCGGCGTTCTAAAATATCTAAACGTTCTTCCCGTTGAGAACCGCCGACAATTTCGCCAATTTTAGGTGCAAGAATATCCATTGCACGAACGGTTTTTTCATCGTCGTTTAAGCGCATGTAAAAAGCTTTGATTTGCGCTGGATAATCTGTAACGATCGCAGGTTTTTTAAATAATTGTTCAGCTAGGTAACGTTCGTGTTCTGATTGTAAATCTAAACCCCAACTTACAGGATATTCAAATTTAACATCGGCTTTTTCTAAAAGTGCGATCGCTTCTGTATAAGTTAAACGTTCAAACTGATTATTAATAATATTTTCGGCTGTTGCTAACACAGATTTATCAATGCGTTCATTGAAAAATTCCATATCTTCTGGGCAAGTTTCCAACACATATTTAAAAATGTGTTTGAGAAATGCCTCAGCTAAATCCATATCGCCTTCTAACTCACAAAAAGCCATTTCTGGCTCAACCATCCAAAATTCTGCTAGATGGCGCGAGGTGTTGGAATTTTCTGCACGGAAGGTAGGGCCAAAGGTGTAGACGTTACTAAACGCCATCGCCATAACTTCCGCTTCTAACTGGCCGCTAACTGTTAAATATGTGGGTTTAGCAAAAAAGTCTTGGCTGTAATCTACTGCTTGATTTTCTGTACGGGGAATATTCTTTAAATCCAAACTGGTAACGCTAAACAGTTCACCTGCGCCTTCGCAATCGCTAGCAGTGATAATGGGTGTGTGTACCCACAAAAAGCCTCTTTCGTGGAAAAATTGGTGAATCGCTGTCGAACAAGCATTTCTGACGCGGAAAACAGCACCAAAGGAATTGGTACGCGATCGCAAATGTCCAATGGTTCGCAGAAACTCAAAGGAATGGCGTTTCTTTTGCAGGGGATATGTATCGGGATCGGCTTCCCCGTAGACTTTCACTGTCTCGGCTTTCAACTCAATTCGCTGTCCTTTACCCAGAGAAGCTACTAATACCCCTGTCGCCTCGACAGCAGCACCCGTATTTAATTTTTTCAAGATAGCTTCATAATCTGGCAAATCCTGATTAATCACGACTTGCAAATTAGCTAGTGATGAGCCGTCATTGACTTCAATAAAAGCAAACCCTTTGGATTCGCGCTTAGTCCGCACCCAGCCTTGCACTTGGAGGGACTCATCAGGTTGGCCACTTCGCAATATTTCTGCAATCCGTCGATTTACCATATTTATCCAGCATAAGACTTTAATATCCAGCCTATGATAACGCCCATTCCACCAAAGCGGACGACTTGCCAGAAAGGTTTTTTGAGGCTACGCCAAGAAAATAACTGGCTTTCTAAGTTTAGTTCTAGCATTTCCAACTGCCGTTGAATTTGTCGTAACTCTGCTTTGATTTCTGGTGTCTGAGATTTATTGTGCTTTAGTCGATCGCGGCGCTGTTGCCATTGTGCCTGTTGCTGGCGATCGCGTTGCACTTGATCGTAACGTTCTCTTAAGGATAGGAGCGATCGCTCTACTTCCTCTAGTTCTTGTTCAAAATCTGGTTCGGGATTTTCTGCTGACGGCTGTGATTGTTTAGACGGCTTCATTTACAAATAGTAAACTAAGATTAAATGCGACCTGCCAATAGTCAAAATCAAAACTATGAGTTTTTGACTCAGCACTTAGCACTCATCACTCAACACTCATAATTATGTCTCAATCTACTCAGCTGCCTAAAACCAGTCAACTGAATGAACTTACTACTCTGGAACTAGCTCAAGCTCTTATGGAAAGGCTAACTATTTCCCCTAACGATTGGCATCGCCTCAAGTCTAACCGCAATTCCCGCGCTAATGAACAAGTGGCAGCAGCAATTGTGTATCTTTTAAAGAATCAGCCAGAAGAAGCTCAAGTTAGATTACAACAAGCAGTTGGTTGGTTAGATCGCTCCATTTCTGCCCCTCCCTGTCCGACTCACGGAAAATAGGGAGTAGGGAGTAAGTAATAAAATAATCTAATCAACCAATAACTTTCTCCTTTTCCCAGGCGCGATTAATCGCGTCTCTAACCCTGTTACCGCCGCAGAGATAATCCTCGGCGATTTTCCATTTGTTTACAAAGCCTCAATTCTGTGCCTTTGCGGTTCCACTCTACCTGATCAAAAATTTGATGCAGAAGACATAAACCGCGACCATTTTCTGATTCATCTGGTGGAAGATAGTCTGTTGGTTCTTGATTACTAGTTGATGAAGGAGTAAAGCCACTACCCTGGTCTGATATTATCCACCAATATTGATTATCGATTACGGAAAAACGAACTACAACTGTTTTACTCGGATCGAGATTATTACCATGTTTAGCTGCGTTTACTAGGGCTTCTTGAAGTCCTAGCCGCAGTTCTGCTTGTAATCTTGCTGGGATTTCTGCCAACAATAAGTCTAATATAGGACAAAGGTAGAGGGTTGAGGCAAAACTAATAGTGCCCCAATAACGTCCAACTGGACGAAGTGAAATAGTAATCACAAGAGAAACCCCATAGCTTTCAGTTAGCTAGACATCAGTTTGCTATTACAGTCACCCTGATAAGTACTTGAGGTGGTCATGCTGCCTTCAAACTTGCGTCTTTGAAACTAAATTTTGAAAATGCTAGGGAGCATTGGTTCTATAGTCTCACATTAGGATTGTTTCGGTATATATCGGCTGGAATAAGTTTGAAAATCAAGTCAGCAAATTAAAAATATGCTGTTAATTTTAGAGAGTATTAGCCTACTCTAATTAGTTACCGATTTATGACTCACACAATCTTCTTCATATTTTTTAGAACCTATGCTACTTGAATTTATTTAAATAAAATGAATTTTTATTTTTCGCTTAATTCAATTTTAGCATCTTTAGTATGCACTAAACTAAAAACTTCAAATTTCAGTTTTTTTAAAGGAATTATTACCCTTGTCAAAATGTGATAGCACAAGAAAGGCGGCAGCTTCAACATGAGCAGTTTGAGGAAAAAAATCAGCAGGTTGTACCCGTGTAATGGTATATTCCCCATTTTGACAAAGCAATTTCAAATCGCGGGCGAGGGTAGCTACTTTACAGCTGACGTAAACGATCCTATATGGTTTCAATTGCCGTAAAGTATCTATGACTGCGCGATCGCACCCCTTACGTGGCGGATCGAGTATTACTACTTCTGGTATTGTGCCCATTTGGGGAAGCAATTTCTCTACTGCCCCGACTTGGAATGTGACATTATCAATTCCATTGCGGTGGGCATTTAAAATAGCTTGTTCTACTGCTGCTGGTTGCACTTCTAATCCTGTAGCAATACGAACTTTTTTGGCGAGGGGTAAAGTTAAAGTCCCTATACCACAGTATGCATCAACCAGGAACTCATGCCCTTGAAGATTGAGTTCTGATTGAATTATCTGCAATAGTTCCTCTGCCGTTTCTGTATACACTTGGAAAAATGTATCTGGGCGTACTTTAAATTCCAGTCCAGCAAAATGCTCACGCAGGTGGGGTACTCCAGCGATGCAACGGGTTTCTGATCCAAAGATAGCATTTGTGCGATCGCTATTGCGGTTGAGCGACACTCCTACTAACTGCGGATAGCGCTTTAACCATTCCTGGGCTTGAATTTCAATTCCTGATAAATTCCAGTCCTTTACCACCAAAGTCAGTAATATTTCCCCTGTGTGTCGGCCAATGCGTAAACCAAGATGGCGAATTTGTCCTTGATGACGCTGTTCGTCATAGATTCGCCAACCTCGTTGTTGGATATCCTGCTTAACTTCGGCAAGTAAAAGATTTAATCGCGCGTCTTGAACTGGACATTGATTTAAATTAATTAATTGGTGACTACCTTTTTGATAGTAACCAGCTTGTACCTGTCCTGTTGCCGATGTGCCCAAAGGATATGTAGATTTGTTACGGTAGCCGAAAGCAGAAGGGGCAGCAAGTACCGGATCTACTGGTGGTTGGATAAAACCGCCAATACGTTCCAAAGCTTGAATAACTTGATTTTGCTTGGCTACTAGCTGGTAATCATAATTAATATGCTGCCACTGGCAACCACCGCACTTATCCGCCACAATACAACTAGGTCGGATCCGGTGGGCGGATGGTGATAATAGCTGCTGGAGCTTCCCGTGGGCGTATTTTGCTTTAACATGAACCAAGCGGACAATCGCGCGATCGCCTGGGACAGTATCTGGGACAAACACTACACGCTCATCAGTGCGCCCCACACCATCGCCTGTATCACTCAGATTAGCGATCGTCACTTCAATTAATTCACCCTGCTGCCAAATTATTTTTGTCATTTGTCATTGATCATTGGTCATTGGTCATTTGTCACGGGTGCAAAGGGGTAGAGGGGAAAGACTTACTGCTACTTCTCCTCTGCTCCCGTGCTTCTCATTTCCCCCACTCCCCAAACAGATAAATTCAATACATAAGTAACTCTGATCCCTTCACTTGTGTACCTCAGACTCGCTAAACTAACAGATAATATTTCAGGTGATTTCAATAATCATGACTGTAATTAGCCAAGTTATTCTCAAAGCCGACGACGAACTGCGTTATCCCAGCAGTGGCGAACTTAAAAATATCAAAGACTTTTTGCAAACCGGGGTACAACGGACGCGGATTGCGGCTACCTTAGCCGAAAACGAAAAAAAGATAGTTCAGGAAGCAACCAAAAAACTTTGGCAAAAGCGTCCTGATTTTATCTCCCCTGGAGGTAATGCTTATGGAGAACGCCAACGCTCTCTATGCATCCGTGATTTTGGCTGGTACTTACGCCTAATTACTTATGGTGTACTTGCCGGTGACAAAGAGCCAATTGAAAAAATCGGTTTGATTGGTGTGCGCGAAATGTACAATTCATTGGGCGTTCCCGTGCCTGGAATGGTAGAAGCGATTAATTCCCTCAAAACAGCCTCCCTTAGCTTACTGAGTAAGGAAGACGCTGCTGAAGCATCACCTTACTTTGATTACATCATTCAAGCGATGTCTTAATACAAAGTGTGTGCTGGTTCTAGGAATATACTTTCGGTCTACTAGAGTGAGTGCGAGATATTAGCACTCAATAGGTATAAAATCCCCAATTTGATCGCACCTTCCCCACATTTGGTAGTGGCTATGGCAAAATCTCTGTCAAGTTACCAACCAGTTGTGGGGAAATTTTATAGGTATGGGGCACTGAGTGCCTAGCGTCCGTCTGGTAGAGAAGTATTGGGCATACCTTTGGCTTACCTCGACTTTTCTACGAGACGCTGTTCGCGTTCGCTCGGCACAAGTTGCTCAGGGCAAGTAGGCATTTAACTAATGACTAATAAAAATACAAAAAACCGACAGTCCTTGATTAAGGCTGTCGGCTATTAAGTGTGTTCCCTATTAATGACTCGGCTAGAGTTCAGTTGTCATTAATTATGCCTAGTTACCGATCGCTGGGAGACGATCCTAATCATCTATATGTGTGATTCTCGTCACTTGATTGTTACATCTAAACTGCATATACCCGAATAATCTCTGAGTGGGCACTAGATTCACGTAAGTAAAGGAGCCAGAAGTTTCACCAAGATTAAAAAATCAAGTTATCTTTAAAGATTAAAGCATTTGGTCTGCTAATGATCTTCATTTTGTCTACCTGACTGTCGGAATAATTTTGTTGAGTGGATTCTGAGGTTTTACTACCCCTCTATTCCAGAAACAATTTTGCTTGTAAGAAAGGTTGCACAAGCATCTTTTGCCAATATTTCTTAAGATGGAAATATAAGTATTTAGTTAGAGTTTAAATTAAAGAGCGATGGCTTTGCCAACGCCAAGGGCGAACGCCCTTCAATCTACAGGAAGTAAAAGTGCGTAGCTTGCCGCCGTAGGCATCGTGTTTTGCAGTTGCCTTCATTGAGTAAATCATAATAGCGCGATAAGCTGGAGTTAGCAGCAGAAGTGATTTACAACTGGCAAAAAACCTAGCTTGGGGTAACGATGGCAACAGAACAAAAGCACAGCAATTATTTATTAGAAGCCGAAAGCCATTTGCGTCAACTTTCTATTGAAAAGTTGCGATTAGCAGTTGCGTTTCTGGCTTATTTGCAAGAAACAGAAGAAAACGAAGTTACTGAAAAAGTATTATTAAATATTCATGATTTTGCCCAATCTTTCCGCGAGATTGGACAAAATGAAGACAAGTTAGAAAATACTGCTTCAAATCGGATTGCCTCAGATGAAGAGGTATGGCAGGCTTATTTAGCTTCTAAACAGAAATGGCAGGAGGTTTACCGTCGCCTTGCAGACTCCTAGATTTCTTTCTATTTCTCAAGTCCTAGACATTCACCAAGATGAGATAAACAGCTTTGGTGGAACATCTGGTGTTAGAGACGAAGGTTTGCTAGATTCAGCATTGGCACAACCTCAAGCTACTTTTGGCGGCGAACTTCTCCATCCTACAATTCGCGAGCAAGCAACAGCATACCTGTACCATTTAGTGATGAACCATCCGTTTATTGATGGCAACAAACGCACTGCATTTGCGGATGGATACCTTCATAACCTTAAACGGCTACAGTTTGAACTTATCCCAAGAGCAAGCTTATAATTTGGTGATTCAAGTAGTTCAGAAAGAAATATCCAAACAAGAATTATCTGCATTTCTGGAACTGCACTTACAGGGCAAGTAAATCGATAGAATAATGCTCTGTCCCCCCAAAGTGCATTACTTCCATGACTGCAACCTCAAAACCAGCCTTTTCCCCCCAAGAAATTGCTGCTGAAGGTCTTAAACCAGAAGAATACGCAGAAATTGTCCGTCGGCTAGGCCGTCATCCCAATAAAGCTGAACTAGGAATGTTTGGCGTGATGTGGTCAGAGCATTGCTGTTATAAAAATTCTCGACCTCTACTCAAACAATTTCCCACTGATGGCCCCCGCATCCTCGTAGGGCCTGGTGAAAATGCTGGTGTTGTAGACTTGGGTGATGGACTCCAACTAGCTTTTAAGATAGAATCTCACAACCATCCCTCAGCAGTCGAACCCTTTCAAGGAGCTGCAACCGGAGTCGGAGGCATTCTCAGAGATATTTTTACAATGGGTGCGCGTCCCATTGCCCTGTTAAACTCCTTACGCTTTGGTTCCTTAGAAGATGCCAAAACCCAACGACTGTTTAGCGGTGTGGTAGCAGGAATCTCTCATTATGGTAACTGTGTAGGAGTACCCACTGTTGGCGGCGAAGTTTACTTTGACTCTGCTTACTCTGGAAATCCTCTAGTGAACGTTATGGCATTAGGGTTGATGGAAACGCCAGAAATCGTCAAATCTGGAGCATCTGGCTTAGGCAATCCTGTGTTGTATGTTGGTTCCACCACTGGGCGCGATGGCATGGGAGGGGCAAGTTTTGCGAGTGCAGAATTGAGCGATAAATCCATAGACGATCGCCCTGCTGTGCAAGTGGGCGATCCCTTTTTGGAAAAGTCGTTAATTGAAGCTTGTCTGGAGGCATTTAAGACCGGTGCAGTTGTCGCCGCCCAAGATATGGGAGCAGCAGGGATCACCTGTTCTACCTCAGAGATGGCGGCAAAAGGCGCTGTGGGAATTGAACTAGATTTAGATAAAATTCCCGTCAGAGAAATAGGGATGGTTCCTTATGAATACCTGCTTTCGGAATCTCAAGAACGAATGCTGTTTGTTGCTCATCAAGGGCGCGAACAAGAATTAATTGATATTTTCCATCGGTGGGGACTTCAAGCCGTTGTCGCTGGTACAGTCATCGCCGAACCAATTGTGCGAATTCTTTTTCAAGGTGAAGTAGCAGCAGAAATTCCCGCCGAGGCTTTGGCGGAGGATACCCCACTGTATAACCGAGAGTTGTTGGCAGAAGCACCAGAATATGCGCGTCAAGCTTGGGAATGGACTGCTGATTCTTTACCTCCTTCTACAACTGCTGGAATAGAACTTCAAGGAGGACTGCAAAGTTGGAATGATATTCTCTTAACTTTGCTCGATACACCCACGATCGCTTCTAAAAATTGGGTATATCGTCAGTATGACCATCAAGTACAAAATAATACAGTTATGCTGCCAGGTGGGGCAGATGCAGCTGTTATCCGTTTGCGTCCCTTGGAAGAGGATAGGGGGCAAGGGAGCGGGGGGGCAGAGGAGCAAAGAAGAATTTCTAATGTCCAACGCGGTGTTGCTGCCACTGTAGATTGTAATCCTCGTTATGTTTATCTTGACCCCTACGAAGGAGCTAAGGCAGTGGTGGCAGAAGCAGCACGCAATCTTAGCTGTGTGGGCGCAGAACCTCTAGCGGTGACAGATAACTTGAATTTTGGCTCTCCAGAAAAACCCATTGGTTACTGGCAATTGGCAGAAGCTTGTCGCGGTTTGGCGGAAGGTTGCCGAGAATTGACGACACCAGTCACGGGCGGAAATGTCTCTTTGTACAATGAAACTCTTGATTCTCAAGGTATCCCCCAATCAATTTATCCCACCCCTGTTGTCGGTATGGTGGGCTTGATTCCTGATATAACCAAAATTTGTGGTCAAGGTTGGCAAGCATCCGGGGATGTGATTTATCTTCTCGGATTGCCTCTGACATCTCAAATCAGTTTGGGAGCATCTGAATATTTAGCCACTATCCACAATACTGTTGCCGGAAAACCACCACGGGTAAATTTTGACTTGGAACGCCGTGTCCAGAAAGTTTGTCGTGCAGGAATTCGTAATGGTTGGGTACGTTCAGCCCACGATTCTGCTGAGGGAGGAGTGGCGATCGCAATAGCAGAATGCTGTCTTGCTGGCAATCTTGGTGTCGAAATCAATTTAGAAATACCACCAACACAGTTAAACCGCCTCGACGAGGTGTTGTTTGCCGAAGGTGGTGCCCGAATTTTAGTTTCTGTAGCATCAGCACAACAAGAAATTTGGGAATCATATTTACAGGAACATTTAGGTCAAGACTGGCAAAAACTCGGTGTAGTTGGTAATTTTGAGACGGGTTTAGGGGTTTTCACCACCGATAACCAAACCTTAATCAAAGTTAGTATCGAAGATATGAACGATCGCTATTTCCATGCGATCGCCAGACGTCTCACCATCCATACCACTATTTCTGAGTGCTGAGTATTTAGATTTTACTTATAACTATTAGCGTCTGTGAGCAAATTTACGGTAGTGTTTTAATGGATGGTTAAAGATTTGTTAAGAATTCCGCAGCCATCTATATAATCCCAGTGACTGACTACTAATTTGAGATTTGGAATTTGAGATTTGGGATTAGGAGCGTTGCTTCTAATTCATATTTTGTTCTTACTGGGCAAAAAAATCTCAAATAGTCATTCTTGAATTCCAAGCCGCATCCTTACTACGGTGCGATCGATCCAAAATCGTCAATTTCAAATCCAAGATTGATTGACCCCCCACCAGGAGCAAAGCTAGCATGATTTCTATTCATTCTGTCACTTCGGATGAATACCCCGACCAGACCAACAACCCAATCAATAGTCATGAAAATCAGCCTGACAAGCCAGAAGAAGCTTGTGGTGTTTTTGGCATCTACGCCCCAGGAGAAGACGTTGCTAAACTGACCTACTTTGGATTGTATGCCCTCCAGCATCGGGGTCAAGAATCAGCTGGTATTGCCACTTTTGAGGGAACACAAGTACATCTTTACAAAGACATGGGCTTGGTGTCTCAAGTTTTTAATGAATCTGTGTTGGATAAATTGCCCGGTAGTCTTGCTGTTGGTCACACTCGTTATTCCACCACAGGTTCTAGCCGCAAAGTTAATGCCCAACCCGCAGTACTAGAAACCCGTTTAGGTTCATTAGCTTTAGCACATAATGGGAATTTAGTCAATACTGTGCAACTACGTCAAGAGTTGCTTGAGAATAAATGTAACTTAGTAACAACAACAGACTCAGAAATGATCGCTTTTGCGATCGCAGAAGCCATAGATACGGGCACTGATTGGCTAGAAGGTGCTATTCAGGCATTTCATCGTTGCCAAGGAGCCTTTAGTTTAGTTATTGGCACTCCCGTTGGCGTTATGGGTGTTCGCGACCCGAATGGAATCCGCCCCTTAGTAATCGGCACTTTGGCTGGTAATCCAGTCCGTTACGTTTTGGCTTCTGAGACTTGTGGTTTAGACATCATCGGAGCCGAATACCTGCGAGACGTAGAACCAGGTGAATTAGTTTGGATTACTGAAGAAGGTTTAGCTTCTTATCATTGGAGTCAACAGCCCCAGCGGAAATTGTGTATCTTTGAAATGATTTACTTTGCCCGCCCTGATAGCATCATGCACAACGAAAGTCTGTACAGCTATCGAATGCGATTAGGACACCAGCTAGCTAAAGAATCTGTTGTAGATGCCGATATTGTCTTTGGTGTTCCTGATTCTGGTATACCTGCTGCTATTGGATTTTCTCAAGCGTCTGGTGTCGCTTACGGCGAAGGACTGATTAAAAATCGCTATGTTGGGCGAACCTTTATTCAGCCAACCCAAATGATGCGGGAATCGGGTCTGCGGATGAAACTCAACCCCCTCAAAGATGTATTGGCGGGGAAACGAGTAATTATCGTAGATGATTCGATTGTAAGAGGTACTACCAGCCGTAAACTAGTCAAAACCTTACGTGACGCAGGTGCAGTAGAGGTACACATGCGAATTTCTTCTCCGCCTGTAACTCATCCCTGCTTCTATGGCATCGATACCGATTCTCAGGATCAGCTAATTGCTGCTACCAAGTCAGTAGCAGAAATTGCCAAGCAACTAGAAGTAGACAGTCTCGCCTATCTGAGTTGGGAGGGAATGCTAGAAGCGACACGAGAAGACACCAATAGTTTCTGTTCTGCTTGCTTCACTGGAGATTATCCCGTGGCGATTCCTGAGCAAGTGAAACGTTCTAAGCTGATCTTAGAAAAAGTAGTGGTATAAGGACTGCGGGGATTGGGGAGATGAGGAGGAATTAAAATCTTCCCCAGTACCCAGTCCCTAGTCCCCAGTTCAATTACGAATTGTTACTACTGGCTTCATCTGGGGATGATTCTGATTTTTCTGGCTTGAGTAAGGGGAAGGCGATCGCATCCCGAATACTGGCACAATCGGTTAATAACATCACTAACCGATCAATCCCAATCCCTAAACCACCTGTAGGTGGCATACCGTATTCCAAAGCGGTGAGAAAGTCTTCATCTACACCTTGGGCTTCTAAGTCGCCAGCAGCTTTCCGCGCCGCTTGAGCTTCTAAGCGTTCTCTTTGATCGATGGGATCGGTCAGTTCTGAGAAGCTATTGCCAGTTTCTCGCCCGACTATAAATAACTCAAATCGTTCTACCAAACCAGGGACAGAACGGTGAGGTTTTGCTAAAGGCGAAATTTCTATAGGGTAATCAATTACAAAGGTGGGTTGAATTAAATTAGCTTCTACTTTCTCTTCAAAGGCTAAATTTAATAATTTACCAATTGATTGGGCTTCATCCATACCAGGAATATCAGCATTTTTAGTTGCTGTTTTGGCTTCTTCTAAATTTTGGAACGAGTTAAAATCCAAGCCCGTAAATTCTTTAACTAAATCGTGCATTGTTACCCGCCGCCAAGGTGGTGTTAAATCTATCGATTCCCCTTGGTAAGTAATTTGTAATGTGCCGAGTACCTCTTGGGCAACAGTGGTAATAATTTCTTCTGTCAGCGCCATCATATCGTTGTAGTCGGCGTAGGCTTGGTAAATTTCAATTGTCGTAAATTCAGGGTTGTGTCGAGTTGAAATTCCCTCATTGCGGAAAACTCTACCTAATTCAAACACCTTTTCAAAACCACCTACAATCAACCGTTTGAGATGGAGTTCTGTGGCAATTCGCAGATACAACTCCATTTCTAAAGTGTTGTGGTAGGTGATAAATGGACGTGCGTCTGCACCCCCAGTCTCACTTTGCAAAACTGGTGTTTCAATTTCCAGAAAATCTCGCTGTTCTAAATAACGGCGAATACCAGCAGTAATTTGAGCGCGACGGCGGAAAGTTTGCCGTACTTCTGGGTTAACAATCAAGTCAACGTAGCGCTGACGGTAGCGCTTGGCAACATCCGTTAATCCATGCCACTTGTCAGGTAGCGGCAACAAGGATTTAGTAAGGATAGTATATTGTTTAACGTAGACAGATAACTCGCCCTTTTCAGTCCGTTTAATAGTACCTTTAGCTCCTAATATGTCACCTGCATCTGTAAGTTGCTTCAGGTGATTGAAGGCATCGGCATCAATATCTGCCATACCTTCTTGGATGCGATTTTTATCCAGATAAAGCTGAATTGTACCGGTTTCATCTTGCAAGGTGAAAAAAGCCAATTTACCGAAAACGCGACGCGCCATAATCCGTCCGGCTATGGCAACTTCTAAATCAACTTCTTCACCATTGGATAAATCGGTAAACTTTTCTTGCAACTGCGCTGCATGATGGGTAGATTCCCAATGATAGGCATAAGGGTTAGTCCCTAGCTGCTTGAGTTGTTCTACTTTCTCCAGCCTGGCGGCTCGGATATCTTCTTCCGACATGGTAACGAACTTTCATGGGGCAAGATTAATTATAGATGCTGCCAAAGTTGAGAGTGAGAGATAATTGCCCAAAAGTGACGTGCATCGGCTAGCAAAAGTAGAAGTTGCCTTAGTTCAGATGCAAAATTCCATTCAGTTGAGCCAATACTCTGAACCTGAGCCAGACATCGCTATTGTCCGCATCGATTCGCAAAAGTAGATTTTACTGTATCACCCAGGGTGTTGAAAAATCTATAGTGCGCAGTCGAGTCTCTTTATAAGCAAGATTCAGATAAATGAAGAGCAGCGCGTCGCGATAATCATCTTTTTCCCGAATCTTGATACCCTTGTGCTGCTAGTCTTAAAGAATATACTGCTGTTTTTCTTTATATTACGAGTAGCTAGCGAGGATCAAATTTTAAATATGGCTTTTGAGCAAATCGAAGCATTTTTAAAGAAAATGCAGTCTGAACCTGAACTTAAAAACGAGGTGCTCGCAGCACCAACCGCAGATGATGTTGCGCGAATAGCACTAAAGCTTGGTTTTGAATTTTCAGGTGATGAATTATTGAGAATGTCAGGTAAGAAAGTTGGCAGCATTACTGTTAGAAAAACTGATCTTCCTGGAGAGTACAACTAGGGGTCACGCGAGAATTTTTGAAGAAGGCAGAAGGCAGAAGGCAGAGGGCAGAGGGCAGAGGGCAGAAGGAACAATTGAATGGGGATTCAGACCCCAATCAATTGTCGGCGCCGTGTAGACAGCGGGACTTTAAACCCAAGTTCGGTTTGGTCACGGGCAGAGGGCTGGAAGCAGTATTCACTTATCACTTCTGCCTCCTGCCCTCTGCCTTTCTTCGGTAAAAAATGTACGCTAAGGGATCTAATCCCCAATCAAAGCACCATGATTATTGGTATTACCCTTCTTTACACACTGCACGAAAGCCAATGTTTCCGATGATGCTGGCTTGCTGGAGATGTTGAGGGAAAACATCAGCTATTTCCGGTCAAAACCAATGAACATTCCTAAAATTACCATCCTACTCGACCAGGGTTATCATCCAGAACATCTGACACAGGAACTAGAAAAGGTATACCCGCAGATCATGCGTCAGATTAAGTTTGAGCGCTCGACCAAGCCTTCCACCCAAGAAAAGGCAGCGCAAGGCAAGTCAGGATTTGTCCCAGCAGTAGCCAGGTGGGTAATTGAGCGGTCGAATGCTTGGATGGGGCGCTGCAAGATCCTGGTCAAGAACTTTGAGCGAACATTATCGAATGCCACGACCAAGCTCAATCTTTGTTTTGTTAAGCTCATGCTTAAGAGACTCGCAGCTTCTTAGAGATATCAAATGGGTTTTATAAGAAAACATTGCCAAGTATAAAAATTTCATTAAATTTTCCTTAACTGCCCTTGCATCTTTGTCAAGATTTTGGGATATTAAATTGAAAAATTAATTCAGATAAAAATTTATGACAACCGAGCAAGAGCTTCAATCTCTTTTTAATAAGTTAGATGGCGATCAAGACGGCAAAGTCTCCATTAATGATCTTTTCTTAAGTCCTGGCTTGAGTGCACTCATCTCAGCAGAAACAAATACCACTAGTCCCCAGGAGTTACTAGTACAGTATGATTCGGACAAAGACGGTAGTATTACCTTTGAAGAGTTAAAGAAAGCAGTTGAGAAAGCAAAGAATTTAAACTAGTAGTCAAAAAATCAACGCTACACTCACTCCAAAATCCCTCTCTAGGCAACTACTGAGGGATTTATTTGCCCCTTTGTGACACTTTGCTATCAGATACATTCTAGCTAGTAATAACTTACCATAGACTTTATAGCCATCTCTCAGATGGTTTTTGATTGGTTAGTGGTTTTAATTATTCAATCCACATTTCGCAGGTGCGATCAAAGTATGGAAGGTTATAATCTTAAATTTATTTTGCAGGAGATGCAACGTTATTTTTGATTGCCTTTCCAGAAATTGATGTCCAGATTAGTCAACTGTTTCCATAATTTTTACAAATCAAACTTTTATTTATCTTTTATTGTTAGCAAATGCCTAGATGAAATAGCTTTCATTTTCAAGTTAGTAAATTGTACGATCGCCTTGACTAAATCTTGCTGTTCTGGTTGTAAATTGAGTTTTTCTAGCGCTTGTTTGATATTATTACCAGCCCGGAGATTGTGATTAAGTTGCTCACGCTGAGATGAGTTTAGTACTGCCGCAATTTCCCTATTTCTTCTCTGACGCACAGCTTGGAGTTCCTGGCGTTGTAAGGGAGTCAGGCTAATGTTTGACGAGGTGGAGTAGCTTTCAGTTTTGGTACTTTGGGCGAAAATAACATCATAATTCATATTGATTTGAACGGGTGCAGCTAAAGCAATTCCCGGCATGAAGAGGACAAAAGCAAGAATATTAGCGAATATAGACAGCCGTTTTCTCAAGTAAATTGCCATATTGAAAAATACCTAGTCTGGCGGAAGTTTGCCTAACTTTAAGCAAGTTGCTCAAGTAACTTATCTGGTTAATTAACCTCCAAAACCAGAAATTAAACGCTTCAGGGCACGATCAGCAACATCCCCGTAGCGCAGTTCCCCACACATAATCTTACCCATGATCTGGGGAGCCGAGGGATGCTTAACACCAACTTTGTAGCTAATGTTGGAAAACCGATAAAATGCCCCAGCTAATTTTTGCGCCCAAGCCATCTCAGTACCTAATTCTTGATTAATGGCTTCGCTATATTTTTCTAAAGCGTTAGTGTCGCCAGAAAGTGCTTCATTAATGGTTGCGGCTGCAAGTAAACCACTAAAAATTGAAGGGCGAATGCCTTCTGCTGTCATGGGATCAACCACACAAGCAGCTTCCCCAGCTAAAATCGCATTTTGCGTGTGCAGCTTTTGATTACCATCCCAAATACATAGGGGATGACCATATTGTTTACTGGTTTTGAGGTCTAAATTTAACGATTTGGCGTACTCATCCAAAATCTTTTTGAAGTCCTGGGGTTGACGACCACCAATAAACGTCCCGACACCTATAGAATAACCATCAGCTTTGGGGAAGTTCCAGAGATAGCCGTTTTTGACCAAGCCAAACTCAAAATGAATTGTGGGTTTATTTTCTACAATGCCAGGGATTTCTGCCTCTAAAGCTGCCGAAAGCAGACGTTTACGTTCTTTGAAACCTAGCCATTTTGCCATTGCTCCTTTGGCACCATCAGCCGCGATTAAGTAGCGACCTGTAACTGGTTCATTAGCTGTGTTAACTTGCCAATAGTCACTTTGAAATTCAATACCAGTCACTACCGTATTATCTCGTAGTTCAGCTCCTTTTTTCTGTGCTTGCTGCACTAGAAAATGGTCAAAAATATCTCGTCGCACCATCCAGATTGGTTCTTTGGTGGCGATTTTTGCTTCCACGGGGTCGCCCAATTTCCAGGTAAAGCGAAGAAAGTCAGCTTTTATAGAAATTACTGGGCTAAAATCAAAGTCAAACCATTGAGCGATCGCTGGAGATACACCACCGCCACAAGGTTTATATCTTGGCAGAGATTCTTTTTCCAACACTAATACTGAGCGACCTTGTTTGGCTAAATGATATGCAGCTGTTCCACCAGCTGGTCCAGCGCCGACAATAATGCAGTCGTACATAAGCCTGAATTTTTGCTCCTCAATTAGTTTATTTTCTATTTAGATACTCGCTCAATTTTTGTAAGATAACGCGATGTGCGACTTTTTTTTATTCTTGTGGGATGGACATCTTGTCCGTCCTTTCTGGTATGGCAAGAACCCTACCCCACAATGGAATCAAGGTTTAACAAAATTAAGTTGCACACGGTGTAAGATACCTAAGAAATGATAAAGGCTGAAGAATTTATCCATTATCCTTCAGCCTTTATGCTTAAGACTTGAGACTTTAAACAGTCGTGATGTCTTTTTCTTTTTCTGCCAACAGCGAGTCTATTTTGGCATTATACTCATTTGTCAGTTTTTGCAAGTTGTCTTGTTGGTCTTTTGATTCATCTTTAGAAATTTCAGAGGCTTTCTCCTGTTTGCGAATCGCGTCTATGGCATCGCGGCGAATGTTGCGAATAGCTACACGACCTTCTTCAGCATATTTGGATGCCATTTTGACGAATTCTTTACGGCGTTCACTTGTTAAGGGCGGAATATTCAACCGGATTACAGAACCGTCGTTACTGGGTGTTAAACCCACATCTGAGAGGGAAATAGCCTTCTCAACGATGTTTAGGGTGTTGCGCTCGTAGGGTTGAATTAAGATCGTCGTAGCATCTGGTGTGCTAATATTTGCCAGTGATTTCAAGGAAGTAGGCGAACCGTAATAGTCCACCAATACCTTATCTAATAGACTCGCATTGGCGCGACCAGTGCGAATCGAGTTAAAAGCTCGTTGAGTTGCCTCAACGGTTTTTTGCATCGTACTTTCAGCTTCAGCTAATTTCACAAGAACCTCCCACAAGGGTGCCGATGGATTCTCCCAAGACTGCTCGGTGGATATTTCCTCGCACCGTTAGGTCAAATACCAGAATTGGGATATCATTTTCTTTACACAAGGCGATCGCAGTACTATCCATCACCCGCAAATCTTGGGCTAAAACGTGCGCGTAGGTTAAGCTATTGTAACGTTTAGCGTCAGGATAAATATGAGGATCAGCATCATATATTCCATCTACTTTGGTGGCTTTAAAAATCACCTCAGCATCGATTTCTGCTGCTCTTAATGCCGCAGTCGTATCTGTAGTAAAAAAGGGATTTCCAGAACCAGCACCAAAAATTACCACCCGCCCTTTTTCAAGATGACGGATGGCACGACGACGGATATATGGTTCTGCTAATTCTTGCATAGCGATCGCGGTTTGGACTCGCGTCTGTACTCCTATGCGTTCTAGCGAATCTTGCAGCGTCATGGCATTCATTACCGTGGCAATCATTCCGATATAGTCAGCGGTTGCCCTGTCCATCCCCGCCGACGCTGCTTTGACGCCACGAAAAATATTGCCGCCGCCAACAACTATGGCGATTTGAGTCCCAGTGGCTATCACCTCTGCTAATTCTTGTGCTATTCCTTTGACCACTTCTGGATCAATGCCATAGCCCATGTTGCCCATTAAGGCTTCACCGCTCAGTTTGAGTAAAACCCGTCGGTAATTGGTTCCCATGAAGTTACGCTTTATCAAAAAAGTTGCAATTGCCTCCAATTTAAGATAGCAGTTACAGGGACTATCTATGTCTAGTTACGCCAAATCAATGTAGTCCCGACTGGTTCTGTTTGTGGTATTACTATTTCTTCACCTCTAAACAGAGAAGCGATCGCAGT
Source organism: Nostoc sp. (assembly GCF_036917575.1). Classification (GTDB taxonomy): domain Bacteria; phylum Cyanobacteriota; class Cyanobacteriia; order Cyanobacteriales; family Nostocaceae; genus Nostoc. The sequence goes on along the minus strand of NZ_JBALDC010000018.1, from coordinate 93,061 downwards.
TCTCAAATAATCCTCTCCCACTGATAATGGCTCTTGGGGATAACTATCAATTTTACCTTTGTAACGGACTATACCATTTTTGTCTATGAGAAACGCCGTTGGTGTTTTTGTTGCGCCGAAACTACCAGTCACATCTTGCGTTGAGTCCCACAGGTAGGGGAAGTTCAACTGGTGATGTCGGGCAAAAGCTTTCATATTTTCAAAGCTCGATCTAGTGTTGTAATCAACATTACTACCATTGAGTCCAATTAGTGTAAAGCCTTTTAGGGCAAATTCGGCTTGAATGTTTTTTAGCCTGCCTAAATACCGCTCTACATAAGGGCAGTGGTTACACATAGAAATAACGCCGACTGCTCGGAACTTTTCAAGATAACGCCTGAGATGGTGTACTTGACCATCAATTCCTGGCAGTTCAAAATCTGGTGCGTAGCTCCCAACGGGAGTATCAATTCTTTCTAGTAAATTCATCATTTCTGGCTCGCAGAACTAAGAACAAGAAAAATATTGTTAAATTCAGCGTCAGTTTCCAGTTGCAAACCACCCTTTAGCCGATGCCTCATATTCGCCAATCTTATAGACCAAATTTGCGCTCGTAAATTGTGAAACTACTGAATCTAGCACTGATACTAATTCACTCACATCTAAAAAATAGCCAAAATATTACTCATATTAGATCAATTATGATTTCTAATACTGAGGTAATCTCAGTTATTGTCATTAGTTATTTGTCATTAGTCATTTGTCCTCTGTTACAAAGTTCTGATGCCTGCGGCGGGCTGCACCAACGGATAGCGCAGCTTCTTCGAGTCCGCGAGCGTCGGAAACCTCCGCTTAGACTTTGCGCTTTGTTATTTGCGATTCCAAAGGACAAATGACCAAGGACGACCATAACAAAAACTTTCACAATTTCATTTAGGATTGCTATATATGTATAGGCTATCACTAGAGCAAAGGATTTATTTTGAAAATATGATAAATTTTATGCAAATTAAAAACAATTTTACTTGTGCTTTGCTGTTGAAAATCTTTTAGCATTGTTTACATCAAATTTACCATGACAACCTCAAGTTCAAAAACAGCACTTAACTCTACAAAAACCTGGATTTGGCAAGATTTTCCAATCTGCTATCAAACCCAAGGAACTACTGGGCCAGCTGTTGTCCTGGTACATGGATTTGGTGCTTCTTGGTGGCACTGGCGAAAAAATATTCCTGTATTAGGAGAAAATTGCCGTGTTTATGCGATCGATTTGATTGGTTTTGGCGCTTCTGCAAAACCTCAACCTGGTGAAAAAATTACCTACACATTAGAAACCTGGGGACAGCAAGTAGCAGATTTTTGCCGGGAAGTTGTCGGTGAGCCAGCTTTTTTAGTCGGAAATTCCATTGGCTGTATTGTTGCCATGCAAGCAGCAGTAAGTAACCCAGATATTGCCTTGGGAGTTGCTTTGCTCAACTGTTCTTTACGGCTGTTGCACGATCGCAAACGGGTAACTTTACCTTTATCTCGTCGTTACGGAGCGCCTTTGCTGCAACGGGTGTTATCTATTAAACCAGTTGGTGATTTCTTTTTCAATCAACTCGCCAAACCAAAAACAGTGCGGAAAATTCTGCTGCAAGCTTATGCGAATGCTGAGATGGTGACAGATGAATTAGTAGATATTCTCACTTCACCAGCAAGCGATCCGGGGGCTGGGGCTGTGTTTCTTGCTTTTACTTCTTATTCTACAGGACCATTACCTGAAGACCTTTTGCCACTGTTACCCTGTCCGGCGATTATCTTGTGGGGAACAGCCGATCCGTGGGAACCAATTAAATTAGGGAGAGAATTAGCTAACTTTCCGCAAGTAGAAAAGTTTATTCCTTTAGAGGGGGTAGGGCATTGTCCGCAGGATGAAGCGCCGGAGTTAGTCAATCCGATTTTACTCGATTGGATTTTGGAGCGATCGCGGTAATCATCTGTGAGAGGTTATAATAGAGTAAATTTTGTCAATCAGCTAAAAAACACTTGCATACTGACTGTAAACAATAAAGACGACAATTCCAACGAAAATAAAGAGGACTAAAGTAGCTATTAAACCACGATGTCGAGAGACAACATCAAGAAGTACTAGTAGCCAGAATAAGGCAATCTCAACTGCGCTAGCAATGAACACAAGTCTGAAATTTAGTTCAATTTTTGGAGCCTGTAAACCGAATAAATAAAGCCTTGCTAAAGATAGAGAACTGCCTTCACGAGCGGACGATATTATTAGCTGCGACTGGACCAAGTTAACTAATAACCAAATAATTACTATGCCTCCCATTACTGTCAATACAACAGCTAGTCCTTTAAATAATCGATTTATAAGCATCATTTTTTGCTCCTAAAAGAAAATTTTGACATAATGATAAGTATTATTAAGTTCAAAGATATCGTCCAATTTCCTTTCTAAATCTAAAATATAGTGCTACTTTCTTTAAGACATTGTTTGAAATAGTATTCAAGGCAATTACTAATTCAACAAAACTAACTGAGTTAAAAAGAAGGCAAGTGCTGCACTGCCCAAGGGAACTGTCAAATTGTCAATACCTAAAAATGAAACAGCTTCTAAACCAGTAGCGATAAATGCAACTAACAGGGATATCGCCCAAGTTTGCCAACTGTTTCCTTGAGTTCCAACTAAAATCAAACTACTTACGAGATAGCTAACGAGCATCATAGTTAGGGAGCCTTCCCAACTTTTTTGCGTACCAAAAACTTTATACTTGTGTGTACCAAAGCGTTGCCCAATCAAGGCTGCTAATCCATCTCCCCAAGTCATTATCAAAATTCCGAGTGCTGCGTATTGGGGTTGTTGCAAATACCAAAACCAAGCAACTAAAATACCGAAACTCACAGAGTAAAAAAATGTCCCTAAACTTTGCCGTCCAACGCTATTAATACCAGGAAGAATGGGCAATCGGTAGGATAATAAGGTGATTGCACTCGCTAAAATAGAAGCTGTAATCCCTACACTGGCGGGAATATTGAGCCACCAAGCGATTAAAATCACATTACCAGTGCCAATATGAACAATCTTCCGCACAATTTCTGAGTTGGCGGTGAAGCGGTTTACCACCCATGCAATCAGGAGTATAAGTAACACCCAAATTGTAGCCAACGCAATTTGCAGCCAGAAAATCGGAATTGAGGTGAAGTCAGAAAATGTAATTAACAAAGATGCGACAAAATGAAAATTTTTATCCTTGTTACTAATTTATAAGATTTGGGTAGCTGCAATGAAATTATTATTTATTTGGCTGATTCGGGGCTACCGAATGTTTATCTCGCCGTTGTTTCTCCCGACTTGTCGCTTTCAACCAACTTGTTCGATGTATGCTATTGAAGCTATTGAACGATTTGGAGTGTTACGTGGTAGCTGGATGGCAACTCGGCGGATTTTGCGCTGTCATCCGTTTCATCCAGGTGGTTACGATCCAGTGCCAGAGGTGGTAGAAAAGCAGAGAGGCAATGGGGCAGAGGGGAAATAACTAATGCCCAATGCCCAAGTTAAGGAAGTGTTCGAGGGTATAGCTATTTAGGGAGATGTCAACAGATGAGGTTCTCATTTAGCGTGGGAAAGTTGAATAATTTAATTTAGACTTCCGATGATTAATCCCACTGCGATTTCTATACCCGATCCACAAATTCCTACTCCTGGCCCGAGTCCGCTACCGAGTCCCAATCCTGAGCCAAATCCGCTACCGAGTCCCGAACCTGTACCAGGGCCAGCGATTCCCCAACCTTTACCTGGGCCTGTACCAGAACCAGTACCTGCTCCCATTCCTCAGACGGTTCCAGAACCAATTCCCCAAACCATACCGGAACCTGTTTAGATTACCTTGGTAATGTAATCTAAAATCCCAAATCTAAAATCTAAAATGCTAAGAGCCGGAATTGTCGGACTTCCCAACGTCGGAAAATCTACTTTATTTAATGCTGTAGTTGCTAATGCCAAAGCAGAAGCAGCTAATTTCCCTTTTTGCACGATTGAACCGAATGTCGGCGTTGTCGCAGTACCGGATGAACGGTTAAATGTTCTTGCTAAGATTGCCAGTTCGGCACAAATTATCCCAGCGCGGGTGGAATTTGTAGATATTGCCGGTTTAGTTAAAGGTGCAAGTCAGGGTGAGGGACTAGGAAATCAATTCCTGTCCCACATCCGGGAAGTTGATGCGATCATCCATGTGGTACGTTGTTTTGAGAATGACGATATTATCCACGTTGCTGGTTCTGTTGACCCAGCACGAGATATTGAAATCATTAATATAGAACTCGGTTTATCAGATTTAGCACAAATTGAGCGGCGAATTGACCGCACTCGCAAACAAGCTCGTACCAGCAAAGATGCGCAATTTGAAATCACAGTTTTAGAAAAGTTAGCTGCGGCTTTAAATGAAGGGAAATCGGTGCGTCAGGTGAGCTTGAATGAAGAAGAAGCAGTAATTATTAAAGGACTGGATCTGCTCACTTATAAGCCAATTATCTACGCGGCGAATGTATCTGAAGATGAGTTGGCAACTGGTAATCATTTTGTAGAAACAGTGCGGCAAATTGCAGCAACTGAAAATGCCCAAGTTGTGATAGTTTCGGCTCAAGTTGAAGCTGAATTAGTGGAATTACCAGATGAAGATAAAGCGGATTTCCTTGCGTCTTTAGGTGTGGAAGAAGGCGGTTTGAAATCATTGATTCGGGCAACCTACACCCTTTTAGGCTTGCGAACATATTTTACCTCGGGCCCTAAAGAAACCCGCGCTTGGACAATTAATATGGGAATGTCTGCACCTCAAGCTGCTGGTGTAATTCACAGTGATTTTGAGCGGGGATTTATTCGCGCCGAAACTGTTGCTTATAAAGATTTAGTAACAAACGGTTCGATGAATGGGGCGAAGGAGAAAGGGTTGGTTCGCAGTGAAGGGAAAGAGTATATTGTGCAGGAAGGGGATGTAATGTTGTTCCGCTTCAATGTGTAGGCGTAATTAATGAGTGGCCGTTATCGATAAGATAATGGTCAACTTACACCAAGTTGCGATCGCTATAAATAAATTGACATTTTTTTCAATGCGTGCATCAAATGCTAGGCGATCGCAAATAAACCAGTAATCCTCAAAACATAGTTGCAATCAAGCAACCAACTATAATGCTTCTTTATCTTCCAGCCAAGCTGTAAGATATGCCATTGATGAGAAATTTAGGAGCGCCAAGGCTAAATACTTGCAGTCATTCCAAGCTCAAGGTAAAAATATGTAGGTGTAGCCCGTCGCAGGTATGGCGTACCTGTAGTAACAGCTGCTCCACTCGTCGCGTTAAAAGAAGGAGGACAAGCGATGGTTTTCCCTTTATCATTGCCTTGCTAGGGGACGTTGACACCCGTTAAGAAAACATGTATCTTCAAAGTATATACGTCAGACAAACTTTTAAAAGTATTTCACTCCGAAAATCTAAAATTCGGGCGTGTAAATCGCTAACAAAATTTTTGGAGATAGCTATGACCGCAGTTGTTGCTAAATGGGGAAATAGTTTAGCTATTCGGATTCCAAGAGCTGTAGCTGAACAAGCACATGTAACCGAAGGGACAAATATAGACCTTAGTGTGGAAGGTAATAACATTATAATTACACCACAAAAAAGAAAAAAGTACACCCTTGATGAGTTGCTCGAAGGTATGACTCCTGATAAATTTCATCCGGAATTTGAAACTGGAAACGCTGTGGGGAATGAAGATTGATAGTTAATCCATACTTTCCGAAAAGAGGAGATATTATCAAATTAGAATTTGGAGCTACACAGCAGTTTACGGTTGATTCGATTCAGCGTGCATTTGCCCTTTACGCATCAGGAATGTCATTTGATGACATTGCTAGGACAATGAACAATGAACTACAACAGCAAGGGCGGGAGCAAATGGGCTACCGCCCTGTTCTTGTTATATCTCCAATTAAATACAATCGAATGGCTTCTTTAGTTTTAGCGTGTCCGATAACTAGTAAAATAAAAGGGCTTAGTTTTGAAGTTCCACTTGTTGAGGGAATGCAAACAAAAGGAGTTGTGTTATCCGACCAAATTAAAACACTCGATTGGAAAGCTAGAAAGGTAAAATTTGTTGAGAGCGTTTCACAAGATTTAATAGAAGAAGTACAGGCAAAGCTCGAAACATTAATTTTATAAAACTAATTTTATTTAGATTTAAAAGTGCGATCGCACTCTCAACAAGCTAAAAGTGGATAGCACAAAGAATGTCCGCCCTCAAGTTTTTGCACAGGTTATCAAAGGACATAGTTCAGCTACTTTCACCTAAAATGTATACATAGGAACCCAAATTCTCATCATCTGTACCAACTACTACACCACCTTCTGCACCGGGAACAAGTTCCACACCTTCAATTTTGTGATAATCAGAGCGGTAGAGAGGAACAAATTGAGAATTTTGTCGCCATACAATTTTATTGCCATGCCATCCCAAGTAACCAGCGACATACACAGCTGACTGAAATGGGCCATCATCTCCGGCATCACTTGCTGAAGTGATATATACAACTCCTACGGGGTCTACCTTAATATCTGAAATATGGCGAACATTTCCAGATGGAAACGGTACTTTCAGATTGGTAGAACCTACGAGGGTAATTTGATATTTAGCTAAATCAAATATTCCCCAAAAAATAGTTGCTGGTTGTTCTGCTTCACCTCTATGTCCCCAAATAGCAACTAATTTACCATCTATATTTTGTAGTCCAAATGCTTCAAAATTATTTCCTTGAATAATTCCTGGTAGATTGAATTCCTTGATAATAGAGATAGTCTTCTTGGCAGGCTCTAACCTGATGTAATAAGCTTTTCCAGAACTGCTTAAAGCGATAAATGAGAATTTTGTTTTTTCTGGAACAGATGTTAAAGCTTCTAAATCTATGGGTAATTCTATGTTACTCGGCCAGTTCAATGGAAAATATTCAGGTTGATTTTTACCCTTAATGCTGATGATTGCTAAACGACCTTGGTTTTTTTGTTTGTTGTCATGGACAATCAGAAAATCGAGCGTATTGCTTTGTTGCTCTATCAACGCTATACCACTGATACCGAAAGGGATGCCACCACGAAGCGGACGCCAATCTTGCGCCCAAACTTGCAGGGATATGAGTAACAATGCACCTAAGACTACTATATTGATAATTAACTTAAGGAACCGAGGCATATTGATTTAGCCAAGCTGTGAGTATCGGTAAAACGAGTGTGTTAACGAATGCTCAATCATATCAAATCCAAGCAATTTGTACTTATATTAATAAAGCAGCGTTTTGTACTCACATCTAACAGTATAATTACGTAATTAGTTGACTTTTGATAGTACTTTCTGTAAAGAAAGCAATAATTCGTTGACAGTATAGGGCTTCGACAAAAATGTATTGACACCAATGGCTGCTACTGCACTGAGCTTATTGTCAGACATAAGTCCACTGCTGGCGATAATTCTGACTTGGGGGTTGATTTTTTGCAAGGTACGGATGGCAGTTAAACCATCCAGTGAGGGCAGCATAATATCCATGAGGACGGCACTAATTTTGTCTTTATTTTGAGCATATAACGCGATCGCCTCAATGCCATCGCTGGCAACTAAGATTTTATAGTTGTAAGCTTCTAATGATGTTATCGCAATCTCTTGAATGGCTGCTTCATCATCCACAACCAAAATCAATTCTCCATGTCCTGTGTGTGGTGGCAAATCTTTGGGGCTAGTTGTTTCCATTCCCTCTACACCTGGTAAGTAAACCTGAAAGCTAGTCTCACTCCCCGGCTCGCTATACACGTTTACAAAACCTTCGTGACTTTTAATAATCCCCAGTACTGTGGAAAGTCCTAAACCAGTGCCTTGTCCGACATCTTTTGTCGTAAAGAATGGCTCAAAAATTCTATCTAGCATTTCTTTAGGAATACCAATTCCAGTATCAGAGACAGTAATCACTATGTAAGGCCCCTCTTTGGCTTCTAGGTTCATACGGGCATAATTTGCGTCAATCAACATATTTTCAGCAGAAATACTCAAAGTACCGCCATTGGACATAGCATCGCGGGCATTAACGCAGAGATTCATCAGCACTTGATGCAATTGGGTACTATCTCCAGAAACCATCCACAAATCTTGCGGTACATTAGTGCTGATTTCTATCGATTTGGGAAAGGTCTCTTTAAGAATCTTGGCAATTTCCACAATTATATGTTTGAGTTGCAAAGTGATGTGCTTCCCTTCTACACCCCGCGTAAAGGACAGCACTTGTTTGACCAAATCAGCACCGCGTCTAGCGTTGATTTCTAAAATTTCTAGGAGATGACGAGTTCGCTCATCTGCATTGGGAAATTTCAACGGTAGCAGTTGCGCTCCTGCCAAAATCGGTGTCAGGATGTTATTGAGGTCGTGAGCAATACCACTAGCTAAAGTACCAATGCTTTCCAGGCGTTGAGCGCGAAATAATTGGGCTTCTAGATGCTTTTTCTCGGTAATATCTGTGTCAACGGTGAGAATTGATTTGGGTTTTCCTTGTTCATCGCATACCAGACTCCAGCGACTAGCAACAAGGATTTCTTTGTTCGTTTTAGTAAGTTTTGTTAACTCGCCCTGCCACTTACCTTGACTAATAACTTGCAATAAAGCCGCTTCAATTTCCGGTGAAGGTTCGTCATACAAAAGCTCGCTAGCATTTTTGCCCCAAGCCTCTGTAGCTTGCCAGCCGTAAAGTATTTCTGCGCCTTTGTTCCAGAAGATAATTTGATTGTTTAAATCTCGAACGCAAATGGCATCTGTAGCGACATCTAGTAATGCTGCTTGTTCGTGAATTTTTTCTTCTGCTAATTTGCGTTCGCGTAGCGCAGCTTGCTGTTCGCGTAGCGCAGCTTGTCGTTCGCTAATATCTATACTGGCACATGTCACCCCGACAATTTCTTGGGTTTCATTTCGTAGTGGCTCGACAGTTAAATCGTAATATCGTGTTGTATCTTTGATGGTAATTGATACTTCCTCTCGCGTTCCTATGCCTGTAGTCAGCACCCCACGTTTAATTGTAGTGAGATGTTGAGCATCTTCTACTGTGATGATATCTAAGTCTTGCTTGCCCAATATTTCCTCAACTATCAATCCAGATGGAGGATTGTAAACCCAGGTGTACCGTAAATCTTTATCTTGGTTGTAGACAAAAATTGGAGAGTTTTTCAGTGCAACCCGAAATCGCTCTTCACTCTGCCGCAGTGCATTGTCTGCCCGTTGACGTTCGATGGCATAACGCATAGAACGCACTAGCAAGTCGCCAGTTACTTGCCCCTTCACTAAATAATCCTGCGCTCCTTGTTGCATTGCGCTAGTTGCCAAGGTTTCATCATTTATACCCGTCAGCACAATAATTGGAGTTGCTTTTGCCTGATTATGAGCGATGACAAAGGTTTGTAATCCCTGGCTATCTGGCAGCGAGAGGTCTAATAAAATAACATCAAAAATTTCGTTTGTTAGATAGTTGACTGCTTCATAAAGCCGTTCAACGGGCATTAACTCAACTACAGCTGTAGTAACTTCTTTGAATAACTCTTGTAACAATAAGACATCACCAGGGTTGTCTTCTACTAACAAAACTTTAATAATATTTTCACCTGCCATTTCCACTACTCCGGTGGCAGTTTTACAATCTCAAACCAAAAATTTTCTATTGATTGGACAATTTTAACGAATTGATCGAAATCTACTGGCTTAGTTATATAACAGTTAGCAAAAAGGTTATAGGCCTTGAGGATATCCTCTTCAGCCTGGGAAGTAGTCAAAACTACTACAGGAATTCGTTTGAGGTTTTCATCTCCTTTTATTTCTGCTAATACTTCTCGTCCATCTTTTTTCGGAAGGTTAAAATCGAGTAGTACAATATCTGGATGAGGTAATCTAGCATATTTTCCCTGTTTTCGCAAGAATGCCATTGCCTCTACACCATCTTCGACTACGTTCAAGTGAATTGAAATTTTACTATCTTCTAGGGCGATGCGTGTAAGTTGGACATCGCCAGGATTATCTTCTACTAACAAAACCTCAATAGGCATAATCGCTGTTATGGTATTTACCATTGCTTACCTGCTCTATGTGGAATTGTGAAGTAGAAAGTCGAGCCTTGATTCGGTTTCGACTCAACCCAAATCCGGCCGCCGTGGCGTTCAATAATTTTCTTACAAATTGCCAGACCAATTCCAGTACCCGGATATTTGTCTCTACCGTGCAAGCGCTGAAAAACTATAAAAATCCGTTCAGTATATTGTGATTCCAAACCAATTCCATTATCGCGCACCCAGAACAAATATTCATTTTCAGTGAGAAACTGAGTATTGTTATTCTTCTCTGCCCCTCTGCCCCTCTGCTCCTCTGCTCCAGACTTCCCACTCCCCACTCCAATATGAATTCGTGGCTGTTGACGATCGCAAAATTTGATCGCGTTGGCAATCAGGTTTTGAAATACTTGTGTTAATTGGGTAGCATCAGCCATCACTTGAGGTAGAGTATCGTAAGTGATAACTGCCTTTCTATCTGCGATCGCAACTTGAAGATTAATCAGCACCTGTTCTAAGACAACACTACAATCAACTGATACTAAAGGCTGTCCACGGGTGCTGACGCGCGAATAGTTCAACAAATCGTTGATTAGGGTCTGCATCCGACTGGCCCCATTAACTGCATAGGCAATAAACTGATCTGCATTGGCATCCAGTTTGTTTTTGTATCTCCGCTCTAGCAGTTGTAAATAACTAGTTACCATCCGCAACGGCTCTTGTAAATCATGGGAAGCTACGTAGGCAAATTGTTCTAATTCCGCATTAGAACGAGTAAGTTCCTGACTTTGCTGGGTTTCTTTTTCTAATAGTTGTGCTTGGGATAAAGCAATCCCAATTTGGTTTGCTAATTGCTGTAACAAATCCATCTCAAACTGATTCCACTGTCGAGGTGCGTCACACTGATGAGCTAGCAATAAGCCCCAAATATCGTCCCTGATAAGAATCGGCACTACGAGGTTAGCCCTGACAGCAAACTGCTGAAGAAATTCTCGATGGCATGGTTGAATATGAGCAGCTTCAATGTCTTCAAGGGCAGTTACTCTTCCCTGGCGATATCTTTCTATATATTCTTCTTTAAAGCAAGGGTCAAAAATATTTTCTCCTAGAATTACTGGCCAACTAGGCAGCACTGCCTCTTGTACCACTGTTCCCGAACCGTCAGTTTCCAGTCTAAAAATTGATACACGGTCAGCTTGTAGTAGTTTTTGTACCTCTGTAACAGTGGTTTGAAGAATTTCATCTATCTGTAAAGATTCTCGGATTTTAAGGGTGATTTGGGCAAATAGTTGCGATCGCAGATTTTGCCGATTTAATTCTTCATCTGCCCGCTTGCGATCTGTGATATCAGTATAAGAACCAACCATCCGCACTATATCACCCAATGCGTCCCAAAGTGCTTGTCCTCGATCTAGAATCCATTTATAGCTGCCGTCTCGGCACTGGACTCGATATTCACAGACGTAAAACGGTGTTTTCTTAGCAAAGTGGTCTTGGAAAGTCTGAAGTACCCAATCTCGCTCATCGGGATGGATTCGTTTTGTCCATTCATCCCAACGGTTGGAAACTTCGCAGTCTTTATAGTCGAGCATTTCCTTCCATCGAGTTGAGAAGAACACTTCATTAGTTTTGAGGTTCCAATCCCAAATACCGTCATTATTACCATGTAATGCTAATTGCCAACGTTCTTCACTTTCTTGTAGGGCTTCTGCTGTTCTCCGTTGTTCAGTAACGTTTTGGAAATAAACAGACAAGCCGTCTTTTGCCGGATAGGCATGGACTTTAAGCCACTGCTGCTGTGGCAGATAAAACTCCTCAAATTCGACACTAACCTGTTCTAAGATTGCCCTGCGATATTCATAATCAAATGTTGTACCGATAATTTCTGGAAATACCTCCCAGATGTTTTTACCCAATAACTCATTGCAAGTTTTTTGTAATAGTTGTTCTGCTTGACCATTTATATAGGTGAATTGCCACTTTTGATCCAAGGCAAAAAAACCATCAGTGATACTTTCGAGAAGATTGGTGATGCGGGTTTTGGTGGCTTCAGATTGGGCATGGGCTGCTTGTTCATGCGCCACTAGTTTTTCAGTAACTTTAGATACCTCACTTATATGACGCCTGAGTTCTAGTTGGTCGATTACTAAGCGACTCAAATCCACAAACGCCTCCACTTGTTTTTGGCTTAGTTGTCGTGGAACTTGGTCAATTACACACAGAGTTCCCAATATATCTCCCTTCGGAGTAATTAAGGGTACACCTGCATAAAACCGTATATATGGATAGCCACTTACTGCTGGATTACTTGCCAACTTCTCATCAGCTAAGGTATCATAAATCACTACAACATGACGCTGCTCTTGGCAAAGATAAGATAATCCAACACTCCGGGGCATTTCCGATACATCTAAACCTACTTTTGCCTTAAACCATTGACGATTTTCATCAATGAAATTTACCAAAGATATGGGAGTGCCACAAATAAATGCCGCTAACTGAGCAAGATTGTCATAAGCTTTTTCGGGTTCGGTGTCAAGAATCTGATACTGGCGGAGGGCTTCTAACCTCACCGCTTCTGTATCAATATTTCCAGCTTCCATTAACTTTTTTTAATGTGATATTCAATTTGCAGTTTGACTACTTTATGAATAGATTAACCTTTTTTAATATTAGTTAACCATCTGTCTGCTTTTGATTATTCAGGGGAGTCTTTGAAAGTTTTTTGAAAAACCTACATTCATATTTTAGAAAAGCTATGCCTAGCAGTAAACTACTTGCTGTCTACGCCGCAAAGTTAGGGAAATTTATCTGTTAAGGCAAGCTGTTCTTGAGCAGGAGAGGCAGGGGGAGAAAAAAGCTTAAGTGAACGGTATTGGCTGATATAACATATTCCAGGGACGCGATTTATTCCTTTATGGATGGAAGAAACAAGTCAAATCCTCTTCCCTTCTGCCTCCTGCCTCTTGCCTTGTTTCTTGAAAGAGGGTTATCTAAATGTTATGTATGCAACAAAACCCACGTCTTTTAGCGATCGCCTATATTTGTGATGATCCGTAGGGAAAAATGGATAAAGTCGAGCTTACCATAATTATAAAATTTACCGTATACTTACTTATTTTTTATCTATAGCAATCGCTATTTTAAAAATAGTGATTATTAAGTATGAATATGAGTCTCTGTAATAACACACAAAAAGTTAATAATTTATTTTTTTTAGTTAAAGAATAAATAGTAAAAATACTATTAAAAACAATAAATTCGCTTCTTTAAAAACTATTAGCAAAAATAATAGATTAAAAAAAATGGCTATAAATACTGATTGATTTTATAACTTTAGAAATTATATTTGTTTACAAGGATAGGATTTTTAATGAACAACTGGATTGCAATTTTAGATTTATTTGATCTAAAACAATACTAGTTAAATTAAATAACTTATTTTTTTGCTACCAATCTTCTGGCTAAAATTGATTAGCAATTAATCAACTAGCTAATAATATTGACTCAGAGTATAGATATACATCTAAATATTACTAACATTTTGATTATTAGCAAATGTTATTAGTTATCTGTATATGCAGTATTCAAAATATTTTGGAAAATATTTATAAATTGTCTATCAAATTGTATTTTTAACATTATAACGAGAGTTTTTTTAGTGAAAAAATGATCAAACTAACTGCTAAAAACATATTTGAAAATTCTGATCTTAAACAAGAGATATTATCTCCTAATTATTCAATTACTATAGTTATCCCATGTCTTAACGAAGAAGGAAATTTAGAACGGCTCCTGCTTAATATAGAAGAAGCGTTTAAGGATATGGGCTTTAGTTTGCCAGTACTAGTGGTTGATGATGGTAGCACAGATAATAGCTATCAAATTCTCAAGAAAATGAGTGAAAAATGCGATTATTTAAGCATCATTCGCCATCCCTATAGGCTTGGTGTAACTGGAGTATGGAAGACGGCATTAGATTATGTCAGAACCGATTGGATATTTTGGGGACAAGCAGACTTAGAGTCAGATCCCCGGACTGACTTACCATTACTATTAAAAGCTTGTGTACCAGGGGTAGATGCAGTGGCTGGTTGGCGGCAGAAACGGGGGGATAGGAAGATTCTTGCTTCTAAATTAGCCAATACTACTTGTCGTTTACTCTTTGGTTTAAAAATCCATGATATGAACTGGATCAAACTAGTCCGTCGTGATTTATTATCGGCTTTGCCAATAGAAAAAATTACCCATCGCTACCTATTAGCAGTATTAGCAGCACAGGGATATAACGTTACAGAAGTTCCTACACCCTGGCATCCTCGGCACTCGGGAACAAGCAAGTTTGGCAAAAAGCGTCTTCTGACTTCAGCTATTGATTTTGTCAAGTTGTGGTGGTGGTTTCATACTCAAGGTCGTTTAATTAATCAACACCAAGAGAAAAGCATTGGTTCAGTTATAAACTATTTTGATGTTGTTCAACAGGAAATAATCTAGTCAATTAAACTAGCCATAAATAAACCCAGAAGGAGTTAGTCATATTCTTCTGGGTTTAATTTTTATCCCCAATGTAGTAATTTTTTTATATTTATGAATATTCAAGGTAAACACATTTTTGTTGTCACTTCTGTATATCCTACAACTGCTGACTGCAATCATGGTGCTTTTGTACGTGAGGCAATTTTACGCTTACAAATAACAGGGGCCAAGTTTACAGTATTTGCTCCTGCCTATGAAGGTTCTAAAAGCCATGTATTAGATGGAGTAAAAGTATTTCGCTTTCGCTACTGCCCAAAACGTTTTGAAAACTTGGCAAGGGATGGCGCTCCTACCAAGTTACAAAGACAACCTCTTTATTTGATAGTTGCTGCTTTTTATATCTTGTTTGGTATGTTGCAATTGTTTTGGGTATGCTGCAAGGAAAAGCCAAATTTACTCCAGATTCATTGGCCCTTTCCTCATGGGTTAATTGCTTTACCTGCCAGCATATTATTGGGTATTCCGATGGTATTTAGTTTCCACGGAGCCGAACTCATGTTAGCTAATAAGTTTGGTTTTGTGACACATATCCTCCGTTGGTTACTGTTTCTCGCTAAAGGTGTGACAGCTAATTCTTCTTTTACTAGTGGGTTAATTCGTAAGCTTTATGATGGGCCTGTTACCGTTATCCCTTACGGTATGACTATAAAGCCAAAGCCACCTAAAAAACGTTCTCCAGAGGAAGTGCCTAAGCTTTTGTTTGTTGGTAGGTTAGATGAACGTAAAGGTTTGCGATATTTATTAGCAGCTCTACCTTCGGTCTTAGCCAAATATCCTGTACGCTTACGCGTTGTGGGCAAGGGAATTCTCGAAGATGAGATTAAATCACAGTGTGATGCGATAGGTCTAAATGATGTAGTAGATTTCCTTGGCTTTGTCAGTAAAGAAGAATTAGCTGATGAATACGCTGGGTGTGACATATTTGTACTACCAGCAATTGTAGATAGCAAGGGCGATACTGAAGGCTTAGGAATAGTAATGATAGAAGCTTTAGCCCATCAAAAGCCTGTAATTGCCAGTGCTGTAGGGGGAATTGTCGATGTAATCCATTCTGGAACTACAGGATTATTAGTACCAGAAAAAGACCCAGAAGCTTTAGCACAAGCAATCTTGACTTTATTATCAAATCCCACTAAAGCCCAAAAAATGGGTCAACAAGGTTTAGCAGATATACAAGTTCGTTTTAACTGGCATAACATTACACCTATGTGGCAGCAAGTACTGGCAAACGCATTGAATAACACTGTACCCGCAAAAGCTACCGGAACTATTGCTTAGTAAAAATTTGCAATTAATTGTGATTTTTATAAGGAATGTTAGTTTGTTCTCCATTCAGGGAAGTATTCATATAACCTTTACACGATTAATTGTGATTTTTATGAGGAATATTAGTTTGTTCTCCATTCAGGGAAGTATCTATATAGCTTTTACAAAAATACTTAAATAAATCCAGACTTGAATAACGTTTCCGTATACCATGACACAACAACGTCTTCTTTTAACTCGCGGAATTCTCACTACTTGCGTAGTAGCCCCTTTAGGTTTAATGGGGATTTTAAGCTTTACTGTACTTTTTCCTGCTCTCAAAGACCCAGGTTCAAGATTTTACTCTTCAGGTTTTGGTTATCCAGCTTTACAACGTATGGCTGGTAAACCTATCCAAGTAGAAACTGCGTTAGTAGAGTCAAAAAGTTTAGAGGATAATCTAGCTGCTCCTGGTGAATCTGTTGGTATGGAGGAGGTGAATGTTCGTTCTTTAGTATCGGGACCTGTAGAAAAACTTTTCGTTGAGGAAGGGCAATGGGTGCGCCAAGACCAACCACTGCTCCAGTTACAAAAAGCTCCCTTTGTAAATGGAGTAAATACGGCTCGCAATAACCTCACTATTGCAGAAAAGAACCTTACAACCGTGGAAAACTCAGTATCAGAAAAGTTATCAGACTTGAAAGAGGATGTTAAGTCTGCTCAAGATAGGTTTTATTCAGCTAAAACTAGACTAAGAACAATTGACAAACTTGCAGATCAAGAATTAAACAACAATATCCAGGCTGCTCAGGTAAGGGTAGGGACTGCTGAAGAGAAACTGAGACAAATTAAAATTCTAGCAGATCAAGGAGCAATATCCAAGTTTCAACTCTATGATATGCAAGATATCTATGCAACTCGCAAAAGAGAATTAGCAGCTGCTCAACAGGGAATTATTAGTACCCAAAGCCAGCAATTTACCAACCAAGATTTCTACATTGCTCGCCAGAACGACTTCATTTCTTCTCACCAAGCTCTGTCATTAGCCCAGCAGACACTAGATAAAGATGTAAAAAATGCTCGCCTGACAGTTGACAATAGAAGAATAGAACTGCAAGAGGCTCTGAGAAATTTAAGTAGAACAGTTATATATGCCAGCACCGATGGTTTAGTGAGTTCGGTAAACATAAATGCTGGTGAAATAGCGGATGCACGAGACCGTAACTCATTAATAACCTTAACTCAGAATGTTGTATTTAAGGCTTACATTGATCAAGCTAGGCTTAATGCAGTCAAAGTGGGTAATAAAGCTATAGTGCGCTTGGTGGCATATCCTGGACGTACTTTTGAGGGACGAGTCATTCAGTTGAATCCAACTGTACAAACTAATACTAATAAGCCCAGTAAAGTGGGTATTGACCGACAATTTACTTATTCTGTTTGGGTTGCTATTGATAAGTTGCAAATGCCTCCGGGTTTGCAAGGTTATGTTCAGTTTACTGAGCAAAGTAGAACAGCTTTAATGATTCCAGAAAGTTCTGTTACTCATTTATCTGCTGGTGAAGGTATGGTGATGGTTGCCGAAGCAGGCAAAGCTGTTGTGAAAAAAGTCAAGCTAGGGAGAACATTTGATAATCAGCGTGAAATGCTGGCAGGCCTAAAGTCAGGAGAAGAAGTAGTGTTATCTCCCTTAGCTCTAAATCCAGGCGATCGCCTAAATACCAAATCTGCATCATTGCCAATCGCAGAGAGAAATTAACAGATGAATAAAAGTTATTGGACTTACAGATTTTTTGCCTTTACTAATTGGTTTAATCGAGAAAGGATTACTCTGTTAATTGGCTCTATTTTACTATTACTAGGAGCCATCTATCCTTGGTATCGGTTACCTCCAGAAACCCTAAAAGCATTCGGTACGAATCTATTTTGGGCAAATGCTGTGAGAGTGCCATTAGCTTTGTGTGCGATCGCAGGTTTTACTTACACTTTTGCATTTCATGTTCGACAAGCTCCACGCTTAGTTTTTTGGGGTGCATTAATACCAATATTACTTTTTCCCTATTTCATTACAACTTGGTCACCTGCTATATCTTTTATTGCAGCAGAATACTATAACCAGGGAGAAAAAGTATCATCTCATGTAGATAAAAATTTCTCAGAAGTTCAAGCTCAATGGAAACAGAATATAGTTTTGGATAATCCAGATGTTCCTGCTTCTACTTTTGGCATGGAAATTGATGATAGCCGATTTTTTCAACTTCCATCATGGGATAAAGTTATCCTTGAAGGATTTGGCTATAAAAATAGTTTTTTTGCTTTTATTGGGCAAGGTTGGAGCTTCAGCCTAATTGGAGTGCTGATTT
This sequence comes from Nostoc sp., assembly GCF_036917575.1. GTDB lineage: Bacteria > Cyanobacteriota > Cyanobacteriia > Cyanobacteriales > Nostocaceae > Nostoc. The sequence continues at coordinate 74,825 of NZ_JBALDC010000018.1, read as the reverse complement.
GTCTAATGGGCCTTTATTTAGCCTACGAACAGCAGGGAATCAATTCTCTAACTAAAGATATGAAAATATTAGTGCCTGTGAGCTTACTATTATTTTCTGCTATTTTAGGCTCTCATATTTATTTTAATATTGTTAATTATCAATTAAATGTGCAGTTTGCTAAAGGTGAATATTCTCAAGTAGTAAACACCAGTCAATTTTTAACAAGATTGTATCCACCTTTGCAGGGAGATGAAGAATTTTTAGAGCGCCTGGCAAGAGCAGAGTTATATACAGATACAGCCGAACCAGGATTAATTAATTTCATTCAGGGTCTAGAAAATTATAAAGATAGTAATTTTTTAGAATCAGAAAATTATTTTCAAAAATCTTTAGAGATTCAGCCTAACCGCTTTTTAGTAAGAGGGTATTTGGTGGCAGCCGTTTTGAATAGAGGTGTTAATTATTTCAACGAACCTAATACTAGAAATGCTGGTACAGCAGCAGATATTTTTGAAAAAACATTCAGCATATTTCCCGGTCATGTTGAGGCTTTATATGACCTGATGCTAGCCAGAGTTGTTAATGGAGAATTTCAGAAATCGGCTGAAGTTGCTAAACAAATCATAGAAGGGCAGAAGTACTTTCAAGAACCAGGGATTGGTTTAATGGGACAAGCCTATGTCCATCTGACTTGGGATGAATATAACAAAGGTAATATTAGTAAAACTTGGGAAAGATACCGTCAATCGGTTGACACCAAAGCTTGGGATGAATCAGGAGTAGAGGAATAATAATGGAACGTTCAGAGCGTTGGTTACCATTGGGGTTGATATTAGCTTTAGGATTATTACTGGGAAGTTTGATGTTTTCTATTTGGGAGAAAATACCTACTTCTGTAGAGCGCGTAAATTGGTCGCAACAAGCTCAGTGGATTGCCCCTCAAACACCTACTTACCGTTTTTATACACGCAATACCTTTAATTTACCTGATAATCCAAAAGCAGGCTGGCTACGAATAAGTGCTGATAATGACTTTACCCTGTATGTAAATAGCAGACCTATAGCAAGAGAAAATAGTGTTCTCAATAATTCTCTTGGATTAGGTGCAGGATTGAGAATACCTTTTCAAGGCATTAATGATAGTAATCATTACAATACTAAAACATCAGTCAATTATTTACTGGCTAGTTCCAATGACTGGAAATTAACTGCTTATATAGACATAACTCGTTATTTACGACCAGGTAAAAATGTTATTGCATTAGAAGTTCAAAAAGGAAAAACTAATCCTCATGTAGTTGTTGAAGGGGCTGTTTATCCTACAGATGATGCTAAACCGATTAGTTTATCAACGGGAGAAACTACCTGGAGAGTTTCTAATCTGTCAGAAACTCGTCAATCTCTTCAATGGTTTGACCGAGATTTTTCAGATGAAAACTGGTCAGAAGCTAAATTACTGGGTTCAGTTCAAGAAGCAACTTACAGTCGCTTAAGTAAAAATTTATTTGACCGCCCTTTACAGGGTAATTGGATTACAGGAAATCAAAGTTCTCAAGGGCAAGCATGGCTTAGAGGTAGTTGGCAAATACCAACAGATCGGATTTCTCGCGCCTACATTCGATTTGCTGGGCAAGGTGCATATTCTCTGTTACTCAACGGCAATCTTATTAATAGTTATAAAAACGAAAACAACAAGCAGTTACATATTTTAGAAATTACAAGCTTTCTAAAACCTGGAAATAATACATTAACTGTAAGCTTAATTAGTTCATTAAATACCGTATTAACAGGGAATAACTCTATTAACCCTAATAGTATTCTTAATTTTTTTCTAGATGGATGGGCAGAAACAACAACTGGCGAAATTGTTGGCGAAATTACCACTGATAATACTTGGACAGGTTTAAATCAACCTATATCTAGATGGACAGAAGGTGCAGATGAGGATAAACCTGTAAGTCTTTTAGGTAAACCTAAAGCAGAAGGTTTCCAACGCAACTTTGAAGGTAATGCCTATCTGCTCAATTATCCTAATTATTTATGGCATCAAAGTCTATGGCTAATAGGAGGAGTTGTCTTTGCCGTAATTTATGCTTCACTTTTAGGTTTATGGCTGGGATATGGGAATCGTTGGTGGGATAATTTTGTTGCAGGATCTGCAATACTTTCACCAAGTACTTTATTTTTAGCGACTATTGGTTTACTAAAACACCGCTTTGCAGAAGCAGAAGTTGGATTACTATTTGCCCAACCACAAAGCAACTATATAATATTGTTTGGGTTTACAGCCGTAATTATATTGACATTAGTTTACATTCGCGTCAATAGAAAGATTAATAAATTACCTTTATCTTTTATTTGGTTCTCGCTGGGTTTAGTAGCTTGTGTTAGTTTCAGCTTGGCATCAGGTGGAAATGTCTTCTTTGTCTTTAGTTTAGCGTTTGTAGCAGCGATTATTGCCTACATTTTCGTTTGGATGCAGAAACGGGAACAATCACCAATCCGAGTATTGCAAGATAAATTTAATCTCATACAGCAGAGATGGCCAATTTGGGGTGAGTGGATATTTCTCATCCTCATCGTCAGTGTAGGGTTTGGGCTGAGGGTTTATAACCTTGGTTTTATCGACTTAGACTCTGATGAAAATACTTCCCTAGACGCTGCTAGAGGAATCCTTCGCACGGGCGCACCCATAGCTACTTCTGGTATTTGGTATACTCGTGGGCCTTTTTATCATTACTTGCTAGCTCTTTGGTTACGAGTAGTGGGAGATTCTATAGTTAATGCTCGCTTGCTATCTGCGCTTTGGGGTACAGCTACTCTAGTTTTAGTCTATATCTTTGCTCGCCAACTAACTGGAAAGGTTTGGATTGCTCTAGTAGTAACAGCAATTTTAGCTATCAACCCTTGGGAACTTTGGTATTCACGCAATATACGTTTTTATCAGGTTCTGCAATGTTTAACTATTCTATCTTTATGGTCATTCTTCAAGGGTTTTATTGAAAAATCTGGAAAGTATTATCAACACCTCTTCTTTATCTCTTTTACTTTAACTTTAATAACTCAAGAGATTAGCCTAACTCTACTGCCAGTATTTTTAATTGGTTTCCTTTATTTTTATCGTCCGTTTAGCTTATTGCAAGACTGGCACATTATTTTAGGATGTGTAGTTACTTTAGCTATTTTTATATATGACCTTGGTTTTGCGGCTATCCGTCTTTTAACTCCTTTGGCTGCAATATCTGACAGTACGGCTAGTTATCTAAGGCTACACTTTTCTGATATTACAATGTTAATTTCCAATATATTTATTGGTTCTAATAGAATGCAAATAATTTATAGTTGCTTCTTCTGTATAGGAATACTTTACTTTTTTAAAAAATCTGACCCTATATTATCTTTCTTTTTTGTTTTGTTTCTCTCTCAAGTAATTATTGTAACTCTTCTTACTTATCAATTACAAGAACGCTACATTTACAGTGTTTATCCAATATTTATCTCGCTAGCTATTTACAGCATGATATGTTTAGTGGAAACTATTGGGAATCAATTACAGGTAACAACAAATGGATTTATATCTATAAAAAATGCTATGTTGATATATAGTTTGATAATAATAATTATTAACTCACAACCAACTAAAGTATTAGCGGCTTATTCGGAAACAATTAATAGAAATAATACCAAAATCTTTGAGTATATACAACAACATAAAAATCCAGCAGATATAGTTATTTCATCTACCCCTTCATTTGCTGCAATTAACTTAAACAGGTTAGATTATTTTTTAATGGGAACAGAATATTTAGATGCTATTTACTGGCATAACGGGACATTAATTGATAGGTGGGCTGGTGGAGTAGTAGTCAATAATATAGATCAAATAAATCATATATTAGAAAGACATCAACGTGTATGGATTCATATAGATGATGCCAGAAGAGGGAGATTTGAACGCAATACTTGGGAGTATATCGAAACATTAGGTAAACCAGTTATAGATAGCTTTGGAACTCGTTTGCGATTTTGGCAGCCAGAAGATGGATTACCAAAACGTATACCCAATCAAGGCAAAGATTTAGGTGCTTATTAATTAAGATATCTGTATTTATCAACTGATTAATACAGATTTATATATAGAATAAAATATAAGAAAATGAAAATCAAACCAATCACATTCATCAAAACAACTGTAAGTATTGGTATACTTGCTTTTGTATTTACTCGTATAGATTTTATTCAAGCATGGAATCAGTTTAAACATTTATCTTTATCCTTTATCATCCTAGTTTTGGTCTATTACACTGGTTGCCAGTTTTTAAGTTGCTGGCGCTGGCAGATTGTTATTAATTCGAGCGGTCATTCAGCACCAATGAGCAGTTTGCTTAATAGCTATTTTGCAGGAATGTTTCTCAATATTTTTTTACCAGGCGCTCTTGGAGGAGATGTATATCGGGTTTATAGAGTTGCTCAAGTAACGAAAGATTCAGAAGTTGCATTAGTATCTGTATTTTTAGAAAGATTTACTGGGTTAGCAGCTTTATCTGCTTTGGCTTTAATTGGGCTACCTCCCGCTTTTAGATTAATAGGACGCTGGGATATTATTTTGTTATTTATTGCCTGTTTAGGTGCTTTAGTAGGAGCAGTCTTACTCATATCAAGCCCCAGACTATTAATATTAGCAGAACCTTGGTTAGAAAAGTTTCGGCTTGGCAAAGTAGCTGCTCGTTTTGCTAAAATTCAAATTCTGTTGCGAAAATTCGCCCAGGATCGTACAGCCCTAGCTGTGTCAATGGGGTTATCCATTTTACTACAATTGGCTATAGTTTATTACCACTACCTTGTGGCGCAACAGTTAAAAATACCTATTTCTTATTTACAGCTTTTAGTATTTATTCCCATCATCGTAGTAGTTACCTTGCTGCCCATATCTTTAGGAGGGCTGGGTCTAAAAGAGGGTTTATGGATTTACCTGTTCAATCGTATTGGCTTAACGACAGAACAGGCTCTGCTGTTATCCCTAACAATTACAGCCTTCAGCTGGTTGTTGAGCTTGCCAGGAGCTTTTATTTTGCTTTTGGATTCAACAGGATTTCAATTAGCAAGGCAAGGAAAAATGGAATGAGGTAGTAGGATAACAACTTTGAGATCAAGAAGGAGAAATGAGACGGTGAAAAAGCAATATTTAGCAGCTTGGTTAGTTTTGTTATTGCTGCTGATGACTAAAACTACTATGGTTTTTGCTAAACAACGTAGCAATTATCCCAATAGGCAGTTTGAAGTAAGTTTAAGAACAGAACAAAGTAATCTATCTCAGCGTCAATTATCCCAAAAAACAGATTTTGAGCATGAATCAACTGATTTAATCGCCAATGTTCTCTATCCACGTTTGTCAGATTTGCATAAATCAATGATGACCAATGGTGCTAATGGTGCAAACGTCCTTTGGATACGTAATCAGGCTAGAAATTGGTATATTGAAGATCAACGATATGGAGAAGACTTAATCATTGGTGGGTTGGTCAAGAATGATCCACAAGCCATTGAAGCAGGATTTAAAATGTTTGATTGGGGATTCGCCCACCAAGCTAATGATGGTAGCTTTTTTATAACGGGCGATCGCTTTCACAGCACATCTTTCTTTGTAGAAGCTGTTGCTCATACCCTTCTAGTAATACAACAATCTCCATATTCTGAAAAGTATGCTGACCAAGTAGCCAAATATAAACCTTTGGTGCATCGTGCAGCTCGATGGATGATTAAGCCAAATATCTGGAAAATCGGAATCGGACGTAATAAACCATACACCCATCGTCGTTACTTAGTTGCAATAGCTTTAGGACTTACGGGTAAATTAACTGGCGATCAAGAACTGATTGAGTACGCCCACAAGTCTCTTAAAGATGGTTTATCTCTGCAACGTCCAGATGGCGTTAACCCAGAAAAAAATGGACATGATAGTAGTTACCAGATGGTAGGTGTGATTTATGCCCAGCGATGGGTGACATACTTTCCGCAAGATGAAATAACACCTAAAGTTGTAGCGATGATCAACAAGTCGCTGCTATGGGAGCAGACAAGAATGTTGCCTTCTGGAGAAATTATTACTGAGGGCAATACCCGCACTGCTGGACAGGAAAAAGGACGTTCTGGAAAGGTAAAAAGTATGGATAGAAGACCAGTATTACGTGCTTTTGCTTATTGGGCATCTGTTACAAATAATCAAAAGTGGGAAGAAAGTGCCCGTAAATTAACAAAATTTTACTATAAAATACCGTAAATTTGACTACACATTATCAGAAAAATGATTTGCGGGATCTAAGTCTCTCGAAAAACCTGTATTTCAGATGACTGAAAGCTGCTGTAAAACTTAGCTATGGCTAACCATTGCCTCAGCGTTACGCTCAAGGCCCATTTAACTTACTATATTTATTGTCCCCCGGTTCAATGGGCTAATTCTGCCTGCCTTTAGGTCATTATGGCAAAATCGAAAAAAAGCTCTACCCCCATCAATCTCAGCGATTCACAATATTATCTTAACCGAGAGTTAAGCTGGTTAGAATTTAATGCCAGGGTTTTACATGAAGCCTGTGACGATCGCACCCCACTTCTGGAACGTCTTAAGTTTTTGGGAATATTTAACTCTAATTTAGATGAGTTTTTTATGGTGCGCGTTGCTGGCTTAAAGCAACAAGTAGAGGCAAAAGTTAGCCTTTTAACTCCTGATGGTCGCACACCACAACAACAGCTAGACGATATTAGGTCTACCCTCATTCCCCACTTTCAGAAACAGCACCAACATTTTGAGCAAGTACTTCGTCCGCTACTAGTAAATCATGGCATTCATATTCTGAATTACATAGATTTGAATCAAAAGCAGCGGACTCATCTCAACAGCTATTTTGAGGAACAAGTTTTTCCAGTTTTGACTCCTCTGGCTGTCGATCCTAGTCATCCTTTTCCTTTTATTTCTAATCTCAGTCTGAATCTGGCTGTTGTGGTGAAGAACCCAGATACCGAAGAAGAATTCTTTGCCAGAGTCAAAGTTCCCAGTCTTCTCCCACGATTTTTACCGATACCGCCTGAGTTGGGAGATCAGAACAGCGAAAAACCTGCCCATTGGACTGGAGTACCTTTAGAACAGGCGATCGCTCATAACTTGGAATCTCTATTTCCAGGAATGAACATTCAAGAATATCATCCGTTCCGCATTACCCGTGATGCCGATTTGGTGTTAGAAGAAGATGAAGCAGATGATTTATTGTTAGCTATCGAACAGGAATTGCGAAAACGGCGGCTGGGTGGTAGTCCAGTCCGGCTAGAAATTCAATCCCAGACTCCTGAAATAGTGCGATCGCGATTATTGCAAGATTTGGAATTAACAGAAAGTGATGTTTACGAGGTAGATGGTCTTTTAGGACTGCGGGATTTAATGTACTTTATGTCCTTACCATTGCCGGAACTCAAAGATCCACCACGCCAATCTGTTGTACCGCTACGCCTGCAAAGGCTGAGAGAACCGAGTTTAGACCCAAATACGCTAGAGACGGACGAAGGAAAAGACTTTTTTGCTGTGATTCGGGAAAAGGATTTATTAGTACACCATCCCTATCAATCCTTTTCGACTACAGTAGTGCGATTTATTACCCATGCTGCCTACGATTCAAATGTGTTAGCCATCAAGATGACCCTTTACCGGACTTCTGGTGACTCGCCCATCGTTAACGCCTTAATTGCTGCTGCTGAAAATGGCAAACAGGTATCTGTACTGGTGGAATTAAAGGCGCGATTTGATGAAGAGAATAATATTTACTGGGCAAAACGACTAGAAAGAGTTGGAGTTCATGTTGTCTATGGTTTAGTCGGGCTAAAAACCCATAGTAAAACTGTTATGGTGGTACGGCGCGAAAAAGACCGGATACGTCGCTATGTGCATATTGGCACAGGTAACTATAACCAGAAAACGGCACGGCTGTATACAGATTTGGGATTGTTCAGTTGCCGTGAAGAATTGGCTGCTGATATCACAGATTTATTTAATTTCTTAACAGGATACTCCCTGCAAAAATCTTATCGAGAGTTGCTAGTTGCGCCTGTGAATATGCGCGATCGCTTTTTGGCACTAATTCACCGCGAAATCGAAAACGTTCAAAATGGATTTTCTGGACGGATTGTCGCCAAAATGAATTCCCTGGTCGATCCAGAAATTATCGGCACTTTATATGAAGCTTCCCGCGCTGGAGTGCAAATCGACTTAATTGTTAGGGGTGTTTGTTGTTTACGCCCAGGAATCAAAGACATTAGTGAAAATATTCGTATCATCAGTATTGTCGGTCGCTTTTTAGAACACTCTCGGATTTATTATTTTCATAACAATACACAAGAGGAAATCTATATCGGCAGTGCTGACTGGATGCGCCGCAACCTGGATCGCCGAGTCGAAGTAATTACTCCAGTAAAAGACCCAGATATTGCCAAAGATTTGCAAGAAATTATGGGAATTATGCTTGCAGATAATCGCCAAGCTTGGGAATTACAAGCTGATGGTACTTACATTCAACGGCGTCCTTATGATGATTCTCCAGAAGCCAATTCACAAAAAATTCTCATGAACATGGCATTACGTTCAGCTGGTGTAATCCCAACTTGATTGATTAAAAAAAGTTACTTATACCTTGACAACTAGCTCAACTTGTTCTCTTTATAAAAATTGAATTTTTTGAGTATTTGTCTAAGTTGTTTGTTATAGATTTATACAAGTTATTCAACCATAGGATAGAGTTAGTGCTGGCACTTGTTCTCATACACTAGAGAGGTTATTCTGAGTAAATTTGTCTTTTCCCTCAATGTTAATGTTATCGTGCGAGCTTTCTACCTTGCGTGTTTTAGTAGTTGATGACCACGAATTAACTCGCTTAACCTTACAATTGGTTTTTTCTTGCCAGGAAAATATTCAAGTAGTAGGTTTAGCCAGTAATGGTGAAGAAGCTATAGAAATGGTTAAACGTTGCCAGCCTGACGTAATTGTTCTAGATTTACAGATGCCAGTCATGGATGGGTGGAGTGCATCTAGTCACATTAAAGCTATATCTCCAAACACCCAGATACTTGCTTACTCCTCAGTGGAAGACGTAAATTTTCATGGGACAAAGGCAATGTCTAGCTTTGATGAAGTTTGCAAGAAAGATGTACCGACAAGCGAACTTATTGCCTTAGTTAGGCGGCTGGGTGAGCATGCAGGAGATGGTTCAATGGCAGGATAAATGATGCAATGATTATTGCTTCGCCAACTTAGGCTCATTTAAATTCTGGGGATTTGAAGACATAATACTACTGAATAACGTCGGTCTAGCCTAAAGTTGAGGTTAAACCGACGTAGTTTTTCATAACTTCTACTCTACCGGAATGGTGCGTGTAAATTCATCAATTAGTTCATCCAGTTCTTCCAAAGCCTGATTTACGTCAATTCTCAAAGTTCCCAGGTTTGGTTGCTCCAGTAAGCTTAATAAGTAATCGCGTTTACTTTTAACTGCCACAATTCGTTCTTTTATAGTCTGTAAATCCATTATTTTTTCCCATCTTTAACTACCTTTAAATTTAAAGTTAACTCAAAATCTAATATTCTGGGACAGTATACGCCCCAAGTAGTCAACTTAGTACAGCTAACCCTGAAGGTTCGTAGCGAATGGACTCAAACAAACTTTGCCTCCTATGCGCTATACTCTGCGTCCCTCTGCGTTTGAACTCAAACCCTTAATTAGTTACGAATTTACGAAATTGTGTACTTAGAGCCACTTAGCCTTCCTGCGAGATGCTGCACGAATGTAAATTAAGGGAAGATTGAGTATTTGAAATTATAAAGACAAAGGTGAGTAAAGTCTCCTTTAAACCAAGTTAGTGCTTTGGGCGACAGTGCCTGCCTTGTTCACTCTTAGTGTGTTCCCTTCCCCACTCTTTAGCAATCGGCGTGCGGTTTCTAACCACCTTAATATGGCAATTTAGAGTTAATTGAATACTAGCGCTTGGGGGCGATGTTCTTTCCTAATTTGTTGCTCATAGTCGATGATAATAAAACTAAGGTTATTCAGACTTTATACTAATTTAAGCTCATGCTACGCCAAATCTCTTTAGGAACACTCGGTTTAACTATCGGTGGCATATTAACCATCATTGGCTTTGTCGCCTATGCTGATAATAATGCCACACTCAATCTTGTCGGATTTTTTTACGGGATTCCTCTATTATTGGGAGGGCTGGCACTAAAAGCTAATGAACTTAAGCCAGTACCATTTACCCAAACTACCTCACCATCAGCATTGATACTGCGCCAGCAGCAAGCAACTGATACGCAAAATAAAATTCGCAAAGACATCACCCGATATTGCTACGGTCAAGATGCTCATCTAGATACAACACTTTCTTTTCTGGGTTTAAGTCCTACTGACCAGGAACGACCAACAGTCATAGGATTACGAGAAACAGAAGTTAATGGGAGCTATACCCTAACTTTAGAATTTGATTCACCACTAATACCAATTGATGTATGGCAAAAAAAGCATGAAAAAATGACCAATTATTTTGGGCCTGGGTTGGAAGTTCAAATAACACAGCCAGCTGAAAATACAATTGAGCTAGCGTTAATCAACACTCAAAAAGAATCATTAGTAAGTAGTCAATAGTCAAGAGCAAAAATTATTCTTACCCAAAGTTCATTCCTTTATGACTTGTTGTTACTCATATTTTTACAACAGTCAACATAATTAAGAATTCATAATTAAAATTATTGCTAACTCCTGTACTCCGCATTCTCTTATTGAACACTAAGTTTTTGATGAGTGTGCTGTCTACTGTACAGTGTCTTTAACTATAAATAAATTATGAATTAGTAATTATTCCTTTTGAAATTCTCTTAACCACAATTTACATCCCCGGCTTCTTGAATAAATCGGGAATCTAGGCAGCAACTTTTACTTAAAATCTTTTGGGCTTCTCTTAAGCACTTAATCAAAAACTTACTTTTCTAAACGAACTGCGTACCACTGTAAATATTGTCCAGGGCTAATATCTAATTTGCAGCTAGTGTCAAGTAGGTATTGTGCTTGAGCTTCCACAGTATCAAATTTTTGCAAGTCAGGGGGCAAATCTTGAATCATGAGTTGTTGAAGAGTTATTTTGAGCTTTTCTAATAACTCTGATGTTGTCATAAATTGTTCTGGTTGATTTGTTTCGAGAACAACAAAATTCTCCTGCTGATACATTAATGAGTCTGGCATTTTAAAAATTTAGTGAATGTCAATATGTTTAAATTATTTTTGTAATAACTTTTCTTTGTCTGTCTGTCTGTGTAATCAAAAATATAGCAGTTTTATGTGCTGTATGTAAAGCAGTTAGAGGATTAGTTGTTCAAAACACTAATCTTAATTTAGGATATAATAGTAATAAATAGTGTTAGCTACTACATTGCTATTTTTTCCCAAAAAAGTCTATTTTTAGATAACCAGATATACTAAACCTAATTAAATAAAAATTTAACTTAATTTATTAGTTCAAAACGCTCCTTGCTCTGGATCGCTAGGTTTCTCAACTAACTACACAACTAAAGAATTAAGGTGTGTATTTGTAATTCTCAAAAAAATTGTAATTCGACTTGAACAATAGGGAAATATAAAAGTATAGCCGTAGTCACATAGGTTAGGACATTTGAAAAGAGTGAAAGCTAGGAATAGTAATAGTTTTACCTCCTGCCTCCTGCCTCCTGCCTCCTGCTATAACATTCCCTCTTATAACCATCGCTGAACAAAAAGGTAGCAATTGCCTTCGTGTTCCAATTACAGATTGTCTATGCAACTTATTTATCTAACGCTTGCTTGGTTCAACAACATTGGGCAGTCCATTGTCAAAAAACAGTTTATCGTGAAGCCGGACACACCTTTGCCGCAAATCCTGGCATTGATGAAAATTGCGATCGCCCCTATGCGATTGAGTTGCACGGCCTTTTTCAGGATAGTCCCGTATGTGGAAGGCAACTCATGTCAGGCATAAGCCCATCTTTTGGTTCTGAGCAACGGCCACTGATTCTAGTGGCTGATGATGACAAAGACATCCGAGTCTTCTTGCGTAAAGTTATGGAAAAAGAACGTTATCGAGTCATAGAGGTCAATGATGGTAAGCAATGTTTAGATGCTTACCAGACTATTAAACCGGATATAGTTTTGCTAGATGCTGTAATGCCTGTGATGGATGGCTTTACCTGCTGTAAGCAGTTGCGCCAGATTGCCAAAAATAATTTAAAATCAGCCGTTGATACCTATACTGACTCGACCCTTAACAATACTGTCATCTCCAAGATATGGGAACCCAGTACTCCTATATTGATGATCACATGCCTGGACGATGAGGAATCCGTAAACCGTGCTTTTGAGGCAGAAGCGACTGATTACGTCACTAAGCCAATTCACTGGCCTGTATTGCGCCAACGGTTGCGGGGACTGCTAAAGCAAGCGCACGTTTACAAACAATTAGAGGCAGCAAACCAAGCTTTGCAGCACCTAGCCAATGTAGATGGCTTAACTGAGTTGGCTAATCGTCGCCGCTTTGACGATTATCTCAATAATCAGTGGATTAATCTGGCAGAAAAGGAAGAGAAATTTCCCCTGTCAATGATTTTGTGTGATATCGACTTTTTTAAATTTTATAACGATAAATATGGCCATCCTGCTGGGGATATCTGTTTACAAAAAGTGGGTGCTGTCTTAAGCCTTAAGGCACAAAAGCATGAGGATTTAGTAGCGCGTTATGGTGGCGAAGAATTTGCTGTGATTATGCCATATACCCATGCATCTGGTGCAGTTCACATTGCTGAAGCGATCCAAGCGGGAATCAAAGATTTGCAAATTGTTCATGATGGATCTGCGGTTAGTCAGCACGTCACTCTCAGTATGGGTGTGGCAACTGTTATCCCGACTTGGGAATCTTCACCTTCAGAGTTGATTGTACTGGCAGATAAAGCACTCTACCAAGCAAAGGCCGGGGGACGCGATCGCTTTGTCTCAAGTTCTTAATTGTCATTTGTGAATGATTAAGCCTATGCCCCATGCCCCAATGTTTAAGAAGGATAAACTGGCAGTGTGAAGTGAAACCATGCTCCATTATTGGGGGCAGAATCCACCCAAATTTGACCATAATGTGCCAGAACAATGCGTTGGCATAAACAAAGGCCAATGCCGTAACCTTCTGTACCTTCATCCCGTTGCAGGCGGAAGTGGTTTTCAAAGATCCGATTGCGATTCTCTACAGGAATACCAGGCCCAGTATCGCCGATACTAAACTGAACTTTTTGGGTAGTGCGGTGCAATCCGGTGATGCTAATCTTGCCACCTTCTGGGGTGTATTTGATGGCATTATCCAACAGATTTACTAGCACTTGTCGGATGCGTTCTGGGTCAGCGTATACATAAGGTAAGTCATTGGGAATATCTGTTTCGACCTTTTGAGATTTGGCAGTGTAGCGATCGCACAATTCTTCTAATACATCTAGGCACAGTTTACCTAACTGGACTTTTTGTGGTAAAATCGGAAATTCCGTATCTTTGCCACGACCTACCTCTAAAAGGTCGGCAATCATTCGATCAATGATTTTAGTTTGATTGCGGGCTTGTTTTAATAGATGCGCCGTCAATGATGGTTTGAGGCGCTGAAATTGGCCTGTCTCTAAATTATAGTCAGATTGGAGAGTTTCGATGGCGATCGCGGCGGCAGTTAAGGGATTGCGGAGATCGTGTGCCAGCATCGCAATCACCCGATCTTTAAACTGTAGCTGCTCTTGGAGATTATCTTTTTCCTGTTTTAAGCGAAAAATTTCGTCTGAGAGTCGGATGAGTTCAGCAGAAACAGCAACTGAACTGATGGTGGATTTGGGTAATGTCGCCCTAACAGTATCATCTATCCGTTCTTGTAAGTCTTCCTGTAATTTTAAGTAGGCGTCTACAGCAGCTTGCCAGCGAGGCCACCAGTTTTTCAATTGCGCTATAATATTACTCCCAGCTAAAACCTGCCGTGGTTCTGGGTGAATTTTGATTAAAGCTGGCGTTGCTACCAATTTAAAGTGTTCTGCTAAGTCAGGTTGTTGTCCAACATCAATAGTTTGAAGTTCAAAACTATACTCAATATGCAATTCTTTTAAGTAAGCACGTATTCGCTGCACCTGTTGGCGGGACTTGGGACGTCCATCGACAAACAGTAACAGCTGGAGTGGAGCTTCAGAATGAATAGGCTGATCCTGGGAAACTTGCATGTAATCGTGTTTCAGCACTGGTAACAACCCGGTGACGCTTTATGGAAAGTAAAATGGACTGACGGTTGTCGATGGTCGTTGTTTTTTCTTCTTAATATCTATTTTAGATTTACATACTCCTATCCGATCTGCGTTTTTGACATCAGACATATATTTTTCAGCCTTTTGCTTCCTTTTATTTAACTTTATCCCCAAGAAACACCCAAGCCCTTTGAATATAAGTCTTAATTTGCCCTTGTTCAAAAATTTTCGCCAGAGCCAGCAGGTGAAAGGTTTAATACTATGTCAAATCGGCTAGTGCAACACTATAATTTGAGTATTCGCTTTCAGTAAGCGATGTCTACGACGGGCTACGCCTACGCCCAAGTAAACACAGATGCTAATTGTATCTAATTTATCAGGAAGCTGTTAACTGTTCAGACCGAGTTTTTAGAGGGTTTTCTCAACCGCTAGTACATTCGATGAAGTGTCTTTTTCGCCTCTAACCAATCATTAACTAGGATTGGAACAAACAGCTATAGTTAGCAATGTACTACTTCTATAACTTGCCAAGCGCACTTCCAGCTTTCCTAAAAGAAGCACCGCCCTATCCCAGAATAACAGGGGATCGGTTGATTAATAGAAAGTTTTGGATAACATAGAGGCGATGCCTACAGTGGTAAACTACGCACTTTTAGAGTAAGCACTCACTACTTTCTTGGCTGTCAAGAAACTTTTGACTACAACACAAGTAGCACTTTCCCCAAAAAATCAATTTAGAGATACTAGGGAAACTGCTGCTACACTTGACTGCTTTACCTATTACCCTAGTCGCCAAGAATAAGGAACTTACGCTAAATTCCTATAATTGATTAGCACTGGCATTTTTCAGCTATTGCCTTATTCAGCTTACCATCGTCAGATGAATAATTTTCAGAATTAGATTGTAAGCCAGCGTTAATTAACTCGATCTATTCCCCTCCTTGGGTGAGGCTAAGGGGGGGTTTGTTACATATAGCAGGTATTTCAGGTTTATTTATGTTTTTTCCAAAAATGTTAGTTTTTCAGAATTTTAGGGAACTCTATAAAGAAGCATGGGAATTATAAAAACCTAATGGCTGTAAAACAAAGACAATACGGTAGCTTTTGCTACCGTTTACTCATTTTTTGAGATATCATCACCAACAGAGACATTTATGAAAAAGACATACTTAGTCGGTAGTGTCTTTTGGTGATATAAAAAGTCAGAGGAGAGCAGGGGGGACAAGGTGACAAGGTGACTAAAGTTAGAACTTGCAACAAGTCTTTCCCTTCCCCTTGTCTCCAATTCTCAAGAGTCCCCAAGTCTCTCCCCAATGCCCCATTCCCATTTAATGAACAGTCTGCGCTAGGGTAGGAATTGAAACTCAATTTGTGATTTCCTGTGCTTCCCTGTAAACGTCCAGCTGTATTTTTAATTTGGGCTGTTCTACTCACTTCGTTAACAGCCTGTGCTAATAGTCCAGTCGCCAAAAACCTTGAAGAATCTTTGGCGGCAGATCCGAAACTGCAAAGCGATGGAGTTGTCTTTGGAGAATCTCAAGGTAATCAACCGCAAGCACAGCAAAATGATTCAGCAGTTCAGTTACCAGCTGATTTTCCTAAAGATATTCCCTTATATTCCAATGCCAAACTACAGGAAGTTACACCTACTAGCAGCTTAGAAAACAAAATCTCAACTCGTTGGTTAAGTTCTGACCCCAGTAATTTTATTGCTAGCTTTTATCGCAGCCAGTTTCAAACAAATAACTGGCAAATTTTACAACAGCCGACAGATGATGCTGGAGGGGCTTTTGAGGCACGTCGCAACGATTTGCTGTTGAAGGTTTCCATTCAGCCAAAATCAGTTACTAACGCCACACCTAATCAACCTCAAACAGCCACTGAATTACTGATTGATTACGTACCGAATAGTACTGCAACAGCACAACCTACCCCAAATACAAATACTAACGAAACTACTAACGCTGTTCCTCAACCGGGAAATTCACAGTTTATTGGCCCAATACCACCCACAAACTTGGTAGCACAGTCACCAAGCACAACTAATAACCAAATCCCTACAGCTACGACACAAAAATCTCAGGAATTCAACGATCTCAACAAGATACCGCAAGAATGGCGGCAACACATCCAAGACTTGGCTGCATTAGGTGTTTTGTCTTTAGAAGCAAACACAACTAAGAGCAACTCTACTAACACAACTAACCAGTTTGAACCCGGTAAAATCGTTACACATCGGGAATATGCTCGTTGGCTAATTGCTGCTAACAATGCTTTGTATGCCAATAATCCAACTAAACAGATTCGCTTGGCATCAGAAAGTACTCAACCAGCTTTTAGTGATGTGTCCGCAAAAGACCCTGATTTTCCAGCAATTCAGGGATTAGCCGAAGCTGGGTTAATTCCTAGTTCTTTGTCTGGAGATACTACAGTAGTGTTATTTCGTCCTGATGCACCTTTAACGCGGGAACAATTGCTGCTATGGAAATTACCTTTAGATACTCGCCAAGCTTTACCTTCTGCTAACTTAGATGCGGTTAAACAAACCTGGGGTTTCCAAGATGCAGCGCGAATTGACCCCAAGGCTTTAAGAGCAGTGTTGGCTGATTACCAAAATAGCGAACAATCGAATATTCGGCGGGTATTTGGTTATACGACTCTATTTCAACCCAAAAAATCAGTAACTCGTGCTGAGGCTGCTACGGCTTTGTGGTATTTTGGCACTCAGGGTGACGGTGTATCGGCTGCTGAGGCTTTGAAATTAAAGCGAAGTTAAAAGGCAGTTAGTCTATCCTCAGCATAAAAGTGAGCAATTATCACCTTTTATGGGGTAAATTTTGCCATTTATTTGTATAATTCTGATTTTTTATGAAGAAAATGCAAATCTAAGTATTTTCAGCGTTTTTACCTGCGTTTGATGAATTTTTAAGGCATAGTTAAGTAAAACAACGTAAACTAACTTAACTTAATAAACGTACTTAATTTTGAAATAACTCAAAAGACAAGTTGTCAGACTATCGCCTTTTGATTGCTTTTAAACAAACTAAAAAATAACGCAGGTAAAACAAATATGAAAAAACAAGCTGTCGCAGCAGGATTTGTTCTCTTATCTTTAATGTTGCCGCTCAGAGTAAGTGCTGCGAGTTTTAACAAATTTTATGTATTTGGCGACAGTCTTTCTGATACTGGCAATGTTTTCACTGCTACTGGTGGTTTAGTGGCTCCGACAACAGCTATTCCCCAATCTCCACCCTACTTTCAAGGGCGTTTTTCCAATGATCGGGTGTGGGTAGACTACCTCGGAGAGCAGCTAGGATTAAAACCTTCTCCATACATTACTTTAAATACTACTATTCCCAATCAAGGTATTAACTTTGCTGTCGGTGGTGCTAGTTCTGGTCAAGGCAATGCTGTTGTTCCTAATGCACCGTTACCGGGAGTACTGGAGCAAGTCGGCTTGTTGACGCAACCCATTTTACAAGCTAATCAGAAGCTCGATCCAAATGCCATTTATGCTGTATGGGGAGGTGCAAATGATTATGTGTTTGGTCAAGCTAGCAATGCGATTCAAACAGTCCAGAATTTATCAAATGCAGTAGGGTTACTTGCCTCATCTGGCGCAAAAAATATTTTAGTCTTTAACTTGCCTGATTTGGGCAAGATTCCATTTGCGTCTGCGACAGGTCTATCTAGCAACTTGACTAGTTTGACAAATGACCATAACAAGAGATTAGCAGAGGAACTAGGCAAATTTAGCAATAACTCCGATCTGAATCTGATCTCTGTAGATGTGTTTTCCCTATTTAATCAAGTAGAAGCAAATCCAGGGAAGTTTGGGTTTAAAGATGTGACTAACCCTTGCGTAGTAGGGAATTTCCAGACAATTATCAGTGTATGTTCTCAACCAAACGATTATTTATTCTTTGACTCTGTGCATCCAACGACAGGCGCTCATAAGTTAGTAGCAGATGCTGCACTGGCGGCGATTGAGGCTAAGTCTGTGCCTGAACCTGCGATAAACTTGGGAATTTTAGCCGTTGGTACTTTTGGTGCGGTAGGAGTGCTGAAGCGTCAACAAAAAAGGTCAGCATTGATGACAGCAGACCGGGTTTTTGATGCACAATTGTCTCATACAACAGTTGAAAACTAAACTAACTGTATTGATGTGGGATTACGATCGCTTATTTGAAATTATTGAAGAATTGGTTATGCACCATTCCCCTAGTGGTGCAGAAGCTGAGATTAACCAGTTGTTAATGCAACGATTTGCGGCGCTGGGTGTGGAAGTCTGGTGCGATCGCGCTGATAATATTATTGCCAAGATTCCAGGAAAAAATCCAGACCGAGCGATCGCCATCACAGCACATAAAGACGAAATTGGTGCAATTGTCAAGACTATTGGTGATGAAGGTCGTGTGAAAGTTAGTAAACTTGGCGGTTCTTTCCCGTGGGTTTACGGCGAAGGAGTTGTCGATTTACTGGGAGATAATGAAACTATCAACGGTATTCTCAGCTTTGGTTCCCGCCACGTTTCTCACGAATCACCCCAAAAAGTCCAGCAGGAAGAGACTACTGTTAAGTGGGAAAATGCCTGGATTGAAACGAAGCTGACATCTGCTCAATTAGAAGCAGCTGGTGTTCGACCTGGAACTAGAATGGTGATTGGCAAACATCGCAAGCGTCCAATTCGGTTAAAGGATCATATTGCTGGTTACACTTTGGATAACAAAGCTTCTGTGGCGATTTTGCTAGCTTTGGCTGAAAATCTCAAACAGCCAGTAGTCGATGTTTATTTGGTAGCGTCGGCGAAAGAAGAAGTGGGAGCAATTGGGGCGCTATTTTTCACCCAAAATCAACGTTTGGATGCGTTGATTGCTTTAGAAATTTGTCCATTATCTGAAGAATATCCGATTAAAGATGGCGAAAGTCCTGTACTTTTATCTCAAGATGCTTATGGAATATATGATGAGGGGCTAAATGGACAACTGCGCCAATCTGCCAAACAACTTGATATATCAGTGCAGCTAACGATACTGAGTCAGTTTGGTAGTGATGCTTCGATTGCGATGAAATTTGGTCATGTTGGGCGTGCTGCTTGTTTGGCGTTTCCTACACAAAATACCCACGGTTATGAAATTACTCATTTAGGAGCGATCGCAAACTGTATTGATTTGTTAAAAGCTTTTTGCGAAACTGAGTTTGAGGAATAATTCAAGGCTTTGACTAGAAGGAGCGATCGCATATCAACCCAAAATAGCGTGAATTTTTCTGGTTGTCGAAAATGCGCGATCGCACTAAAAGGGAATCACAGTTTGTCAGGGACAAAGTGCTTTTAGCGCCACTTGCTTGTCAAAGTCTACCAGTTGCAAAGATTGTTCATGCGATTGCTCAGTGGTAGTTTCAGGTAATAGAAGGATGCGATCGCTAAATAGTGATTCAGGCGATCACATTTATAGCTTTTACGTTCGCATTTGTTATTTCAGCGTTCGCATTTACAGCTTTTGCGTTCGCATTTGTTATTTCAGCGTTCGCATTTATAGCTTTTGCGTTCGCATTTGTTATTTCGGCGTTCGCGTTTGTTATTTCGGCGTTCGCATTTATAACTTTTGCGATCGCGTTTGTTATTTCGGCGATTACTGTTGGCTACCAAAAGCCCACATTGTACCGTCAGGTCAGTGTGGGTAATTTACTGTACAATTTATGTCAAACTCTAAATATTGAGGAATACTTCATCAAAGCCGATGATGGGATTTGAACCCACGGCCTGCTGATTACGAATCAGCTGCTCTACCACTGAGCCACATCGGCGTACACAATCTCAAACTATAACATGATTTAATCATGGTAGACCAAAATCCCAAAAATCGTCTTAATCCTGAACAGTATGCCAGCCTGAAAGCGGAAATAGCCGCTCCTTATCGCGGCTTCCGACAATTTTTCTACATTGCTTTCGCTGCTTCTGGCTCACTCGGAGCATTCGTCTTTTTCTTGCAAGTGCTTGCCGGACGCAATGTTGAGAGTGCTTTGCCTAGTTTAGCTCTCCAACTCGGAATAGTTGCCTTAATGGTTTTCCTCTGGCGTTGGGAACAGCGTCGGCAACAACGCCCGAATTCGGGTAAAAATCCTAATTCTTGAAGGGAGAAATCTTAGCTAGTTAATTTTTGATTACTTTCTTTTAATACATCTTTTCTTCAAATTTACTCATGCTTTTATGAAGATTAAAAAATCCAGAAAGAAAAAATAAAAAAGTTATTAGGAAATCCCAAAAAGCAAAAGTTTCTGAGAAAATAGAAATCGTTGAAACGAGGTCAGTCAATATAAAGACCCTGACCATAAACCCAATCACATTCAAATGGGGTCAGCTATATTTAAAGACCCCAAATTTTATATTATGATTAAAAAACCCTGAAATTAAAAAACCACTACATTGGAAGCGCCAGACTTATAAATTATCAGTCTGGCGTTTCCTATTTGCTAACTAGACATTTACTGAACTGTTACCAAATAAGATGAAGGAATTGGTTGGGCACGTCCAGCATTAACGAGTGCCTGGTAAACAAAGGCAGCAACTTCGGCTCTAGTCGCCTGACGATTAGGATTGAGTTGCTTGGCTGTGGGATAGTTGATTACTAATTGCCGTGTAGTTGCGGCGGCAACTGGTGCGATCGCATAATTAGGAATCTGAGCAGCATCAGTGTAAAAGGAAACGACATTTTGATTATTTGCAGTTAAGCCCAAACCATTAGCTAAAGAGACTAACGCCTGCACTCTAGGAATTTGCTGCTGTGGCTTAAAAGTGCCATCGGGATAGCCAGAAACAAATTGACTCTGGTAAGCAGATTGAATGGCAGCGTAAGCCCAGAAATTGCTTGCTACATCCTTAAACTGAATGGCTGCGCGTTTAGTTGGTGGCTTTAGGGCTTTAGTGACAATAGTGGCAAATTGAGCGCGGGTTACAGGTTCATTGGGTTTAAAGCTGCCATCAGGAAAGCCAGCAATAATATTTTGGGAGGCTAGAGCTTCGATGTAGGTTTTTGCCCAGTAATTTGCTGGTACATCTTTAAAGGCAACAGATTCTCCAGGGGGTACGTCAACAGTGGCAGCAACAAAATCTACTGAGCCAAAAATCTTTTTTTGGTCGATATCGTTGCCAACAGCGACAATTTTACTGGTTTTAGTAGCATTGTTCACATCATAACGAGTGTTATTGCGGATAAGATTGCCGCCAGGATTTTCATTGGTGCCAAGGTCGGGTGAAGCGTTGACAGTCGCTACTACTCCATCCCGTTTATTGTTTTGAATGTAATTTTTACGCAATACGGGCTTGGCTGACTCTGAGATAAAAAGACCGTCTTGATTTTCGATAATTTGGTTTTCTACAACTAGAGGTGTGGAAGTCCCACCGATCGCAAGACCAAAACCGGTATCCTGAAATAAGTTACTCCGAATTTCTCCTTGAGCAGTCTTAGCAATTGAGATCCCATTGCCTTTGTTTTGCACAAACTGGTTACTTTCAATTTTGGGATTACCTGTACCCGTGACAAAAACACCCTCTCTAACACTGTTAGTAAAAGTACTGTTTTTGATAATCGGATTAGTTGACTCTACCCATACACCTGTACCCCGGCTATTTGGGTTAGTGACGCTGACACCAGCGATGGTGCTATCTTGTTCGGCAAGGATGGTAATGTCCTGTCTGGCAAAGGTGCGACTAGTGTAGAAGCCTCCACCTGTAATCAATATCGCCTGACCTTTAGTAGCTTCATCACCTCGCAGTGTCACCCCTGGTTTAAGTAAAAGCGGGAAGGTTTCACCACTTTCCTGGTTATAAGTACCAGGTGCTAATTGAATCACAGCACCTGCTTGGGCTTGACTGAGAGCGAAACTGATGCTCTTGTAGGGTGCTGCCGAGGTTGCACCAGCACCAGCCCTATCTGCACCAGTTGCTGGATTAACATAAATCGCTGCGGCAGTTGTAGGAGCTTGTGCTGTACGAGTTGGGGCCATATTTTCTGGATGAGTGGTATCAGCATTAACCTCATTAGGTAGTAGTATTGACCCACTTGAAACAACAAGGATTGCCGTTAGCCCGGCTCCTACGCGCAAAGTATATCTGAGATGACTGCTGGAAAGAAGGCGAAAATTTTTTGCAAGAGTAATGTGAAAACCCCAATATTTCATTTTTTACGTCTGTAATGTCTGAATTACGGTATGTCGAACAAGATTAAAGATAACAGCGTTGTAGCTGCTCTGAAACCCATGCCAAACTATACTGGATGATTAGCACTGATTCAGCTAAATTCCCTAGATAGGTCACAGAACTTATACATTAGTTATATTGTGTTATTCAGAAAATTTTCTTAGGGGCACTATGGGGATGAGGCGATTTTTAGTATTCCCTAAAGCTAGGTGCTGCAACTAATTCTGCTGAAATATCATCACAAAAAAAGCAAACCTATTGGAAATTGGGAGAAATGCATTTTAATCTTTTAGGGCTGTGTCGCGTTTTAGTTTTGGTAGGCATTACCTGTCTTCTGTTTTTGTCCACTCCTGCCTTTGCAGCAGAACGAATAGTGCTAAAGTATGGTATCTTCCGTGAATCACTTTCTGTAGAGGAACTATCCACCTTTGCCCAAACAGGTGAACTTTCAGGTTCACTAAAAGTTAATTTAGCTTTGGCACGACAAGACCCCAAAGTTATTCGTCAGTATTTAACAAAGCCTGTGAAGGTAAATCCTGTATTTTTAGATAAAGTGCTGAATAGCCAGATCGGTAATATTATTTTGGATCAAATTAGTCAAGTTTTTTATACACCGTCTCAAAGAGCAAATCGGCAAGCATTACGAGCCGCTTTGGTACTTGGTGCGAATCAAGACGGGCAAGTGTCGCTGATTGAAATTATTAAGAATTATCCTACAAATGAAGTGGAAGTTGATGGCGATCGCTTGCAGGGTGCTTACCGTCAACTCCGCCGTTTGCAAACAAGCTTACAAGATTTATTAGGTGTTTAGTAAGCTAAAGTTTCTAAAGTTTCTCTTAAATACCTCTGTACCTGATGTTCCAAGCGAATTCCGTCTAATTGAGCATCGCGTTCTAGTTGCCAGCGTTGAAAACCGGAACTAGTGGAGATCGCACATTTGAGGCTATACCAAATTTCAGTATCGGCAGAAAATTGGCGATCGCTAGAAGCTGGAATTTGAGCCATAGTTCCTTATTCCTTTATTTTAAACTTCAATGGTAATTTGGACATTAGACATTGGGCATTGGCAAGAGACTTGTTACAAGTTCTAACTTTAGTCACCTTGTCACCTTGTCCCCCCTGCTCCCCTGCTTTTTCTCTAGCCCTTTAAAGTTAAATAATATACTTTATGGGCTGCTACGAATCTGTATTTACCCTAAACAAGGATTGCAATAATCGGGGCACGATTTGATTAACCCGCACTCCTAAAATAGTGAAATCTTGCTTAATCTTTTCTAAAGATAATGGCTCGATGCCAGCGAATTCTGTCTCATTAATCACTAAAACTCGCATTATACTCACAGGTATTTGTAAAAATAGATTGCTGCCCAAAAAGGCTAATCCTGCAAGCACTAGTGCAAGGCTGCGCCATTGTGGGAGGAATTTAGCTGTA
The DNA here is from genome assembly GCF_036917575.1 of Nostoc sp. Classification (GTDB taxonomy): domain Bacteria; phylum Cyanobacteriota; class Cyanobacteriia; order Cyanobacteriales; family Nostocaceae; genus Nostoc. The sequence continues at coordinate 50,897 of NZ_JBALDC010000018.1, read as the reverse complement.
TTTGCTACTAATGGGGCAATTTGGTAAAGATTCCACAGTATCCAAACCGATAATACTGCTGCCACTAATGCCAGAATACGATTTAACTTTGTATTAATTAAACAGAGAATTTTTCGCTGCCGTTCAGTCAGATTTTCTGGCTTTAGGGCTATTCCTAAAAGAGCAAATATATAAAAGGGGCGACGCAACTGCATCCATAATAGGGGGAGAACACCAATGGCGGCAACTAAGAATAGCTCCATCCAAACTGGCATAAATGGCTCACCTACAGACAAAAACAATAAGCAGAGTACTAAAAAAACAGGCAACGTTGCCAATCCAGCGACGTGAATCCACAAAATAGGTTCAGAGCGAAATGAATGCATATTATAAAAAGTTATGAGTTAAAAGTTAGGAGTTGGGAATTAGTAGCCTTTAACTCCTAACTCTTAATTTATCACTCCTAACTTCTAACCATTTTACCCTCAACACTATCTCGTTAAGGTGAGAGTGCGCCGCTTTGTAACCATTTGATAGGCTTCGATGATGTCACCTTCAACCCAATCATTGAATTTATCCATACCGACGCCGCATTCATAACCAGCATTCACCTCACGGGTATCTTCTTTCATCCGTTTTAAGGAGTCAAGGACGCCTTCATAGATCACCTTACCGCCGCGTCGCACCCTGACTTTGCAGTTGCGAACTAGCTTGCCAGATTGAACATAGCAACCAGCAACCGCACCACGACCGACTGGGAAGACGGCACGTACTTCGGTTTGACCCAAGGGTTCTTCTACCAACTCTGGTTCCAAAAGACCTTCCAAGGCATCTTGGATATCTTCTAGGAGTTTGTAGATGACGTTATATTCTCGGACATCGACACCTGCTTCATCGGCAGCTTGTCTAGCGCCAGTGGCAAAGGTGGTGTTGAAGCCGATAATTACAGCGTTACTGGCAGCTGCTAAGTCGATATCTGTCTCGGTGATTTCCCCAGCTGTAGCCAACAACATCCGAATTTGGACTTCGTTTTGGGGGATTTGCTTCAGCGCTCCCACAATGGCTTCTACCGAACCTTGTACATCTCCTTTCAAGATCAAGTTGAGTTCTTTCAACTCACCTTCTTGTGCTTGAGCCGATAGGGTTGTGAGGGTAACACGTCCTTGTAACAGGCGGGATAGGCGTTGTCTGTCTGCGCGATCGCTAGCAAGCGCTCTGGCTTCTTTTTCGTTCTGGAAGACCTCGAACTCGTCGCCTGCTGCTGGCACATCACTTAAACCCAATACCTCGACAGCAAAGGAAGGAGAAGCAATGTCTACTCTTTTACCTCTGTCATCCACCATCGCCCTGACTTTACCGAAAGCCGAGCCAGCTACCAAGATATCTCCCACATGCAGCGTGCCATTCTGAATTAACAAGGTAGCAACTGCTCCCTTGGCTTTATCCAGATGTGCTTCAATGACAGTTCCTTTGGCGGTACGATCTGGGTTAGCAGATAGTTCTGCAACCTCTGCTACTAGGAGAATCATCTCTAAGAGCGTATCCAGATTTTCACCTCTGATGGCGCTCACCGGAACCATGATTGTCTCACCACCCCAGTCTTCTGCGGTTAGACCATACTGGGTCAGTTCTTGTTTCACCCGTTCTGACTGTGCCCCTTCTTTGTCAATTTTGTTGATTGCAACGACAATTGGCACTTCCGCAGCTTGGGCATGGCTAATGGCTTCAATGGTTTGAGGACGAACACCATCATCAGCAGCTACTACTAACACAGCAATGTCTGTTACCCGCGCTCCTCGTGCCCGCATAGCTGTAAAGGCTTCGTGACCAGGAGTATCCAAAAAGACTATTTGCTGCGGTTTGCCCTCATGTTCCACATCCACATGGTATGCACCAATGTGTTGAGTGATCCCACCAGCTTCGCCAGCAGCCACTTTTGTTTTACGGATTGAGTCGAGCAGGGTTGTTTTACCGTGATCTACGTGACCCATAATTGTCACAACTGGCGGACGGCGGTGGAGATATTCTAGGTCTTCTGCGCCGACCATTTCCGTAACCTTCCGAGCTTCTGCTTCTCGCTCGGCGGTTTCGACTTCTATTTCTAGTTCTTTTCCTACCAGGGTAATTGTGGGAATATCTAGATTTTGGGTAATACTCACCGCCATGCCTTTAAGGAACAGGATTTTCACAATCTCTGTATCGGGAACAGCTAAAACGTCAGCTAGTTCTTGCACAGTTAACGGCCCTGTGATCGCCACTTTTTCGGGGCGATCGCGCTTTTTCTCGGTTTCTTGGCGACGGTTTTGCTGCTGGTCGCGCCCAGAACCAGATCTGGAACCAGACCTGGAACCAGACTTTTTCGCTCTTGCAGTTGGGACGCTAGCAAGGGTTGCACCTGGTATTTGTACAGGTCGAGTTGCTTTCGGTTTGGGAGGACGAGCGATGGAAAGACTGACTTGGACTGTGGCTGGTGAATCAGTGTCGTCATCATCCAGCAAATCTTCTTCAAACTCATCATCAAGTATGGGTTTGATTCGCTTGCCTTTGACGCCAGATTTTGCCTTCTCTTTAACCTCGTCAATTATTTCCTCTTCTACCCACTTTTTGCCACCTTTGGTCGGTCGAGGCGGACTTGGGCGTTTCAAATCGAGGAGATCCGGTGTGACTGGTTCATCACCCAATCCTTGAGATTTGCCCGCTATTCCTGACATCTGTCTGGGTGGAGTAGCGATCGGCATTGCGGCTGCTACTGCTTCACCTGGACGTGCTGGTCTGGGTCTTTGTCCTTCTCCCAGTTGTGATGGTGCAGATGGTCTATTGCCTCTCTGCTCTGGTCTGCTGGGTGCAGGGGTAGGACGACTTGTTCTTTGTGGTGCAGAAGATGGTGGAGACTGGTCTGTTGGCAGTTTAGCGACTCTCGGCTTAATTTGATCGCGATCGCCTTCTGTGGGTCGTTGCCGTTGGTCGCGTTTAAGGATCGGTTTATCTGCCTGAGATACTGGTGGCTCGTCTGCTACCTGCGCTTCTTCTGCCGCAGGCCTGGCTGGAGGAGCAACTAGTTGTGGTTTGAGCGGTTTTTCCGATTTTGGTCTGGGTGGAACTATTTTTTCCGGTTTTTGGGATGCTATTTTTTCCGGTGCCGATTTTGGATTAGGCGTTTGTTCCAAGTCAGCGGTCAAAGGTTGCTCTTGAGTCTCAGATTGAGTCCGGGGCACAGGTCGAGTTGGTGGTGCCGGTTTTTGGGGTGAGACTGGTGTAGCGAAAGGCCGTGGCGGAGAGGGAGGATTAGCTTCAGACAAGGCAGCTTGGGTATTGTTAGCAAGTGACGCCTCTAGGGCGTTGGGAGTAGTATTTCTCAATATTTTGGGTTTGCGTATTTCCAAAATTTGCTGTTTGTGGGGTGCAGCAGGTCGCGGGGGTCCGCCGTTGGGTGGTGAATTTGGCTTATGGCTGGTTGTACCTAGTTCCTTTTTGGCTGACACATTCGTAGCTGCAAGCTTTTCTGCTGCCGCCCGGATGTTTTCTGCCTCGGATTCTGAAATCGTGCTGCTATGACTTTTGACCGCAATATCGAGCTGGTCGCAAATTGCTAATAGCTCTTTGTTATCCAAATTCAATTCCTTTGATAATTCATAAATTCTAACTTTGCCGTTGTTCATCCACTCTTCCCCTTTAATTTACAGTTTTAGCGGATGGTTGCCTGGAAGTGCGACATCTCCATCCTTGGATTACTGTTTTTAGGTTGCCGTTCAGTTTTTGCCGGTGCCTCCAATCAGGAAAGAGAGATGTTTCGGTTTAATAATGGCATCCCCACCAGGAATGATGGTTAAGGGATACCCATAAAAATTTCTTAAATAAAAGATTTTTATAGGAACCCTTGACGCCGAACTGCGCCTGAGCGCTACCAGGTTGCCATTTTGTAGTTTCTTGTTTTGTTGATTCTGAGTCTTCCACAATACAATCGATTACATCTTGTTCTGGGAATGTTGCCTCGACCCTCTTGTTATTTGGAGAGTCGAATGTGTTTTACACCCATTTACTATTTTGGCATTAACCTTGACAATCAACAGAGGGTGTGACAAATGCGCGATTTTCGGCTTTCTACACAATTCCTTTGATGATTAGGTTACAAAGTTGTTCCAACTAAATTTGGTTTTGGGTATTACTGCGCGCTAGACGTTGCGACAAGCTTTGATACAGTGTTTCTGGCACTGATGCATGTAGCGATCGCCCTAGTCGATTTTTTTTTTGAGCCGCTTGTAAGCAACTCGTTTCTGGACAAATATAGGCAGAACGCCCCATGCCCCAATCTAATTGTACCTTTCCCGATGGAAAGACGCGGACAATCCGCCAAAACTTATCTTTTGAGCTTACTTTACGGCAACTAATACAGCGCCGATAATTTGGTTTCATTGGTTCATTGCGACCTCAGTCCAGGATTGTGGATGTCAAAAGAAGTTTATTATGACTATTTTTTACTTATACCAAGTAGCTTTTGAGAAAATAATCCTTGAGACTGAGACTACAATCTTACATTATCAAAACTTTACAAAATTAATCAATTATTCATCATCGTTATCGTCAAAACTGTCTTCCTCTTCTAATTCGTTCTGATTTTCATCCTCGAATTCTTCTTCATATTCCAGGTCGTCTTCTGATTCCTCTGATTGATATTTTGTTCTGACAGCTGCAAATTTGGTATCTTCTGCTGCATAGTCATACTTAGCTTTGTCTTTAATGTCTATTTTCCAACCAGTTAGACGGGCTGCCAAACGGACGTTTTGTCCTTCTTTGCCTATAGCCAAACTCAATTGATCTTCAGCTACAAGTACGTGAGTTTGCCGCGATTCTGGATCCATCAGGCGTACTTCATCTACCCGTGCTGGACTTAAGGCATTAGCAATGTATGTTGCTGGGTCTGGCGACCAGCGAATTACATCTATTTTTTCACCGCGTAATTCGTTGACTACCACTTGAATTCGCGATCCCCTGGCTCCAATACAAGCGCCTACTGGGTCTACATCGCGATCTAGAGTATCTACTGCTATTTTAGTCCGGGGACCGACATAACGGGAAGGGGGGTTTGCCTCCCTAGCTACGGCAACAATCCGTACCACCTCATCTTCGATTTCTGGGACTTCGTTGGCGAAAAGATAAACTACCAAACCAGCATCAGCACGAGACACAAGTAACTGTGGCCCTCGTTGCTGACCTTGGGAGACTTTTTTCAGATATACCTTGAAGGTGGCATTTGCCCGATAATTATCGTTGGGCAACTGTTCCCGCTTTGGTAATTCTGCTTCTACTTCTGGCTGACCAAAGCCGCTGCTAACTGCTAAAACCACTGATTGCCGTTCAAACCGCAGGACTCTTGCTTGCAGAACAGTTCCTTCTAAATCTTGGAACTCTTCTTGCACCATCTGGCGCTGTTGATCCCGTAATTTTTGTGCTAATACTTGCTTAGTTTGCATAGCCGCCATCCGACCAAATTCTCCTTGATCAGGGGTAACATCTAGCACCACTGAGTCCCCTAACTGCGCTTCAGGAGCGACTTGTTGAACTTCATCTAGGGAAATTTGGTGGTCTGTATTATCTACTTCTTCAACAATAGTTTTGGTGGAAAGAACGCGAAATCCTTCTCCTTCAATATCAAGTTCAACTTCAAAATTTTCAAAATAATCTTCGTCAAACTGTTTGCGCTCTAAATTTTGGGCGCGGCGATAACGTTCATAGCCTTTGAGTAGTGCTTCTCTTATAGCTGATTGAACTGCAAGCCTGGGTAAATTCCGTTCGCGACTTATACTTTCTATTAATTCTTTTAATCCAGATAAAGTAACCATTGACATAAGCAATCTCCTTTAAAAATTAGGAACTAGAGACTGGGCGTTGGGCGTTGGGCATTGGGGAGCCACTGCCTTGGACGGGTTCCCCGGCTTGAAGCAAGTGACGTCATGGGGCATGGGGACAAGGAGATAAGTCTGATCGCTGGAAGCCAGCGCTCAGAACTTCTCCTAAGGGAGACGCTGCGCGAACGGAGGAAAAACTTGTTTGTTGCAAGTTCTCACCTCTTGTCATCACCTTGTAACCTTGTCACCTTGTCTCCCTTGCTCGTCTGCCCCTCTGCTCCTCTGCCTATCCAATCCCTAGTCCCTAGCCTTCTAGCCTGAGTAACTTGTTTATCAGCGCTCCTGTAACTGCACCTTAGTAATTAGGGAGCGGGGAATTTCGACTACACGACCTTTTTGATTTAAGTAAAGTGCTGTCTCATCCCGACGAATCAACTGACCAATCAACTTTTGTTGTCCGTCGTAGGGGGGCGTTGTAAAGATAATGACAGGAAATCCTTTAAAGGAAATAAACTCCCTGTCTGTTACCAATTGCCGCGAAATACCAGGACTAGACACTTCCAAGACGTATGTATCTGGAACGATTTGGGCAGCATCTAAGGAAGCTTCTAAAGCACGGCTCATCTTCTCACAATCGTTCAACCCAGTGTCTTGCTCAGGATTGCGAATATCTACCCGCAAAACTGGTGGACTTTGGTTAGTGTGAAAAACCACGCCAACCACTTCCAATCCCAGTTCTTCTGCCACTGGTATTGCCAAATCAATAATTTGTGGAACTAAAGGATGAACCATGAGAGAATTCAATAAAAAAAGTGGGCATCGACCCACTTCCTGCGATAGGTATATCTTCCAAGAAGTCTTGTGACGAACCAATGATGATTCGCCTAATTCGAGTTTAGCGCATTTCTTGGATAGTCATTAGTCACTAGTCAAGAGTTAGAAATACTTCCCCTGCTCCCCTCCTGCCCCTCTGCTTTACCTACCCTTCCCGTATTTTTGGGATAGTGCCTTTATCCACGACTGCGGGAACTGCTACTTGTGTTCGTAACTGCCTGGTTTGCTCGATAATTTGGTCTATGTCTTCTTGGGACAAACGCTGGACATAGTTGAGTTTGATTTCCTCTAAGAAGTCAAAAAGTAAACTCTGAATTTCTGAAAGTACGTGTTTTTGTTTTATTTGAGATCCCAAAGCGTCACTGAAGCTTTGTACCAATTGAGTGGTGAGTTTTGCGCCCACAGGGTCTTCAACAGCGCTCACTAAAGTTTTGTAAAGATTAGTTGTGATTTGGATCGCTAGTTGTTCGCTTAACTGGGTTTGGGCTTGTCCGATGCCAGGGAAGTTTTGAAGATTGCGGTAGATGGGGACTTGATGGAAGACGGTTTCAATGTTGTGGTGCAGAATGGCAACGATCGCAGGTTGGATATCGGGTAGCACCTGGTAGACAATTGTTTTTACCAAAAGACCTGCGATCGCTTCCACTTCATTTACATTATTAATATCTATGTACGGACGTAAATTTTCTTTTTGCGAGAGCCAGCTAGTTAATTCACCGCGCTGAATTGAACCTTGAACCTGATTAATCACTCTCACCACCACAATTTCTGTGAGTTCTTCGGCAAAATTGGCGACAATCCCCTGATTAACTTGCTTTCGTACTGGATGCAGATTCAATAACCGTGCTTGATCAAGGCGAATTAATACAGGTATGATTCGCAACCCGCGCCAAAATGGTATCAGTAAAAATAAATCGTACCAACGCCATAATAGTGCTTCTAACCAGCTAAACCCAGGATGTTGGCGTCTGAGCAAGAAGGTACGCCCTAGCAACTCTACACCAAATAAAATCACAAAGGCTAAGTCAATCATCCAGAATTCATCAACAAAATCGCCATTTTCCCCGATTTGGCGGTAGTAGTTAGAGGCAATCAAAGGGCGAATGCTCTTGTTAAAAAAACTAATTTGTTGATCCCAGCCATTTTGTGATAGGTAAGGCTGACTCCAGAAAGTGGCAAAGGACTGCTTTGCAGATTCTTTGCGGATGTGCGATCGCATCCTTGTTTTGATTTTTTCCAGAGTCCCACTCTTATTCACTCCTGCAAACGGGTTACTGTCAATCATCTCGCTGCTCAGACCCCTTATTTCCTCTAGCCTGCTATTTACCTGAGGCGACTGTAACCCTGTTTGTCTGACTTGTTCTTCTAAAGCATCTACTGTTTTCAGATAGTTGTCTGTGTCGCGATGGAGTTCAATACCTTTTATTGGATCATAAATCTTGGTAATTTGGGGAAGTTTTCGCAAGTAGAAATCTCGCCAGGGTACGTAACTTAAATCAAACAAAACTAAACTTAAATTTACGGTGGCAGCAATTGCCATAAATTTTTCAAACCAAAGATTACGCTGCTTATAAGATTTTATATTTCTCATTTTTTGTAAAAAAATATACTCTTCTATCTATTTAAAACATAAGCCTTTTCATTTATGAATTTTTGACCCTTTTACCCAATTACAGTGATTTTCACTTGAGTAGACCCTAGTAGGAGGGCACAGATGTGCATTTCTATTGCAATTTAAAGCATAAGCGCTGGATCTCTACTCATAGAAGATACTTCTTTTGATAGATGACATAAAATAATTTTTATAAATCAGTTAAAGTTAACAAAAAAAAATCACAAATTGTTCAAAATTCATTAAATAATCGTGAAAAAAGTTATTAAACAAACTTAAAATGCAGCTGTTAACGTTTACGATTCTGCTGATTTAACCCAAAGGAGTTTTTAAGTATGTGGTGTGGGTTTGGAAAATCAAGCGCAACCTTTGCTGTTACTTGCCTGATGACTGCTAGTTTGGTAATTACAGACACAGGTTTTGCAGCCCCTCAAAAAAGTTATACACCCCAGCAATTCCGTGAGGTATTGCGGGGATTAGGTTATAACGTCAAGGTAACAAATACTGCTTTGACAGACGAGCAAACTAAAAAGGCAATTCGAGAATTTCAGACTGGTTATAAGCTAAAACCAGTTGATGGTATCGCAGGGCCAAAAACCCAAGATTTTGCTGCTAACATCGTTCAAATTCTGCACAGAAATTTGAATGCAGTGGTGAAGCCAAATCCTCCCCTACCGCGCGATCATTTTTATGGTTCCCGCACGGAAGAAGTGGTGAAGGAGTATCAGAAGAAATATCAGTTGCAAGAAACTGGAATTGCTAATTTAGCACTCCGCCAAAAGCTGAATGAAGAAGCAAAGACACTCTTCAGCCAGCCGACAGCGACACCAACAACTAAACCGACAACTAGACCGACAACTAAACCGACAACTAAACCGACAGCTAAACCGACAGCTAAACCGACAGCGACACCAACAGCGACACCGACAGCGACACCAACAGCGACACCGACAGCTACACCGACAGCTACACCAACAGCTACACCGACAGCGACACCAACAGCGACACCGACAGCTACACCGACAGCTACACCAACAGCTACACCCTAGTCGCCACAAAAAACTCCTACCCCAAAGCCCCTCAAGTTATCTGATTTGGTTCTTCTAAGGGTCTGCCTTTGGGTGTAGGTAGAATTGGACGAGGGTCATTGTAAGGCATAGGAATGTACTGCACACTGGGTCGTCCTCCTTGTGGCTGTGGGTACAGATCCATAAGATCATAAATAGAATGGGGCAGTCCGACGGTTACGGGCAGCCCCATTTCTGTTGCTTCTTCAATAGTGATGGGATAATCGTGGGTGACGCGCCCAGTTGTCAAGGCTTCGATAATCGGTTCGATATTTTCTGGCAGAACTTTTTGTTTAGGTATACTGTCTTTTAGCAAAGTTCGGACAAATCGTTGTACCTGCTGTATTGCTTTGCCTGAGAGATCGGCCATAATTAGGGTTTGGTCATCAATCTCGCTGATGGGTTTATCTTCAACTACTTTTAAGATACTGGCTGCGGGGAAATTGCCTAGTTGTGGATCAACTGGCCCTAAGACAGCGTTAGCATCCATAATAATTTCATCAGAGGCGAGGGCAAGCATTGTACCGCCACTCATGGCATAGTGGGGTACAAAAACTGTGACTTTTGCTTGGTGGCGAATTAAGGCTCTGGCGATTTGTTCAGTAGCCAAAACCAAACCACCAGGAGTGTGTAAAATTAAGTCAATTGGCACATCTGGGGGTGTGAGGCGAATTGCTCGTAATATTTGTTCTGAGTCTTCAATAGTAATGTAGCGAGATATGGGAATTCCCAAAAAGCTAATGGACTCTTGACGGTGAATCAGTAAAATCACCCGACTTTTGCGTTCCTGCTGGAATTCTTGTAAAGCACGCAAACGCCGATATTCTATTTGACGTTTTTGCCAAAGAGGTTGCAAAGAAGTCAAAAGCAGGAAAATCCAAAATAAATCACCAATACCAAAGCCCATATAATTTTTATTGTTCAAAAATAACGGTTGCTGTCATTATTGTTACAAATTTGGGGCGATCGCAGTTCTATCTGTAGATTTATAGAAAAATTACGAATTACGAATTAATTATTACCCCTTCGCCAAATTTTAATAGTGTCGTCATCACTACCGCTAACTAAGGTTTGATCATCGGGACTAAAGGCGACACATCTAACATAGTTGGAATGCCCTGTAAGTGTGCTGATTTCTCTACCACTGTGCATGTGCCACAGTTTGATAGTGTTGTCCCAACTGCCACTAGCGAGAAATTGTCCATCCTGGCTAAAGCCGACTGACCAAACTGAATCAGAATGACCAATGAGAGTACGAATTTCTTTGCCTGTATTTACATGCCAGAGTTTAATCGTGTTGTCACCACTGCCACTTGCGATAATTTCCCCATTTTTGCTGAAGGCGATACAGTTAACAAAGAAGGAATGACCTGTGAATGTGTAAATATTTCTGCCTGTATATATTTGCCACAGTTTAATCGTGTAATCATTGCTGCCACTAGCCACTAGCTGTCTCTCCTGGCTATTAGTTGTAGACGTTCTCGGAGAGTAAGCAACTGACGAAACTGGGTCAGAATGACCTGTGAAAGTTTGGATTTCTATGCCTGTTTGTACCTGCCACAGTTTAATTGTACAGTCAGCACTGCCACTAGCCAGAAACTTGCCATTTGGACTAAAAGCAACGGAATTCACCCAATTAGCATGACCAATGAGGGTACGAATTTCTTTACCTGTGTTGACATCCCACAATTTGATTGTATTATCCCAACTGCCGCTAGCTAAGATTCCCCGGTTCAGGTCTGCAACTCCCGCAGATTTGCCAGACTCGCCTTGATAAGAAAGGTTTGAAGAGATTGGGCTAAAGGCGACGGAATGAACCATATTAGAATGACTAGAAGACCAACGACCCAGTTGACGCACTAGCTTGCCAGTACCCATTTGCCAAAGTTTGATGGTCTTGTCATTACTGCCACTAGCAATAAATTGCCCGTCTGGGCTAATGGCGATCGCATGAACCATACTAGAATGACCTTTGAGGGTCTGCACGCATTGCCAGTTCTGCCGATCTAATACAATAGGTACAGGTGGTTGCACCTTAGGGGCTATCACTAAAGTAGATGATATTTTGGTTACATCTTCCCCTGTCTCAGAACCCAATAAATCCAACCACTCTTGCACAGACTGGGGACGATACGTTGACTCCAGATCCATGCCGCACATAATAGCTTGATTTACCCTGTTGCTGATGTTGGGATTAAAATATTGTGGTGGTTCTAAATTAATATTGTGACGTCTATCGTCTGCACTAGTTGGTACAACTGCCGTAAGCAAATTATACAAAGTAGCGGCTAGGGCGTAAATATCAATGTATTCTCCTCGCGGCGCTTCTGATTCATACTGTTCAGGTGGGGCAAAACCAGGAGTACGATACACTGTATGCCTTTGGATCGTATTAGGAACAAACTCTCTAGCGATGCCAAAGTCTATTAGTACTGCTTCTAATTTATCAATGCGGATCATGATGTTGCGTGGTTTGAGATCCCGATGCAACAGTCCTTTAGAATGAATTAGGGTCAAAGCATTACCAATTTGCCGGATGTAAAGTAGCGCTTCTGCCTCTGATAGCACTCCTATTCGCCTCAAGCGCTGTGCTAAGTCTTCCCCTTCAATATAATCCATCACCATGCAGGGCAAATTCCCCTCATCGAAAATGGTTTCTATCTGTACTATATGAGGATGGTGGCACACAGCCAGCCGAACTGCTTCATCACGAAAGTCTTGCCGTAACTTGTTTCGGTGGAGTATCCAGGCGGGGTGATTCAGGATTTCTTCTTTGAGGGTTTTAATCACTCGCTGTTGATTTCGTTGATTTCTGGCAAGATAAGTAATGCCAATTCCGCCTTCACCTAGTTGGCTTTCAATAATGTAGCGTCCCCCGAATATAGACTTTCCTGCATTCCACACCATTAGTAATATTTGACAATTGCTGGTATTTATTTTGGCAAGGTATCAGAACAGCCAATACGAATTTTTGGGAATTCCATTTGAATTGCTGTTGTAGCTTTTTAGAACTTACTTACTTAGATAACATTTTCATTAACCTCAATAATTACTAATAGTATAAAGTTGGATATAGCTTCATAGTTTTGTCTAAACTATGCCTTTACATGAAAATATGAAAGTTGATTGCTCATGTTAGAGTAAACAGTAACTTTAGACATATTTGTTCATAATAATTTGACTTGTAGATAATCTAAAATTATGCTAAAAAATCTAAATTTGAAACAAAAATTTACAATTCTGCTACTGGTAATTTTGACATTTGGTTTGAGCTTGACTGGATTTGCTCTTTCTTCTCTACTGAGGGAGAATGCGAAACAAGATATTAGCTCAACTGGTATCATGCTCATCCAAACCATGAGTTCTGTTCGTAAATATACCAGTGATCAAGTTAATCCAAAGCTAGTTGATAAATTGGCTACTGAGTTTTTGCCACAAACGGTACCTGGGTACTCAGCACGAGAGGTGTTTGAAGTTTTACGGAAAACAACAGATTACCGTGATTTCTTTTATAAAGAAGCAACTCTCAATCCCACAAATCTTCGGGATAAGGCTGACGGTTTTGAGACAGATATTGTAGAACAGTTCAGAAATAAATCAGACCTTAAAGAAGTTAGTGGATTTCGCTCAATTCCTGGTGGGGATATCTTTTATATTGCTCGTCCCTTAGCAGTTTCTGAACAAAGTTGTCTGGTCTGTCATAGTGTACCTGAAGCTGCACCTCAAAGTATGATTAGTCTTTATGGTGCTGCTAATGGATTTGGGTGGAAGCTTAATGAAATTGTTGGCGCTCAGATTATATCAGTACCTGCCAAGAATGTCATTAATAAAGCAAATCAGTCTTCTTTACTAATTATCTTGATTGTATCAGCTATATTTATAGCGACTATCCTGTTAGTCAACTTGTTCTTGAATCGACAAATTGTGATGCCTCTTAAACGCATGACTCGCATAGCCGAAGAAGTTAGTACGGGACACATGGAAGTTGAATTTGAGCAGATATCTAATGATGAAATCGGTAATTTAGCTAGAGCCTTTAAACGGATGCAATTAAGTTTAGAAATGGCGATGAAAAGAATCAAACGTACTCAAGGAAGTATAGGCGATTATAATAATTCGTAATCAGGCTCTCTAAAGACGCTCTTGCTAGTTTGCTTCCTTGCAGGGATACGCAGACTTGCTACCGTTATGCTAATGTAATAACTCTCTGTACAAGACTTTGCGTGTAGCTTACTTATACATAGAAGTATACAGACTCGCTTTGTCGTTTTGCACAATACTAACGTTATTAATCTTTGTAAGGGGTATTTAGATCCTATCAAAAAAACCTTGTTACTTTATATGAACTATTTTGACTTAAACTCACATAATTAGTTAAGAGATGAAAAACTATTCTTCAATTTATGATGTCTAAATCTTTATGAAAATAACCTTTTTTTGAATTCAAAAGCTGCTTGAAAGTTAGGAATTTCCTTAGCTACAAGTTCAATAAATTGGTCAGCTGAAATATAAGGATTGTGATCTAGTATTTCTTCTATAATCAGATTTGCCATTGGGCCGATGTGGTAGGCTAATTCTTGCTGACAATGTTTGATAAATGCTGGTTGGAGTGAAGATTGTTGTTCGATTCTTTGCCCAGTTTGTGGACTACTAGTAGGTGAATTAAAAATTGTTTCTTCAGGTTGGTTATATGACTGCGATGGAGCTGACATAGCCTGAAATTCAGGGTTAAATACCGTAGCCGGTAAATCATCAACCATGATTGCAGAAGGCATTGCCACTTCTGGTTCTCTAATATACTCTAAATCTCTGATAACTTCACTGGCTGTTTGGTATCGCTTGTTTGGCCTATCTTCCAACATATAATCAAGTACTTGAGCAAACCCATCAGTAACATAAGTATAATCACGCCAGTTCCATTCAAGTGAGTATTGATCCATTAGTAAAGATGGATCTCTAGCTGTGAGTAATACAATAGCAGTTACACCTAAAGCATAAAGGTCACTAGAGGGTGAACATAAACCCAAACTAATCTGTTCGCGGGGAGCATATCCCACTTTGCCAACAAGGGACATTTTTCCGACAAACGTTACCTGTTGGTTGGAATTTCTCCCTTCGTTCATGTCAGCAATTTGCTTACCTACCCCGAAATCAATCAGCACTGGCAGATCCTTGCCATCGGGTAACATGATGTTGTCAGGAGAAATATCTCGATGGATAATGTTGTGCTGGTGGACATATTCCAAAACAGGCAGCAGATTCTTTAGCCACTGGATAACTTCGTCTTCAGAAAAATTTCTTCCTTGACGTTGAAGTTCTCCTAGTAGTCTTGAATATGTTTTACCGTCAACATATTCTTGTACTAGAAATAGCCGACCATCTCCTTCAAAGCAAGCCAAAAACTTGGGAATTTGAGGATGCTGCAATTGATGAAGAATTTTTGCTTCTCTTTTAAATAAGTTACGATATTGTTCCAGTCCACTTTCGCCTGTGCCGATGGGTGCAAATTCTTTGAGAACACAGGCTTCATTAAACCGACGAGTATCAAATGCTAAGTAAGTTCGTCCCAATCCTCCCTGTCCTAGAAGTTTTTGGATAATATAGCGGTTATCGATTAGAGTTCCAGCAGCTATTTCTGGTCTTGTCATAGGGGACTGTGACATCATCATCGCACTCCTAGCGATTTTGTTATTGATAAATTATCTAATTTGCTGAAAGTCAGAAACTCTAGCAGATAAAGGCTGATAACATCCTTTAAATTGAGGTTAGCACCACTATCGAGTCAAGGAAATACACTTTTCTACAACTTTTTGATCGTCTTGTGTTACCAAATAGACAATTTTTAGTATGAGTAGTTTGATCATACTACTAATACTTAAGTATTTTAGCCGCCGCAACATAATCAGTGTCTGCGGTAATATCTGCAAATGTTCAGGGCATCACTTCTTAGATTTGCTGCTGAACCTTATTTTCCCGTTTGTAATCCAATTGAAACTGGTTGAGGAACAGTAAGGATATAGCGTCATATCATGGTTTTTCATAAAAACTGAGGTTGCTATAGACTTGCCAAAAGGAATATTATATGTATCTCAAGTGCTAAATATGCGATCGCTCTCAAAAATTAATCTTTCTGAGAACCTATATCCTTATGAGATAGCTGCTTCGGCAATCGCTAACACTCGAATTCAAATCTTTAGGCGGTTTCAGGGTAAAATTTTGTAGTCTGACTGGTACTGGCATAGGCAATTGTCCAGTCAGCAAAGAATATAATGTAGCGGCTAAGGCGTAAACATCAATATATTCTCCCCGTTCGGCATCGGGTACATACTGTTCTGGTGGCGCATAACCAGGAGTGAGACTTTCCGTATGCTGTTGAACTGCACCAGAAATAAATTGTCTAGCAAGGCCAAAGTCAATTAGCACTGCTTCTTCTTTACCTGCACGCATCATAATGTTACTCGGCTTTAAATCCCGATGCAGCAAGCCTTTGTCGTGAACCAGGATCAAAGCATCGCCAATTTGCTCAATGTATTGCAGTGCTTCTGCTTCTGATAAAGCACCTTTTTCAGTTATCCGCTTACCTAAATCTTCTCCCTCAATGTATTCCATCGCCATGCAGGGTAAATCATCGTCATCAAAGACGTTCTCTACTTCTACAATGTAGGGATGGCGACATAATGCTAGGCGTAATGCTTCGTCTTTAAAGTCTCGCTTGAGTCTACTTTGATGCGGTATCCAGTCAGGATGATTGAGGATTTGTTCTCTAAGGGTTTTGATAACTCGCAACTCGCCGCCTCGATTTTTAGCGAGATAGGTAATACCAACTCCACCTTCGCCCAATTTTCTCTCGATAATGTAGCGTCCACCAAATAACTGCTGCCCCGAATTCCACGCCATTGATCAAGACTGTAGTTTTACTGATATTTTATTTTGGCACATCGTAAAACTCAGTCTTGTGTCCACAAAGATTTAAGGTGCTGTTGATTGAGTCTACAAATTGAGATTATAGCAGAAGGCAGGAGGCAGAGGGCAGTTCTTGCTGGAGGTAAAACTATTGCTAACTCTCTTCTTTCACCCCATCCTTATGTCCTAAAGAGTGTGACTACGGCTATAGTAGCTATTGCCATGATTGTATTTATCTCCTGATAAGGGGGCCAGATAAGGGCGATCGCATTCATCTTTTGCAGGATTGGGCGATCGCCTTTATCATAGTTTTATATGAATGTATAAAACTATACTTAACAACTAAAAATTCAAAAATTTCTATCAATAATTCTCAAATTTTAATGTTAATAAATTAGGTCAAATTCGAGTTATTTAAAATTTCATTGCTATAAAAAAATGCTAGATTTAGCAAATTTTTAACTAAAGCTAGCAATCCTAAATTATTTACAAGAAGTCTAATCTTCAGGTTCAATTCCCGCAGCCCGCAATTGGGCTGCTAGTCGTTCGGCGCGTTGGCGTTCTTGTTCGGCTAATTCTGTTCCCCAAAGTAAAAGGTTTCCTTGTTCATCCCACCACCGTAACCACTTTCCTGTGCGGTTTTCACGAGTACCTTGCGATACGCTAAGGTAAAGATTGATTTCTGGTATCCAGTACCGTTGATTTTCATCAGGCTCTTGCAAGATATACTGTTCTGTATTTTGTAAGCAATACATCTCGAAACTGCCGCTATCTGGCTCAAAGATAATATAGTTTGGTACTTTTAAGATGCGCTCGTAAAAAAACCATTTTCCTGGGGGATATGTTGCTTTGATAGAATATTCTGTTTCCTGTGTATCGGAAACAAATTCCATCACAATTACGGGAATGTCACCCTGTAATTGAGGTGTGTAACTGCGTATTACTTCTTCTCTACTAACATTAATTTTGGCAATGAAAGCCCAATCAGCAGCTTTAATGACCATTTTGTTGTTTAGAGTGGCACAAATGCCGTAATTAGTTGTTGTTAGGGCGTTGGCTGAAATTTTTCCGGCTAATTGTAGGCTTTCTGTGAGTGCCGCAGCTAAGGCTGGTTGGTTGATGTTATCCACTGGATCATCTGGCAGTTTATAATCATCGGGTAGTTTCTCCCAAGTGATTTGGTAGTCTTGGGTGAGGGTTGTCATGGTGGATTGTCCTTTAGTGTGTAAAAGTGACTGGAGACTGGGTTTTTACTTGTAAAAATTATGGAATTTGCTTTAAACCCTGCCAAATTTGGGAACAATTTCCTAGTACCCAGTAGTTACTAATCTTCATCGGGTTCTAAATCGTCGGCTGTCAATTCTTGATGCGGGATGGCGGCAATAATCGCATCTATTACTTTGGCAACGGGTAAAATCTCGATATCAAGATCGGGGAATTTTTGTCCTTTAGGGACGATCGCTCGTTTAAATCCCAATTTAGCTGCTTCTTTCAACCTTAGTTCCATTTGGGAAACTGATCGCACTTGTCCACCTAACCCAACTTCACCGATTAATACTGTGCCGGGATCGACGATGCGATCGCGAAAACTAGCTACAATTGCGATCGCAATTCCCAAATCTACTGCCGGTTCTTCCACATTCAACCCACCCGCCGAAGCAACATAAGAATCTAACTTGGACATGGGAATTCCCACTCGTTTTTCTAAGACGGCGAGAATTTGCACTAAACGGTTGTAGTCTACGCCAGTTCCAGCACGCCGAGGGGAAGGGTAGCTAGTAGGACTCACTAAAGCCTGCAATTCTACAACAATCGGGCGAGTACCTTCGCAAGCAACCACAATGGCAGTACCCGGAGCCGGATCGTCACGGTTGCCTAAAAATAACTCTGAGGGGTTGGCAACTTCTCGCAATCCATCTGTTACCATTTCAAAGATGCCGATTTCGTGAGTTGCGCCGAAGCGGTTTTTTACTGTGCGTAATAACCGATGGGAGGCAAAGCGATCGCCTTCAAAATACAACACCGTATCGACTAAATGTTCTAAAACTTTTGGCCCTGCGATCGCTCCTTCTTTGGTGACGTGTCCCACAATCAGCATGGTGACATCTTCGTGCTTCGCCACCTTCATCAGTGCTGCGGTGCATTCCCGTACTTGAGCTACTGAACCTGGTGCAGAAGTCAGCGCCGGAAAAAATACCGTTTGAATACTATCAATTACTGCCACATTTGGTTTAAGAGAGTCTATTTCCCGTAAAATTTCTTCTAAATCTGTTTCTGGCAGTACATATAAATCTGCACCTATACTGTCAGGGTCTATAGGAAGTGTAGTATCTACTACTGTTACCTTCTCATCATTTACCACACTTAGGGTTTTTGATACTCCCAAACGGGAAGCTCGTAATTTTACCTGCTGCCCTGATTCTTCACCAGTTACGTAAAGAATGCGGTATTTCTGTGCTAATTGATTAGATACTTGCAACAATAAAGTCGATTTACCAATACCTGGATCGCCACCAATCAGCACCATAGAACCAGGGACAACCCCACCTCCAAGCACTCGATCTAATTCTCCATAACCAGACTCCCAACGAGCAATTTGGCGATCGGTAATTTGATCGAATGTTAAAGAGGCTCGCGCTTTAGCTGGTTTCCCGTGAGATTTACCATTGCCTTGAGCTGATTGCCAACTACTCACTCCTCCCCGACTGGGCACATCTACTGAGGATTGAATAGAAATTTGTTCTTCTAGAGAATTATAAGTGCCGCAAGCTGGACACTTACCAAACCACTGGGGCGATTCTGCTCCACATTCGTTACAAGTGTAAAAAGTTTTTGGCTTTGCCATTCTTAAATCTTATTAAATAATCTTAATATTTACTTAATTCTTGAAAAAAACTAAAAACCAATAATAGTGGTATTTAGAGCTTTTTCCAAATCAATTCATGGAATGATATCTTAATATTATGGTATTAAAAATTAATCATGTAAATTTTTAGTCAAGGAGCCTAGAGAAACTTGGAAAGCCATAAAGAAAAAATCTTGGTGGTAGACGACGAAGCCAGCATTCGCCGGATTTTGGAAACACGCCTTTCCATGATTGGCTACGATGTAGTGACGGCTGGCGACGGGGAAGAAGCTTTGGATACTTTTCGCAAAACTGAGCCTGACCTGGTAGTTTTAGATGTAATGATGCCAAAGCTAGACGGCTATGGTGTATGTCAAGAGTTACGAAAAGAATCAGATGTGCCCATTATTATGCTAACAGCTTTAGGTGATGTAGCCGATCGCATCACTGGATTAGAATTAGGTGCTGATGATTATGTAGTTAAACCATTTTCCCCTAAGGAGCTAGAAGCCCGGATTCGCTCGGTACTACGGCGAGTAGATAAAAACGGTGCTTCTGGAATTCCCAGTTCTGGGGTAATCCATGTCGCTAATATTAAAATCGATACAAATAAGCGACAAGTCTACAAAGGTGATGAGCGGATTCGATTGACAGGTATGGAATTCAGCTTGTTAGAGTTGTTAGTCAGTCGCTCTGGAGAAGCTTTTTCTCGTTCAGAAATTTTGCAGGAAGTATGGGGTTATACACCAGAACGTCATGTAGATACCCGCGTAGTAGATGTGCATATATCACGTTTGCGGGCAAAATTAGAAGATGATCCTAGCAACCCAGAATTGATTCTCACCGCACGGGGTACTGGTTATCTTTTCCAGCGGATTATTGAACCAGGGGAGGAGTGAGTATGAGGGAGCAGGGGAGCAGGGGAGCAGGGGAGCAGGGGGGACAAGGGGACAAGGGGAAATAATTAAAAAAGTCTCTCCCAAGTCTGCCCCCTCTTCCTTGTCTACTTGTCTCTTCTCAATGCCCTGTTTGCCCAATTCCCAATTCCTAACTTTTAATGACTAAACCTGATCCTAATCGAGTTTTGCGGCGTCTACCCATTGTCGTGGGTGGGCTAGGCGCTGTACTTTTATTGATTAACCGTTTATTGACACCGGAATTAACCCAGTCTCAATCGCGTGGTGATGTAGTGGGCGTGATTTTGAGTGCAGTGTTAATTTTGACAGGTTTAATTTGGCAGCAAGTTCAGCCGCGATCGCCTGATATTGTAGAACTAATTGGAGAAGAAGGTTTTATACTCGCAGCAGATTTACCCGAAACCGTGAAAACAGAGCTAGCCTGGGCATCTCATTTATTGTTGACGAATACAGTAACGCGATCACTTGTGATTTTTTATCAAGGTAAAGTTTTGTTGCGTCGCGGCATTCTGGGTACTAAATCTGAAGTTGTACCAGGAGTAATCTTAAAACAGGTACTCGAAAAACAAAAACCGATTTATCTAGTTGCTCTAAAAATATATCCAGGTAAAGTTGAATTTGATTATTTACCAGAGAATACTCAAGGTGTAATATGTCAACCTATTGGCAACCAAGGTGCATTAATTTTAGGAGCAAATGCTCCTCGCAGTTACACCAAACAAGATGAAAACTGGATTGCAGGAATTGCTGATAAATTAGCCGTTACTATTGGATCGAATTTATCCAACCAAGCGACTTAACCTAAATTTAAATTTGTCATCTGTGAGAAGAACTCGTAATACCAATTCAAAATTCATGCATTAAGAAAGCTGGATAGAACAAAGGTATATCCGTATCTATCTATCGCATTCTTTTTTCAAATTGGTATAATTTGTAATTATTACTTCAAATTGACTTACTCGTATCTACAAGTTAATTACGAATTACGAATTACGAATTAGGAATTATTAACTCACCAAGAAGTCAAAAAATTCCAACCTTCCTTTTCTTCTGGTATTTTTTCTTCTTTTTCTTCTAGTTCTTCCGGTGTCTTTAAATTTGTTTGTTGAATTAAATTATCATAAGCTCCAGAATCAACCCATTTTAATAATTCACCAGTTCGCATAACTATCCAAGAAAGCCCAGGCTCTGTATAGCTTAATATTTTGGTGACTTTATCCACACTATCAAAGTTATTGGATGCAAACTCACGCGCTTGGACAAGAAAATCTTCTATTACAGCAGTAGTCAAGTACTCATCTGGCAAACCTGCCAGTTTCATCAATGTAGTAGTTGCTACATTAATATCCTGACAAGCTAATAAAGCAGCCCGATCGGCGGTGAACCTAGCCATCATCCGCCAATTATATAAACCTAGTTCCATTCCACCAGCTACTAAGCCACCGACTCCGAGTGTGGTACTGCTCAATAAATTTTTCAACGTTGGCATAACAATTGCCATTTGGTGATAAATCATGTGCTTACTCTTGATGCGAGCGATTTCGTGTCCAAAAACGTAAAGCAACTCATCTACCCCAAGCCACTCCATTGCATCTAAATTGATACCGACAATCGGTTTTTCTACGCCAACAATGTAGGTTTGAATGTGACCTGTGCCTCGAAATAGATATAATTCAGGAAGTGGAGCAACATCAAGAATTTGGCAGGTTTCTACAAATGTTTGATGTAATTCGGGAAAGTTACGCGGCGAAATTCTGATTTCACTACCAAGGCTTTGCAGTCTTAGTAGGCGATCAATACCGTATTCATTAATTTTTTTGAGTAGTAGGGAGACACCAGGCATATTTTGCAAAGAAGCCAAGGCTTTACGATCAAAGGGATGCTCGTAGGCTTCAGAACTTAGTCCAGTTAATATTTTTCTCGTCATGTGTTTTGAGCTTTTAAATAGCAGTTTAGAAGCATTAGACAAACTTGCACCACATTGTACTAAGCATTTTTCGCTATCTTACCTAGATAGAATAAACAGTAGGAGCGCGCAGATGTGCGTTCCTATGAGAAAATTGGAAGTTTACAATTGATTTATGCAAATTATTTATTGGCTATTAGTTGCTGTAATGGTTGTGGGTATTGTCGGTGCTGTAGTTCCAGCTATTCCTGGTAGCAGCTTAATTTTAATTGCAATTATTGTCTGGGGAATCGTCAGTAGTTCTTTTGCAGCTATCAAGATTCCACTAATTGTGACAATTATAGTTTTACTGCTCAGTGTCGGAGTGGATTTTTTAGCTAGCTATATGGGAGCAAAACAAGCTGGAGCTAGCAAATGGGGGCAAATTGGCGCAATTGTTGGTTTGGTGGTAGGATTTTTGGGATTATTGCCAACTTTACCTTTTGGAGGCCCACTGTTAGGAATTTTACTAGGCCCGCTTTTGGGAGCAATTATTGGTGAGTACCTTTTCCGACGTGAATTTGGGTTGGCGATTAAAGCAGGTATAGGAATTGTAGTCGGCTCTTTAGTGGGAAATTTGATTCAAGGGTTGTTAGCGATCGCCGCAGTTGTAGTTTTTGTTGTCACAACCTGGCCACAGCTATATGGCTCTTAACATTTAAAAAATCTGACAGATTTGAGAACAGAAGTAATAGCTAGCAACTAGCTATTTGTTACAAACATTCAAAAAGACTATCTATAGTAAACAAATACAGCGGTTCCTCCCATTTATTTTATGAGAGGAACCGTTTCACTAAATATTTAGTAACTATAAAGATTATATATACACTTTCTACTCCATTTATTTAAAATATAGTTTGGCAGCTAATGGCATATTTTATACATTATATATATATTTACGGGTGTGACTTTTCTTGAAGCTGGAGCTATTGCCAATAATTTCAACCTTATATATTCAGGGATATACGAAGCGCAGATATGTAAGAAATTAAAACTTTATGAAGACGATTTATTAGTTAAAGATGTGATGAAGACCACTCAGTAAATATGGCAGGTTCTAAGTCTATGTGATTCTATGGAGATAAGAAATACATCACACAAGTTTCGCTTTCACTAACAGTATTTTAAATAGATTACTGATAGTAAAAGTCAAGCAATCAATTTCTATGTTCCAGGTTATTATTAGCACTCTCAAAGAATCATGATTAATTTAAAATCTAAATTACTAAACGCTACTCTAGCTGCTAGTTTTGCAATCCCCTTGGCTACTGCTGGGATTTTTACTTCTGCGGGTTCAGCTCAAGCTGTAAGCCTGAATGGGAGCATTGGTCTTAATGGTACATCTATCGTTCCTAGTGATGGAATCAATCCAGCTAAGACTAGCATTAAATTTGTCGATGTTGATGGTGTTGATACTGATGGTGATTTTACAGCCTTCTCACCAAATTTAAAGTCAGGTGCAGGTATTACGATTAACACTTTAAATTTAACCAGGACAGCTGTTCTATCAGGCACAACAGCTACATATTCTACAGGCGTTTACACTCCGTTCATTAATTTCGGATCGCGAACCTTGGGTAGTACTACTGCGCTTCTTACCTTTGATCTTGATGATTCTGTAGTTACCAGAACTCGGAAATCGGCTACTAATATTAATGACGTAATATTGGATGGGATTACGGGGAAATTTAATTTCAATGGAAAAACTATTGCAGTTGGCAATTTAGGTGCTTCTCTTAATGGTAAGACAAGCGATTACCACTTAACTCTCGAAGCAGTTAGCGTTCCTGAGCCAACCACAATGCTAGGCTTAGGTTTAGTTGGTGCTGGCATGGTTATGTCTCGCCGTCGCAAAAGTGTAATTCAATAGTCCTATCCTAAATATAAAAAAGTTACTTTTAATTGCTAAAAGTAACTCTAAGTGATCTATTCGATCTGGCTGGAATGCAAAATTTTCTCAACCAGGTCGAATTTTTTATACTGTCAGATAAATCTATATTATAGCCGTAGTCACACAGGTTACGACACTTGGAAAGAGTGAAAGAAGAGAGTTAGCAATAGTTTTACCTCCTGCCTCCTGCTATATTAGATAGACTTAAACTGACTGCAAAGAATTTTTGGCTTCGCTTGCGATCGCATCTACTTCATCATTAGCTAGAGTTTCTAATATAGATTTGGCTTCTGGATTATCCAAACGAGCCAAAGCTTGTACAAGTCTGTAACGAATTTGCCAATCTGGATTGCTAGCATAGGGAGCCAACAGAGAAATAGCTTGTACATCTCCCAAGTCACCCAAAGAACTAATAGCAGCAGTTTGGACTAATTCGTTTTCTGATGAGAGTGCCTCTTTGAGTAGTTCAAAGGCTCGCGGATCGCCCAACTCACCCAACGTAGCAATAATACTGAATTGTATTAGCCATTCATCGGTTGTATGATAAAGCTGCTGTAAATCTTCAAAAGCTTCGCTTAACTTTAAAGCACCCAAACAGTCTGCTGCTGCTGCTTGTACATCTACTTCGGAATCATTAAGTAAGCGATCGCGCAAGATATCTAAGGATAACTGTAAATCTTGGGTTCCAAGTGTATCCATTTGACTCACTGCTGAGTAACGGACACGAGAATTGCGATCGCCAATCGCACTTTGAATTAATTCAAAGCCAATGGCTGGTTCCAATTGGCGGATTTGATTTACAGCACGTAAGCGATCGCCTAAATCCTCAGAACTGAGCAATTGCTTAACAGACTCCGGAGTAATACTCATTTAGTTATCCTTGATTTTCAAATGTATAAAAAAGACAGACGCGATTAATGGCGTCTCTATTTTTGACTAATCTTGACTAGCAGCCATTGCCCGAATAACATCACCACGAGTAAGAATACCAATTACTTGATCTGTACCATCAAGTACTGGCAAGCGGTGAACGCTGCGATCGTGCATGATTGTAGCTGCTTCTTTTAAAGTTTTATCAGGGGAAATAGCGATCGGGTTTTTACTCATCACTTCCCCAACAGTTTGTCCTAAAGCCTTATGCAAATCACGTTCATACGTAGCAGGATTTTTTAAATAGATAACACTATCAAGAAACATAATGTACGCAGGTGGAGTAACACCAGTTTCTTGCCACATCAAATCGGTTTCCGAAATAATGCCCACCAATTTACCGAGATCGTCCACAACAGGTAGTCCGCTGATATGGCGTTCTGCGAGAATTTGGATAGCTTCATTGAGTGGAGTTTCCTCCCGAACAATAATAGGATCGCGGCTCATCACATCGGCAACAGTTTTAGGCATTTATTTGCTGACACCTTAAATCAAAGTCCTGCGCCTATTGTAGAAAATTGCGGGACTCAACCTGATGCAATTAATAGATTGTTACGGGATTAGTCATTAGTTATTAATTATTCTCCTCTGCTCCCCTACTCCCCACTTTCTTTTAATGCAGCAATAATTTGAATATTTGCTTTTGGAAAAGTAAACTGCTCCAGTTCTTCCAAAGTTACCCAGCGAATTTCATCGGATTCTAAAGGTTGGGGGACACCTGTAACATGTCGGCAGTGATGTACTGTGAGAGTAACGCGCAAGTTTGTATAGCTGTGGTCAATAGTAATCAGATGCTCTCCCACTTCAATTACTATTCCCAGTTCTTCAAAAATTTCTCGTTGAATACATTCTTGGATAGTTTCACCTGGCTCTATTTTACCACCAGGAAATTCCCACAAACCACCCATCGCTCCTTCTGGACGACGACGGTCGATTAAAATTTGCTTTTGGTCATTCCAAATTACTGCAACACCAATGATTTTATGGGGTGGGAAAGAACTGCTTTCACTCATAATTGAATGGGGAGTAGGGAAAAAATTCCTGAATTTTGACTCTTAACTAATTAGGACTTACGCAAAATATCTCTCAAACTCTGATTTCCACCGAAGTTCAGATCGGCGGAAGCCGCCGCTCCGACTTCTCTGCGTGTCGCGCGAGTTGCTACCCTACGGGAACGCTAAAAGCGAACAAGTCTCTTAACCGCAAGGGCGCACTAACTTCTCTGCGGTTCGTTATTCCGTAACTCATGCGTAAGTCCTACTAATAATAAAACTCGGCAGACTAGTTGTAAATCTGCCGAGTTTAGATTTATGGCGTTGCAAAAGTGATCTAGCACTGTTCGTTTATCCACAAATGTGCATTAATCATCTACAAATACACCTCTAATATCATGTCTGATTAAAAATTTATTGTTAATGCCCTAGAGGCTTAGAGGGAAGGAGTTTTCTGCCTTTATGCATAGATTCGGGAGTTATACCTAACTAGCTTGATATCATATACATATAATTGATTGAATTAATCACAAAATTACAGGAGTTTACAGAGAAGCGAAATCAAAGACTCCGCGTTCTTCTGCGTTTAATATTTCAACCTGAATTCGTCACTATTTTGGATATTTTAAAAAACTTAGCTGATGTATAATCGGGAATTAGCAGCAAAGATTTCGCAGAGACTTATTTTCAATTCGTATCGCCGTAACTATAACTAGCTATCAGCTCAAGATTATTAATTGGATTTCCCAAATTTTAGATTTCTATTCAATTTCGCTGTTGTCAGTTTCAGCTCCTTGTAGAGCCATTTCAAAATTCATTCTCTGTTCAGCGTTACGCAAGAAATAACCACTAATCATTGCAGAAGCAAGAAGTCTACCTAGATTTTCCCGATTTGTGGTTACAGTAACACCAAAGTGTTCTGAAGGTAGATTACCTAATAGTCCTGTAATATTCCGTTCCATCACTTGAAAGACTTCGGCAGACGTGGGTTTGGATAGCTGGGTAACTGTTTCTGGACTTAAGGATTTAACGTACTGCCATAATAAATCGTTAGTTTCTGATTCGCTATTAAAAAATTCTGAGACACGATTGGATGAGTTACTCATTTTTTAGCTCCTTAACTACCACTATTAGCTGCGGTGCTTGTGATTTTAATATTAAATGTCTATTTTGGATTTGACTTAGTTATTTTGTCTTCCTGTCAACTAATGTAACAGCCTAGCGTCAGAGTGGAAGTAGGTGTAACCGTACCAAAGTCAGCGTATTTTCTCACCCCAATAAATAAGGAGTGGAGAGTTAATTAAAAACTCATCACTCCTTACTGCTAACTTGCCAAATATTCATCCATGTTGGCTTTAGATTTGCGAAGTTTGCTTAAAGCTTCTCGCTCAATTTGTCTGACTCGTTCTCGGCTGATGTTCAGTATTTCACCAATTCTAGCCAAAGTCAGGGCTTGCCCATCAGTTAAGCCAAAGCGTAACGTAATTACTTCCCTTTGTTGTGGTGTGAGATCGCCCATCAGGCGATCTAAGTCATAAGATAGGGAGGATTGCATAACAAACTCTTCGGGAGAAGCGCCTGGATCTTCCAGCATTTCTCCAAGTTCGGTGTCGTAGTTATCACCCAGCCGCAAATCCAAGGAAAGGGGCAAACGCGCCTTTTCTAAATACTCTCGTACTTGTTTGGGGGTCAATTCTAATTCTTGAGCTAGCTCCCCAGCCGTAGGAGCGCGTCCCAACTTTTGAGACAATTGGCGCTGTGCCTTTTTAATCTTATTTAATTTTTCGGTAATATGGATCGGCAGCCGAATTGTACGAGCTTTTTCGGCAATAGCACGAGTAATCGCTTGCCGAATCCACCAATAGGCATAAGTAGAAAATCTGTACCCTTTGGTAGGGTCAAACTTTTCTACACCACGTTGCATACCAATACTACCTTCTTGGATCAAATCCAGTAAATCGACGTTGCGCTTAATGTATTTTTTAGCAACGGAGACTACCAGCCGCAAATTGGCTTCTACCATCTTGCGCTTGGCAATTTCACCATCTGCGATCACTTCGTTCAACTCTGCTGGTTCTAGGTTTGTCGCTTTAGCCCACTCTTCTAGAGTTGGTTGGTGACCTAGCTGGGTGGCAAGAGATTCCTTTGATTCGTGCAAAGCGCAGGAACGTTGCACCTGTTTACCATAGAAAATCTCTTCCTCGTGGGTTAAGAGTGGCACACGGCCAATCTCACGCAGGTAAGTCCGCACGAGGTCTGTGGCTGTCTGAGCGGTCTTCATGGCGCTACTCTTTGATAATGATGGGTTTGGCGGTAGGGTCATTAAGGGATAGATGCTTTGTTTATTTATTAGGGTTTTACCCAGTCAGACTGGAAACCTATACTACGGTTTGCAACTTACGCGCCTGAGAAACTCGGCTGCTCATAATAATCAAATTTAGGCTTCTTAACTGCTAAAACTACAGTTATTTCCTACTTTTCACAAGTATCTACAGTTAGATAAAAGGTTGCTTTTTAAACATTTTTTTATGGAAATCATATTAACAATTGTAACATTTATGAGAAGATTTTGGCTAGATGGCGACGTGAAATTTCCTGGTTTTTCCAGTTCATGCACCATTCCCCATATCTTAAGGCTGACTAAAAGTCAATTTAAGAAGTTATCTAGTTCAAATAATTTTCCTCATATTTGTTAAAGTATCTCAATGAGAAATATATTCATTCTCTTCTAACAATTGTTTAATTTTTTCTGGGGCTGGGGAACTCGGGGCCCCCTCTGGGGATAAGGGGCAATGGGGATTGGTGACTGGGAATTAGGTATTAAGTATTCAAAAAACTTTTTCCTAGTCCCTAATCCCTAGTCCCTAATCCCTAGTCCTTTGTGATTGGGCAGTACTCTTGGATAGTTTTTACATCCAAAGTCGTATTTTGTAAGGAACGGATAGCGGCAAGGGTAGCTTTTGCACCAGCGATGGTAGTAATGATGGGAATTTTGTAAGCTAAGGCTGTGCGGCGGATTAACCTAGCATCAGTCTGAGCTTCTTCTCCTGATGGTGTATTGATAATAAGTTGGATTTTCTGGTTTTTGATCGCATCTAGGACGTGGGGACGACCTTCATGTAGTTTTAACACTAATTCAACATTTAACCCCTGTTCGAGAAGAACCCGGCGTGTACCAAGGGTAGCCATCACTGTAAAGCCCAAATCGATAAATTCCTTCACCACACCACTTGCAGCAGCTTTATCGCGATCGCTCATTGATACAAATAGAGTTCCCGTTAACGGTAAACGCTCCCCAGCACCCATCTCCGCTTTGGCAAAGGCACGGCCAAAGTCGCTGTCAATCCCCATCACCTCACCAGTGGATCTCATTTCTGGGCCCAATATTGTATCAGTTCCTGGGAATTTGTTAAAGGGTAACACTGCTTCTTTTACAGCAATATGTGTGGGAATAACTTCCTCTGTAAAATCTAGCTCCTCTAAGGTTTTGCCCGACATGATTAAGGATGCTAGTTTCGCTAACTGTACGCCCGTAGCTTTAGATACAAATGGCACTGTGCGAGAAGCGCGGGGATTAGCTTCTAGAATGTAAACTTGGGGAGAATAACTGCTTGCGCCGACAACAGCAAATTGAATATTCATTAACCCTACGACTGACAATGCTTGTGCTAGCTGTATCGTCCAAGTGCGAATCTGATTGAGAACTGCTGGTGATAGGGAAATGGAAGGTAAGGAACAAGCGGAATCTCCTGAATGAATACCCGCTTTCTCGATGTGTTCCATAATACCACCAATTACTACCCGTCCTGTATGATCGGCGATCGCATCGACATCGACTTCAATTGCGTTTTCCAAAAACTTATCAATCAAAATCGGATGTTCTGGTTCCACGAGTACCGCAAAGGTCATGTAGCGTTCTAACTCAGCATCAGAATAAACGATTTCCATTGCCCGTCCCCCCAACACATAGCTGGGACGCACCACCACTGGATAACCAATGCGTTTGGCGACAATCACCGCGTCTTCATAACTCCGAGCAATACCATTAGGGGGTTGGGCAATATTCAACTGTTGGAGAATCTTTTCAAACCGCTCCCGGTTCTCTGCCATGTCAATGGAATCTGGCGATGTGCCCCAAATTTTGGAAATTGGGGATTGGGAAATCTCCCCAGTCCCCAGTCCCCAGTCCCCAGTCCCCAGTCCCCAGTTCCCAGTCCCTAATCTCTGCAAATACTCCTGTAAGGGTAATGCTAATTTCAATGGTGTTTGCCCGCCAAACTGGATTATCACCCCAACTGGATTTTCAGTTTCGATAATATTAAGGACATCTTCTTTTGTTAAAGGCTCAAAATAAAGGCGATCGCTGGTATCGTAGTCTGTCGAAACTGTCTCTGGGTTAGAGTTGACCATAATCGTCTCATACCCCGCATTCTTCAAAGCATAGGCGGCGTGACAACAACAATAGTCAAACTCAATTCCCTGTCCAATGCGGTTGGGGCCACCACCTAAAATCAACACTTTTGGCTTGGTTACAGGCAAAACCTCTGTTTCTTCTTCGTAGGTAGAATAATAATAGGGGGTAAAGGCTTCAAACTCAGCAGCGCAGGTATCTACTGTTTTATAAACTGGGATGATTCCTAGTTGTTTGCGGTAGGCGCGAACTTCATCTTCAGTGGTTTTGGTGGCGTAAGCAATCTGGCGATCGCTATATCCGTCCCGCTTCACTTCATAAAGTTGTTCTTTTGTCAATTGCTGTAAAGGTGTCCGCTTGAGGAATTTCTCGACATCTAGGAGTTGCTGAAATTTATCTAGAAACCACGGGTCAATACCAGTCAGTTCGTAGATTTCCTCAGCACTAATTCCTAGTTGCAAGGCATGACGCACGGAGAAAATGCGATCGGGGTTAGGTGTCCGCAGTTGAGCGCGAATTTGTTCGCCACTGGGTAATTTTTCGGCTCGATCGCAACCCCAACCAGCGCGTCCGGTTTCAAGCGATCGCAGCGCCTTTTGAAAGGATTCGTTGAATGTGCGCCCAATTGCCATTGCTTCCCCCACAGATTTCATTTGGGTTGTCAGCACTGGATCGGAACCGGGGAATTTTTCAAAGGCGAAGCGGGGAATTTTTGTTACCACATAGTCAATTGTTGGTTCAAAGGACGCCGGAGTTTTCTTGGTGATGTCATTTTTAATTTCATCCAAGGTGTAGCCTACTGCTAGCTTTGCGGCCATCTTGGCAATAGGGAAACCCGTAGCTTTAGAAGCTAAGGCTGAACTACGGGAAACGCGCGGGTTCATCTCAATGACCACCACATCGCCAGTGACAGGATTGATAGCAAATTGAATGTTAGAACCGCCAGTTTCCACACCGATCTCACGGATGATTTTAATTGCCTTATCCCGCAGCCTTTGATATTCTTTATCAGTGAGGGTTTGCGCGGGAGCGACGGTGATAGAGTCTCCAGTGTGAATGCCCATCGGGTCAAGGTTTTCGATGGAACAGATAATTACCACGTTATCTGCCAAGTCACGCATCACTTCGAGTTCATATTCTTTCCAGCCGAGTAAAGACTGGTCAATGAGAATTTGCGAAACAGGGCTGGCATCTATACCTACCTGTGCCATTTCTTCAAATTCTTCTTGGTTGTAGGCAATGCCGCCGCCACTTCCACCCATTGTGAAAGCTGGACGAATAATTAAAGGATAACTACCAATTTGGCGGGCAACAGCTTTGGCTTCTTGTAAAGATTCGGCTGTATCGCTAGGACAAACAGCTACCCCAATCCTTGCCATTGCTTCACCAAACAGCTTTCGATCTTCGGCTTTTTCGATTGCTGGGAGTTTAGCGCCAATTAACTCAACACCGTACTTTTCCAACACCCCTTTTTTGGCTAAAGCAACGGCGAGATTGAGGGCAGTTTGTCCTCCCATCGTTGGTAGTAGAGCATCAGGGCGTTCTTTTTCGATGACTTTTTCGACCAATTCCGGCGTCAGCGGCTCAATGTAAGTGCGATCGGCCGTTTCCGGGTCGGTCATAATCGTCGCAGGGTTGGAGTTGACCAAAACCACTTCATAGCCTTCTTCTCGGAGTGCTTTACAGGCTTGAGTGCCAGAGTAGTCAAACTCACAGGCTTGTCCAATCACAATTGGGCCAGAGCCTAACAGTAGAATCTTCCGGAGGTCGTCACGGCGGGGCATAGTCGTTGCCTTGGAATACGAGAATACAAATCCTGATCATTTTAAGGGTCTTTACCCCCTATGGTGCTTTTTATTATTAAGTTTTCTAAGTTTGATGATAGGAAGGAGTGGGGAGCAGGGGAGCAGGGGACAAGGAAGACAAAGGGGACAAAGGTGAATTATTGAACAAGTCTCTCCCTTCTCTCCCCTCTCTTCCTTGTCTACTTTGTCTCTTCTCAATGCCTAATAATTATTTTGTATTTCTTATTTTATTTAATTAAGCTCCTCAAATTTTTAAAGTTTTTGCGAATTTTTATTATTTAATCTGATGAACCTGGCGATAGATGATGATTTATTTTGGTATATATCCGTCTGCTTTTTTATGCACAAATAAATTACTTAGATAAAAATTTATCTAAATTAGCTAATTGCTAAATATTTTCAACATTGAAACATTAGATAAATATGTTTACTTCGATGAAAAATGGCAGAGAAATCAGGTGTCCCATTCTCTGCCATTTTTTATAATATTTTAATAGTTGGACTGCCAACTTTTTCTTTGAGTCTAGGTAGACAAATCTGAATTATGATAATTTTAGCTTTGAGCGGCTTGGACAAACCCTAAAGTTAAGCTGTCTTTGGCGAGGAAATGAGATAAATGATATGCACGTTCCTCAGTTTTCAACAAAATCTTTTCGTACAGATAGCGTGTGCCTCTATCGCCTAAACTCTCTGCCTGAGCAGCTTGACGACGAATTACACCAATAATTGCTTGTTCGGCAGCTAGGTCATTTTCTACCATTTGGCGAGAGGAATATACGCCTTCAGACTCTTGCTCAAAACAGGTTAATTCTGCCAATTTGCTGAAGGTAGCTACTGGCACACCACCCAGTCCATCCAAACGTTCGCCAATTTCATGAACGTGGTCTTGGACTTCGTTGTAGCTTTCGTTAAAAAACTCATGCAGAGAGTAAAATTCTGAGCCTTCAACTACAAAATGATGCTTTTGGTACTGCAAGTACAGTGCCTGGAAACTAGCTAATATAACGTTAAATCCTTCTGTAACTGGAGCAGTTACGCTGTGATCCAGCAACACAGGATTGTCATATACATGACCAAAATTCCGTAACAAAGTTTGCGTTTCAGACATTGTTCTCCTCGCTATTTAGCAATTATATGATTTTAACTGCTCATTGTTTACATATTAGCATTTTAACAATCAGAGCAAGCCAATTTGCCATCACAAGATTTTGTATTTTTGCTTACTAAAATTCTGAAGTTTATCGTTTGCTGAATTATGGTAAGTTCATCAAGTTGTGTATATTTCTCATTATTATTGAGATGATTACTTAAGTGCGCAGTGCTTATCTCCAAGAAAGTAAGAGGAGATAGAAGAGTAAATACCTCCTTACCCTGATTGTCCTGGTCATCCTTTTCATCTCTCTCACCGGATGATTACAAAAATTTTATTTTTTTTTCCAAAATTAATGAGAATTGTTTGCACTTAAGGTATGCTGGTTTGAAGAGACTAGACTACTTAGACTTTCAAAAAGCAGGGAGTTAAATGGCCGTAGTTACTGCAAGTTGGTTGCATTTTGAGGGCAATTCTCTTGAAATCGTATAGTTCAGAAATACAAATAAACCACCTTGTAGAGGTGAATTGGGTAGATCGCTGGCAAGTCTATCAACGTCTAGAGGAGTTAGACATTCCTTGTAGTTGTGCGGCTAACCAGCCATTAAAAGTTGAAATTAGCAATCCGACTGCGGCTGTTCAACTTTGGAGTGTAGTACGGCAACTTACAGCCTCTCGTCAAGACCAGATTTGGACTCTTGAGTGTTGCTGGAAAAGTCGCTACAAACAGTTCTAATCTTTAGCTGCTGAGAATATCTCGCTTAATAGTTTGTATTAATTAAAAGGAGGTTAAAAATGGGTGGATCTCACAAGATGGAAGTCTCAGAATTTCGCCTTGAGGGTAGATTTATAGATTTTGTTATTAAAGACGGCTATAAGCTCAAAGGTTTACTACTGGCCACTCATGAGGGTGAATGCTACGTTAAACTCGCTAAACATTTACGGACTGCTTTTGACTTGCGGCTACCAGCAGGTACTTGGCTACAAGTTGTTGGTTATAAAGAATACGATATAAAAAAAGACAAAGTTACACTTAAAGCTGAACGTGTGATAGCGGCGCGTTCTAAAATAGCGGCAGTTCAAACCATCGCTGCACCACACGAACCTCCATCTACTGATAATGTCAAGCTAAAACCAGATAAGACAAAGGCCACGATTTTGGTGTGTCAAAAGTCTGATTGTATGAAACGTGGTGGTAAAGCACTTTGTCAAGCGTTGGAGGCGGCTTTAAGCGATCGCGGTTTAGAAGACCAAGTTACAA
Organism: Nostoc sp.; assembly: GCF_036917575.1. Taxonomy (GTDB): domain Bacteria; phylum Cyanobacteriota; class Cyanobacteriia; order Cyanobacteriales; family Nostocaceae; genus Nostoc. The sequence continues at coordinate 16,569 of NZ_JBALDC010000018.1, read as the reverse complement.
TTAAGGGCACTGGTTGTATGAAGAACTGTAAAGCTGGGCCGAATTTAGTTATGCCAGATAAAACACGCCATAGTCGAATTCAAGCTGCACAAGTTCCCGCCTTGATGAATCAGCATTTTGGTGACAAGAGTTTAGAAGCACAGCCTGAGAATTTAAGGGAAATTGCGATATATGATGGCAAACTTTGGGGAAATAATTCATAAAATCTTGACATTTTAATGAGAAAGCTTAATAATATCTTCTCAAGTGTGTTCCGTTAATACTCGGCCCTAAATCCGCTAGAAGTTTACAATAAAATCAAAAAACTGGCTTTAATTAAGGCCAGTTTTTTGAATGAATAGGATTTTTATTAAGTAATTTTTAACTGGGATGCTTGCATCGTTTGCGAAAATTCAAGGGAACGTGATTGATTGGTGAGTAGGTAGACTTTAGCAAGCTTTTTGGCTTTTTCTCACCGTCGAACTGACGTTGAATTAAGTGGCAACTCAGATTTTAGAAAATCCCTGCAACTTTTCTTCTATACCCACGTTGCCCTGTAAGCCGCCTGTGTGTACCAGCAGCAAGGAGTCGCCTCTACAAAAAAACCCTTGCTGTAGTAAATCCATTACTCCATAAAACATTTTGGCAGTATATACGTAATCAAGGGGTACGTCATGTTGTTGTGTAAACTGCTGGCTGAACAGTATTAACTCGTCGTTCACCTTTGCATAGCCGCCAAAGTGGTAATCACATATCAATTCCCAGTCAGAGGGAGAACTATATGGTGCAGGCAAATCAGAGGCAAGGTAATTTGTCAACAAAGTTTCAATTTCTTGTGCGAGAAATACCCCATTTTTCAATACGGGAAAAGCGATCGCTCTTTGTCCTTCATGCAACGAAAGCACAATTCCTGCTAGTGTGGTAGCTGTACCGCAGGCTACGCAGATACGATCAAATGCGTAGGCGTAGCCAGTCGTAGGCATCGCATCACCAATTATCTCTGTGCAGCCGCGCACACCATTTAAATTACTCCCACCTTCGGGAATGATAAATACCTCACCGAACCTTTGTCGCAGATATTCCTCTAACGCTGGTGTATCGCGCTGTCGATACATCTGGCGGTTCAGATACACAAGCTGCATACCCTGTTGTACAGCAAAACTCAGCGTCGGGTTTAATGGTAGCCTCTCCTCCCCACGAATTACACCAATGGTGCGAAAACCGAAAAGATTACCAGCCGCCGCAGTTGCATAGATATGATTAGAATAAGCGCCACCAAAAGTTAGCAGCGTTGTGAAATTTTTCTCTTTGGCCTCCAAAAGATTGTATTTCAGCTTAAACCACTTGTTGCCGTTAACCCACGGGTGCATGAGATCCAGGCGCAGCACATACAGATCGACACCAGCGTTACAGGAGATTTCGCTGTTGATTTGTTGTATAGGAGGAGGAAGAAAGGTTAACGACATGCGTAAACATTAATTATGGCGATCGCGATCGCACTTGCGGAATGTGGGATAGAAAATGCCATAGTTACTATTAACTACGGCATTTTAAACTAGATATTAAAAATTTCTTTCAGTATTTACTGAGAATCAACGGCGTATTCAATCAGCTTGGCAAGGCGCTGACGTAGAGTTTCTAATCCCAAGCGCTGACTCGCAGAAATAAATACTGCTAAGGGAAATTCTTCCCTAGCGAGAGCCAGTGTCTCACTATCGGCTTCATCAATCTTATTAAAAACAACCAGTGCCGGGCCTGGAGTTATTGGCATTTGCGCCAAGATTTCCCTAACTGAGCGAATATGACGCAACCAAGCAGGGTGAGACAAATCTACCAAATGTAGTAGGGCATCGGCTTCTGTAACTTCCTCTAAGGTGGCACGGAAGGCATCCATTAATGATGCAGGTAGTTCGTGTATAAACCCTACTGTATCTGTAATCAGAATTTCCTGATGTTCATTTGTTTCGCCATGAGGAATTACTAAGCGGCGCGTCGTGGGATCGAGAGTGGCGAATAGCTGGTCGGCTGTATAAACTTCTGCATTAGTGAGAGCATTTAGCAAAGTGGACTTACCAGCGTTGGTATATCCAACCAAAGCCACCGAAGGGACTTCTTGATGCTGCCGTCGCTGCCGTAACCGCGAACGATGGGCTTGCAACTGATCGACTTCTTTTTGCAGTCGAGAAATACGCTGCCCAATAGCACGGCGTTCAGTTTCCAGTTTAGTTTCACCAGGGCCACGAGTCCCAATACCACCACCCAAGCGGGACATTGTGCGACCTCTACCAGCGAGTCGCGGTTGCATGTATTCTAACTGTGCTAGTTCTACTTGCAACTTCCCGGCACGAGATTGAGCGCGTTGGGCAAAGATATCCAAAATTACTTCCGTGCGGTCAACCACCCGGATACCAATTTGCATTTCTAAGTTGCGGACTTGGGAAGGTGAAAGGTCGCGGTCGAAGACAACGAGGTTGACTCCTAGTGTTTGGGCAGTTAGGGCAATTTCTTGCACCTTACCTTCGCCAACTACCGTCTGGGGATGAACGCGCGATCGCTTTTGTTGTATTGTTTGTAATACATCTCCCCCAGCAGTATCAACTAAACGCCCCAATTCTAATAGGGTGTCCTGGAATTGTATGAGAGTCATCTCACTGGTCATCAGCCCCACAATCAGCACGCGATCGTGGTCAGCATCTACTTCCTGGGCGACATATTCGCGCTGGAATTCCGCTTCCAGATTTTCTACCAAGTCTACTAAATCCTGGTCTGCCAGATCGTCCAAGTCCAGAGGTGGCGATATATTCCAACTTGGGGATTGGATTTGTTTAGAGGGAGCGAAGCCGAATTGGCTTTCCTCTACTTTGACAGCAGCAGGACTAGGAATTAGGGTGCGAGAGTCTTGGGGTGTCAGATGAGCTAAATAAGCTTCTTTGACGTACCCAGTCGAACCGCCGCCCCGCCGTGTAAATCCGGTTCCGGTAATGTTTAGGACAACTAGGGCATCTAAGCGTTGCAGTGCCATAGCCGTGAGTGCCGCTTCATTGGGCGGTTCTGGCTTCAGATGGGTGGCAATACAACGAATACCACTGAGTCGTTCTGCACCGTAACGGGGCAATTCCAGGGGTGGTATTTGCGTTTGGCGCGGTGTGCCTACCCCGACGCGAATCACTTGTCCGCGACGGTTGATGTAGGCGCACACAGGCTGATTGACTTCTGTGCTAATTGCTGCCATACGCTGGGAAAACTCAGGCGTGGTGATGCGATCGCCTGGTATGCGCTGGTGATACAGCCGCTGTAGTTGCTTCAGCTGGCTGGACTTCAGACCTTGGAGATTTCCAAAAATAGTTTCTATAGGCGTTTATGACCAGTTAAATGGCCCCCCGAATCCTTATATGTCTATTTTACAACAGGGTTTAGGCTCCTATCTCTCTCCTTTGAGGGATGCGTTAGTAATTAGTTCACAATGGATATTTATTTGAAGCGATTTTGGTGGTAATGCTATGTACCCCGTCGAGCAATGGTTTCTATTCACACTGTCTTTGAATAAAGATAAATTTGTAGCGATCGCTTTTAATTTAAGTTGCTTAAAATTGAGGCTTGATATGCAAATCCCATACTTCTTTTAAATGCTTTGCATCTAATTCATAAATTTGTCCTATTTTAGCCAGCAACAAAAATTGTTCTAAGCAATTTAATCGAGATAGACGCACGGTTGAAGCAACACGCAAGCCACTTGCAGCCCAATCATTTAAAGGTACATCAGTTTGTGTGCGTGGTTTTGTAGATGTGACTACTGCTACTACAACATCATTTCCATCTATCCACAATACAAGCACGGGGCGCTTTTTAGAACTGCCACCGCTAGTGAATGGAATATCTGCTACCCAAAACTCACCTGCTTGGATAGTCGTCATAAAGTCCTTCGTCTTCTAGTGCGTAACCGTTCAAAAAAGCGTTATGGTTGCGGGTGCTTTTGGGTTCTTCCGCTTTTTGTTGGATGGTGATTAGCCAGCGTCCTGTAGTTATATTTTCCAGTATTGATTCTGGGAGATTCAATTTCTCTCCTGGTTTTAGTTCAATTTCATAAGTCAGAGTAGTCAATTCATTTTGCATAACTGTTAGTTAGGATTTTCATAATGTTAGTCTAATTCATTTACGGACGATCGCTTTTAATTTCAGTTAGTATTTTCAGTCAATGTGTGAAGTCGGTCGCTAAATTCATCGCTACATTAGTTGAGTCTTTCTAGCGGTTATTGAATTAAAAATTGAAAGCGTTTATCTTCCCGGATACCATCAAAATCTGATTCACTTTTTGCCATCTCTCGATATTTATCAGGATTCAGATTAATTGTTTGTTGTAGATTTTCCAGGGCTTGCTCAATATTACCTTGAAGCGCATAATAGCAAGCTTTGTTGTAGAAAGGGCTTGGATAATCTGGTTTAAATTTCAGTGCTTGGTCGTAGGATGCGATCGCCTCTTCAGTGCGTCCTAAATTTATTAGCGCATAGCCGCGATTGTTCCAAGCTTCGTGGTAATCAGGTTTAAATTTCAGTGCTTGGTCGTAGGATGCGATCGCTTCTTGGTAGCGTCCTAAATTTATTAGCGCAATGCCGCGATTGTTCCAAGCTTGGTGGTAATCAGGTTTAAATTTCAGTGCTTGGTCGTAGGATGCGAGCGCTTCTTGGTAACGTCCTAAATTTATTAGCGCAATGCCGCGATTGTACAAAGCTTGGTGGTAATCAGGTTTAAATTTCAGTGCTTGGTCGTAGGATGCGATCGCTTCTTGGTAGCGTCCTAAATTTCTTAGCGCATTGCCGCGATTGTTCCAAGCTTGATGGTCATCTAGTTTAATTTTCAGTGTTTGGTCGTAGGATGCGATCGCTTCTTCAGTGCGTCCTAAATTTCTTAGCGCAATGCCGCGATTGTTCCAAGCTTCGTGGTCATCTGATTTAAATTTCAGTGCTTGGTCATAGGATGTGATCGCTTCTTGGTAGCGTCCTAAATTTCTTAGCGCATTGCCGCGATTGTTCCAAGCTTCGTGTAAATCTGGTTTAAATTTCAGCGCTTGGTCGTAGGATGCGATCGCTTCTTCAGTGCGTCCTAAATTTCTTAGCGCATAACCGCGATTGTACCAAGCTTGGTGGTAATCTGGTTTAAATTTCAGTGCTTGGTCGTAGGATGCGATCGCTTCTTCAGTGCGTCCTAAATTTCTTAGCGCGTAGCCGCGATTGTTCCAAGCTTCGTGGTAATCTTGTTTAAATTTCAGTGCTTGGTCGTAGGATGCGATCGCTTCTTCAGTACGTCCTAAATTTCTTAGCGCATAACCGCGATTGTACCAAGCTTCGTGTAAATCTGGTTTAAATTTCAGTGCTTGGTCGAAGGATGCGATCGCTTTCGTATAATCTTGTCCACTAGAATGCAAATTTCCCAGTTCAAACAGTAATTCTGTTTGGCTACTAGTTACTTGATGATTTTCTGCAAGCAATTCCTGAATTTCTAGTATTTTTTGAGTTCTTTCTTCTGGTGTTAGCGTGAGATATTTTTCATAGTCTCCATCCTGGAGTATACGTGATGATTCCTGCTTGAGAGTTTCTGCATCTATAGGAAAGTCAAACAACCCCGAACGCCAGTCAAAGAAGTCTGGGGCGCGTTGAATAAAATATTTAATAGCAAATAGAGGTAGAAAGAAAACAAAACAAATATTAAAGCTATCTCTAAAACGTTCTCGCTGTTGATTCAGGTTAATTAAAACAGGCGGTACACTCTTCCAACTATATGAATAAATATCTCTACTATTCCAGTCTGTCAATCTTTTAGATTCTTCATATTCATAAAATGAATACTCTAAACCTGTAATAAATAAAATATCTATCTGCTCTTTGTTATCTAATTTGTCTATAATTTCATATAAATTAGTAACAGCTTGCTTTAATCGCAAAACCTCAATATTTTTATTTGTAATTTGTTCTTTAACTTTGCCAATTAACTGCTCACCCTCAGCCGGAGAACAACGAGCAAATAACAAGCCAAAACCTTCTGTAAAGTTCAGAGTACGGACTAAAGCTTGATATTCTTCATCTGGTTCCAGTGGTAAATCTTTATCCCAATCAGTTAGTTCCAGTTTCATCAAGCTGTGTCTCGTTAAGGTTCAAATTAGCAAAAGCATCCTGAAATTCTTTAATTCCTTTAATTAAAGGATGAATATCATACCAACATTGAATTTGTTCTTCTTTATCACGGTGGCGATATTCCAAAATACAGCGATTGAATAATAAGTTACGGTGTTGTTCATCATTCACTATTTGTTTAGAATGATAAACTTTGGCTAGTGCTTGCCATTCATCTGCATAAACTGTATTGCGGTAGGTAATTCTAGTTTCGCTAATTGACCGTTGTAAAGCTCTAGTCGTAATGGGTAGATTATTAGTATATTTAATTGCTTCCTTCATTAACAATAGCAAATTCCGTACATGACCTCCACTCATTAAGCATAGTTGCTGTAAGGCTTCTGGCTGCTGAAACATATTTGTGATAGAAAGGTTAGGGTCAATCTGACTCACCCGCTTTTGCAACAATTCTTGGACTTTATTAATTCCTCGTTGATAACTTTTATTTTCAGGAGTTTGCACCATAATCATTGGTAAAACTTGAGCATCACTACCATAGATATCTCGTAAATCTGTAGCGCGGTTAGAGAACACCAATGAAATCGGTACTGTATAAATTAGATGGCAATTTAAAGCTTTGAGTTGTTCGCTACGGTCTAAAAAAATATGTTCGTGATTGCTGCGTCCATCTTCCTGCGTTATGGGTACAATTCGATCTAGATTATCAGCGATGACTACCAATTGAGAATATTCCGAAGGTAAGCGTTTTTTTGCATCTTCAATAAATTGATTCAAAGCCAAAATCAAAGTTTGGGTGTGGGGGTTAAGTCGTTCACGGATTTTGTGGCGGAGACTAGGTTCGGTTCTCAATTTTGCTGTGATTTTGGCAAAAAGAGAAATTTCCTTCTCTACCTCCAGACCTTCTAAAGATACATCAGGTAGCAAATCTTTTAAATCATGCCAGCGGCTTTTCAACCATGACACCAAAGGTTCAGAATTAGCGTTATCTTTTAATGCTTCTAATAAACGTCGTGTACAAGCAAGAAGAATATCTGTATATTGGGCATCTTCCGGCTCGATATCTTGTTCATCGGCGGCAAAATAGACAACAAAGCAACCTTGCTCGTTTAAATATTTCTGAAGACGCAGCAATTCTGTTGATTTGCCTGCACCACGATGTCCAGCATAAAGTTGACAAGTCTTTCTGTCTGACAACAAAATCTCTCTACCCACCTCTACCAAAATGTCGCCATCTCCTCGCACCTCCTGACAATCGACATAAGCCGGGTCTCCTGCGGGCAAGGGACGAAATGGGTCAAAAACGTTGTATATCTTTTTTAAAGTTGCAAAATCCTGAACCATAGGTGAATTTACCAGTTTAGTGCGATGATAACGCAAGTTGGCGCGGGGACTAGGGACTGGGGATTGGGTAATCAGCAGCCCTAAAATTCATTAGTGAAGTTCTGATACTCGTTGACTAGTATCAAAGACTCATTAATGAAGCTCAAAGACTCGTTAACGAGTATTAAAGACTCATTAAAGGAGTTCAAATACTCATTAAAGGAGTTCAAATACTCATTAATGAAGCTCAAAGACTCTTTAATGAAGTTCAAATACTCAGTAGACCTCTTGCAAAAATCTTTGAATCACCCCTCCCCAACCCTCCCCTTGTTAAGGGGAGGGGGCAAGATTTTAAGTTTCCCCCCTTTATAAGGGGGGATTAAGGGGGGTCTATTCGACTTATGTAAGAGGTTTATTAATGGAGTTCAAAGACTCATTAATAAAGAAACTCTAGGAAATGGAAAAATCTTTACTCCCCTATCCTTGTAAAAGAGAAGCCGGAGTTAAAGTTTTTCGCCACCGATTCACCAATTTCTGTAATTCCCCTGACAACCAGCCATCAAATTGCGGATAAACTGGCAAACGGGGCATCAATTCCCACCCCGCAGGCTGTAAAATTTCTCTCAATACCTGCTCCTGAACATGAGGATAATCAGGATTCACCTCATCTTTTGGCCCTATTCCACCCAAATCTCGCGCACCAGCTTCGATACAAGCGAGTAACCATCGGTCATCTTTAATTAAATTCGGCGGAATTTGAATAGTAATATCTGGCGGTAAAATCTGACGTGCTTTAGCAATTACTTCTGGTAACTGATGGGGGTCAAAAAGTGGTGCATCAAAGGTTTGCTGATATCCTGGACTATGAGGTTGCAAGATAACTTCTTGAATGTGGTGATAACGTTGATGCAGTTGAGATATAGCTGTTAATGTTTCCCACCAATCATCTACAGTTTCCCCAATTCCCAACAGTAACCCAGTTGTAAAAGGAATCTGCAACTCTCCCGCCCATTGCAATTGCTGTAAACGAACTTCTGGTAATTTACTCGGTGCGTGCCGATGTACACTATTTAACAATGTTGGCGTTAACTGTTCCAACATCAGCCCCATCGAAACATTCACACGCTTGAGCTTTTGCATTTCTGCAAAACTCAGTGGCCCCGCGTTTGTATGAGGTAAAAACCCCATTGAAAGCGCTAATTCACACAAATCATAAATCCGCTCAAACCACGCCTGACGCTTTGGCGAATGAGGATGTACTTCACCGCTAAGTATGAGAATTTCACAGACTTTTTCGCTTTGAAGTGGTTTTAAAATACTGTCTGCATCTGAAAGACTCATCCACGGACTTTTACCCGGTTCGCTGCGAAAGTTGCAGTAACTACAGCGATTAAAGCACTCGTAAGTGGGAACGATTGTATAAGCAGGGCTATAGGTTACAAGACGAGAATTATTAATTGGCATAAGCAGAATAAATTTGTTTTTAGTAAGCAGCCCCAGACTTATTTTAAAGATTAGAAACGCTGACTAGAAACTTTTAATTATTCATGCCTAATTATTTATTAAATAAATAAGAACTATTTTGCTTTATAAATTTCTGGTAACTGCCACCAAGGAACATGGGGATACTCGTGATGTTCTTCATGATAGCCGAAATGATAGCAGGTGATAAATGACCACCAAATTGGACGGCTAATCGTTTGGGCATAGTGAGGTTGAATATAACCTGTAATTGGTTCACTATGTGGAAGGAAAGTACCAAAATAAAATAATTGGAATGAACTTAGAAGCGAAGGAAGTGTCCAAAAAGTTATTAGATTAGCATGGGGTATATGAAGGATACGATTAGCAAACTGATATATAAGAGTTAGAGCGATAATTTGTCCCCAACTCCAGTAACCTTTCATAAAATAGAAATACCAAGCAAAGAAGTTTTTATGTTCACCATTATGAAAGTCTGGGTCGATTTGAGTTGCTGGATTTTGGTGGTGTAACCAATGCTTTTTTAATAATTTTTTATATGGTAAAAGACCATAAAGAGATAGGGTTAATGTCCCAATAAAATGATTAATTTTGCTGTTCTGGGGAAAGACTACCCCATGCATAGCATCATGAGATGTAATAAACAATCCTGTATATAAAAATGTTTGCCAAGCTATGCTAGGCAATATTATCCAAAATTGTAATTTTGAGATATCAAGGGTAAGTAATAAACTTAAGCTAATGACCCATGCACTAATAATAACAATAGCAATGAAAAGTCCTTGAAACTGAGATTCACTTTTCACTACTGGGGTCAGTTTTGTTTCATGGCTGGGTGGTTGTTCTAATTGAATCACGCTTTTACTCTGTCTAGTATTCAGGTGAAAATTCCTAAAATATAGTCACCATAAAAAGCACTAACCACCAGCCAGAAAACTCTATTAGTGGTAAGTGTTTTGCATCGGATAGTGCCAACACTTTAAGATGTTTAGAAATATTAAGTTGCTTGGACTATTATTACACATACAACCGCTATACCAAAAATAGTTTTTGGTTTAGAGGTTGATTTGTATAAGTTATAATACTGAGAAATAAGTAATTTTGATAACTAGTATTTTTAATATAGGATTTTTGAAACAGCTGAAGCTTGGCAAAAAGACAGTAACAGAATCAGCAGCAAGAGTAGGGAATCAAGTGTAGTAATTCGTGCATCACACTGTAGCTGTTGAGATCCCAAACTAATGTAAGCTAGAAAGCGATTGTTGGCAAGCGATCGCTCCTAAGTTCACACTCAAGATTAAATCCCAACTCTAAGAATGAGATTTTCAAGCTTTTCAGGAAAGACAGCGAAATAATATTTATATTGTCAAAAAAATATAATCGAAATTAGAGAAATTATTGGTTTTTCTTATCCAGATTAATAAACATAAAATAATAAATATGGCTCCTAGTATGCTAAAAATCCGGAGCCACTTACTACAAGAGAATGCTCATAATCACTCGCATTCTCGTTTAGTCACATAGTGGCGGTAGCGAAACATTGCTTCTAATTGCGCTTGCACTAGCCAACCACTGACAAATTCAACTCCTCCTCCACCAGGCATAGAGAAGGAAATAGCGTCAGTTAATCTGGTTTTGCCATTTTCCGCTTCAAATTCATGTCGATGTATCCAAGATTCAAAGGGGCCAGATATCTGTTCGTCAGTAAACAGGCGATATTTTTCACATTCAGTATGACGCGCTAACCAAGTTAAGGGTAATGGGCCGAGAAACAAACGAAATTCGGTGATAGCGCCCACGTTTAACCCTCCTTCACGACGAACCACTTGCACTGGCTGCCAAGGTGGATTCAACAGTTGTAAAATATCTGGCCTTTCGTGAAATTTCCAAACTACTTCTGGTGAGGCATTAATTACTGAGGAATGTTTAAATTGCAGCATGGAAAGAAAAACCTAAAATTCAGCTTTCAGATTCAGTATCAATTTCGATATCTAGGGTATCTTCATCAACCCGCACATACAAAACATTTGGGTTACAACAAACTTGACAATCTTCAACGTAAGATTGCTGTCCTCCAGCACTCAAATCAATAAAAGTTAAGTTCGGTTCGCCGCAATAAGCGCAGTAATACTCAGCTGTGTTTTGCATCAAGTTTTCAGCTATGAATTCATGGGTATTGGGGACTGGGTGTTGAGTACTAACTTTTAATTCCTAGTCCCCAGTCCCTAGTTTCTAGTCCCCAGTACTGGCTGTAATTCTTTTGGGGATGGATTGATATAACTCTGAGCATCAGCCAAATGCTTTAGTAGTGTAGACTGTGGCAGAGGCCCTTGCAAGTGGCTCCAAGGTAATACTTGTTCTGTTGACCATTCGGCGTGGACGTAGAAATCTAAGTCGGGGATTTGCCCTTTGAGTTGCTTGAAAGCACGTTTGTAGCTACCCAAGGAATCGCCAAAGTCACGAGTAAGTTCGAGAAGCTGGGAGAGTCTGCGATCGCCTCTCGATAATAAAGCCTGTATAATCGACCAATTATAGCTTTCTGGGCGAAATTCTATCCCCTGCGGTTTTAGCTGTTTTTGCAAAAGCTGCAACCGCTTTTCGGCTTGGCGATTTACCCCAAACCATTGAAACGGTGTGTGTGCTTTGGGTACAAAGGTGCTGCATCCGTATGTTAAGCGTAATCCTGGCGCAGCTTTTTTGATATTACGCATCATCACCACGGTTTGCTCTAAATCTTCTGCTTCTTCACCAGGAATTCCTGCCATTCCGTAGAGTTTCAAGCTTTTTAAGCCGCCAACTTTAGCATTTATCGCTGCTTGGATAATTTCGTCGTTATGCAGTTTTTTATTGACGATTTGGCGGATTTTCTCGGAACCACTTTCTACTGCAATGGTAAGCGATCGCGTGTCTCGTTTTGTCAAAGTTTCTGCTAACTGCACTGTTACAGTATTAGTTCGGACTGAGGCAATACTGAGACGGACATCATCATACTTTGGCTGACTAATATAATCTAGCAACACCTCAAATTCTGGATGTTGAGTTACTGAAGCCCCCAATAATCCTAACCGATTTGTGACTTCTAAACCTTTGGCGATCGCTGGAATTAATGAATCTTCCAGACTGGCTGTTCTAAAAGGCAGTGTAAGATAACTCGCTAAACAAAAGCGGCACATTTCTGGACAACTTCTCACCACTTCCACCATGTAAATATTTTCCCATGCCGCTTTTTCGGTGACTACAGTAGATGCCGATAGGGTATTTCCTCTATAAGTTTGCTTTTGCACCACTGCGGGAATTTCGGGAGAAATTGGTTTAATAGACTTTACTTCACCATCTTTTGTGTGATATTCCACCTCATACAAACTAGGTACATAAATTCCTGGTATTTGTGCAAGTCTTTTTAGTTGAATTTGTCTTGAGGCATTTCTCACTTCTTTGTAAGCCTCAATAAAATTCCCTAACAGGGTTTCACCATCCCCCAGCAAAATGACATCAAAAAAATCTGCAAAAGGTTCGGGGTTAGCGGTGAGAACGGGGCCACCACCAAAAATTATCGCATGAGAATCATCACGAGAGGTTGCCCGAATCGGAATTTCTAAAGATTCCAGCAAATTCAAAATATTCACATAATCCAGTTCCCACGAAATAGAAAATCCTACAATTTCCGGCGTTCTAGGGAGTTGTTCGTGAGTATCGGTAAACAGGCGACTTACCTGCACATCATCACGCATTGCCAAGGTTGCCCACACTACCTGATAGCCAAGGCTTGTAATACCTACACTGTACTCATTCGGAAAGGCGAAGATTACGGGGATAGCGTTGGTGTCTGGGGTATCGGGAGTAAAGAGAAGGCGTTCAGAGTCAAATACAGATGATGTCACAGGTATTTATTAGAGGCAAGTTTATCTATATTTAATTTTAAGCCATAGAATAATTAAGTTAAAAATTAATGTTATGGCGTTAGCAAGAATAATTGGCAAGGATTGTAAATAAATTCCATAGACTAGCCACAAAAAAACACCACTTATGAATGTAATCAGCGTCACCAAAGAAACATCTTTTGCTGATTTTGTTCGCCAAGTTTTAAACATTTGTGGCAAAAAAGAGATTGTGGTTATTGTGGCGGCAGCTAATCCTAAAATTGTAATAAAATCCATGCGATGCAACCAGAGCAATTCATTTGTAGTGTAACGCTAGAGTAACACTTGCATTACATTAAAGTTTACTTAGTTTATCTTTTGCTTTTCTGATTCAGATTTTATTATTTGAATTTTTGATATAAGACTTTGCCCAAGCATACCGTTGTGGATCTTTATTTAGTAGGTAGTTTATCACTTGCTGACGCTTGCTTTCATCCTTAGTATTTTTCAATACTCGCTTGATTTCAGAATCCATATTTCTAGGATTAGCACCACGTTTGATTGCTTCTTTAAACCAATATTCACCATCTGAATATTGATGTCGTTCAAAACAAATAGCCCCCATTAAAGTATAAGGGTGATGGCTTTTTGGTTGATATTCAATAGCTTGACGGGCACAATTTTCTGCTTTATCTAATTTATCAATATCTCGAAAAGCTCCACCTCTGCTAGTTAGCAAAGCTGACTTTAGTTTATTTTCTTTTATTTTCTCTAATTCCAAATTATTCGTCAGTTGCAATGCCTGTTCTGGTTCATCTGCTTTACGCCAATGGCTACTAGCATTTGCTAAGTTCCATTTGTTATCAGTGCGTTGAAACTCCTGTTCATAGAAATTTGCTTCAATTGTGTGATAAGCAATCCAAATCTTACCAGAGAATAATTTAGTCTCTTGCTCCTGAGGCTCTTTTTGCCACCTGTAATAACTATATGTTGGTTGAGGCACTTTAATTTTAGTCTCTTGAAGCCAAGCAACATCTGTCGGTTCTAGTCGCTCTTTTAACTCAAACTTTTGCAAAATTGTGTATAAAATACTGGTGTGTAATTTATCTTTATAGCCTAAAACATCATATTTTAATTTCAAAGCTGCAAAGTGCTTTTCTTTAGCAAAAATAATTATATCTTCACATCTATTATTTTTCAACAACTTAATTTCTGACTCATTAAGTAGTTCTCCTGAATCTATTTTAGATTTTAGGATAGAAACATATTTTTTATTTGCAATTTCTATAATTTCAGTCAGCTTGCGTTTTTTGAGGAAGTTAATGTCCTGTTCACCTAACTGATTCGACAACTCAAGTCTTTTAAGAATTTTATACAGGTGACTCTTGGGCGATGAATCCTGATACTCAGTTGCTTTATACTTAAGTCTCAAGGCAGCAAATTCTCGTGTTTGTTCCAATTCTTGAGCAATGGCAATTGTTTCGCTAAGTTCTTGCTGTTCTAACCAGTTAATCTCAGAATCACTCAAATTATTTTTGGTATCAATATTTTGCAGTATTGAATATAGTGGACTTGATAAAGATAAATCTAGGTGTTTATTTGCCTGGAATTTATCTCGTAATTGAGCAAAGTGAGCTTCTTTTTCTGACTCCTGCTGCTTAAAAATTTCTGCTGTTTCCAAGAGTTGGTTATTGATAAGCCAATTATATTCAGAATTACTTAAACACTCTGTAACATCTAACTTTGTCAGTATTTGATACAGTTTACTCTCAGGATATGAGTCTTGATATTGAGTAGCTTTGTACTTAGATTTAAGTTGAGTAAATCGGTTTACCTCTTGAGCAATTTTATTCGTCTCATCTAAACCGTTTGTTCTAAGCCATTTAACATCTGAATCAGTGACTAAATTTTCTGACTCAAGTTTCAAAAGTATCAAATACAGATGACTAGATTGCCAAGAAACGTCATGCTTTGTAGCTTTGTACTTAGATTGTAATTTGGAGAACTCAAATTCTAAATTTCCAAATTCTTGGAATCTATGTTCTTGCTCTTGCTTGATAGCTTTTAAAGTTTCAATAAGCTTATACTCTTTCAACCAATTAAATTCTAAGTGACTGAGTTCAATTCCTAAGTCAACTTTACGCAGTATGAGATACAACAGACTAGCGGGTGATGAATTTTGATATTGAGTTGCTTGGTACTTGGACTTTAAAGCAGCAAAGTGTTTTAACCGATTTTGAGACTCTTTACCCATATTGCTAACAGATGCGATCGCACGTAGTTAAATGTGTTATCTGCTACTATAGCAATACTAGTAAAAAAGGGCGAGTCAGAAACCCGCCCTCGAAGCATAAATATTTTCTAAAAGTCAAAGTATAATCCCTACAACACCTTACACTGTCCATGATGTCGTAATAAATGGTCACACAACACCAGTGCCACCATCGCCTCAACCATTGGAACTGCACGCGGTAACACACAAGGATCGTGTCGTCCTTTAGCAGCCAATAGCGTTTCTTCACCTTCACGAGTTACTGTTTTTTGCTCTTTTCTAATTGTCGCCGTTGGCTTAAATGCAACTCGTAAAATGATATTTTCTCCGTTGGAAATTCCCCCCTGAATACCACCAGAACGGTTAGTTACAGTGCGAATTTCACCATTTTCATCAATATAATATTCGTCGTTATGCTCAATTCCTGTTAACAGGGTCCCTCCAAAACCGGAACCAATTTCAAAGCCTTTGCTAGCCGGCAGAGACATCACTCCTTTAGCGATATCAGCTTCCAATTTATCAAATACTGGTTCGCCCAAACCTTTCGGCACATTACGCGCCACACATTCTACGACACCGCCGATAGAATCACCTTGTCTACCAACTTGCTCAATTAATTCAATCATGCGATCGCCACATTCAGCATCGGGACAGCGAACAATGTTGCTTTCAACTTGTTCTAAAGTCACAGTATTTGGATCGACTATACCTTCCAAGTCTTTGATGCGCTTGACGTAACCAATAACTTCAACATTGGCAACTTGACGGAGAATTTTTTTAGCGATAGCACCTGCTGCTACTCTGCCAATTGTCTCACGCGCTGACGACCTACCCCCGCCTTGCCAATTGCGAATGCCATATTTTGCATCATAAGTTGCATCCGCATGAGAAGGGCGATACTTCTCGGACATCTCGTCATAGTCTTGCGAACGAGTATCTTTGTTCCGTACCAAAATCCCTATAGGCGTTCCTAATGTTTTACCTTCAAATACACCTGATAAAATCTCGCAGGTATCGGCTTCTTTGCGAGGTGTCGTGATTTTACTTTGTCCCGGACGCCTTCTATCTAATTCTACTTGAATTTCTTCTGCCGAAATTTCTAGTTGCGGAGGACAACCATCAATCACAACTCCCACACCACCACCGTGAGATTCACCAAAAGTAGTTATACGAAATAGATGACCAAAAGTGTTGCCCATTATCTTAAAGAAAAAGGATGAGGCTTATGTATTTTACCTAGAGTTTGTGCAAAAGTTCATTTTTATGCTTTGGTACTCGGAATGTTTGGCGTATAGCCTATCTTTATACCTATACAAATTAAGAAAGCGCCCTCTGGTAATAGAGGGCGCTCTCTTATTTATCTAAACTTCAGAATTAACCGTTGATAGCAGGAGCGGTAAGAGCTACAGGAGCAAGATCGCCAGCAGCCAAGTCTAGAGGGAAGTTGTGAGCGTTACGCTCGTGCATTACTTCCATACCCAGGTTAGCGCGGTTGATTACATCTGCCCAAGTGCTGATGACGCGACC
>NZ_JBALDC010000017.1:0-124746 GCF_036917575.1 Nostoc sp. | reverse complement strand
CTGCCTCCTGCCTCCTGCCTCCTGCCTCCTGCCTCCTGCCTCCTGCCTCCTGCCTCCTGCCTCCTGCCTCCTGCCTCCTGCCTCCTGCCTCCTGCTATATCATGTCCGCTTGATTACTTACTAAACCTGAAGAACCGCACCCCGCATTTGAGTAAAACAAATGCGGGGTGCGGTTGTTTATTTACAAAGACACAAAAGTACTCTCTGCGCCTTTGCATCTATGCCTAATATATCCCCCACTACACCATCTCAGATGAAGCCTGCACCATCTGCTGCGGCTGCGGCTGGAACATAAACAACGAGTACACCACATCTCGGCGAATGTTAACCATCATATCCAAGAACAATTCATACCCCTCACTCTTATACTCAATCAGTGGGTCTTTTTGCCCATAACCACGTAATCCTACCGATTCGCGCAAGGCATCCATTTGTTGCAGGTGTTCCCGCCACAGTGTATCAATGCGTTGCAAGATAAAGAAACGTTCCGCTTGGCGCATTAGTCCGGGTTGAACTTGGTCAATCTGCGCTTCTTTGAGGTCGTAAGCAATTCGCACCTGTTCGTGGAGGAAGGCTTTTATCTCGCTGACGGTGATATCTTCTAATTGACTCGCTTGTAAATCCGCTAGCAGATAGACGAATTCTTTGACTTTCTCAACCAACTTTTCTAACTCCCACTCTTCTGAGGGCAAGTCTATATTGATGTAGAAGTCAACGATATCATCCATCGTTTTTTCAGCGTATTTAATCACCTGTTCTTTCAAATCTTGACCTTCTAGGACTCGGCGGCGTTCGGCGTAAATAGCACGACGTTGATTATTCATCACTTCGTCATACTCAAACACCTGTTTACGAATGTCGTAGTAGTAGGTTTCAACTTTTTTCTGTGCGCCTTCCAAACTGCGGGTAAGCATCCCAGATTCGATGGGCATATCTTCTTCTACTTGGAAAGCATTCATTAATCCAGCAACGCGATCGCCACCAAAAATCCGTAGTAAGTTATCCTCTAAACTGAGGAAGAATCTCGTGGTTCCGGGGTCGCCTTGTCTTCCTGCACGTCCGCGCAACTGGTTATCAATCCGCCGCGATTCGTGGCGTTCTGTACCAATTACGTGCAAACCACCAATTTGTACTACCTCATTGTGTTCGCGGGTAGTAAATTGTTCGTATTCCTGCTTAACACGGTTGTATGCTTCCCGCAACTTCTGAATCACGGGGTCGTCGATGGGAGCTTTTTCTGCGGCCACAGCTACCTTCTCTTCAGCTTCCAGTTCCGGTAAACTGCGATCGCCATACTCACGCACGGCAATTTCTACTGCATCTTTAAGTAGTTTTTCGGTTTCTTTTGTCAACTGAGTCGGGAAAATTTCTGGCGAAGCCCGCCAAGTTTTGACTTTCTTACCAGGGACAAAGCCTTGACCACCACCATGTCCTGTAGGCAATCCGGCTGCTCTTTGCACGCCAAAGGCATCTTCATCTTCTGGCATGACGATCCGGGGCATAAAGTATTCCCGCAGCTTTAGACGTGCCATATATTCGGAGTTACCACCCAAGATGATGTCTGTACCTCTACCAGCCATGTTAGTAGCAATAGTAACAGCACCTTTGCGTCCGGCTTGAGCGACGATTTCCGCCTCACGTTCGACGTTTTCCGGTCGGGCGTTAAGTAATTCGTGGGGAATCTCCAGTTGCTTCAATAGCCGACTAAGAAGTTCGGATTTTTCTACACTAGTGGTTCCCACTAATACAGGTCTGCCGAGTTCGTGCATTTCGGCACATTCTTTAGCGATCGCTCCCCACTTGCCTGCTTCTGCCTTAAAGACCATATCAGACAAATCTTCGCGTCTGCGATCGCGGTTGGTGGGAATTACCGCAACTTCCAATTTGTAAATTTTTTCAAATTCTGGTTCTTCCGTTTTCGCTGTTCCTGTCATTCCGCCCAGTTTTGGATACAGCAAAAACAGATTTTGATAAGTAATTGTCGCTAGAGTTTGAGTTTCTGGCTGAATTTCTACGTGTTCTTTGGCTTCAATCGCCTGATGTAGTCCATCACTCCAACGCCGTCCGGGTAGTACCCGACCGGTAAATTCATCTACAATTACCACTTCCCCATTGCGGACGATGTAATTTACATCTTTGAGGAAAAGTTCTTTGGCTTTTATTGCATTAAAAATAAAGTGCGCCCAAGGATCTTCTGGATCAAATAAATCTGTGACTCCTAAAAGATTTTCTGATTCGGCAAACCCTTCATCTGTCAATAACACGTTACGAGCTTTTTCATCGACATCGTAATGCTCGTCTTTTTTGAGTGTGAATGCTATTTCAGCGGCTTGCAGATATTTTTCTGTCGGTCTTTCCACCTGCCCGGAAATAATTAGCGGTGTCCGTGCCTCATCAATTAAAATCGAGTCTACTTCGTCAATCACGCAATAATTGAACGGGCGTTGCACCACATCTGCCATTGATGTCGCCATGTTATCTCGCAAGTAGTCAAATCCTACTTCGCTGTTGGTGACATAAGTAATATCGCAATCGTAATTTTTCTGGCGTTCGCTAGGAGTCATGCTTGACTGAATTAGCCCCACACTTAACCCCAAGAACCGATGCACCTGTCCCATCCATTCTGCGTCCCGACGAGCCAGGTAATCGTTGACGGTAACGACGTGTACACCTTTACCAGTAAGGGCATTTAAGTAACTCGGCAAGGTTGCAACTAGCGTTTTACCTTCGCCGGTTTTCATTTCGGCAATTTGCCCCACGTGCAAAATGATACCGCCAAGGAGTTGGACATCAAAGTGTCGCAAGCCTAAGACTCGCCGTCCTGCTTCCCGAACAACGGCGTAAGCTTCTGGCAATATGTCATTTAGAGTTTCGCCTTTAGCGAGCCGTTGTTTAAATTCAACGGTTTTACCTTTTAACTCATCATCGGAAAGAACCTTAATTTCTTCCTCTAAAAGGTCAATTTCAGTAACAGAAGGTTGGTATTTTTTAAGCTTACGAGCGTTGGGGTCGCCCAACAAAAGTTTTAGCATGGCAGGTTATAGAACTGAATCAAAGGGAATGGAAATTAAAGGGTAGGCATTGATTATAAACATTTAACCCAGCCCAAACGTCTTGGTTGTGGATGGGTGTGAAATGAGAATTACCTCAAAAGCAGGATAAAAACCAGCCAATCATTTAATAAACTGATTGGTTTTAACTCTTATCTTATATTTACTCTTTCTTCATAGTATCATTTTGCCCCTATATAGGGTCAGAGAGGGAGCTTTCAAGGGCAGGTTTTTAGAAAAGGGTAGATGATGGGATAAAACATCGTGACACAAAGCAGGTCACTGCTTCAGTACTCAGGCTTATATAGGTGGATCGCGATCGCTAGCCAAAAGCCACCATATTTGCAGGAGTTTTCATGTATTTGAACCATATCTGTCGTAAGGGCACAGCAATGCTCATTGGTGTCAACTTAAGAAGATAAAGCCCAAAGAAAGTTGAGTGTAAGCGTCAATCTCAAGGGTGGCGCTTATATCGTGTTTGGTTAAAGACTTCTCATTAAGACCGCAGTTCTTGCTGGGGGCAGGGAGCAGGGGAGAAAGAAAACTATCATCTAAATTAATTGATTAATTTATTCTCTGCAAGTCCCTAATCAAACATAGGCGGTTAAACTATATCGAAAAGCATTGCTTTCATCAAACTGGTTAACCGTTTACTGATGAACGCCAGTTGCTTCAACGGGGAAAACCCCCGCAACGTACTGGCTCCTGTTAACTGATAACTGTCAACCACCAAGTATTATGTATAATTACAATCCCTTGGACTGCCTACCTTCATCGGCGGAATTACCAGATTCTAATGATACCCCTGTGGATAACGAACTACAAATATTAATTCCTAATTTATTGTTAGCCATCTTAGCGTCGATTTGGCAAACCCGTGATGACTGGTTTTTCGGTATCAACATGGGAATTTACTATACACCATTACAACCTGCTATAGTCCCCGATGCGTTTTTGAGTTTAGGTGTTGAACGTTTTGTTGGAGAAAACGGACGTTCTAGTTACGTTTTCTGGGAAGAAGAAGGGATTGTGCCCATTTTAGCTTTAGAAGTGGTTTCTCAAACCTACAATGGCGAATATGAACAAAAGAAAATAGACTATGCTCAATTAGGCATTTTATACTATGTCATTTATGCACCAACGCGGTTACGTCGTAAGCGTCAACCTTTAGAAGTTTATCGCTTAGTTGAAGGTAAGTATATTTTACAACTTGGCGATCAAATTTGGATGCCAGAAATTGGTTTAGGGATTGGACGAGAAGAGGGTATTTATCAAGGAAGAACACGAGAATGGCTGTTTTGGTATGACCAAGATGGTAACAGATACCAAACTCCAGAAGAGGTAAATGCACAACAGCAACAACAGCTACAACAAACTCAGCAACAGCTGCAAGAACTTTTAGCCAGATTACAACAACAAGGAATTGACCCAAATTTACTATGAACTAACCTTGGCTAAAACTTTCGACAGCCAGAGGTAAGTAGGTCGGCGTAAATAATTATTGTTGAAATAAGGCAGGGGGCAGGGGGAGAAAGAGTTTGAGCCTTATTTACTTTTATTCACAAAGTTTGGTTTTATTGCACCGACTTACTTATAGAAAGTGCAATTGAGTTTTTCATTCCTCCGATTTTCCTAGATATACTTCAATCACACGAGAGTCATTTTGCACTTCTTCAAAATTTCCTTCGCACAGCACCGAACCTTCATGCAATACTGTTACTTTTTTAGCAATTTGACGTACAAACTCCATATCATGTTCAATTACTAAAATTGAATGACTTTGGGCTAGTGTTAAAAGTAGTTCGCCGATGTTGTATGTTTCTTCATCTGTTAAACCAGCAACGGGTTCATCAACAAGTAATAAATCTGGGGACTGCGCTACTAACATCCCAATTTCTAAACGTTGCTTTTCTCCGTGAGAAAGTAAAGCTGCTCTGATATCGGCTTTCGGAGTTAAACCGATAGTTTCTAATAATCCTTTAATATTATTTTTTTCAACAGCATTAGAACTTTCAAACAAAGTAGAAAAGACATTTTTATTTTTGTGACTGGTAATTTCTAAATTTTCACGGGGCGTTAAATTTAAATAAATTCGGGGTGTTTGAAACTTGCGCCCAATTCCCAATCGCGCAATTTTATATTCAGGTAAAGAACGCAGGTTTTTACCTTTGAATAAAACTCGCCCAACGGTTGGCTGAACTTTCCCCGTAATCACATCCAGAAATGTTGTCTTTCCCGCACCATTAGGGCCAATTACTACCCGCAATTCGCCCACATCCATGCTAAAGTTAAGCTGATTTAGCGCCTTAAATCCGTCAAAACTAACAGTTACGTTTTCAGTTTTCAATATTTTCGCGTTCATGTTGCACTTCGGGGTTTTCTTCCAAGGTGGGATATGTAGCAATTTCTTGACGACGGTGGAAAAGAGAAATATTCTGACTACGCAACCATCCCACGATGCCATCAGGAAGGACTGTGACGACTATCAAAAATAGTGCGCCTTGGAAAAATAGCCAGATTTCGGCAAATTGTTCGCTTAAAAAAGTGCGGGCATAATTTACTAATAAAGTTCCCACAATCGCCCCAATTAAAGTAGCGCGTCCCCCCACAGCTACCCAAATCACCATTTCAATCGAAAAAGCAATATCCATTGCTCTGGGTGATACAGAACCACTTTGAACGGTGTAAAATGCTCCTGCTACACCTGCGATCGCACCGGAAACTGCAAACACCACTACCTTAAAATCTGTAGGGTCATAGCCAGAAAATCTTACCCGACTTTCATCATCACGAATCGCTATCAACAACCTCCCAAAGCGTCCAGTTGTCAACCAGCGACAAATTCCGTAGGTGATGGCGAGAAACACCACCGTCAGCGTGTAGAAAACAAACTGCGTTTTGGCATCGCTGACCGTTGCTCCAAACAAAGTTGTAAAATCTATCAGTCCGTTCGTACCGTTGAATAGTTTTTGCTGACCGTTAAAGAAGTTGAAAAATACAATAGTTCCCGCTTGAGTCAAGATAGAAAAATAAACACCCTTGAGACGATTTCGGAAAACCAAATATCCCAACAATCCCGCCAATAACCCTGGAATTAGTACCACCAAAGCTATTGTCAAAGGAAAAGAATAAAAAGGTTGCCAAAATGCAGGAAGTTCTGTAACCCCATAAAGCCCCATGAAATCAGGCAATTCTCCAGTAGGGATTTGCAGTTTCAGATACATTGCGATCGCATATCCACCCAAACCAAAGAAAATACCATGTCCCAAACTCAATAAACCAGTATATCCCCAAATCAAATCAATACCTAAAGCTGCGATCGCCAGCGACAAAAATCGCCCCAACAAATTCAGGCGAAACTCCGACAGCAGCAGTGGCATGATAATTATAAGCAGGAGTGCGATCGTAACCACCACCCCCACCTCAATTAATAACCCTCCTCCCCTCTTCTTCATTCTCTGCGTCCTCTCTTTGGGTGAGGCTCCTGCGTCGCTAACGCTTCGCTATCGCTAACACCAGTCGCCTGCGGAGGGAAACCCTGCCGCAGCGCTGGTTCACTGCGTCTCTGCGGTTTAAACATCAACAGTACGTCCCTTCTGCGGAAAAATCCCCCCAGGCTTCCATTGTAAAAACACAATAATCAGCGCAAACACCATCACCTTAGCCATACTCGTCGTCGCAAAAAAAGTAAACAAATCAGCTAAAGGCTTTACAGGAGTCAACAACAAAGCCAAAGTACCAGAACCAATTAAAAAATTAGCCGTACCAATACCCAACGCCGCCACAATTGTCCCGGTTAAATTCCCCACACCTCCAACCACAACCACCATAAAAGTATCAATAATATAGTTTTGTCCTGTATTTGGCCCTACAGAACCAAGCAAACTAATCGCACATCCCGCCACACCAGCTAAACCAGAACCCAATGCAAAAGTAATTGCATCCACCTTTTGAGTTGGGATACCCAAACAAGCGCTCATACTTCGGTTTTGCGTCACCGCCCGAATTCTTAAACCCCAGCTAGAACGTTGTAAAAATAAATAAATTCCCGCCACACAGATTATTGTTAAAGCAATAATAAATAATCTGGCAAAGGGTAATTGCACACCAGCTAAAGACATCCCTGCTTGTAACCAAGTTGGTGCTGTTACATCTACATTTTGAGCGCCAAACCAAGGTTGAGTTACTGCTAACTGATAAGTTTGACTCAATAAATTGCCCGTTGTGATTGTCACTCCTAGCGATAATAAAAATATCACCGCCACAATCCAGTTACGAACTCTTCCTAAATCAGTGCGAGAATTTAAAATCCATAAACCTCCAA
Source organism: Nostoc sp. (assembly GCF_036917575.1). GTDB lineage: Bacteria > Cyanobacteriota > Cyanobacteriia > Cyanobacteriales > Nostocaceae > Nostoc. Next base: position 117,372 of record NZ_JBALDC010000017.1, on the reverse strand, counting down.
AAAACAACAGAGAAAATAAGCCTATACCAATTATCAATACCCAATTTACACTGCGAACAAACTGCTGAAAAATCAAACTTACTCCCCAAGTTGCCAATAGAGTTTCTAATGGGCGTCCATAAAGATAACGAATCACACCTTTTTCTAAAATTAATCCCACAGTAGCCGTGAATATAAATGCAATAATCAAAGCCAAAAATATATAAATTTCAAACCACACTCCACCCAATTGTTTAGAAACATTTTGCACAACATAAGTTGTATAAGCGCCAAACATCATCAATTCACCATGCGCCATATTTATGACGCCCATTAATCCAAATATAATCGCCAGCCCCAATGCAGCAATTAATAATACTGCACCAATGCTAATACCATTAAATACAGCTTCTAAAAATCCTGCTAACACTTATTTCTCCACATGCTAATTCGTAATTATGTTTAGGGTGTGTTATGGCATAAGTAACCAAACATAGCGACAAGAAATATTTTTATCGTAATGCACCAATTATATTGGTGTGTCGCACTTTGCTATAACCCCCGACAAAATTAAAATTGACTAATTCGTAATTCGTAATTGATTACGAATTACGAATTACAAATTATTTAGGCTTTCTTGTACTTACCACCCTTAGCAGGGTCACTCCAATCACAAGCAAATCCCTTAGTTTCTTTCACAAATTGATTCCAAGGAACCGGCTCAACTGCTGTCGGAGTAGCATAGACAATATCAAATAAACCATCTTGTCTAACTTCACCAATCCGCACAATTTTGGATATGTGATGATTAGGACCCATTGTCACTTTACCTTCAGGTGCATCTAAAGTTTGACCATAAGCCGCAGTACTTACCTTAGCTATGTCTGTAGAACCAGCTTTTTGAACTGCTTGCTTCCACAAATAAACTGCAATGTATGCTGCTTCCATTGGGTCATTTGTCACCCGATTTTCACCGTATTCTTTTTTGAAAGCTGCTACAAATTTCTTATTAGCAGGTGTGTCTACTGTTTGGAAATAGTTCCAAGCTGCATAATGACCTTTGAGATATTCTACGCCAATTGCTTTAACTTCTTCTTCAGCAATACTTACAGACATAGAGGGATATTTATCTGGTGTCAATCCAGCCCCTTTTAATTGTTTAAAGAAAGCAACGTTGCTATCACCATTTAAGGTATTGTAAATCACGCCACCATTGGGCAAACTTTGCTTGATTTTAGTGATAATTGGTGTAACTTCTGTGTTACCAAGAGGTAAATAATCTTCACCAACTGTTTTTCCGCCTAAAGCTTCTAGTTGAGCTTTAATGATAGTATTAGCAGTCCGAGGAAAAACGTAATCAGAGCCAACTAAGAAGAATTCTTTACCCTTATTTTTTAACAGCCAATCAACAGACGGTTCAATTTGTTGATTTGGCGCTGCGCCAGTATAGAAAATATTTTTAGAACACTCTTGACCTTCGTATTGTACAGGATACCAGAGCATCTGATTTTTGCTCTCGAATACTGGCTTAACGTTCTTGCGGCTAGCAGAAGTCCAACAACCAAAAACTACAGCGACTTTATCTTGGTCGATTAGCTTGGTTGCTTTTTCTCTAAAAGTATCCCAGTTAGAAGCGCCATCTTCGGTAATTGCTTCAATTTGTTTACCTAAGACACCACCATCTGCGTTAATTTCTTTGATTGCTAACTTTTCAGCATCAACAACGCTTTTTTCACTAATAGACATCGTACCACTCAGAGAGTGCAAAATACCTACTTTTATGGTGTCACTAGCAGTAGCCTCAGCTGGTGAAGCAGCAGGAGGTGCAACTGGACTCTGTGTAGCAGTTGGAGAATTGTTCGCGCAAGCTTTCAAAAAAAAGCTACTTCCAAAAGTTAAAGAACCGTAAATTATAAACTTGCGTCGGTTAAATTGTCTTCTCATCTTTTTATGAATTTTCTTCTTGAGGAATCAGCCAGCTTATAGAAAGGTGACAATATCAATCTTTAAAGTGTGATATTAGTGCGATAGTTTACTAGTAAAAAGTGACGCCTTATACAAAAAAGTTTGTTTTTTATTACAAAAACAAACTTTTAAGATTAAGCTTTGTTAACTTTATAAAGATTCTTATATCTATGTAATGTGTTATATAAGAACAAAATCTTTCTCTGCCAAGAATATCTTTGATTCTAGATAGTTAAAAACTGCTATATTTATGCAAAATTCTGGTCGATGCTAAATAGATAGCTGGTTAACACAGCAATAGTTTTAATTATTAAGCCAGGTTGAAATGTTCCACCTACACTGCTATTACTCAGATACAGCAGTCGAAGCATAGGTTAAGACTATGTTAATTGCTGAAACCTTTGATAATACTAAGTTTCTACTTAGCACGGGCTAAACCTTAGCTATCCGCTAACAGCACTCAGCACTTTGCTATATAAGGGGGTAACAACGCAATTAAAATCACAGCCAATTACTTTTCAAGCAACCTCTTAGATTAGCATTTGTGTAATAATTTCATCTTCCTGGCTAGTTGCAAAATTAGCAAAGCGCTTTGCCAAAGGTGGTATCAGTACTAAAGGATTACTAAACCCAGAGAAAACATGAACGCTTTTAAATCCGGGGATAGCACCAATTAATGGGAGTTGATTGCTACTAAATGCCACTAAGCAGTGATACAAAGTCGCTGGTAAATTCTCCAATGCTGGTAAAACTTGACCAACACTTTTTCGCAACCATTTTTCGCTTACGTCTGAGTTTACCTTGGCTTGAGGATCTGCGATCGCCCGGCTAATTTGACCGATGCGAATACTGCCATCTTGAAACTGAATCGCACCCACATCTAAAATCGCTGGTACTAATTCATTACCAAGTTCATCCCATAATTCATCAACTTGAGTAGATTCAGCTTCTAGTTGAAACCGTTGCAGATTCGCTGGCATAACTAAGGTGCGTAACCTGATATCAACGGGTGGGGTTTCAATGATTTCTTCGTGGGTAAAATACAGCTTGATAGAAACACCAGCAGATTTGAGTAGCTGGCGGCCCAGTCCACCTGCACAAACGACAACGTTAGCGCTGTGGAAAGTTGCAGTGGTGGTTTGAACGCCATCCTGCAATATTTGCAATACTTGAGTAATCTGCATTTCACCTCCAGCACGCTCAAAAGCTTGGATGTAAGCTTGTGCTGTTTTTTCTGGGTGAATATGACCGTGTTTGACAGTTAAAGCCCCAGCTATTGCTTCTCGATTTAGCTGCGGTTCCAACTCACAAGCTTCTTGAATGCTAAGTAAACGGGGTGGAATGGCAAATTGATTATATGATGCCGCAGTTGCTTCTGGGTCATTATCGGCTGAAATAGTCAGTAATAAATCTAATTCCCGAAATTGGATATCAGCGTCTAACTCTTGAGATAGGATATGGTAACGTGCGATCGCTTCTTCGCACAATAACCGAGTTAGTGGTGTAGTACCCGACCAATAGGCAAGCCCACCATAACTATAGCGAGTTGCATTCTGTGGTCTGCTGTCTTGCTCCAACAAAAGTACACAAAAACCAGTTTTAGCCAGTTCATAAGCGAGTGCAGCACCCGTAATTCCAGCGCCAACCACAATCCAGTCATAGGTTTTCATATTAAATATCTTTCTTAATTACGAATTACCATAAGTTGCTTGTAAACGTTGTAAAAGATATTCTCCCGCCAGGATAGGGGGATAGATAGGCGATTGTTCTTTCTGGCAACTCTCCAAACAAGTAATTTCTGTATCATCATTAGGATGACAGAAAAAAGCCATAGAATACCGAGACTGATTTACCCTATGATCAGTGGGAATCATCACTCGATGCTTAGTTGAGCAAAATCGATGATTTGTCCATCGTTGCATTAAATCGCCAGTATTGACTATTACAGTATCAGGAATTGCAGGCGCGGCAATCCACTCTCCAAATGCTGTCTGTACTTCTAACCCGCCAATGTTATCTTGGAAAAGTAAGGTAATACTGCCATAATCGGAATGCTCACCAGCACGCACTTGTCCGGGTTTCGCTGGTGTCTGCGATGGGGGATAGTGTAATAGTCGCAAGGTATGATTTTGTTGATTATGTCTGATAGTAAAAAAATCTTCTGGCAATTCTAATGCCAACGCATAAGCTTGTAATATCGTGTTAGAAAGTTCTGTACAGCGATCGTAAAAGCTGACAATAGAAGCATCTATCTCTGTAACTGCTTGTTTGTTGACATTAAACGCCTCTTTTAAGTCGCCTGGTTTGTTGGGATCAAGACGTTCTCTCTCAATCCCAACGTAACCCATATTACTAAATTCATCACTCCAAGCTTGCTTTTGCTTGACTTCTAAAGGTAAATTGAACAAAGATTTGCTGTGAACGAATACTTGTTTGATTGAGTCTTTTGATATTCCGGAATTTTGTAAGTACACGAAGCCAATTTCATGACAAGCTTCATAGATTTGTTTGATGACAGCTTGCCGATTTATGGCGTTGCCCTTAGTAAAATTAGTAAAATTAATTACTGGAATTGTCACCATTGATTCAAAACACCATATCTTTACGCAACTTCAGATTTTGAATGCGAGTATCTTTGGTAGCTGGTACATCTTCCTGAGCAAACGGAATCTGCTTAAAGTTAGCAGCCAGATATTCTGCTAATGCATCTTGTTCAGAACCATCAGTAGCAAAAGTAGCTAAACCTGTGCGTTTAGTATCTTTTGATATCAAATCAACTCGTTCTGTTTTTGGAAAAGAATAGCCATCACCACCATTTGCTAGGAAGTTTAGGGTGACAGTGCGGAAGATGCGATTAGAGTCACCCACTAACTCTGCATTTTTCACCACTACATCAATAATTTTGCCTTTGCCATCTTTGATAGCCAGGGATTTAACACGCTTACCTGCTGGCAAATTTGGGTCAAAGCTAAAGGCTAATCCCGCTACTTGGGGAAAACTGCCAGGGGTAGCACCCGGCGCTATGCCTGCTACACTGTGTTCAATTATTGCTACTAGTTCCTTCGCATTCAAAGTAACTAAAGTCAAGCCATCGTTAAACCGTAAAGCATTGGTAATATCAAGTTGGGAAATTTCTTTTTCTTTCTTGCCTGCTACAGGATTTGCTTGGGGTGGTAGTTTGATAACATCCTGCGAGCGAGTCGAACCTGGGGGAAAAGTATATATACCGATATTGTCACGGATACTACCACCATTTTTAATGGAAATGACAGTTTTAGGATCGTATCGTTTAGCGATCGCTAAATTAGCATCGGCTGTTAAATTCCCGAAATTGGTTTCTTGGGTGCGGACATCACCCCGCCAGCCGTTAAGGAAAACGTTGGTTTTGCCAAAAATCTGACTATCTTGGGCAATAATCACTTTTTTGAGTGCTTCTGTAATCGCAACAATTTTGGCATCAGGTTTTCCACCTACAGCAGCTACACCTTGAGCATCAGTCGCATAAGCACCGCTGATTTTGGGGTCAATACTTTGAGGAATAATTACTCCATTAGTATCAAAATCAACTACTAAACGACCAACATAGCGATAGTTACCATCGGTATTAACTACAGCTATCGGATTACCATCTGCGGCTTTTTTGATAATTGGATAAGTTCCAACACATTTATCACCCACTCGCAGACGGTCTGTTTTGTCGGCTAGTAAGGTATTGGAACCGCCAGCAACAATAATATCTACTTTCGTGAGTAATGTTGCTAGCTTTTGCTCAATGGCAATTTGCTGCATGTGTGCCAATAAAATGACTTTATTAATCTTGGGATTTTTTGTCAGGAGTGTATCAACAGAAGTTTGAATTTCAGCAGCTAAAGCGGCGATATCTGCGGCATCATGGTCATTAAATTCTTTAGGCAACACAGTCACACCACCGGGAGAAGAAATAGTCCGCAGTGTGGGAGTTGTTGCCCCAACTACACCTATTTTTTCACCATTGACGGTAATAATAGTGCTACGGGCAATTTTATTCGGAATTTTACTTGCTTCTTGTCCATCAGCAGTGACTAATTTTGCCAGGTCTTTATCAGTGCTGAAGTTGAGATTTATGCTGAGATAAGGAAATTTTGTTCCTGGGTAATCTTCTTTAGCGCTAAGTAAGTCGGCAACGACACCCGTACCTAAGTCAAATTCGTGATTACCAAAGGCGATCGCACTAAACCTAAGAGCATTTAGAATTAAAATATCTCCTCGTCCCTGACCACCAAAAGCTGTGTCACTGGCAAATAAGAAGGGACCAGGAATATAAGTATCTCCAGATGAAAGAATTAAGGTATTAGGATAATCAGGCTTACCGTCACGATTAGCATCCTGATTTTTGAGTGCATTCAACACCGCCGAAAAGTTCGGTGCATCTTTCAGCGCTGGCACACCTGCTTCTTGGTCGGAAGTATGTAAAAGTTGTAGTGTGAACTTTGACTTATGTGCTGTTTTAACTTGTACCACACTACCAGTAGTTCCGAGAAATAAGAAGATGCTAGATATAATCAGCCAATTTAACTGGCTAGTCTTTAAATCTCGGCAATTAAACTTACTGAAAAATCGACTTTTCCGATCTAAAAAAGACATAATAAATTTTCTCGCTCATCAGTGGTGAATAATTTTTTACTGTATGATCAATATTCCATTCAATTAATAATTGCAACACATCTTTCGGTAAAGACGCGATGAATCGCGTCTCTACAAGTGGTCTATTTGTCGCATTCTTTTTTATCGCTTAACCCGGCGGGGCTGCTTCAAAGGGACGGATAATTGCTGGAGCTGGTGTAACTTCTTGTTTAAAGATTCCCTGTAATGCTTGTTCTAAGGTTTGCGCCATGACAATCCGGTTTTCATAAGCCACTACTACCCGTACCAAGGTTGGCAGACTATTCTGTGTAGCTTCTAGATAGATTGGCTCGACATACAGCAGCGATTGCTCAATGGGAATTACCAGTAAATTGCCTTGAATAGCTCTCGAACCCTGGCGATTCCACAAGGAAATTTGCTGAGAAATTACTGGGTCTTGGTTAATTCGCGCCTCAATTTGCTCTGTTCCGTAAATCAGGCGTTCTTTAGGAAAGACATATAACACCAACTTACCGTAGTTTTTGCCATCCGATCGCGCCGCTAACCAAGCAATTAAATTAGTTCGTTGTTTGGGAGTATAAGGTAGAAGCAGAATAAATTCTTCTCTACGAGAGGCTTCTCTACGAGACGCTACGCGAACGCCAACAAAATCTACAGTCGGTAGACTAGTAATCAAATAATACGGATCTACTGGACGGGGTTCGCTGCCATAAATTTCATTAGGAATTTGCCACTGGTCTTCCCGGTTGTAAAATACTTGAGGATCGGTCATGTGGTAGGTCATCAACCGCTCAGATTGAATTTTGAAAAAGTCCTCTGGATACCGAAGATGAGTGCGGAGATTGACTGGCATTGTACTGAGCGGTTTGAACATATTGGGAAATATCGCTGACCAAGTAGCAATAATCGGATCGCTGGCATCGGCAATATAAAAGTTAACAGTGCCGTGATAGGCATCAATTACTACTTTGATAGAATTACGAATGTAATTGATTCCATCGCTACCAGTGTCTGAGTAGGGATAGCGATCGCTCGTTGTATAAGCATCAACAATCCAGTAAAGATAACTAGGATTACTTGGTAAATCTTGATTAGCAGTAGCAGCCACTAAATAAGGATTGCTGTCAAATTTCAAAAAAGGTGCGATCGCTTGAATTCTTTGCTTGACATTTCGTCGCATTAGCACTTTTGTATCTGGCAAAAAGTCCCGTGTCAGCACCATCTGCCAATCTTTCAAATACATCGCAAATAGCCACCGTCGCCATGCAGAACCGATTTCAACGCCACCTAGACCTTCGTAAGAGTTGTAAACATTATCACTACCGCTAGGATAGTCTAGCTCTCTAGCTTTCGTGCCAGTCATTACATAAGTATTATTAATTTCACCGTAATAAATCCGGGGTTGCCCAATCGGAATACTTTCACGAACGGCTTGATTAGAAGTTGTGAGGGCGCTACTATTAGCGCTAATATCTTTAACAAAATATTCTGGTAGCCCACCCGGCCCTACTGTATTAACTGGACTAACAGTAAACCCGAAACCGTGGGTATAAATTAAATGGCGATTAACCCATGTTTGAGCTTCCTGTGGTACAGCAGTGTAATCTAATTCTCGTGCGGCAATCAGTACCTGCCGCCGTTCTGTTGATTCAACTGGTTCCTGCTTCGGTTCTGGCGGCTTTTCGGCAGAGGGCCGGGGTGAAGGTTCATCAGTTTTGAGAGTATATCGATCGATATCGGCATCAGGGAATCGATAATACGGGCGAATTTGTTGCAGTTGACGGTTAGTTTCTAACAGTGGTCGCTGATCCCACAGGCGAATATTCCGAATTGTCGAGTCATTCTTTTGAATATCAGCTTGAGTCAATGTTCCTTGGGGATTGAAGCTTCTAGAATCAATTGCCTCTAAATCGAATGCTTGGCGAGTCAAGGCAATAGTCCGCTGAATGTAGGGTTGCTCTCGTTGCAACTCATTAGGTTGGACAATTAAATATTCCACCACAGTAGGTAAAACAACATCAGCAGCTACAACTATTACTAGATAAACCCCTAACCCATAAAATACAAAGGGACGATACTGAGATTTGGGTTTCCAGAAAAATGTTCGCCAAAGTAGGTAAAAGGCGATCGCTACTGCGACAATGCCCAATCCGGTGTAAGCTGGCAATTGGGCTGTGACATCGGTATAGCTAGCACCATAACTCACACCACGGCTAGAATACACGAGTTCATAGCGACTTAGCCCATAACTCAAAGCTACTACCAGCATCAACAAGCCACCCATAGCGAATAAATGACGCTGCTGTTGGGGCGAAAAACCAGGGAAAATTCCCTGACTCAAACTATCGCCCGACAAGAGATAAGTAAGAGTAACGGCGACAAAGCCATACAAACATAATCCCATTAGCCAGAGTTCTAGTAGTTCCCAGAAGGGTAAGGAAAATACGAAAAAGCTGATATCTCGACCGAATAAAGGCTCAGTGCTGTTGAAAAGCGTGGGGTGGAAATATTGCAGCACCTTCGGCCAGTGTCGGAATATGATGAAGGCAAAAATGGGACTGGAGAGAATTGCGATCGCAGTGAGTAAAAATTGAGGATAGATTAAGATGGCGATCGCTACTCCCCCAATTAAACCGAGATACCAGACTTGAGAGACAATCTGCCTCAAAAGTTGCCAGATTGTCTCCGGTCGAAATCGGGCGGGAACGGGTAGAATAGCCTGATTAACTGGAGAATGCCAATAGAAAAGAGCAATTTGACCATAGTGAATCAGCATTAACCCGATTAACAAGCTCAAAACCAGAGTTAAGGGTAATAACCAGTGTAATTTTAATGCTTGAAAGCGTTGCGGTTCAAGTATCCGGGTTTCGTTGCGTCTTAGATAACTAGGACTGAGAAAATTTGTTAATTCACTGTTGAGTTCTGCTTGCTGAATCTTTAGAGACTGGGAATATTTTAGCCGTTGTGCCAAAGCCAGATTTAGCAGTAGATAGGCAGCAGTTATTCCAGCCACGACTACCCACAAAATACCGCGAGTCAGCAGCCTCAACAAAAATACTTGGAGATAGCCGACTTCTTGAAACCAAAAAATCTCTGCTCCCAAGCGGCAACCAAGATCCAGAAGTAGCCATAGCCCCAAGAATACAATTAATAGTCTAAAGCCCGATTTCCAATACATTAATAACTAATTTAAGAAGAACGCCAATTCTCTATTTGCAAGCTAGGTACTCTTTGAAATTCTCGAACATTAGATGTTACAAAAATATGATTGTGAGTTAGTGCTGTTGCTGCAATCAGTACATCATAAGAACCGATAGGAGTACCCGCTGTTTTCAAAATACTTCTAATTTGGGCAGCAAGTTCTGCTTCTTCCACACCAAAAGGTAAAATTGTAATCGAACCTAATAACGCTTCAATCAATGATTGAATTTTCAAGGCACGTTGGGGATTGATTGCTAATCCATACTTCACCTCCATTACTGTTAAGGAGGAAATAAAAATATCTCTGGGAGGAGTAGACTTTAATAGGTTGAGAGTATTTTCTTCTCCCTTGACAAAATCACTAATTACGCAGGTATCGAGTAAATAACCCATCATTACAACTGGATTTCGTTAGGTGGTAGCAGTTCGTCTCGGTAGGACTCAAAAATAACACTTTCTACTACACCTTGATGTTGCATAATCGTTTCTGGCCAAGTCATGAGTTTTGTTTCTAAGAAAGTAACAAAAACTCTGCTCTCAATAATACCTTGTGGCGTTTCAGCTAGTTCGATTTTGCCATTTTTATATATTCCTTCAATGGTTCGTAGCATTGTTGTTTAGCTCCTATCTAATTTCTAATAGCATCTATTGCTGCTCTAGTGGGGCTTGGCTAATTGTATGGAGTGCTTGTTCCAGAATGATTATACATAATAAGTTCTGGAATTATTTCTTGCAGCTTTTGCGTCAGAACCTCAATCGTAGAAGCTTTTGTTACATTGTAGGGGCACGGCACTGCCCATTGGTGTTAACTTAAGCTTGAAGTAAGCATAAAATGTTCTTAGATTACATCATGAGTAGAAAACGCCCAGCGCGAATAGTCAACCCAGATTTGCGGCAACAAAAACATCTACCAACACCGCCAATTGAGGAAATAGAAAAAGAAATATTTTCATTGCTATCTCCTGCAAGCTTTAAACCCATGAGATTGTACGATGATGAACAAAAGAAAAAATTCCGCGATCGCATCGCAGATACCCTAGTTAGTACTGTAAAAAGGCGATCGCAATCTCAGTTATGATGTTGATAATCTAGTTAATCCCTAGAAAATGTGAGTTAGGGGTGGTCAAAACTCCCATGAAATTGTCCCCAGAACAGTAAAAGGAGCGCCAGGAGTGATTTGGTCTCTGCTGTAGGTATTCTCAATGTAGTCCACATTGAAAATATTTTTGAAGTTAATTCCCGTCCGCCAGTTATTTCTCTTGTAAAAGATGCTGGCATCAGTACGCAGATATCTGCTTAGTTCATACGTGTTCTCCAAGTCGCCTTCCCTTTCACCAACGTAAAATAACCCCAAGCCAAAGCCTAACCCCTGCAAATCACCCCGCTGGATTTGGTAGGTTGTCCACAAACTTGCCCCATTATAGGGCACATCTTCAAATCGATTTCCTTGTAGGGGACTATTGTCTTTTGAGACTTTAGCATCGGTGTAGGCGTAGTTGGTAATAATATTCCAGCCCGGAAGAATTTCTCCACCAACATCCAATTCAATACCCTGACTTGTTTGTTCTCCTACCGGAATGCTATAATCTGGATTATTTGGATCGGTTGTAGCAACATTACTCTTGGTCAAGTGATAGGCAGCTAAATTGGCTGAGAGTCTGCTGTTAAAAAACTCTCCTCTAATCCCCACTTCGTACTGAGTGCCGCGCTCCGGTTCTAAGATTGAACCATCAACTGTTGTGGCGGAATTTGGAGCAAACGACTGGCTATAACTGGCATAAAGTGACAGTGGCGGTATGGGTTGGTAGACAATGCCAACTCTTGGTGTGAAAGCATTGTCCTCTTGCTGAGTATTAGTGTTAGCCCCTGCACTGCTTGTAAAGCGGCTTTCTTGATCTACAAAGTCGAAGCGCCCACCCATCAACAGTTTCAAATTATCAACTAGGGCGATCTGATCTTGTAGATAAATACCTAGAAAGTCTAATCTCTGATCGAACGTAACTTTAGATGGAAGCTCTGTTCCTCTAGGTATAGGGGCAAGACGATAAACTGGGTTAAAAATATTAATGCTGGGAGCGCCACTACCAAAGTAGTTATCTAGGTCGTTAATATCGCGATTGAGATCGACACCAAATAAGAGGGTATGTTTGACTGAGCCTGTGGCAAACTTACCAATCAAGTTGGTTTGGAGACCATAGCTTTGATTATTTCCATTATTATCGCTCCAACTCCTGGTCAAGTTACCAGTGGTTTCATCAAGGGTGTCAGACCTTGCTCCAATAAACCTCTGATCGCCCGAAGAAAAGCGGAAAGTATTGCGGAGTGTCCAATTTTCGCTAAAGCGATGTTCTAGTAGGTAACTTGCGCTCAACTCATTCCTAAAAGAGAAATTGTCTGGCTCATCCACAACGCGACTATAGGGAATGTCTGCAATCTTTCTGCCAATTGGTGGGATTCCTGTGATGTCAAACGGTCGCGTGTCATCCAAATAGGAAAATTCAAAGGTCAAATCGGTGCGATCGCTAATCTTCCAAGTCAGCACAGGCGAGACAAAAAACCGATCAACGCCTTGGTCAAAGTCGCGAAAGTTCCCACCAGTTTCATAAACGGCATTCAATCGATACAGCAACGTGCGATCGCTATTCAACGGACCAGAAAAATCAATGCTCGGTCGAACAAGACCAAAGCTTCCTGCTTGCAGTTCAGCAGAGTAAAAAGGTTCTGATAAGGGTTGCTTCGTCACCAAGTTAATGATCCCACCTGGTTCGACGGTACCAAACAGTACCGAGGCAGGTCCTTTTAGTACTTCGATTCTTTCCAAATTTGCGGTTTCTCTGATTGTTGTCCGATTTACAGAGTCATAGAGTTTCTCACTTTTGTGTCTACCCAAAAAGGGCATCATCTTCGCTAAAAGGACTTTTTACCCAACAAACATTCGCCCTGTGTGATGCTTTCGGCAAGGCTTCGCCAACGCACTTAAATTTACTCCTTGAAATAGTAATTTTTTGATTGCAGACTCCCAAAAATTTCTGGTTGATGCTCTTGACAATAAAATTTTAAAGCCCTGACTGAAATGAATATGCATTTGCATCGCCCCATTAGCGACATTACAAGCACGACGTGAAAAAATGAAGGGCTAGAGTCAAATTTTAACTCCAGCCCTAAATATGCAGCTTTAGGTAATGCCTAAAGTATCAAGTTGTCTACTTGGGTGAAGTCCTACCCACAGTAAATGTTCCAATCTCAAAGCGGAAAGCTTCTTCGCTACCAGAAAAGAGAGTTCCAGTGGTTGTATTGGTAAACGATGATCCACCATTATTAATAAAAGCTACGCCTAGTCCTGTGGTTGCTCCAACAACTTGAAAACCACCATGAACAGCGTCTAAATCTATAACTGATACTTCTTCAAGCAAGCTAGATTGTAATTCAGCGATTTTGATATTAGTCATAATTTCCTGTTTGAGTTTTGTTGGTAGTACGTTGAGGTATCTTATTTACTATGCTTGGAAAATTTTCTCTGATGATTTTTAAGAAGGGGAAGACCCTGATAAAGCACTAGTACCATAAGTAGCGCTGAAAAATCGCGATCCACTCCCTCCTAGAAAGGTACCAAAAGATTGAGTAGCGTTGTAAACACTTCCCGATCCAACAGTTATACCTGCGGCTTGAGCAGCTCCACTTGTAGTAAATTGGGAACTACTAGCTCCTCCATTAACTAACCGTAAATCGGCATCAGAAAGTTTCTCGAATTGGCTTTCTGGCAATTCAGATATTTTTATCATAGCTATAGATTCTATCTATTCAAAAGAGATTAATTGAAATTTGAGCAACATTAGGTCAATACAATAACTATAAACAATTTAGACAATTTTGCAACATTTTCTTTTATAAAATTTTATAAATTTGCTTTTAATATATTTACTAATAAACAACAATTTAAGTGAAATGTAACTCCACCTGAATTGTTAGCTTATTTCGGATTGTTCGGAATAATTAATATGCAAATTAGAACTGGATTGATAATTCACTTTTAGAGGAATTATCTAAAATACCAGCACTATTCACATCATGATTTATCTAAAAGAAAAGTAAAGCAAAACTACTTGAAGCCTAAGTGGTAAGCAAGCGAATTGTGATTTTATTTGACTATAGAGTTAGCTTGGCATCCGTTTTTTAGGAAAGTGAATACTATTTCCAAAAGTTTTTTGCAACATTAGTGTTACTTTTTTAACTTCATCGGTAGTTTGTGAAGTTAAAAAAGCATTTGCCCAAAATCTAGGGTTTTTACTAGATAAATAAAACCGAGTTTTGATTTTTGATAAATTCGAGTTAAGAGTATGTTTGCGAATTCAAACATACTCTAACAGTCAGATTGCTTCGGTTAAATTCTATTGCGAAACTTGAAAAAAGGTATTTGAGACTAACGAGGCTAATGTGGTACTCGTGTTATTTTTTATTGATTGGTTTTACTGTTACTTGAACTAAAGTTCCACCCACTGCTTTTTTATTACCAAAAGCGTCTACTGTTATTGAAGCAGAACTGATACTACTAGCGTCTATCTTAGCTCCGGTGTCGTCATAAACACCCACTGCTCCACTTGTCAATACAAAAAATGTAGTACCAGCGCCTGCAATTAAGTTGTTGACTTTCTCATCGTTTAGAAATTCTAAATAGCTCTCCTGGCAGTCTAGATCACGAATTTTAAGCATACCTTTTCCCTTGTTAACTTCCTATTTAGGATTATTGTTTGAGTCCAATCTAATGAAGGGCTAAAGTCAAACTTTAACTCAGCCCTAAGCAGCTTTATGTGATGTCTAAAGCATTAAGTTGTCTACTTGGGTGAAGTAAAACCCTGGGTTGCCGTTCCAAACTCTATGTCAACACTTTTTGAGTCACCACTAAGGAAACTGTAGCTATTTGAAATGATAGTTGCTGTTCCACTACTAGCATAACCAATACCGCCTCCTGTGGTTGTTCCATTAAATTGAAGACCACGTGCACCCCCATGAACAGCATCCAAATCTATAACTGATACTTTTTCAAGCAAGCTAGATTGTAATTCAGCGATTTTGATATTAGCCATAATTTCCTGTTTGAGTTTTGTTGGTAGTACGTTGAGGTATCTTATTTACTATGCTTGGAAAATTTTCCCTAATATTTTTTAAATAGGGGAAGATCCTGATAAAGCATTAGTACCATAAGTAGCGCTGAAAAATCGCGATCCACTCCCTCCTAGAAAGGTACCAAAAGATTGAGTAGCGTTGTAAACACTTCCCGATCCAACAGTTATACCTGCGGCTTGAGCAGCTCCACTTGTAGTAAATTGGGAACTACCAGTTCCTCCATTAACTAACCGTAAATCGACATCAGAAAGTTTCTCGAATTGGCTTTCTGGCAATTCAGATATTTTTATCATAGCCATAGATTCTATCTATTCAAAAGAGATTAGTTGAAATTTGAGCGATATTAGGTCAATACAATAACTATAAACAATTTAGACAATTTTGCAACATTTTCTTTTATAAAAATTTATTAGTTTACTTTTAAAATATTGCCAAAGAATAACGATTTAAGTGGGATATAACCTCACCTAAGTTGTTACCTTAGTTCGGAACTTTTGGAATAATTAGTATGCAAGATAGAAGTGAATTGATAATCCACTTTTATATCATGTTCGCTTAATTAGTTATTATTCTGGGCATCTATCCAAAAATATTAAAACCCTGTTTCTCCTTGCTCCCTGCCCCCTGCGGTTTTAATGATAAGTCTTTTACCAAACATGATATTAGAGGGTGTTTGAAAAATTTTGAGGGGTCAAATTTTAAGCCAACCACCTAACCATAATACGGATCATGGCAAGATAAATAAACGTCTTTGATTGTTTCTGGCAATAACTCATAGTGCCGAACCAATCGCCGACACCCCATCAGCTAACGAGCGAGTCCTTTCCACGACCCATCGCTTTTTCATTAGCACAAATCCCTTAGTTTGCTGTGGACGCAGTACTACTTGCACAATTCAACAGCAGACATCCATCACCCACATTACGGAAGAATAGTTTCAATGTTGTGACGCTTGTTGTAATTTATATTGATTTGCGATCCGTTCAACAGATGTTGAGAAAATGGAACTTCCTTATAAAATTTCGCAATCATTGAGTCTAGGAGTGCGTCTACACGCGATCTGAGTTCCGGTTTTATAGACTGACCAATAGGCTTGTTCATTTTTGACAGAATTGATTATTTTCAATGGTTTGAGAACTTTGGGAAGGGCAAAATCAGAAACTGGCAATCAAGAATGCTGGTGTTTCAGAATAGTTTTTCTTGTTGCATCCAAAAATTACCTATTTTTCTAATCTCTCCTTATCTACGGGTTTTACCTTAAGTTAGTGCATTCAAATCTTACTTAAGTTGCGTTAAGTAGAATATTTGGTCGTTGATATTATACCAACTTCTCTGGTAATAAATCCTATACCAATCTTATGAGAGAAAATGTAACACAAGATACACTTTTTGATTTATGTCTTGGAATCCCTATTGAATCAATCGGTTTTTTTAATTTAGTCAGGACTTACGCAACTGGCACAGTGCGATCGCAATTTGTTAGTAATTCTGTACTAAATAACAAGTAGCGTATTCAGAGGAGATTGCTGAAATGAGTAGTAGTAATCAATTAACCCGGCGTTGCGGATTATTGATTGGTGTGTGCTTGTTACCATTCAATTCATGCGATGCCTGCGGCGGGCTACGCCTACGCGTGCAACAAAACTCACATGAATACATACTGTTGCTAGATTATTTCTATGATGGTGTTTACTCGTTTTTAATTAATTCATCTCGCAGATATGCAACGTCTAACTCTGATTATTCCAGTAAAAGTAACATATTTAAATAAATTTTGCCTACTTAATTGGTAAACTAATTAGGTAACTAGAAATTAGCACACACAAAACTCACCTTAAAAATATGGAGTCATAGATATCCTTCATTGAATGAAAATGCACAAGTCAGAATGACGGTTACTAAAGTTGATTTTGCGCTTTGAGTTGCAGATATCGCTCAACCAACTGATCGGCAATTTCATTTGCTGGTACTTTCCAAAAGTGGGCGCACACGCGGTAAAATTGTTTTGCAAATTGGCACAGGAGCGGCTCGGTAAGGCTCACATTCCGGTGCTGTAACTGAGGAAAATACCCAATTATGAATAGCAAAACTAAATTCTTGACTTTTGTCACCGTAATCCTAACAGTTTCTTCTTTGACTGTCAGCACAGTTGTAGCAAAAGCGAAACTAACGAATCAGTCAAAACTTTTTATCAACGGCATCGGCACAGTACAAGTTGGCATGACTGTCCCTCAAGCGGCCAAGGCTGCTGGTACTGAGCTAGTGGGCGATGCACCAAATAACAATTGCTATTATGTTAAGCCACAAAATGAACCGAAAAATCTTTCATTTATGGTGACAAAAGGTCGGATTTCTAGAGTAGATATACGGCAAAATACTCAGATTACTACCTTCAAAGGTGCAAAAATTGGCGATACTGAAGCGCAAATCAAGTCCCTTTACCCAGGCCAAATTAAAGTTACACCTCATAAATACGTCCAAAACGGACATTACCTAACTTTTATCCCGAAAGACCGTGGCGATCGCAACTATCGTCTAGTCTTCGAGACTGATGGTAAGCTTGTCACTGAATTTAGAGCGGGTAAATTGCCAGAAGTCGAATATGTTGAGGGTTGCTCTTAATTTAATTATCTTGCAAAAAAGTTTTGTAGTACATTGAAGCGTTTTTCAGCAAAAACTTTTAGCGATTCTGGTTAAGTTATTCGTTTCTAGCTGACAATTCTCAATTTGCGTCAATCTTAATATTGTTGGCTTCAAAGGCTTGCTGTACCCGTAGACGAAACTCTCGCCCAACGCTCCATTGTTCCATAGGTGCAGTTTTAATCCAAACGCGCACTAACATACCTGTATGGGATAGGTCATCAATACCCAACACTTGGGGCGATTCTGGCAGGCGATCGCTTCAGTAAATTTTCCCGCATCCGTCAAAGCCGATACCGTGAATGCCCTTCGCCCTGTGGGTAATCAACCCGGCAATTATCGCGATCAAAATGGTCGTGCTGCCTATCGATAAGCTGGACTGGGCGACAAGGGACAGATTTATCGCCTTGCCACTGAGTTGATTTATTGACATAGATAGGACTTACGCAAAATATCTCTCAAACTCTGATTTCTGAGTGCCGCGCCAGTTCCAGTTGCTTTAAGTCGGAAAACCGCAAGGACGCACTGGCTTCTCTGTGCCTCGGCGGTTCGTTATTCCGTAACTTGTGCGTAAGTCCTAATAGATATGAATTGATTGACAGATATTATAAGTGTTTAACCGAACTTGATATTACTCCTCATTTATCGACTTTATTTCTTCTGGTAGTAAAGTAGTTTCATCTTTAAGACGTTTGCCATCTACGGATTTGGCTATAGTTGTATACGGTTTGATAATCAGACTGACACCAATTGTCCAACCTAATGAAACCATCCAACCTGCGAGAATGTCACTGGGAAAATGAACCCCCAGATAAAGACGACACCACGCAATCGCTATGATATATAAGCTGCCGAAGATGAGAACTAACCAGCGCCAAGAGCTAGCCCAAGTTAAGAATAGCAAAATTGCTATTAGTGTTACACTTGTCATCGCATGAGCGCTGGGAAATGCAAAACTAGACTCAGGTGCAATAGATTGCCACAATTGTGGACGCACTCGATGCATTAATTCCTTGGCTGTACGGTTGATGATAATGCTTCCTGCTGAGGCGGTAAGTAGATAAGCTAGCGATCGCCAGCGTTTTTGAAATAGTAATATCAGGGCGATCGCACCCAAAATTAGTATCGCCGTCCAAGGCAACCCAATTGTAGCTAGGGTGACAGCTAAAACATCTAACTGTGGGTTTGCTGTAGAATGAACTGCTAACAGAATCGGTACATCCCACGGAAACCCCGCTTGATTCTCCCATATTTTTACAGTTAGGATTTCAAAAATCTGCAAAGGTAAATAGACTCCGAGCAAAAGGAGTAAGAGCGATCGCCAACGAGCAATTAACAGGTTTTTGAGAAAATCAAACGGCGACTGACTCTCTTTATTGATTTGTTTCGCTTTTTCCATATCTAAGTTAAAAAATCGCTCGACGGCTTCACTGATTACAAATTATTGGAAACTTGAGAAGTTCCACAATGTTTACAATACGACAAATGTTTATAAGTAAGATTATGACAGTTCTGACATTCAATGTACTGATAATAACCGCAGTGTGGACAGTAAGTATCAAGATGTTGAATTTTCTTAGCACAATTGACACAGCGTGAGTTTTGAACTCTGCTAGCTGCTTGGACTTTAGCGTTAAAGACAAATTTTTGAAAAAACTGGATGATTCCAAAACCAATAATTGGAATCAGCAAGATATAAACATAATTTATCAGGAAAAGTAACCCACCAAAAATGGCACTGACTATATCAAATAAAAATTTAAATATTGCACCTATTTGCAGAAATTCAAATATTTTGACTATTAATGGGATAAAAAAGATAACTAGCAAATGCCAGCTAATTAGCGAAATGAGTCCATATCCTCTTCTTTGGGCAAATTTATGAACTGATAAAGCAACGAAAATCAGTGGTAAAAGGAAGAGGGACTGAAAAGCAAATTGGATACTTGGATACCAAAATGATGCCTGCTGATATCCTTTGTCAACTTCTTGGAATCGACTGTCATCTTTAAGAAAGGTTATAAAACTAATACTTTCTGGTTGAGTAAGTAGTTCATTTTTAAGAGTAAAAATTTCTTGTTTAAGAGTAGAAATTTGGCGATTATTTTGTTCTAATGCTTGTTTAGCTTTTTCAGCACTGACTTGGTTAATTGATTGTTCGCTACTCTGACCTGCAATTTTTTCTAAGAGCGTTGAGTCATACTGAGATTTAATAGTGCTATTGGCTTGTTCCAGCCTACTAGTTTCTGCTTGTTTTTGCTCGATAGTTTTGATAATTTGCTGCTTTTCAGAATTTTTAATCTTATCTTTATAATCGGCATATTGCAAACACGTTTGAGAAACCTTACCCAGATGTCCTGCTTCGGCTTGTTGATAGTTTCCCCGAAAACTAAATTGATTGTTCGTGTAAGATGACAATGAAAGTCTAACAACTTCATAGTCTTTATCTGAATTAGTTTTTGTACGGTAATTTTGCCACTCTGAATAACATGGATAAGCCGCAGTCGGACTGATATGCCATCTACTAATATCATCAAGCCCGCTAAAAACATTAATTAAGATAAAAATATCAATTATAATAATCACAATCAAACTGACTTTATTCAGTGGTTCGTTGTTGATTGTTCTTGATCTGCTAAAAAATTGACTCAAAATTCTGCGGATTCTGGCAAACATATTATATTCAAAATAATAAAACTTCAATCCGAATCGATTTTATCTGATCGCTAGTAAATAACTGGACAAAAATACATCTATTCATCTGAAGATTTGTTAACTGCTGACGAAAAACAAAATCCCCAACAACTTTTACAAAATCGGGGATCTGCGGTTTTTAATTCTCACAAATCAGGCTACGGTCAAAAATATCATGACTTTCATCTGAAGTTGGTGCAATTGATGACTGTGTACCCCAACTCAATACCGTCCGGTTAAAAATATTCGTAGCGACTGTTTAAAAAATCAACCTGTGTACTCGGTTGCGGTGCGACAAACAAAGTTTGAAATACTCCAACACGACTTCGGAGTACCTCAAAACGATATCGAAGTACCTCAATATGACTTTAAGGTATCTGTATGTTGGTTTTTGTTTTTCAAACGCCACTTGCTTCTCCCTTGGGAGACGCTCTTGCTTCCCCAAAGGGGTACAAGCCGGGGAACCCGTCTAACGCAGTGGCTCCCCAACTTACACATTTCTATTTTTTAGGCAAAACCTACGCAGTATTGCAACCCTAATTAACCCTCTTTAGCAGCGAAGTAAGCTTCTAATGCCTCAGAACCACCAATTAATTTACCATCAATAAATACTTGGGGAACAGTTGTCGCACCTGTAACTGCTTTTAACGACCGGGTGGTGATATCCTTGCGCAAGGTAATTTCTTCGTAGTTGATGTCATGTTCCTTGAGCATTGACTTAGCACGGGCACAGAAAGGACAACCCACTTTCGCAAACAGGGAAACTACTTCGGGCTTCACTGCTTGGGGGTTGATGTATCTGAGCATTGTCTCAGCATCAGACACCTTAAAGGGATCTCCTGGCTCCTCTGGTTCAATAAACATCTGATTAATTACACCATCTTTCACCAGCATAGAATAGCGCCACGATCGCTTCCCAAACCCCAAGTCTGATTTATCTACCAACAGACCCATACCTTCAGTAAATTCACCATTTCCATCAGGAATTAGTGTAATATTTGCTGCTTCTTGATCCTTCGCCCATTCGTTCATCACAAAGGTATCATTAACAGAAATACAGATAATATCATCGACACCATTTGCTTTGAAAACCGGAGCCAATTCGTTGTAGCCAGGGAGATGAGTGGATGAACAAGTCGGAGTATAAGCACCTGGTAAAGAGAAGACAACTACTGTCTTATTAGCAAATAGCTGATCGGTTGTCACATCCAGCCACTCGTTGTTATTGCGAGTATGAAAAGTAACATTAGGTACTTTTTGTCCTTGATGATTAGGTAACATAGTTTTGCTTGCCTTTAGTAATCAATTCCAGTCATAACTTAGCATGGGAGAACTGGTACAATGTAACTATCAATCAGCTAAAAAACTTCATTGATGAATGGAGCGATCGCTGCTACAAATTCAGTGGTTGATTCATAGGGTAAAACATTACGTCCATTTATTTTTATACCTCGACTTTGAGGGAAACAAGCAAGGTAGTGAGCCAAGCGTTCATCTGGGGTTTCTTTTTTATTGTCTTGACTAATACTCGATGCAGTTTCTCCCATAACCGCTAATGTTGGTTGGTGAATAGAGGTAATAAAACTAGTATAATCATCTCGCCAAAACCCTGCTAAAAAAGAGAACACTGCATGACGGCTTGCAGGATTTTCTGCACCTGCAAGCAATGTATTTAACCACTCTGCATCCACAGCATTTTCAGAAGCAAAGAGTTGACGAATCGAGAAAGAACGTAAAAATTTTGGGGTGCGTGCATAGCGATAAAAAGCGCTGCCAAAAGGCGAATCTAACACATTCCAAAGGAATTTTTTCTGCCATTCTGGTGGTTGATTTGTCATCAAAGCCCACGTTGGCGGCCCAGAAAGTACCAGTCCAGCAATTAAATTTGATTCCTTTTGCACTAGTTGGATAGCAACTGGCAATAAAGCACCTTGTACTACAACAATAACCGGTTTTTGGATTACTGTTTGTAAAAAGGACTGCAACTGTTCTGCCCAATCACTAGGAGTGTAAGCTACATGGGGCATATTACTTTCACCACATCCTAGTAAATCAGGGTTGTAAATTAAATTACGCTGACCTTTATTATACCATTCGCGACAAAATCGCTGCCAAAATCGCCGCGACAATCCCACGCCAATTGGATGAATTAATAGTAAGGGAATGCCCTCAGATATCGTATTAATTGGTTGATAAATTTCGTAGGCACAACGGGAATTCTGCCAACTATAAAACTGGCTAGGAGATACTGTCAAATTGGTTGTGTTAGCTACAGTAGATGGTTGCATAATTCATAGTTTTTAATACTTGCTAAAAAATCATCTGTGGATGAATCAACTCGTATCCAGCTTCTTTGAGCTTTTCATTCGATACCCAAGCATTGTATGGGCGAGTATTCTTGATAGATGTGTCCCATTTTACTTTGGGTAAATTATGTTTTTCAAATAAACTATCTAGCAAGTTTCGGCTGGTGAGGTGTGCATCATCTACTAGATTATAAATTCCTTGCAACCGACGATGACGGGCAAATTCTATTGCACTAACAATATCATCTAAATGAATCCAATTTTTGATATCTTCGCCATTGCCTGGACGGGTTGTACCAGAATATCTACTAAAGATTTTCAACAGTTCTCTACCACTTCCATAAATTCCTCCTAAGCGAAAGATACAAACACGGAGATTTTCGCTAGATGCTGATAGCAACACATCTTCCGTTTTTCGGAGAATTTGTGCATTTAAATTAGGAGGTGCAAGCGGTGTTTCTTCATCTACCCATACACCATTTCTGTCACCATATACTGCATAACTACCTGTGTATATTAATTGTTTAACACTTTTAATCTGCTGTAGGCATGAAACTAAAGTTTGGGCAGTTTGTAGATAAGTTTGTTCATAAACTTCTCCACTTTTTGCCCCAACACTCAAAAGTACAACATCTTGATTGTGCAAAACTGATTTTAGACTATCTATGTCATTACCACAGGTAACTACAACTCTTTGAGATACTGATTGTAGTGCAGGGACACGCTCAGGCGAAGTTGTGGTTACACTGACAGCAAAATTCGTATCTTGCTGCCAATATTGAGCAATTTTATAACCAACATAACCACAACCAATGATTGCAACGTTCATGACAAATTAGACACAAATAAATTAAACTACTAATTGAGAATATATTCTCAGTTAAGAAACTGCCAAAAATCAATATCAATTGTAAAACCTAATGACTAATGACTAATGGCTATTTTGCTAATTCTTTCTCAATTATGACAATTAATTCTGGTGAATTTGGCTGAACACTACTATTAAATCGAGCTACTACTTCACCTTGCTTATTAACTAAAAATTTTTCAAAGTTCCAAGCAATATTTCCTGTTGGCTCAATGGCTTTAGTAAGTCGCTCATAAAGTGGATGCTGCTGTGAGCCTTTGGCATGAACTTTATCGAATAGTTCAAAGGTAACACCATATTTACTCGTGCAGAATTCCACAATTTCTTTATTGCTTCCTGGTTCCTGCGCGCCAAAATCGTTACAAGGGAAACCCAAAATACGTAACCCTGCTTTTCCATACTTTTGGTTCAACTTTTCTAACCCCTCGTATTGAGAAGTATAACCGCAGAAGGAAGCCACATTTACAATTAAGAGTACCTTCCCGATGTAGTCGTTTAATTGCTTATCTTCACCGTTGATAGCCTTGACTGCAATATCCGAAATTGTATTACTCATTTTGAATCTGATTTATAGGGAATATTGCCAAGTTTCCCATATTACAGGTACTCTGAACTTGGTTTCTTTAAGTAAATTAGGTTTGTTAGCTTTGTTGTAACAATTCTATGTAAGTCATGTAGTTACAAAACCCTATATTTTGTATGAATAGCTCGATCAATCTGCTATCTCTGGAGAAGCGTGATAAATATGCGTTATTTACTTCATAATAAAAGCCAAAAAACTGTATTTTTTGATACATTTTTTTGATTTGAGGAAATAGATAATTAGTCAAATTTATCTTTAAGAAAATCAATAACTGATATAGAGAATGAGATGATTATTTCTTAAAAGTATTAGCTAAAAGTTTAATATTATAGTTTTCTGTGTAACATTATTTGACAAACTTGGCACTGATGCGCCAGTGAGAGTTACCTCAATTCACTTAGTTTATAAAGTCTAGGGAACTCTAGCAGCAGATATATGGTCTGTTGTCCCTGGTATTTATTCGTGGTACGGCGATGCACTTGACCCAACAAAAGGTTTATTAGCAGGTGATGACCACCCTGCGGAAAGTCAAAAGTCGAAAATCGAAAGTCAAAAGTAAAAAAAATAATAAAGGATACAATGTTTTAGTTAGTAGCATCTTTTTGCTAGTAATAAAAGTTACTTAAGGTATTAGAGTATCTAAAGAAGAGAAATTAGAATCTCTATCCAAGTCAGAAAAGTAAGGAATTTTTATACCTCCTACTTTTTGCCTGATTAATGGTTTATTAATTTAGCGATCGCATTTTACCTTGTGAAAATTTTATGGTTAAAAGCTTAAGGTTTAGTATGCTGCTATTGGCAGTGATAGGAAATTTGGCATGGTCATTTAGTGCTAAGGCAAATTTGAACGGCAAACTCACCGTAGAAATTGATGGCTTGAAGAATAAGCAAGGACAAATATGTGCCAGTATATTTGCTAGCAGTGAAGGATTTCCTAGCGATCGCGATCGCGTCTTACAAAAGCAGTGTACCAAGATTACTGAAAATCCCTTATTCATTACCTTTAACAACTTGAAAGCAGGTAGCTACGCTGTTGCTGTCTTCCACGATCAAAATAATGACCGCATTCTCAATCGCAATATTTTTGGTATACCAAGGGAAGGTTTTGGATTTTCCAGCAATCCAGAAATTCGCACAAGAGCGCCTAAATTTAGCGAAGCAGCATTTTTAGTCGCAGGGCCAGATACCAATATCCAAATCCAGTTGAAATATTTTTAAGCTGACAGCAGATTCAGCTTAGTTCACTGCAAATTTTAGATTTTAGATTTTTCCTTCAATCTAAAATCTAAAATTAACTGACTCCTGGTTTATTGTTCTGAATCATTATCAGAATCTTCTTGCTGTTGTTCTGGCAAGCCACGTATTCGATTCATCTGAGTTAAAGCATATCGTGCTGTTGCTTGCACATCGGCATCAGGGTCTTCTAGCGCATGGTGCAACATCTGACTCATTTGACCCATCATGTCATAAACGCGCGTCAGGTCACGGATCGCATTTTGCCGCACTTGTGGACTTTCATTTTGAATTGAAGTTGCTAAAGCACGGTTCATCGGTTTGAGTGTGCGGATGCCAATTTCTGACAAAGCTGCTAAAATTAAGCTACTTTCTTGAGAATCAGCATCAATTATCAGGTCAACCAGATGCTGAATTGCCCGCGAATCCCCCTGCTGACCTAAATCCCAAATAGCCTTGCGCCGCTTCGTTGGGTCAGAACTATGTAAATCTTGAACTAATTCGTCAACAATATTGAGTTTAGCAAGACGGGAAGTTTTTTCTGGTAGCAGTAATTGTGTGGAAAGCGGTGGTGGTGGAGGTATTTGTAAACTAGTGACAGTCTCTAGCAAAGGTGGCGTAATCGGTTCTTTGTTAGCTTCACTCAAACTTTTAGGTTCTAATATTTCGGACTTTTGCACTTGCTTAACCTTCTGAAACTTCCTCAGCAGATAAATAAGTGCGCCAGTACATCCTAGAACTCCAATGGTAAATAGTAACCACCAGACAAAACCTCTTTGAGTTGGTTTGGGTTTTACAGAAGTTGGAGGAATAGAGGTAACTATTGGAGAGGTGACAAACTGCTTTTTAACTGCTAAAGCTGCTTGCAGTTTCTCCTGAGTCGCCGGGCCAGCAATCCCATCCACTTTTAAACCCTTTACTTTCTGGAATTTAGTTACAGCGATTTCCGTATTGGCGTTGTACTCTCCATCTACCACACCACTGTAGTATCCCAACTGCTTTAATTGAGTTTGTAATCTCTGCACATCTGATTTTCGACTACCATATCTCAAAACAGCCGGACTAGCAGTAACTGTCGAACTGGCTTGGGCAAGTTCTAAAATTTGAGGTGCTAGGTTAGGTGTGGCTACGCTTGAGCGATTTGGGTAAAAACCCACGCCAGAAAAACAGGTAAATATCAGAATTGAGGAACGGCATAGCCTCATATTGCAAGTTTCAGCCTGAACGTGCTTTTCAAATCTTCGATACCACAATAGCTTCTAGACGACCAAATGTTAAGTGTCATTTTTAATTGGAAATGGGGCATTGGGCATTGAGGATTGGGCATTGGTTATTAATTATTCTCCTCTGCTCCCTCATCTTTCTACCTAATTACGAATTACAAATTATTTTAACAAGTTAGGGTAATATTTTTGGTTCAGATTCTTTAACTTCTAGGCTTATGGAGTTCAATTTTTTAGCAGATGTTTCTAAAACTGGTTGCTGTATATTAGCTATCTCGCCGACAGTAACTGTGTCCTTTTGTCCTGCTAAAGTATCACGTTGGTTAATCAGATAGATGCTGATTAAAGTGAGAAATACTCCTACCCACTGCAACGGACTGAGAACTTCAGAGAGTAAAAGATTGCCGAATAGTAGCGCAAAAACGGGTGTCAGGAAGGTGAGAGAACTAAGACTCGTAAGACTGCCACTAGAGGCGAAGTAGAAGAATAACCCATAAGCGATCGCACTGCCAAATACAGTAGCATAACCCAAAGCCATGAAATCAGATCCTCCCAAATTTTCCCACTGCTGGGATTCAACGACTGATGAAATTCCCCATAGTGGCAATCCGCCTAAAATCATGTGCCATCCCGTAGCGCTTACAGGGTCAGCATATCGGCAGACAAACCGAATCAAAACTGTTCCCACTGCCATTGATAGCGCTGCTAACAGCATTAACCACTCACCACTAGCAAACAAGTCTTGCCAGTTACCGATTGTCATATTTGCGCCTGAGTCGAAAAAATGTAAAATCCACTCATCAGGTAAGCCAATTAAACTAATGCCTATGACTCCCAAACCAAGCCCCAGCCATCCCCAAAAACCAATCTGTTCTTGGAATAGCCACAACGACAGCAAGGCAACAGCCAAGGGTTGCGAGTCAATCATCACAGACCCTAACCCTGCACTAGTTCTGCCTAATCCCTCTGCCAAAAAGCCTTGAAATAGCGTCCCATCTATTAAGGCAAATAAGGCAATCCACAGCCATGCAGCCCAACCCTTCGGCTGGGGTTTACCCATAAATGCTGCTGCAATCAGAATTAACATCCCTGCTGGTATCAGACGCACACCTGCCATGAATAGCGGTGTGGTATGGGGTATCACTCCTTTCATGGCTACCATTGCCGTCCCCCATAGGAAAAAGGGGGCGATTAACAACAAGGGAGCGAAGGGAAGTCGAGATGCACTGAGTTTCAGTTGCATGGTTTGCTGATGCCTTTGTTTAACAAGCGCAAAAATTACTTTACCTAATTTTACCGAATTATGTAGTTTTGTATAGGCATTACCTTTGGCGTGTGCTTTGCACGCGTAGCGTCTCAGAGACGGTGAAACTCTCCAGCCTAAGTCTAGTGCGGGCGATCCTTGTAACTCGAACTGAGGAATTCAGGACTTACGCACAGGTAACAGAAAATCAAACCACAGAGAACGCAGAGAAGCCAGTGCGCCCTTGCGGTTAAGAGACTTGTTCGCGCAGAGTCTTCCCTTCTCCCAAAGGGAGAGGCTAGCGCCAAGGGAGAAGCAACTGGTGCGACACAGAGGAATAAGAGTTAGAGAGGTTTTTTACGTAAGCCCTGTCACTTTTCAGACATCCTCTTCAAGTTGGCTGCAATTTTTCTTTCACCAGAGTGATGAAAGAAAACTAATGTAAAGAATAGTTACTGGATAATCTTACTATGTACTTGATAGTGATAACTTCTTGAGCTTGATATATATAACAGATTGTAACTTGGTGAAGCACTTGCTGTCTTGGCGGTTTCCGTCGATGGCAAAGTGCTGAACCCGTAAGGGTCTTCTCCTAAGGGGAGACGCTAAGAGCGAATGAGGGTTTCCCTTATGAGCGACTGCTGTTAGCGACGCAGGAGCGTCACCCGCAGAGAATATGTTATGCCCCGTCAGTCGTGTACTTCATTTATCTGAAATACGCTGTCAATCAGATTTGATTTTTGAAAAAATGACCTACTCTTAAAGCTTATGTACGAAAAAATTGCTATTCCTGTTTTAAGTCTTATGTTTGCAACGCTCATGTCTAATGTGGTAGCTGCTGAGACTGTAATGAAAAAAGTCGCTAGAACAGGAGTATTAACAGCTGGTACTAGTAGAGATGCGCTACCTTTTGCCTATGTGGATAGTCAAGGAAAGTTAAATGGTTATTCTATAGATATGCTGACTCTAATTAAAGAGCAATTAGAAAAAGACACAGGAAAAAAAATTAAACTGCAATTAGTTGGTCTTAGCCCTTCTGAGCGGATTCCTAAAATAGTTAATCACCAAGTTGATATTGTGTGTGATGCTAGTAGTTTTACATGGAAGCGAGATAAAAAAGTAGACTTTTCTATAAGCTATGGTGCGACTGCAACCCAATTATTAGTTAAGAAAGGAAGTAATCTAGGTTCTCCTGAATCACTTATTGGAAAGAGAATTGGGGTGCTGGCGGGAACCACAAACGAGCAGGCGATCGCTCGTGTACAACCCAAAGTTAAGCTAGTATATTTTAAAACTAGAGCAGAGGGATACACAGCTTTGCAACAAGATACTATTGATGCTTTCTCATCCGATAGCATTCTTTTAGAGGCATGGCTGGAACAGCAAAAAAATCCAGATACTTTTGCGATCGTACCCGATCGCCCCTATTCACGAGAAGGTATCGCTTGCATGGTGCCAGAAGATAACTCCAAATTCTTGGATACAGTCAATTATTCTCTGGTAAAGTTCATGCAAGGATTTATCAATGGGAATCAGCGATATGTCGCTATTTTTGACCGTTGGTTTGGCTCTCAAGGTGCTGTAGCACTCAATCGAGATTTACGTGATTTGGTAGTGGAAACTATGCAATTAGGCATAGAATTTCGTGAGGAAATTCCTAAAAGTGAACTGTGAAATAATAGGTTTTCCCAAAGTCATTTTTGAAGAGGCCACTGGATGACAAGAATAGATTTGATTTTTTATAGTGGTGGTGGTGGACACCGCAGCACAGCAAATGCTTTGTCCCAAGTCATCAAGAAGCAACAGCCGAACTGGCAACCTAAGCTAGTCAATATTGAAGAAATTGAAAATATAGAGCAAGCGGATATGTTCTATAAAATGACTGGTAAGAATGGAAATGATATCTACAACCTGGTACTAAAAAAAGGCTGGACATTCCTCATTCTGTTATTTCCATTACTTCGGACTTTGGCAAAGGCAAACATTCGTCAAAATTCTTCTGAGCTGATAGCTCTGCTTGAAAGTCACTGGCGGAAGAATCAGCCGGATTTAGTAGTATCCTGCATTCCATTTTATAACCGAGTACTCAGGGAAAGCTTACAAAAAGCAATACCCACAACACCCTTCGTCACTATTCTTACGGATTTTGCGGATTCTCCTCCTCATTTCTGGATAGAGCCACAGGAGCAATTCTTAATCTGTCCTACTGAACAGGCAGTCGAACAAGCGCGCGCGTTGGGGCATCAGGAAAAGCGAATCTTCCGCACATCAGGATTGGTGATTAATCCCCGATTCTACGATCCCATTACTGTTGATCGCCGAAGCGAAAGACAACGCTTGGATCTAGATCCAGATTTGCCCACTGGATTGGTTCTGTTTGGCGGTTATGGCTCTAAGGTTATACTCGAAATTGCCCAACGTCTCGAATGTTTTCAAGACAAGCTCCAACTCATTTTTCTTTGCGGGCAAAATGAAGAGTTAGCTTCAGCACTCCGTCAAAGTCAAGGTTTTCAGAAGCGGTTTGTCACTACCTTTACTGAAGACATTCCTTATTATATGCATCTTGCCGATTTTTTTATTGGTAAGCCAGGGCCTGGTAGCCTCAGCGAGGCTACGGCGATGAAGTTACCTGTGATTACAGAACGCAATTTCTTCACTATGAGTCAGGAAAGACTCTCTTGTGAATGGATTACGGATAAAGAACTCGGGATTGTAATTTCTAATTTTCACAATATTGAGCGGGCTGTCGAAAAGCTAATTCAACCAGAAAACTATTCTCACTACCGGGCTAATCTCAACACCCTTAATAACCAGGCTGTATTTGAAACAGTTGATATTTTGGAAAAAATTTTGAAAGCTCCTATTTAAGTGTGGAATCTACAGGTAAATACTATGCTTAGTCAATTACCGAATTGCATTACTAGCCCTTCGTGGTGGCAACTAATCGGATGGATTGCCGATCCGATTGGATTTCAGCAAAAGTATAGTCAAGAGTATGGAGACATCTTTTCCATGCAACTGGGTGGACTTGGTTATTATGTAATTCTTAGCCATCCCCAAGCCATTCAAGAAATTTTCAGTCAAGATTCTAAATTTGATATTGGTCGTGCTAATAAACTTGCAGAGCCTTTGATTGGGCGAAATTCTCTGATGTTAATGGATGGTGCCCGCCATCGACGAGAACGAAAATTATTAATGCCCCCCTTTCATGGAGAAAGGCTACAGACTTATGCTCAACAAATCTGCTTAGTTACCGAGCAAATCGCCAGTCAATGGCAAATCGGTCAACCTTTTGTGGCTCGTTCTGCCATGCAGAAAGTTAGTCTAGAAGTAATTTTACAAATTGTCTTTGGTTTAAGTGAAGGGGAACGCTATCAACTAATTTTACCTCTTCTTACTAGTTGGTTAGATATGACTGATTCTCCTTTGCGCTCCAGTATGCTATTTTTGCCATTCTTGCAACAAGATTGGGGAAAATGGACTCCTTGGGGGCAGATGAAAAGTAAACAAAGGTATGCTTATCAGTTACTTCAAGCAGAAATTGAAGAGAAAAGAACAAAGAACAATCAGAGCCAGGGTGATATTCTGAGCTTGATGATGGCAGCACGGGATGAAAATGGGCGAGCAATGACCGACGATGAATTAAAGGATGAATTGCTGGCAATTTTATTTGCTGGACATGAAACTACTGCAACAACGCTAGCATGGGCTTTTTATCAAATTCACCGAAATTCAGATGTTCTCTTAAAATTGCAGCAAGAACTCGACAGCCTGGAAGAAAATCCTAACCCAATGGAAATTGCCCAACTTCCTTACTTAAACGCAGTTTGCCAAGAAACCTTGCGGATGTATCCAGTCTTGCCAGTGCTTTTCCCACGCATTACCAAATCATCCATAAATATTGCCGGATACCAGTTTGCTCCTAATACAACTTTAATGCCAAGTATTTACCTTTTGCATCACCGGGAAGACTTGTATCCTAATCCTCAACAATTTAATCCCGAACGTTTTTTAAGACGCCAGTATTCTCCTTGGGAGTTCATTCCTTTTGGTGGCGGAAGTCGGCGCTGTTTAGGATATGCCCTTGCTTTGTTGGAAATCAAATTAGTCCTTGCAACAGTTTTATCTAATTATCAACTTACCTTAGTAGAAAATAAACCTATTAAACTGCAACGACGTGGATTTACCCTTGCTCCTAATGGTGGAGTTCGGATGATGGCGATTAAAAAACGATAAACTTACTTTGCAGGAGCGTAGCGATCGCTGTTGCTTTCGTGAAGTCCTACATACGACAAGGAACATCTTTCATCCGACGGAACTCGTATCGCACGATTCTGCCCCAAGCGTTACGGCACGATGGATCGATATCCAATCCCTGACGAAGCTTACGTGGTGGTTGTTCTGCCCTGTGTTGCAGGTCGCCAAGAGTAGGAGTCGGTTCCCCGCGATCCTTCCCACGCTGTCCATGATCTCATTCAGCGTTGTCCGGCTAAGGATCTTCACTTTCGCGACCTGCGGAGCGTAGAGGAAGATTGGCACATAGCCCTTGAATGTGCCAGTTAGTTGACGGTTAGCACCAATCTCCTCGAAGCATTTCGCAGACATCTTCCAATCAAGATATGAAAGTGTGCCGTCAGGAGTTCTCAAGATAAGGCACATACTGGTGTCTCGTTCAGGGTAATATCCAGACATGCCATCGATTTTAGACCATAACTCAGGGTCATTGCTGATCTGCCTTGAGAAAGACAGCAATTCGCCATCGCTCCACGGCTGAATAATGACATTGGGCGCGTGGCTCGTCCCGTAGCGCAGTCCATATACCGTCCAGGCTCCGTTGTGAACCCAAGGAAGAAAACCCTGGCGCAAATGCGATTCAATGGAGAAGTCCATCGAAAGCACGTAGGGAACCTCAAGCCTGTGCGGTGTCAACAGAATGTGATTCTCAATGTCAATGCTGTCATTAACGGTTTTCGATCCGTGCCCGTTAATCACAAGTGCTGAAGAGCAGAGCAATTGAATATTATCCTTCGTCGGCACGACAGCATCCATCTCATCCCTCAACAACGTGACCTTCGGGTTAGTAGTTAGAAATAAAAATTACTTAACTATAAGTAATTATAAGAGTAATTTAGATGCGTTTGCCCTGGAATTGCCCCTACCTGAAAATCATTCTTTTTGACTATTGCTTGCCTAAGTCCTGTTCGCTTTTTGCTGTGCGGCTGAAGAGTCGATAGTATAGCGATGTACTAGTTTCTTTTAAGGGAAACAGCAGATAAGTAAGAGGATTTATTGCCACAATAATATTTCGGAAGTCTCGTCGGGCGAAAAATAAGATCGCACGAGCAACTTGCTGTGCAGACATCACTCCAGAAGGATTAAGTTGACTCTTAAATGGGCCAAGAATTAACTTGCGAATTACACAATCTCCGTCTAAACGTTTAAGGGTAACAATATCTCCTAACGCTCTTTTGCTGAGTTCATAAAGCGGACTCAGTGCTGGAGAAACCTCAGCTTCAGAAGTGTTTACCCAGATTTCCTTGGTTGCTTTTGCTTGTGGGCCTGTTACAGTTGTCGAAAATATATCTATCAATCGCAATGCTGAAAAGGTATTCACTTCATAAGAGGAGTTGATAGCCTCCGGTGTGCGGCTGGCATAGACATTAACTCCGTGATTGATAATTAAAATATCTACTTTCTCTAAACTATCCTTCAGATTGGCTTCGTTGCCCAACTGCCAGCAAACCACCTTTACCCCAACTTGCTCTACTAATTTTTCTGGATTAGTGGTTAATGCCACGACTTTAGCATTATTCTTTACAAGTTCAGCCGCCAACGCTTGCCCTAACGCTCCTGATGCTCCGGTTAAAGCAATGGTTTTACCTTTAAGAGATAGTCCTGTACCAAGAATTTTATCCACTAGGGGAAAGACGCCACTGTAGTAAGCGTTAACATTATCAAAATGATGCCGCCAATGGTAAGACCGATTTACCCACCAAATGGATGGAATTGTCTCTAAAGGACCAGGTAGGTGGTTGTAATCTGTATCAATTTTTCCTTGAAAATATCGCACAGACGCGCCATACAAAAAGGTGCAAGCGTAAGCTACTCCCAGCCATAACCCCTTATGCTGGATAATTAAGGCAATGACTATCAATACCACCAGCAGTAAACTCGATTCTAAAATGTCGTGATAAAGCTGAGATTCTTGATAAACTTTCAGGGAAACTATCGATAAATCGCGGCGATAAGCCATGTGGTGCTTGTTGTGCCATTTAGCAAGCCAATTGACTTGGTGACACAAAGCATGGTAACTGTCTCTCAAGACTTCAGCAAGTAAAAGTGAGAAAAGTGCCCAACTAGCAAACTCTAAGCTGGCATTTAGCCAAACCCAATTAATTTGTAAGCTTGTTTCAATTCCTATCAAATTTTCAGCTAGCATTTTTATCATGTTTGTCTATACTCGTTTTTTTTTATCATTCTTCATGATCTGATAAAGGTGCGTTCAGGTCGAGTCTAAAGCAAATTAAAATCAAAGAAAATGGGGAATGGGGACAAGGGGGATAAGGAGGAATTATTGAACAAGTCTCTGCCTTGTCTCTTTTCCATGCTCAATGCCCAATGCCCAATTACGAATTAGTGATAATATCCCAGTTTACTTTCAGATATCCAGGTTCAATGTGGGTAAAGTGTTTGCTCAATTGCTGATGTGCTTTTGGTAGCGCGTGGAACGGAATTGATGCGTACAAATGATGCTCTGCATGAAATGGCATATTTCACATAAAAAATCGTATACACCAGAGTGTGAGCGTTGTGCGCGTATTGGTGAGCAGAAAGGAATGGATGCAGCTTGACTTACAGTAGATGCTTTTTTCCATAGAGGTTCATTTATTAAATTAGGCTGATTTAGTATAAGGACATCTGGTGAATAAGCTGATTCGTTTTCAAGTGGTTTGACAAATACTGTTTTTGGGATGAGATAGAGAAGATTTAAGCGGTCAAATTCTACACTCAGTTTTCTGATCAAAAATCCTCTAACCTCTTCATGGTCGCCTGTTGGTTGTGCCATCTCAACAATTACTCCATCATGGAGTTCATAACGTCTTTGTGTGTTGTCTGGGTACTGAGCAACAAATTCGTTGAATGTAACTAGTTTGCGTAAAGCTTGAGTCATGGCTTTATTCCTTTAAGCAAAACTGATATGAGCGTGAAAGAAGCAGGAGTTAGGGGAGCAGGGAAGAGAACAAAGACTTATTCTAAGCATATTGCAGTTCAAAGGCTTGTTCAGCCTTTGAACTCTGTTAACGAGTATTTGAACCGGATGAATCTACCTCTGAACTCCGTTAACCTAGCTTTTGTACGAAATATTTTACCTTTCTTCAATCTCAAGTGTCACACTACGGCTCTTTGATGTTTGGAGACTGTAATTGGTGCGATCGCAATTATAATAAAGTTAAGCAAGTTAAAAATTAACTTCTGCCTTGACGTTTCAGTGTTTCGCGCAGTCTGTAGCAACTTCTGTATTCCCTGTAAGAGCTTCTGCCTTGACGTTTCAGTGTTTTGCGCAGTCTGTAGCAGCTTCCGTAGTAACCAAGTATTAATATAAGAGGATAATTTAACTCCAAATTAAGACATAAATGTAGGTGAGCAATGCCCACCCTACTTTAGCTGTTTTCTATAACGTCTACCTGCAACTAACCCCTTTAGACAATGTTGATGTCAAGTATAGGGACAAAACCAGAGTTTTGCTGTATCGATGCAAATTGGGTTCCATCAAAGTACAAAGATCCTGTGTAGCTCTCGAAGAAGAATTTATTGTAATCACCTACCCCAATGCCGAACCCACTAGCAGAAACCTGAATCTTATCCACATCCCAGTAGGCGAAGTCTGTAATCGTATCAATCCCTTCGGATAGAGAGTTAAAAACAAAGGTATCAGCACCTGCACCACCAGTCAGGCTATCATTGGCAAAACCTCCAACTAGGATGTCCATGCCATCGTTTCCAGTCAGAACATTATTAGCACTGTTGCCGCTAATTGTGTCATTACCCGAACCGCCGTTAGCGTTTTCGATCAGCGATCTAACATCACCGTTGTATTGAAGCGCGTTAAACACCTGGGCACGGGCATAATGACCGCTACCAAGATCGGCGCGTTGGAAGTTGCCACCCACATCAAGGTCAGACCAACCGCCTGGTGTCAGGTCGATTGCTAGATTAGTGGTGTAATTAGAGAAATCGTAGCTATCAATCCCGTCACCATCCCAGATCGTGCGGAAGATACGGTTATCACCCGGTGTTCCTTGTCCGATACCATCGACGAACATCTCCCCGGTGGTGGTTGAGAAGGTGTAAGTCGTGTTGTCACAGTTGTAGCCAAACCATGCACCGTACATCTGCTGGATCGCTGCGATGTCGTACATCATTAGCGACTGTGCATATCCCCAGGTTTCGTTCGATACGCTGTTTGCCAGTGCCCCCACATACGAGCGGTAGGTCATGATTGAAAACTCCATCGAGTCGCGATCGGAGTTCATGGCGACATTGCTAACACCGTCAGTCTGATTACCGTGCTTCAGACCTAGTGTATGACCAAGCTCATGACCGAAGGTGTAGTAAGCATAGTTACCGACGACCGGGTTGTTGTAATGGGTTGTGTTAAACCAAGCGTCGCCTGCTTGGACAGTGTTTGCAGGGGGATAAGCGAAGGCTGTGTCTGCTGATATTATCCCAAGAACGTCTGACATTGCCAAGCGAATAGTTGCATCGCGATCGCTAGCACTAGTCAGTTCAAATGGACTGAGATTGGAGACATTGTAGTACTCTCCCCCTTGCCCTATCCATCTTAGCGCAACAGCTCGCTGGGTTGGGTTTAGCATTTGGAAGTTAACTGCATGAATCGCACGGTATCGATAATCAGACTCATAGTCATCGATGCTGTCAGTGAATCTAAAGCTTACTGAGGGAGATGCCCACTTCACCCCTTTGAGTAAACCATCAATGTTATTGTCGCCAGTTGCTGTTACGGTCGTTGTTTGTGCCATTTTCTAACTCTCAATCACTTCAAAAGTTTTTAGCAAAAGCTGATTGACTAACTTCTATCAATACTCATGTTGGATTGGGCACATTTCTGCAAGTGGAGAGAAATGACAACAAAACATTACTTCTCCTGCCGTTCTTTGAGTTTCAGCATAATTTCAGCGTGCATCTCACGGGTAATTGGGTAAAAATACGTTAAGATTAAACCGAAAATCAAACAAACTGTCGGTATGGGCCCAACAGCAACGCGAATAGCAAACAGTGCTGATTCTGGTTGAATAGGTAGTGGTCTTCCGGCTATAGATTCTTTAAAACCGGCTACTTGCAAAGCATTTCCCACCAAAAATAGCCCCAAAGCCAAACCAAATTTTTGCAGCAAAACCATGAACCCATAAAAAATGCCTTCTCTGCGTTGTCCAGTTTGGAGTTCATCTAATTCAATTACATCTGGAATCATCGACCAGGGAATTAGATAAGCTGTGGATACACCAATACCAGCCATGACAGCCATTACGTACATTAAAACTATTTGACCAGGTTGTAAGAAAAATAGTCCGGCAGCTGCTATAATCCACAAACTCATTCCCAAAAAATAAACAACTTTTTTTCCGATTTTTTTACTTAGCGCCCCCCAGACAAATAGCATCAATAAAGCAGTTCCTTGAACTGCAATCAGTACTGGAGGCACATCTGATTCTTTTATACCCATATAATTAACTACAAAATAGGGAATAATGCTGGCTGTAATTTGCACACCTAGCCAAGAAAAAAGATATATACCAATAACAAATAAAAAAGGTCGGTTGCTGAAGACAATTTTTAGCTGTTCAAAAAAGGGGAGAGATGCAGGTTCTTCAGTTTGGATGCGTTTGGCCTCAAAAGCCAAGATGCGATCGCGGACTCCAAAAACGCACCAATATAATCCTAAAATCGAAATTACAGTACAAATTGCTGCTAAAAAGAGATATCGTTGTTGGCGATCGGCAATCAATGAAAAAACAATTTGCGTTAAAATCAACGACACAATACTGCCACCAATGGAAAATGTAAAACGGTAGCTGTTAAGACTAGTGCGTTCGTCGTAATCTTGAGTTAGT
The DNA here is from genome assembly GCF_036917575.1 of Nostoc sp. GTDB lineage: Bacteria > Cyanobacteriota > Cyanobacteriia > Cyanobacteriales > Nostocaceae > Nostoc. The sequence continues at coordinate 79,557 of NZ_JBALDC010000017.1, read as the reverse complement.
TCTGGAGTCATCGCCGTATAAGGCAAATTCACAACCGTATAAAAGGACTGAGATACAATCCCAATCGCTACGTAATACCAGAACAGCGGCCAAATATTCTCACTCTGATTTGCACCAAATTGCGGTACAATCCACTGCAAGAAAAAGAAAACTCCAAAAGGGATTGCTCCATAAAACATCCAGGGAAGACGACGGCCCCAGCGACGAGATTTCGTTTTATCAGTCAGGAACCCGACAAGCGGATCGTTTATGCCATCCCAGATTTTGCCAATCATTAAAATAGTGCCAGCTAAACCCGCAGGGATACCAGCGACACTGGTAAAGAAAATCAGTAGATAAAAGACGGAGATATTTGCAGTAATTGCCGGGCCTAAATCTCCTGCACCGTAAGCCAGTTTTGTTTTTAAGTCGAGTTTTTCACTCTGAGGATCTCGTTGGGCATCGCCATCAGCAGCAGAATCGTTCATAATAACTTGCACTCATATTAAATTGAACGAAGAATCCAGAAGTCAGAATTCAGGAGTCAGAACAAGAAAGTGCGGGATTCAGACCCACCACTAATTGTAGACCGTTAAATTTTTAATTTAGTGGGGATGCAAAAACGCCGTTTATTCATTCGCCACTCGCACAGAATTCCCCAACTGAATTCTGGCTCCTGACTCCTGAATTCTGCTTTGATAAAAAGTTTGCATAGGCGTAACCCGCACTTGGGCAAGCTCAGTGACCATCGTAGACATCGCCTTCAATACTAGCTATCTATAACTCCCGTTAGACTTATGCCAGACCTTTATGTTTCTTGGTCAGATTATCACCAAAAAATTGAACAACTGGCTATTCAGATTTATGAATCCGGTTGGGAATTCAACCAGATTATCTGTCTTGCCAGAGGAGGACTACGAATTGGAGATATTCTTTCCCGTATATACCAGCAGCCACTGGCAATTTTAGCAGCCTCATCTTACAGTGGCACTGGCAAGCAAAAAAGAAATAATTTAATTTTCTCCCGCCACTTGACAATGACTGCCGAAAAGTTAGGTTCGCGCATTCTCCTAGTGGATGACTTAGTAGATTCTGGGATCACACTCCAACAGACTATACCTTGGCTTAAGCAAAATAATGATTCCCCAATTGAGGAAATTCGTACTGCTGTACTTTGGTATAAAGCTTGTTCGGTTATAGCACCTGATTATTATGTGGATTACTTGGCTGACAACCCCTGGATTCACCAACCCTTTGAACACTACGAGCAGATGAACATCGCAGAACTTGCGCGTAAGGTAAATAAAGTCAGGAATTAGAAGTGATGAGTTATTAATTCTTAACTCCTAACTCCCCAAACTTAGGACTCCACCACCCTTTTTGCGTACTGAAATAAGCCACATCTTTATGTTTGGTATCCTGACGCTGTTGCGAGTCAGAACATCGCAACAGTGTCTTACTCTGCCCCTCTTTGATATAACTGTACTCTTCCAGAGGTTTTTTACATACTGGGCAGGGATATGCCGTCATCTTTACAGGAGGCTTTTGTTGATTCTCAGCTTGGACTGCTTTAGTTTGTGGTGGCTGCCAAGTTTTGTTAAAATCGCTCCAAAATAGCACTACATCACAGCCTTTTGTGCATTTGAGGAAATATTTCTTTTTGACCTTACTACTCGGAATTTTGGCGAGAAAATTTTTGCACTCAGGGCATCGAGTCTTAGAAGTTTCATATTTGCGCTCGCTTATCACATTAGCTTTACCTGTTGGGGAACTCGCAACTACAGTTTTAGCTTTGGAAAGTGCTGGTACAAAGTAATTCTGATTCCAACTAGTTAAATAATGCTGCCAAGAATTCTTTCCTTCGGAAATTGCATCAAGGGCATCTTCCATTTTCGCTGTGAATTCCGCCTCTAGTAAATCAGGCAGTGCTTTGAGTAAAAACGCATCAACTTCTAACCCTAACGCTGTCGGTTGCAGATGGTCTTTTTTCAACTCGACATAATTGCGTTTTTTTAAAGTAGCGATAGTAGGAGCATAAGTACTTGGGCGACCAATTCCTTTACGTTCCATCAATTGCACCAATTTTGGTTCACTATAACGCGGTGGTGGCTGGGTCTGCTTCTTCTCATGTCCCGCATTCTCCAGTTTCAATGTTTGTCCCTGTTGTAATGAAGGTAAAATACTATCCTTGCTAAGATTGTTCCAGTACCGAGCATAACCGTAAAATTCAATTACTTGCCCTCTGGCTGACCACAGTAGAGAACCAGATTGAGTAATTACCAGAGTTTTACGCAATTGGGCAGCACGACACTGAGAAGCAATTGACCGTTTCCAGATCATCACATACAGATTAAACTCATCATCAGGAAGTTGAGAGCGCAATTGAACTGAGGGACGAAATACATCCGTGGGACGAATCGCTTCATGTGCTTCTTGAGCCGATTTGCTACTGCGATGCTTGGCGACTTGCGGCGGAACATTCTGCGGATCATTTTGCTCCAACCATTTACGGGCGCTGGCACAAAATTCTGGACTCAACATTACTGAGTCTGTTCGCATATATGTTATTAGCCCTGCTTCATAAAGCTTTTGGGCAACAACCATAGTTTTATCAGGAGCAAACCTCAACTTTGAACCAGCTGCTTGCTGAAGGCTGGAAGTTGTAAAGGGTGGTGGTGGCTGGCGGTTAACGATTTTTCCTTCAAAATGAATCACCTGATGAGGATGTCGCTGTGCTTCTTCAACTAAACGTGTAGCCTCTGCTTCAGAAAGAACACGTTTAGATTCTGGTGTTTCTGGACTATTACCTACCTTTGCATCATCATGAGTTTCAGCTTCTTGCTCTGCTGCATCTTTTGCAGAATCGACCGTACCTTTGTAAAAAGCCCGGAATCCTTCAGCATAATCTACCCAGACACTCCAGTAATCTTGGGGGACAAAAGTCAGAATTTCGTTTTCTCGCTGACAAATTAAGTGTAAAGTCGCGCTCTGGACTCTGCCAACACTCTTAGCGCCGTTATTCAATGCCCAAACTAAAGGACTACCTTTATAACCTACCAACTTATCTAGGCAATCTCGGCACAACCCAGCACCGATTAAGTTTTGGTCTAGCTTTCTAGGATTAGCGATCGCACTTTGCACCGCCGATGCTGTAATCTCAGTATAAATTACTCGTTTCGGTTCCCTTAAACCCAGCGTTTCTTTGAGATGCCAAGCGATTGTCTCACCTTCCCGGTCTGGGTCAGTTGCTAAGACAACTTCATCAACCTGCCTCACCGCAGACTTGAGCTTTTGAATTGTTTCTTTCGCTCGTTGGTCACGCGGGACGTAATTGCACCGGACATTACCGCCGTCCATGACGAAGCCCAAAGAATCGTCCCCTTCATTGCTGAGTTCTCGGATATGACCACAACTGGCTAGAACTTTCCAATCCGAACCCAGAATTTGACTGAGTTTTTTAACTTTTCCGGGAGACTCGACCACAAGCAGGCGTTTGATCATAGCAACTGCATTCTTGATTCTGAGCAATAAACTGGCAATTGCTTTTGAGCGATGGCACAGCCAACGCCAAAGGCGAACGCCCATTCTCGTGATATGGATTTTCTAGAATACTGTACCAAAAAGCTTGGGAAATTGCTCAATTCAGTTTAGAGGTAAATGATGCTTGATTGTGCGATCGCTGTTGCAACTGGCTTAACAACCTAGTTAAATTAAGATTTAAGGACATCCGCCTGTGAGACGAACACTTACCAGGTATCATCTCTGCAATTGCTTGGTATCTAATGAAGTTTAGGTTTAAGTTACATTACGTTGCTTTTGTGGACAATTTTTCGCACAATTCCGGTATTGAACTTGCTAATTTATCTTAAGTAATTTTATTGTACATAAACATTTGCTTCACTTATAAGTATCTAACATCAGTTTTTGCAACAAAACCGCCAATCGTCCGGTGTGAGCGTTTATTATGCTGCATACCTTAATAACAGTACATTTGTACATGATAAAAACAATCTTTTAATTTAGCATCTTCAACCAATTATTGCTACTCTTAAGGCAGTAAATTACTATTTATTCACAGATTTCTGTCTGAAGCCTAAACTTCATGCTATGCTTATTGAATTTAGTATCGGTAACTACAGATCGTTTAAAGAGCAAGTCACCTTTAGTATGGTGGCAGCTGACCTTGTCGCAAAAGACAAAAAGCTCGACGAAAACAACGTTTTTGAAATAGATGATGATTTAAAACTACTTAAAAGCGGCGCAATATACGGTGCAAATGCTAGTGGTAAAAGTAACCTAGCTACAGCTTTAGGTTTCATGAGATGGTTTATGATTAATTCTTCTAAAGAGACTCAAAGTACGGAAAAAATAGATGTTGAGCGATTTAAACTCAGCACTGAAACCGAAGCTAAACCATCTTTTTTTGAAATAGTATTTTTAATGAATGGCAAGAGATATAGATATGGATTCGAGGCAACTCGTGACAAAGTTATCTCTGAATGGTTATTTTATGTCCCTAAGTCAAAAGAAACTAAACTTTTTGAGCGCAAACTGAACAAAATTAGTGTTTCTAAAACATATAAAGCTGATGGTATTCAGCAGAAAACAAGGCATAATGCTCTCTTTTTGTCTGTATCTGCTCAATTTAATGTCCAGATTGCAGAGAAAATCTTGGATTGGCTGGCAAACAGAGTCAAACTTGTCTCTGGTTTAGATGATAGTGGCTATAAAGGATACACAATTAGTTGTTTAACGAATAATAAAAATAAAAATGAAATTTTTCAGTTGCTCAAAAAATTAGATTTAGGATTTGGCGATGTCAAGGTAGAGGAAAGTGAAATTACTGCTGATTCTTTTCCTAAAGAATTGCCTGATGAAATAAAAAAATACATTATAAAAAATGGAATGACAAAAGTAACATCAGTTCAAACTATGCACCAAAAATTTAATATCGAAGGAAATCCTGTATCTACAGAGATATTTGATTTAGACAATCAAGAATCTGAAGGAACTCAAAAAGTCTTTGCTTTGGCAGGGCCTCTTATTGATACACTAAAAAACGGTAAAGTTCTAATTATTGATGAATTCGATGCTAGAATTCATCCTTTGCTCAGTCGTGCAATTGTGGAATGATTTAATTCTAACGAAACGAATCCAAATAATGCTCAGTTAATATTTATGACTCACGATACCAATTTGCTTAACAATAAGCTTTTTCGTAGAGATCAAATTTGGTTTACTGAAAAGAATAGGTATGGTGCAACAGATTTGTACTCTTTAGCAGAATACAATATAAGTAACGATGCTTCATTTGAGAGTGATTATATTCAAGGTAGATATGGCGCAATTCCGTACATCGGCAATTTGAATCATCTAATTGACTCTCATCATGTCTAAAAGAAAGGCAAACTCTCGTGGATATTCACCGAGAAAAGTTAATACTAGGGAAGTCAAGCAGAGATTCTTAATCGTATGTGAAGGAGCGAAAACTGAACCTAACTACTTTAGGAGTTTTCGTGTTCCTAAAAATGTTGCTGAAATAGACGTACAGAGTTTAGGAGAAAATCCCAGCAAACTAGTTCAAAGCGCCAAGGAACTGAATAAGCAAGAAGACTATGATCAAGTTTGGTGTGTATTTGATCGTGATTCTTGGACTACAGAAGATTTTAATAACGCTATTAAAAATGCTGAAGATCAGGGGTTTAAAGTAGCTTACTCTAATGAATCATTTGAATTATGGTATGTTTTACATTTTGAATTTCTCAATACTGGTATTCCTCGAAGTGATTATCTGAAGAAGTTAACTTCTTTATTTGGTAGGACATACCAGAAGAATAGCGAAACGATTTATGATGAGCTATTTGAGAAGCAATCTATTGCTATTAGAAATGCTGAAAATCTTCTTAAACAATATAATCCTCACATTCCAGCCAAAGACAATCCATGTACAACGGTGTATAAATTAGTGAAGGCACTCAACGAATTTATTCCGAAAATAGAATCAGTCTGTACAGTAAGTGGTAAACAGCCGTTGCTGGTAGAAGATTATTAATAATACATTCAATGCGCTACTCGATGGATTGCAGCATTGATATACGCTACTTTTTCGCTTTGGATTTGTTATTACTATCCAATTCTACTCAAACTTTGCGATGTCTACGACGGGCTACGCCTACGCACTACGAAGTGATGTCAAGCGACTCTGTATAAGTTAAGCTTGGGTAAGTATTTACGAACGGTTAATCTTAAATTGAAGGGTAAAAAAACCCGGCTTCTCTATCAAAACCAGGCTTTTAAGTAATGGAGTATTAGCTTTTGCCTATTCGCTAATAGCCATCTAGTTAAATTAAATATGCGTCATCCAGAACCCTTGTAGAGACATAGCACTGCTACGTCTCTACATTATTTACCACTCATATTTTTAATGAGATACAGCCAATTGTTCATCGGCTACCTGAACATAATCCTCAACAATTTTGCGGAATACATCACCTTCAATTGTTTCCTGTTCTACCAGCAAATCTACTAAACGCTCCAAAACTACACGGTTTTCTTCCAACAGTTCTTTGGACTTAATATAGGAATTGCTAACAATTTGGCGCACTTGTGAATCAATTTTGGCAGCAATTTCCTCGGAATAGTCTGATTTATTCATCCAGTCGCGCCCTAAAAATACCTCTCCACTCTGATTCTCCAAGGACAATGGGCCTAATTCTGACATCCCAAAGCGTGTCACCATTTGCCGCGCCATCCCTGTCACGTGTTGCAAGTCATTGCTTGCACCTGTGGTCACTTCTAGCTTACCAAAAACGATTTCCTCGGCGGCGCGACCACCCAAAGTAGCAGTAATCCTCGATTTAAGTTGGGAACGCGAAATTAATCCCTGTTCTTCGTTGGGAGTAAACCAAGTTAATCCGAGCGCTTGTCCCCGTGGAATTAATGTAACTTTCTGTACGGGATCGTGGTCTTTGAGCAATGTGCCTACTAAAGCGTGTCCAACTTCATGATAGGCAATCAAGCGCTTGCTCTTGCTGTCTACTAAGGCGGTACCTTCCATACCTGCAACAACTCGGTCTACAGCAGCATCAATTTCTAAAAGAGTAACTGCTTCTTTGCGTCTTCTGGCGGTGAGAATGGCGGCTTCGTTGAGTAAGTTAGCTAAGTCTGCACCAGTAAAACCAGGGGTGCGACGAGCGATCGCTTCTAATGATACGCTAGGATCGATTTTCTTATTGCGGGCGTGGACTTTCAAAATTTCCAGTCGTCCTTTAAGATCGGGTGGATCGACCATCACTTGTCTGTCAAATCGTCCCGGTCTGAGTAATGCTGTATCTAAAACATCTGGGCGGTTAGTGGCTGCAATAATAATGATCCCTGTGTTACCTTCAAAACCATCCATTTCGGTGAGCAGTTGGTTGAGGGTTTGTTCGCGCTCGTCGTTACCACCACCGATCCCAGCACCCCGTTGTCTACCTACTGCGTCAATTTCATCGATAAATATTAGACAAGGGGCATTCTCTTTGGCTTTCTTGAAGAGGTCGCGCACGCGAGATGCACCCACGCCTACGAACATTTCCACAAATTCCGAACCGGAAATACTAAAGAATGGTACACCAGCTTCACCTGCGATCGCTTTTGCTAGTAAAGTTTTACCAGTACCAGGGGGGCCAATCAATAGCACACCTTTGGGAATCCGTGCGCCTACAGCAGTAAATCTTTCCGGCTGTTTCAAGAAAGTCACAACTTCTTCAAGTTCTTCTTTAGCTTCTTCAACCCCGGCGACATCTTCAAATTTCACTCCAGTTTTTGCCTCCATTTGGAAGCGAGCTTTGGATTTGCCGAAATTCATCGCTTGGCTAGAAGCATTAGTAGAGCGCCGGAGGAACAATAGCATTAAAGCCCCCAATGGCAAAATCCACATCAAATTGAGCAACAGCCCAACAGCCGCTCGACTGTTAGCAGAGGAAACTTCGCCAAAATCAACATCCTTGTCTTTGAGAATGTTGATTAACTCTGTGTTTTGCGCCAAAAGTCTCACCTGTTGCGGTGGTGTATTATCTTTTTGCCCCTTGAGATAAACCTTTGCTAGCTGTTCGGTTTCGTCAAGCTCTACTTTCTGGACTTCTCCCGCCTTCACTTTCTCGATCAAGTCACCATAGTTTAGGGAGGTGGTTTCTGCTTTTTGTGCCATCACAGGAGTACTTCCAAAAATTCCTGGCAGCATAATCAGACTAGCAGCGATGCCTACGGCGGGCTGCGTCAACGCACCAAACCAAGCAACGCGCTTTGAAGACTGCCTTTTTATCAATGCTTTTTTTCCCAAATTTGTCATAATAATTACCCTTTGTCTGCTGGCACAAGTTAAGCGCTGGTTTTATGCCTATTCTTCTATCAAAAATTGTAATAACTGGAAATTACACTTTTCTTATCTAGTCTAACTTGCACACAAGCGACTGGGGACTGGGAATGAGGAGCAGGGGAGAAGAAGTTGCAGTAAGTTTTCCCCTCTACCTTTCCAATTCTCTGCCTCTTATACCCAATTCCCAATCCCCAATCCCCTTGATCTCAATTTGACACATTCCAGTATAAATCGCTAATATAAACATAGTCATAACGATTCCGCTTTTTAAGAAATCTGATAATAGTAGCTAGTTAGTAGTTTGTGGATTAATTATGGTGAAAATTATTGGCATCGGTGGTAGTTTAAGGCCCAATTCTTATACCCAGGTTGCTTTAGAAGTCGCAGCACAAAGGGTTGAAGCTGTAGGCGCAGAAGTAGAAATTCTCGATTTACGGCAGTTGCACTTACCATTTTGTACTGGCGCAAAGGAGTATCCAGAGTATCCAGATGTTCAGCGGTTGCAAGATACAGTTAGTCAGGCTGATGGGTTAATTTTAGCGACACCTGAGTATCATGGTGGCGTTAGTGGTGTCCTGAAAAATGCTTTGGATTTGATGAGCTTTGAGCAACTGTCTGATAAAGTGACAGGATTAATTAGTGTCTTGGGTGGTCAGTCTAATAGCAACGCTTTAAATGACCTACGGCTAATTGTACGATGGGTACACGGTTGGGTGATTCCCGAACAAATTGCGATCGGGCAAGCTTGGGGTGCTTTCAGTCCTGAAGGCAAGCTAGTAGATGAGAAACTCTCTCAAAGATTCGATCAATTTGCTCAGAGCTTAGTTGACAACACTCGCAAGCTAAGGGGCGTAAATTAGTTGTAGGGTGGGCAAAGCTTTGCCTACCCTGGACTCAATAATGGTAATGGTGAGTGAATTAAAGCTAGCAGCATCACGGAAATAACTATCTATTTGAAAAAGGTTAAAAAGCTTATACAATGTCCCCTTAAATCAATACCTTTGCCAAAATAAGAGGTTAAAAAAATTTTGGCAAAAAAGGCAAAATGACCCATATATAAGCGTTGAGCTTACAAGTTAGGTTGGATGCTCAAACCCTTTATAGTGCGGCAATACACTAAAAAAAGCGTTGCGAGAATCCTAGATGGAATTTTTAGCACTTATTGTTTTTGCCAAACCCTAGAGAAAAGAACGTTTATACATCAACTTACCCTCGTAAATTGGCAAAGGTATTGCTTAAATATAAGTCAATTGCGAGGGTAGGGACAGCGTAGCATGGTAATCTCAAACCGCAAGCGAATTGCGTCTCAAAGAGATGCAATTCGCGTTCACTCTACTCTGTCGCATACCCTACGGGAAGGCTTACGCCAACGTACTAACATATCATAAGGAATTAATCGAACTTGATGTCATCAGATACTGTAGAGAAAAGTACCCCGTCCCAATCTTCCCCTTGATAAAGAAAGTCACTTGCGTGGGCGAAGTTCCCCTGTTGAGCAAAGTGGCGTGAGGATTGAGTTGGGGTGAATGAGGACTTTCGCGTGAGGTTAAGTATTGCTCTTTAAAAACTTCTAGCCAAATATTTTGCAAAGCTTGTTGCTCTCATCAATAAAAAGTTAAAATTGCATCTCAGTTTTCAATATGTAATGTTACTTAAAAATTCTGCTCCTGCTATGGTAAAGAGCTTGCAATTTCAGTGAATATGCGATGTTATAGCAACCGCTAGGTTGGTTAGGACACTAAACTCAGAACATACTCCATCGCCGCTCGCAAGGTAGGGAAGTTCTTCAGTTGTTTGCGGATACGACTTTTTAGCCAAGACCAGCACCGCTCAATTTTATTTAGATCAGGAGAGTAAGGTGGCAAGTACCAGACCTCGCAACCAGCAGCCTGCACCAATTGGTCAATGCGTCCACCTTTGTGAAAGGTGGCGTTGTCAATCACCAACTTCTGCCCTGGTTTTAATGCCGGAATCAGGCATACTTCCAACCACGTCTCAAAGACTTGGCGCTTTCTTGCTCCCTCAATCGTGAATGGTGCTAGTAACTGCTGGGCACACAACGCCGCAATCATATTAACTCGCCCCGTTCTCCGACCTGACTTGAAATCATAGAAGCGGTTTCCTTGGAGGCTGTAGCCGTAACCATAGTCGTCGCGCTCATCCATGCCAGCCTCATCGGCATACACAATCAACTCAGGCTTAATAGTGGCTAGCTGTTGGAGAAACTCCCGCCGTTTGTCCTCATTCCGTTCGCTGTACCCATAGGTCTTTTTTTTCGCGTAAATCCGATTTTCTTCAGCCCTCGTGAGATGGTGCGTTAGCGAAGCTCGCCGCAGGCATCGCTAATATCACCCTCCCACAGTTGGGCCATCTCCACCTGAGTTTTGTCTCCGTAAGTTTCTACGAATGCTCGAAACTTCTCCCAGTCAGTGATTTTGTGCCCATTGCCCCGATGCTTTCTGACTTTGGCATTAAAGTCACCCGTTTCCCTCCGACGCTGAAACCATGTATTGATGGTATTACGACTGATGTTGAAGAATTCACTGGCTCAAGAGCGCTTCATCCCATTGAGTTCAATCGCCTCTATCACTTTTCGTCGTAGGTCATAACTGTAAGGGTTTGCCATAGGAATGCAGAAATCAATCACTTCTCTATATATCCTACGTCCTAACTCAGATGGCGACTGCTATAATATCGTAATTTTGCTTAGAAAATAAATTAAAAAAATAATTGTAAATTAGTACAGTGCGGCATAGAGAAATTCAAGCTTAAGTAACAGGCATAGAGAAAGCTTAGTTTCAATCAAAAAACTCCACGCTTGAAAGCGTAGGAGTGTTAATTGAGTAAACTATAAAATTTAGGGTAGGCAAAGCTATGCCCACCCTCCTAAACTCAAACTTTACTTAATGGTGGTGATGGTGGTGATGGTGATCCCCAGCTAGTTGGGAATTAACTGCCAAACTTTGTGACAACAGCTCTGCAATATGAGCATCAGCCCATTGGCCCGCCATAGCCAAAAATTCTGGATGGTCGTTGACGCAAGCCATTTGCACGTAGTTCGTACCAGGATGCTGTTTTTCCAAAGCATGGATGATATGGTGTACATCCAATAAAGTTTCGTGGTTTTCTGTGGCAAAGCCAATTGGCATAAAAATTACCACTTTTGCACCCAGTTGAATCAAGTTATTCGCAGCTTGTTCAGCGTTCGGCTGTGTCCAATCAATTAAGGGTGTATCATGATTGAGCCAACCTACGGAGATTAAGGGATAGCGGTTAATCAACTTATCCCGAACTAAATCGTACATTGCTTCACTTTCGGCAATCCCAGAAGTAAATCCTTTGGCTTTATGGGGACAGCCGTGATTCATTAATACAATACCGATTTGAGAAGGTAGATAAGCTGCGGCTAACTCAGCAATTTTCTCCTCAACTAAATGAGCCATCAAATCGATATAAGCTGGTTCGTTGAAGAAAGAAGGAATGTAGCGCTGTGCTTTAACCCAGTGTTCTCCACCATCAGTTAACTCAACTAGAGCGTTGTTAACTTGCTCGATCGCAATACCACTAGTAAAGATAGAATCAACAACCAGCAGTGGGTAAATTAGCAGCTTCTCAAAGCCTTGGTTTTTGATTTCTGCCAAGACTTGATTGGGTAGAAAAGGGGCACAGAAGTTGAAAGCCTTGAAAACTTGAACCTTATCGCCCCATTTTTCTTGTAAATTCTTCTCAATCCCAGCCCGTTGCTGTTCAAAAATGGCGTTGTGTGGGGAGATAAAATCGTGGTGTGTGTGTCCCCACTCATGGCGGTCAAATAGCGCCAAAAGTTTTGCCAGAGGCGGATAAATCCAGGTTGGTACTGGTGCGAACTTTGCTGTCAGTAGATTTAAAGCCTGTTCGTTATAGTTGGCGAAATCTTCGTAGCTTTCTACTTCGCCGTAGCCCATAAGCAATACGGCTACACGGTCTTTACCTGATAGATGCTCGTGGGTGTGTTGTACTTTTTCCGGCGTGGCAACCACAATTAGTTCCTCAATATAACCAGAGTGCAGAGAAATATAAAGTCAGGGAATAGTTTGTACATTTCCCCACTAGTAACTTATTATCCCATCCTGGGGGATAGGATAGGTGTGAAAATCAAGATAATACATCAAAAGACATACAAAACTTACGTAGGGCATTGGGCATTGGGCATTGAGCATTGAACCAATGCGGCATCTGCTATTTTGCTGGAATAGCGAAAGTGCTTAAGATGCCAAAAAGCCGCGTTTTCAGTAAAATTAATTTGGTGCAGCTTTTTGCTAAATGCGTCTATCAAGATTTAAGTCTTCAACGATTACCAACATCAAGTTGAAAGTCTCAAAATATTATTTTAAAGGCGCAAAGCTTAACACACTTTTATATAGATTAGGGTCAAATATATTATTTTCTATTGCTTCTTCAATGGCTATGTATATCATGTTATTAACAAAGCAAATATAAATATTTCTGTTAGTTTTCTTGCAAAAATTAACTATTTTGTCCATTAAACTAGTAGATAAGACATAACGTTTTTCTATTTGGTCATCACCATAAACAGTGAAAAACTTAGTAAATTCTGGCTCTTCTAATTTAATTTCCTATTTTTTAGTAAGATTAATAGTATGAATGTTAGCGTTAATAAATTTTGAACGATTGTAACAGGTTGCAGATTTTTGTTTAAATTAGCTTTAAAAAACTGCCGATCTAACGTTTACCTTGGGTGTGTAGATATGTTGAGTTTGTAGCGTACAGCATTCACGGATTCTACAGGCACTAAATAGTCAGACACCGAACAAAGTGCAATCACGGTTATTGTCTAAACCGTGACTGAAGATTAGCTGTATCTCTGGCTGTATTAGAACTTTGGCGCGTCCGTGACGGTTGATTTTCATTGTCAGACTGTAGACCCTGTAATCCACAGCCTACAATGTTTCGACACATGATTTGCATGACTGTTTGACCAAGATTAGCGTAGCTTGCCGCCGTAGGCATCGCCCTAATGCCCAATGTCCAATGTCCAAGGTTACGAGAATTGTATTTCTACCTAATGGAGCTATCGTCCGAATTTCTTACCTATCTCATTAACTATGTCAGTTTTTAAAGCTACAGGGTCAATCTGAACATCCAGAACTGTATTGCATTGAAGATTCGGGCATTTGTAAGAAACACAATGGAATTCATTTCCCACGCTTACTTTTCCATTTTTATTGGTTCGATATTTACATAACTAACCAATTATTGGCATTGTGGACATTTCCCGTACATTTGTGTTTCTATTGAGTTTTAACAATTAGCTAATTTAACTAGCATACAAACATAAACTTTTTTCGACCAAAGCGTTAAGGCTTTGCCCCTCTTTCTTTGCTTTAACTACAATTTTTTTGTGTAGTTCAGGATCAATTCTCACCATGAATTTACCTGAAAATGGCTTATCAGGCTCCTCCCCACGTTCTCTACAAAAATCTAAATAATCTTCCACTGAATCAGCCAAAGCTTGCTTTAGCTCATCTACGCTACTGCCTTGAAAAGTAATCACGTCACGAATATTAATTACTTCACCGTGAAAAATTTCTGCTTCAGCGTCAAATTCTACAATTGCCTCATATCCTTTATAATTCATCATTTTCAGTCCCCGTTTTTTTAATCCCCGCTTCTGTCAAAAATCGCCGCATCGACTTAACAGCGCCTTTGTCAGTTTCTTTTTCAGGGTGTGGTCTGTGAAATGTAGCTCTTATATCATTAAGAGCAAATCGGACTCTTGACCCTCTTCCTTCTGACACCTCTGCACCAAGAGCAATTAGTAAAGACTCTATGTCACTCCATAAAATATTGGATCTGGTGGGGTTTTGAAAAAGAGCATCCAAAGTTTTGTGGTGTTTACTGTTAAGTTCCATTTGGATAGTATCACCACATGATACTATCCTTTACTAAATTTGTTACACTTTGCAAAATCTTAAAGATTAAGGATGTTTGTGACCAACACCTAAAAAGCTAAACACTGTCCCGTCGCTGTTGCCATCGCAGTGTAACAAGGTCAGCAGTCGTCGAAACCTGAAAGATTTTTCACAAAGGGCGGCGATCGCACTTCGTAACCCTTTCAAGGGTAGATATTTTCAAATCAAGCAGTAGAGAGGGTGATTTGAAACACATGAGGCTGTGAAATGAAGGTGGGCCAAGGCTCAGGAAAAAAACTACCATTCGGTAATGGAACATGATTAAGAACGGCCGCCTTAATCACTAAAAATCCGCGTCGAAAACAACTTAGAGTACTCCAAGAAATAAATGATCCAGAATTTAAGCAGAGCTAGCAAAGATTTCAACAAACCATTTCTTCAAGTTTGGTAAACGTTGAATTTGTTTTTCAACTTCTGCCATCGCTCAATGTCGTTAGTTTTAACTACCTCCGCCATGAATTGTCGTCGGTCACTTCCCTTGAGCTTTTGTGCTGTCTTGATGTATAACGACCTCAGACTATCACTCAGTTGGATTAAAGATTCTGGAGACATACAGCAGATTGCACAATTATTATTCTCTGAGTCTTCCCGGTTTTTGGATCATTTTTTCCTTGGATTACTCTTACGAGTAATTCTCCGAATCAAATCGGATTGCTATAGCAGATTTAAGTTATTAATACTAAAAGCTGCTAGTACGATATACATCCGACTGTGCAGGCATAAAGATTTCTCTTCCAATACCCAATTTTCAGAATATACAGATGAGTATAATTATTTGCCCTGGAATTCATGAGCCAGATTTAACTGAAAGCTTTAAAGTCGAATTATTAGATATGATTTCTAATGGCGCGATCGCACACAATCCTGCAAACATACTGGTTTATCCGGGTAAAGACGTTTTGGTTTTATCAGCATTGCACATCTTGCAGTTTTTGGGCGACCGCTTAACCAACTCTCTAGAATCACCAATTATATTCATTAGCTTTAGTGCTGGCGTAGTTGGGGCAATAGGGGCAGCACATTTGTGGCAACTCTTGGGTGGTCGTGTCAAAGCGTTTATTGCTATAGATGGATGGGGAGTACCACTACAGGGAAATTTTCCTATTCATCGGATGAGTCATGATTATTTCACCCATTGGAGTTCATGTTTGCTAGGTAGTGGGCAAAATAACTTTTATGCAGAGCCAGCAGTGGATCATTTATCCATTTGGAAATCTCCCCAAACTGTACAAGGTTGTTGGGTAGATTCGTCCATTGAGATTATTCCACCCAAAGGTCGTCTGACAGCAACTGAGTTTTTGCTTATGCTGTTAAAGCACTATGAAGCAAATTAATCCGGACAATGGAGTAAGTAAACAGGAGTTAAGAGTGAGGAGTGATGAAGGGAATAGGTTACAGGTGACAGGAGATAGTCAAGAAAAACTATCCCTTATTCCCTATTCCCTATCCCCATGCCCTATACCCCATCTACCCAAAGAAAGTATCTAAATGTTTCCAACTGAACCTGCTGCTGTTAATAATGGCTTTGGCGCACTGCTAAAAAACCGTGGTTTTATGCTCCTGTGGATTGGGCAACTGCTGTCCCAGTTAGCAGATAAGGTCTTCTTCGTTTTGCTGATTGCTCTGCTGGAGAACTACCCACCGCTTCCAGGGTTGGCACGAAACTCAATGTACTCAACCTTGATGCTGTCGTTTACAATACCAGCAATTTTATTCGGCTCTGCCGGTGGTATCTTTGTTGACCGTTTGCCGAAAAAGCTGATTATGGTTGGCTCAGATATTGTGCGGGGAATATTGACACTGGGTCTTCCCTTATTGCCACGACAGTTCCTGATTTTGTTAATCCTGACTTTTGCCATTTCCACAGTGACGCAGTTTTTTGCACCAGCCGAGCAAGCAGCCATTCCCTTATTGGTGAAGCGAGAGAATTTGTTGGCAGCTAATGCGCTGTTTAGCAGCACGATGATGGGAGCTTTAATTGTTGGCTTTGCAGTAGGAGAGCCGATTTTAAGTTTGGCAAAAAGCTTGATGGGAGAAGAATATGGCCAAGAGTTTGTGGTTGGTGGACTATACATATTATCAGCTGCGATCATGCAGCCGATAAAGTTTAAAGAACCCAAACAACCAAAGGAACATCGAGCATCAAATCACCCTTGGGCTGAATTCACCGAGAGTCTACGCTATCTCAAGAAAAATCCTTTGATCTTAAACGCCATGCTGCAACTGACAACTTTATATTGCGTGTTTGCAGCCTTAACGGTGCTGACGATTCGATTAGCCGAAGAGTTTGGTCTAAAAGAAAAACAGTTTGGCTTTTTCTTGGCAGCAGCAGGGGTGGGTATGGTATTTGGTGCGGCGATTTTAGGTAACTGGGGTGAGAAATTGCATCGTAAGCCCCTACCTTTAATTGGATTTTTGATGATGGCACTAGTTTTAGGGGTATTTACTTTTACGCATAACTTATTGCTGGCGCTAGGACTCTGTGCCTTTTTGGGTATAGGTGCTGCCTTAATTGGTGTCCCGATGCAAACTTTAATTCAACAGCAAACACCACCTACCATGCACGGTAAAGTATTTGGCTTTCAAAATCATGCCGTTAATATCGCTTTGGCGTTACCTCTGGCCATTACTGGGCCCTTAACTGATGCTCTCGGTTTGCGAATTGTGCTGGTAGCAATGAGTGTTGTTGTCGTAGTTGTGGGTGTTTGGGCTTGGCAAAATACCCGTAAAGTCTTGCAAGACATAATTTAACTAATGTAAGCTAATAATCTAGCTTTATATTTAATATAAAAATTAATAAGATTTTGATTGAGCTTTTCAATTAAAATGAAATCTTAACTACAGAATTCAGCATTAACTTTAGCTATAGTCTGAGGTTTGACCGTGCGATCGCTTTCCCCAATTAGTCTCCCACAAACCGAGAATCACAAACAGTCTCGTGCTTCTAACCTGCCAGTCGTCCCCAAACGTGCATCTGGCGGTTTTGCTCTGCTTGACAGCCTTGTTCGCCACGGCGTTGATTATATTTTTGGTTATCCTGGTGGGGCAATCTTACCAATTTACGACGACCTCTATAAGGTGGAAGCAACTGGTGCTATGAAGCACATTCTCGTGAGACACGAGCAAGGCGCAGCCCATGCCGCTGATGGTTATGCCCGTGCCACAGGCAAAGTAGGAGTATGCTTTGGTACCTCTGGCCCAGGAGCAACTAACTTGGTGACAGGCATCGCCACAGCCTACATGGATTCAATCCCGATGATTGTGGTTACAGGACAGGTAGCACGTCCGTCAATTGGTACAGATGCGTTTCAAGAAACCGATATTTACGGGATTACCCTACCAATCGTCAAGCACTCTTATGTAGTGCGCGATCCCAAAGATATGGCGCGAATTGTCGCTGAAGCGTTCCACATAGCTAGTACTGGGCGTCCGGGGCCAGTTTTGATTGATGTCCCTAAAGATGTCGCTTTAGAAGAATTTGACTATGTACCTGTAAAACCAGGTTCAGTAAAGCTACGCGGTTATCGTCCCACTGTAAAGGGAAATCCCCGGCAAATTCATGCCGCGATCCAGTTGATTACTGAAAGTCGCCGTCCGCTATTGTATGTGGGTGGTGGTGCGATCGCCGCTGGTGCCCATGAAGAAATCAAACAACTAGCGGAATTATTCGATATCCCTGTCACCACAACTTTAATGGGGATTGGTGCATTTGACGAACATCATCCCCTAGCTTTGGGAATGTTGGGGATGCACGGTACTGCTTACGCTAACTTTGCCGTTAGTGATTGTGATTTGCTGATTTGCGTCGGCGCTAGATTTGACGATCGCGTTACAGGCAAGTTAGACGAATTCGCCTCCCGCGCCAAAGTAATTCACATCGACATCGATCCGGCAGAAGTCGGCAAAAACCGCATTCCCGAAGTGCCCATCGTTGGTGATGTGCGAAACGTGTTAGTAGACTTGTTGCATCGCTGTAAAGAAGCGGGGATTAAGGCTACACCTAATCAAAACCAAGAGTGGCTGAATCTAATTAACCGTTGGCGTGATGAGTATCCTCTGGTAGTGCCGCAGCATCCCGACAGCATTTCACCCCAAGAAGTAATTGTAGAAGTCAATAGCCAAGCACCCCACGCTTTCTACACCACAGATGTCGGACAACATCAAATGTGGGCAGCACAATTCCTCAAGAATGGCCCAAGGCGCTGGATTTCTAGTGCTGGTTTGGGAACGATGGGTTTTGGCTTACCTGCGGCAATAGGCGCGAAAGTGGCGTTTCCTGATGAAGAAGTCATCTGTATTAGCGGTGATGCTAGTTTCCAAATGTGTTTACAGGAACTAGGAACAGCCGCACAGTATGGAATAAATGTCAAGACAATAATTATCAACAACGGCTGGCAAGGGATGGTGCGCCAGTGGCAGCAAGCCTTTTATGGTGAACGTTACTCGTGCTCCGACATGGAAGTAGGAATGCCAGACGTAGAGTTATTGGCAAAAGCTTATGGCATTAGGGGGATGATAATCAGCGATCGCAGTCAATTAAAAGATGCGATCGCCCAAATGCTGGCACACAAAGGGCCAGTAATCTTAAATGTCCACGTCACTAGAGACGAAAACTGCTATCCAATGGTAGTCCCTGGTAAGAGCAACGCTCAAATGGTCGGCTTACAGAAGCAAGCACCAAAAGCGGCAGCCGAGCCAGTGTATTGTAGCCATTGCAATGCCAAAAATGCTCCCACCCACAATTTTTGTGCTGAGTGTGGGACAAAGCTGTAACGCTTTTTGATAATTCAGACTAGAGAAGTAAGGGAGCAAAAAGAATGGGAGAAAGATGCTGAAATTTCCCCTAATTCTTGCCCCCTTTCTTCTTGCGTAGGCATTACTTAATCTTCTTAATTAGGTTGAGGTATAGCCGTAGTCACATAGGTTAGGACATAAGGATGGGGTGAAAGAAGAGAGTTAGCAATAGTTTTACCTCCTGCCCTCTGCCTCCTGCCCTCTGCCTCCTGCCCTCTACCTCCTGCCCTCTGCCTCCTGCCCTCTGCCTCCTGCCTCCTGCCTCCTGCTATAACAGTTTATTTCCTGGTTCTTTTCTCTTTTGCAAAATATTTTGTTAAATCACAGATTCTTGCATAATTTCCTCTCTGAAAAGCTGTGTAATCAAATTTTTGTCCAACTGTTAACCAGTTAAAACCTGTATATAAGCTGATATATTCTGAAAACTACTTCATCAAACTTGGGTTTTATTAAAAATTCATATACTTTTTGCTTTAGTTAGTTAAATATGCGAGTTAGAGTTGATTTTATATAAATTAGTTTTTTAAAAATTTCAGTAACATTCCTCTTTTATTTAAAGGTTAAATACAAATAAAATATTAATAGTTGTGGTGGCTTAGTTAATTAAAAAACATCAATAATTATAGGTGTATCTTTTTGCTAACTTTATTTCAAGCAGATTCAGTAGTCTTAAAATAATCGTTCTCTTTCTTTTTACAAAAGAGAGTTTAGCTTCCTCTTGACTGAGGAAAATTAAATTGCTGTTAGCGGACTAATCTACTAAGCATTAATAGTCTGTTCATTTAGAAATTGCTGTGTTCAAGTTTTATTAGAAAACAGCGTCATAATTTCTATGGGAAAATTGCAGTTTTATTTCTAACTGAGAATAAACACAACTTCTTTAAGCTTTGAATATTTATCAACCCATTTTACCAATCTCTATGCAACAATATATTTCTCATCTGCTCCTACTGATATTAGGAACAAGTTCAATTTTCCTAGTTACTCCATCTCAAGCTCAAACTCCGGTAAAAACCAACAGTCAAAATCCTGAGAATGTTACTACCATATCTTCAAGTTCACCTTTAGCTACCCAATTGAGTGATTTTGCCAATTCTACTAATAGCAAACCACCTCTCCTTTCTGAAGCAACTAATAACTCTTCTGATACTAATGCTAATATAACAGCAAATAAGCCTCGTCCACGGGTTCCTATATTCAGCAGAATTTTTGCCGCACCTTTGATGCAGCAATAATTAGCAGCTAAACATTTAGTTTGCTTGCTTGGGTTGATCGGAATTTGCACTCATACGTTTTAACCTCTCTCCTAAAAGGAGAGAGGCTTTAAGTGTTACTTCTTAATGCTTGTAGGGAAAAGCTGTTTTTGTTTGAGATATATTGGACTCAACTGAGAACCTCTATATATATGAGTCATACTCTAATTTGCTTTATGCTTGCAGCTGACAGAGCATTAAGCCAAACCATTGATTTGGATCTCTCCACACATGAATAGGTAATAAACCTTGTGCAGTTAGTTGCTGTTTGATAGTATTAAGGTCAAATTTGCGAGAAATTTCAGTGAGGATAGTCTCACCTGGTGCAAAATTAACCTTAAGATTAAGAGCGCGTAATTCTACAATTTGCGATCGCAGGCTGCATAAATGCATTTCTATTTGATGCTCACTTTCATTGTAAAATGCTCGGTGTTCAAACTGGGTTGTGTCAAAGTTACCCTCAAATCGCTGATTTAAATGTTCCAGCATATTGAGGTTAAATGCAGCTGTCACTCCCTGGCTGTCGTTATAAGCTGGTTCCAATATCTGTTTTGGCTTTTGTAAATCTATCCCCAATAAAAAATACTCACCTACTTGTAGAGCATTGGTAATTTGAGAGAAGAAGACATCACACTCATCAGGGGTAAGATTACCTAAACTGCTACCAATAAAACAAATCATCCGACTGGGTAATTGCGTCGGTAGGAGTTTTGCAAGGGCTAATTCATAGGTTCCCGCTAGTGCATAAACTTGGAGTAAGGGATAATCTTCTAATAACTGCTTGGCACTACTTTCTAACATACCCGCAGATACATCAATTGGTAGGTAATGCAGAGGATAGCTTAGTTGCTGGTAGGCATCTAGTAAAACGCGGGTTTTACTAGAACTACCACTGCCAAGTTCTACCAATTCACAAACACCAGTTATCTTAGCAATTTCACCAGCATACTGCTGTAAAATCTTTGTTTCTGTGCGTGTAAGATAATATTCTGGTAAATCACAGATTTGCTCAAACAGATTAGAACCACGGTCATCATAAAAGTAACAAGGGGGTAGAGATTTAGGTGTTTGAGTTAATCCCTTCACCACATCACTCCCAGCACTAGGTGCAAGTATTTGAGTTGCTTCTATCAAACGCTCTATCTGCAAACGTTTTTCAACGTTGCTTTGAGAAGTAACCTTGCTGTTAACAGCTTTAGATATCGACATGAAACCTCCGTTTGCTCGGCGTAATAGGTTACTTTGATAGCAGACCTTTACCCCAATCAGTGAAACACATAGCTATAGCTAATAAAATCATGCTTAAGCAACATACCTCAAGCTTTAAAGTATTTTTCGACATTTTCTCCTCAGAATAATCGCAAGTAAGCACCTAAGTGCTATGTTCTAGCAGCGATAAAGATTTGATATAGGTAACATGAGCCAACAGCAGATTAAGTCAGAATGAGGTTGATTAGAGAATGTGGCTTCGTCCATATCTTGAAATAGCGCAAAAGTTTTCGAGCGAAATTTATCGAAGGCTAGCCACCTGCATTTACTACCCCAAAGGTTATTTCACGGGGTTGATAACTCTAGACCATAAGTGAGTGTTCTGGTTTATACAGAAGATGTTCTAAAGAAATAGGCGAACTGAGGTAAGCAAGTAAACGGCACATTATGAATATTCCAACTTCTATCAACACAATTATTAGGCAACAGCCTTACCCACTTTTATTCACTATCATTAGTGGTTCCCACTTATATGGTTTTCCTTCACCTGATTCTGATTATGACTTACGTGGTGTGCATATTTTACCAATTCAAGAAATAGTCGGATTAAAGACTAAAAATGAAACTATTGAAGTTTCAGAAGTTCGCGAATCTTTAGAGATTGATTTAGTCACTCATGATGTCAAAAAATTCTTTCTGATGTTACTTAAAAAGAATGGTTATGTGTTAGAACAATTGTATTCTCCTTTAATATTAACAACTTCACCTGAACATAAGGAATTGAAAATTATTGCTAAAAATTGTATTACTCGTCATCATAGCTACCATTATATTGGTTTTGCCGCAACACAATGGAAACTTTTTGAAAAAGAACATACCTATAGAATTAAGCCATTGCTTTATGTTTATCGAGTCCTATTAACAGGAATTCACCTGATGGAAACAGGGATAATTGAAGCTAACTTAATTAATCTAAATGAGGTTTTTAACTTATCACATATTTCTGATTTGGTCGCTCAAAAAATAGCAGGTACAGAAAAGTCTATATTGTCAGATATTAATGTAGATTTTCATCAAAGAGAATATGAACGTCTGCGTAATAAATTACAGGAGGCATATCAATATAGCCTATTACCTGAAACGCCTTCAGCTAATGCATATCTGGATGATTTATTAATACACTTGAGAACAAAGAGCTATAAATTATAAGTTTTTAACTCAATTTTTGGCCATTAAAATAATAAGTATACCATAGCATATTTTTATAGAATATGTTGTAAAAATTAGGTAAATGCTCTGATAAAAAATGGAGTTAAGAGTTTTTAACTCTTAACTCCTAACTTTTTTACAACTTCAAATTCCAAGCAGCAAAAGCTAAAGCACCCCAACCGGCAAGAAAGGCTGCACCACCTATTGGTGCGATCGCTCCCAAGGATTTGATACCGCTTAAGCTAAGAGCGTACAAGCTACCGGAGAAAAGAGCTATACCAATGATAAACAGCCATCCACTGGCGATGAGAATGGGTTGAGGGGACTCGGTACGACTAATTAGGATTGCTACTAAAAAAAGTGCTAGAGCATGATACATTTGGTAACGAGCGCCAGTTTCAAAAATTTCTAGCGATCGCTCACTAATTTTTTCCCGCAAGGCATGGGAAGCAAAAGCACCACTAGCAACCGACAAACCGCCTAAAATGGCAGCTACGCTCAAAAAAATCTGCGTCATTAGACCTAGCTGTAAGTTGGTAAAGTAGTCATTAGTCATCAGTGAATAACAAATGACAAAGGACAAATGACTAATGACAATTAGACATCAAAATGATATGATACAGCCCCTTCTTCGTTCACCTTAAAATTTGCATTGAATTCTTTAGCTTTTTGATCTAAATATTGTCTGGCGTGGGCTGCGGGTAGTTGTGACTGCATGGCAAAACCTAAAACAGTTACGCGTCCGTGATTTTCTTGTAGCATCTCATAAAAAATCGATTGTAAGCGATCGCTAACTTGTTGCTTGATCGCCTTTTTTTCCTGCCGACTTTGACGGTACAATCCCAATGCTAACCATGTACCTAGTGTTAAGGTAGGAACGCCAAAAATTAGACCGCCAGCAGCAGCATTATTATCTTCATAACTAGCATTCGGTGCGTTATACTCATACTCACCCGTGGGTGTTGTGATGGCTTTACGTGTAGCAAATTTTTCTAATGTCGCTGTTGCTGATAGAGTTACAAACATGAATCCGAGTGTCAATAGCCAACCAGCAGCTAATTTTTCAGCAGTCTTCATAGTTTCACTTCAGATTTACACTTTGTTTGCGATTTTAACCTTACTTTCACAAAGATTCCAATATATCAATTTACTCCCAGTAACAGTTTATTTAAAGAAAAAACAAAGCTTGATGCCAACGCAATATCCACCATATCTCAGGTTTGAGATGTCAAATCGCAGCAAGATATTTATTATACCTTTGCTGCGATTTTAAATTTCATCCTAATTGCGTGTAGCTTCCAGTAGGCAAGAAAAATAGAAGCGAGTCTTCGTCATTGCCCGTCGTTGCAATGAAAAGCCATTACTTTCCAATATTTTCACCACATCAGCCTCACGATGCAAATATGCACGAGTGGCTTTACTTGGTCCAGGAAAGAAACTACCAATTTTCTTGAGTATACTCAAGGCGCAGGTCTTCGGCGCAAAACTGAGAATTATTCGTGACTGTGCCAAAGAACAGAGGTGAGATATCATCTTATCGGCTTTTTCTTGAGGGTAATGGATGAGAACATCTAGGCAAATAACGGTATGGTAGTTACCATTCAATGATTCCAAATCCTGCACAGCAAAAGTGGGATTTTCGGCATTTCCCAAAGTTTGCTTTGCTCTATTCCTGCCTTCTTCTACCATTTTTTCGGAAATATCGGTGGCATAGACTTTGGCACCATCTACTGCTAGGGGAATGCTGAGACTACCGACACCACACCCAGCATCACAGATTGATAGCTCTGGTAAATTGTTATCAGCCTTTAGCCAACTGAGAACTGTATCCACAGTTTGCTGGTGTCCATTGCGGATATCTAATTGGACTTTGTTGACTTCGCCATCGCCGTAGATTCGTTTCCAACGGTCAAACCCTATGGAATTGAAATACTCGCGAACAATCGTTTTGTCGTCGGCTGCATTCATAAACTTCGATTTTTAGGAGTTCTCAATGCTTAAAATTATCATTGATAGGAATCCATAAGAGCGGTCTTCCAGAATTTTCTAGATGATAATTCACCGATAAGCAAGGATACTTTCGTACACAGTCTATATATATTTTTGTAACTGGCGCAAAAACAAGACATGGTTGCACATTCACGATAGTCTGCCTTGATAGACAAGAATCAAACTCCAACGCCATCCAAGTTTTTCGCGATGTTTGATAACCCGTAGGTGTAGCCTGCCGCAAGCACACTTATATGGCATAAATGAGAACTATTATTAATAATTTATTGTCAAGGAGTTTCTAGATGAAGTTAAGCATCCAGGCGGAAAACATCTTGGATGCGATCGCGCTCCAGAGTCGAAAAGTGTTTCATCCCGGCGATGGTGGAAAACTCTCCTCGCCTATAAGCTTGTTCTCTCTAATCTATTACGTTACCTAGTGAATGCTCTACGCTTCAATCCGTTAAGATGAAGCGTAGGATACCCAGTTCAAAACTGCCAGGAAATTGTGCCCTTTATTGTCAGGGGATCGCCAGGTATAATCCGATTTACGTTTTGTGCAGAGACAAAATAATCACTGTCGAACAAATTCTTGATATTGATCGCAGCTCGGTAATTGTCCCGCTTATAATAAATAGCTGCATCTGTGCGTACATAACTAGGTAACTCAACCGTGTTGTCTAAGTCGGCTTGCCGGTTTCCGTAGTAAAAGGCTCCTACACCGAAACCTAATCCTTTTAAACTGCCGGATTTAATTTCGTAAGTTGTCCATAAGTTGAGCGCATGTCTCGGCACATTATTCAGTTGATTACCGACTGGTAAGTCGTTGTCTTCTGTGATTACTGCATCAGTGTAGGCATAGCCAGCAATGATGTTCCACCCCGGCGAGATTTCGCCAGAAATATCAAATTCAATCCCACGACTGCGCTGTTCCCCAACTATAATTGTTAATCGAGGATCATTTGGATCTGACGTTGGCAGATTGCTGCGAGTCAAATCATAAAATGCCAAGGTAGCAGCTAATCGGTCAGTCAAATCTGCTTTAACCCCGATTTCATACTGCGTTCCTCGCTCCGGTTCCGATGGAGCTGCACCCAATGGATATAGCCCCTGACTGAATGAACGGCTATAGCTGGCGTAGAGTGAGATCGGTTTAATCGGCTGGTAAACAATGCCAACACGGGGGCTAAAAGCTTCTGCTTGCTTAAAGTCGGTTGTCTGGTTCAATAAATCCTGAAACTCTTGATTGGCAATATCAAAGCGTCCACCCAAAAGTACTTTCAAGTTTTCTGCTACGGTAATTTGATCCTGAAGGTAAAAACCTAATTGTTGGATCGTATTTTTGATATCAAAATCTGGAAGACTAGCTTTTGTAGCAGTTCCATACACAGGATTGAAAACATCGAGAGGAGTAGTGCGATTAAAAAGAGCTTTGGAATTAGTGTCAGTTTTATTCAAGTTAAATCCAGCGACTACCTCATGCTTGATACTACCTGTTGTCAACTTAGCGACCACATAATTGTCTAGATTATAATTATTTTCATCGAAGTCAAAATTCTCAACGCCTCTATCTATGGTACGCAAATTATCTTGTAATCCCAAAGGAGCCACAATATTTCGTTTTAGGCGATACAAAGAAGTCTGAAAAACGCTACGCGCTTGCCAATTTTCACTAAAGCGATGTTCAAAGTTATAACCAATCCGAAATGCACCATTAGAGGTGTCATTCAAATTAGGCTCACTTAAAAAACGATTACGAGGAATTCTTCCATTGGGGTTAGGCAGGACGCTTCCCTGTGCGGGTATCCCAAAATCATAGGGACCCTCTGCAAGGGAATAGCTTGCTTCTAGGGTCAGTTTTGTTCTGTCACTAATTTGCCAGCTGATAGTAGGTGCAATTAGATATTGCTGTTGATCATAGAAATCAATAAAGCTTTCGTTCGTTCCAGCAGAAGCATTCAGGCGATACAACACCGTTTTACTATCATTCAACGGACCGGATAAATCAATTGCACCGCTATAGGAATTGTAGCTACCAATAGAAGTTTCTACGAAGTAGAATGGATCGCGCAATGGTTGCTTCGTTACTAAGTTGACTTGGCCGCTGAGTCCGCCTTGACCGAATAAAACCGAAGCGGGTCCTTTGAGCACTTCAACGCGCTCAATATTTGAGCCAAACCCAACACTCCCGATTGAACGGTCTTGTATCCCATTGACTAGAGTCTCCGAAAAAGCATCAAAGCCGCGAATATTAATGACATTAAGAGGATCGCGAGGGCTTCTACCTCCTAGCACAACACCCGGCACATTTTTTAACACATCTGTGAGACGAGTTGCTTGCTGGTCTTTAATGACCTGTTGCGGTACCACCTGAATCGACTGGGGAATATCACGCAAAGGTGTGTCAGTTCGAGTGCCTATACTACTATCAGGTACGCTATAGCCGTCTTGCTCACCTGTCACGACTAATTCAATCGGCTCATCACCCTGTGGTGTCTGGGTTGGTGTTTCACTCGCTGGCTGCTGTTGCTGAGGCTGTTGTGGTGGAGATGTTGCAATTGCAGCAGAAGTTATACCAAAAACTAAACCTGCATCATCATCAAGTAGCTCAACTGTTGGTAAAGCCGCAACACCCATCACCGTCACTCGCACAGTATTTTCATTGATATTTGTAACTGTAATTTCAGTAATTCCCGCACTTGGTTTCTCCGAACGAAATGTAAAAGCATCGCCTGATGGTAAACGCAACTGCCCACCAGATACATCGACGATAAAATTATTACCCGTACTCCGATTTGTAACTTGCAGTTGAGTACCAACAGCTGTCTCTAAAATCACCTCTATGCCTTGGGGAGTGGGATTGGCTTTAACTCCAGTAATTGGTATAACTGAACTTCCTTGAGAAGGAGGGTTATTTGGTACTGGCGACTGCACTAGCATTCTAGCGCTAGTGCTGGGGCGCTCAACTTCACTCAATTGTTGAATTTTTCGAGTCAGCAGTTTTATATTTTCCTGGCTTTGAACTTCCTGCTTCCCAACCGTTGATTTAATTTCTGCCCATCCAGGTTCAATGGCAACAGTACTCAAGCATCCTGATAGACTAACTAAAAACCACAGTCGAATATTAACAAATAACCACCAACGCTTCATCACAACTCCTGACACCAGCTTGCAGAACTTTGCTTAATTAATCCGCTTTGCAGTCATACCTTTTAATACTTGCCACTTGCAAGGAGAAACACGAAAATCCGTTCCCTGCTTGTTGAAGCAGAGTTCTCAGGTAATATGAATCCATTTTTTCAGACCAAAAATGGATTAGTGCAAATCGTTTCTAATTCAATGAAGCTGAGTATAGAGAATTAATGGCAACTGTGTCTACTCAAAAACCGCATCACGATCCCAAAACCGACTTTTTACCAATTAAACTTTGACTCGGTGTAATCCCGAACCTGCGTTTGAAAGCAGCTGCAAAGTGTCCCAGATTAGAATAGCCAATTCGATTACCAACCTCAGCAATAGTCATGTTTCCTTGACGCAATAACTGTTCTGCCCATTCCATACGTTTCTCACTTAGGTAGCTAAATGCTGTTTTGCCAAACAGTTCTTGAAATCCACGTTGCAGGGTGCGATCGCTTACTCCCACCATTTGCGACAATTCCAGTATTGATGGCGGATTTTCCAAACGGGAGCGCAAGATTTCTCTAGCATGATGAATGCAGGCGATAGTTTCTGGCTTCAATCGTGGCGGCGGTTGCAGTTCCCCTTTATCTGCCAAGATTGGAGTTAATTGCAAGCGGATCAGTTCTTGCACTCTCGTCTGCAAAAACATCCGCTTGGTGATTCCTTGATAGGGACAGTTAATGATTTGCTGTGCCACACAGTTGATAGCAGCAGTCTTTTTGAACTCTAGCATTGTCTGCCAATCATCACCCTTTGCTAGTAGGCTGAACTGAGAAGGAATTTCGCCGTCCACTGTCGGGAAAAAAGTTCCCAATAGTTCAGGTAGCAGATGAATCTCAATGCTGACAATCCGTTGGAATTTCGGAGTCTCTAAAGTAAATTGGCGTTGAACGCCAGCACCAGAGATCAGTGTATCGTCTGTGGTATTTCCTAAAAGCCAGACACAAAATTGTAGTGAATGATTCCATTCAGGAATTTTCAGCAATACATCATCGTGATATTCATAATCTCTAATTGTCAGCCAGAGATCGGGATACACTTTAATCTCTCGCCTATAGCCTTTGCCAAGAAGTGTTGGCATTTGACAAATAAATTCGTCAGGTTCTGGGTTTTGCAGGCTGTTCATTTCAGCTTCGTCCCACAGTTCCCATTCCTCATTCATCGTCAAACTAATTGTCATAACTACTGTTAATTAATGATATTTTTTATCAAAAATTTTATCGCATATTACCTTCACTCTTGATTAAAAATATTACAGATTCTAAATAAATTCTTGAAAATGATTTATATTAAGCTCAAATTTTGTCCAATCTGCGATCGCCGATGCTCATATCAGAAAGTGCAGATATCTTTAGCTTGACTTTATCCAAAAATAAGACTGGGTTTTCTTTATCCGGCAAAAACCCTAGCTTTTTGGCAAATACTTTTTCCACCTCACAGATTATCGATGAAGTTAAAAAAGTAAAACTAATGTCCCATAAAGGTTTCAGTTTA
Organism: Nostoc sp.; assembly: GCF_036917575.1. Lineage (GTDB taxonomy): Bacteria > Cyanobacteriota > Cyanobacteriia > Cyanobacteriales > Nostocaceae > Nostoc. The sequence continues at coordinate 50,119 of NZ_JBALDC010000017.1, read as the reverse complement.
AGCGATCGTGCAACAACTCCGCAGGAGTATCGTGTTGGGAAAAAATGGATAAAGTTGAGCTAATGAGTATGAATTGATGGTAAGAATTCAGCACTTCTTGAGTCAGAAGTCAGAATTTAAAAGGAATGCAGTACGATAGGAAAATTTATGTATGAAGTATTATTCTGATTCTTTAAGTATTCTGACTGCTGAATTCTGCCTCCTGAATTCTTACAATTGATGAGCTATATACTTAGAAAGGACACAGGAGGATAATGGGGGATTAAAACTCCCAAGAAATGGTTCCTTGCACCGTGAATGGATCGCCATAGTAAACGTTTAGGTCGCTTCCAGCCGACTCAAAATAGTCAACATTAAACAGATTCTTGAAATTAAGTGATGCCCGCAAGTTATTCCGCTTGTAGAAGATGGCAGCATCAGTACGGAAATAACCGGGCAATTCAAACGTATTATCTAGATCTCCCTTCCTGTCACCTGTGTAAAACACCCCGCCACCCACGCCAAATCCCTTCAAGCTACCCGATTGAATTTCATAAGTTGTCCAGATATTAAAGCTGTGTTTGGGGATACTATCCAACAAGGTGCCAACCGCAATGGTGTTATCTTTGGTCACACGGGCATCGTTATAGGCATAACCAGCAATAATGTTCCATCCAGGCAAGATTTCACCAGCTAGATTCAATTCAATGCCTTGGCTTTGCTGCTCGCCGATTTGAATCGTAAATCCTGGTCTGTTCGGATCTTCAGTGTCTACATTGGTGAGAGTGAGGTCATAAAACGCTAGGGTTGCAGAGAGTCTGTCGCTCAAATCTGCCTTGATTCCAACTTCGTACTGCTGACCATATAGGGGTTTAGGAGTTACCGTAGATTGGAAAGCTTGAGATGGTTGAAATGATTCACTGTAACTGGCGTAGAGAGAAATAGCTGGAATTGGTTGATAAACAACACCGACTCTGGGGCTAAATACTTCCTGTTGTTGAAACTCAGTGCTTGTAGGTAAAGGAAAAATTAAATTTCTTGTCTGGTTTGCAATATCAAAGCGTCCGCCTAACAGCAATTTGAGATTATCAAACAGCGCAATTTGATCCTGGATATAAAAGCCAAAAGTATTGATATTAAATTTTGTTGCGGATGTCTGAGTGAGAGTACCTTGGAGTGGTTGACCATACACAGGATTGAACAGATCAATTGGAGCCGCTAGCGCGAAAAACCTAGGTAACTGTTCGGCATCATACCTAGTGTAATTAAACCCGGTGACGAGTTGATGTTTAATGCTGCCTGTAGCAAACTTACCGACTATATACGTGTCAACGTTGAAACTTTGCTCGTCAGTACCACCTTTAAAGTATCCTCGGTCAAGGGTGCGGTTATCGCTAGCTAGCTCAAGGTTGGCGGTGTAGTTATCCCTTAAAGCAACCCATGTACCTCTGAATGCATTATGTAGCTGCCAGTTGTCGCTAAAGCGATGCTCGAGAGTGTAGCCAACTTGAAACACCTGTAGATGTCTTTGAGAAGAATCTTTATTGTAGTAGCGATCGCGAGGAATTTTGCCGTTAGGGTTTGGCAGGACAGTACCCACAGAGGGGAGTCCTGTTTGAGCATCTTGACGTTGCTCGAAATACTGTGCCTGTAGAGTTAGCTTGGTGCGTTAGCGTAGCTCGCCGCAGGCATCGCTCAATTGCCAGGAAAGCGCAGGTGCAACAAAATATTGCTCTGCATCATAGGAATCAATAAAACTTCCAGTCGTCTGAGCCGCAGCGTTTAAGCGATACAACACAGTCTTATTACTGTTGAGCGGACCCGAAAAGTCAACAGCGCCACGATAGAAATTAAAGCTTCCAGCCGTCGCTTCCACCTCGTAAAAAGGATCACTGAGAGGTTTTTTAGTAATGAAATTGACGCTCCCTCCCAGAGAACCTTGACCATAGAGAACGGAGGCAGGTCCCTTGAGGACTTCAATCTGTTCGATGCCAGCAGCATCAAAGAAGCCAGTTACATAATATGTGCCATTTTGCAACCCATCTGTCAAAACATTGCCTCTAGAGTCAAAGCCACGAATTGTTGTTCCAGTCAAAACTGAGCTCTACTAATAAGGGTGGATTTTCTAAATGAGAGTGCAAAATTTCTCTAGCGTGATGGATGCTAGCAATAGTTCCTGATTTTAACTTCGGTGATGGTTGCAATCCTCCTTGATGCGACAAAATCGGGAGTAATTGCAATGTCATCAATTCCACAACCTTCGCTTGCAAATACATTCGTTTAGCTATTCCGTGGTAAGGACAATTAATTATTTGCTGCACCACTCCTTGGATAGCTGGTGTAATTTCCGGATAAATTAAACTTTGCCAATCATTACCCTGGGTTAAGAAACGCAACTGGGGCAAAATTTCACCATCTGTTGTTGGGAAAAAAGTTCTCAACACATCAGGGGACATATGAATATCTACACCCACATATCGCGTTTGCAGAATTTTAAAGGACGTTTGGCGTTGGATACCACTACCAGAAATGCAGGTATATCCGTCTCCTAACTTCCCTCCGTATTCATCTATGGTGCTACCTGAAAGCAAAACGCCAAATTTCAAGGGGTGTTCCCATTCGGGAATTGGGAAAATGATGTCATCATGATATTGATAGTCCATAATCGCTAGCCAGATATCGGGATGGACTTGTACACCACGAAAACCACCTCTACCCAGTTTATTAGGCATTTCATGGGTAAATTCAAAGGTTTCTGAGGTAATATCACAGACAACACTCTGAGCGGCCTCAGCCCACATTTCCCCTTCTTCTTGCGCTGTCATTGTAAAAGTCATGGCTGGCGATTGATGGTAAATTTATTGCTAATAATTAGCATTAATTTTACAGTAACTAGGGGAAAATTCCAGAGGTTACTATCACTCTTGATTGAAAATGTTAGAGCTTCAAGATAAATTTATTGAGAAAATTTTATCAAACTGAGATTTTGTACAATTTGCGATCGCAGATACTGCATAAAGTGCAGATATTTTTAGAATAATCAACACCAGATAAACTCTCTCATTTGCGGCTGTATCAAAAATTGATTCTGTGAAGCGATGCAAGTTTTCTCTCACAACCATGAATAAATCTATGAGAAGTTTGAGAACTGGGCATATACCGCAAGCTAAAAATGGGTTATGTGAACGGAAGGGAGATTATCGGTGAAAGTTCGATGTTTAAATAAGTTTGCGGTAATAAAACAATTGATGATTGAATAATATTTCCGGATGAAATATTTTAATTAAGTCTGCTAAAACGATATCTGGATTATTAATACCACCTTCCCAGTAATCATTACCTTCACTTTCATTGACACGAGCATTATTATTATAAAGATTGCCTGTTTTCATCGCTTTAAAATCAGCATAACGATTATCTTCATTCAATAAATCTTGTAACCTCTGCCAAGATTGGCTAAAATTCAACCAGTAATCAGCGTTTGCCGCACGTTCCAGAACAACTTCAAAAGATAAAGGTAAACTACCAGAAGATTTATCATCACTCCAGAGATAGTTTGCACCTGCATCAGCAAGATATTTGGCTACATAACTTTTACCACCAGGCATAAACCAAGTACCTTTAAAGTTAAATCCGACGAATACTGTAGGACGATTTTTTACAGATTTGACTTTTTGAGCTACTTGTTCATATTTACGAGTGATTTCTTTAAATATCTTTTCTGCTTGTTCTTCTTTATTAAAAAATAAAGCGGTAAATTTCAACCATTCACTTCTTCCTAATGGCGTATTTTCCATATATTCAGCATTTATCCCAACTTTCAAACCTGCTTCTGTGAGTTTGGCATAGTTATCAGTTTGGGAATTACCTGTGCCAAAAGTTGTTACCAAGTCAGGATTTAATTCTAATAATTTCTCTATATTTAGATTAGCATTATTACCTATTTGCGCTACTTTACCTGCTTTGATTCTTTCTACCACATCAGGCGTATTGACTTGCTTAGTATCACTAAGTCCAATAAGTTTATCAACTACTCCTAATTTAGCTAAATGTGGTAAATGAGTTGTAGATAAAGAAACTATGGAATTAATCGGAACTGTAATCACTTGTGCTTGATTGAATCCTTTAGGTGTAGGAGTTCCACATTGAACCAAAGCATATTGAAACGCTGTTTTCGCATTCTGCCAAGGATTTTTAATGGTGACTACTTTATAATGTTTGTGATATTCTACTGCCAAACCTGTGGCATGAGTAATTTTGATTTTAATTGGGAAATAATCAGTATCTTTATCGTACTTTTGAATACAACTACTATTAGTATTTTTAGATATGTTGATTGCTGTACTATGACAAGCAATGATTAAAGTGACAATTAATAAAAATTGACTTGCGCTTACAGCAATACGAAAAACCAGCTTGCGATGACGAAAAAGCCGCGTAACTATAGCCATCATCCGTACCTCGCAGATGGTGTGAACAATAAGTTAACCATCGGCGGGCATTCTGACTCAAAGGCATGAGCCTCTTCACAGTTGCGGGACAGTGCCGGATTTGCACCGGACTTTCCCCCTTGCGTCTGATGGGAAGAAGCCATCAGAACCGACCTCTGCATTGAAGCATATTTTGAAGCGTGCTATATGCAAATGCAACAAATTTTTAACAAGTCTACCGTTTATACGGGTTGATAAAGTTACAGGCGAAGAGCAACCACAACTATCTGAGCGATCGCCCTTGCCTTTTATACTCCAGTCAGGCGATTCTATAAAGATACAAATTATTCTCATTTAAGCGTTTTTCTGCAACGATCTCCATTTGATTCTAAGTCATAGCTCAGGAGCATTTTTCATGAAATCTAAATCACTCCGAAACATTGCATTTTTCTTACACCGCTACCTTGGCTTAGTTGCAGCGTTAGTGCTAATCATTGTCGGCTTAACTGGTTCTTTGTTGGTATTTCAGCACGAAATTGACGAATTTTTAGTAAATCAACAATTCGGACAAGTTATTCCTAAAGGCAATCTCCTCCCCATAGAATCCGTATTAGAAACCGTAAAAACTGCCTATGCCAAGCAACCAGACCTCAAAATCTCAAGCATTAACACACTCCCAGACCCTCACCTTCCCTATAGTTTCTGGCTACAAGCCCCAAATGATAAATCTCTGCAAGTTTTCATCAATCCCTACACAGGTATAGTTATGGGTTCTCGTAACTGGGACGAGACAATTATTGGCTGGACTTTTAAACTCCACTACCAACTTCTTGCAGGTGAAATCGGCACAATCATTGTCGGTATTGTGGCTTTTATGCTGTTGATTCTTAGCATTACAGGAATTGTATTGTGGCCTGGTTGGCGCAAGTTAATCTCTGGTTTCAAAATCAAGTGGAATGCTCATCCCAAGCGAGTCAACTTTGATATTCACAAAGTATCAGGCATTGTTGCGGCTGTCTTCTTAACTTTTATTGCCTTTACAGGTTTTTGCTGGAACTTCAACAATTTTGCTCAACCTGCCATCCATGCAGCCACCTTCACACCAATTATAAAAGATCCAGTTTCTAAACCAATTCCTGGTAAGTCTGGTTTGACACTGAACAAAATTTTACAAAAAGCTGATGCAGCGCTACCTGGTGCTGCTACAACTTATATTAGCTTTCCTCAAAAGCCAGAAGAGGTTTACACAGTCGGCAAAAAACAACCGCAAGAAACAGCAGAGTACGGTTCTAGTCGGGTTTATCTTGACCAATACACAGGTAAAGTGCTGCAATTACAGAATGGGCTGAAGCCGACACGGGCAGAAGCAGTGTTGAATTCATTTTCACCACTGCACTATGGCACATTTTGGGGACTACCAACACGGATTCTCTATATTTTCGTGGGACTTTCACCGCTAATTCTGTCTATCACTGGCTTTGTAATGTGGTGGTATCGCTACAAAGGAAAAAATCGCCAACAGCAGACTGTGACAATAATTGAGCATTTAGGTAAAAGTTAGGGTATTGGGCATCGGGAAAAGGGGAAAGGGAAAAGGAAAGAATTTTTCTTTTGCTCCCCAACTCCTTTACCCCCCTGCTCCCCAGTCTCCAGTCTTCTAGTTCATAACGACTACTTACTACTCACAATGACTATCACTATTTCAGCGAATGCTCACTGGGAAGTATTATTAAAAACTTAAGACACTATACGCCTCTACGATCCCTCCAATTCATTAGATATTCTTTGGCAGCACCCGCCTCGACTCGGTGAGGGACAGTATCAATTTATTGAATTGCGAGATGGGTTTGAACTATGGATTAGTAACTATCAGCTTCATGACACTGTAATTACAAAAGTCAAGGAGCGTAAACATCGTCTGGAATATAGTTTCGTCCTTTCAGGAGTTGCAGAAACTCGGCATATGTATCAAAAAAGTTTTATGACCTTTAATGACGGAAAGTATTTTTTTACTGGGAGTGGTCTTGCACCTAGTAGTCTGCCAAGTGTGCCTCTATAGTTCGTTTTCTACACCTCAAAATTAATGGGACAGATCATTAGTCTGTTAAGCGCAAACGTCGAAGCGATCAAGCATCATTACCTTGTTCCAGACCGCGACGAAGTCCTTAACCATACGCTCGTGACCGTCATCAGCGCCATAGACTTCAGCAATTTGACGAAGCTCCGCGTTCGAACCGAAAATGAGATCGCAACGTGTCGCGGTGAACTTCGTTTCGCCCGTTTTGCGATCGCAGATGTTAAACAGCATCTCGCGATTGTCTATCGGCTTCCACTCATAGTCCATACTGGTCAGGACACGGAAAAAGTCATTGGTCAAAACACCGGGTCGGTCAGTAAAGCTACCGTGCTTTGAATAGTCCCAATTCTGATCGAGGGCACGAAGTCCGCCGACCAGAGCCGTCCACTCAGGCGCAGTCAGCGTCAAGAGCTGCGCCCGATCGAGGAAGATCCGCTCCGGTTTCACTTTATAGCCGACCGCCTCATTGTGATAATTTCTGAAACCGTCCGAAACTGGCTTCAACCAGTCAAACATTTCAACATTTGTCAGTTCCTGAGTCGTATCCATCCGACCTGGAGTAAACGGGACGGCAACAGAAAACCCAGCGTCTTGCGCGGCCTTCTCGACCGCAGCACAGCCACCGAGGACTATAAGGTCTGCCATCGAGATTTTTTTGCTGCCCGACTGAGCAGCGTTAAAATCCGCCTGAATTTGCTCAAGGGTTGATAGGACCTTGCCGAGCTCCTGCGGGCGGTTCATTTCCCAGTCTTTTTGGGGATTGAGACGAACGCGCCCTCCGTTTGCGCCGCCGCGCTTGTCGGAATGGCGGTGGCTTGATGCTGATGCCCAAGCGGCTGACACAAGTGCCGAAACAGAGATCCCACTCGCTAAAATTTTATCCTTGAGAGAATTGATATCGGCGACATCAACGACCTCGTGATCCAGTGCTGGAATTGGATCTTGCCAGATCAAATCTTCCTCTGGGATTTCCGGACCAAGATAGCGCGTTTTCGGCCCCATGTCTCGATGGATCAGCTTATACCAGGCGCGCGCGAACGCATCGCTGAAGTAATCGAAGTCACCCAAGTAGCGCTGACAGACCTCGTAATAGACCGGATCGACCTTCAACGCAATGTCCGAAGTCATCATCATTAACGGGTGCTCAACGCCCTGTTGATGGGCATCTGGTGTCTTTGGTGCATCAGGATTGCTCGGCTTCCACTGAATGGCACCTACTGGACTCTTTGTCTGTTCCCAGTCGTACTTAAAAAGATTGGTTAGGTAACTGTTGTCCCACTGGATTGGGTTTGGAGTCCACGATCCTTCGATCCCGTTCGTCATCGTATATTCGGCAAACCCAGTGCCTTCAGGGTTCTGCCACCCCATGCCCATAGCCTGAATCGGCGCGGCTTCCGGTGCTGGACCGATCTTGTCCGGCGAGACCATGCCGTGACTTTTGCCAAAGGCATGACCACCTGCAATCAGCGCGACAGTCTCTTCGTCATTCATGCCCATCCGCGCAAACGTCTCGCGAATGTCTCGCGCCGAGCCATAGGGGTCGCCTTCGGCGTTTGGACCTTCTGGATTGACGTAAATTAGCGCCTGGTGCGAAGCTGCTAGCGGGTTTTCAAGGTCGTAGTATTCCTCATTTGGCTTCCCAACCCACCGAATCGTGCGAGTGACCATCTCGTCAGGATGACCAGGGTGTTCTTTGATATCCTCAATTGGATCGCCGTTCCAGAACTCCGGCCCCCAGTATGTCGCGCGGTCTGCCTCCCAGGCATCAATGCGACCGCCACCAAAACCAAAGGTCTTAAACCCCATGATTTCGAGCGCGCAGTTGCCAGTCAGACTCATCAAATCAGCCCAGCTTATTGCCGCACCATATTTCTGCTTGATGGGCCATAGCAGCCGTCGTGATTTATCTGTGTTCCCATTATCCCACCACGAATTGATTGGTGCAAAGCGTTGCATACCCTGACTCGCTCCGCCCCGACCGTCTGCGATTCGGTAGGTGCCTGCGGCGTGCCACGCCATGCGAATCATTTGAGGTCCATAATTACCATAGTCGGCTGGCCACCAGTCCTGCGAATCGGTCAGCAGCGCTTTGATATCGCTTTTCAACTGTTTGAAGTCAATCTTCGCGAAGGCTCCCTTGTAATCGAAATCTTGCAGCGGGTTAGCTTGGGGCAAATTTTGGTGAAGTAGCTCGACCTGAAGTCGGTTCGGCCACCAATCATCAGTTTGCGGCTTGGAGCCAAGCGCACCACCAATGCGGCTTCCACGGAAAGGACATTGTGCAGGAGTGGTAAGAGGGTTGTTATTCATAAAATCCAGTTTCTTCTGAATACCGTTGCCAAAATAAGAGGATGAAGAGGTAAGGCGTTTCGTAGTAAAGTTATTGTCTCTCACAACAACAATTCAAAAACCACTTGCCGCCCATGCTCGATATCTTATCATTGTTACAATGCCTCTTGCCACAGATAAAAGCTACAAAGATGCGTCAATTGAACCAGATAATCTTGGTCAATTTATCTTATCATCAACTCTTAGATTTTCGTCAACACAATCGTGACTCCGGCATTATTAATCTTAAGGCTTACTATCGTGGGTTTCAATATGTTCGTGAAATGTTAAAAATGCGAAACTGAAATCCCTGAGCCTATTTTATTAACCCAGATTTTTGCCAGGCTTACTTTTTTAGGTCGTATTCATCCCGTTTCTACAAGCGTTGAACCCTCGTAAATTGGCGAAGGTATTGGTAAATCAACTAAATTAAATATAAAATGCTCAGGTGCTAGATTCCCAACTTTTTTAAAAAGTCGGGAATCTGAGTATTCAGATATCTAAACACTCGTGCCAAGAAAAGACTTTTGTGTTTTGTGCAGCCAAAAGCAACTTCTGTCGTCTTGGAAGTAACTTCTGCCGTGACGTTTCCGTGTTTTGCGCAGCCAAAAGCAACTTCTGTCGTCTTGGAAGTAACTTCTGCTGCGACGTTTCCGTGTTTTGCGCAGCCAAAAGCAACTTCTGTCGTCTTGGAAGTAACTTCTGCCGTGACGTTTCCGTGTTTCGCGCAGCCAAAAGCAACTTCTGCTTTGACGTTTGTTTTAGAAAGATAGAAGTTATTTTTTTTACATAAATCAATAGTTTTACGTATGACAATCTGGGAAACAATTGTCCACTATAGAGTTATGAGAAGTTTAAGAAATAAGTATCAATTATGGCAAGACACAAACGCAATTCAGGTGTTCTCAATAAAGCTCAGATGCGTCTAGCCTGTGTTAAATCCATTAGTCCAACGCTAGATGTTGGAATAGGTTTAACAGTTAAAGATTATACTGATAAAATTGCAGACCTCAGTCAATCTCTGGAAACTTACAATACTATTCTCTCTACTATTGATGTCTTATCAACTCAGATCGCTGAAAAAGAAAAAGATTTAGCAGACTACTCTCAGCAAATTTTGCTTGGCGTTGCTTATAAGTTTGGTAACAATAGCCATGAATATCAAATGGCTGGAGGGACTCGTAAAAGCGATCACAAGCGTACTGCGCGTCAAACTAATATCGATTATACCACGCACTCAGCCACTCCTGATGCGTCAAGCTGATTCGTAGTGACAATTTGATGTGTGCATTGAGCCGCACTAATTACTAAAATGTGATACATGCGTAGGCGTAGCCCGTCGTAGACATCGCTATAAAGCAACAAATTTTAAACAAGTATACCGCTTATATGGGTTGATAGAGTTACAAGCCAAGCAAGCACTGATAGCGATCGCCCTTGCCTTTCATACTCCTACACCTAGATTTATATTTGTCAGGCACAGTTTATAATTTTCTTATTGAGAATATTTACTAGCTTTTCTTGCAAGTCAAATTTATTGATAAGATATCTTGATGGAAACCCTGACATTTGAGGAAAGTAATAACCTATTCCAAGAACATTTAGAAAAAACGGAAAAGGAACTTTTTAAATGCAATGGATTTGACTATGCTGTTAAATCTAAAGATAGGTTTTCTACTGGTTTGGTTTGTGCTGTTGAGCTACGTCCAGGACTTTTGCTTGTTATTATAGACGAATATTTTGAGCATGATTTAAGCGTATGGGGTCATCATGACGAACAACCTTTTCCTTTAATTTCTCATTTTCACCTTTCCAGTAATTTGCAAACAATTACTCCAGGAATGAAAGAAATTCCAGATGATTATATAGAGTATGTTGGGAGAAATTACTTATTTTATTTACCAAACTTAGATGAAATTGAGCAGCATTCGGCTGGGGAACATCGCTTAGATATAACTATATACATTTATCCTGATTGGCTCAGAAGTTTTAGTAAAAGCTTTGAATTACTACCTGCTTCATTGCAATCTTTTTTAAAAGATAAATATCCGCTGAGATTTCATCACACTGTTGGAGAAATTACTTCGGCAATGTTTGCTGTTTTACAACAAGTGTTAGATGCTCCCTATCAGGGAATGATGAAGCGGATGTATTTAGAAAGTAAAGTGATTGAACTACTGGCGCTGCAATTTAATCAGCTTTTATATAAAGAACAGACAATTCACTTATTAGTTAATCTCAAACCAGCAGACGTTGAAAAAATTTATCATGCTAGAGATATCTTAATCTATCGAGTAGATAATCCTCCCTCATTGCTCGATTTAGCAGAGATGGTTCATTTAGGAGAACGGAAGTTGCAACAAGGTTTTAAAGAAATTTTTGGGACTACTGTTTTTGGCTATTTGCATGACTATCGCATGGAACAAGCAAAAATCATGCTAAATGGGACAAAAATGCAAGTAGCAGAAGTATCAAACGCTGTAGGTTATGCACATTTAGGTTATTTTGCTCAAGCTTTTAAGAAAAAATTTGGGATTACACCAAAAGAATGTCAACGTGGAAAAAAGCCGCTAAAGTGACAAAAAATTGCAGCTTTACAGATAGACACGGTTATTGAAACTCCGTAAGGTGACTTCAAGAGGTACTTGAGAATATCTGTCTATTGGTAGAGCTAGTTATGAGAAGATTACAGAGGATGCTTGCGGGTTGTAAGTATGTTAGTTGGCAATTGTGGGCGATCGCTTTAGTTTTACCGATGATGCAACCTGCTTGGGGAAATGAATTTCCGGGTATCAAGCAAGCTCAAAGAGGTTTTTCTACCAATGCAGCTGATTTGTTAGCACAAGGGAATGTTGGAGTTACAGAAGTTACTGGCGTTAAAGTTAATTCAACTTCCACAGGTATTGAGGTAATTTTACAAACATCTCAAGCTCAGGCGTTGCAAGTTGTCAACAAAAGTAATGCCAACAGCTTCATTGCCGATATTCCCAACGCACAATTACGTTTACTGCTTGGTAACTCCTTCCGGCAAGAAAAACCAATTGCAGGAATTAGCCAAATAACAGTAACAAATATTGATGCAAAGACTGTGCGGTTGACGGTGGTGGGTGAGAAAGCTTTGCCCACGGTTGAATTATTTGATGATAATGTCGGGCTGGTTTTTGGTATAGGTTCACAAGCAACGGCGACTTCTCCACAACAGCCACCCCAAACACAGCAGCCAGAAAATCAGACACAACCAAAACCATCAGCAGAAAGTGATAAACCAATTGAGTTGGTAGTCACGGGTGAGCAAGATGGGTATCGTGTACCGGATGCTTCCACTGCTACTCGAACCGATACTCCCCTGCGTGACATTCCCGCCTCAATTCAGATAGTACCGCGACAGGTGTTACAAGACCAAAAAGCAGTGCGGTTACAGGATGCAGTGCAAAACGTGAGTGGGGTTACTCAAGGGGGTAACTACGGAGGCTTAAATGCAGGTAGCTATATCATTCGTGGTTTCGAGCAGGATGGAAATTTTAGAAATGGATTCCGCGATAGCGATTTCTTCACATTATCAGACATCGCAAACTTGGAACGAGTTGAGGTACTCAAGGGACCAGCCTCAGTCCTTTTCGGTCAGGCTCAACCGGGTGGGATTATCAACCTTGTCACAAAGCAGCCGTTAAGCGAACCCTATTATGCGGCTGACTTTACTGCTGGTAGTTACGATTTTTATCGACCGACTTTAGACATCTCTGGTCCATTGAATACAGACAAAACTCTGTTATATCGCTTGAATGTTGCCTACCAAAACTCCGGGAGTTTTCGTGACTTTGTTGATACAGAACGTATCTTCATCGCGCCATCTCTAACCTGGAAAATCGGCACTAAGACAACATTAAACTTTGATTTCGAGTATCTAAATAACGATACTGGATTTGATCGAGGCATTGTCGCTGTTGGCAACAGACCTGCCCCCATTCCGATTAGTAGGTTCTTAGGGATTCCAGGAGAAAATGATTCAAAAAACATAGTTTACAGAGCTGGTTACAGATTAGAACATCAGTTTAGTGAAAATTGGCAGCTTCGCAATGCCGTTTCCATTACTATAAACAAGTCAAATAATTTTTATGCAGAACCAGATAGCTTAATCAACGATCAGTTTTTTATCAGGTATTATGAGAATAGTAAATTTGAAACTGACAACTACAGTCTTCAAACTGAGCTCATAGGAAAGTTTGTAACTGGGTCAATTATCCACCAACCGCTTTTGGGAATAGAGCTAAACCGAAGCGACGGCCCAGTAATTTTTAGAGATGCTATTTTGCCACCTCTCGATATTTTTAGTTCGGTGAATAACAGCGTTATCCCTACCGATCCTCTAGAAGCTACTTTCAAGGCTCGACTTCGTACAGACAGATTAGGGATTTATCTTCAAGATCAGGTTACTCTGCTGGATAATTTGAAGCTACTGGTCGGAGGGCGTTTCGACTTTACCGAGCAGAAAAATGACGATTTGCTTGCCGGAACTAGCATCAGTCAATCTGACCAAGCCTTTAGCCCGCGAGTTGGCATAGTCTACCAGCCGATACCGCCAATCTCGCTTTATGCCAGCTATAGCAGTTCTTTCGTTCCAGCCATTGGGAATTCAGCTAACGGTTCTACATTTGAACCTACACAAGGTACACAATACGAGGTGGGTGTTAAAGCCGATTTGAGTGATAGACTGTCTGCAACTCTAGCTGCATACCAGATTACAAAAACCAACGTCCTGACCACCGATCTGAATAATCCCAGTTTTTCCATTCAAGTCGGAGAGCAACGTAGTCGAGGCGTTGAACTCGATGTTGCAGGCGAAATTCTCCCCGGTTGGAAAGTTATTGCCACTTACGCTTATACCGATGCCGAAATTACCGAAGACAATCAATTGCCAGTTGGTAATTTGTTGAAAAACGTTGCTCCGCATAATGCCAGTTTGTGGACAACCTATGAAATCCAACGTGGGAGTCTACAAGGTTTGGGATTTGGATTGGGACTGTATTATGTAGGGGATAGACAAGGCGATTTGGCTAACAGTTTTATTTTACCCAGCTACTTCCGCACGGATGCAGCACTTTATTACAAACGCAATAACTGGAAGGCTGCAATCAATATCAAGAATCTCTTTGATGAGAGATATTACGAAACTAGCCAGGTAAGAACCGTCATCTATCCTGGTGCGCCATTGACTGTGTTGGGCACAATTTCGTGGGAGTTTTAGCTGTGCAACTCCTATCCCCAAGCTGTAAAAGTTAGTCTTATTAAGAGTTGACGTTTTGATATTGCTAGGGCGTGTTTTCAAACTTGTTGTATCCTCAAAAAGTAGCGATCGCATTCTCAAACCTTACCTTTTAGGGGTGCCTTCAACATCGCTTGCTGCGATCGCGGTTGTTTTTCGTACATGATGAGCCAATGTCGTTGAGTTAAAGATAAATCGCGGTAAGATTATTGAAACTTATTAGCATTAATTTTACCATCTACTAGTTGCCAACTATGACTATTACTCCCACAACAGCAGAGCTGCAAGAATGGTGGGCAGAAACTGCCAAAAATAGTCCGCAAAATCCATTAGAGCCATTTGAATTATATCGTCAAGTACCTAAACAAATCGGCAAGGGCTATGAGCGAGATATTGAAGTGTATCCCCAAGTGTTGCTTTCAAATTGGGACTGTAAATATCACGATGATATATCGCAGAAAGAACCTGAATCGAATCATCCACTGCAATTTCATGTCCAGCTTTTAGGAAATAACGCAGACAATACACTGATCTCTGGTGCTGGCGTTCAACGCTCATGGATGTCGATAACTCCAAAATCACGAAGTGTGGGCATGAATATTCATCTGCCACCTGAGCTATTGGGAACCTTTTTCCCGATAGCTGGCGGTGAAATTCCTTCCCAGTTCAGCCTATTGGCGAAAGGTAATGATTGGCAGACAATACTAGAGCCTAAAAAGACTAGTGCTGTCAACTCTGTGGTGCAACAAATTATCTATTGTCCATATCAAGGAATCACCAAGTTGATGTTCTTGCAGGTAAGAGTGCTGGAACTGATCCGCTTGCAGTTAACTCCTCTATTAGTGGATCGAGGTGGAATGCAACTATCCCTACGACAAAAGCCTGAAACTATCGCCCGCATTTATCACGCTAAGGATATTTTACTCTCCTGTTTGGAGAATCCACCTTCAATAATAGAATTAGCGCAATTGGTAGGGTTGAGCGAGAGTACCCTGCAACGCGGATTTCGTCAATTGTTTGGCACAACAGTATTTGGTTATCTGACTGATAAACGTATGCAAAGAGCAGAACAATTACTGCGAAGTAGTAACTTAAGTGTTGCCGAAGTGGCAAATTTATCAGGTTATGCTCACCTCGGACACTTTGGTGCTGCCTTTAAGCGCAGGTTTGGGATTACACCGAGTGAATGTCTTTTTGGCAAAAAGCTTGTTTCGGGATAGTGTGCTTGTTTTGGGATAGACAAAGCTGCGATCGCTCCTCTAAACTAAGCTTGATTGCAATTAATAAATATCTGCAATAAGCCTTTTAATCTAAACTGGGTGGAGAGTGGCGTGAAAAGTCGGCAGTTCAATATCTATTTATGGCTGGTAGCAACTTTAGTGGGGATTATCTCTACTCTAGTAACTCAAGTAGCTTCCGCAGAGGTGAAAGTTGAGAATAATAGTCAAAAAAACTCTGTTTTGAATGAAGATGCTCTTAATCAAAAAATCCCACAACTGGGCGAGTTAGAAATTCCTCTCACCAGCGCTCAAAATTTATTAGTGCAGTCGCCCACACCGCAAACTACACCCACGCCGACAATTCAAATAACGGGGGTAAAAGCCAATCCTACCTCTAAAGGTGTGGAGGTGATTTTAGAGACACCTGTTGGTACTCAACTACAAGTAACAAATCGCAGTACGGGCAATAATTTTATTGTAGATGTAGCCGGTGGGCAGTTACGCCTACTTAGTGGTGAAGCTTTTACATTCCGTTCTCAAAAACCAATTGAAAGAATTACTGAAATAAGAGCACAGAATCTTGATGCAAATACTGTGCGAGTAACGGTGGTGGGTGTTGCAGTTTTACCAACGGTTGAGTTATACGATGATGATGCAGGGCTAGTTTTTGCAGTAGCAACTACAGCAACGGCAACTTCTCCACAACAGCCATCTCAAACACCCCAAGCACAGCAACCGGAAAACCAGACACAACCAACTCAACCATCAACAGAGGGTGATCAGCCAATTGAATTGGTGGTGACAGGCGAGCAAGATGGGTATAAAGTCCCTAATGCAACAACTGCGACGAAAACCGATATTCCCATCCGCGACATTCCTCAGTCAATTCAGGTTATCCCCCGTCAAGTGCTGGAGGATCAACGAATTACGCAACCAAGGGAAGCAGTTCAGAACGTCAGTGGAGTGACTCCTGGCGGATTCGGTTCTCAATCTGCGATTGGTGAAAGCTTTATTTTCCGAGGGTTTCAGGGGGGCGACACTGGTAGTACTTTTGTCAATGGTTTTAGGAGATACAGCATTTTTAATCGCCAGATAGATGTCGCTAACATTGAACAAATCGAAATTCTCAAGGGACCAGCATCAGTCCTTTATGGTCAGGGCGAACCGGGTGGTATTCTCAATATTGTGACCAAGCAACCTCTAGCAGAGCCTTTTTATGCTGTTGAAGGAACAATTGGTAATTTTGATTTTTACCGTCCGACATTTGATATTTCCGGTCCACTCAACGCTGACAAAACGATTCGCTACCGTTTGAATGCGGCATATCAAAACTCTGGTAGCTTTGTGGATTTTGTGAAAACAGAGCAAGCCTTTGTTGCGCCAGTCATTAGTTTTGAGCTTGGTAAGAATACAAACTTAACATTGGAAGCTGAGTATCTCAATACCTCAAAAGTAGAGTACTTGGGTATTCCTGCCGATGGTTCTGTTCTTAATAGCCCTTTTGGACGAGTCCCCCGCTCTCGGTATGTCGATGACCCAGATTTGAAACTAGAACGTGATTTTGTGGCGCTCGGCTACCGCTTTCAACACAAATTTAGCGATAACTGGTCAATCCGCAATGGGTTCAGAGCTGAACTTGAAGATTATCAGGAGGCTTTTGCCTTTAATTTTGGACTGCAAGCAGACAATCAGACAGTGGATCGTGGCGCTAGAGTGGATAAAGCTAGGTCACGGAATTATTATTTGCAAACTGATGTTCTTGGAACTATCCAGACTGGTATAGTTAAGCAGGATTTACTCTTCGGCTTGGATTTAGGTAGGATTAATTACATCCGCAAGATATTCTCTTCAACACCCGCCTTGCCACCCATCAATTTCTTTAACCCAAATTATGACCGACCTTCACTTCAATTTGATACAAAAACTGAAGACACAGAAAGTCCTCAAAATTTGATCGGTGTCTATGCCCAGGATTTGATCTCAATTGGAGATCAGTTCAAGATTTTGCTAGGTGGTCGCTTTGATTTTGCACAATCCTCCTATGAGGATACAGTAAGTGGTACCTCAAACGATCAAGAAGATAGTGCCTTCAGCCCTCGCATTGGCATTGTTTACCAACCCATTCGACCAGTCTCTTTATACGCTAGCTATAGTCGCTCATTTCAACCCTCTGACGCATACTTCAGAAATGCCGATGATACTCCATTTGAGCCAACTACGGGCGAACAATTTGAAGTTGGGGTCAAGAGTGAATTTTTGGATGGCAAACTTGCAGCAACTTTAGCCGCTTACCAACTTACCAAGCAAAATCTTGTTGTCAGCGATCCAGTGAATCCGCTAAATAGCCTCCAGGTGGGCGAACAACGCTCTCGTGGCATTGAGTTTGATGTCGCTGGAGAAATCTTGCCGGGATGGAAAATCATTGCCAGTTATACCTATATCGATCCGGAAATTACTGAAGATACCAGACCAGAGTACCAGGGAAATCAACCGAATAATGTTGCCCGAAACAGTGCTTCTTTATGGACAACCTATGAAATCCAAACTGGAGGTTTGAAAGGTTTTGGATTTGGCGGGGGATTATTTTTTGTAGGTGACAGACAGGGAGACTTGGAGAATACATTCACATTGCCCAGTTATGTGCGAACCGATGCACTGATTTATTACCGCCGTGACAACTGGCGAGTCGGGCTGAATATCAAGAACTTGTTTGATGTGAATTATTTTGAAAGTGCCTATGGTAGAAACTATGTGTTTCCTGGCGCGCCGTTTACAGTACTAGGGACAGTATCATGGCAGTTTTAACGATCGCATTCCATCTACTGTTATCCTTGTGTGAATTTCGGGTTAGCCAAAGGCTTGTACCAATGGTTTAGGCAGGGCTAACCCAGAGGTTTTGATCGAAATACAGACAGGGGCGATCGCGTCAAACAGAATTTAGTAAGTAGCGGTGTTCAATAACTTTATTCGCTTTCACCCAATGTTCATTCGGAACTTGAGTGGAGGCTTTGCACGCTAAAATTATAGGGGCAGTTATGCTTAAAAACTAATGAATATCAATTAGGAATAAATATGACTCAAGTACTGCCAAAACAAAAACTATTAACCATTCAAGAATTTTTGGAGCAAAAGCCAGGAGAAAATCGCTATGAACTGCATAATGGAATAATTATCGAGATGGCGCAGCCTTCAGGTAAGCATGAAAACGTAACAGGTTTTTTAAGTGTTCAGATAGGAGTTGAATTTACCCGATTGAACCGCTCTTACAACATCCCAAAAACTGGATTAGTGGCATTTTCAGATGAGGAAACCAGCTTTGCTTACTGTCCCAACGTACTGGTTATCGATCGCACAAACTTAAAAAATGAGCAGCTATGGGAAAAATACTCGACCGTACAGCAGCCAGAATCAATCCCTTTAGTGATTGAGGTGGTGAGTACAAACTGGCGCGATGACTACTACAAAAAATATGCCGACTACGAAAAAAAGGGCGTTCCTGAATATTGGATTGTCGATTATGCAGGGCTGGGAGGGCGTGATTTTATCGGAAATCCCAAACAACCTGGTATTTTTGTCTGCGAGTTGGTTGATGGCGAATACGTCAAAACTCTATTTAGAAGTAACGACCGAATCGTTTCTCCCTGTTTCCCCGAGCTGAAACTTACCGCACAGCAGATTTTTGATTCAGCCCTGTAGCTGTTACATATAGAATTTCTATTTAATTTTTACGAAGCTAGGTACAACTCGAAGAGGTGATGGTATAAGTCCTAATTTAAACAGATTCCGGTGGATATATATTTTCAGATACTTTATTACCTTTCACCAAATGTTCATTGACGATAGTTTTAGCTACATTTGAGTTAACGCGAGTGTACCAAGTCCGATCATCTGAATAAAATACTACTGGCCCTAATTGGCAAACTTCCAAACAGCCAGATGTTCTTACTTCCACGCCTACACCTGCTTTCTCAACGGCTGATTTTAAAGCGTCAAATGTGGGTTGCCATTTCTGGGAAGGAAGACAGCGAGTAGAAGTGCAAACACAAATATAAGAATGTTTCAATGGGTTTTTAGTAAAAGGAATTAGTTTGTTACCTAATACATAAATCTCTCGTAATTCCTGATAAAGAGCTAACTTGGATAAATTAGGCTTGCCTTCTGGTAATAAGTTTTCACCTTCTACATACGGATTTGGCAAGAAAATAGTCATGAGGTTTTCATCTGCACCATTCCAAAAATCGATACCCCAATTTCTAGGAATACCTTCTGCATTAAACCGTCGATAAAATGCAGCGCGACTAACTTGACGATGTTGCCTTAATTCCAAAGGAGTCTTACAATGAGGCCCACCTAAATTAGCCTCAATACATAGGTGCAAATGCCAGCCTTCTGTGACTACTGTAAGATATCCATCATAGAGAATACAAATTTTGGGTGGAGCATTAAATTCTAATTCTAATACACCTCCTTGGACAATATGCCCTACCCCTACCTGTTGCCAATTTTGCTGAAATAAAGTATAGAGTAATGACGATAAAACATCGGTACTCGAATCAAAATATTCGTATTCAATAGACCCCCCCGTAGATAAAATCTCAGTTACAACCTTATTAACTGGAGTTACCCAACAATTAAACTCAGTCATTTAATACTCTCCTCTGCATCTGTGCGTAAAAAAACTCTTTCCCTCAAAACGTAGAACTCAACCCAACCTGAAAAACCCTCCCCCCATCAGGATAACCCGGAAACAACTGATAACGCTGGTCAAAGAGATTATCTACACTACCTGTAAGTATTAAGTTATCACTCAGAAGTAAGCGGATTTTAAAATCAAAAGTAGTGTACCCAGACAAAAATTCTGTATTGGT
The DNA here is from genome assembly GCF_036917575.1 of Nostoc sp. Classification (GTDB taxonomy): domain Bacteria; phylum Cyanobacteriota; class Cyanobacteriia; order Cyanobacteriales; family Nostocaceae; genus Nostoc. Next base: position 29,954 of record NZ_JBALDC010000017.1, on the reverse strand, counting down.
GTTGTTTATGGGATACGCACCCAAAGAATGCATCAGTATTCCAGCATATAAACCTTGAGAAGTTTCATAAGAAAGTCCCGCATTTAAACTGTCTGCACCCGCAAATCGTAATTCTTTATCGACTTCGGTAGAGTTTGTACTTTTTAAAATCTGCGGATCGTTTGCCGTATAACTAACAAAAGCATAGATATTCTTCGCTAGCTGCAAATTTAAAACTGCTTCGATTCCTGTAGTGCGAACCTTACCGATATTTTCATAAGTAGCTACCGGAACAGCAAAGTTATAAGCGATTAAATCTGATATTGTATTGTTGAAATAGGTTAAGCGCAATAAACCAAAATTGCCTAGCTTCTGGTCAACTCCAACATCATAACTATCGCCTTTCTCTGGACGAAGATTAGGATTGCCAACGTAAGTGCTACCATTCGCATATAAGTTGAAAAGATTCGGTGCACGGAAATTCTTGATATAATTAGCTCTCAGGGTGGTAGAATCTGTAAGTGCAAATTTTGTCCCAATACTTGGTGATGTAAAAGAGCCATTTGTCAAGCTGCTAAAATCCTGGCGTAAACCTAAATTGGCAGTGAAACTAGGAGTAAAATTAATTTCATATCTAGCAAATAGCGCTCCTTGACTAATACTATCGTCGTAAGTGACTGTTTTTGTATCAACAGAAAAGTCGAATGTACTATTAGTAGCTGAGACATTGCGGTAATCAAAGCCATAAACTAGGGTTTGATTATTAGCAAATTTCCAACTGTGTTGTGCTTGCAATCCATAAGAAGCTTGCCTGTTATCATATCGTGCTTGGGATGAATTGCGACTATCAAAGCGAGTGTTGAGGAAATCTGCATAAACTCTGGCTGTTAGCAGCGAATCATTTCCACCTCCTAGTTTTGAGTTCCAAATTAAATCGGTGAGAACTTGATCTGTGTATTTGCGATCGCTATCAGTCAACGAGTTAAAATAGCCTTGACCATACAATGGTTCGGGAATCGGGACTCCTCCTGGTACTCCTTGGTCTTTGCCTAAGTACAAAGTTGAGAGAGTTAGAGTATTACGAGAACCTAAATCCGCCTCTAACTTGACATTAAAGTTGTTGTAGAGAACATCATTATTTTCCCTGGTTCCCTCGAAATTCGCCTCTGGAATCGAAAAATGATAATTATTTTCAGCTTGGGTACGGTTATAACCTACAACCCAACCAATATCTCCTATTTTTCCGCTACTATTGATAGTCTGCTGATTCAACCCATACGCGCCAAAATTAATACCTGCTTGTGTCGTCACTTTTTTTGTAGGATGACGAGTGATAATGTTAATCACCCCTCCAATTGCATCGGAACCATAAAGAGTAGAACCACCACCTGGTAGGACTTCGATTCTCTCAACAATATTGGTAGTAAATTCTGAAAGGTCAAAACCACCAGAACCAAGTTCGTTAATTGGCCTACCATCAAGCAAAATCAAGACTTGTGCAGAGTTAGAACCTCGAATAAATTGACCGCTTAAGGCGTTTACTTCTGTGCCAACTGTACCATCAGGTAAGATACCTGGAAGGAATTTTAGCGCTTCTCTGACAGTTTTAGCACCTTGCGCTTCTATTTCTTCACCTGTAATCACGTAAACCGGACGGGTGGAATCTTTCACTGTCCCCTCGTGGCGAAAGGGTGAGTAAACAGGTTCATTGAGTAGTTTGTCGATGACTGTTAGTTCAATATCTGGTTCTTCTGTGGATGCTGGAGTATTTTCAGGTGTTACTTGTACAACTGGTTGTAAGTCTCTTGCAGTACCTTGGTGCTTGGGAAATTCAGATATTTGTGGGACTTGATTAGCGATGGCTATATTTCCTCCACATACAATCCCATAGATTGCGGTAAAAACGAAGATTTTTGAGAAAGATTCACAGGAAGTAACGACACGGAAAGTAGACATGAAATTCCTCGTTTTTAGTAAATGCAGATATTGATGTGTGCTATTGAGTTTTGAGATTTAGGCTTGAACTTGCTCGCTACAATGCATTGCCATACCTAAATCATGGTGGATACTATTTGGATCGCAAAAAAGACTCTGTGGTATTCCTGATGGATACCCAAATTCCTATCGGACAATCCAGAATTAAGTGTCGTTACTAACAGCGAAGCGAATCAGTAAAACTTGCAAAGGGTACTAGATTAAAACAGTATTTGTACCCATAAAATTTCTTAATCAAATGTATCATCTGTGCCTCGCAGATAAATGTTTTGTATTTAGAGTGAGTCGGCGGGCATTCTGACTTAGAGACACGTTATCTTCGTCTCATTACAGCTGCGGGACAGCGCCGGATTTGCACCGAACTTTCCCCCTTGCGCCTGATGGCTGCTCCCCATCAGAACCGACAGTTATGTGTCAGATTACCATAGTTGGTGTCTGCGTGTAAATTTAGTTAGCGACAATTTTGATAAATATTATCTAAATCTGCTATTAATCGCCAGCTATGACCATCACCTTGACATCTAGAGAGTGGGATGAACTTTTGGCAGAAGCTGAAATGAGCAGCCTGCAAAATCCGAAACCTGATGAATTTATTCGTCAAATGCCAAGACTTCTCGGCAAGGGCTATGAGCGAAACATTGAAGTCTATCCTAAGCTTCTGCTTACAATTGACGACTTGGAATATCACGATGATTTATTGGTGAAATTTCCTGAATCGAATCATCCTCTGCAATTTAGTGTCGATATTTTAGGAGTTAACGCAGACAACACACTTATTTCTGGTGCTGGTATTCAACGCTCATGGATTGAGGAGAATCCGAAATTTCAACGGAGTGTGTTTGTTAATATTCATATGCCACCTGAGCTATTGGCAACCTTTTTCCCGACAGCAGATGGTGAAATTCCTTCCGAGTTCAGCTTTCTGGCAAAGGGTAATGATTGGCAGACAATGCTACAGCCCAAAAAGACGGATGCTATCAACTCTGTGGCACAACAGATCATCAATTGTCCCTATCAAGGAATCACCAAGCGGGTTTTTTTGCAGACAAAAGTGCCAGAACTGCTCGGTTTGCATTTAACTTCTATTCTCGTGGATCGAGGTGGAGTGCAAAGGTCGCCACGACTGAAGCCCGAAACTGTCAGCCGAATTTATCATGCTATGGATATTTTGCACTCCCGTGTAGAAAATCCGCCGTCGATACTGGAATTAGCGCAACTGGTGGGTGTGAGCCATCGCACTCTCAAACGTGGATTTCGAGAATTGTTTAATACAACGGTATTTGGTTATTTGACTGATAAACGTATGGAACAAGCAGAACAACTGTTACGTAATAGCCATCTGACTGTTGCCGAAGTTGCCAATTTGGTAGGTTATACCCATCTAGGACACTTTGCTGCTGCCTTTAAGCACAAATTTGGCATTTTACCCAGTGAATGTTTGTCGGGTAAAAAGTGCCTGACGGGACTATGATGGCCTTTTCGGGATAGACCAAACCACGAGTCCCGCTTTAGACTATTCTTCATTGCAATTAATAAATATCTGCAATAAGTTTTTTAATCAAAAGTGTATGAGAAGTGGGATGAAAAGTTGCCAGTCTAATATCTCTATATTGCTTGCAGTAAGTGTAATCGGAATTATCAGCACCCTAGTAACTCAAGCAGCTTGGGCACAAGCAAAACTGGAGAATCGAGAACAATTGTCCCTTAAAGGTGTTGAGAGTTTAAATCAACAACTCAAAGCTCAAACTGATGCCTTGACAACGAGGGTGAAGCAGGGCAAAAAAGTTCAGCTTTTGCAAACAGATGCAGGAGAACAAAAAATCTGGCAATTGAGCGACTTCAAAATCCCCATTACCAACGCAATACCATTATTAGTACAAACACTCTCCCAAGGGGAGAAACAGGGAAGTTCAGTTATACCAATAACGTCCGTGAAAGCTAATCCTACAGACAAAGGTATAGAGGTGATTTTAGAGACACTTTTGGGTACTCAACTGCAAGTGATAAATCGCAGTACTGGTAATAACTTTATTGTAGATGTATCTGGGGGTCAATTGCAACTGCCTAATGGCCAGGCTTTCACATTTCATTCCGAAAAACCGCTTGCTGGAATTACTGAAGTAACAGTTACGAATATTGATGCAAATACTGTGCGAGTGACAGTGGTAGGTGAGAAAATTTTACCAACAATTGAGTTATATGATGATAATGCAGGTCTGATTTTTGCCGTAACAACTACAGCAACGGCGACTTCTCCACAACAGCCCCAAGCACAACAGCCAGAAAACCAGACACAACCCACTCAACCATCAGCATCGGGTGATAAACCAATTGAGTTGGTAGTGACGGGTGAGCAAGATGGATACAATGCCTCAGATGCATCAACTGCAACCAAAACCAACACTCCCCTACGCGACATTCCGCAAGCGATTCAGGTTGTGCCGAAACAAGTTATCCAAGATCAGAACGCGACTCGCCTGAACGACGTGGTAAAAAATGTACCAGGTGTGAATCAGGGAGCTGGATCGTCCCGTAATAGTAACGATAACTTTTTGATCCGAGGATTTGACGCAACTAACAATATCCTTATAGACGGAGTAGCGGCTTTCAGCAAAGCGAGGTTTTTAGCCCTCGTGTCGGGATTGTCTATCAACCGATTCCGCCGATCTCCCTCTACACCAGCTATGGTCGCTCATTTGACCCCGCTCCAGGTTACGGTATATCAGCGCCCCCACAACCCCAGCGAGGTACACAATACGAAGTGGGCATCAAAGCAAATTTAAGTAAGCAACTCTCTACAACCCTGGCATTTTACGATCTAACCCGCACTAACGTGCCAGCCACTGATCCCAATGATCCCAATTTAATCATTCAAGTGGGTGAGCAGCGAAGCCGGGGTATCGAGTTTGATGTGACAGGTGAAATCCTTCCCGGATGGAACATCATTGCTGGCTATGCTTACACTGATGCCGAAATTACAAAAGACACTGCATATCCCGTTGGCAACCAAATTAACCTTGTTCCTAAACATAGCTTCAACTTATGGACAACCTACAAAATTCAATTTGGCAGTTTACAAGGACTTGGGTTTGGTTGGGGATTCTTCTTTGTGGGAGACAGGCAAGCCGATCTAGAAAACACCTTTGAATTGCCAAGTTATTTCCGTACGGATGCTGCTATCTTTTACAAACACGGGCCATTGCGGGCAGCACTCAATTTCAAGAATTTTTTTGATGTAGGCTATTTTGAAACTTCCTCAGATAGGGTGCGTGTTATTCCTGGCGATCCGTTCACAGTACAGGGAACAATTTCTTGGGAGTTTTAATTACAATTTTTCATTGGTGTAAAAAACTATCAACAAATACAAATTGCATTTTGGTACTTTTGGTGGCTTACCGACCCGTATTCTCTACGTTTTTGTTGGGCTATCACCCTTAATTTTATTTATCACAGGTTTTGTTATGTGGTGGTATCGCTATCGGGGAAAAACTGTAGTTAGCCGCACAGTAGAGATATCACAGTCAGGTCAAAATTAACTGACAATTGATTGTAATAAAAAATGGTAAGTTTGTCTGCCAAAATTGTAATGCATAGATGTAGTTGGCTGTAGGCGATCGCTATTGTTTTGTTGAGGTTTAGTAAACACTGTATCAATTTCTGCGATCGCCGACACCGTGAAGACTCCCTATGCTGACAAGCCCTATGTGGTGAGGTTGCAGGATGGGTTGGATCACTTTTTGCAAGTGTTTGTAAATCAGCATACCTGGCAAGTGATGAGCGATCGCCATTTTCCTATTAGTGGGATAGATTCGTAATGATGGCGTTAAACCCTCCCGTGCTGATGTTAAGGCTATAAACAGCAGTTTTGCATTTCGTTTAAATCTAAATTCCTTAAGGTAGCTGGGTTAATTTTGGTTGGTCTAGATATGTATACACCAGTCGGGAAACTTGACGAACAAAATCCCTACCTCTAATGTCATTGTAAGGTCTTCTAACAAAAATCCCTGCTAAGTAACGCTTGCCATTAGGCATTTCAACAATACCTGCATCTCCAATTACAAACCCTATGTCTCCTGTTTTGTGAGCAATTAGCGCTCCCGAACCCAAACCAGCAGCCAGCAATTTTTTATTATGGCAATGACTTAAGATATCTAAAGCCTGAGAGCGACTTCCATCTGAAATTAACTTATGATACTGAATCAATGCTGATAATTTTACTAAATCTGCGGGACTGGTCGTATTAGTTCCCTTGAAATCTCCCAGTAAATGACGAATTACAGTATTTTTCAATCCCCAATTGCGAAACCGTTGATTTAATATTGCCTTACCACCCAAACGGTCAATAATCATATTTGTGGCGGTATTATCGCTGATACTAATCATTTTGTTTATGGTTTGTAGCACAGTCAACTTGGTTCCCACACGTTGATACTGCAAGTCTCCAGAGCCACTTGCAACCAAGTCTCGCCGCATTACCAGGGTGTCATTTAGCTTGACTTTACCAGCGTCTATTTTCTCAAATAAAGCAATCAAAATTGGGAATTTAATTGTACTTGCGGCGGGAAATACTCTGTCGCCACTAATATCCAAATAGTTACCCGTCTCTAAATCCACAAAAAACATCCCTGGCTTTAGGAAACTATAACGAGCCATCAATGCATTAATTTGAGATTTTAGTTGTAGTATCTCCTCACCTAAAGGAACTACCCCAGCAAACATAGAAGCATTGATTGGTTTAGTGAGTATATCTGGTGGACTCAGTTTATTAATAGTTGCAATATTTTGTAAAGGCGCTTTACTTTGGAATAAGAGAACTTGGCGTTTTTGCTGGAGATTAGGGGTAATAGAAATTGGTTTTTGGGAGGATTGTTCGCCAGTCCCTATTCCCCATTCCAAAATTCCCGTTGCAGGTATTTTTTCAATTGATGATAGTTTGACGACCCAATGAGAGCCAGAACCTCGCTGGACTATTACACTTTGAGGAGAAACAGTGTAACCAGGTGCTAATTCAATTACGAGTCGGGTTGTCTGAGGGTCAAGCTGTGCTACCCGAATTTCTCGAATTGCCCTAGCAAAGTTTTGTTTGGTTGTTGGGTAGTCTAAAGTAGTTCCCGATAAGTCAATCACAAGCCTTTTGGGGTTATCAATTAAAAAAACTCTCGGTTGAATACCTGAATCGGTGGTTAGGTCAAGCTGATTATGAATGGGGTCAAAGTGCCAGGATTCTAATCGAGTTGCTCTTGCAGGAGAAGATAACAGCAAAATACTAATTAAGTTCAGGAATAACCAGCGTAATTTCATACAGTATAGTGAGGATAATCTTGAATTTACTGACACAGATTTTCGGGAAGTAAACCAAATCATAACTGATTGAAAATCATAAGCAAGGAAATATATAATGTCAATAATTTTGGATAGAAAATAAAAACTTATAAAGTAAAGATAAATTCGGTTTTATAAAGTTTAGTATAATTTAATTCACACCAGTTTAAAAAACGGGTGGATAAAGCCTTCTCAAATTACTCTAAAAGCACCTATTAACTTGAGATTGTACTATTGAGTATTAGTAGATTGAGAATCATTTTGGATTTTTTTATCTGTACAGGGTGTGATTTTATCTGCTGATGGAAGATACTCACCTTCAACTCCGATAGTGATTCCTATTGTCTGACGTAACGCATTTATCGCTTTTGGACAGTCACAACCAAATTTAGCGTTAGCGTTCGCGCAGCGTCTCGAAGAGAAGCTTACCGTTCGCGTAGCGTCTCGCAGAGAAGGTATCGCAGCATCACTTTCTTCATCTGTCATATTTAGTTCTATCACCTTTTGATTATCAGCTTTTGCCATAAAGAGGCGATTGAAAGTTGCCAGATTTTTATTTTGGATGAGCATCATTGTGTTTCTACTTTTATTGAGAGGGTGTGCTGAGGTTGAAATTCTGCCCATTCTTTGCATACAGTTTGGTAACATTGAGGTGGTGTGATTGGTAATTTAGTTAAATAGAAAAAACCAGCTTGATAACCGTATTCCAATAAAAATACAATATCCTTTTGGGGATTATACTTATCTACAGCTTCGAGAATATGAGCATTCATGAAGTGTGTTTGTAACAGTACGGTATCGGGTGTTGCTAACCAAGCATTTAAGAAAGCTGCAAGATTTTTACGCCCGATAAAATGCGCTTTGAATGTTTCGCCAGCCATACCTAAATGCGGAGAATTGGTACTGCAAATTACGACACCACGTTCTCCTGTTAAATAACCTATCCAAGCGTTGTAACCAATTGCTAATATATTGGTGGCGATAAAAGCTTGTTGCCAATCTTGGATGTTTGTTTCTGGGGTCATCTTGATTAAACTCCTTGTGATATAGCCGTAGTCACATAGGTTAGGACATTTTAAAAGAGTGAAAGCTAGGAATAGTAATAATTTTACTTTCTGCCTTCTCCCTTGGCGCTAGCCTCTCCCTTTGGGAGAAGGGGAGACGCTAAAAGCGATCTGCCTTCTGCCTCCTGCCTCCTGCCTCCTGCTATAACTGCCAGAGTTGGATGGAATAACATAAATGGCTCTCAAAAATTGCGCGTGCTGCTAAACCCTCGACAACTAACTTTTCCAGCCAGCGCTTAAATGCCCAACGACCTAGTGAATATAATGGTGGGAGTGCGATCGCTATAACATCAGCAATATATTTAACTGTACTCAGCCCAAAAGTACGAAAGTTATCAACACACAAGTCAATCGTTGGTGCAACTTGAGTGGATATATCCTCAGTCTTAATTAACTTAAATCCAGTCTGCATCAATGCTGTTTGAAGCTCACTGGCGACATGACAATTAGAAAAAATACCTTTTCGATATTCAGCATCAGAACGCATCATATCAGCAAGCAGCAAATAGCCACCACTACTTAGTAAACGAGCCGCACCCTGAGCCAAATCGTCAACAGCAATATATTGACTGCTTTCGCTGAACAGAACTAGATCGTATGAGTATGATTTGTGAAAATCTTCAAATCTCGTTAAGTAGAAAGGTACTTGCCCGTTGGTATTGTGAATAAATCTCTCTTGCTGAAATGCATCGGGTGCTAATCCCTCAACACTGAAACCGCGATCGCACAAATATGCTGCATTACCACCAATTCCACAGCCTACGTCAAGTACAGTTTTTATCCCTTTTGGGATAAAACTCAAAAGTTTGGCTGTATATGCAGCTTGCGCCACACGCAGGCGAGTTAGAGTTAATTCTTCACCCACAGTAGGTAGTGGTTCCCAATACCCGTAATGGAGATAGTCGGAATTTGTGAGTCCCATGTAATAATCTATCGCTGCATTTTGGTAGCGAGTTGCTTTGGGAATATTGCTTGATTTTGGCTTGAGCATTGAGAACTAAAGTAAGTTTTAGGGTATTAGGCTTGGTTTAAATTCTGACCATCGTTTGCAAATTTGTTCGTAGCAATCGGGTGGAGTAATTTTTAGTTTGTGTAAAAAATTAACCTCAATTTGAGGTTCAGCTTTTAGCACCAGAAGAATATCTTGATGAGGATTGTATGTTGTGACTGCTGGGGAAATTGATGAAATCATCGATGAGCAGATTGATTGCGATATAAATCCACCATCCTGAAACGATCGCAAGTAAAACCTAATTAGATCGGAAGGGAGAAATTGCAGGGTGAAGGAAACTGTATCAACACTTGTATTTGTCGGGTGAGTAACTTTAGTATCCACATCACAAATAACAACTCCCCGCCCAAATGACTGAAATCCTTTCCATCCTGTGTAACCGATTACCAATATATTCTTATGGATAAAGCTGTTTTGCCAGTAGCCGAAATTTCCTTGCCAAACACTATTGGATGGTCGCATTCACTTCCTCTCCCAAGACAATTGACTCAATGCGAACCTGCTCAAGCTGTCGTCCAATCAATACTAATCGCGTTTGACGGGGTTCGTGGAGTTGCCAAGGACGATCGTAAAAGTAGTCAAATCGATTACCAACTCCCTGTAATACCAGACGCATGGCTTTGTTTGGAACTGCTACAAATCCCTTAATTCGATAAATTTCTTGCTGTTGCACTAATGTTTGCAAGCGTTTAATCAAGACAGTTGGCTCAAAAGCTTGGTCTAGCAATAGTTGCACTGCATTAATTTCTTCATCATGTTCATGTTCTTCTTCAGTATCGTGGTGACTGGGGCGACTATCTAGGTTGTCTTCTACAGCAGCATTGAAACCGAGTAACAAATCGCCACTGATTTTACCGTCTTGACAAGGAATTACTTTTACACCAGGGGATAAGTTCTGTTTGAGCCAATCCTGCACCCTGACTTGCGTTGGAAAATCAACGCGATCGCTCTTTGTCAACAACACTAAATCAGCACAAGCTAGCTGATCTTCAAACAGTTCCTCAATCGGTGTTTCGTGTTCTATGCTAGAGTCAGCTTGTCGCTGTGCTAAGAGGGCTGCTAAATCGCCTACATATTGATTAGTTGCCAACGCTTCACAGTCCACCACAGTAATTACACTGTCAACTGTCGCACCTGTGCGAATATCGGGCCAGCGAAATGCTTGTACCAATGGTTTTGGTAGTGCTAGTCCAGAGGTTTCAATTAACATACAGTCAAGGCGATCGCGCCGCTTCAGCAATTCCTGCATTGCTGGTAAAAATTCCTCTTGCACCGTGCAGCACAGACAACCGTTGGTGAGTTCAACAATATTACTATTGGGGTCTTCTTCATCGTCACAAACTTGGCAATCACGCAAAAGTTCGCCATCAATGCCGATCTCTCCAAATTCATTCACCAAAACAGCAATGCGTCGCCCTTGATTATTTTGCAGTAAATGGCGAATTAATGTCGTTTTACCTGCACCTAGAAATCCTGTAATCACTGTGACGGGAATTTTATGCATATAAAGTGTGTTGTTTGTTGATTAATTTTGCGATCGCTAAAAAGAAGTCTTAACCGCAGATATCACACAATAGAGAAGTATTAGTGTAGCAAGATAAAGTACAGCATAGTTTAATTTCACTTCTCTACTAATTTCCAGGTGATGTGGGAAGTAATTTAATTTATTGGGCGCGAACATTAGCCAAATAAATAAGCTTTTCCTTCTTTTTTATGAATAGTTACGCCAAAAAATTAGCGTCAGCGATGTCTACGACAGGCTGTTCGCAGACGCAATTTGTACCCGCAATTGACCATCTACCTTATAGAAAGCCGTAACCTGTAGCGTCTTGATATGTGGAGCTATGAGAATGTTATAAAGCTTAGTGATTGTAGAAATGTTCATAAAGATACTCAATCTGTGCCTCGCAGATGTACACAATTTACAAGTCAACTTCGGCGGGCATTCTGACTCACAAGGCAAGCCTTGATTACAGCTGCGGGACAGCGCCGGATTCACACCGGACTTTCCCCCTTGCGTCTGATGGCTGCTCCCCATCAAAACCGAGATTCCTTTGTATATTAACACACTATTTAGATTACATGAATTGTTGCAACTAAATTGCGAGAAAATTGCAATAATTTAAAATACTTTTTGCAAATTATGGAAATCATTTCCTACGAGGAATATATTGAGCGCAGTCATAGGTGAAGCAAGCTCACCAACAGTCGAGTTATTTGACAGCGATGAGGGTTTGATTTTTGGGTTGACAACCGTTTGCAACACAAGTTAAGTGAAAACTGGTCAATCCGCAATGGGTTTAGAGCTGAATTTGACAATTTTGATGAGGACTGGCCAAGTGCTTCTAACCAAATATCTAAATCAGCCATTCCCTGAAAATCTAACACTGCCTCGACTTTATCCAAAATTAAGAGCTTGGTTTTCTTTACCCGACAAAAACTTTAACTTTTTGGCAAATACTTTTTTCACGTCACTAATTATCGATGAAGCTAAAAAAATATAACTAGCGTCCCACAAAGGTTTCAGCGATAGCTTAAAGGTTGCGAAAAAATGGATAAAGTCGAGCTTAAATAAGGGATTTTAAAATTACTGGTGCTGAAACTACACCTTTTGCTTCTAACGCAGCTGCAACCCGTAAAATTAAGGCTTCATTATATGGATCTGCTATTAGTTGCACGCCTAAAGGTAACGTATTTTGGTGCTGAATTGGTACTGATAAAACGGGTAAACCAATAAAAGATAATGGTTGAGTAAATAGCCCTAAATGAGGACGGACAAGAATTTCTTCGCCATCCAAAATCATGGTTTGTTGATTAATTAGCGGTGCAGAAATTGGTGTAGTTGGGGCAAGAATTACATCGACATTTTGAAACACTTCCCGAAGGCGATCGCGATACCATTTTCTAAACCGTTGTGCTTGGAGATACCAGTTACTTGGAATTAACGCCCCAGCTAAAAAGCGATCGCGTGTCGCTGGATCAAAATCTTCAGGACGCGATCGCAATTTATCCAAATGCAGATTTGCGCCCTCGCTAGCTGTAATCACAAAAGCTGCTGCACGGGCGCGATGTGCTTCTGGTATGATTACGTATTCAGTGACATTTAAAGCATCAGCTACCTTTTGCACTGCTGCTAAAGCTTCTGGTTCTGCACCTTTGGTAAAATAATCAGCAGCGATCGCAATTCTGATATCAGAAATATCTTGTTTGAGTTGTGGTAAACATAATTCAGGCGGACGCTTTGTACAAATTGGATCGCGATCGTCTTCTCCTTGCAGCACATCAAACACCATCGCGATATCCTGCACCGAACGCGCAAAAGGCCCAATATGGTCAAAACTGCTAGAAAATAAAGCTACCCCAGCACGAGATAATCTTCCATAAGTAGGCTTGAAACCAAAAACGCCACACAACGCCGCCGGAACGCGAATTGAACCATTAGTATCAGAACCCAGCGTCAGCGGTACTAACCCAGCCGCAACCGCCGCCGCCGAACCACCCGATGAACCACCAGCAACTCGCTGTAAATCATGGGGGTTGTGAGTAGCACCGTAATGGGAGTTTTCTGTTACAAATCCATAAGCGTACTCATCCATATTCAAAGCACCAATCAGCACAGCACCCGCTTGCTTCAGCTTTGCTACTGCGGTTGCATCTTGGCTAGCTGCTGGGTTTTCTGCATTGATTTTTGATCCCGCCAGAGTTGTAAAACCAGCGATATCGAAAAGATTTTTTACTGCAAAAGGCACACCAGCAAGTTTTCCAGGATGATTACCTTGAGCAATTTCTCGATCAATCAGTGCTGCATCAGTTAAAGCTGTCTCAGCAGTTATAGTGGTAAAACAGTTGAATAGATGATTGTGCGTTGCTATTCGTGCTAACGCAGCTTTAGTAACTTCTACTGCGCTAATTTTACCTTCACGTACAGCAGTTGATATTGTTATAGCATCGGCTAAATTAAAATTCATGCTGAAATATTAACAGATAGCGCCTTTAGCTTTTTGAGTAATAGTAGTCAGCAATAGTTTTTGCTTTACTACGATATCAACATAACTATTCTTGAAACAATTATGGTTCAAAAACTGGTGCAACTTCAATTTCCTCTGGTAAAGGGAAAGAATTCACAAGATTAGCGATCGCTCTAATTCTCTCAAAATTTGCTACCACACCATCTCGATACTCATCTTTTAACTGCAAATCCAACAAAAATCCCATTTGATCGACATATTCACCTATATCAAACCCTTCTCTTATCATCTCTCTTCCTTTGCACCCTTTGCGGTAATCTGCGACAAGCCAAAGCGTCTACCTTATCTTAAACTTATAACTTCTTGCAACAACTGAAATGCAATTCATTTTATACAGTAAACCCAGCTGTTATTTATGTAAAGGCTTGCAAGAAAAGCTAATACCGTTTCTGTATGAAGGTGCGCTATATAAAAAACAAACCGCCAAGGGCGCAAAGGACGCAAAGGGGATTGAGAAATTACATTAATTTAGTTTTCCATAGTAGATTCCTTTGCCGTCAGTGCCAATGAAAACTAGCCCGAATTGCTGTCTGCTAGCTTCCATCACGTTTGGGACATTGCCGATGGGATCTCTGATTCTTTGCATTATCTGCAAACGGCATCTCTGCATGAAGACAAAAATCATCTCACTTACCGTCCAAAATCAACCACGCCTAGCAGTGTTTTACAGCTATTTTCAGGTAAATAGACCAGGCGGTAGGGGCGAAAGTAGTAGCGCTTTTACGACAGGTGTGGTTCAAATATATGAAAACTGCTGTAATTAAGCATTTTTTGAAATATCAAAAATACCTCTGAAGTCAGAGATATATTCTGTGCTAAGGTAGAAGATTTTTTGATTCAGTTTTAGTATCTTGTTAAATGTCATATAAACCAAATTTGTTGCTATTCTGCTAAAGCTAGTTCTTTTAGGTGAGAGAGAAATAATTCTTGGAATAATATTGACTTGTAGTGAATAATTCGTCATCTATTAAAAATAAAAAACATGAATAACAAAAAGAAAGCTGATAGTACTAAAAAAAATTCAAATCGAGAGACAAAAAAGGCTGAAACTAATAAAAAATCATTATCTAACGAATCTGAACAGTCAACTAAAACAATAAATATAGATGGTCAGCGTCCAGTCGATCCAAGTAATATTGAGGTTAAGGAAACAATTGATATAGATGGAGAGCGGCCAATTGCAAAAAATGATAATTATAGCGATAAAACAATTGATATAGATGGTCAACGTCCAATCGGTAAGAGTAATTTTCAAGAAAATGAGATGCTAACTGTAGACGGCGAACGTCCAATTGACCCTAGTGATTTAGAGGTTGAGGAAATTCTTGATATAGATGGTCAACGTCCGATCGCTAAGAGTAAATTTCAAGGTAAAGATACTATAGAGATAGATGGTAGCCGCCCAATAGCTTCAAATAACCAATAGCGTTGATTCGTAAATACTAACAGATTATGTAAACTAAAATTACAACCTTTCTTAATACTATAAAGGGGTGAAGATAAAACAAGGAAACTCAGTAATCTACGTTGTTAGCATAAAGTAACGCTAGAGGTGAAATGTGAGTGTTGAATCAATACTTTTCGGTTAAGAACTAAGCAGTATTAATAATGGAAAAATTGAGTGGCTGGCGCTGAGTACCAGTACCACGATGAACAGACTTTTTAGACAGAAATTTGGAACCAGTTTTTTGACTAGCCGAGGATTGTTTCTCTCCTGCCAAGGCGGAATCTTCTCATCCAAAATCTCCATAATCAACCATGACCAAAAAAAGGGAGATGTTCGGTGGAAGTAGTCTGATTAGGAATAGCAGCACGAATTACCTTGAAAATGCCAGTAAAACCTAAACGAAGATTTGCACAGAGCAACACGCAGTAAAGGCGCACAGATGTGCGCCCCTACGAAAAACCTAACTTAGATTCAGACTTGGGAAGGTTCAGCTATTGTTGCTTTCGCCTTAACTTACGCTCCTCTTGATCAAAAAACACGGTAATACACATCATACGTAGAGCCACTTCCAGACACACGCGTTATTGCCTGACCATTTGTTGCCCCATTGACAGTAAAACCACCTAGAGAATCATCAGAGCCGTTTAAACCGCCGTCTTCATCAAAAAGTTCAATCCTTGCAGGGAAATCAACGCCTAAACCTCGGTTAACTCCAGATGTCTGTCCGGTAGAAAAACCATTAGCTCCCCAGATTTGAGTACCATTGACTGTGATATAGGTATCGTCATCGCCGAATGTATCTGCATCAGCATTGATAGCCTGAAGTTGATCTATAAGAAGGAATCCGCCTCCTCCTTCTATAACAGCCCCTTCTTCATGAGTTAATTGAGCGAATAGTTGTTCGTTATCGATCAAATAAATGTCAGAATTAGGTGTCTTTTTGTTGATGCCTAACATGATTTTTCCCCTTTTTTAATTAAGTGTATACAGAAATAATTAGGTAAGTTTTAATTCACTAAATTGGCATTACATATTTGTGAGATGAATTGGCAATTGTAACCATCAAAAGTTCGTTCCGTAATGGAATAAATCATCTGATGATTCAGCAACATCCCAAATTTGCACGCTTTTTGTGATACTTCCTAAGTGAACCTCTGTACTATGATTCTTACGATGGCTTTTAGGCTTTATGCACTGAGAGCAAAAAATTTGTTCAAAATTCGTAAAATGGTTATAGAGCAAGAAGTTGGGCTTATGCTATTGGCATCCCTCGTAAACTCAAGCTGTTGATTCAGCTTTGCATTTGGAATGCGTAGGCGCAGCCCGCCGTAGGCATCGCACTTTTACTTGCTACGATTATTTAATAAGAGCATCCCAATACAATGGTATGTCTCCATCTCCTGTCACTATCATGTCTATGATAAATTGCAGATATTATAGCATCGCCATAATTATTTATTATTTATGCTTGCTATTGTGATTTTGGGTTTGACTATAACAATAAATGCAAGCAAAGTAAAAACTAACATCTGCCAAGTCACCAAATTCCAGCCACCAAAATGCCAGCAGAATAGACCAATGCTAGTACCTACAGCACCACCAATAAAATAGGTAGTCATATAAACTGTGTTGATGCGACTATTCGATTGAGCATCAAGAGTATATATTCTGGCAACATTAGTGACTTGAATTGCCTGTACACCTACATCTAGTAACAATACAGCAAAAGCGATCGCTAGCGCTGAACTAGAAGCAATTTTAGCAATTACTAAACTTGCAATCACCAGGGATACAGAAATAGTTAAGGAACGTTGAGAATTACCTTTATCGGCTAATTTACCAAAAATTGGAGCCATTAATGCACCTGCGATCGCTACAAAGCCATACATCCCAATTGTGTCAGATTGAAAGTTAAAAGGTGCTCCACTTAAATGGAAAGTCAACGTTGTCCAAAATGAGCAAAAGACACCAAACATTAATCCCCCAATTAAAGATGCTTCTCTCAATAAAGAAAAACGTTTTAATTGTTGAAGCGTTGATTTTAATAAATCAAAATAATTACCACTATATTCATTATTTACATTCGGCAAGTAAATCTTGAGCAAGAAAGTAACAATTAAAATCATTACTGCTGAAAATCCATATACATAACGCCAACTCAAGTACTCAGCAATATATCCACTAAAAACTCTTGCTCCTAAAACTCCAATCAATATACCAGTAAAAATACTGCCTACAGTTTGACCTGTAGTTACTCTATCTATACTTGCTGCTAAGGGAAGAATAATCTGAGCGGAGACTGTTGTAATTCCAATTGCTACGCTCAATATCCAAACCTCGGCGATATTTTGGGAAAACGTCATGAATATCAACAAACAGAATAAACATATAAGTAAGGAAAGAATTAATGTTTTTTTGTTGATTTTATCGCCCAAGGGGATTAAAAAGAAAAGCCCAAAACCGTAACCAACTTGCGAAAGCACAGATATGCTACCCGCTTCACCTTCACTAACTCCAAAAGAAGATGCAATATCTTTGAGAATTGGCTGATTATAATAAACGTTAGCAACACACACACCAGATGCGATCGCCATAATCAGTACCTGAATTTTAGTTAATCCGTTACTTGAAATTTGTTTTTTCATTCAACCTAAGTCGTTATAATTTAGTTGCTTGAGGACTTTTCCCTTGAGTTTCATCTCGTGTTTATCAGTTATTAGTTTTCCTGGTGCTAAACCGCCAAGTTAGGATTATTGCAGCGATCGCTAAACCAATAGCCAATCCCCACCAAAAACCAATAGCTCCAAACCCCAACGAGATCCCAAAAATATAACCAGTGAATAAACCAACACACCAATAAGCAAAAATTCCAATCAACATCGGGATTCGAGTGTCTTTTAGTCCGCGTAATGCTCCAGCAGTAGTAACTTGCACACCGTCAACTATTTGAAAAATTGCTGCGACTGCTAGCAATTTCACCGCCAGTGCAACCACATCTGCATTATTCTGATTGTTGATGTCAATATAAAGAGAAATAATCGACTTTGGTATTAGCCAAAATGCAAGGGCTACTACACTCATAAATAAAGCTGCAATGGCAATGCCTATATATCCAGCTATACGAGTGCCAACTAAGTCATTTTGTCCGGCTAACTGTCCAACACGAACTGTTGTCGCTATAGAAATGCCTAGTGCCATCTGGAATGACATCGAAATTGTTTGTAAAGCAATTTGATGAGCAGCGAGGGCAGTTGTTCCCAATCGTCCGATGAAGAAAGTGACAACAGTGAACAGTCCGGCTTCGACCGCAACCAGACCCCCGATAGGCAATCCAACCTGAAAAATTTCGCCAACAATCCGGCGATGTTCGAGAGGAAAAGCTTTGTAAGACGAAGGTTGAAAAATACCGTAAACTGCAAAGCGAGGCTGATTACATATATAAACTGTCAAAGCAACAAACATACTCCAAAGTGAAAGTGTGCTTGCCCAACCGATACCAGCTAAACCCAGCGCTGGGAATCCCAGTTTACCAAACATCAGCACATAGTTAGCTGTGATGTTCAACAGAGTACCCAAAACCACAGTTACGATCACTAATTGCGGTTGCAATAGAGCAGAAAGAAAGCTTTTAAGTACTGCAAAGCCTAAAGCAGGAATAAAACCCAGTGCCATCGCCCTTAAATAAATTTCTGCTAGTGTTACTGTGTTAGCATCCTGTCCTAGTAAAAGTAGTAAAGCACCTCCATTGTAGAGCAGCAATGTAATTGGTATTCCTAGCACCAGAGATATCCCTAGTCCAAGCCGGACAATTGTGCCAACTTTTTCTCTATTTCCGGCTCCGTATGCTTGGGCAGCTAACGGACTGACAGCAGAAACTATACCATTAAGAATAAACAGACAAAAACTAAAGATAACAGCTCCCAAACCTCCAGATGCAATGGTTTGACTTCCCAACCAGCCCATCATTACCGTATCCACAAAACCAGTTGCAGATTGAGCCAGTTGTGCTGCTGCCAAAGGTACAGCTAACATCAGACATTTTTTAACTTCAGAAAACATATATAGTTGATAAGCTAATGCGCCTATATATTGCCCTATTTTCCGTATAGACTGTCATTAGTCATTTGTGCGTAACATCTTACCAGCTTTGAGTGTCACAAATAATTTCAATGTTTTGGCAATCATCTTGAAGCTACGTTAAAGTGAGCAGTTGGAGTTAAGAATGAATTTATATGCGCTTACCAATTGCAATTAGTGCTATTTTAATGGCATCTTTAGGTTTTAGTGTACCTGTAATATCTCAACCTCCTCCTGTACAGGTAGCTAAAACACCCGCCCCTAGTAGTTTAGCCTTAGAACAATTTAAGATTAATTACCGATTATGGAGACGGCAAAAAATTTCTAACTATCGCTATGAATTCACCAGAAGTTGTAATTGTTTACCGAAAGCTACAGAACCAGTGATTATTACAGTAAGCAATCGAGTTACAAATTCTATTACTTATAAAGCGACGAAACAGCCAGCTAACGCAGAATTGTTTCAACAATATAATACAATTCCTAAACTCTTTAATATCATCAGGGATGCGCTCATTCGGAAAGCAGCAAACTTGACTGTACAATACGACCCAATACTTGGTTATCCAACTCAAATTAATATTGATTATAATAGCCAGATCACTGATGATGAAATATTTTTGACAATTAGCAATCTGCAAAAAAATTAATTAACTATGGTTTCTTGAACAGATTATAAAACAACCGAATGGCGTACTTACCATCGCCTGTGTTTGGAGACAGGGGCAATTCCACTTGCCCCAACACGAGGCTTATACGCACGGTATGGATTCGAGTATCGAGGCCCTGCTGACTACATTGATGACCAGAACAGCGTATTTATCACCTTAGCTTTATTGTAAAAGTTTAGGATGGCGAATGCACTGTTGGGCTGAAGTTTTTAAAGTCTTTCAATAACACCATCGCCACTGATCATTTTTGCGACTTCATCCATAATTTCTTTACTCGTATAGTCTGGCTTAGATGGATCTATTGGTTTTAACGGACGAAAAATAGCTAGCTGAGATTTTGGAGTTAGCATTTGTTGTAACTCGCTTTCACGTATACCAATTTTTTCTTCAAACATCAGTTCAGCACCATGTTCTAATTCATCATGAATCACATCGAGATGCCGTAAGCCTTTATAAGTAAAAGTTACGGTTTGATTTTTGGGATTAAGATATGTGTCGTTACTTTCATAACCAAGTTCTTCCGCTTTCTCAAAAGCCTCTTCTGCTGAAGAAGCACGGACAAGAACAATATTTACATGAACAACATTATGTGGATTTCCCTCAACTTTACACTCAATTACCAATTCAGCGATATACCACTTTGCATTCTTTGGAATGTATGCCATTGCTTATAAAACCCCAAATTTATACCACCATACGCTAAAGAATTCAAAAATGATAATAAATCATTCTTGGCGCGAGCTACGTGTCGGCGATCATATTTGTATCTTGCAATTACCACAAATAAAAATGCTTGAAAATACAAAACAACTATACCAGCGACTTATTGCCGAGCGTGCTATTTTGAGAATTAGTGAAATTGATCGGTGGGGATATCCTGTCATCTACTATAGTTTTCAAAACGAGCAAGGAGGAGAAGAAGCTCATAGTCTGGCAATTGATGAGTATGATATCTGGCAAAAAGTCAATATCATATAGCCAGCTTTGAAAGCTTGTAGCTATATAATGCCAAGCTAGGAAATCTAGAGACTTTGATGGTAAAGCTAAAAATTAATCGGCGCTGTTGTGTCCATTTGTCTTATTTTACCAACGTAGTTAAGCATCTTCACATTTAATATATAGCAGTTCTTGTTGAAGCAACGCGCCCCTACACCTTGCGATATAACGTTGTAATGCATCTGAATGGGAACTGTTAGATGTACTTTCAATTACATTTGCGTTAATCAACTTTGTGAATTCTGAACTATATAATTGCTCAACTTAACTATTAAATAAAATTATTACCAATAGTTTAGGAAAAGCAAAGACGTGAACCGTTTCAAAAAGCTATCCTCAATTGTGTTCCTGTTATTAGCCTTCATGTATCCACCTACTTTGGTTGAAGCCAAAGATAATACTCTAAATAACGTTCTCAAGGAACAGAGTCTTGATGTACAGACAAAATTAGCAAAAGAGCAAAGTGAAGAGTTTTTGTTAGCTCACAGACGGACTCCACGACGTTATCATAGACGGCATCGGACTGGAAAATATTATTATCAACGCCAGTGGAATCGACGACATTATTATAGGCGACACTATCGCTCTATACGTTATCACGGACAACGATATCGTCATGGAGATTGGGAGCTTGTGCGCGATCGCCATGGACGATTAATGTATGATTGGCAACGTTACTAGTAAGCTTTACACCCAATTTTTCTAAAGAATCTTTATGCGTAAATTCTAATCTAGCCAGATTCGCTGTATTGCTAGTACGCTACGGCGTAAATAGCGTAACCATTTAAGATCCCTAAAGAGCTTATTCCATAATACTTTTGACTTCCGCCTTGCGCTACTACTGCATATATCTATCTTTAGGTATAGAAAAATTTCATTATAATTTCATTTTTTTATGAAAGGCTATAAATAGAGTGAACGGTAAGATATTTCAGACATTTATATACCTTCATTGATCACAAGTGATTGCTAAAAATATGTTAGCCAGGGGTAAAATTCTCTGGTTGAGGCTTTCCCGTCTCCTGCTTCAACCGAGGCGGTTGGCTTTTGTGGAAGCTTGCTTGATTGGTCTAGTTTCTGGGTTAGCAGCAGTTTTATTAGGACAGACAGTGGATTGGGCAGGTGCATGGCGAGTGCATCTTTCTTATCATTGGTCTGCCTATTTGGTGCTACCAAGTATTGGATTAGCAGGGGGACTTTTAGCTGGTTGGCTAGTAGAGCGCTTTGCACCGGAAGCATCAGGTAGTGGGATGTCTGAAGTCAAAGCTGTATTGGCTCGTGTGCCGATGCCATTAAATCTACGGATTGCTTTGGTGAAGTTGATCAGCGCTACATTAGTGTTGGGTTCTGGAATGCCTTTAGGACGAGAAGGGCCGACTGTGCAAATTGGGGCAGCCTTGGCAAATCAACTTAGTAACTGGGCACCGACTTCACCAGAGCATCGTCGCCAACTGCTCGCCGCCGGAGCCGGGGCTGGGTTAGCTGCGGCTTTTAATGCACCGATCGCAGGTGTGCTTTTTGTAGTAGAAGAATTACTTCAAGATGTATCAGATATAACTCTTGGTACTGCGATTTTGGCTTCTTTCATCGCTTCAGTCATTTCCCGGCTCTATGGTAGTCACAGCCTGGATCTGAATCATGTAAATTTAGGTCTTCCCGATACAACTTTTTTTGCTCAGGAAATTCCTTTTTACTTGATTTTAGGAGTGCTGGCGGGACTTCTAGGCATTTTATTTAATAAAGGTATTCTTGAGAGTCTAGCAATTAACCGCCGTTTGTTACACCTGAGTTTACCCTGGCGAATTGGAATCGCTGGGTTAATTAGTGGAGCGGCGATCGCCTTTTTACCTGCTGCCTTTCGCGATCATGCTGGGCTGAGAGAAATTTTGCTTGCGGGTAATGCTAATTGGTCATTTGCAGCGATCGCTCTTTTAGTTCAGTTTACCCTAATTATTTTTACCTACGGCTCTGGAGCGCCAGGGGGTTTGCTAGTTCCCACTTTGGCCTTGGGGGCTGCCCTTGGTTACTTAGTGGGTGCTGTAGAACACAGTTTGCTGGGAATGAGTGCTGCAACAGTCTATGCTCATGTTGGCATGGCTGCCTTTTTTAGCGCCGTCTCTAAAGTTCCAATTACAGCAGTTGTGATTGTGTTTGAGATGACAACAGATTTTAATCTGGTGCTACCGCTAATGATTGCCTCTGTGATTGCCTATTTAGTAGCGGAAAAAATCGATCAGCGATCGCTCTACGACCTTTTACTAGAGTGGAAAGGGATTCACATCACCAAAGAGCCTGGTACAGAGGGACTTCTGGGACAACTGAGTGCTGTAGATGTGATGCAACGGCGTGTGGAAACTCTCTCTAGTCAAATGAGTACTGATGAAGCAGTACAGGCATTTTCCGACTCTCACCATCGCAACTTTCCAGTTTTAGAAAATGGTAAAGTTGTTGGTATTGTAACTCAGAAAGATTTAGTTAATATTGCTTCGCAACAGTCAGGTAAAGATACAACTGTTAGCGAGATTATGACACCAGAGCCTGTGACAGTAAATCCCACAGCAACACTGGCTCATGTACTACATATACTCAATCGTTATCACCTTAGCTGTTTACCCGTTACAGAAAATCGCAAGCTCATAGGAATTATTACTCGTAGTGATATTATCCGTGTAGAAGCAGAGCGACTGAGTGGTAATAGCGCACAAAGAGAACCCAAATCAGCACCTTCTTATGTGGTTTACCAAACTCGCGCTCCGGCTATAGGCAAAGGAAGGTTGTTAGTACCACTTTCACATCCTCAAACAGCTGAGACTTTACTAGACATGGCAGTTGCGATCGCTAAAGATCGCAATTATGAAATAGAATGCCTACAAGTGATTATCGTTGCGTCTGGCCGCATCCCATCAGAAACACCAGTGCAAATCAGCAAAAGTCTTCAACTTTTCCAACGGGCAATACTATTAGGAGAAGAGTGGCGGATTCCCGTTCATACCGAGATCCGAGTTGCCCATAATGTTGCTGGGGCAATTTTAGAGATTGTTAAAGCACGACACATAGACTTGGTGCTGATGGGATGGAAAGGCAGTACATCAACTCCTGGTAGAGTTTTTAGCCGAGTGGTGGATACGATAATTCGACAGGTTCCTTGTGATGTTATCTTGGCTAAATTGGATGATAAAAGATCCTTTGACCGTTGGTTGTTGCCAATGGCAGGCGGCCCTAACTCCAGCCAAGCAATTAAGTTATTACCTGCTTTGGCTTCTTTAAGTACATCACCCCAAATCAAGCTATGTCAGGTTTTCCAGCCGACTAACTCGACTCCTGACACCACATTACTAGATAAATCTGTTCGCTTTCTGCAACGCCGAGTTAGTGGTGAAGTGATGGCTACTCCCGTTTGTGCTAGTTCTGTTTCTGAAGCTGTTCTTAATTGTGCCAAACAAGACAACAGTGATGTGATTGTCTTGGGAGCTAGCCGTGAAAGTCTACTGCAACAAGCGATTCAAGGAAATATTGCCGAGAATATTTCTCGCAAGAGTAATTGTACAGTGATTATGGTTAAAACTTAATGTTGAATTACCCCCCTTAATCCCCCCTTGGAAAGGGGAGAAAAAAGAAATCTAGTTCCCTCCCCAATACATACGGGGAGGGTTAGGGTGGGGTAAAACCCAGGTTAATCAGCTATTTTAGACTTGTGTATACACTGTGGCCTTAGTAAAGGAAGCGTTTGCTTTACTCAAAAATAACAAATGCGATCGCCGAATCAACAAATGCGATTGCCAAATCAACAAATGCGATCGCCATATCAACAAATGCGATCGCCATATCAACAAATGCGATCGCCGAATCAACAAATGAGTTCGCCAAATTAACAAATGCGATCGCCAAATCAACAAATGCGATCGCCGAATCAACAAATGCGTTCGCCAAATCAACAAATGCGTTCGCCAAATCAACAAATGCGTTCGCCAAATCAACAAATGAGTTCGCCAAATCAACAAATGCGTTCGCCATGATTGCAACAATTTAGCTTTGTCACGCCAGCGTAACGCACCCTTCGGGTTCAGCAGTCGCCTGCAAAGGGAAACCCCCCCGCAGCGCGGCTTCACCGCAAATCTTTAGTGGATGAAGTTTTTCCGACTTACGATCGCTCGATTTTGTAAACAATGCCAAAAATTGATCGCAAATATAATCACACAGAGAGCTAGAAACCAAATTTAGATATGTGCGATCACCATATCTCATTCGTTATATAGCACTTCTTGTTTGAATGCAGTACACCCCGATAAACGGTAGGGGCACAGCATTGCTGTGCCCCTACGAACTTTTACTTAATCAGTTAAGATCATCTCATTATCAATCTTCTTTCCTTTTACCCTTATCCTTGGAATTATGACGCAGGATGAGTTGTTGGTACTGATAGATCGCGCCGTGGCTGAGGGTTGGCAAGAGTTAGACTTGTCGGGACAGGAGTTGACTGAGTTACCTGTAGAAATTGGTAAGTTGCAGCAGCTTGAGTCTTTGATTTTGGGAAAGAAGGTTGAAGGTTATGAAGAAGTAGGAAACCGCTATCTCCAAAAGGTTTCGGGCAATAATTTAAAAACGCTTCCACTCGAACTATTGGGTTTGCCTAATTTGCGTAAGTTGGATATTAGTGGCAATCCTTTAGAGAGCATTCCCGATGTGGTAACGCAAATACTACATTTAAAGGAACTTATCTTAATTCGAGTAGAGTTAACTGAAATACCTGATGCGCTCGCTAATTTAACCAATCTGACGCAGCTTGGCCTCAGCTCCAACCAAATAACCCAGATTACAGAGGCAATCGCTAAATTAACCAATCTCACCCAGCTTGACCTCCGTCGCAACCAAATAACCCAGATTACAGAGGCAATCGCTAAATTAACCAATCTCACCCAGCTTGACCTCAGTTCCAACAAAATAACCCAGATTCCAGAGGCGATCGCTAAATTAACCAATCTCACCCAGCTTGACCTCCGTCGCAACCAAATAACCCAGATTACAGAGGCGATCGCTAAATTAACCAATCTCACCCAGCTTGACCTCAGTTCCAACCAAATAACCCAGATTACAGAGGCAATCGCTAAATTAACCAATCTCACCCAGCTTGACCTCCGTCACAACCAAATAACCCAGATTACAGAGGCGATCGCTAAATTAACCAATCTCACCCAGCTTGACCTTAGTTCCAACAAAATAAGCGAGATACCAGAGGTGATCGCTAAATTAACCAATCTCACTTACCTTCAGCTCAGTTTCAACCAAATAACCGAGATACCAGAGGCAATCATCAAATTAACCAATCTCACTTACCTTCAGCTCAGTTACAACAAAATAACCGAGATACCAGAGGCGATCGCTAAATTAACCAATCTCACTTACCTTCAGCTCAGTTCCAACCAAATAATCAAGATACCAGAGGCGATCGCTAAATTAACCAATCTCACTTACCTTCAGCTCAGTTCCAACAAAATAACCGAGATACCAGAGGCGATCGCTAAATTAACCAATCTCACTTACCTTCAGCTCAGTTCCAACCAAATAACCGAGATACCAGAGGCGATCGCTAAATTAACCAATCTCACCCAGCTTGACCTCAGTTTCAATCAAATAAGGGAGATACCAGAGGCAATCATCAAATTAACCAATCTCACTGACCTTCACCTCAGTTCCAACCAAATAACCGAGATACCAAAGGCAATCACCAAATTAACCAATCTCACTGACCTTCACCTCAGTTCCAACCAAATAACCGAGATACCAGAGGCGATCGCTAATTTAACCAATCTCACCCAGCTTGACCTCAGTTCTAACAAAATAACCAATATTCCATTAGAAATTTTTAATTCAGGCCATACGAAAGAGATTTTGAATTACTTGAGGCAAATTTGCACAAGTGAAACTCGACCATTACACGAAGCCAAACTCTTGCTCATCGGACAAGGCAGCGTCGGCAAAACATCCCTCATCAAGCGATTAATCCGCCATAAATATGATAAAGATCAACCCCAAACCGACGGACTCAATGTGGAAACCTGGAACGTGCAGGTCAATAGTAAAGACATCCGCCTGAATGTTTGGGACTTTGGCGGACAGGAAATTTATCATGCCACCCATCAGTTTTTTCTGACTAAGCGCAGCCTCTATCTCCTCGTTTGTAATTGTCGCACCAGCGAAGAAGAAAACCGCATCGAATATTGGCTGAAACTAATCGAAAGTTTCGGCGGACAGTCCCCCGTGATTATCGTTGGCAACAAAAAAGACGAACAACCCCTCGACATCAACCGCAAAGCATTACGCGAAAAATATCCTAACATCCAAGCGATTATCGAAACCTCCTGCCAAGAGAATATCGGCATTGATGAACTTCGCACCGCAATTTTGCAGCAAATCGCCAAGCTCAAAGAAGTCTACGACCTTTTACCCCTGGCATGGTTTGAGGTTAAAGAACAACTCGAATCCATGACTGAAGACTTCATCAGCTACAACCGCTATATCGGCATCTGCCACCAAAAAGAGATTCCCGAAGAACAAAACCAAGAGCAACTAATCGACTTGCTGCATCGACTCGGCTTGGTTCTCAACTTCCGCGATCATCCCATCCTCAAAGATACCAACGTCCTCAAACCCAACTGGGTGACAGAAGGTATTTACGCGCTCCTGAGTGATGAAAACCTCAAAACTAAAACCAAAGGCATTTTCACCCACGCCGATCTCACCTGCATCCTCAATCCAGAGCGATACCCCACCGAGCGTCACAGTTACCTGATCGGGCTGATGAAAGAATTTGAGCTTTGCTTTGCACTAGAATGTGAGCCACCACAATTCTTAATTGCGGGACTTTTGCCCAAAGACCAACCAGACGAAACAGAATTCCACGACGAAACCCTGGAATTTCAATACCATTACAAAGTTCTCCCCGAAAGCATCATTTCCCGCTTCATCGTCATCAGCCACGAAAAAATTCATAATCAAATATATTGGCGCAGTGGCGTAATGCTGCAATATCAAGAAAACAACGAAATCTACAACATCGCTCGCATCAAAGCCGATCCCGAAGACAAAAAAATCTTCATCACCATTAGCGGACGTAAAGAAACCCGCCGCTTATTTCTCGGCATTCTCCGCGATGTCTTCCAAAAAATCCACAAAAGTCTTCCCAATCTCGAAATCACCGAATGGGTTCCTGTCCCCAATCACCCTGACCATCCGCCCCTTGACTATCAAGAACTCCTCGGACTCGAATCAATGGGTGAAAGCACAATCACCATCGGCAAACTAAAACTGAAACTCGATTTGCGTCAACTACTTGATGGGTATGAAGATATAAGAACTCGACAAAGACAACAAATAGACAAAGTAATTATTGAACCAGCCCCTATTAAGGAACCAATTATGTCAGAAAGCATCAGAAACCAAATATTTATTAGCTATAGTCATCAAGATGCAGAATACTTAACAGAACTGCAAAAACAACTAAAACCCTATATTCGTGCAGAATGTTTCATCGTTTGGGATGACACCAAAATCAAACCTGGCGCAAAATGGAAAGCCGAGATTGAAAAAGCATTAGCCACGGCTAAGGTTGCTATCCTGCTAGTCAGCCCTGACTTTATAAGCTCTGATTTCATCGACAGACATGAGCTTCCCCCCTTACTCAACGCAGCCGAAGAAGAGGGATTAACCATTATCTGGATTCCAATTAGTGCAAGCTCATACAGAAAAACCGACATCGAAAAATACCAAGCTGCTCACCCTCCAAATAAACCCCTCGACACTCTAAATAAGGCAGAACGTAACCAAGCTTGGGTGAAAATTTGCGAAGAAGTCGAAAAGGCAATAATAAAATAGAATCTATGTCAACATTTGATTTTCAGGTTTTACCGCCATCACTGTATTAACAAAGTGTTCAAATATTCCACTATTCTTGAATTAATTCATAATTAAGAGATTGTATTAGTTGGTAATTAGTAGTAATAAATCATTATATGATATTCTAATAATTAAAAATAATTTTTGTAGCTGTTTTTACATCAGAGTTTAGAAATTCCGAATCTAATGTATAGTCTTTCGTGAGTGGTATTGAGGAAAAAACGTGGAATTTCATAATTTATTGTATCTTTTTACTTTAGTAAATATTGCTACATTTGCTCTGAGTGTACCTGTATTTGCTCAAATCGCCCAGACTCCCTTTAATTCTTCACAGTCTAATTGTCGTGCAACTAAAGTAGATACTCCCATTTTCAAAGAACCTTCAACATCATCCAACGCTATTAGAATATTGTCGGCAAAAACAAGGGTTATTTTAGCATATATACCAGTTAGCGGAGATAGATTTGTCAGAATTAAATCTCCGACTTCCGGATTTATTCAAACAGCCGCGCTGAAATTTTGTCAGACGAATAACAACGCTCAAAACCTATGGAATAAACCTACTATTGGCAGTGTATGTCGGAAAATTGCCCGACAGGAAACTATACGTCGCCAACCAAGTACAAAAGAACCTTTTATTACAACACTTTATCCAAACACAATTATATTTGTGAACTTGGTTACAGGTAATATCGTTAAGTCATACAAATCTGAAAATTATATTTGGGTAGAAATCGACCTTTCTAAAAGTTTCCCTGGAGAACTATCGGGGAATGGTTGGATGGTCAACACTGACTTAATAAATACTCCTGGATTAAGCAGTCTAGCTTATTGTGGTTAGTAAATTATTTATAAGTATGTTATTACCCAGATAAAAAGCGTGTTTTAATCCTGAATTTTGATGTATATTCGCATTAATATAATAGTCACTGTTGAAGAAGCTAACAAAAGCATAATATCAACGAAAAAATGTGCTTCATACTTTACTTTCGTTCAAACACAAAAATAATAGAAATTGGTTTGTTTGTCTTGGGATCGGATGGCTCATATAAATTTAGCAATCGGTAATTCAAAGCATGGAATTCGTCGATCCATGATTCCAGGGTTCTAAAATACCAAAGAGTAGGGTAAAATGGTCGATCTGGATTTGGTTGCCATGAAGTTTCGCGCCACCCATTGGAGTATGGAGAGTCACCACAAGCAATTATCGGATGAAGTGTTTGAATAATTATTTTGCCTTTGTCTTCTAACAAGCTATGACCTGCCTTGGCGATTTCATCAAGAGCGCATTCGCCTAGAATTGAAAAGTTGCAGATAAAGCAAGAAAAATAGTTAACGGTAATAAATCAAGTACCAGTTCCGAGGTGAAAAAATTAAAGGGAGCATCCCACTTTGGCGGATATACCTTTTCTGGGAGAATGTATGAGAATACACAAGCCGTCCGTCTAAAGCATGAACCCGGAAAAACAA
>NZ_JBALDC010000016.1:0-32864 GCF_036917575.1 Nostoc sp. | reverse complement strand
TTGTTTTTCCGGGTTCATGCTTTAGACGGACGGCTTGTGTATTCTCATACATTCTCCCAGAAAAGGTATATCCGCCAAAGTGGGATGCTCCCTTTCAATAATGCTGAATCGAAAACCACAAGATGCAAATAACCGCCGTGAAGCCTCGTTAGGAATTGCTGTATCTAAACGAATTTGCTTGATACCCATTTGATGAAAGCGTTCAACACTTAGCATCACCATCTGCCGCGCAATTCCTTTTTGGCGATATTCCGGCTCAACCCAAATATCATGAATAAAAGCAAATTCCTGTAATCGGTAAATTGGTATTTCTCGCTCAACTGTTGCCACCAGAAATCCGACAATTTGCCCTTCATTTTCGGATACTAGAAATATACTGGCTCCATCGCTATTTGCCAAACGCGTCAACCATTTCTCATAACGCTGTTCTGGATGCGGTAGAAAACCATACTTGGCGGAATCCCAAGACTCATGCAAAGCACAAATTTTGGCAACCATTGGTAAAACTGCGGGTACGTCAGTGATTGTAGCGGGGCGGATCAGCATAAGCTTTCAAGCACAAAAAGCACAAATATAGCAGGAGGCAGAGGGCAGGAGGCAGGAGGCAGGAGGCAGGAGGTAAAACTATTGCTAACTCTAGTATTCACCGCATCTTTATGTCCTAACCTGTGTGACTACAGCTATAATATCAATTCAAAATTCAAAATTCACGCATTAAGAAAGCCAGACATCACAAAGGTATATCCGTATGTATCTGTCGCATTCTTTTTTCAAATTGGTATAAGAAAGAATAGCTTGCAGTGAGGTATTAGTTTTTATCAACAAAGGCAGGAGGCAAAAGAAATACTGTCTTCTACCTCCTGCTCGTGACCGAAGGAAACTTGCGGTTAAGACCCTCACGCTCACAAGAGTTCAGTGGCTGGAATTAGCTAATAAGTTTTTTCGTAACTCCATGCAATCGGGTTAACACTGGCTTTGCCCAATTTCCACTTAGCAAATCGTGCAGCAGAATATAAAAACAAGGGATGATAAATAATGTCAGCATCGTTGCGATCGCCATCCCAAAGAAAACTACAATCCCTAAAGGCTGCAAAAATTCAGAACCTTCACCAATACCTAATGCCAAAGGAAACAGTCCCATGATAGTAGTGACTGTGGTCATGATAATTGGACGCAAGCGTTGAGGTGCAGCTTTCACGATCGCAATTTGGCGAGTACAATCTTCCTCATCCCGAATTTGATTCGCCAGTTCCACCATGAGAATCCCTGCGTTCACTACAATTCCCACCAGCAGGACGACACCAACAATTACAGTTGCGCCAATTGCAGTTTTGGTAATGTAAAGTCCAAAAATTCCCCCAGCTAACGCCAGTGGTACGGTGAAGATAATTACCAATGGGTCAATCAGTGAATTGTATTGTACCGCCATAACTACAAAGATTAAGAATACCGCCAACGCCCCCAAAGTTTTTAAAGCATCCTGAAGTTGCTGATTCGTTTCTTGGGCAGAACTAGGCACAATGGAAACGCCATCAGGTAAGTCTACATCTTTAAGTACCTCGTTGACTTCTGCGATCGCTTCACCCAGACTAGCTCCCTCGCTGAGATTTCCGGCGACAATAAAAGCTTGGCGCTGATTAATCCGTTGCACCTCACCAGGCGCTTGACCTTCTTGAATCTTCGCAACATTAAAAAGGCGGATTAGTTGATTATTTTCTGTAAATAGCGGTAATTGCTCCAATTGGGAAGAACGCTGAATTGCTTCTTTATTTAGCTGCACCCGCACATCAACTAAACGATTACCGCGTTGAATTTGCGTGGGAACTGAACCTTCAATTGCTGTTTGAACTGTTGCACCAATTTGCCCGGCACTCAATCCTAAAGCTGAAACCCTTTCCCAGTCTGGGCGAATTTGGATTTCCGGTTGTCTGGGGTCGGCATCTGGTCGGAATGTCGCTAATTTTGCCCTTTCTTGTAATGCTTGCAGTACTTGAGCGCCTGCTTGCATTAAGTTTTGTTCATTTTCACCTTGTAGAACTACGTCAACGTCTGACCCTTGTACTGGAGAATTACTCAAGATTAAACCCCGTACCTGACCAGGATTGAGGCGTAGCAGAATTCCTGCTAAGTTGAGTTTGTTAAATTCCTGAGTTACTTTTTTGACGAAAGCTTCGACATCTGTGCCTGGTTTCAGATTGATGGTGCTATTGGCACGTAAAGGATTTTCTGTAGTACTGCTGCCAAATAAATTACCACCCACAGTTGTGAAAGCAGACTCGGTTTCTGGTTGTTTGAGCAAAATGTCATCGACAATTTGCATAACTTTTTGGGAAGTTGCTAAAGGTGTACCGGGCGGAAACTGCGCTCTCAAGGTAGCTTGTCCGGTACTGATGCGGGGTAGAATTTCTTGGGGAATTTGACCAAACATAAAGAAGCTGCTGCCGCCTAAAATTAGCAAAGCAGCAGTTACTACGAGGAGCCGATAGCGTAAAACCTTGGTTAAGAAGTTACCGTATCCCCGTGTAGCATCTTCAAATCGCTGATTAAATTTTCTAAGCAGCCAAAATTCGCTGATTCGGCTAGACCAGCGAATTCCCAAGAGTCGAGAAGACAGCATTGGCACTACTGTAATGGCGACAACCAGAGATGCTGCGACTGCGAAGCTAATTGTCAAAATCAGTTCATTAAATAGCAGTGCAATAAAGCCGCCAATCAAGAGGAATGGAACTACAGAAACTAAGTTGGCTCCTGTAGCAGCAACTAAAGCAGATTCTACTTCTTGGGAAGCTGCGATCGCACTGTCAATAAAGAATTTAGAATTTCTCCCCCTCCCCTGCTCCCCTTGCTCCCCCTGCTCCCCTCTCTCTCTTTGATTGGGAGTCATCCCCGCTTTTTCGGAAATATTCTCCAAGATCACAACCGATGTATCAATTGCTTGACCGACTCCTAATGTCAGACCTGCCAAACTAAAAACATTCAAGGTTAAACCAAATATTCTCATTAAAGCGATCGCCGCCAAAGTACACAGAGGAATCGTCAAACTGATAATGAATGTTTGCCGGAACGATCCCAAAAATAACAACACTGCTGCTGCGGCTAACAATGCTCCAGAAATCCCCGAAAAGATGACATCATTTAAAGAATTGCGGATGAAGACAGATTCATCTGTGGTGGGACTCAAAGTCATGTCTGCTGGAATTAAACCCGATTGTCGTAATTGTTCAATTCGCCGTTTCACAGCATCTACAACTGTGATTGTGTTGGCTTCAGGCTGCTTTTGGACTGAAAATTTCACCGCAGGCTGACGATTCAAATAAACAAATACTCGCTGTTCTTCTGTATCGTCAATTACCTGTGCAAAGTCTCGCAAATAAACGCGGCGGGAGGGTACAGAAGTAGTGGTAGTAGTGGTAGTAGTGGTAGTGGTATTACTGTTATTAGTGGTATTAGCACTAGCAGGAGAAGAAACTTCCAAGGAAAGGTTTTCAATTTCCTTAGCATTTTGGAAACGTCCGACAGTGCGAGTCAATGGCTCGGAATTTTGCCCCAGAATCCGACCACCAGAAGTATCTTGGTTACGGGCTGTTAATTCTTCTAAGACATCATTTAATCCCACACCCAAAGCTTGCAATCGGTTTAAGTCAACAAGCACTCGTACTTCTTCCTCTGCGCCACCAGATACATCAACGGAAGCGACTCCTGGCACGACACTGAGTTCACGCGTTAACTCTTCATCAGCAAATACGCGTAACTCTTTACCTGGTAATGAAGCAGAGGTCAGCGCCAATTCATAAACCGGCAATTGAGAAGGATCGACTTTGAATAAGCGCGGCTCCTCTATTGTATCTGGGAGTTGTCCTCGATTTCGGTTAAAAGCAGCAGTTGCATCGTTTAGAGCTTGGTCAATATCGCCCCCTGGTTGGAAGTATAAATCGAGGCTTACCTGTCCTTCACGGGTGCGGGAGAAAACTTGCACTATATTCTCGGTTGCCGATAAAGCTTCTTCCAAGGGTCTGGTGATTTCATCTACTGCTACTTCTGGTGAAATACCAGGAGCTTCTAGCCGAACGCCAATTCGGGGATAAGTAATTGACGGTAGCAGATCGACTTGAATCGTTGTGAGAAAAAATACCCCAATGACAATTACTGCCACAGTGAGCATGAGTGTGCCAATGTGTTGGCGGATAGCGATCGC
The DNA here is from genome assembly GCF_036917575.1 of Nostoc sp. Classification (GTDB taxonomy): domain Bacteria; phylum Cyanobacteriota; class Cyanobacteriia; order Cyanobacteriales; family Nostocaceae; genus Nostoc. Next base: position 28,669 of record NZ_JBALDC010000016.1, on the reverse strand, counting down.
ACTCAGGCTAAATCCGCTATTGCCATTATTATTTGCTTGTTGCATGATCCCAAGTGATAAGTGCTAAATGCTGACTACTGAGTACTTTTTTCTTTGGTATGGTGATCATTGCTCACCCGACTATTACTTTTCTGAAAGAATTGAAAGATTTACAGTGTCACCTTCTTTTAGCGGCTTACCACTACGAACAACATAGCGCTCTCCCACTTGCAAACCAGATAAAATTTCTACTTTGCTATCAGCCCTTTTTCCTAAAGTAACTGCACGTGTCGCTACTTTCGTCTTGCCATCTGTGTCTTTCACCACAAATAGCGTCCCTGACGGGTTTTCTTGCTCTTTTCCTGCTTCCTTTGCTGCTCCTGCTTGTTTTTGAATAGCTGTTTGCGGCACTACTACCCGTTGTTGAGTCTGGTTTTCAAAATTGACTCGCGCCAGTAGCCCACTGCCAATCTTACCCTGAGTGTTAGGAATCAATACCTCTACAGGTATCAAGCGAGCTGTGGCATCGGCGGCTGGGGAAATTCGCGTAACTCTGCCAATTAATGCTTCTTTGGGGAAGGCATCTAAGCGCACTTGTACAGACTGCCCAACCTGAATTTGTGCTAGTTCTAATTCAGAAACTTGGACGGCGACTTTGACACGGTTAAAGTCACCAATTTTCAAGACTTCGCTACCTGCTTGCAGCAAGTTGCCTGGTTCTGTCACCCTTTGTGTGACTACACCAGTGATCGGAGATACCAGCCGAGTATAAGACCTGCGCTCTTTGGTTTGGGCAACCAATGCCTGTTGAGCAAGTACTCTACCTTGGGCGGCAGCAACGGCTTGCTGTTCTGTCCGAACTTGTTCTTGGGCTGCTCGGAGTGCCTGGGCAGCTGTTTGTGCCTGGGTACGTGCTTGCTGGGCAGTTTGTTCAGCGATCGCTCCAGCCTTAAATAACCTCTGCTGGCGTTCTGAGTCTGCTTGAGCTTGTACTACTTCTAGGCGCGCCCGTTCAACGTCTGCACGAGCATTGCTTACCTGATTTGTTGCCCTAGCTACTTCTGATTTGAGGGCTGCTAGCTCTGCTTCTGCTTGCTTTAATTCCGTCGAAAGTATGGTATCGTCTAACTGCCCGACGTTTTGCCCAAGCTTTACTGCATCGCCGACATCAAGGTTCAAAGCCAACAACCGAGCTTCTACTTGCGATCGCAGTGATACAATTCGGAAGGGTATTGTATTACCTGTGTATTCTGGTTGTGTTTGTAGCGTATCAGTTCGAGCGATCGCTACATCTACAGCTGTCGCACCACCACGTTGTTCGCTACCAGGACTCTGAGATTGTGCGTCAGCCGCTTCTTCCTTGGGTAGCGTTCCACAATTCGCTGTCAGCAGTCCTATGCCCAGCAAACAGGGAATCAATAATGATGCAAAAGGCGAAGACACCTTTGTGTCAAAACTATTTTTTACATCTGCAACAGCCACATCAGTCTTCATAACTGAATTTAACTGGGTATTAATTACCTGGTTAGCAGCTGCCAAAGGTGATTTCGCCTGCTTGTGCGGCTTCTTTCTGTCCAAAATCATTTATTTTTCTTGTATTTGGTGAGCTTTTTGGGTTAAACAGCCGTGCATTACCAAGTAATTTTGAGACATTATGAATAGTGAAAAGCGGCGAGAGTCAATTGGCTATCTTCTTGCAGAATTTTGTATCAAAAATTACTTTTTATTTAAAAAAATTCTCACCACTTTAACTGATTAAATTGAGCCGCCCGCTTTTTAGCTGACGATGCAATTATTAACTCAGTATAAATATTTTTAAATTTCTTGCAATCTGCCCTTAGTAGAAGACTTGTATTTACTGAAGATACGGGACTTTTACACGCCTACTTCTAATCTGGATATACTTAAATAATTATACTTAGGAGATTAAAAATAGATTTGATATAGCAAAATGCCCAGTAATTTTTACACACGAGCAAATATATTAAGAATAGTAAAGATAAGTTTTTTTTTGACGCTGTGAAATTTAGCTTGGGCGATCGCATTTAAAGCATAGAAAAAGGCAATATATATTACAGCCACCAAATATTAGGCTAGGAAAGTTAAAAGTGACATCATTGCTAAAAATTGCACAAACTGCTGATGGATCAATTTTCTCAACCAAGGCTGTGATGAATTGCTAAACCTAGCTCAAATGTACGATTTGCCTGATAGAGATAGTTTGATTTATGGTGCAGCAGTTATCGCAGTTAATGATTGGTCAATATTTAGAAAAGAAAGTGCATTAGTCGATCTCGTGGGTGCAGTTCACTAAAGCCTTACCCGTTTTGAGACTAGCCAGCATCTAGCTATTAACCGCTTATATAACTTTTTATAACAGTTTTTCAAACCTTTTTCCCAGAAAGTGAGTTGTTATGTCATTATGGGAAGTGAAATTGAGAATTAATTCGGCGACAGTGTTTGTTTTTAGTATTGACAGGCTTTTTCCTTTTGGTATTACAGACTTCTCTCCGAAATCTAAATCTCTACAAACTTATGATTTTGGAGACATTTGATGTCAATTTACGTAGGTAACCTCTCTTATGATGTTACACAAGATGCGCTGAGTGCCGTATTTGCAGAATATGGTGCTGTAAAGCGTGTTCAACTACCGACTGACCGTGAAACAGGTCGTTTCCGCGGCTTTGCTTTCGTGGAAATGAGTTCAGAAGATGAAGAAGCGAAAGCTATTGAAGCTCTAGATGGTGCTGAATGGCTTGGTCGCGACCTTAAAGTAAATAAAGCTAAACCCAAAGAAGACAGAGGTGGTGGTTCCTTTGGGAACCGTGGTGGTGGCGGCTACAACCGTAGCAACAACCGCTACTAAGCTTAATTGAATTTAGAAAAGGCTCAGGCAAGAATGCTTGAGTCTTTTTTATGCAAAACTTTGACTTTAAATAATCTTAGGCAATTACTTCTCGTACCGCACTGATAATTCTCTAACCAGAGTGGCCTGATGAAAGATCGTTTTCCATTGATCGTTGTTTAATTTCCAGATGGAACTTCGCAACGAATGAACAGTGTTCGCCAGATATATGTCTGACTATACGATAAGTTACTAAAATAACCCCTGTTGCTAAAACTAACGTTTTTAATTCTGTTATCAATCTTTGAATCAGAGGTTGGATGAGTTCATTCTGCAAGCTTTTGATAGTTTGCTGTTTATTAAAAACACGCCCTGATCTGACAAATTCAATGAACTCGTCAGCAATAAAATCCATAATATCTTTAGCTGATTTTCGGACATTGGGTTAAAGCAAACGCTCCTCTAACTTACGAAAAAGTGATTCTTTTAAATAATCTGCTTTCATATATATTTTGAAAACTAAATTGGATAGTAGCAGGTATGATTATAAGCGATCGCTTTGAACTTTGATTTTTATCCGAGCGCATCCTTGAGCAAGTTAATAAAAAAACCCGCTGATTGGGGTAGGGATTCCAGCGGGGTTAAATAATACTGTTATCTTTTCAGAGAAACCAACACTAAACTTAATTACAGAGCTACTAGAAATTTTTACGACTAATAGTAACTATTTATAAATGTTTATGAACTAATTTTTTAGCATGATGTTTGTGATGTTTAGTATGATAAACTTTAGCAGATTTTACGCCAGTATGATGGATAGTTTTAGCTTGAGCTTGTGATGCAAAAGCGGTCACAGGTGCAGCAAAAATCAAAGCCAAAAGTAAAGCTTTAGCGAACTTATTCACTTGAAAATCCTCATCAGGTAATCAACAATTTAACTATCCGATAGACGTATGTCATAAGTTTGTAATTGATATGAATCTTTCATGTCTATTTTGACATCCGTCAATACTAATACTGTTTAGGTATGGTGAGAGACGCTATGAATCGCCGTCTCTACAATAATGATGATTTATCGCATCTTTAGCAAGCTAGAATTTTCATCAAAAACCTTAACCGAATCGTATTGGATCTGACGTGAACCTATCCTACTATTTTATATAATCCCTACTTTTTGTCATAAAATGTGCTTCAAAACCTTAATTTTTCGTTTTCATTTTTCAATAAGCTTAAGTTTTGTAGCACAAATATTATTAGTAGGATAAGTTCGTGGAATACTTAGCTAAAAAATACTTGCTAGGATTTCAATCTTAAATGTAACAATTTAGACATCATCCAAATAACTGTAATTTGGCTATGATATGTGAGTTAACTTTGATTAGGAAATGCTAAGAGCCATCAATTCTTCTGCTACTTCAAAGTTAGCTGTGACATTTTGCACGTCATCCAAGCTTTCTAGAGTATCAATTAACTTGAAAAGCGATCGCGCCCGATCGGGATCGGTAACTTCTACACTATTATTAGGAATCCAGCGCAATTCGGCATCAGTTACCTTAAAGCCTTGATTTTTGAGTGTCTGACTAAGGGTTTCTAAATTTGCAATATCAGTAAATACCTCAGCCATCTCATCTTCAGTTATCTCATAAGACTGGGCACCACCTTCAAGGGATGCTTCTAAAAGCTGTTCTTCGTCAAGCACACCCTCCACTACACAAACGCCTTTTTGTTCAAACATCCAGCTAACGCAACCTGTTTCACCAAGATTACCACCATTTTTACTAAAAGCTACACGCAAGTCAGCAGCAGTGCGATTGCGATTATCTGTGAGGGCTTCGATTAAAATAGCTACACCACAAGGGCCATAGCCTTCGTAGCGAATGGCTTCAAAGATAGCATTATCACCGCCAAAAGTGCCTGCACCTTTAGCGATCGCTCGTTCAATATTATCATTAGGAATACTTGCAGCCTTTGCTTTGTCAACTGCTGTGCGAAGTTGAAAATTCAGCGCCGGATCTGGTACACCGCTTCTAGCCGCCACAATAATCGCCCTGGATAACTGAGTAAAGGTTTTTCCCTTTTTTGCATCTACTATCGCTTTCTGGCGCTTAATATTTGCCCATTTACTATGTCCTGCCATAATTTGAGATGATCATAACTCTATTTAAGATTAGGATATACCTAGCTTTTATCTTCACTCTGGTCTTCAATAACTTGCTGAGGAATAACTTAAATCGATTGTGGAATATCCCACAGTGGTGTATCAGTTTTCATCCCTACACTCGCTTTAGGAACGCGATACCTGTATCAAGAGTGCCAATAACTTCTAACTCAATCGGCTTTTGCTCCTCTTGGTTTGCGGGTGTTGGAGTTGTCTTTCTTGACAATAATTCTAACTATCTTAATCTCAAATTAAATGTCTAACATATTTTGTTTTTAGCAAACAAATCTCTTGCAAAAGTCCCTTGACGCGGTAGAATAACGAAATTTTGCAAGAGGTCCTAATCATGAAACCATTTCTTTTTGTAACTGATTTAGATGATACCCTCGTGTATCGTACCGTCGGTGATGACAGCGCTTTACCAGAACTAAATCAACTGCTGGAAAGACATCGCCAAGAATACGGTACTAAAATCGTTTATTCTACTGGGCGATCGCCTGTACTTTATAAAGAACTCCAAGCTAAAAAAAATCTTTTGCAACCGGATGCCCTCGTCCTATCTGTGGGTACAGAAATTTACCTTGATGGTACTGATACTCCAGACTCAGATTGGTCAGAAATCCTTTCTCCGGGATGGGAACGGGAAACTGTATTATCTATTACAAGAAAATATCCTGAGTTAATTCGGCAACCAGATTCAGAACAGCGTCCATTCAAAGTGAGTTGTTTTCTAGAACAAGAAGTATCTGCGAATGTTCTACCACAACTTGAAGCAGAGTTACAAAAATCTAAATTATATGTAAAGTTAATCTACAGTAGCGGTATTGACCTTGACATTGTACCCCATAGCAGCGATAAAGGTCAAGCAATGCAGTTTTTACGCCAGAAGTGGAAATTTGCAGCAGAACAAACAGTTGTCTGTGGTGATTCGGGTAATGATATTGCTTTATTTGCTGTAGGCAACGAACGCGGAATCATTGTGGGGAATGCCCGTAAAGAGTTACTCCAATGGCACAATGAGTATCCCGCAGACTATCACTACCTGGCTTCATGTTTTTGTGCAGGTGGAATTATCGAAGGCTTAAATTATTTTGGTCTCTTGTAATGATTAGTTATTTAAAAGGTATAGTCGCTGGTATCCAAACAATTGGCGCTAATCGCGTAATTCTGACTCTGGAAGTGAATGGCTTGGGGTATGATTTGCAAGTTCCCCAACGTCTAGCAAACCAGTTACCAGAGTCGGGAGGAGTGGCGCAAATTTTTACCCATTTGCAAATTCGCGAAGAAGTGCCCTTTCTATATGGCTTTGCTTCCCCAGCCGAACGCGATTTATTTCGCCACTTGCTGACTGTCACAGGTATTGGTGCAGCCTTAGCGATCGCACTCTTAGACACTCTGGAATTACCAGATTTAGTCCAAGCAATTATCGCTGGCAATACACAAATCCTAATTCAGGCTCCAGGTGTTGGTAAAAAAATCGCTGAACGCATCTGTTTGGAACTGAAAAGCAAATTAGTTGAGTGGCGCAAATCAGCCGGGTTCTTCGTCGCCACAGGCGGCCCAGCACCGGGAATTCTCGAAGAAGTGCAAATGACTCTCTTCGCCTTGGGATACACTGCCAATGAGGTCAGTCACGCCCTTCATGTGGTCAGCGAAGACATCGGACTACCCAAAGATGCTTATGTCGAAGATTGGATTAAACAAGCGATCGCTCATCTTAGCAGCGAACAAGTTTAATCTTGGCATTAATTTTGAATTTTGAATTTTGAATTATTATCCCCCATGCCCACTGATCCTTATGCCTGGCTAGAACAGTCCTTAGCAACAATTCATCGGGCAGACTGGTATCGTTCGGTACAATCTATCAATGGTCGTCCGGGTGCAACGGTAGTTTTAGCTGGGCAAGAAGTAATTAATTTTGCCAGCAATGACTATTTGGGATTGGCTGGAGATGAGCGTTTGATGGCAGCTGCAACTGCTGCGATCGCTGAATTTGGTACTGGTAGTACTGGTTCTAGATTACTTAGCGGACATCGGGAATTACACAGAGAGTTAGAAGAGGCGATCGCATCTACCAAACAAACAGAAGATGCTTTGGTATTTAGTTCCGGATATCTAGCCAATTTGGGTACAATTACCGCCCTTGTGGGCAAGCGTGATTTAATATTCTCTGACCAGTACAATCATTCCAGTCTAAAAAATGGAGCGATTCTTAGCGGTGCAGCAGTAGTGGAATATCCGCACTGTGATGTGGCAGTATTAAAGACTCAGTTGAACCAGCAGCGGCAAAATTACCGACGCTGTTTGATTCTTACTGATACCGTCTTCAGCATGGATGGCGATTTATGTCCGTTGCCTGCACTGTTGAATCTGGCTGATGAATTTAGCTGTATGCTGCTAGTTGATGAAGCTCATGCTACTGGCGTACTGGGAAAAACTGGTGCTGGATGTGTCGAACATTTTGGGTGTAGGGGAAAGCAATTAATTCAAGTTGGTACTTTGAGTAAAGCTTTGGGTAGTTTAGGCGGATATGTAGCAGGAAGTAGCGCCCTAATTGATTTTTTGCGGAACCGCGCACCTAGTTGGATTTATACTACTGGGCTTTCACCTGCTGATACAGCCGCGGCCTTGGCAGCAATCAAGATCGTGCAACAAGAACCGCAATATCGTGCCCAATTGTGGGAGAATATACATTACTTAAAAACTTTGCTGCAACAGTTACCTAACCTGCAATTGCTGCCTTCTGAATCACCCATATTATGTTTTCAATTGCCTAATGCCACAGATGCCCTCAAAGCTGGAAAACAGTTAAGAGACGCTGGAATTTTTGCCCCAGCAATTCGTCCCCCCACAGTACCCACAAGTCGAATCAGAATATCTGTGATGGCAACTCATCAAGTAGCACATATTGAAAAATTGGTAGCAATACTAAAGAATGTTATGACGACAGTAGGACATAGGGCATAGAGAAAAGACAAGGTAAACAAGGGAGAGATTTGTTCAATAATTTCCCCTTGTCCCCCCTGCCTGCCTAAATTCATTCCCCCGTTCTACAACGCCTGCCATCAACTCTACGATGAGTGACTCAAAGGCTTGAGCGATCGCAAATAAGCACAACAACTGATTATTCACAATGCCTTAGCCCAAACTGGTTGAGAAGGTGATTCTATAGCCCTAGAAATTACCGAGAGTATGTTAATTCAAAATGTCAGTTAGATAATTGATTTATGAACCCAATTAAAGTACAGAAAGATTCAGATCAGCATTGATGACTTTAGTAGCGGTTATTCATCGCTCAATTATCTCTATCCTTAACTAGATATTATTCCATAATTTTTGTTATAAATTCGCTAGCGTTTATATTTAATATTTTAAATTAGCAAAATAATATCATTTATCTTGATGGTTCAAATTAAATTTCTACTCTGCTTATCAGATAACGAACAAATTAACCTCTGGCAAAAGAGACTTTTATAACTCAGCAAAATCTATCTATAGATAAATTACTAAAATTTACAAACTAGCTTAGGGTATGTAGAGCCTCTGCAATGAGTATTAGTTTTTTCAAAAAACTTTTAATGCCCCAGATTCATTATTCTCAATTATTACGTTATGGCATCGTTGTATTAATTGTAGCACTTGCATTAGTGCTAATGTTAATGCTAGACCCCTGGTTAAGCACGAATGGAACTACTTATCTACTATTTTTTAGCGCTGTCATGGTGAGCGCTTGGTATGGTGGTTTGAAATCAGGGCTATTAGCAACTTCCTTGTCTGCGTTACTGAGCGATTACTTCTTTCTTTCTCCAGCTTATGAATTGAGTCTTGAGTTATCTAATTCTGTGCAAATTGGGTTATTTGCATTACAAGGATTGCTCTTTAGTATCTTGTGTGAAACATTAAAAACTACTAAGAGACGGGGGGATGAAAATCTGCAAAAGCTGAGAGTTAGTGAAGAAAGATTTCGATTAGTGTTAAATAGTTCAGATATCGTCGTATTTCAGCAGGATCGCGATTTGCGATATGAGTGGATTCATAATCCTCAAGGTCTAGCCACTGCTGAGGAAATGTTAGGTAAGTCTGATAATGAATTATTTCCTGCCTCAGTAGCAGAGCAATTGCAAGCAATTAAGCTAAAGGTAATGGAGACTGGTGTTGCAACCCGCCAAGAGGTTTATCTAACAACTTGTAAAGAAGACAATTATTATGATTTGCTAGTTGAACCACTAAGGGATTTAGATAATGGTATTCAAGGTATCATCTGTGCAGGTGTAAATATTACTGAGCGCAAGCAGGCTGAGGAAAGACTGCGTTATATTGCCCAAATTAGTAATTTACTTTCTACTTCGTTAGATTATGAACAAACCTTACAACAGATAGCTAAAATTTTAGTTCCCCAGCTAGCTGATTGGTGTAGCGTAGACATTTTAAATCAAGATGGTTCTATTCGCCGCCTACCTATTGCTCATGCAGACCCATCGAAAGCAGAGTTGGCGCGTAAACTTCAGGAGTATGTCACAGATTATAAGGCTGCAAGTGCAATTACTAGAGTACTGCAAACAGGCCAAAGTGAATTGATCTCAGAGGTATCTGACTCGCTATTAGTAGCAACTACTCAAAATCAGGAACATTTAGAACTTGTTCGGCAATTAGGGATGAAGTCTGTAATGATTGTGCCGTTAATCGCAAAAGGGCGCATACTCGGCTGTATTACCTTTATCACCACCCGATCGAACCGTCGCTACGATCACACTGACTTAAATTTAGCAATAGATATTACTCATCGTGCTGCCTTAGCAGTGGAAAATGCTCAACTTTATCGAGATATCCATCAGGCTTTACTCCATTATGCCGAATCTCTATCTCTTTTAGATGCGTTGCTAGGAGCCGCTCCTGTTGCCGTATGCTTTTTCGATCGGGAACTGCGATATATTCGCATTAATCAAGTTTTCGCTGACATTAACGGTTTAGCTATAGAAGAACATCTAGGACGCAAATTTAGGGAAGTGTTGCCAGCGATGGCGGCTGAATTAGAGCCACAGTTACAGCAGGTGTTAGAGACTGGAGAACCCTTGCTGAATATGGAAATCAGTGGTGAGACAAGGGGACAACCAAGACGTTACAGTTACTGGCTGGGCAACTATTACCCAGTTAATAACACAATGGGTGAAACGGTAGGAATTGGCATTATTTTGGCAGATGTGACAGCAGCAAAGCAAACAGAAGTTGCTTTGCGAGAAAGCGAAGAAAGGTTTCGGGCAATGTTCAATCAAGCAGCTGTTGGTATTACTCTAGTAGGGTTAGATGGGCGATTTCTGCAAGTTAATCCTGCCTTATGCGAAATTACTGGATATAGCTATGAAGAATTAATTCAAATGAACTTTCAGGAAATTACCCATCCTGACGACTTAGAAGTTGATTGGGAAAATGCTCAACGAGTTTTAGCAAAAGAAATTAGTGGTTATTCTCTAGAGAAGCGCTACATTCGCAAAGATGGTTCTATAGTTTGGGCAAACCTAACTTCATCAGCAGTTTGGGATGCTAAGGGACTTCCAAAGTATGCATTAGGGATTATTGAGGATATTAGCCATCGCAAACGAGTTGAAGCCACACAAAACTTTTTAGTCGAAGCCAGCACCTTACTAGCTGCCTCATTGGATTATGAAGTCACCTTAGAAAATGTAGCTAATTTAGCAGTTCCGACTTTAGCTGACTTGTGTATTATAGATGTCTTCCAGGAAGATTGGTCAAGTAAACAAATTGCGATCGCAATTGCCGATCCGACAAAATTAAATATTTTAGACGAAATTCGACGGCGTTATCAACCCCAAACCAGAGCTAAACAGCTTGTACAGCAGCTACGCTTAGGAATATCTATCTTTTATCCAGAATTATCTGACTCACATCTTCTACAGATGTCTGAAGACGATGAACATCGGCAATTGCTGCAAAGTCTGGGTATTCGTTCTCTAATGGTGATTCCAGTTCGTTCCCGCGGGCAATTATTTGGAGCAATCTCTTTTTTTACCGCCGAATCTGGTCGGTACTATCAACAAATAGACTTGGCTTTAGCAGAGGATATTGCTCGGCGGGCAGCGACAGCCATCGACAACGCCAGACTTTACCAGGAAACTCAACGGTCTGTCAATCGCACGCTACTTTTACAAAAAATAACTGCTGCCTTTTCGGAAGCCCTAACTCCTCAACAGGTGGCTGATGTAGTGGTGAACCAAGGCATTGCCGCCTTGGAAGCTACTGGTGGTTCTGTTGTCTTACTTACTGAAGGAAATACTAGCCTAAAAGTTGTGCAAGCAATTGGCTATCCGCAAACTCTCACAAATACTTGGGCAAGTTTTCCGATCACAGCACCTAACCAAATAGCAGAAACAGTCAGAACTGGGCAGCCGATTTTTTTAGAAAATTTAGCAGCCATGATTGCTAGATATCCCAACTTAGCAGATGTTGTGACTGTTATGGCGAATAATGCCTGGGCTGCCATTCCCTTGGTAGTAGAAAGTAAAGTAATTGGGGCTTTGGGATTAAGCTTTACTAGTGAACAAAGATTTAATCAAGAAGACCGGGGATTTATGTTGACACTGGGACAGCAGTGTGCACAAGCGATCGCCCGCGCTCAACTTTACGAAGCCGAAAAAATTGCCAGGGCAGAAGCCGAGACAGCCAACCGAATTAAAGATGAATTCCTCGCTGTCCTTTCCCACGAACTCCGAACTCCTTTAAATCCGATTTTAGGGTGGGCAAAGTTACTCAGAACCCGCAAGTTCGACGAAGCTACTAAAATCGCGGCATTGGAAACAATCGAGCGCAATGCGAAGTTACAAACTCAATTGATTGGAGATTTACTTGATGTTTCGCGGATTTTACAAGGTAAAGTTAGCTTAAATCTCCATGCAGTCGATTTGAAAATAGCGATCGCCTCTGCATTAGAAACGGTGCGTTTAGCAGCAGAAGCCAAATCAATTCAAATTCAAACGGTATTAAATAATGATATCGGCAAAGTTCTCGGCGATGGCGATCGCTTGCAACAAGTGATGTGGAATCTCCTCTCCAATGCCGTTAAATTCACACCTACAGAAGGACTTGTAGAAGTGCGTCTAGAGCAAGTTGGTTTAGATGCCCAAATCCAGGTAATTGATACAGGTAAAGGAATTAACCCAGAATTTTTACCATTCGTCTTTGATTACTTTCGGCAAGCAGATGCGAAGACAACCAGAGTATTTGGTGGACTGGGATTGGGACTAGCAATTGTGCGTCATCTAGTAGAACTTCACGGTGGCACAGTTCAAGCAGAGAGTTTGGGAGAAGGACAAGGGGCTACCTTCACAGTCAAACTACCTTTGCTCAAAAATTCTGAGTTGCGAGTTAGCAGTAGTAAAGCTTCTCAACCAGAAGTCAGTAATGACGAGACATTACTCGCTGGAGTGCAAATCCTGCTTGTGGACGATCAAGCTGATGTGCGAGAGTTTTTTAGCTTTGCGTTGGAACAATATGGCGCGACGGTAACGGCAGTTGAATCAGCAGATGAAGCGCTGCAAACATTAGTGCAATCAAAGCCGGATATCCTCTTAAGCGATATTGGAATGCCCTTGATGGATGGCTATATGTTGCTTAGCGAAGTGAGAAAATTACCCCCAGAGCAAGGCGGACAAATTCCGGCGATCGCCTTGACTGCTTATGCTGGAGAACTTAACTACAACCAAGCAATGGCAGCAGGATTTCAAAAGCACCTGCCTAAACCCGTCGATCCAGTGGATTTAGCCGCAGCGATCGTTAGTCTTGTTAGGCACGGTTAACCTTCAGAGTAAATAAACTTTTCAATTCCTTTTCTTTCCTTTAGAAATTAAATAACGCGATGTGCAATTTTTTTTATTCTTGTGGGATGGACATCTTGTCCGTCCTTTCTTTTTGGGCAGACAAGATGCCTACCCCACAATGGAATCAAGGTTTAACAAAATTAAGTAGGGAAAAGAATTATCTCTTCCTTCATAAAATTCTGAAACTTTTGCATTAGTTAACCATTTTGCCATCAGATCATAATCATACATTTCATCTTGCATGAAACGAATAGCTATTTCACCGTTTTGAATCAGCATATCTTGTATATATATTTTTAAATCAGCGATGCAATGATATTAATACTCATAGCTAAAATGCTAGTATTGAAAAAGAAGGATAATATGCCATGTAACAAAGTCAAGCGTCTCATACCGGGTGATGTTGTCTGCACATCTGAAACTTGACTGGTCATGCCGACTACAAATGAATAATATAAAAATTCCCAGTAGTCTGGATAGTCGTTGTGAGGAAAATCTAAACCTTTGGTGATTTCTTCACTATTACTATGATTAATATATTTGTAATAGCTGTGTGCATATTGTACTGCAAACATCGTATGCACGAGTAACCAAGAACCGACAATAGTCATAATCGAAAGTATGACATGTAGGGTAAGCAGAATTGTTGACAACCCTTTTTTATCATTTAATAAAAACCCAATGGCTAAAACACTGGCACAAGCCGCAGCAATCACCAGTATAAATATAGCCAAATGTCCTTCATATTCACCCTCAGCATAACGGCGAATTTTTTCTGGGTTAGCCTTAATCATTTTCCACCACGTTATCGTTAAGAAAAAGTCAATACCAGAGTTCCAAGCACAGAGAATGCGAGTAGGTAAGTGCAGAGAATGAGGCAGGATTACCAAAATTAATACAGCAAGTCCGACAGCAATCATCAGCCGGGGTCGGGAGTCAAAGTTTTTAAATAAATTAAGTCTCACAAATTTTGCGATCGCAGAGTTTAACTAATTCCTAATTCATAGTTTTTGGTGAAACACCACATTACCCAATCGTCATTCCAAGTTGTACTAAAATTTTAATCCACATAACATAGATGGAGAAAAATATTTAAAAACATTGTAAAGAAAGTTAAGCAATCCAATATTTAAAGATTGTCTCTCTTTTCTATGATAGGCTACGCGAATGTCTCACTCGTAATAACATTGTGTAATTAATTTTGTCCAACTACTTCTTTATCTTCCCAGTCTTTAGTTAAATTGCAAATTACTTGAACTTGGCTCTAATCGTCTCTATTCGTTTACGATTAACACCCAAATCGCTCTGACCCAAACGTGAAGCTGAACGCACGTGGATAATATTGCCATTTTTGTCTAGGTAGAATTCTACATCATCTACAAATCTTAGTAAAGCACTTTTAAATTCTGCATATAAATAATCTTTACTTTCGGTAATGATTTTGGTTCTTGGTAAAGACTCAATAATTTCTTTAAGATTAGTAATCGCTTCTTCTGGAGTAGATGTAAAAGTCAGTGGTGCAATTTGGTGAGATGCATCTGTACTCTGACTAGAAACGCAATTGGGGGAATTAGAGCAGAATGCTAATTTACCGTTGCTAATACCTAAATTATTTGGTCGTTTACCAGCAAAAACCATAATTATGTCTCCGGGTAAGTGAATAAATATACTCTCACATATTTGTTTGATTCACTATAATACTTTGCCGTAATTGCATCTTCTGGCAAATGACAGATTCACTAAAACATTGGTGATGCGATCGCTCTTTATAGCTCATATTTTATTTTTTCATAAAAAAAGCCTGTATTCAATTGCTGAATTTTGAGGCAGTAATGAATGATGCTTTTAAATGTGAGGCGATCATCGCTAGCCTAAAAATTCCCTCTGCTTACCTCAATTCACATCACTGTTCTGCAATCACCTATTCCCGGATTTCTTGTTTCCTCCCTACATAAGTAAGTTCAGGAATCAAATCGGATTCCTATATGATTCGGTAAGTATCGTCTAGGCAAAGAGAGATTTATGACGCAAACAATTTCAATTAACGACTCCAGACGCTTACAACTGACACCGCTAGAAATTCCACCCCGTCTGCTGTTAGGCCCAGGACCATCTAATGCCCATCCCACAGTTTTGCAAGCGATGAATACTTCACCCGTTGGGCATCTTGATCCGGCTTTTCTGACACTCATGGATGAAATTCAGTCGTTGCTACGCTACGTATGGCAAACAGAAAACTCACTTACCATTGCAGTCAGCGGTACGGGAACAGCTGCAATGGAAGCAACCATCGCTAATGCTGTAGAACTCGGTGATGTAGTTTTAATTGGTGTAGCTGGTTATTTTGGTAATCGCCTTGTAGATATGGCTGGACGTTATGGCGCTGATGTGCGAACCATTACTAAACCTTGGGGACAAGTTTTCAATTTGGAGGAACTCCAAATTGCCTTAAAAACTCATCGTCCAGCTATCTTAGCTCTAGTTCATGCCGAAACTTCCACCGGCGCACGTCAACCGTTGGAAGGAGTCGCTGATTTGTGTCGTGAATTTGGCACTTTGTTATTAGTGGATACAGTGACAAGTTTGGGCGGCGTCCCTTTGTTTTTGGATGCTTGGGGAGTTGACTTAGCTTATAGTTGTAGCCAAAAAGGGTTAAGTTGTCCGCCTGGTGCTTCTCCCTTTACGATGAGTGCGCGTGCAGTTGAGAAATTGCAACAGCGGCAAACGAAAGTTGTAAACTGGTATTTAGATATGTTGTTGCTAGGCAAGTATTGGGGCGCTGAACGCACTTATCACCATACAGCACCGATTAATTTATACTATGCATTGCGGGAAGCACTGCGTTTGCTTGCAGAAGAGGGATTAGCAAATTCCTGGCAGCGGCATCAAAAGAACGTAGAATATCTCTGGGAAGGTTTAGAGAGTTTAGGACTGAGTATGCACGTTGAGCAAGAATATAGATTACCAACGCTTACCACTGTCCGCATTCCAAACGGGGTAGATGGTAAAGCGATCGCTCGGCAGTTACTCAATGAACATAATATTGAAATTGGCGGTGGTCTTGGTGAGCTGGCTGGTAAAGTTTGGCGCGTAGGATTAATGGGCTTTAATAGTCGAAAGGAAAGTGTTGACCAACTTTTAGCAGTACTACGGCAGGTTTTGTCTAAGTAGCTTTTACGCAATCAGGTGTGTTAGCAGTAGTGTAACGCACCTAATACAAAAGGTGTAGGCGTAGCCTGCCGTAGGCATCACATTCATTAACCCATAAGATATACGTAGCCAAGAGACGCAAAGAAATTCTTTGCGTCTTTGGTGTGAGATTTATAAATGAACATTTTCACCATTATATAACAGGAGGCAGGAGGCAGGAGGTAAAACTATTGCTAACTCTCTTCTTTCACCCCATCCTTATGTCCTAACCTGTGTGACTACGGTTATACTTCTTCATTTGCTTAAAATTGCTCCCGCCAGCACCAGCTTAAAAGTGTACCACCAGCTACCAGCTTCACTACTTCCAGTAGCCAATAGCTACCGTGTAGTAAATTCATTGTCGATGGAATAGCAGCAGCAGCTTCAAATAGGTTGAGTTGAACTCCTATGGCGCACATCTGTGGAGTTAAGAAATAAGTATCAAGCACAGCTATAGTTAGTAGCAGCACAGATAAAACAATACTGCCAATACTCCAGTGATATCGGGTTTTACTCAAAGCTAGTGCCCCAGTCAGGACTACAGCAGCTGATAATAATTCCATCCGATTGAAGTTCCAAAAAATCGTATAGCCTGCTGTCGTAAAACCAGCTTGGCTCATCATCCCCGAAAGATAAAGGCTAGGCATAATTACCCAGTCTAAAACTAGACTAGCACTGAGCCAAAAGCCCAAGGTCAATACGATCGCGGTTTGCCAAATTGGTCGTGCTCGTTTGAATTCAAAGTTAGAAACAGCAGTCATAAAATAATTGCGTGTGTTGTATTTCTTTAGTTTCCAACTTCATTAGCAATTTGACAACTAATATCAACTAACCTTTACAATAGCGATCGCTCTTACCATTCTGAAGTCAGTACCAAGATTTTTTAAACTAAGTTAAGAAACTTTAAGATTTTATAATAAGTAATTTAAATAGATTTTGTCTGCTTAGAAATACTTAATTTTTTCTATCGAAGCCTCTTCCAAATTAATCCTACTTAAGTCTCTCTCCAGCAGCATAACGCTTGAGCAACTCTTTAACATCCATCAGCTATCTAGTACAAGAGTAATACATTAATATTATCAGTTTTCAACGCAGATATAATATAAAAACAGCATCTGTTTCATAATGTCTTAAACTACGCCACTCGCGATCGCATATTGTCGCACTATCTCCCTATCGTATGTGAATTAGTGTATTGTTGAGTTCATCCGGTAAATCGCGATCTTTTACCCGTGAATCTGCCTGCAAAAGTGAAGCATTGTATGTAAATGCATTTATAACCGATAAAAGCGACGGATTTCGGGCAACATAACCTAATGCATAATTAAATTCACCAGAAATCTGTTACATCAAGTCTGCTTAATTACTTATAATCACCGCATCTGTGCAAAAATTCCAAAAGCCTTTTTTCTCCAGCAATAACTGCGATCAAATGATAAGTCTTTAGTCGGACACGGTATTAGATATAGCTGCCGTATGAAATATCTTGTTATATAAAGTATCTACCTTAAGACATATTTTATTGTAAAAATTTGGTTATCTAGTACACTTCGCATGGTGGATTGACTTAAAGATGTTTACATATGTTATGATTTGTATTGTTGTAATGTTATGATTTATGTTGCACTTTTCAGTTACCCACTAGTAAATTATTTGCTAGTTTAAGCTAAAAAGGTTTATTTTAGGAATAAAAAGGCAATTTAAGCAAACTTAGAAGCCTTAATATACACAAGCATTCCTTAAAAAAGTTAAACTTTTGTTACAAGGAACTTAAATACGTTTAAATTCTGAATTTTCAGGAGTTGCTGAGGTAGGTATATTGATTACTGAGCAGTAAATTAACTTATTAAATAGGTATCATACTGATACTTTGAATATAATGCGGTGAGTAATCTTTGTTTTTAGCCATTTTATGATTTGAAAATAATGCAAAAAAACAGTGAGATGAGGATTGATCATTTCTGTGATATCAAATGTCAGCCTAGAGATAGACAATGATAAACAATATGAGTAGTTTACTAAAATATAAGTTTTGCAAAGTCTAACGCTTGGCAAGTTGCTAAATACGAACATAGTGGAGTTAATAAAAGTTCAGGTAAATTTTCTAAAATTCCACTGATATTCTGAAGTAAACAGAATGTATCAAGTTTAGTAGTAATATAAGGTTTGAGACTAATGCTAATAAACAGCGAACTAACGATTAATCAGGGTTCTAATCTCAAATTTAAGCTTGGAAAGCAACGGTATGATCAGTTGTTTAGGCTAGAGTTTTTGTGGAATCGTACAGTTGGAAAGCCACTATATTTAAACGTATGAATTTCCCAAACAAATCTAAAGTCAACGACACATAGAAAAATCAGGCAAGTATTATACCAATATATTGCTAGTAGGATTAGTTGACTTATTTGAGGTTATACCGAATTAAAGGTTAACCTACCTACAAAATTTACTTATAATGAATGGTATTGTTTAAAAACATTACCAATCAGTGATAAGCGTTAGCTTTTTATTGAAAGCTAATTTTGTCCTGTCTTTTATCTGAAAGGGTAAAGAGCATGGTTACTTGCTGGCATACATTAGGGTAAATCGCCATTATTAGCGAAATCTCACAACTTTTTAATTGGAATCAGGTCAACACACATGAATAAAGTTCAAGCATCATTTGAAGCTACAGAAGCTGCATTTCACGTAGAAGGTTACGAAAAAATCGATTTTAGTCTTGTCTATGTGAACGGTGCGTTTGATATTCAAAACAGAGAAATCGCAGATAGCTATGCAAAATTTGGTCGCTGTCTGACTGTAATTGATGCCAATGTCCATGAACTTTATGGCGATCAGATCAAGTCATATTTTAAACACTATGACATTGAACTGACGGTATTTCCAATCATTATTACAGAGCGAGCTAAAACTCTAGCAACTTTTGAAAAAATTATTGACGCTTTTTCGGACTTTGGCTTAGTTCGTAAAGAACCAGTCTTAGTCGTCGGCGGTGGTTTAATTACTGATGTGGCTGGATTTGCTTGCGCTGCTTACCGTCGCAAGAGTAACTACATTCGCATTCCTACCACGTTGATTGGTTTAATTGATGCAGGTGTGGCAATTAAGGTTGCAGTTAATCATCGTAAGGAAAAAAATCGCTTGGGAGCATATCATGCACCTTTGAAAGTAATCTTAGATTTCTCTTTCTTGAAAACCTTGCCAACCGCTCAAGTTCGCAATGGGATGGCAGAGTTAGTGAAAATTGCGGTAGTTTCTAACTCGGAAGTCTTTGAACTGCTATACAAACATGGCGATGAGCTGCTTTCTACTCACTTTGGACATGTGAATGGTACACCGGAAATTAAAGAGATTGCCCATAAAGTCAACTACGAGGCAATCAAAACCATGCTGGAGTTAGAGACTCCTAACTTGCATGAAATAGACCTTGATCGCGTCATTGCCTACGGTCATACTTGGAGTCCTACTTTAGAATTAGCACCTCAGATACCCCTATATCACGGTCATGCGGTCAATATAGATATGGCTTTATCTGCAACCATTGCAGCACAACGGGGTTATATTCCAACACAAGAGCGCGATCGCATCCTAGACTTGATGAATCGTATCGGTTTAGCACTCGATCATCCTCTATTAGATGGTGATTTACTCTGGTATGCTACTGGCTCTATAAGCTTGACACGAGATGGCAAACAACGCGCAGCCATGCCTCGTCCAATTGGTGAGTGCTTCTTTGTCAACGATCTAACTCGTGAAGAACTTGATGCTGCCTTAGCTGAACACAAACGTCTTTGTGCTGAATACCCTCGTGGCGGAGAAGGGGTTGATGCATACGTTGAAAGTCAAGAAGGCAAGCTAGTAGGGGTCTAATATGACAAGTGTTTTAGGACGAGAAACAGCTAGACCGATAACACCACACAGCATTCTAGTAGCCCAGCTACAGCAAACCCTGAAATTAGCACAAGAGAACAACATTCCTGTAGAGATATTAGATTCTTTAGAGCAGGGTGTTCAATTAGCAGTGGGTTTAGATCCCTACTTGGATGATTACACCACCCCGGAATCAAGTGCACTGACAGCATTAGCGCAAAAAACTAGCCTTGAAGACTGGAGCAAACGCTTCAGCGATGGTGAAACAGTGCGTCAACTAGAGCAGGAAATGCTCTCAGGACATCTTGAAGGGCAGACATTGAAAATGTTTGTTCACATGACTAAGGCAAAGCGCATTCTAGAAGTAGGAATGTTCACAGGGTATTCAGCCTTAGCAATGGCAGAAGCATTACCAAGTGATGGGCAACTTATCGGTTGTGAAGTAGATTCCTATGTTGCTCAATTTGCTCAAGCCTGTTTTAGTGAGTCTCCCCACGGCGACAAAATCGTTGTGGAAGTAGCACCTGCCATAGAGACACTCCACAAGCTAGCTGCCAGAAATGAAGTATTTGATCTGATCTTCATTGATGCGGATAAAAAAGAGTATGTAGAGTACTTCCAGACGATTTTGGATAGTAACTTACTGACTCCCGACGGGTTAATCTGTGTAGATAACACTTTGTTACAAGCACAAGTTTACCTACCACCCGAACAACGCACCGCCAACGGTGAAGCGATCGCTCAGTTCAACCGTATTGTTGCCAACGATCCTCGTGTCGAGCAAGTTCTGTTACCCATCCGAGATGGTATAACCTTAATTAGACGCGTAGTGTAATGAAGTTTGTAGAGACGTTGCAATGCAACGTCTCTACAATAAACACAAAGGAAAGACTTATGGCACAATCGATTTCTTTATCTCTGCCTCAATCCTCAACGTTATCAACGAATGTTAGGGTAAAGATAATAGCTTTATTTAAGACTCTCGGGACTCTAACATTATTGCTAATAGCTTTGCCGTTTAGTGCTTTGATAGTGTTGATATCTTTGTTGTGGGGTATTGTGCGTTCGCCGTTTACGAAAAAAGCTGTCGTAGCTGGCCATCCTCAGACAATCTTGGTGAGTGGAGCCAAGATGACTAAAGCATTGCAACTTGCCCGCTCCTTCCATGCCGCAGGACACAGAGTTATTTTGATTGAAGGTCATAAATACTGGTTGTCTGGGCATAAATTCTCAAAATCGATAAGTCGTTTTTATACAGTTCCGGCTCCGCAATCAGATTTAGAAGGCTACATCCAGGCGCTAGTAGAAATCGTTAAAAAGGAAAAAGTTGACGTTTATGTACCTGTATGCAGTCCTGTTGCTAGCTATTATGACTCTTTAGCAAAGCCTGCATTATCAAAATACTGCGAAGTTTTCCATTTTGCTCCAGATATAACCAAAATGTTGGATGATAAATTTGCCTTTAGCGATCGCGCGCGATCGCTTGGTTTATCTGTCCCCAAATCATTTAAAATTACAGAGCCTCAACAAGTTATTAATTTCGATTTTAGTCAAGAAAGCCGCAAATATATTCTTAAAAGTATTGATTACGATTCCGTTCGTCGCTTAAATTTAACCAAACTTCCCTGCGACACTTTAGAAGAAACAGCAGCCTTTGTCAATAGTTTACCCATCAGTCCAGAAAGACCTTGGATTATGCAAGAGTTTATTCCTGGTAAGGAATTATGCACACATAGTACAGTGCGGGATGGGGAATTAAGATTGCATTGCTGTTCAAACTCTTCTGCTTTTCAGATCAACTATGAAAACGTCGAAAATCCCCAAATCCGAAAATGGGTGCAACACTTTGTTAAGAGTTTGGCATTGACTGGGCAAGTTTCCTTCGACTTTATCCAAGCCCAAGACGGTACAGTTTATGCCATTGAATGCAATCCCCGTACTCATTCGGCAATTACAATGTTCTACAATCACTCCGGTGTTGCGGACGCCTATCTTGGTAAAACTTCTTTAGCTGCACCTCTGGAACCTTTAGCTAGTAGCAAGCCCACTTACTTTATATATCACGAAATCTGGCGACTAACTGCTATCCGTTCTTGGAAACAATTGCAAACATCAGTTAATACTCTAACGCGGGGAACTGATGCCATTTATAGTCTTAATGACCCTATACCATTTTTGACTTTACATCATTGGCAGATTCCCTTACTTTTGCTGAAAAATCTCCAGCAACTTAAAGGATGGGTAAAAATAGACTTCAACATTGGCAAACTGGTAGAATTAGGTGGCGATTAAAATAATTCGTAATTTGTAATTAACTACTTTTTGATATAGAACTAGTATATGTAACCTTTACTAATTACAAAGGTACACCATAGCACTTTATTCGCTTGCTCTTAGAGAAGGGTTGGATGTGGGGTTCTTGTACCTCACAAAGACTAAGAATCATTATATAAATTATAGCAATAGAAGTGGAACAATGTGGAAAAATCAAACTATGTTAAGAAAAATTAAATAGACTTAAACCCTTTTCCCTCCTGCCTCATACCAATGATAAATATTCACAGCGACCTACTTATAAAGAAGATAAATCATGCCAGTACTTCGTATCCTTCATTTAGTTGGGTCTGCACACAATAATTTTTACTGTGATTTGTCACGTCTTTATGCCCAAGACTGTTTGGCAGCAACAACAGATCGATCGCACTATGACTTTCAGATCGCATACATCACACCCGATCGCCAGTGGCGATTTCCTCCTTCCCTCAGATATGAAGATATTGCTGACACCAAACCGATAACTTTGGCTGATGCCATACAGTTTCTAACAGCACAAAACATTGACATTATGTTACCACAAATGTTTTGTATCCCTGGAATGACTGAATACCGCGCTTTATTCGACTTGCTGAAGATCCCTTACATCGGCAATACTCCAGATATCATGGCAATAACGGCGCACAAAGCCAGAACCAAAGCAATTGTTGAAGCAGCAGGGGTGAAAGTGCCTCATGGAGAACTGCTTCGTCAAGGAGATACGCCGACAATTACACCTCCAGCGATCGTCAAACCCGTAAGTTCTGATAACTCTTTAGGGATGACCTTAGTCAAAGAGGCTACTGATTATGATGCTGCTCTCAAGCAAGCATTTGAATATTCAGATGAGGTCATCGTAGAAGAATTCATCGAGCTCGGTCGAGAAGTCAGATGCGGCATCATTGTCAAAGATGGTGAGCTAGTGGGTTTACCCCTTGAAGAGTATCTGTTAGACTCTCACTCCCAACCCATCCGCAGGCACGCTGATAAACTCCAACAAACAGACGATGGCAACTTAAGTTTCGCTGCTAAAGATAATAAGAAGTCTTGGATTGTAGACCCGAATGACTCGATGACCCCAAAGGTTCAGCAAGTGGCTAAGAAGTGTCATCAGGCTTTGGGTTGTCGCCACTACAGTTTATTTGACTTCCGCATCGACCCAAAGGGACAACCTTGGTTCTTAGAAGCTGGCTTATATTGTTCTTTTGCCCCAAAAAGCGTGATTTCTTCTATGGCCAAAGCAGTGGGAATCCCTTTAGATGAGTTATTAATCATGGCTATTAATGAAACGTTGGGCAATAATCAAAAGGCGTTGCAGAATTGATAGTAAATTTCTTGGTATAGATTTTTCTGCTTGTATGGGGTAAGCGCGCGCTGATCAATAAGTCAGTTCAGGTAGCGCGATCGCTTTCAAAAGTTTTTAATTCCTCATTTATTGTTCGATTTTTTCCCACGACTTAAAGCGATTGCCTTTCCTACTTTTATAATAGTCGCAGCTGCGTGAAAAAAAATACTAAGAGACTTCCAAGACAAATTTTTTTAAGAGCGATATAACTTAAGCAAATGTCTAATTCTTCTAGTAATCCAATAGGTTTTATTTTACTAACTCATAGGAAACCTCAACAAACTTACAGGTTAATAAATAAATTAAATAAAATGTTTAATTATCCTGTAATTGTGTGTCATCATGATTTTTCAAAATGTGATTTATCTGTAAATAGTCTATCAAAAAATGTTTTACTAGTACACCCTCACTTACAGACTGAGTGGGCAGACTTTTCTGTTGAAGAGGCTACATTACAGGCACTTAAATTAATGTTTGAGGGATCAAATGTACCAGATTGGTTTGTATTACTCAGTGGAGCAGACTATCCCATTAAAACCGCAAGACAAATATTGGATGATCTAGCCTCAACTTCTTACGATGCTTGTATTCAATATGAACAAATCACTTATGAGACTTATAAAAGTGATTTAGAACCAAATATGTTATGGCTGAAAAATTCCTATCAACGATACTGTACAAAGTCGTTTTCTTTTCATTCCTCAAAAAAATACTTTGCTCAACTGAATATAGAAATACGTTTAGAACATCCTTTATTGACAAAAGCTTTTCTTCCTTTTTCAAAAAAGCTTGCTTGTTTCAGTGGAAGTCAATGGTTTTGTGCTAATCGCAAAGCTGCTGAATACATTATCGATTTCCACGCGCAGAGAAATGCTATAACTTTACATTACAGTCAGGTCAGACATGCAGACGAGGCGTATTTTCAAACTATACTTGCTAATGCACCTCACCTTAGACTAAAAAATGATCGTCGGCGATATATTGATTGGTCAACTGGAGGTCCCCATCCAAAAATATTGCTAATGGAAGATTTGCCTAATCTACTTGCATCATCTGCTCATTTCGCGCGGAAATTTGACATTGATATAGATAGCAATATTCTTGATGAACTTGATAGAATCACATCCTAATGCTCGCTTAATATTTTGATAAACTCAGGTAAATAAATCCTAGCTACGGTTGCTACTAGAGTTGAGAATAATCTTTATGAGCGCATCCTTAACAATAGTAGCAACCATCTGTAAATTCCCTACTAGCAATGTAGTTCAACTCTAGGAAACATGTCGCAGTCTATCGGCTCACCAGGTTTTTTAGCTTTGAATGAATTAAATTCTGGTAAATCAATTTCCTCAAGAGGTCTAAAAGGCCATGCTTTCGGGCGCTGATAGTAAGTAACATCATCGCCAGTCCAATTGGTGACTACTGCACGTCGTTGTGTGGAAGATGTATTAGTTACTGAATGATGAATTGTTAGAAAATGATGAACCAAGCAATCTCCAGGCTCCATATCCCAGGACAAAATCTCGTGAGATTCTGGCTCTACAAACCAGGAGGGGTTTGATCCTTCACGTAACTCTTTGCCCCATCGATGAGAGCCTTTGATATACTCTAATCTACCATTTTCTTGGTTAACGCTATCTAAAGCTAGCCAAATTTTACAACACTGCCAGCCTTGTATGGGCCAGTAAGGTAGGTCGTTATGCCAGCCGACACGGCTGTTTGCTTTCGGCTTTTTAACAAAAAAGCCGTCAGCCAAAAAGTTCAATTTTTCCGATTTCAAGACTTGAGCAGCGAGCGTTATTAGCGGAGATTCAAAAGCCAAAGCACGAAAATCAGCATCAATGAGCCATAGGCTGTTGCCATGTTCTACATTATATTCTGGTTTGGTGATGCCTTTAACTTCTAAAGGTCCAGGGATTGATACATTTTTGTCAACGGCTATTTGCATCCGTTCTACCCAGATGTCATTCAAAACATTTTTGACGCAGATAACGCCGTCTCGCTCGTAAGCTTCAATTTGTTGAGGGCTAATTTTTGATGTGTCTACCTTGAGCATCGTAACTTTTTCAGATTTTGAAATTATTTTAAATTTAACTAATTTGAGTCAGATGAGCTAATTGGCATTCAAATCGCATATTGAAACCGAAATTACAACCAGACAGCAAACTAAATGTATATTAGCTGATCTTGACTTCATCCAAAATTAAGAAGTTAGTTTTTTTGACCGGACAAAAACCCCAGCTTTTTGGCAATAATTTTGTTGATTTGACTGATAATTCAGTGAAATTGAAAGAGTAAAACTACTGTTCTACAACTATTTCAGCTTTAGTTAAGCGTTGCCCAAAAGTTGATCGAGTCGAGTTTGTGTAATAACAGATTTTTCTAATCTGCTTTACTAACATCAACTTTGTTATTATGTCATATATCTTTTTCACTATAGAGTAGATATGTAAGTTAACAGTTCTTCCTATAGGTGTATAAATCTTCAGTTTTTAGTGCAACATTCTTTATTCACATCCATAACAAACAAATTCACCCTAACTACCCAAATCTTTTTTAACAATGAGTGGCACAAGCGATGCTAATCGTAATACGCCAGATACAATGAATACTTCCGCTATGCCAAAAGACCCAGCAAATTGAGCGATGAAGCCACCGATAGTTGCTCCTAAAGCACCACTTGCTCCAGCAAAAGCTGCTGCTGTTGCAAAGTAGATAGACTGATTTTTTACTGGTGCAATTTCTATCTGGAGATTATTGTTACACAAGTCAACTCCTCCCCAATTACCCCCAATGAAAAGGTGTAATAGCGGCAACCACAGCCAGAGGTCGAGAGGACTAGAACCCATCCTCAGCCACAGCCAGGGTATAACGGCAATCAGAATTCCATTAAAAATTAGAATCGGACGATTGCCTATTTTATCTGCTAATCTACCCCAGACGATCAGCATTAGCATATGTGCCCCTGCTCGCAGGCTGTTGTAGAAAGTTACCCAACTCACATCCAAGTTCAGGGTATCAAGCAAGTAGAGGTTAAAAAACGGGGCACTTAGGTTAACAGCAAACGTCCATGAACCAAAATAAAGTAGAAATATCAAAAAATTAGAGTTTTTCCAAATGCTGCTATCTATCTGGTTTTGAGGAGTTGGCATTTGTGGTAAAGAGACTGGTTCAGATATCTCACTAGATTCTTTAGGTGCCGAGTTTGACTGAATCTCACTGGTTTGAGATGAGTTACCATAATAAGTATTTTGTAATTGGGGATTTATATCTAGCTGGAAGTACTGACACCCCAAGCTGATAATTCCAAAAATAATGCCTAAGAGTAAAATCACCCCATAGCCTTGGATAGACCCTCCATACCAATGTGATACAGCTAGACCGACTATTGGTAAACTGACTAACTCGGTTAAGTTGGCAAGGCTATTGCGTAGCCCAAAATATCTACCTCGTAATTGCCGTGGAACTAACATTGCTATCCAACTCAACCAAGATGCAGTTCCTAGTGCTCCTAAAAGATGGCTACATACGAGAATCAAAAGCGACAATATCACTAATTGGTTGGAATTCAACCCTCCCCAACTAAAGCTAACAATGCCAATTACTAAAATCAGCCATAATAACCGACCAATTCCATGAGTGCTAAGGGAATACAGAAAGCAGCTAGTGCTGCGTTCAGACAAGTAAGCACCCACCGGCTGAAAGAGATTCACCAACATGGGGATAGCACTTACCATGCCAAATATTATTGGACTGGCATTTAACTCCACCAAGAAATTACCTAGTAAAATTCCGCCAGTACCAACAGAGAAAACTGCTGCGAAAATACCATCGACAGTGGATGCCTTCAAACTGGTGCGAATAGCATCTTTAGAAATACGAGGGCTGAGTGTTGAGGTAGGAGAGAGTGTTGTTGATGGTGAAGCAATCTGAGCAATTTCTAGAGAAAGAGGTGCACCTGTTTCAATTTGAGAAGAATCCATAAATCTAGTATTTAAGAAAATAATTAGGATTTACACATCATACATATGTACTATACTAACTTTGAGCTTTTGATCTGTGTCTAACACCCAAAAGACTAAATAAGAGTTGTAGTCAGCACCTGAAATGTATACATTAGTAGTCAATGTATATTATGGAAACTTTGTCAAATCCGTAAGTCCTAATATTATCCCTCATGTCTAGCTACTAAACAAAGTTCGTGCTGTATTAAAGATTTTGGGGCAGTGGAAGAGAAATTGTTAAGTGTTTTGGAGTCTGAACATGGGGGAGAGATAACACCCTTAAAAATTTTGGCAATTTGGCATCCAATGTCTTTGGGTTGGAGTTTCAATGGATATATCAACACAACGGGACAGTGAAGAAGTTGTACGAGGGATGTGGCAAAACTTTCCGCTTCTGGTGTCCCGTGCTATGCCAGTTGTCAAATGATCGCTGTAGAATGGCTCTACATAATTAATACAGCGCTCAACAGAGTTCAGTTCCCGCTCTACAACTGGCTAGAAATGAACAAAACCGAATAATACCAATTCTCTAAAATCCGGTAACAGATAGAGCCTCAAGAATTTACTTTCGTCCGGCAATTGATGCAATGATATATTTAGTGAAATTCCCAATTTGAAAGTAGAGTGCTGAACGCAATTTACAAGAGTTTTTGGTATTAACCAAGGAAGATTACGTTTAAGATATCGCCAAACTTGTTCAATGGGATTCAATTCTGGAGAGTGAGCAGACTGGAAAAATAAAATGATATTATCAGGTATAGATTTTATTGTTGATTTAGGTAATCTTTCATTCACTCTGTAATTACATCGCTACCAAAGAGAAGGATAGAGCTACGTTAGACAGTCAATACTGGGAAGAAATTCAAAAAGTGAATTTACCCATCGAAGATTTAATTGAAAATTTGCCCTCGTTCATTCGTCATTATGAAATGACTAAATTTCTTACTCAGAGCTAATTTGTAAACTCAAGTAAACTACTTGTTCAATAAGGGTTTCAGTAATTTAGCTCAATACAGCACTTGTTCGCTGAAACTCAAACCTAAGCTGTTAGGCAGCTAGATTGTATAATAAGAGATTAAATAATTAATTTAGTATCAGCCACTTATGCCAGCCAAAAATCACCTTTCTGAAGAG
>NZ_JBALDC010000015.1:0-40954 GCF_036917575.1 Nostoc sp. | reverse complement strand
CCCATTCCCCATTCCCCAATCCCCATTCCCCATTCCCCATTCCCCATTCCCCATTCCCCATTCCCCATTCCCCATTCCCCATTCCCCATTCCCCATTCCCCATGACTTCCGCTATTCTTAAGGCAGTTACGAGTTAGCTACAGAACATTGAACCAGACTACATCCAAATCCAGTTTAGAGGAATGGAGTCAGCGGCTGCTGGCAGCGATTTTTCTGGGTGGACAAGTACTAGTTCACCTATTGAAAGGTAAAATCCATCGGCGCAACACTTTAGAACAAATGGCAGCAGTTGGGCCAGATTCCCTATTTATTGCTCTATTTACCGCTATTTTCGTTGGCGCGGTGTTTACCATTCAAGTGGCGCGGGAATTTATCAACTTTGGTGCCGGAAACGTTATCGGCGGAGTGCTTTCTGTAGCTTTAACACGAGAACTCTCTCCCGTGTTGACAGCAGTGGTTTTGGCAGGACGAGTCGGTTCTGCCTTTGCAGCAGAAATCGGTACTATGCGAGTCTCAGAACAAATTGATGCCATGTTGATGTTGAGAACAGATCCAATCGATTACCTAGTTATCCCCCGCGTCCTTGCTTGCTGTTTAATGCTACCAATTTTAACCCTTCTGTCTTTGGTGACAGGGATGTTCGGAGGATTCATCATTGCAACAAATATCTACAATCTGTCTGATACGGTATTTTTAGACTCAGCCCGTAACTTTCTTGGTATCTGGGATATTTTTAGCGCCATGATTAAAGCCTGGTGTTTTGGCATTTTAATCGCTGTAGTTGGTTGCAGTTGGGGGTTGACGACAACAGGAGGTGCCAAAGGTGTAGGACAGTCAACTACAACTGCTGTTGTGACTGCCTTGCTGATTATATTTGTTAGCAATTTCTTTCTTTCTTGGTTAATGTTTCAGGGGACTGGCAGTGCATTCACAAGTCCATAGCAATGAGAAGTGAGGAGTTAAGAGTTAGGAGTTATAAGTTTTAACTCCTGACTTTTGACTTCTAAAATAGGAAAGATGCCTACTAAACAAAGCAGGATTTAAGACTGTGACCAGTTCATTTGTTTCTAACTCCACATCAACTGTGGAACTCAAGCCTAGTTACAATATACCCATAGTGTTGGTGATTGCCGCGATTCCACTACTGTTGGTACAACCTTGGGTAGGCTCCGTTTTCATGCTGTTTGGTTTGTTTTTGATGTTTCAGGCGTTAACGCTGCGTTTGCAATTTACCGCTACCGACTTAGATATTTACAGAGGCGAAAAATTGATTCGGCGCTTTCCCTACCAAGAATGGCAAAACTGGCGGATATTTTGGAATAGAGTCCCTATCTTGTTTTACTTTAAAGAAATTAAAAGTATTCACTTTTTGCCGATTTTATTTGACCCCAACACCTTGAAAACTTGCTTAGAACAACGTTGTCCGCGTATTTAGTACTGAGTTCTGAGTCCTGTTTGATATAGACTCAGAACTCAGCACTCATGCTCAGGACTTTTATAGCAGGTCAATTGTAATATTTCTAAAAGCTATTTATTCGCGTCATAGGAATTACACTATTATTTATGAACCCAGAGGCATCTCAAACCCCAGAACCAATTGATAAGCAGTTGACAGAAAAACCACAAGAGAACAATGTAGTTGAACATCCAGTCAATCCATCAGTTGAGTCAGTAGTAGACACAAAAGCCATTAGCTCATCAGAGGACTACACAACTTTTGAGCCACTCATTTCCAATGCAGAAGTGGTAAATTCTACAGTAGAGCTAACAGAAAATTCAAATGGCGAGTTTGTCGTGCAGTTAGAAGCGGAAAATGTCGCCCTGGGGTCTGAAATAGGATCGGTAAATAATTCTTTATATACAGAAGCAGAGCAGCGAGTGGCAGAGTTGCAGAGTGTTGAAGTAGCTCTCAAGTTAGAAATAGCCAAGCTGCAAGCTTCTTATGAAAAGCTTCAGACACAAGTGAGTGAAACTCAAACCTCACTGGGGCGACTCGTGCAAGAGTCACTAGTGCAGTTAGAACAACGCAAACAAACCCTGCAAATTTCTGTAGAACAATTAGAACGCCGTCAAGAACGTATCCGCAATGAGATGCGAACTACTTTTGCTGGTACATCCCAAGACTTGGCAATTCGGGTACAGGGTTTTAAAGACTATCTCACAGGTAGTTTACAAGATTTGGCTTCTGCCGCCGAGCAGTTGCAACTAACGCCAAGTGTGGTGGAACGAGAAAAACCATCTGTAAAAGAGGCTAAACCAGCTGAACCCCAACCTGGAATACCCCAATTTGCCCAACAGCAGTTTCAAGATACTACAAAGCAAATTCGCCGCCTAATTGACCAATACCGTAATAAACCAGATTACTACGGCCCACCGTGGCAACTACGCCGTACCTTTGAACCAATCCACGCTGAACGAATCTCCAACTGGTTTTTTACCCAAGGAGGAAGGGGTGGTTTGCGAACAATGGGTAGCCGCTTACAAAATATTCTGATTGCCTCAGCTGCAATTTCGATATTACACAAGCTGTATGGCGATCGCGTCCGTACTTTAGTCTTAGCTAATACACCGGAACGATTAGGTGAATGGCGGCGCGGCTTGCAAGATTGTCTAGGAATCGGTCGCCCAGATTTCGGCCCTGACCGGGGTGTAGTCTTATTTGAGGCATCTGACGCTCTGGCTCAAAAAGCAGACCGATTGACGAAAGCCAATCAATTACCCTTGATTATGATTGATGATTCAGAAGAGCAAATCAGTCTATCACTGCTGCAATTTCCCCTGTGGTTAGCCTTTGCTCCTGATCCCAAAATAGCGAGAAACTATGATGATGATTTTTAAATGAGTCATTAGTCATTAGTCATTAGTCGTTGGTCAAGAGGTATTACTCTTGACTTTTTTGAATTTTGAATTTTGAATTTTGAATTGTATTATATTATATTATGGCTATTTGGTTAACTCTGTGCGGAACAATTGTGGTCATAGCTTACCTGCTGGGTTCTTTTCCCACTGGCTATATTGCTGTGAAGCAGTTAAAAGGTATTGATATTCGGGAAGTTGGTTCAGGTTCCACTGGCGCAACTAACGTACTAAGAACCTTGGGTAAAGGGCCAGGAGCATTGGTTTTAGTACTTGATTCCTTAAAGGGAGTATTAGCGATCGCTCTAGTTTACTGGTTGTTTAACTTTGAACAAATTCAAAATTATATCCCTCCAACGGTAGATGTACAACTATGGCAGCCGTGGCTAGTAACAATATCTGGATTAGCTGCCATTTTGGGACATAGTAAATCAATTTTTTTGGGCTTTAGCGGTGGTAAATCTGTTGCTATCAGCTTGGGGATTTTATTGGCAATGAATTGGCAAGTAGGTTTAGCAACGGTGAGTGTGTTTGCTATCGTTATGGCAATATCGCGGATTGTTTCTTTAAGTTCAATTGCAGGTGCGATCGCAGTTTTCATTTTCATGCTACTTTTCCATCAACCCTTACCCTATATTCTGTTTGGGATTGCTGGTGGATTATATGTGATTTTGCGCCATCGCACTAATATTGAACGACTGTTTGCGGGAACGGAGCCAAAAATTGGGCAATCTGTAGAGACAAAACCCGAACAAACTGCATGATAAACAAGTGGGAGCTTAACTCAAAACTCTTCTTGGAAAGCAAAGAGGATTGGGGGAGAGCTTCTAAAGAATTACTGTATTGGTGTTTTCGGCTCACGAACGCTACCTTTAATTAAACGGTGGAAAAGGCGGCAAGGCCACAAAAAAGCTCCACAAACACTGACTGAGGCAATGGCGGCCACAACTCGCAAACTTGAACTATACCTGGTGTCAGACTCTGAAGGATGAGCTTGTGTGTTTTTAGCTAATTCTGGCATTGAATGAGATAGCTGACTGGCTGTACTCACCCCTTCAATCGCTGCTCCAATTAGATAAGCTACTAGGGCAACTACTAGCCAGTTATTCATAATATTCCACTGTTTGAACTGTGAGCGTATGCTTGGCAGCGAGCAATTATTTGATTTTTCAGACTAATGATTGCCGCCTTGTTCTAAAGATAATCGACCTTCTGCCGTATCACGAATTAACGGCAGTTTAGATTGTATATAAGTATTGAGAGTGCTATCTGCCTGGGCATCAAGCCCCTGCTTCGCTTGTAACTGCTGGAGAAGCAATTGTACTAAAGCAGCATCATCAAACTGGAGTAGGGTGCTGACCTGGGTAGACTCGATTACAGCCCAAAGCTGTCGCATCATTTTGGTAGTGACCATGAGTCTGTAACCTCTTAAGCTTTTCTTTATATTTACACGATTTTGGAATTTGCAGTTATTTTTTATTTGAAGATTTATAAAGATGTACGCTGGAAACGTCTAAGTAAGGCAATACAATTAAGCCATGACGTTTTTTTATTGATTAAACTACGACTTTGTTAATACTTTATCTTAACCTTGCTCTATAAAGAAAGAAACCTGCCCAAAGACTTAAATACTACGAAATCCTTTTTTCTAAAGAGAGAATTATAACAAAGCTTTTGATTGGTCACAATGCAGACATACGTAGCCATCAGCGCTTTTTGTCTAGCGGAAACTTCTGTGGCTATTGGGTAATTTTACTAGAACTTTATTTATTGTAAAACTTTCGCACAAGCTCCTTCCTGACCAGAAGGATCGGGAAAAACTGCTAAAGTGTGATATTCAGGATTATCTGTTTTATATATAACTCGAAAAGTATACAACTTGTTTTTACCTTGCGCTTCGGTAACAACTGTTAAAAGTGTATTGCTAGTGGGAGGAAGTCCAGGAATGTCCAGTTTTTGAATTCGTCTGAGTTGAATTACATTTGCTGCGGAGTTTTTACAATCTCCTGAACTACTATTAGCTTCTTGACCAAACTGCATACATACTGGCCCATCAAAATCCATAGTTACTTGTGATGGGTCATTTAACCAAACTTTTTTAATTACTTCTCCAGCCGGAATAAAACTTAAGTTTGTTCCTTGTTGATACCAAACGTCGATCGTAGGTATTAGTCCCCCTAAACCCTGTGCTTGGCAGGAAAATACAGAACGCAGAACGGCGTTATTAGCTACGGCGCGACCTACCAATAAGAACGTAGCAACCGAGAAAATAAAGGAAGCTATAGGTAGGAAATAAGAACGTTCTGGGTTATTTCCTGACAAGTTAATATTCTTTTTCATGTTTGCAAATATATAAAATTGGTATAATATTACCCCTTAAAACTGAGTTGGTTGATTAACGTAAATCTCAATATTTGTGCCTGCTGGCAAAAACCAAACGTTAGTTTGTTGAGACATTTGGGCGATCGCCTGTTGATTGCGTTGGGCAATTTGAGGTACTACAGAGTTGAAACCACCTTCTGCAACCCCAGCTAAAAGGTTCCGTTTGTTCTCAGTGATAGTAGTATAACCAATGGGGTATCTGGTGCCGTTGGTGCCGTTGGTGCCGTTGGTGCCGTTGGTGCCGTTCTCGATAAGATTGCCGTCAGAGTCGAGGCTGGTGCCGATACCGTTATATAAAGGCACAACTTTGGTATCAGGGCGATTTACTAACTCTGCCGCTTTACCAAGACCTCCCAAAACGAACAGTCCCATATCCATCGAGGCTATGGACGAACTTTGACCAGGAAATTTATTTGCGATTAAAGGTTTACCTTGAGTACCGCGAAGAATAATTGCATTGTTGGGTAAGCTTCGTTCTGTGCGGTTGCCATTATTTTGCGAGATAACTTTGACTACGTTCATCTGCAAAAGACCTTGTTCAGAAAGCGAACCAATTTCAGTTAAGAATTCGGTGTTTGCAGGTAGAGCGATCGCACCATCGCTAGATTTTAACGGTTCTTTCAATCGGATCACAAATACGTTTTTCGCTTCATCTGTATCACCACCACCGCCTGACTTATTACTAGTTTCTCCAAATATTGCTGTCGCCAACACAGCTTTAGCACTACTTCCAACTGCTACAGATTTCTCTCCCTGCGGTTGGGCTTGACTAACCGCAGGAGGAGTTTCCTGTTGTGGGGTTTGCTCAGGATCGGGGTTTGGTGTCTCTTGCTGCGGCTGCTTAGTGGTTGCAGGTTCTAAAGTAGCTATATTACTAGTAGGTTGATTGCTAGCATTGACTTGACCATAGCTACCTAACTTTGCTAACTTTGCCCACTCTGCAAATGGGTTTGGTGGGGATGGTGGAGTTGTATTATTAACGACCGGTTGAGGATTTGGCTTCGCAACTAGTGGCTGGGGCGATCGCGAAGGTTGAGAAGCAGGTACTCTAATGATGCGCTCAACTGTCACTGTCCGAGGTACGTAAGCTGTTGGTGGGGGTGTTGGGATCACTTTCTGTCTAACTGACGGTTGTTGTAAGGCTACTGTCGGCGTTGATTTAGCAATTCTGAGCTGTTGTTGGGCATCTTTCACCATCTGTGCTTGTTCAGTCAGAGCTAATTTAGTTTTGAGAGTATCTATTTGGCCTTCCATCTGTTGAGATATGGATTCATCAGTGGGTTGCTCTTGCACTGGTGGAGAAACAATAGCTTTTGGCTTTTGATTGCTGCCACTCATTAACTGAGACAAAAACACACCACCCACCAAAACAATCGCTAAGGTAGCAGCCCCCACCAAGCCTAACTTGGCAAAGGGATTGGATGAGAGTGCTTGCTTGGTCTGAACTTCTTGTGGAAGAGATAGCGGCTCTGGCGGCGTTGCAAAGTCTTCCGATCCTGGGATATCACTAGAAGATTCTTCTTCAAAGCCAACTAATCTTGACATCCGCGATTCCCAATCAAAAGATTCTACATCTTGTTGATGACCGTCGTTAGTTAAAGTAAATTCATTTTGGGGAGGCGTTTGCGTTTGGGCAGGAATTGAGTATCGGGTCATGGTAGAGCTTAGTTTGGATTTCCAGAACAATTATTATCTTTAATTTCACACATATTATAAATTTCTAATTTGGCTTCCCCAAGGCGGTAAGCTGCGAACTGCGATGGTAGTGCTGCATTTAGTAGTGAAGTTGCAGGTCGATCTATTGCTCTAACGAAAATTTGTTTATTAAAGGAAATTGATTTTCCTAATTTATCATAACTGTTAAAAATTAATTGATTGGCAAGTATCTCCACTTTCCACTTTCCGTTACTTATTTCTATAGGTTGAGAAACTTTTTGGATTACTAATACATTCTCTGCACCTCTATTAACATTTTCAAATTGGCTATCTGGATTTAAATTAGTAATTTCTGACTTAAGTTTCTGTTTAAAATCATCAGCTACTAATTGGGAGGTAATTTCCCAGATTTGTGTTGGTGGCTGCTGTTGTGACCAAGTAAGCATTAAACTCATAGTTTCACCTACAAAGCGCCGAATAGTTTCTGGTTGCCGCTCTAAATTGGCTTGGGGGTCTACCGTTATAGCATGACCATCAACAAGTTGCACTAAACTTTGAGGTGTGAGTTGTTTACCTAGCTGTTGTAACATAGACCAGTTAAATATTAGTAACAGTAGGGTAAATAGATGTAAACCAAACGTTCCTACTGCCAACAGGGGTAAAGAGCTATTTTTTTTATTTTCTGGTTTTAGTAATTGCATTAATAATCGATAGTATAAATTGAATTATCTTCATGTCATAAATTTATTATCTGATAAAACTATCAGATGTTTGTCCAGTTCCGCATTGTTTTGATTTATCTTGGTTCAGGTTGTTGTAGTTATCTAGCAAACATAAATTACGAATTTCATAAATTTCTAGTCTATCAGCGCGGACACTATAAATTGCTTTTTGCAAGTCGGTACTATTGTCGGCTTGGGGATTAGCAAAATAATCTGCTGCACGTACAAGGAAATCTTTATTAAAAGGAGTTATAAGTTTTGCACCACCAACTCTATTTTTTTGAACTAAGTCGGCTACCATACCCACTTGCCATTTACCTGGTGCAATTTGTTTTGGTGGATAAAGTCTCTTAATTATTAGTTGTGATGTCATCGCTTGATTGGGATTTTCCGAGAAAACTTCTGGCGGTGTCATTTCTGCAACTGTGCTTAAGAAACCTTTGCGAAAGTCTTCTGATAAAGCAAAACTAGCTACCCAAGTGCTAGTAGTAATTTTTTGGCTACCACCTTGAGGTGTGTTAATCAGTACTCCTAAATCGGATTTTGGGTTAGCGACTTCTTCAATAGTTTGTGGTGGTAAAGTTCCAGACCAACTAAACATTGATATCATCGTTTTGCTGATAAATTGGCGAATTGCCTCTGGTTCTCTTGCTAAATCATCAACATTAGCTACTGGTTTACCGT
The DNA here is from genome assembly GCF_036917575.1 of Nostoc sp. Lineage (GTDB taxonomy): Bacteria > Cyanobacteriota > Cyanobacteriia > Cyanobacteriales > Nostocaceae > Nostoc. The sequence goes on along the minus strand of NZ_JBALDC010000015.1, from coordinate 32,654 downwards.
CGAGTAATTGCACGAAGTTGGGAGGTTTTCTCAGACTGAGTTGGCGAATATTTAACCCTTGTAATAAGAATAAAAATAACACTAATATATGTAAACTAAAGGTTGCGATCGCAAACAACGTTAAAACATTTGCCGTTCCTTGTCTTTTTTCTAGTAAACGCACCATTTACTCACCTCCTACTGCAAAAAATTCAGCTATTATATATGATGTTTTGCATATACTTACTAGTTACAACACTTACAACAACTTTTAATTTTCTATATCCTCTCTTTTACTAAAGAAGTCGTACTGTTGATAGCACTGAAGACTGCAAAACCACCAGCAGCAGCCACAAGTAAAGATAAAACTGGTGCTAAAATTCCCAGAAAAATTATGAACCACATTAAATCTGGTGAATCAACAACCTTAATATCTTGACCTGGGCCATTGACAATCACAGCGGCAGTCAGCACAGCAATAATGTTGAAGGAAATTTTGGCGATTCCAATAGAGAGAAATCCAGTCAGCCATGCAAAAATTGGTTTACCAGCTACAGGTAGCAAAGATCCACCTACAGCTATTGGCCCTAAAACTGCTATTAACAACATAGTAGCTTCTATCAAATTTTGAAAAGCATATTGTAAGGAAACTAAAAAGTTTTTTATGCTCGTTTGGACTGCTGAACCTAACAGAGAGTTAAATGAAGTTTCTGATACGATGCCAGTGCCATATCTGATATTATCTACTTTAGTTTGTAGTCTATTTATCCAGATTTTATTTCCATAAATCTCTCTATATTTTTGCCAGAGAACGTTGATTTTTTCAGCAGCTTTCACAAAACATTGATTTTGTTGTTCGCCAGTAAGAGATTGACAAGGACGTAGTAAAGAACCAGCTACTTCTTCAGCAACACTCATATTCAGTGCTTGCTGGTAGATTTTATCTGCATCTGCTGAAACCACTACTTGCTGATTCACAGTGTTTAAAACATTCCGCACTCCCAACGTCAGATTAGATAGTATGCTTCCACTACCTGAATTACTTAAGAGTACTACCACAATAAAAGGCCAAATTAAAGCTGATATGGGACGGGTGTATTCGTAGGATATTAAGTCTTTGAGGAATTGTATCATAAAAAATAACAGGGTTCCTACAGCAAAAAAAATACCCAGATTTGTCAGCGCTCCATACAAGTTATTATTGGTGTTATTTTGTAATAAATCCAGCCATTGTTTGTCCCAACCTTCGGCAATACTTTGGGAAGTTGCAGCACCATTATCGATAATCTGATCGATACCTACTTGGGCAAAAATTAGTTTGATAGCAAGTTGCATTTTGAATTAATAGGCTATTTTCTGAGATTTTGCTATGTGCGTTAGGAAAATAACCCACCCTCCTAAACTGTTTTTTGGATTTCCTATTGGTTTATTAAAATTTCAAGTATTTTAAAAATTGTCTGAAAGATTAGAGTTGTTTTTTATTAAAATCCAACTTGTTAACTTGTCTGCCAAACAAATCTAGTTGAGAAGTTGCTCGTAAAAGTCGCGCTGCTTCTGTAGATGTTTCTACTCTCCGAGCGCGATTCACCTCTTCCGCCTGCTGAGAAATATTTGCTAAATTTAAGTTTGAATATTGCAAAGCCTGATTATTTTGTAATGTTTGACCAAATGTTTCAGCTACAATTTTTATTTGTTCCTGTTGAATTTTCATCATTTGTACTTGACTAACACCTAGCAATTCTGCTAATCCAGAAATAGCATTTACTGTTGGATCAGCTTTACCTGCACTACTAATACCAGACTTTATTTGAGTTAGGAATGTATTATTACTACCCTCTGTTTCCTGAGCTAATCCATCAATTTCTTCCAGACTTTTCTCTGTATTTTCTAACTTTACTTTTGTCCTAGTTTGTCCATTTTTACCGAGAACACCTACCGCTATTCCACGGGTAATTATACGATTAAGTTCATTACTAACTAAATTTCCTCTTACTGCTGCATTATTCTCAAAGCGACTTGATTTAGCATCGGAATTATAAGAGTAGTTAATTGAATCATCACGAATTTTTTGTCCCGCAGCAACGGGGTTAGGTATCTTCAAATCTCCCTTAGCACTCTCAATAGCAATTTGACTCTGACTTTGTTCTAAAGGGTTTAAGGTATTCTTCAAATTATTATGTTGAAAGTAATCTTGCATATCTTGGGAATATGATTGAAAATCAGTCCAAACCTGGCCTAATCCGCCTGTCTGAATTTGTGCAACTGCTGGTAGTATTGCTAGGGATAGCAAGGTAAAAGTAAAAATGGTAGTTTTTCGCATATATCTGTACCTGAAAAAGGTAGACTACATTATATAGTGAGGTAAAAATTTAGCTTTTGAACCGTGCTGATTTTAAATAATAGAATTAGTTTTTCGGTTCAATCCCCGACGCTATTCTCAAATCTAAAATTCCTAAGCTACAACCCAAGAATGGATGAAGTAACTATAAAAGACTTTGGTAACTTGCTAACGTTACGCAATCATAAATCTAAAATTCAAAATGGTTTGACTCAGTATTAACTACTTACATAATTCAATTAACTACTACGTAAAGTAGCCACTAATTGACGCGCAAACGCAGAAATTGCTTCATATTTATCACTGTGAAGTTGCATCATTTGGCTACGTGCAGTTTGTTCATAAGGGTTATTAGCAACTGCTGCCAATTGCTCGTAACCTGGATAGTAACGACAGAATGTATAAATACCGTTATCATCTAATAACCATTGGCTATAAACACCTTCTTTGCGAGGAAAAAAGCTTTCTGAGGCATTACGAGAAATAACTTGGCGGGGATATTTCAAGATGTCTGCAAAACTATCTACTGCAACTGGTTGAATGCGTCCAATCAACCGTGTTGTCAGGTTTTGCAATATTTTCGATGCAGCTTTGGATTTGGCAATGGTGTCAGGATCTTGTCCTGATAAGATGACTCTGATACCGGCTTTAGCACCGTTAGCACAAATTCTACCAACTAAGTCGGAAATTTGCTCAAATTCAAATAAAATTGGTGCTTCGTCGATAAAGAATATGGAAGCTGGACTACTTAATGCGCGTCGGAGTGCGGCTGAATAAGCACTCAAGGATAGTACAGCTGCATCTTCACTATCTGATAGGTTTCTGAGAGCAAAAACTAAAAGTTGTGCATTGGTAGGAAAGCTAGATGGTGCAGAAATGGCTTGTCCCACGCGGCTAGAAAGCCAAAAGCGTAAGCGCAACTGAATTTGACTGAGGGCGTCTTCTACTCTGCCAGTTAAAGAACTTAGTTGTAAGTGTTCGGGTGAGCAGAAAAAGAGAAAATCTTTTAAAGTGGGGGTTTTCTGCCAAGCAAGAGTGCCAAATCCTCCCTCCATCGCCTGTCGATATCGCTCTTTGATCCCCTCATCTTTAAAGAAGGCTTCTAAAGCTAAGTTGAGCAGCGATCGCACGGTTTGCGATAAAATTTGACTTTCAGTGGACGATCCTAAAATCATTGTCATTAAGGCTGATTCTAGGAAGGCGGTATAATCGTTAAAGCGATCACGTTGTTGTTCTGCTTCTAGCGATCGTAAATCTGGCTGCTCAAATAAGTTATTCGATTGTTTGGAAATATCAAAATAGGCTCCATTCCCCTCCATAAACTCTGTGTAGTCAGTGAAAGTAGATGTCCCATCAGGTTTGGGGAAATCTAACGCCACAACCGGAATCCCATGTGCCAAAGCCTGAGTTAAAATTCCTGATACCAACACCGATTTACCAGCACGAGTTGTCGCAAACAAAGCTAAATTTTTGTGTTGATTAAATAAATCTAAATGTATGGGTGTTCCACCTTCTTCAGCAATCAACTCAAAGCCTTGTCTGTCACCTTTTTTACTTAAAACTAGCGGCATTAATCCCGGAACTTCACTTGTTAAATATAGTTGGCGACGGTTGAAGGGTGTTGCTAATAAGCCTTCCCAAACTATCGGTAGAGTTTGCAGCCAAATTTTCCAGGCATATTCAGTTTCCCTAATTACTCTGGCTGGACGTTGAAAACAGTTTTCAATATATCTTGTTGCTTCATCTAATTTTTCTAAAGTTGGACGATGCACTAAAATAGCAATACTCGTATAAATCGGGACTGCACCTTCAAATAACTGTTCTTGTGCTGCTACCGATTTCTTCAACTTTAATTGAGCATTGACATCAATAGTTTTACTTTTTTCTTGAGCCAGAATCGTTGTCATATTTGACTGCTTCAGCACTCGTTGCAGGGTAGTTTTTACCAATGCTGGATTTGCAGCAGTCAACTCACAAAATATTTCTGTATCTACTACTGTTTCTCTGGCCAATAGTTCCCATAAATAGCGTAGTTGAGCTGATTTATTGGGCCAACCGCCGGGTTTTTCCAGAAATGACAGTGCGCCAATATAACGATTATTAACATTAACCCAACGGCGATCAGCACAAGGTACATTAGATTCCATCAGCAAAGTTGTGCCGTGGATATTGTCTACAAGCAATTTAGTACTAGCTAAATCGGAATTAACTTGTTCGTGGAGTCCTTGTTCATCTAAAGTCATTAACTGGGGAATATCTATTGGCTGCGTATCATTAAACCTTTTCCAGATTTCTCCCCAGAGTTCATTAGCAGTCAAAGGTTTGACATCCAACCCCATTTTGTTAGATAAGATTTGTTCCCAGCGCAGAAAACCTTGGTTGTAAGCGTTTGTAATCAGTGTTTCAATGCGTTGATTTTCTACTTCTAAAAGATCGCCTTTGAATTTTAACCACCATGATTCAGCTTTGACTAAAAGCTTTTCTATCCAATCATCTGCGTGTTGCGAGTTAGATTCAATGGTGTAAGTTACATAAATCCGCAAAAATTTTGGTTTACGAATCCCAGAAATAGTCAGTTCTTTTATTCTGGCTCTCTCTGCCATCAACAAATATTTGATGTCTCGCGATGAGGCATTTCTGATTAATGTTGCTAACTCTTTTTGGCGCTCTTTATCTGAACTAAAAGAACCCAAATGTAGCGTCATCCTTTCACCGCTAGGAATGTCTTTTAATCCAGCTTCAATATTATTAAAAAGTGTATCAATTTGTTCAGGTCTTAAGGTGGTATGAATTCCTTTACAATCAAAACCAAAAACAAAGCAAAACCGATCTTTTTGAGTACCTTTTGTCAACAGGTAAGCGCCAATATCACGTCCATTCATTGCAACACGCAGCATTGTCGCTAAGTGCAAGGCATCTTCAAATGGCGTTAATCTACTTTCATTTCCGGCGATGCCGACGCTTTGTTTTCCGATTTTTTGCTTCATGGTTAACTTTTAATAAGCTTTGATAACGAGCAAAGCCTCTTGTCCAAGTGGGAACGCCGATAAATTTACTTAAAAAACTCCAACTCCTACCACCAGTTAAGATCCACCAAGTTCCGATTCCCCAACCAGTCATTAGTACTGTCCACAACCATTTTTGAAACTCTTCTTGAAAAAGACCCCCAAAAATTCCATTGATCATAAAATAGGAGGCTAAGGCAATTACTGTCCAAGGAAGAATTTGATCGGCAGGAATTGGCCCTAGTGAAGGTTGGCTTCCTAGAACCTGATTGACTGGACGAAAATCTTGTTCCTGCTCTTGAGGCATTTGATATATCTGAATTATTTATTAGGACTAGCGCCAATTACAAAGCCTGTAAGTACATCAGCAACGGTAACAGCAACAACCACTAATAGGGGAGTTCTGGCGATGCTTTGCCAATCTTCATCTTTACGCACTGCGTTAATCACACCAACTAGGGAAATTGCAATATAGAGTAAGTATATTGCCCGCAAAACATTAAAAATCAAACTTATTGCTGTGTTGCTATCACCACCAGTGGTTGCTGAACCACGGAAGCTATTTTTGAAAAAGTCTTCAGCTTTCCCAAAAAATTGAGCTTGTGCAGGGGCTGCAAACCAGTCTAACCAATACAAACTCAGAACGATCGCTGCTGCTAAAATTTGTAATAATATTAGCGATCGCCTTGGTAAATTCACTTGCTGCCCAATTTGCTGGATGATGACTGTAATTAGACTACCAACAAGTAAACAAAACAGCAAAATAGGACTTCTTAGGCTGATAACGCTAATAAATACAGCACAAGCAATCAAAAAAGGTACAGATTCAAGCAGAATAGTCAGACAGGATTTAAATGCCCGTCTTAACTTGTGAGATTCTTTCGCTGCACTACCAGTTAAAGCTTGGAAAAAGTTTCTCTCGTGAGAACTTTGTCTAAACATTTGCTAATTTTCCTATGGTGTACTATAGTTAAGATATGTATCGGATTTGACAATTATTACAAGTCAAGGTATTTTAACATCGTTCATTATTAATCAAATTACAAACCTGTAGTAAAGTTATATATTCTACATTAGTATTCTAAAGTTAAGTTAACATAATATTAAGATTTATCTAAAAATAAATTTCTCTGATTTGAGAAGCTGGATTACAAATATCGAGATTAAACTGGTAGATTCCTCTCGACTTTGATAATTTTCTCATACAGATAGCTTCGATCAACCAACTTCAAAGCCTTGACTTTCCCTATCTTATAGGTATCTGATCAAACTGCTATAAATATTTCAGACTTGTATGTACACCGTAGGCTTGCTCTGAGTGCAGATTAAGGGTGTTTTGAATCTTTAGGGTTCTTCGGAGCGAACATGAGATGAAACAGTATTGAGTCACTGAAATTCAAATACCTGTATTGAAAAGTTTAGATTGATTGTAGAAAAATGGTAGACGTTCAAATGTACGTTTTACCATTTTCTACACGCCGATTAGATTTGGAACTAGATTACAAACTTAAACACAGTTCCGAGATTAGAAGTACCGCCAAAAGAGGCAGTACCGTAAATGTCACCACTCGAGAGCTGAATTAGCGTGGACTCTGGCGTTGCTCCATTAGTACCATTAAAACTAATTAAGCCGTTGATGGTAGCCCCAGTCAGCTGATAAATAACTCCTTTATTATTTGCTCCACCAACAGAAGCTGTCCCATAGAAGTTACCATTGCTTGCTTTTATGAGTGCAGCCGTTGGGTTGGCCCCATTAGTGCCATTAAAACTAGCAACTAAGACGGGTGTACCGCCACCGACTGGAACCTTGAATATAGCTCCTTTATTGCTGGCTCCACCCAGTTTAGCGGTGCCGTAAAGGAATCCGCTAGATTCAATTAATCCAGACTGTGGATTTGCCCCATTGGCGCCACTAAAACTATATGAAGTCAGTATTCCTGCAGGAGTTAACTTGTAAACAACTCCTTTAGCACCTGATCCACCGGCAGAGGCGCTGCCGTAGTAGTTTCCATCTGTAGCCAATTGCAATCTTGCTAATGGAGTTGCTCCATTAGTACCGTTGAAGCTTGCGATGGTGGTAAGTGCTCCGGTGGTGGGCGAAACCTTGAATATAGTTCCTTTATTATTAGCCCCACCTGTAGAGCTTGTCCCCCACAAATTGCTATCAGTACCTGTAATCAGTCGGCCTGCTGGGTTAGCCCCATTAGTGCCTGTGAAATTTGCAAGAGTTGTCAGGGTTGTAAAAGCTGTTTTCGCCAACTTAAACACACTGCCGAGGTCACTTGTACCACCAGTAAAGGTTGCCCCATACAAATTGCCGTCGGCTGCTTGGAATAATCTGGCAACTGGATTAGTCCCCTTGTTGATTCCAGAGGTTCCGGTGAAGTTTATCAGTGTGGTCAGAGTAGTGAAAGCAGTAGGAGTTAACTTGAATGCAGTTCCTTTGCCAGAACTGCCACCAGCAGAAGTAGTTCCATAAAGATTGCCATCAGTACCGCTGCCTTTAAATACACCAGCTCTTGGTGTAGCTCCGTTAGTGCCGTTGAAATTTACAACAGTAGTCAATGTTGCAGCAAAGGCTTGTTGGAAGGGTAGTACTAGTGAAGAAGCCAAAACAGTCACAGAAGTCAAAATCAATACCTTATTTTTGCTCTGGCGTTGTTTGTATAAATTAATCTTGTTCATTGAATACCTCAAAAAAAGTTAGTGGAGACGGAATTGTAACTAGTTCTAACGGATTTTGTGATGGCTGCTGCTCATGACTAAATACCAATTTGAAAAGCGATCGCTACAAATGTAGGTTAGGAAGCCACGTCGGTAGAAGGGTTTTCCAGCTTTTCTGCATTTAAAAGCCACACCTAGTCCTCCCTTTTACCCAAAGGGAGAAGCAAGTGGCGTTTGAAAGAGGAAACCCAAGACCCCAGTATTTTGTATGTGTTGGGTTTTACTCCATCATCTACAAGATATTGCTACAACTCAATCTACGTGTTGAGCGCAGTTTTATATAAAACTGGTATAATTTTTCGGTTTAGGCACTAGTAAGAAAATGCCTTAAACGTTGGTATAGCCCTATTTGAAAAGGACTGAGAAAGCCTGTTTTACCAACAACACAAAAACCGTACTAGCACTGAGTCAATAACGTGAATGGCACGATTAATGATTTCGTTAGGTAGCATAAAACATTATTTATTTTTTTGATGTCGTGAAAAACACAAAAACAGTGAAAAATCCACGATTTTGACAGAATATAGTCACAAAACTCGATTAAAAGCAATCCAGATAGTGCGTTTTTTGTCAAGCCATTAGTAAACTTTATTAAATACTGATTAAAACTTCTAAAAAATCTTAATAAGAAAAACTACATACTTAAATGAATAAAAGGTTTTTATTTTCTCTAGACAAAGAATAAATCATTACAAAAACTACTTTTAAAACACTTCCAAATTTCCAAAATATATTTAAGCTTTTTAACCATTTCATAATGTAATCATGACTTAAACTTTACCTTCCAATTATACTGTTGATTCCGTTGGCAAAATTTAACAGCTATTATCTATAGCAGTTATCAAAAAATCGTGGAGTTCTAAATTTCTTTAGTTCGCATTTAGCGGTAGTTTGTAATAACTTGCTGAATGTTTACATTAAAGAAAGTAATTTCCATAATTTAAATAAAATTGCCATTTTTAATTAAGTAAGTGGATAAAATTAAACATGGCTTTTAAAAGTAAATACAGAGACTGAGAATGCTAATAAAAACATGATTTATAGCATTTAATAACTACTCTCTTATAGTAATAGCCACTGAAGATTTATACCAACTTACTTGATAAAGGTAGAATTTTTAGCCAGCAATTAATCATGTGTAGGGTGGATTAGCAATAGCTAAATTCCTTCTATATCTTGAAAAGATTGTTTTAAGCTCGCTCTTTTTTTTCAGTATTGAGTGTCAATTTGTATTTTATAAACAATCTTTATAATGCTAATTATTTATGCAGATATAAGGTTGTTTATAATCACCAACTGTGATGCTTGATTTTGATTTGATAGGTGTTAAACCGGAAATTAATTTGTCAGGAGTAAGATATGGCTTTTTATCCTAATCGTCAATTGACGTATTTAGCAAGTTCGATTTCTGTACTTGCCATAGCAACTGGTTTAGTAGTAGGTCAATCCGCTACTCATAAATCTCTAGCTCAGACCTCCACCACTCCTCCCTCAACTGGAGTAACCTCCATAAATGGTGCAGGTGCAGGCTCTGTGAATACTTTGTATGTAGGTACAGGAACTATCTCTCCTTATGCCCCACAAGGCTCATGGTTTAACACTTACGGTGTTGGAAATCCTACAACCCTCAATCCTCCAGGAGCAGTCAATCCACTCGTTACATTCAGATATGCTTCGATTAATAGTGGTGCAGGGGTGGCAGCTTTTTTAACTCAAACCCCACCACCCGCGACTGGTGCTACTATTAATGCCCCAGTCTCTTTTGCAGCTAGTGACGATCCCTTAACCGGAACAGAAACAGTTAGTGCCGGTCCCAACGCTGGTGCCCCCATCCAAGTGCCTGCAATTACCGTCGGAATTGCGTTAGCTTACAACCCCACTGGTCTAAATGTAGCAGGTGGAATTAAGCTTTCACGAGCTACTTACCTTGGTATTCTTAACGGCACGATCACAAATTGGAATGATGCCAAAATTAAAGCAGACAACGGCGGCAGAGTAATTGCAGCAAATAGACCCATCGTTGTAGTATATCGTAGTGACAATAGTGGTGCCACTTTTACTTTAAGCAGTCATCTCAAAGCGGCATTTGGTGCTGCATGGACTAGAGGAGTTGGTCAAAGAAGTATTGCTCAAGGCCAACCCAATCCAGTACCAGCTGATACAGTTGTTTGGCCAGCCAGTTTCAAATCTCAGAAAGGAGGTGGAGCTTTAGCTGACTATATTAAAGCTACTCCTGGTGCGATTGGTTACGTGGATAGTGCTACACGGTTAGCTAAGAGTCTGAATGCCGCTGTCTTACAAAACAAGGCAGGTACTTACAATCCCATCTCACCAACTTCAATTGGAAATGCTTTTGTTGGTGCGACTGACCAAGATGCAAGTCCTCGGCGGATTAAACTCGTAGTCACTGATCCAACAGCTGCAAATGCTTATCCCATTGTTAACGCATCTTACCTGCTATTTTATGACAAATACGCAAACGTTAAGGTAGCAGATGGGATTAAAGGATTCATCGGCTGGGCTTTAGGAACCACCGCCGCAGACAATATAGCTACAGCTCGTGGCTATGCTCCTCTTCCAGCTGCGATTAAAACTCTGTCTAAAGGTGTTGTCAATACTTACGTGAATGATGCCGTGAATCCATAATTGCGTAAATACCTTTTTCGGTTTTAACCGCCCTTACCTCCTTTAGATTTATAAATATCTTAGACAGGATATGAAGATGATGCCCCAGGATTATATTTACAATCCTGGGGATTTATTTAGGCGATTATTTATGTCAATAACTCCTGAAGACGCCCTTAATATTTAGAAAATATAAGGCAATAAATAAATGGGTATAAATAAATATCAGAGAGTTTGTGATTGCGATCGCTTTTAGGCATCCACTGATGCTGTGAGGTGGCGATCGCCGTATTTGGTGTAAACTATGTTATAATTTTATCTGTTGAGAAATATCTTCGGTTATAAAACTGACTATCATAGACGCCTCTCCGAATCTAAATCTCTACACCCTTTGATTCTGAAGGTGTTTGATGTCATCAGGATTCCAAAAATTAAGATTTTAGTTAGCCGAAATGTATTGCAATACCTCGCGTGACACTGATACATCAAACTGTCAAAAAAGGTGCTAATAAGAACGGAGAACTCTAGTGTGTCACACACGCATACAATATACGGATACTATTGGAACTTATGCCCACGGATATAATTACTCGTCCTGAGTCCCTCACAGAAGATTGCTTTTTTACTTACGCCCTTGGGACTGATTTGCACGATCCTAATTCAACAGCTAAATATTTACGCCGAATCAGAAAAGAAGATAAACCATATATCGACATAGCTGTTTCTCCCAGACCTGGCTATCGGTTTGAGGTTTGCCTTATCCCTGTTGAAGGGTTCGTTAAAGAAACAATATTGACAAAAGACGGCTTTGCCAAAGCTTTAGCGATTATTTGTGCTGTATCTAGTAAAGCTAGGAAACGATTCCCTTCAGGAAATGGACAAGAAATAGTCCGGTGTCAATTTAGTAACTTAGCTGATGCAGTCGCTGTAGCGAATAGACTATCTGCATTACCCTCTGATATGTATGAAACTCTCGCCAAGCTACCAAATGCTTTGTAATATATATTGCATCGGCTGGAATATTTATGATTAAAACTGACGCGGAGACATTTTAATGGTAAATAGCTAGATGGACTTGAGACGAAAACATCAATGGGTCATATTTTGTCTGTTGATAAAAAGCTTGTCATACAAGACTTTTAACCATAAAGTACAATTTTAATGTTTTTGTACGCTAACCTATAATTCAAAGTGAGTTTTTTTTATGCCTATAAGTCCTTTGCGTGAAGAACCTCGTAACCAGCGAGCGCCTGTAATTCGTACAAGTAATGAGTTTATTCTCTTGGAATGGTTGAAGTCTACTGGTCGTTTAATCGAGCGCGAACATCAAGAATCTGAGTATCTAACTGAAGTAGAAGAAATTTCTGAAATGATAGACCTTGACGACATTCCTTACGATCATGACGATGATGATGCTGAGATGGATTTAGAAGCCTAGCAAAGTGCTGAGTGCTGTTAGCGGATAGCTAAGGTTTAGCCCGTGCTAAGTAAAAACTGAGTATTATCAAAGGTTTCAGCAACTAACATAGTTATAACCTATGCTTCGACTGCTATAATTCCATTTTAAAGCCAGGGCGAATAGAATTCGCGACTACACAAACTCTCGTGTTTAAAAATTTCGGGTTTTGACTGTGTAGACGCGGTTTCTAAGCGCCGATTTTATTTGAGTAACAGATAAAATAATTGTCCATTGCTGACTAAAATCGGTTCTTCTTCTGGTTGCAATTCAATTACTACTAGCGGTTTTGCCCGCCGTAATGCCGGGCCTAAATCCAGTTTTCCTGATAGCAAGGATAAAAATGGACAGAGGTATGCACACATTACTTCAGCATTCGAGGAGCGGGGCCACGAGTGGTATCCAATCCTGACACACGAGGTAGAGCGATCGTTTTGCCTGTTTGTGCCGCTTCGTAAATCAACGCGATTAGTTTTTGGTCTTGCAAACCTTCTTCACCAGGGGTATGGGGTTGTTTATTTTGAATCACACAATCTGCCATGTGATCGATTTCTAAAGCAAACTGATTCTTCTCACCTATCCGCACTTCGCTAATGTTTTCTGCCATGCTATTGTTTGGCGATTTGCGCGAAATCATCATCCGCAAACCGTTGTAGGAGAATCCGGGATCGAGCTGCGCCCAAGCATCAGAACCGAAGACACGAAAGCGGCGCGCTTCGTGGAAGCCGTAGCTAGTGGAGCAAATCCCTAGTATCCCACTGGGAAACCGCAATTGGAAGGTAACACTTTCTTCAACTTCTTTGAAGCGCGGATCGCCAGGAGTGCTGAAGATTTGGGCACTAATTGCGATCGGTTCTTCTCCCGTTAAATAGCGAGTTGCATTCAAGCAATAAACTCCCACATCCGGTAAAGAGCCACCTCCAGCTAAAACGCGTTTCAATCGCCACTGATTTAAGTCACCTCCCTGGTTTTGGCCGTTATCTGCCTGAATCACCTTCACTGTTCCCAATTCTTTGCTACGGATCATCCCAATCATGGCGCGATGGTGTGGCTCATATTGGCAGCGATAAGCAATCATCAGCTTGCGGTTGGCTTGTTTGCACGCGTCAATCATTTGTTGAGCATCTTCGACTGTGGTTGCCATTGGCTTTTCACACAGAATATGCTTTCCAGCTTTCGCACCACGCACCGTATATTCCCGGTGCATACTGTTAGGCAATACAATATAAATTACGTCAACGTCTGGATTGTTGCGGAGATTATCGTAATTCTGATAGTTGTAAACGTTTTGCGGTTTGATGCCATACTGCTGGGCAACAAGATTTGCTTTGGCACTATCGCCACTAACTAATGCAGTTGGCTTTGCTAGTTTACATTCTGCAAACGCAGGCATGATTTCTTCCAATGTCAGTCTCCCTAGTCCGACGATCGCAAACCCCAAACGTCGCTCTGGAGGTAATGCAGTTGGTGGGCCACCTGTATCAATCTCAGTTTTTTCTGAGATGGCCGGAAACTCTATCTGAGGCGGTAAGTTGCCTCCGCGTGGGGTAGCTTGTCCAGTTGGCTGTTGGGCAACAACTTCTTCGCCTATACTACCGATTGCAGTGGCTGAAATGGCTCCTAACCCAGCAGTAGTGAGAATCTGACGACGAGAAAATTTTCCTTTAAACACTTCAGCCATCGTGGTTCCTTAATAATGAAATTTTAGATTTAGTACAACAATTATCTAGCGAATTAAATTTGTAAATACTCTGCAATGCCAATGCGTTCCTCTGCAATTAAAAATTTACGCTCTCACGCAAAACTGTACTTAAAGAACTCGAAGAAATAAATTATTTAATTCCTTGATGCAACGCTAAATATTAGATTTTTCTGGCTAAAACTCTTTAATGTAGATGCAGAGCGACTTGCTACAGGCTATCGCCTTGTTTACGAGACACTACGCTACGCTTGCTACTTTGCAAGAGTAAGCGTAGCGGACGCAAAGGGAAAGAAGAAATGTTTAACTCAACTGTATTGCCTTATGGGGTACTCGTTGGAGTTGGGGTACTGCTTGGAGTTGGGGTACTAGTTGAATTTCCAGGATTAACAAGGGAACGAACCTGTTGCAGGTGAGATTGGAGGGTTGGTAGCTTTTCAGCCGCAAATGCTTTCACATCTACATCTTGTCCCTGTTGAGCTTCAGTTTGAAATGCGGAGACATCTTTTTCATGATCTTGAAGCATCTGATTCAAATATTGGCGATCAAAGTTAGCACCATAAAGTTTGGATAAGCGTTGCTGGACTTGCTTATTTGTGCTATTTAGCTTAGTTGGCAGTGTTACACCTTTTTGAGCCGCCAATTGTTTGAGTTGATTGTTCACCGGAGTGTGATCGTTAACCATACGCTGTCCATACTGTTTTACCGCATTGCTAGCTCCACGTTTTGATGCAAGTTTTCCTAATTGGACTTCTGCTAAACCACCTTAAGCAGCTTCAGTCATAAACTGTTTGTCTGAAGAACTGGGGGTATTTTGCCCTGATGTAGTTGGTGATGTAGTTGGTGATGCAGTTGGTGATGCAGTTGGTGATGCAGTTGGTGATGCAGTTGGTGAGGTAGTTGCTGATGGAGTTGCTGATGGAGTTGCTGATGGAGTTTCAGTAGTTCGCACAGACTGAGCAGCTGGAGCTTCAGATGTAGTCTGGTCATGCGGAGTAGTTGGTGTGCAACCAGTTGCCAAAGATAAGGCGATCGCTACTATACCAGTAGAAAATATTTTAAAGTTGGACATAATTGTTCTCCTTGGATAAAGCTATATTTTCAAACGTCGAATGAAAAATAAGGGCGATCGCACCATTGAGTACGATAGCTAATGCTGAAATCATCTTTTCTTTCCCTCATCCTTCCCATAACATCTCAAGGCTTTGAGGGTAAATACATCTTCCAATCGATAGACTCAGCAGCAATAAATTCTGAGATGACAGTGAATTGTCTGGCTGGTTGTGAAAATACATTGAGTAACATCAACTCGGTGTAATATCATGTCCGGTAAAAGACTTATCATTAAAACCGCAGTTCTTGCAGGGGACAGGGAGCAGAGGGAAAGAGGGTTTTCCAGTTTCTGCTTGAGCGAGGCTCGGTTGCAAAAATCCTTCCGAAACTGCAAGTCCTGCTGCCACTAATCCCGAAGCAGAAGCAGTTTTCAACAAGCTGCGTCTACTGATTTCCATAATTGTCTCCTATCAAGCAACAATAGGAATGAGCCGCGATCATACCACGGCAATTTAGTACAAAGATTCTAACTAAGGTGTGTTTTGAAACATATTCCTCAAGATGCATTTACAATACAAGCCAACGCATTCATGATGTTTACTTTTTGTTTAAGCTTGGCTATGTCTATTTAGCGTTGCATTTTATCTAGAGATGCGATCGCGCTACTTGCTAATTAGTGTCGTCTTACGGTTTTGTAATTGCATCGGTCTGTTATGCCAATACATTGGTCTGTTATGCCAATACATCAGTCTGTTATGTTAATGCATCGACTTGTTATGCCAATACATCGGTCTGTTATCTTAAACCACCCTTTCTAACCTTGCTTTATCTAAAAATTTCATCTTACTGCTAATTTTTATGTTGTAATGGGTACAGTAAATGTATAATTTACTAAGTATGCATATATGCCTCCCCAAAATACAACAAACCGTTTGCGCCCTCAGTTGATTAGTCAAGATATTAGCTCATTCCACGGTTTACAGACTGTCAGCACCTACAATACGACTCGTACTGATGCCTCAGTTGCCAAGTTGCAGGAAGTTTATCAGGCGATGTTGAATTCTCAACAAACTGAAACCGAGAAACTAGCTTTATACCGTGCTGCTGCCGATGCTGCGCGATTAGCAGAGTGGGAATTTCATAATACTGTATTAGCGATGAAAGAAGTCGTGCGCGGACAATATGGCTCAGATAGCGACCAAGCTCAAGCTGTAGGGCTGAAGAAAAAATCAGATCGCAAGCGTCCTTCGCGCAAAAAGTTAAATGCGATGGCAAGTTAATCAACTTAATTGAGTTTGCAAATTAGCGATCGCCACTTATATGATTAAGCTTTCTATCGTTTCAGCAATGCTTACGGCTGCCTACGCTTACACATTTGCAGTATTCGGGGTGCAGTTTATCTAGAGATGCGATCGCACTAAAATTAAAGATCCACATCAGCAAGTATCTTTTAATTTTGTATCAGGCGCTTGCATTTATCTGCTATAACGTGCTTTTTAGCCGGCGATCGCAATTGCGTAGGCATAGCCTGCCGTAGGCATCGCCTTTTCTATAAAAATGGTATTTATGCCAGAAGAATGAGGAAATTCCCTAGAAATCGAGAGAAAGTAGAAATTAAGTAGAATCAAGAAGAAATCTCACAAGCTGTCTATGCAATGGGTTGATTTTCTAACCAATGAAGCTGCTACTCATAGCCTATCCTCGGAGCAGACGGCAGCTTTTATAGAGCGTTTGAAGAATGAAAACTCAAGTAAGAGTCAGGTGAAACTTGCCAGTGAATTGAATATTGGTGCTGGTGTTTTCAAAAAGCTGATGACTAAGGTGTATAACAAGTTTGCTCAGAGTTATCCTGAGTTAGCGACTTCTAAGAGTCGGGGCAAACTAGAAAAATTACGGGCTTGCCTGAAAGCAAAATATGATGACAGGCAAGACTTCGGCGTGAGCGCTCAGTCGAACGCTGTCCACACCACAATTAAAGAAATTCATCAAAATATTCCCCCTGCTGTTCCATTTGAAAAATTTGTGGGACGTGAGGCAGAACTGCAAAGCCTGCACTCCTCATTACAAACATCTGGGCAAGTTGCCATTGTAGCTAAAGCGGGTATGGATGGAGTTGGCAAAACTGAACTCGCTACTCAATACGCCAAACAGCATTTACAAAATTATCAAGGTGGGGTTTGCTGGTTATCAGCACAGGCAATAAATGTCGAAATTCAGATTCTCAGATTTGCCCAATTGAAATTTAACCTGATTGCACCGGATGAGTGGGAATTAGCAGATAGGCTAAGATACTGCTGGCAAAATTGGCAACAAGGTGAAGTGTTACTGGTGTTTGATGATGTCACTGACTACAAAACACAGGTTCAACCTTATATACCCCCAGAATCACCCCGATTTAAAGTATTGCTGACAACGCGCCAGGAATTTGATAGAACTTTGCCGCAATTACCTTTGGGTGTTCTCAAACCATTAGCAGCGATGAAATTATTAAAATCGCTGGTTGACAGGGAACGACTTAAAAGCGAGGCTTGGGTTGCCAGAAGAATTTGTAAATTCTTGGGATATTTGCCTTTGGCATTAGAGTTAGTGGGGCGATATCTGGATACAATATCAGATTTGTCTTTGGAGACACTACTAAAGCGGCTAGAGAAAAAGCGATTGGAACACGAAGCAGTAACCAAGGCTAACCCATTGATACGTTATGAATACGGCGTTGCTGAAGCTTTTGCATTGAGTTGGAAACAGTTAGATGAGAAAGCACAAGGCTTAGGCTGTTGGCTGAGTTTGTATGCCTTGACTGACATTCCCTTATTTGTTGAAGCAATAGAAAATGAGGATGAACAAGAATTCTGGGAGAAAGCTATAGCCCAGTTGCAAAAACTGCATTTAATACAATGGCAAAGAAAAGGAATTTATCGTCTACATCCACTGATTCGGCAATTTTTCCAAATGAAGTTGGATGAGTTACGTGAGGCAGATAATGTGAAAACTGCTTTTGTGGCACTGCTAGTAGAAGTGGCAAAGCAAATTCCTCAACAGCCTAACCTTGAAGATATTTTCAATCTCACTTCTCCTATCCCCCACATTGCAGAAATTGTAACCCGTCTATCCCAGTATCTCAGTAACGAAGATTTAATTTGCCCTTTCACAAGCTTAGGCTGGTTTTATCAAGCTCAAGGATTTTATCAGCAAGCAGAACCTTGGTACAAACTATGTATTGAGGTAGCTGAAAACCGTCTTGGTTTAGAACATCCTGATGTTGCCACTAGCCTGAACAACCTCGCAGAACTCTATCATTCTATAGGACGGTACAGCGAAGCCGAGCCTCTGTATCAGCAAGCTTTGTCACTCCAGAAACGCTTACTGGGAGATAACCATCCCGATGTCGTTACTAGCCTGAACAATCTCGCAGGACTTTACAAATCTACAAGACTCTACAGCAAAGCTAAACCCTTGTTTGAGCAAGCTTTGGAATTAAGCAAACGCTTACTAGGAGACAACCATCCTCTTGTCGTCACTAGCTTAAACAATCTGGCAGCACTGTATCATTCTATAGGACAGTATAGCGAAGCCCAAGCTCTGTATCAGCAAGCTTTGTCACTGACAAAAAGTTTATTGGGAGACAACCATCTTGATGTCGCTACTAGCCTGAACAATCTTGCAGTACTCTACGAATCTACAGGACGTTACAGCGAAGCCGAGCCTCTGTATAAGCAAGCTTTACAATTGAGAAAACGCTTACTAAAAGACAACCATCTTGATGTTGCCACTAGCCTAAATAATCTCGCAGAACTTTACCGTTTTACAGAACGCTACAGTGAAGCCGAACCTCTGTATCAGCAAGCTTTAGAATTGAGAAAACGCTTACTAAAAGACAACCACCCCGATGTCGCCACTAGTCTGAACAATCTTGCAGAACTCTACCGTTTTGCAGAACGCTACAGCGAAGCCGAACCTCTGTATCAGCAAGCTTTAGAATTGAGAAAACGTTTACTAAAAGACAACCATCCTGATGTCGCCACTAGCTTGAATAATCTCGGATTACTCTACGGTTCTACAGAACGCTACAGCGAAGCTGAACCTCTATATAAGCAAGCTTTAGAATTGAGAAAACGCTTACTGGGAGACAACCATCATCATGTTGCCAATAGTCTGAATAATCTGGCATTACTCTACAAAGTTACAGGACGCTACAACGAAGCCAAACCCTTGTTTGAGCAAGCTTTGGCGATTTGTGAGCAGACTTTAGGTGTCGGTCATCCCAATACAATGACAATAAGGGGAAATTATGCAATCTTTTTAAGAGAAATATATCGCTAGCGATGGCATCTCTTTAACGAATCACACCATAACCCTTCACTTGTCAAATCTTTGCCCAACTGCAAGGAATAATTGATGTTAGACAATAATCGTAGTTTAAAGTTTAGGAGCGATCGCCTATCAATTGTAACTTCAAAGGGCGATCGCTCCTTTTTAATCTCTTCCTCAGTGTCCTCTGCGCCTTTGCGGTTCGATTCTCATACCCCCTCATATCGTGTGTCGCATTCATTTTTAAAATTGATATAACATTGCGATCGCCTGTAGCTGCCATTAACCAGATATTCGATTGCTTGATATGGATCGTTCTTAGAATCGCGGTTGCAACTCAAAAGTCAGGTATCTCGTTTCACTGTTTACTCTGCGGCTTGCTGTTTGCACCGACGGATGTAGGCACAAGCGACACCTGCAAGCGCTAGACCTAAAATTGTCGTCGGTTCAGGAACAGTAGCCGTATTTGTTTCATTTGCGGTAGATAATCTCAAGGTAAAATCGACAGGCGAACCATCGCTGACCGTGCGCTGAATGCGGAACACTTGACTAGGGTTGATGCGCGCGCCTGTGAATGTTGCAACGGAGTTGTTTTCAGATAGCGTCACCTTGTAAAGGTTTGAAGTAACAGTGCCAAACTGAGCATCAGGGCTTAACAGACGATACACAATATCACCGACAGAGACATCTAAGTTATTCAGGTTATTGTTAATCCTTAGTGCAGGTCCCGATCCTGTCGTCAGAGTAGGACTAATATATGGCAGGGACGTACTTCCTAGCTGGGTGAAACTGAAGACTGGTTCACCGAAGGGAGGCGCTGGGACAACGTCTAAGGCTTGATTGACAAACGAGACTGCTTGTGCAGCCGGTGTAGTGCTAACTAAGGCAGCTAATGCTATAATAGTCGAGAGTGCGAACTTTTCTGTTTTCATGGTTTTGAATGGACTCCTAATTAGAACTACAATCATCAAAGCTAGCCAATTGAACTTGAAGATGCACAGATGGAAAGTAGGGATTTAATTGGCATCATCAGCACAAAATTTCCTACTCAAGGCAACTGGAAAACTGAGCGATCGCTTAAGAAAACCAGATTGATATTGTAGAGATAACTAGATATTTATGGTTTTCCTACTAATTTACTCTCACCACAGCATCCTTAAAAATCACTAGTATCATAATAGATTCACTAAGCTTTTTATTGTCTTCTTTACTGGCTTTACAAAAACTTTAAAGTAGTCAATCGCCCTTTTAAGTCACCTTCAGTAGACCGAAAAATGAGTGCGATCGCTAATCGGATGATTGAGCTTTCATCGTTTCGGCGATCGCACAATTCCTGAAAGCTCAATAGCAGCGATTAATCTCTTATGTTATATCTTGCATTTGCTGATTGCTCGGACGCTCCAACTCCAAATCTTCCCAAGAAACTGGATCTTCTACCGGTTCTAGGTGAGTTGTAACGTGGGTTGAAGGCAGCACCCGAAGAATAGCAAGCTCAATTGCCTCGCATAAATCATGTCCTTGTTGCACTGTCCAAGATCCGGGCACAAGAACATGAAAGGAAACAAAGCGGCGGGTTCCAGCAGTGCGGGTTCGCAAGGCATGGAACTGGATGTCCTGATGTTTGTACTCGTTAAGAATGCTTTTGATTGCGTCAATTTCTTTTTTAGGTAAAGCTGCATCCAGTAACGCGCTACCGGTTTCCCGCAGCAAACGAAATCCTGTCCAAGTAATATTTGCTGCTACTATCAGTGCGACAATTGAATCGAGTACGAGAACGCCTGTTATCTTAACGAGGAAGATTCCAACTACCACACCACCCGAAGTCACCACATCGGTAAACAGGTGGTGAGCATCAGCCTTCAGTGTAATGGAACGCAACCGTCGCCCTGCCCGTAGCAAGATAAAGGCAACAACGCCGTTGATAGCGGTTGCAAATAAAGAGAGTGCTAACCCCAATCCCAGCTGTGTTAACGGTTCTGGATGCAACAAGCGTCCCCAAGCTTCAACAGCAATGCTAATGGCTGCGACTACAATCAATGCGCCTTCTGCACCACTGGAGAAGTATTCGGCTTTAGAATGCCCAAAGGCGTGTTCGGCATCGGCGGGTTTATCAGCATAGGTCAATGCCCATAGAGCCACCAATGCTGCCACGAGATTTACAATTGATTCAATAGCATCTGAAAGCAAACCTACCGATCCGGTTAGCAGGTAAGCGCCAAATTTTAGAGTAATAGTGACGATTGCCGCTGCAATCGACAAGAAAGCGTAGGAGCGGGCTGATCGACTACTCATCTCGGTCACAGACGTAACTACAGTGATTCCGAGCTAACAGTACCAAATTTGACTTTAATCGTCATCAGCCCTGAGACTTCTACTGATTGGCAAAAAAAACGTATGAACTTCTTGATCGTAATGGTAATGTAGCGATCGCCAATCGGATGATTGAGGTTTCATCGTTTCGGCAATCGCAATATCTACAGCAGCTTGTCTAATGTAATTGGCAAATCACGGACGCGCTTACCTGTGGCATGATAGACAGCGTTAGCGATCGCCGCCGCCGTGCCGGTAATCCCAATTTCGCCAATTCCCTTGACACCAAGCGGGTTGATATGTGGATCGCGTTCATCGACAAACAACACCTGAATATCAGGAACGTCTGCATTCACTGGCACGTGATACTCAGCTAAATCATGGTTGACAACGCGTCCGAGATTGGGGTCTGTTACCGTATGTTCCATTAGTGCCATACCGATACCATAGATAATCCCACCAATTAATTGACTATTGGCTGTTTTCGCATTGAGTATTCGTCCCACGCCAAAAGTTCCCACCCAGCGCGATATTCGCACTTCACCCAAATCAGGTTCAACGCGCACTTCAGCAAACTGCGCTCCAAAAGAGTGCATTGAGAACTTATTTTGTTCCTCTCCGAGTTTGGCATCACCACGCGCTTCGATCATTTTCATTCCATGCCGTGCCAAGATTGCCTGATATGTTTCGGTTGCAGAGGATTTATTTTTTAAGAAAAAGCTGCCATTTTCGGCAATCACATCCTCAGCGTTTGAACTATAAAGCGGCGATTTTTGATCGGCAAGTGCTAGTTGCAAAAGCTGACTGCGAGCTTGATTTCCGGCTAAATGCACAGAGGAACTGACACTGGCAGCTGTTTGTGAACCACCGGAAACGGGAGTTTTTGGCATAGTCGTATCGCCTAGTTCAAAGCGAACTTTGTCAACTGGTAGACCGAGTGCCTCAGCTGCGACTTGAGTCATGACAGTATAAGTCCCCGTGCCAATATCTTGGGAACCGCTCTGCACAACGGCTGTACCGTCTGCCATAATTCGAGCGATCGCCGATGCTGGAGAACGGTTGGTAGGATAAGTTGCTGTTGCCATACCCCAACCAATCAAATAATTGCCGTCTCGCATCGAACGGGGTTTAGGATTGCGCTTTTGCCAGCCAAACTTTTCTGCTCCTAATCTATAGCACTGGATGAGTGACTTGCTCGACCAAGGCAGTCCTTTACTGGGATCGACATCAGCATGGTTACGCAGACGCAGTTCTACCGGATCGATATTCAGCGCATAAGCTAGTTCGTCCATTGCCGATTCTAAGGCAAACGACCCAGAAGCTTCTCCAGGGGCACGCATGAAAGTTGGTGTACCCTCATCGAGCTGCACCAGATGGTGGCTAGTTTCGATATTTGGGCAAGCGTAAAGCATCCGGGCGCTTTTACCAACTGGTTCGATAAATTCATCGAAAGTTGAAGTCTGGGAAGTGCCAGTGTGTCGCAGAGCTGTCAATTTGCCATCGCGGGTTGCACCTAGAGCAACCTGTTGAATTGTCTCTGGTCGGAAGCCGACAGGCCCATACATCTGTATCCGTCCCAGAACTAATTTTACTGGGCGATTAACTTGCCGTGCTGCCATCGCAGCTATTGGCACATGCGACCAAGCCGACCCTTTGCAACCAAAGCCACCGCCAACAAAGTAAGACATTACCCGGACTTTCTCTGGCTCAATTCCTAATACCCCTGCCACTTTTTGTTGAGCCTGAAAGATTCCTTGAGTTGCATCATATAGCAGCAGTTGATCGCCCTGCCAAACTGCTGTTGTGGCATGAGGCTCCATCGGATTGTGATTTTCAATCGGTGTAGTATAGGTTTGCTCGACGCGGACGGCAGCAGCCGCTAGTCCCTGCTTGATATTGCCGTGCTCTAAATCGGGCGGCTCTTCTTTGGGGATTTTACCTTTAGGCAAGTATGCCTTAGCGAGGTTGTCCCGCATATTGATGGTTGGTTTCTCTTCGTCATAGCGAACTTGCACCAGCGAGGCAGCATACATCGCTCGTTCAAAGGTATCGGCAACGACGACACCAATGTGCTGACCGCTATACAAAATAACGTTATCTTGTAGCACTTGCAACTTGCGACCGCCACCTTTTTCTCCAGAAGCCTTGGGCGCGTTCAGGTGGGTAATTACTGCCAATACACCCGGTACTTGCTCTGCCGCCTTTGTATCGATTTTGGCAATCTTCCCTTTGGCGATCGTGCTTTGAATTGTCACACCATAAGTCATTTTGGCAACCGGAAACTCTGCGGCATAGCGTGCCCCACCTGTCACCTTCAAATGTCCATCGACTCGGTTAAGCGGTTTGCCGAGAACTGTATTTGTATCCCCTGTATTCATGCCATTCCTCCCACCGTTGTCAACGCTTTAATAATTGTGCGTTTAGCGAGTTCGACCTTAAACCCGTTGTATTTTTGAGGTTTAGCTCCAGCGATCGCTGCGGACGCTGCTGCTTGAAATGTTGCCTGGTTTGCGGGCTTATTCAACAAAGCTTTTTCAGCTTCAAAGGCACGCCAAGGCTTAGTTCCTACGCCACCCAAGGCAATGCGGGCGGCACGAATGATGCCATTTTGAACATCTAATGCCGCCGCAACCGATGCCATCGCAAAGGCATAGGAGGCGCGATCGCGGACTTTTAAATAATGCGATCGCCTAGCAAGGTTTGAGGCAGGCAAATCAACGGCAACGATTAACTCTCCGTGTTGCAAAACTGTCTCTGTTTCTGGTGTATCACCTGGTACGAGATGAAAATCGACGAGCGGAATACTGCGCTCTCCTCTCGGCCCGCGCGTTTGCACAACGGCATCGAGTGCGATCATTGCCACAGCCATATCAGAGGGATGAGTGGCAATACAGCGATCGCTACCGCCGAGAATCGCATGGATGCGATTGTAACCCTCGATTGCCGGACAACCCGAACCGGGAACGCGCTTGTTACAGGGCATTGAAGTATCGCGGAAGTAGTAACAGCGAGTACGTTGCAGTAAATTGCCGCCCACACTTGCCATATTTCGCAATTGTGGCGATGCCCCAGACAGCAACGCTTCCGATAACACAGGGTAACGCTCCTGAATCATCGCATTATAAGCAACGTCACTATTGCGTGCCATTGCGCCAATCCGCACGCCGTTACCCTGCATTTCTATCTTGGTCAGCGCTAATGGGTTAATGTCAACCAATTCTGTTGGAGTTTGGACATTCAGCTTCATCAGATCGATCAAGCTAGTACCACCAGCGAGGTACGAAGCTTGAGCATCTGGAGCTACCAACCCCACAGCATTTTCCGCTTGTCCTGCTTTTTTATAGTTAAACGGCCGCATCTTTTTTCTCCCCTAATACATCGCGGACAGCAGCCACGATATTTGGATAAGCGCCACAACGGCAGATATTCCCACTCATCAGTTCCCGAATGTCGGCATCTGACTTAGCGTGTCCTTCGTTCACCAAACCCACCGCCGAACAAATCTGTCCTGGCGTACAGTAGCCGCACTGAAACGCATCGTGGGCAACAAACGCGGCTTGCATTGGGTGCAGATTGTTTCCTTGCTCCAACCCTTCAATGGTTGTGATTTTTGCGTCGGTGTGCATAACCGCAAATGTCAAGCACGAGTTAATCCGTTGCCCATCAACTAGCACCGTGCAAGCACCGCACTGTCCATGATCGCAACCTTTTTTAGTACCAATTAGCCCGATATATTCCCGAAGTGCATCAAGTAAGGTAACACGTGAATCAATCTGCAAACTATGTGCTGTTCCGTTCACTTGCAGCGTCACTTTCACAGTTTCAGGTGTGGAAGTTGCCGATACTGGAGTAGTTTTTTTTACTTGAGTTTTTGCTACACTTTTCTCTACAAAATTAGCGATCGTAGCCGCTACTGCGCTGACGACCATCAATTGACCCAACTTGCGACGTCTTAGGACAAACCTCATTTGTTGACTCCATTCTGTTTTTGTTGAGTATTAATATTGAGTAATTCTCTATGCTTAAACATCTGATAAAAAATTAGATTTTTTTATCAGCATTTTGATTTCAATGACATTATTTAATAGAATACAATTCCATCTTCTTATCTTTCTCTATCAGAAGATTTATGTCATAAGTATTATTTAGAAATTATCAAAACAGAAAAAAGCTATGAGTTAAAGTTTGAGTGGCAGATGAATAACCAATAAAATGCCACACTAAATAGACTTTGTTTTGTGGTCATAACTTCTATATGAGAGGTTGCAATAACGTCACGCAAATGCAAACAAGACGCGTAGTTTGCTTCTCTGTAACAGTATGTAAACTTGCTACCGCTAAGTAAGTCTGCAACAAAATTTATTGCAATGATTGGTAAGCTCCGAAATCCAATAAAAAGGAGAACAAGAATGTTGTTCCCCCACGAACACTTTATATTCTATGCCATTGAAAGCAGCTATAAGTTTTTAGCGATCGCCAAATATTAGATAACTAAAAATCAGTTTTCATCTCGCCCGTGAACTTGAGCGGGTGGACTAGTTGCTTCAACAGCAGTAAATGATTCTAGAATTTTATAGGTGTGACTGGCTCCTTTTGGTACTACCCAAGAACTTCCAGGCTCTAATAAAATCATTTGCCCTTCAATATGTAATTCTGCACGACCACTGATTACATAACCAACAGTTTCATATTCCCGTGCTGTTGGTTCTTTAGATTCCTGCGGTTGTTCATTTTCCCACAGACGCATGGAAACACTTTTGCCAGATGCAAGATATTTTTGACCAAGTTGACCTTTAGGAGAATTACTAGAGTCCACTTTATTAACAGTTGTATCAGACATATTTTTTGCCTCTTTGATAGTTTTAACTTGGAACCTATCCTACTAATAATATTTATGTTACAAAACCTAAGTTTATTGAGAAATGAAAACAAAAGTTATAATTTATAGCTCGTTAATATCAATAGAAATACTCTATTTATTCTGATTTTAAGACGCGATAATTATCGCGTCTTAGTAACTTTTTAAAGCTTTTTCGACAATTTATTTAGTCAAAAACTGAGACTCAAAAGTTGTTAAAACCTCAGATTCTATTTCTCAGTTATTTAGAAGAATTATGGTAATAACCTTCTTTCTCTCCAGTCACTGGAGCAACTGTTTCTTCAACTTTATTTGTTGCAGACTTAAGAAACTCTTTTGTTGCTTCAGGAGGTTTTTCATCCAAGTTTAACTTTTCGCGGATATTATCAACAGCACTTTTTATGGGATTTTGAGAGTTTGGAGTATTTTCTGTTTGGGTATCGTTTCTAATTTCACTTTGCTGATTTGGCACTCCTTGGTAATAAGTACCCTCTGGAGTAGTAACATCAGCTAGTGCTATGTTAGTGTAGCTAAAAGCCTGGCCTAGTAAGAACATAAATCCTACGAGGAAAACTACAAGTATTTGGGAAATACGAATATTTCGCAGCCATGAAATTACTCGATTCATAAAAAACCTCAATTGCATGATGTTAGGTGTACAATTCAAAATACTGAATGACTATTCAGCATTCAGGTTTAAGAATAACTTTGATGGAGTTATCCTTTTTTTGTTGAAAAAGGCGAAGGCCTTTTATACCAATAGTATTAATACTAGCATCAGACTAGGGACACCAGTCATCTAATTTCAAGCTTGGCCAGCACTAACTCATTCACTTCTGCTTTGGTAAACTTTTTAGCCATTTTCAGGCATTTAGAAAAGCGATCGCTATTAATCCCTTTTTCAGGGTTAATTATGGAAACTACTTGCGTCCACTTGTTTGACCTTCTGTGGTCGCAATTTCGCCTGTTTCCATTAGCATCTTGAAGCGATGCAATTCATCACCAACTTGCTGTTCTGGTTCTTCACCAAAAAGTTTGGCTATGGTAGCTCCCAATGCTCCACCTGGTGGGTTATACTCCAAAACAATCTTTACTTCTGTACCGCGATCGCCTAGTGCTTTTTTGAAGCGGACAAAACCAGAATTATCAACATCTGCACCTTCTACAGAAGCCCAAGAAATAAATTCATTTTCCCGGTCTTCGAGAACTTCGGCATCCCATTCCACACTATTACCCAAGGGTGCATTGGCTATCCAATGAGAACGTTTTTCGTTGTACACCTTTACAGATTTTAGATGCTTCATAAATGTGGGCAAATTCTCAAAGTTGTGCCAAAAACGATACAATTCTTCTGCCGATTTATTAATTGTTACCGTCTTTTCAATTTTGATGGGTTGGTTCATTCCTATTGCTTCCTGTGCTTGCTGGATTGTGCTTTGTTTAGTCGCACCTTGATAAATCAAACCACCACCAGCCACGGCTGTTAGCACTCCCCGCAAAGAACCTTGTTTTAAACCCATCAATACCATAGCACCGCCACCGATGAGAGATGCCCAACGCTCAACTTCACTAGCTTCACCTTGACTGGTAGTAGATTTATCGCCTGATGTCGAAGTCACTTTTTTATTTCTCCATTACATACAGTAGATAACTCCAGATAACTCCACAAATTAAATATGCGTTATCCAGAATTCTTGTAGAGACGTAACACTGTCACATCTCTACACATTCTTTTTCACCAGATATCTTGTAAAATAACCAAGACGCAAATACTCACAATAAGCTACGCATAAATTGCTTCTCCGTCGTTGGAGTATGCACCTCTGCGATTGATTACATTTATATAGCTGCTCCTGTAGTCGGCTTAGGAGGCTGAACCTGAGTGGTTATCCGCGCCCGATACAACTCTACTAATTGCTGTTCGGATTTAGATAAATCCTGGTAAATTCCTTTGAAAATAGCAGTTGCTACTGGGTCGGTGAGCATCGCAGACAAATTACCAAGGTCACCAATACCCGTTTGCACATCCCCCAAAGCAGAACGTAACTGATATATGTCATCACTTCCTGTCAAGGCAGTTTTTACCTTGGCATACTGATTGGCAAGATTTGACGCTAAAGAGGGTTTCTCACCCAAATGCTGAAGATAGGTTTCCAGTTTTTCGATGTGGCGTTGTTTATTAGCAATGATTTGTTGAAAAACTGATTTAACTTCGCTATCTGATACTTTTTCAAAGTACTTCTCAAATGCTTCAAGTGAATAACGTTCACCAGTAAGAGCAGTATTCAAACCTTTGCTAATATCACCCTTAGTTGAACCACCCCAAGCATCAGCTAGTTTCCACCATTCAGCAGTTGTGTCTTGTTCATTTGGCAATGCAGCATCTTTGCCACCATAACCTAAACGGCTCAAAATAGCTGTGGTAAAAATTGCCAAGTCTCCAGGTTCGCGAGATGTAATTAAATTCCCGTCAACTACCAATGGCTCATCTAAATAATTTGCGCCAGCGTTAGTTATATCCTTAGCAATAGCACTAAATCCAGTGGTTTGTTTGCCTTTAAGCAAGTCGCCTTCAATCAAAACTTGTGGCCCGTGACAAACGGCGGCGACTAATTTTCCTTGTTGGATAGCCTCTTGTACAAAACGTACTGTGTTGGGGTTGCGTCGCATTGCGTCGGGAGCCATACCACCGGGAATCACTACTGCATCAAATTCAGCTGCGATCGCTTCCGTTGTCGTACCATCAGCTTCTATATTAACTTTGCCAAGTTTACCTTTATATTTTTCATTCATTCGGGAACCAAGGACTACAACCTCCATTCCTGCTTGTTTGAATCCATTATATGGAACTGTAAATTCTGCATCCTCTACTGCTTGTTCAATAAGGATAGCAACTTTTTTATTACCTGGGTGATTGTTCTGTTCAGTCATAAATGGTGTTACGTTTTGAATTCTCTAGTTTTTAACTAGTTACAAAAATATTTATCGAATGAAGACAGTTAAATAGCCAGACTTTTACTGAGACAATTTTTGAGTGTTTTATTCTTTAGCATTTAGGTAATTAAAATTATGAAGAATAAATGCTAAACTTAAGATTTTATTTTGAGCTAAACTATTTTTGTCTAGCAAAAAATAGTTATGAGTTAGAAGTCACTAATGAATAATCTCGGTTGGATAACTTCTAACTCATAACTTCAACTACAAGTTCCTTGACCATGAATTCATAGCTACAATCTTATGGTGCGATCGCTAGTTTAGCGTCGTTCTCAAGGGATAGATTATTTTATCAGCTATACACCTCTAGTTATACAAATTGCTGACAAGAAAACGTTATTGTAAGAATGCAGAAAAGGTTTAGTATTATGACAGAAAAAAATCGTAATGACAAAAATAAAAGTAATGATTTGCCACAAGAAATTACCGAATCCTATGGAACAGGTGTGAAAGACTTGCCAGGATACAATATTGGCGGACGCTCTATACAAGACGAAAGAGACGAATATACAGAAACTAGTCCGAAACTTACTGGTGGAGATGTCGATGCATATTGGCAAGATGCAGATGCAGTTGGGGATGAAGCTGTTGGTGGTAGTACTTCCACTCCCGATCAAAATGTAACTGAGGACTTAGAAGCAGCAGTAGGGCTAGAAATGGCTGATTCTGAGTTTCTGCATACCAACGATATTTTAGAGGATCGTGATGGCGATCGCTGGGAGTTAGATCCAAAGTCTTCTGAAGACTATCAAGACCGATAAGAATAATTACCAATTACAAGAAGCAACCAAATTAGCCACTATCTCAACTAGTTCTTCTGGAGCGATTGGTTTAGATACATGAGTGTCAAAGCCAGCTTTCAAAGCACGGATACGAGCCTCACTATCAGCAAATGCTGTTAAAGCAATAGCTGGGACTCGTCCGCAATTATTTGGTTTAAGCGCACGGAATTTGGAGATGAAAGTGTAGCCATCCTCCCCAGGCAACCCAATATCACTAATTAAAACATCCGGTTGCAATTCGGACAAGACATTGTGTGCATCTGCTGCTGATATCACTGCTATAACTGTCGCTCCATCCATTTCCAAGACAGTAGTAAGAAAAAAGCGAGTATCATCATCATCCTCAACTACTAAGATATTTAAACCAGTAAGAATTCCAGAAGTTTGCATAATAAATGAAATTTTATCCTTACTTGCTATATTCGTAATTCGTAATTAAAAAAGTACAGAGCAAGCAGTGATTACAACTACGAATTACGTTAGCGAGTCCGCAAGCGTCATTATCAATTACGAATTATTATGACTTTTATACCCATTAGACCTTCCTTGAGAGCAGATTTTGGATTTACAAAAGTAGATTGATGTGCTCGGAATATTGATGAGATACCGAAGCAGGCTTTTTTAACAAGAAATCATTTAACACCATAATTTCAAACATATAGCTTGATGGTCATCACTGCTTCATCTATTTTCCTACTGGAAGACCATTTCACACAAATGAAATTCAAGCGTCATTTAGTGAGTTGAGGTAAAGCTATCCGTTTCGATCAAGGATAAAAATGATAGGGGCTGACTCATATTAGCAGCAAAGCCCAGAATTCCTGGATCTCGATGTTCATAAAGTAACTGGCCTTTGGTGTCAAACAGAAAAGTTCCACCACGCTGAGTTAAGTAAGCAGAATTAGGTACATAAGTATGCCAATTGCTGAGAACTTCCACCATGTTCCGTAGCCGGAGAGTAGCTAATTCAAAGGGACGTTGAAACCCACTTCCGCCAGCTAATTGAAAAAACGAGCCTTGAAAAGCAGGTAAAGGAGTACCTTGAATAATTTCATCATCTTCAATGAGTTGAGGGGCTTGACGATCTCCCCTGTATCCCCGAAAAACTTCTCTTAGTGTTCCAGGACTTCCAAACCCTGCACACATTAATATTAGATTTAGCCAAGCTTTCTGAGTAGGGGAAAGTCCAGCCAGAGTCAGATTCAGACCTGAATGAAGTTTGAGTTGATGATGTAGTTCTCCATTAGGCTCAACAAATAAATTTTCCGGTGGAAATCCTGTGTATTCACAGAATCTTATTCCAGAGGCGCGATTACCAATTCCGACTGCACGAATAGCAATTTTTTCATTTGACAATTTTTTAGCTTCGCGCTGTAACCACCACGCATATTCAAGACTATCAAAATCCCCAAGTTGTGGCCAGACTAAAATAAGGCTATATGAAGCAGTCTGACAATTTTCTAGTAAAGGTCGGGTCATGCCATCACTAACACGCTGAAGTCCGGTTTGATTAAGGATAGTGTAAGGATTCATGACAAATGATTACTCGGATATTTGGGATATCAGTGACACAGGATGTACTAAGGCATCAATATGTCATTATCTCAGTTTTGTAAATATTTTGTTATACTAGTTAGCAGAAGTTCATATTTAGGTTTAACACCGCTAAGTAAGGGAATACCCAGTAGGTTGCTTGATAAGTGTATTACTGCTAACGACAGCTAAGTATGAACGCTTCTTCTCAAGATTGCCAATATTGACCCTTTAGTTTTCGCCTATTTGGGCGATTGATACTGCAATGAATCAACCCATTACATTATCTTTAGAGCAAGAATTTAGCCTTAGAACTTTTGCTGACCAAGTGCAGCAGATGTCTCGTGAACAAGCTCAAGAGTTTTTGCTTATGCTCTATAAGCAGATGATAATTCGGGAAACGACTTATCAAGAATTGCTCAAACATCAGTTGGAAGTTGATTTAAACTCAATCTTGGACTAAAGCATACAAGCAAGTAAATGTTTTTAATTTAGCAGCGACAAAGAAATATTGGTAGAAACGATATGTCGCTGGGAGCTTCCAAAGTGCTGGAATATACCAGTTGTTGGGTAGCGATCGCTAAACCAAGTTGTCGTAGGCATCGCTACTCATTCACCAAAACAGTGGTTCGGCTGAGAGTAACGAGTGCTGAGTAAAAAGTAACGCCGTGTGCAATTTAATTTTGTTAAACCTTGATTCCATTGTGGGGTAGGCATCTTGCCATACCAGAAAGGACGGACAAGATGTCCATCCCACAAGAATAAAAAAAGTCGCACATCGTAGCTCGACTTTGCACTAAATTTATTTATGAAAAAATAAAAATATTTTTTTCAAGACATTTATGTTGAGAGAAAAATATGTCCTTGTTTGAATCCCTTAGTTTGAACTATGGGGTAATAAGCTGCTACGCAGCTAAATTTAATAAACAGCATTACCTTTGTTTTTAATCTTACGCTCCCATTTAATAACAAGACCTCCTTCATTTAGCA
>NZ_JBALDC010000014.1:0-14415 GCF_036917575.1 Nostoc sp. | reverse complement strand
CTGGCTCTAATTCTTGAGGCAGGTTTTGGTTCATATTTGCGATATTCCCCCTCAAGTGTCCCCTTTGTCAATACTCTGCCACCTGAATCCTTACGAAACATCAGCGAGGAAGTATAAATCTTTCTCGCTCTAAATTATTATTGTGATCGTGAGATTATTGCGTCGAAAATAGTCATTTTTGAACTTAGTTAAAGACATTGAATGACAGAAGCCCTACTCTGAGAGCAAGGCTTTAGTCAGGATTATTGTTGCATACTTGTTCACTTGAAACCCTTAATCTTACTGAGTTTATTTATGCAACAGCGCCCACTTCAGACTGTAAATCGAGCGTCTGTTTGCGTTTCCAGGCAAAATGTAGGATATTTATACCTAACTCTTGAGCGGTTCTGATCTCAGTTCGCGATCGCTGCAATTCTTCGTCTAAACCCCATAATCCGCCCAGATTTCCAATC
Source organism: Nostoc sp. (assembly GCF_036917575.1). Taxonomy (GTDB): domain Bacteria; phylum Cyanobacteriota; class Cyanobacteriia; order Cyanobacteriales; family Nostocaceae; genus Nostoc. Next base: position 13,963 of record NZ_JBALDC010000014.1, on the reverse strand, counting down.
GCTAGAATAATTCCCCCGCCAGACAAGAGTTGAATTCTGGTTTGGTTCATTATTGGCAACGCAGAAAATAGAAACGGCTTTATCCGCAAGGGATGGTCGCGACGGGCTTCTTGTAAAGATTTTAGTGGTGTCTGCAAATGTTGAGCCAGTGCCTGGACTGATTGAATCAGTTCTGTACTCTGGGCGGGGGCATCGACCAGCAAAGTGCCTCCCGACTTCAGGTAGCTTAAAAGGTTTGAGAATTGATGGTTGTTTAGCGATAAACTCTGATGCCCAGTCAGATATAGCAGCTCGTAGGGATGCAGATTTCCATCCCAAGTGACTCGATCAACGGTTTCTGCACCTTTTAAGGATGGATAGATATCTTCAACAGCGCGCAGTAAGTAGGTAAGATTGAAAAAATTTCGGCTACAGTCTTCATCATCAGAGTTGATTTGGGCAATTTGAACTAAACCTTGAGGTCTTGCTTGTGCTTGACGGCGATAACGCAAGTCTAAATCGCCATATCCCGGAAAAAAGACATCGGCCGGTGTGCGGAGCAATTCCTGCTGTGATGATCGCAGCAAGACACGACAAAGTTCTACATCTGAACGCTCAGGCGAACGGCTTCTCTCATCAATTCTGAATGTTTCTTGTACGACTTCCCGATCGGGACTTATCCCCAACTGATCGGGATCTCGATACTGAGCAACCAAATAAATAGTGACAGGTTCCGACTCCTTTAACTCGGTTGCGATCCGAAAATTGATTTGATGAGGCACGACAATCGGATTCCCTTCTAGATCGATGGCAATTCCCGGCTGAATTTGTACCCAGCGATTGTCTCGATATTGAGCGGCAACTTCTTGTGGAGCTGAAATTACCCTTACTCCTAACCCGCAAACAATTCCTGGCTGATTAATTGATTGATAGTGAAGATTTTGGCGTTTGCGCTGATAGTCATGGGCGCGTTGCCAACGCTCGGCAGTTAAGAGTAATCCATCTCTAACTTGTTGGCGCTGCATAGGAGCTATAGTAGGGTTTGGAAAAGGATGGGTCATGAGGATATCTCCAATTCGATATACTAATTCAGTTAAATAAGTTTTGGGTGAATACTCTTTTATCTATTCTGTTTCTATCCGCAGGCTGTAGGAGCAGAATGCAGGTTTCTCTTGCTCGATTATTCGCCGGACGAGCTGCTCGTCGATTGGACTGTTCGGCTGGGCACGCAAGCGCACATCAAAGTGATAAGGCTTGCCACCACCGATAATCGCATCTTCGCCTACATAAGCCAATCCAAATAAGCATCCTTGACCAAACGGTTCGGTGATGCTGATTGATTTATCTTCTTCTTGATCAATTTGTTCATCAAGGGGTAAACCCGTATATAAATGTAGATAAAATCTAAGTCCCTTACGGGTTCCGCGACAGCGATAAATTTCTACGGCGCGTCGAATTAGCCGCCTTTGATGGGTTAAATCTAGCTGTGCATCAATTGGCCAGTCCACCCAGTGAGCTAGAAACGGCAGGAGCGCCTGAGGTGCAGTCAACGGGTCTACATGCGCCCACATTGAACTGAAGCTATTCACCACTGGGTCGAACGCTTGCTCAAAAATTTTGATGAAGCGATGAATATAGTCAACTTCTTGATAAACTATCGGCAAAAAAGCAGTATAGCTGCTTCGTGGTCGAACATTTAGCTCAAAATTGGATTCTTGAATCGGATGTGGACTTGACCCTTGATTCAGGCTTTGGCTAGCATAAATCGACAGACAACCTCGAAAGTCGAGTTGCTTTTCCTTACTTCCCTGAAGGGCATCTTGCCCCTCAAAAAAATCGTCAGGAACCAGAAACCATAAGTCAGCATGTCTGCTTTTTTTGGCAGCCACTTCTAGGGTTATAAGGTGGATTGCAGCCCTTATTGCAGTGCCTGACTTTTGTGCCACTGAGTTCTGCTCTGGGGCTATCCCAAATTGAGGCGCGGTCTCAGCATCAGTCTGCACCTGACACCATTCCAGAGGGAACGTCCCATTTAGCTTTAAGGTGAGGTGTTGAGGTTGAGACTCCCAGTTTTTAATCTCAAGGGCAACCCGACAGAGTTCTCCTGGATAAACCACGATTTCAGATTGCGGTTGCAAACCTTCTACAGCTTCAGATCCAAGCATCCGACTGCCTCCTTGGGAGGTGGTCACAGAAGTCTGCATGGGAGATATCTGAAGACTGGCTGATTTGGAGGTCAGTACTGGCACCATATTCTAAATCCTCATTGCAGATTGGTCTGTCAGAACATTTACACTATGTCCTGTGCGCGCCTGCGGATCTGCCCAGGAGCAAAGTAAACCCAAGGAGCCGGGATCTATGTAGTTTACAGGCGTAGTTTGCCGCTGCCAACATTCCCCATTTTTTTGAATAGGAAACAGTAAAATAGCACCCAAGTATTGAATCCCTGGTGTTTGCTGAAGGAGAGCCATTATGTCTGACGGATAAAGGGGGCGACCAAAGGGCCAGCCCGTCATCTCTGGACCGCCAGTTAAAGGATTGAGGTAGCGATAAAGCGCGACTTTGAGTTTATGGATAATTTCGGCTTGGGCACTTGGGTTTTTATAGGCAGGCTCTAAGGTGACTTCGGCTTGAACCGATACGCCAACGTAGTTAGGCTGCTGTAGCTGCACCTGAATACCTAGCAAACGTCTTTCGTCTAGATAGTGCAAGACTCGATCGCGCAGAGCCGAATTTAAATTGAAGTTGTCTGGAGTAATCCCGCGTCCTAAGTCAATCAAGTCGGTATTGGCTTGAGGCACGACGCACACGCTGACGCTCCCGGCAGTTTGGCTGGCAGACATCGGTAAGCAAAATGCGCGGGCGATCGCACCACCACTACCTTTAAGAGTTAAGGCTTCAAAATCTGAAGCAGTAACGGCTCGATCATGCGATCGCAGCATCTGCGGCGCTCTCAAGACGGCTCGTTCTAGAGACTCGGCATCGGCACCGTTAACGGCAGCATGATGATTGGTCACGCTATCTACATAAGGAATTGCTGTCTGCATAAACCTCAGCGTGTTCGCCTGTACGTTTCCTTGTTTGCCACCTCCGGTACGATAGGAAAACATAATTTCAGCACCACGGGGAGGAATTGCCCCATACTGTTGCTCAATTATTTGCTCGTGCAGGTCATAACCAAGCGATCGATTTGCTGGCAGCACTTGCTGTAGATAAGCACGAGTTTGCGTTTGCTTCTTAAGCGTTTGAGGTTCGCGAATCAACGGCCCAAACTGAATAGTGCCTGTCAATGCATCAACAACATAATGCCGATCTTGGGGTTTTGAGTCAGCAAAGTCTTCAACTTCTTGCCAGATTTCGGGGAGTCTCCCCACCGGAAAAACAAGCAGTTCCTCTTCTTTCTGGCGCTCCAGAATGGGCGCAGTCTCAACCTCAAAGCTCTGCCCCGGTTGCCCGTCGCTGATACCTAATATTTCCTCTTGTACCAGAACGCACTGACTAGCTTGCACTGATCCACCAATGGTACGTATCGCAATTGTTTTAATTCGAGGAGAATTGGCATATCCTGGCTGGCGATCGCTAGATTCGGTGAGGGTACAGCGAATCCAACGACCTCGATAGCCATCAAAACTGGATACAGGCCAGCGTTCGGGCAGATGTAGAATCACATCACCATTTTGCTCAAAACTATCGTCATCTCCCGTATTCTCATTAAAGCTAAAGCCATTGGTGGTGTCGTCTGCTTCCTGCAAGAGTACCTTTATCCATAATTCGCCGTCCCAGGCTTCCCAACTGCGGGGAGGATGCTTTGGATCGATGCCTGTAGGCGTACCTTGCGCTCCTGTGAAGGCGATTTCCAAAACACTTCCTTCCAAAGGGGTATCAGGCTCTATTATCAGATAAAAACTATTACCAGACTGCGGCTTTTGCGGAAATAGTTCAAATTCGTGAGTCACTGCCAGACCGTCATGTTGAGGATGCCATTGCCCGGTACGATCTTGGAGCGATTGAGGAGTATTAGCTGTATCTAGTGCGCACAATATATGTTTTAAGGTTGGTTGACCGAGCACCAGGTCTTGATTGGTAGTAAAAACAATGGCTTCTTGGGTTTCAGTGCGCTCTGTTGCAACTTCTGTTCCCTGTGGGATAGTGTAGTTTTCCAGTAAATGAGTGCTGAGGTAAAAAGTCAGCCTAACTTGAGCTGGGGTCGGTGGCTGTAGGCGAATTCCTAAAAGTTCTAGAAAGGCTACATAGTTTTGACGGGGAATCTGATTGAATTGCATCAGCATCTGGTCGGTGAGCCAAGCAAATAGCTCGACTAGGGTAATGCCAGGATCGCTGATATTGTGATCGGTCCACTCTGGACAATAGCGGGGAATACGCTGTAAGCATTCTTCTACTAAATCGTCAAAGTTGCGCTCGTCCAGATGAGAACTAGGAAGTTGAGGTAAAAAGTCAAAATCCACGATTATTCCTCCTCTGAAGCTAAATAGAACGGGTAGACAAAACTGTAAAGGTCAGGATGAGATTTGAGGCGATAGTCAATGACAATATTGACGCGCCCAGCGATCGTGTCGGGATCTGCGCGAACTTCATCAACGTCAATTCGAGGCTCCCATTTTCGTAATGCTTCCAGTACGTAAATTTTAATTTTTAGTAAAGTATCGTGATTTATGGGGGCAAAAGCTAGTTCTGATAAGCGACAGCCAAAATCAGGACGGTAAACACGTTCGCCTAAATCAGTACGCAAAATTAACCAAATTGATTCTTTGACTTTCTGAGCTTCAGCACTGAGCTTGAATCCTCCCTGTACATTGCTTTGCAATGGGAAAGACAAGCCTGTACCTAAATATTTATATGACGACTCATTTATGAGGTTTGCCATTTCATCGACCTTAAGCTTCGGTTATAAGACTTAGAGTATCTGGCGATCAAAAAAAATCTATCAACCGAAGGTCTATATGCTTATAAAAAGGTTGAAAGTATATTATAAATGTACCCTAAAACTAAAATATGTTAGTTCAGCATATAGTTATTGTACAGATTCTTAATGGCTTTAATTTAAATGGAATAATCCTGCTTAGAGACATAAGTCTACTGACATTTCGGAGTTTGCTGAACTAGTATGAATTTAATTGAAGCCACTTTCTAATATCGTTTCAACTATGAAGTGAGAATCATGGAATCTATTAGATACTTTTTTAGGATAATTTTTGGCGATTTTATTGATAGGCTATCCGATCAAATGAGATACAAGATAACCGATATTGCTGAATCCAAAATCAGAGAAACAATTGAGAAACCATTTAATCAAAGTGTAACAACCAACCAGCAAACAACAACCGATCGCCAAAATCAAAACACTAAATATTAATTGAGATCATGTCACTTCTTTAAAAGAAAATTAGAACAATTCAAACTGTCTATTAGTCCTAAATAGGTAAGGATAGATAGCTCTAAATCCGTAGCAACTCATTATAGCGATGGATGAAATACTAAATAGCTTCGATATGGGTTTATAAGTTTTTGAAAAATGACAAGGTTTATCTAACCAAACGTGAAACTCTGTGACGTAAAGTACAGTTAAATCTATCAATACTGTTAGTTTTACCACTGGTTTTGCTAACGGCTTTTTAGATTACGAAAATGTAGTAAAAAACAGAGCGGCCGCTCTGTTTTTTGCTGTCTAATAGTATTTTAATGATAAAAGGCTGATCTTTTACCTATATGTTATCAAGCAAAAAAAGCTCTCCAGCTATTCATTTAGATATAGAAATACGGATAGACGAGTATATTCATTTTTGAAACTTTTAGACACGCCTCAGTTTCTATTTTATCTAAAAAGAAAGTTAAAAAACTAATGTTCTAGTTCTAGATTCACTTAATAACCAAAAAAAGATGAATCTCATGCATCGCGATTTAATTTGAAGTATGGTTCAATTCAACTTGCAAGCAAATCAACCGCTCTTGACCTAGCTGTAATTTATCTCCATGACTCAATGGATGGGGTGCTCCACGAGGTAATAATTTATCATTGAGGTAGCTACCGTTTAGGCTATCATCAACAATCATGTAAGCTTGTCGAACAAGATCCCAGTAGAGATGAGCATGGGTGCGAGAGACGATACCTGCATGGGGCAGTCCTGTTAAATCGATTTCAGGCCGCATCCCGTTAGAAATATTTTGACGACCTATTATACCAGACTCCCTAAGTAATAGAAAACTTTGTTCGCTGGGATGAAGCAACTTCAACTGAGGACGTTTTTGATTATTGATTGTTGATGAGAACTGGGACGAAGGAGCCGAGGTTTGAGCATAGCGGGCTGCCGAGCCTACCATAGTAGGGGGTGGTTGTACTGCCTGTGCTAAGGAAGTACCGCACATTGGGCAGATATTCGCGTTATGTGGCAGTACCTGATTAAAGAAAGAGCAGCTTGGCTCTGGACAACGATGAGTTTGGATTGCCATAGTAATCGCGCTCCCTAACGATTCAGAATAGCTGACGATAATGTGTAGTTTTTAGGTGGAGTTTGCAGCGGCACAAGACCCGCTTGCTGAAGGAGATACTGCCCATCTTGAGTTTTGAGAAAATTAGCGAAGAGTGGTCCTGATACATTCCCAGGCAAATTATTATCTCTAGGATAGGCAATAATTAACGGCGCGCTGAGTGGATAAGTTGCTGTATGAAAAGCTGATATATTAAGTAAAGGCTTTTTCTCTAGACAGAGATTGTCTGATGGAGAAATAGGTTGCATTGTACCGTTGGTGGTTTCTTTCAGCAAAGGCTGTACTGGGTCTAGATTTTCTTGGGCAATAGCTAGGGGGTAAATCTTGCATTGATCCCAGGTTTGGGTCAATAGTCCGAAACTAATTGAGCCAGCTTCAGTTTTTTGCGCCTGCTTTTCTCCAACTGCGATCGAGCGCAAGGTATTAAAAGTTGAACGTTGCTCAATCTTGTTAAATTGGGCAATCAGACTCGGATCGTTGCCTAAAACTTTTTGTTGGAACAGGCGTAATGCTTCAGGTTCCATCGGTCGATAGGGTTTGATCGGCAGGTCAGGAAAATTTGAACCTAGTTGTTTCCAGTTGGTAAGTTGCCCTGTAAAAATTTGCTGCAATTGGGCAAGACTGATCTTGCCTCGCAATGCACTTGGTAGATTTTGACTTTTATAGGCAGGTACATAGACTAAAAGACCATCGTAGGCGATCGTTTCTGGAATTAACCCTTCGGGCAGTTGGGTTGATAAACTGGCGATCGCAAAATTTGCCTTGGCGTTAGCTTCCAAAACTTCATTCAGGGGAGACCGTTGAGGGGCGTAAGTTCGGTAGTTAAAAATAGCTGCCATATCCAACTTGGGCTGAGTCAGCAATGCTCTAATTTTGCGATCGCTCACGGGCTTTTTGTCTAAGACTATTGTCCAAGTTCCCAGCGCTTCTCCCGTATAGGGATACTGTCCTGGCTGAATACCATTAATATCTGCAAATGATGGCAAAAGATGCTTAAAGCTATTCATCTCTGCATAAGAATTTGACATAAATCGAGGCAATAGTAACCACAATAGCCCTCCCAATAGAGGCAAAGCCAGTAAACTCAAAAGCCAATACTTTCGATTCGGTTTTGCTGAAGACTCTGGGCTAAGATTTCCCTGAAAACCAGCAGCCGTTTCAGGTTTAGGCAGTTTAATCAAAGCCTGACGCGCCTCTGCCGCAGAGTTGAATGGGGTTTCTAACCCTAGCAAACGAAGCAGAAAATCTCTCAGGGGCGGATCGTCCTGGGGCCAATGTTGAGCCTCGCGCGGATTTAAGGGTGTGTTAGAACCAGAGTGAATTGCTTGGGCCGTCCACAGAGCAAACGCGACCGATCCGAGATCGATTAAGTCTTGTTCTGGTGACAGCACTTGGCGCGGGGCAGGGACAAAAAGCTGCTCCCAGGATGCCAGATCGCAGGCATAGACATAGCCGCTATCACTTATTAGCAGGCTGTCAAGCCCCAAGTTCCCGTGGGCAGTTCCTAAACCTATCGCTTCAGAGGCCATCGATGGCTGACTATGGAGGAAATGTAGCGATTGCAGCATTTGCTCTAGGACTTGTCGCACTCGTAATGCAGAAAAGGCTCCTGTCTCTCTCAAAGCCTGCCTCAAGGTGGGAAGTGTCGCGATTTCGCCTGAAAAAATAAGATAGACGCGATCGCTAAATGGATCTGCAATGGTCTCTGATGGACTGACCAAGCGAAACTCCCGACCCTTCGGGGTGGTCAAATTGCCCTTTACCACTTGATCTAAGGCTGTTCTGCACTGTTGGGCTTCTACAGCATTAAAACATTGCTTAGGCAGTAAATACTCCTTCACAACAACGGATTGACCATTGCTGGTCTGAGTTCCTCTGTAAAGCCGTCCCATTCCTTGAGACCTAAGTATTTCAGAAATGCGATAGGTGCTTAATCTGCCCCGGAGTTCAGTCTGGACTGGCAATGTAGTAGGGAATCCGCATTCCATACAAAACTTGGCACCCGGTATCATCTCAGTGGTTTCTATCGGCTTTCGACAGCCCAAAGGCGAATTTTGGGTACATCGATAGAATTTAGCTAGCACATTAGAATCAACAATAGGCATAAGCTGTTGTGTTTTTAATTTGCACATTCAGACGGCAGAGGAGCAGAGGAGAGGTTTGCAGGTTTTACCTAACAGATTATGAAACAACTTATAGGCGCGACAACTTAGAATCTTCTCGGTATTTAGAGCTAAACCAAAATGACCGAACTTAATTACGGCTGAACCAAATTCATCTTGATGGCTGCCACAATAGCTTGTGTCCGACTTGTTACCTGTAGCTTCAGAAAAATATTAGTGATATGAGTCTTAACAGTAGCCACTGAAATGTAGAGTTGTTTCCCAACTTCATCGTTTGAGGCTCCTTGAACGAGCCAATATAGAACATCGCGTTCTCTGTCAGACAGGTTGCAGGGCTGACCAATTTGTGAAGGTAATGAGGCTTGAGTTTTTTGGAATTTTCTAAAGAAGCCAGTGGCAACTTCAGGTGGTAAATAGATTTGGTCTTGGATAACAGTGGCGATCGCATCTAGCAACTGCTGTGAAACCTGACCCTTAAATACATAGCCATCCGCCCCCAACTGCATAGCCTGATAGATCCAGTAATCTTCTTGATGACCCGATAGAACAAGGGTTCTACTCGATGCATTGCTGTTTTGCAGCTGCTGTAATAGGGAAAGACCATCTCCCTCAATTAATTCCATGTCAATCAGAATCAGGTCGGGAGTATGCTGCTCGATAAGCGATAAAGCCAAAGCCGGACGATTCGCTTCCCCAATCACGTTAATTGTTCGATCCTGAATCTGGGAGAAGCTTAAGAAAGTTCTGATTCCAGCCCGAAATTGAGAATCGTCATCGACTAAAAGGGTCGATAGGGTTTTGGTTGGTTCTACTTGGGTTAACATGCAGCGTTGTCCTCTGATAAGTCAATGGATGGAATTAATCGAGGTAGGCTGATCGAAAATTCTGCACCTTTTTTGGGTGCATTTCTTGCCCATAGTTTCCCTCCGTGATCGAGTACAACTTTTTGGGCAATGGCTAATCCTAAACCTGTTCCCTCCGAACGGCGGGTATAGAAAGGCTTAAACAACTTCTGTAAATCTTCTGAGGAAAGACCTGGGCCTTCATCTCTCAAGGTCAACAAAACCTCGCCCTGCTGCTCTTGCCAATCAATGAAAATTTTTGCCCCTTGGGGACTAAAATGGATGGCGTTACTCAATAAATTACTGATAGCCTGTTTGATTTGAAGTGGATCGAGTTTCAAAATAAGTGGGCGATCGCCGCAACACACCTGAAGATTTTTCTCCAAAATCCAGCCTTGAAATTCTTCTAGTGTTTTATGGACGAGACTACAGATATCTTGCGGTACAATCTGCAACTTTTTACTACTTGCACACTGCACGATCTCAGTAAGAGTTTGATTTAAACCGTGAGCAGTCTTGCAAATGACTGAAGCTTGTTCTTGCTCCTTACTACTAGGCAAAAGATGACTAAGGTTGTGAGCATAAAGACTAATTAAACCCAAAGGATGACGTAACTGATGCCCCACTCGTTGAACAAGATGTTCTAAAATTTGAATCTTCTGACGGTGTTGCCAGTTTTGTTGATGTTCGTCTAAATATTCACCGATACTGGCAGCCGTTCGCTTGATGAATTGCCGATGAGTATGAGACAAAGGCCCATTGGCAAATAATAATAAGTATTGATTAGGCTGATTTAATTCACCGAAATGACAATAATAAAAGCCTTTTTCTATTATTTCTGAATCAATCGGTTTTAGTACTAAAGCGGATGAAACATTAGCTAACCAACCTTCGGTCTGTAAGTAAGCTAGAGTCTCTTTCGCAAAAGAAAAAGGCATTTGAGAGGCTTCAAGAACCTGTTGGTGATCGGACATCTGCGGATCTTGATAAACTACTCTCACCCATTGAATCTGCGATTGAGCTGCCAATTGATCAATCTGTAGTTGCAAGAAATGCTTTAGTTTTCGAGTGTAATATTGAGGAGTCCCCTTTTCTGACTGAGGACTCAGATTTTTTAAGAGTTTGAGACTTATGGCTGGCTTATCTGTGAGACTATCCATACTTTCCTCCAAATTATATGCTCTACTTCTGGTTCTGTTGCAAAAAAGGTTGTGTCGCAAAGAGTGAATCAGATGGTAAGCTAGGAAAGCTTGTTGTTGACGAGCAGCTTTCCACAAGGAGCAGTGCGATTTTGTAAGGTGCTAAAAATTAGGAGTTATAAATCACCTATTTAATAGTGCTTTTTATTGAGAATCTAGCTTTGTAACTAAGAATTAAAACCCATCTCACAAAATCACATTGTTCCCTTAATTATTTGGTCGTTTTCAAGATTTCTTACTTGGAGTTGGTAAAGTAAGAAATCCAGTGAATGCAGTCAGTTTATTTAACTGATAATTATGACTTCAAGCGATATCATCTCAATTTCGTAATTCTGTTAAAAATTTTGTACCCACTCAAAGAAGCTACGGTAGATTCATGGTGGGGGGAAATTCCAAAGCTTGGCTTTTCATAGCAGAGAATTGTAGTCACCACAGGTGCAGGTACATACTTGTAGGTGATAGAATGCTGAAAAAGCAAGCCTGTCAACCAGGCAAGGCGATAACCCAACTCACATAAGCAATAAAACATAACCCTTAATGATTTCATATTAAGTTGACGCATTTATGACAAACTTATAACAAAAGTATGAGCAGAGATTTTTACTAAACAGTCTGTTTAAAATCAGGAAATGAAAAAAACTTATCCAGATGAATATTGCTCATAATATTTTGACAAGAGATAGTTATACAATTTAAAATTCATGCATTAAGAAAGCCAGACATCACAAAGGTATGTCCGTATATATCTGTCGCATTCTTTTTAAAATTGATATTATTAGCAATGTTTGTGAGCAAGCATAACTAACAACTTAAAGCCAAAGCCGAACTTACGACTTCTGTATCACTCATTGGGATCGCTGAAATCAGAATATGCAGCCTTTGAGATGATTATTAGTGTTTAGCCTAAAAAATGACAAAACGACCTAGAGTGAATTAGACAGAAGTCGGATCTATTCCAATCAAAGTTGTTATTCAATATTAAAACAACCCAAATATTTCTCTTGACTATGCTTGCCAGCTCAATTATCGATGCTAGCCTGACTACACAAAATATAGCCTTTCGCCCCGGTGGGCCATTGGTTTCTTTTGGTGTTTCGGTAATCAACCGCAGCAATCAGTTTGCGTCGTTTCAACTTGAAATTAAAGCGGCGGGAGCAGGCGAGCAGAGTAACTGGTATCATCTTTCTCCAGATGTATCTGCGGCGAAATCACCAGGCGATCGCACTGATTTTCAAGTTAAGATTTTAGATTCTCCCATCCCTGATTTCGTGGGAATCATCAATCTAACGGTGCGGGTTTTTTCGCCCCAACTCTCTGAAGAACGACGATTAGTTCTGCGGTTAACGTTGGAATCTAGCGGTGAATTAAACCTACTGCGGATCGGACTACCTACCAAGCGGTTTCAAGTTTATCCGCGTAACGTCGTGGATATTCCCGTGACTGTCAAGAATGTCGGGTCGCAGCCTTACCAGGTGTGCTTGCAGTGTACAGAACTTGAGTCGTCTTGGCTAGTTGGTAGCTGGGAACGGTATATAGAAATTCCCGCAAATGAAGAGATTACAGCAACTTTTCAATGTCAGCCCCCGAGAGCAGATCGAGTTGCCAGTAGCGATTATCCCTTTATGATAATTGCCAAAAGTCATCTGGGTTCTCCCGTTGAAGCACAAGGAATTTTAGAAGTTCTGCCCGTTGGGTTCATGGAGTTTGAAGTCCAGCCTCAGCAGCAGCGTATCCCGGCTAAAAGACCCTGGCTCCCGAATTGGCGATCGCGTAGCAGTACCTTCCAATTGATGTTTAAGAACAATAGTAATCTTTTGCAAACGCTCGATCTGGAAGTACGAGGCCAAGACGCGAAAGGATGCCAAATTCAGGTTAGTCCAGAAAAACCGATTCTGCCATTGGGGGAAATAACTTCTACAAAACTAACTATTTCTCCCCGTCGTCCTTGGATCGGCTGGTCGCGAAAACTAAAGTTTGAACTCAAGCCTTGGCTATCAGACCCAAGATTAGGGAGTACCGATCCAGCAACCGAAATTTTGTTCTTAAAGGTTTTCCCAATTATACCCTTATGGTTATTACTGGCATTGCTCTCAATGATCGCAGCCGCTATATTTATACCAAAGCCAATTACTCATCTAGCTGGTGTTAATGCCGTGCGACTCAGTGGCACGAGTGGCAGATCGCCACTGGTAATGAGTGCCTCAGACGATTGTTCAGTTCGGACTTGGGGCGTAACAGATTGGGGAACGCTAACCCCGCAGGGTACCTTGAGTAAGGAGACGTTAGCCAAAACCTGCACGGATACTCAACCTAACTCATCCATTGGACTTCTGGCGATTACTCAGCAAGCAATCCGATCGCTAGCATTGATTCCGGTAAAAAATAATCAGGTCTTTGCAGGTCTAGAGAATGGAACCGTTCAGGTCTGGGATATCAACACTGGGAAAGGACTTTATACGCTTAAAGACCCCAACGACCAAACAAGCGATCGCATTCTGGACTTAATGTTTACTCGCAACTCTCTAACGCTATACACCAGCTATGGGAGCGGAACCATTCGGAGTTGGCAAAGACCGAGGGATGTCCGTTTTGACTCAAAGCCTGCTAAGGTTTTGAAAGTGCCCGATCGCTTCGCATATCAAGCCTGGTCTTTAGCACTCAGTCCAGATGAAAAGATCCTTGTGAGTGCCGGACAGTTTAAGCGGCTTGTCTTGTGGGATGTCGCCAACTCGCAACCTTGGCAGCTAAAACTCTCAGAAAATGCTCAAAATCGCGGAGAAAACGACTTTTTCTGGGATCTCAACTTTGCACCCAATACTTCCATCCTTGCAGCCTCTGATTCTGATGGTTACGTTACTCTTTGGGACTTAAGTCAATGTCAGAAAGCAACGTTAAAGGGATCGCCTAAAGAGCAGCTGCCTCAGCAAAGCTGCGAACAACGGGCGAGGTGGCAGGTTTCAAAAACATCGGTTCGCAACATTGTATTTACTCCAGATCGACGATGGCTTGTAAGTGCAGGCGATGATGGTCAGATTCTAGCTTGGCGTCTGACTGCAAAAGTCACTCCCGATCTGACTCAAAAACCGAAGCGGATTGCAACCCTACCTAGCAGGATTACTTCCTTAGACTTGATTGCTAAAGAACAGGGGGTTTGGATTGCTAGTGGCTCTGATGATGCACAAGTTCGTCTCTATCGCTTTAACCCAGATGAATAAAATGTTACTAACAAAAAATAGTCCAGTGCGATGATTGATAAATATCCCCAAAATCTGATCGTGCCGTGTTTGCGGCTGAGTATGCTTCTATTACTGGG
>NZ_JBALDC010000013.1:0-26579 GCF_036917575.1 Nostoc sp. | reverse complement strand
GACCAACCTACGAATACGAAGCGATCGCGCTTGAGCCAGTCGTCTAGAACGTCAAACCACCCTCTACTGGGCGCGCGTCCAACTGCGATGGTCATTAGAACAAATCTCCAAATGTTTATAAGTACAGGTGGTATCTATATTATAGACGACCTGAAAAAAGCCTTCTATAAGCAGAAAGTTAACCGGGTTGTTAACCTAGTTTACAATTTTTTACACACCTTTAATTATATTAGGTGTAAATTGCTAATTTTTCTAGGGGTTTTCTCATAAAAATTAATTTTTGATTTAGATGAGGTGAGAAATGGGGAGTAGAAAGGCAGTGGAGCAGGTGGGACAAGGGGACTAAAGTTAGAACTTGTAACAAGTCTTTCCCTTCCCCTTGTCTCCAATTCTCCTTATCCCCAAGTCTCTCCCAATGCCCCATTCCCCATGCTTAATCCTCATTTCCCTACAATCAGTCAGCTGACGCTAAAATGAGTCCACAGTTAAATTTGATTATTGCTAAATGTTTACCATCGATTTAAGCATCAGAAACACTGCTTTCCCTATTTCGGTACAACGTAAGTCAGCAGAAGATGCTGAGGCTATCTATCAGCTAATTCTGGCAGCAATCCGTTCTGGGAACCCTGACATTGTAGAACTCAAGTGCGAAGGTAAGACTGAGAAAAAAATTGCTGTCCGCGCTAGTGAAATTTCTGGGGTGCAGATTGTTCAGAAAGATGGTACAACCCCTGGTGGCGGCAGACCACCTGGCTTTTTTGCTGTAGCTGCTGAGTAACCAAGGTTGACAAATGGCTCAAGTGGGCATTGAGGTCAAGGATTTAAATTTCAGTTGGCCTAATGGAGAGAAAGTTATCAAATCTTGCTCTTTAAAAGTACCCAAAGGTGAGTTTTGGATGCTCTTGGGTACAAATGGCAGTGGAAAATCTACTTTACTGAGATTGCTGGCAGGGTTATTAGCTCCTGAATCTGGCGAAATTCGGCTTTTGCATCCTGTTGGCTTTGTCTTCCAAAATCCAGATCATCAACTGGTGATGCCAACGGTTGGTGCTGATGTGGCTTTTGGATTGGTGGAAGAAAAGTTGCCACCTGCTGCTATTAGAGCCAGGGTTGAGGAGGCGTTAGGAGCGGTGAATTTGCTTACCCTACAACGACGCCCTATCTATGCACTCTCTGGGGGACAAAAACAACGAGTCGCGATCGCAGGTGCGATCGCCCGTCGCTGTGAAGTCTTATTATTAGATGAACCCACTGCCTTACTAGATCCAGATAGCCAGTTGGATTTAGTTGCTGGTGTCCGTCGTCTTGTTAAAAGTCGAGGTATTACAGCCCTTTGGGTGACACATCGATTAGATGAGTTAAATTACTGTGACGGTGCTTTCTTGCTAGAAAAAGGCTCTTTAGTAGATAGTGGTGAAGCCCAACGCCTCAAACAACGTCTGATGGAGGTACATAGCGAAGCTTCTTAATTGAGTGCTGAATAAATAAGTAAATTAAATAAAATTCACTGCATTTAGTACTCCTGAAGACTACCAAAAAAGAACTGTAATGCGCCTTTGCTTAAAAGGCGCGTTTTAAGTTGGTGCGTCTGTGTGAGGTTTGAGTTTTATGAGGCTCCCGTATTTTTATAAATGTAACATTATGTTACATAGAAGGCATCAACTATTATAAAACTTATGAATGAATTTTGTTAACTCTAGAAAATTGTGATTAAAAACCATGCCCCGTTCTTTACTCCAAGCCGTTTTATTAGTGGACGGCTACAATATCATAGGCGCTTGGCCTTGCCTTAAGAAAACGCGTGATAGCGTTGGATTAGAGGCAGCACGGGGTGAACTTGTAGAAGCGATGACTGGTTATAGTGCGTTTCAAGGTTACACAACTCAAATAGTTTTTGATGCCCAATATCAGAACACCTCTAGTAATAAAGAAATTATTACTGAGCTTTTATCTGTTTATTACACTGATTTTGGGCAAACAGCAGATACTTACATTGAAAAATCCTGCGCTTCTTTTCGCCAGCAATTAGCTCAATCTTTGATTTCTCGTGTGATTGTTGCTACTTCAGATCGGGCACAGCAGTTGATGATACAAGGCTATGGGGCCGAATGGTTGTCAGCAGAACAACTCTGTGGGGAGGTAGAAGCCACTGTCTGCCGGATTCGACAAAATTATCATACACGCAAACAATCGAAGAGTAGGTTTTTAGCTAATGCTATTGATGCGAAGGCGCGGCAGCGTTTGGCTGAATTACGAATGGGATTGTAGGTATTTAGTATTTAGTAGTCTCTGCTTAAGTTCCTGAATAGATTTTGGCTGCAAAAATTATCTATTAATTAAGCATCTAAAGAAATATTGGCGAAACTACTTGCCAAATCCTATTTTTAGCCCTAAGATTATAAATTGTGAGCAATCCTCAGTAGCTCAGTGGTAGAGCGATCGACTGTTAATCGATTGGTCGCTGGTTCGAATCCAGCCTGGGGAGTTTAGCAATTTCAGATTTGAAGTTTTGAATTCTAGATTATCTATCAAAAGTTTATGGTCGCTTGACTCGGCTTTTGGTAAGTATTTGGGCACAGATTTACAATGCTTTATGAGCAGTATAAGTATTTGGCAAAGGTGCCAAAGACGTTGCTTTGAGGTTAATCTGATTTCAGGAAGCTGGCGATCGCTTCAATGGTTTGTTCTGCACTCTTAGCAGTAAACATTGGGCCAGCAGCCAAATAAATATTTTTGTCAGATAGCAAGTTGAAGACAATATTATAACTGCTTGAACTTGTACCTGTTACTGTGTCAATTGCAACTGCATCCATATTCAGCCCTGCTATTTCTGAAAGTTTAGCTTCAATAACTTCTTGCCCAAGCCAACCTTTGCGTTCGATAGTTACTTTGTCAAGAGTTTTATCAAGAATGCAAATAATTATGTTATTCATCAGCAGATAAATAATGCAAACAGCACCACTGGCAATCAACAATAAACCTAGAGGATAAGTCCACAAACGAGTATCTTCATGAATAGTTAATTTTGGTTGTTGTGAGTTTTTAAGAAAGGTATTAATTTGTGCAGCTATAGATTCCTTGTGAGTGCTGTCTGCATTTACTAAATCTATGGGAATTGAACCATCTCTCGTCATTAGTAGCAAGGGATAACTATTTCCAGCAGTTGTATTAGTGTCTAGTTTTGCACCTAACACGTTTTTGAGATTCCAATTTTTAACTTGAGATTTTAAAATACTTTTGGTGATTAATTGGCAACTTTCTTGAGTGGGTTTAACCCGATTACAAGTAAAAGTAGTTGTCTTTGTCAGTGTCGTTATCAATAAAACGCCTCCTGCCACAAATAGTCCGCCAAATAACCAGTAGAGGATGGCTGCTGGCTTGAGTCGTAGTTTTAATAATGTTGGAGTTTGCTCTAAAATTTTGAGTCTCATTGTTGTAACTGTAGTCTTTACTCAAAGCAGTCCACACACGAAATTCAGATTTCCGCATCGCAGATTGAAATGATTTGGTTTTCAATCTCGTGTTAGGAATCGTTGTGACTTTTCATGATATGGCAAATGCATATACCCAAGAACTAGATCGCAAAGACATTATCGGGCTAATGCTATTCTTTTAGGTGATTGCACTTAAGCTGAAACTAGGATAAACGCTTTAAATGACTTCTGGAGCGCTGCCTGAGAATCCTTTTGTGGCTGGGGGGATGATTGAAGATCCCAGGCTGTTTGTTGGTCGTAAAGATGAGTTACACGCGATCGCATCTCGGATGAGGAGCAATCAGCATACAAGTATTAATTATGACATAAATGATTCTTTTATCGATTGAGATGTATTGCGTTTTCGTCTGCGATACACGCAGCGTCAAGCCAAAGGCTTATCACCCCCGTAGTCGGATATGATTGAGTTGTGGTTGTATACACTCACAAATCCAGAACTTTGAAAAGAATTTACAGAATATGAGTTCACTCGAACCAAGCATAAGTACTGAAGTCCCTGCATCTAATGTTATGCTTCAGATGATTTCTGGCTTTTGGGTGTCACGGGCAATCCACGCTGCTGCTAAACTTGGTATTGCTGACTACCTTAAGGAACAGCCAAAGACACTAGAAGAACTAGCTGCAATCACTGATACTCACGTGCCATCTTTGTACAGATTACTGCGTGCACTTGCTAGTGTCGGTATATTTGCTGAAGATGACCATCATCGATTTAGCTTAACACCCTTGGCTGCTACGTTACAAACGGATGTTCCTGGTTCTTTGCGTTTTTTTGCCATTTCCGAACTGGGACAAGCGCACTACTTAGGCTGGGATAATCTGCTACATAGCATCAAAACTGGTGAGATTGGGTTTGACCATATTGCTGGAATGACTATTTGGGATCATTACCTTAAAAACTCTGAAGCTGGCAAGTTGTTTAATAGCGCAATGACAAGTTTAACAGCTTCCGTTTTAGAAGCGATTATTTGCAGTTATGACTTCTCAGTATTTAACACTATTGTTGATGTGGGAGGAAATCAGGGCAGTTTGGTGACTAGTATCCTTAAAGCTTATCCGACTGTTAAAGGCATTATCTTTGATATACCAACGGTGATAGAAGAAGCAAAATCTCACCTGCAAGCACAAGGTTTTGCAGATTGCTGTACGGTAGTGTCGGGGAACTTCTTTGAGTCAGTAACAGCAGGTGGTGATGCTTACCTTCTCAAGCACATCATTCATGACTGGGATGACGAAAAAGCGATCGCTATTCTCAAAAACTGTCATCAGGCAATGTTACAGCATGGTACACTACTGCTGTTTGAGACAGTAATTCCTCCTGGGAATGCATCTTCTTTTAGCAAGTTGCTCGACCTTAATATGCTAGTTATGACTGGTGGACGCGAACGCACAGAGGAGGAATATCAAGTACTACTGCTTCATGCTGGCTTCCAACTTACCCAAGTTATTCCAACCCCGTCACCAATTAGCGTTATTGAGGCGCGAAAAATTTAAATAATTGCCTGAAAAATTAGTTCAACAAATTATCGAAGTTACACAGCGATTACCCCGCAAAGTATACTTGGCTAATTTTAGATGCCGATAAACTAGCTGAAGATTCATTTCCCGCCCTGCAAACTTGGTTAACAGAAATAGAACGCAGCAACTGTGGCCAGAGATTTATCCTCTGTCTAGATGAATATGAACGCCTGCATGAGGTAGTGAAAGCAGCAAGCAGCCTCCACTACTTAACTTTATTTGTTGTTAGCTGTTTGTTGCTTGAGAAAGAATAAGCGTAATTCGTAATTACCACTTGTTAATTTGTTCTGATCGCAATTTTCGTTACAAACACTGCGTTTTTATTACCAACACCGCGATTTTCGTTACAAATAAAATGATTTTTGTTACAAACACCACGTTTTCATAACCAACACCGCGATTTTCGTTACAAACAAAATGATTTTTGTTAAAAACACCACGTTTTCATGACCAACGCTACGATTTTCGTTACAAACAAGATGATTTTTGTTACAAACACCACGATTTTGTTACAAACATCATCATTCTCGTTACAAACATCACGATTTCGTGCTGTAATAGCTTGCTAAATTCAACTCAACTATGAAATATCACAGTCAGTAGAGGCAGAAACGCCAATAGAAAGCCATGCCAGGATTGCAATTGAGTTTCTGGGGGTGCTTCTGGTGGTGCTAATAGAGCTTCTACTCTTTGTTCTAAACGATCTGCACCAGAGGAACCTAATGCAGCACAGCAAATTTCCGATAAAACGGGACTGCTACTAACTACTAATAAAAGTGATTCTGCTAACACCAGAGGGTCTACTTGCAATGCTGCATAGCCGTCGGCACGGAGTTCGCGCAAAGCTAACAATTCTTCCCACAAAGGCTCTGTATTCGGCAACCATGCAGTGCAATAACGCACCCAACCCAGCCAGAAAAACCAGAATGTATCCCTGTAATGGTGATGCCCTTGCTCATGGGCTAAGACGCTTTCTAAATGAGCGGGTGAGAGAGTTTGCACTAATCCTTGGCTAACCACTAGTTCTGGTTGCCAAAAACCAATTTGACCTGCGAACAGCGCTCCGGTTTGCAGCATTCTGGCTTGTTTATCGCCAACATTCACTAAGGGGTAGTTACGAGCAGATTCTACAGACTGCCAACCCTGGAAGGCAAGTTTTATGCATGAAATGGCAAAAAATGCCAAATAAATTAATGCAAGTAAATAGCTAATTGAGCCTGTGTACATCCCGCCCATTTGTCCTTGAGGCCCCATGAACAGCACAGCGATCGCAGTCATGAAAATTAGCAAGGGCGGAAAGAGAAACAAAAATAGCGATCGCTGCCACCGTAAACTCCAATTACCTTGGCGTTGATTCCAGGAGGATCTTAACCACCAGGCAACTGCCAAAGCATTCAAAATCATCACTAGATGCATCATTGTTCCTCCCTGGCTTGGCGTGCAGATTGAATGCGTTTAGCGATCGCTGCTATTTGCTCGCTAGCTGCTTCATCCAGACTATCAGCAAAGGCAGCAACAACATCGGGATTCCCCACTGCCAAAAATCGCTGTAACTGCTCGTGAGCTTTGATGACTTCTGATTGCTGCTTACTCAGCATTGGCCGCCAATAGAATGCCCGTTCTTTCTTGTCACAAGCCAGCCAACCTTTATCAGTGAGGCGACGTAAAACAGTGGTGACAGAAGTATACGCTAATTCGCGGTTGGGGTCGGCAAGGATGCGATCGTGTACATCCTTGACTGTGACTGAACCAAGTTCCCAAATGATATTTAAAATTTCCGCTTCCAACGGGCCTACAGATAGTTGTTTAGGGCGGTAGTCGGGTAAAGGTGCCATAGCGATTTTCGATTTGGGATGAGCAAAGTGGAGGTAAAAATTTTAGTTTCTATTTGGCAAGTTTAGTCAGGATGCGTAGTGGTGCTAACTTGAAATGCCAAATACAGCTTGAGAGAATCTGTTCTTGTTTTAGATTACAGGATAGTGCAGCAAATCTGAAAGTCTAAAAGAGCTTTTTGAGTATTTTTGTCTTGAATGGTTTAGATCGTACATTTTGATGTTAAAAAATACTTTGGGAACAATTGTGATTATAGTTAGTAACATCAACTAAGTAGAATGTTATTTGCCGCAGTAGTATATAAAACAGGTGTATCCAGCCCGTGAAGTTATTCGTATATCACACTCCTGAATTGACTCCAACGGATAAAGTGTCAGAATGTGCGATCGCAGTCGATGTCTTGCGAGCCACTAGCACAATTGCGACTGTCTTAGCATCTGGAGGCGAAGCTGTACAAGTATTCAGCGATTTAAATCAGTTAATTGAAGTTAGCGAAAAATGGCCCCCTGAAAAACGTCTGCGGGCTGGAGAACGCGGTGGCGCGAAAGTAGCTGGTTTTGAGTTGGGTAACTCTCCCCTCGACTGCACACCAGAGTTAGTCCAAGGGCGGCGTTTGTTTATCAGTACCACAAATGGCACTCGTGCTTTACAACGGGTACAAGACTCGCCAAATGTATTAGCAGCAGCCTTGATTAACCGGGCGGCGGTGGTGCAATTTCTCTTAGATAAGCAACCAGAAACAGTGTGGATTGTCGGTTCAGGTTGGGAAGGCAGTTTTTCTTTAGAGGATACAGTTTGTGCGGGTGCGATCGCTCATAGTATTTTGCAACAAACCCAGTTGTCACCAGAAGAACTCGCTGGTAACGATGAAGTAATTAGTGCGATCGCTCTTTACTCTCAATGGCAAGATAACTTATTAGGATTACTTCACCAAGCTAGTCACGGTCAACGATTGTTGCGTCTTGACTGTCAAGAAGATTTAAAATATTGTTCTCAAACTGATATTTTAGATGTCTTGCCCATGCAACATGAAATAGGAGTATTAAAAAGGGGATAGGGACTGGGGACTGGGGACTGGGGACTGGGGACTGGGGACTGGGGACTGGGGACTGGGGACTGGGGACTGGGGAGCAGGGGAGAATAATCAATACCCAATGCCTCATGCCCAAAGCTTTATGTCCTATGCCCCAAGCTCAATTTTCAAATCTGTGAGCATTTGCCTAAGTCTTTGTCGCCAATGGGGAGGATGTGTCTCTAGAACTGCGGAAATTTTTCCACAAGCAAGGACGGAATAACCAGGGCGACGCGCTGGTGTGGGATATTCGGCGGTTGTCAAGGGGACAATACGTTCAACTTTCAAAGGGAAGCCTAATTGTTGTGCTTCTTCAAAAATGGCGACGGCAAAATCATACCAGCTAGCAACGCCGCTATTAGTGTAGTGATAAGTGCCGCTAATTTCTGGGGTTAACTGGGGAATCATCTGCGCTATAACTGCGGCTATATCTTGCGCCCAAGTTGGGCTACCAATTTGATCGGCGACAATACGGAGTTCTTGACGTTCTGCACCTAGTCGCAGCATAGTTTTGACAAAGTTACTTTTGCCAAAGGTTCCATAAACCCAAGCAGTGCGGAGAATGAGATGATAGGCACAAGTTTCTTGAATAGCTTCTTCTCCAGCAAGTTTGGTTTTACCATAGACACTCAAGGGATTAGTTGCATGAGTTTCTTGGTAAGGGCTATAGCCATTACCATCAAAAACGTAATCAGTTGAAATATGAATTAGAAAAGCTCCTAATTTTTGACTTTCTTGGGCAATAATTAAAGGTGCAGTAGCATTAATAGCGGTAGCAAGTTCGGGTTCACTTTCGGCTTGATCTACAGCAGTATAAGCGGCAGCATTAATGATGATTTGCGGCCGCTTGGATCTAATAACTTTGCGGAGGGTATCGGGTTGGGCAAGGTCTACTGTTGGACGTGCGACTGAGATAATATCGCCACAAGATGAGAGTATTTGTTGTAGTTCCTTACCCACTTGACCGTTGCTACCAATCAGCAAAATTGATTGACTCATAGTTATTTGTCATTTGTCATTTGTTATTTGTCTAAGAGAAGCTACGCCTACTCTTCAACGTCGTTTGAATTAGTGCAATGAAAGACAAAGTTTTCCGCCTACTATAAAAGTAAGCTTGACCAATGACCAATGACCAATGACTACTTAATCAAATACTTCAGCAGTTCTCAAAGATTTACCAGCTTGGTCTTTAGCTGATAAAATCGGTGGCCTACTCAGGGGCCAATCTATCGCTAAATCTGGATCGTTCCATAGAATTGTGCGATCGCTTCGGGGCGCGTAGTAATCTGTAGTTTTGTAGATAACTTCGGCTATTTCTGAAAGTGCAAGAAAGCCGTGAGCAAAGCCTGGTGGTATCCATAGTAGGCGTTTGTTTTTAGCACTGAGTTCATAACTTACCCACTTCCCGAAGGTAGGCGAACTTTTTCTAATGTCTACGGCTACATCAAAAATAGTACCAACAATAGCACGAATGAGTTTACCTTGGGGTTGTTGGATTTGATAGTGCAATCCCCGGAGGACGTTTTGTTTAGAGCAAGAGTGGTTATCTTGAACGAAGTTCGTAACAATTCCTATCTCTTGAGCAAATCTTTGGTGGTTGTAAGCTTCAAAAAAGAAACCGCGATCGTCTGCAAATACTTGGGGTTCAATTTGTAGAACTTCGGGAATTTTGGTATGTACAATGCTCATTAATATTATAAGTAATGTGCAACGGTCTTAATTTTGAGAGTAATTTAATACTTGTAAAATACAAGTATTAGAATTAAGATTTTGCCTGTGATTTTTTTGTTTTGAATAAGTAAATTACGTTAATTCAATTTGACAGTCATCGCCAATCATAAATCGTAAGGCTTTAGGGCGACGAGGTGGAAGACTCAATTGTGCCCTTTGTCCAATGACACTATCAATAATGCGCTGATGGATTCCGGCAATTTTAGCACCTTCTAAAATAACGCTGTGTTCTAAATCAGTATCAATGAGTGTGACATTGTTAGCGATGCTACTATAAGGCCCAATAAAGCAGTTTTCTAAATGACAATTGCTACCAATGACTACTGGCCCCCGAATTGTACAGTTAATTACTTTAGATTTTACCCCGATTTGGACTCGTCCAATAATCTGACTTTCGCCATCAATTTCGCCCACAACTGATGCTGTTAAATAGGTATCGAGAATCAATCTATTAGCTTCTAATAAATCATCTTTTTTACCAGTATCTAACCACCAGCCTTTGAGATTGTGGGCTACAACCTGCTTTTGCTGATTAATCAGGTATTGAATAGCATCAGTGATTTCTAACTCACCTCTAGTGGAAGGTTGGATATTGGCGATCGCATCATAAATGAGGTGAGAAAAGAAATAAACCCCTACTAATGCCAGATTTGAAGCAGGAACTTTGGGTTTTTCAATTAACTGTAATACCCGTCCTGTTTCATCCACCTGAGCCACACCAAAGGCACTAGGGTTAGCAACTGAACGTAAAAGAATCAAAGCATCTGGCTGTTGTTGGCTAAATTGTTGCAGAAAGTAACCTAACTCACCTAGTTGAATCAGATTATCGCCCAAGTACATCACAAAAGGAGAATCTCTTAAAAAAGGACGAGCCACTTGGACAGCGTGAGCAAGTCCAAGTGGCTGGTCTTGTACGATGTATGTGATGTTTGCTCCAAAGTTTTCTCCATTTCCGGTTTTCTCTTGGACTTCTGCCCCAGTTTCTGGACTGATGATAATGCCAATATCAGTAATACCAGCTGCGACCATTTCTTCAATGCCATACCATAAAACAGGTTTATTAGCAACTGGTACAAGTTGTTTTGCCCCGCTATAAGTGAGGGGACGTAAGCGTGTGCCTTTACCGCCAGAAAGAATTAGTGCTTTCATAAGAATTTACGCCGTGTGCAATTTAATTTTGTTAAACCTTGATTCCATTGTGGCGTAGGCATCTTGCCATAACAGAAAGGACGGACAAGATGTCCATCCCACAAGAATAAAAAAAGTCGCACATCGTGTGAATTTAGGATTAATTACAAGTCATTAGTCAAGATAATCTGAAAACTTGACTAATGACTTGTAATTACATTTGTATTATGGTGTCAGTATGATGTTAGTCTAAGATGTACGCTAACTTAGTTGAAAGGATTAACAGAATTTGAGTAGTTTAGACGCCTTGCGTCTGGCAATAATTAGCAATCCCCGATCGGGTAACACCTGGCTACGAAAAATGCTGGCAGCCATTTATGAAATGTCTGAACTGGCGGTGCATCATCCAGACGACATTTCCTGGCACTTGCTACCAGCAAGATTAGTGCTTCAGATTCATTGGCACACAAGTGATGATTTAGTTTCATTGCTTGCCCAGCAAGGATTTCGCGTGGTAGTTCTTGCCCGTCATCCCTTGGATGTATTGATTTCTATTCTGCATTTTGCCAACTACGAACCGGAAACTGCCAACTGGCTAAAAGGTGAGGGGGGAAGTGAAATTTCCATCCTTGAGAAAACGCCACTTAGCCCAGAGTTTATCAACTATGCCACTGGCAATAGAGCAGCAGCACTTCTCTCGATTAGCGCGGAATGGTGGAGGCGAGAACAGACGTTGAAAGTTCGTTACGAAAATCTGGTGAATGATGCAGTCAAAGAACTTTCCCAGTTTAACGAACAACTGGGGCTAACCCCAGTCAAGCCTATATCAGATGTGGTTTCGTGGCATTCCATCAATCGCCTCCGCACCATGAGTACAAACAATCACTTTTGGCAGGGAAAGTATGCTCTGTGGAAGAAGCTTCTTACAGCACCCGTTGCTCAAGAGATTGCTCTTGCCCATCAAAACGTGTTAGCTAAACTTGAGTATGTGTGTAATGCTGATCCGACTCTAACCAAAGAGCAGGCGATCGCTAACTGGAATGCTATTGCAGTAAAGAACTTAAGCTTACCCCGCAGTGTTTCTATTTTCTAAAAATCAGCCACTACAAATACTGGTTGAGAACTTCGGCGGTAGCAAGTCCTGTTTTTCCCCAACTAAATTGTTGGGAGCGAGTGATACCTTGGCTAGAAAGATGCGATCGCAACTTTGAATTAGTTGCGATCGTTTGCATTGCCTCTGTAATTTCTCCGGTGTTATAAGGATTGATTAAAATCGCCGCATCACCAGCCACTTCCGGTAAGGAAGAGAGATTGGAAGTAATGACAGGAGTACCACAAGCCATTGCTTCGAGGACAGGTAAACCAAAACCTTCCCAGAGACTGGGGAAAACCAGAGCGATCGCTTGATTGATGATTTTTGGTAATTCGCTGTAAGCAACATAATCAAGGAACTTCACTTGATTAGTCACACCCAATTCTGCAACTTGCACTTTTAAAGTCGGGGTGTAACGCAAATCAATTGGCCCTACTAACCATAGTTCATAGTCTTTGCAGTTAGGTAATGCCGCAAAAGCACTGATGAGTCGCTGGATGTTTTTGTAAGGATCTTGGCGTCCAATGTAGAGAAAGTAGTTGCACTTAGGTAAATTGAGAGGAAGAAAGTGAGTGCGATCGTGCGCCAAAGGAATCGGAGTAATTTTGCTGGCGGGAATTTGGTAAAAATCGGTGATGTCTTTAGCCGTAGTATGGGAGATGCAAATAATGTGTTGTGCTTGCTTAAGAACTTGGGGAGTGTAGTAGCGGTGGTAAACTGTGAGTGGTGAGAAGCGTTTGGCAAACCGCAACGGTATCATGTCAAAAGATGTGACAACAAAACGACAATTGCTATAAAGGGGTGCTTCCGGTAACGGGGAGAATAAAAGACCTGATTTGAGGTTTTTATATATTTGTGGTAGTTGAAATTGTGTCCAGAGGAGGCGATTAAAATGACCTTTAGTGCCGTGGTTTGGGGTTAAGTTTGACGGTATTGGATAGCAGTCAAAATCGGGATGTTTTTGCGCTACTAATAAAGCGGGTTGCAAAGATTTTAAATAAGGAAAAATGTTTTGAGCATAGTTGCCTATACCCGTTGGTTGAGACAAGAGAATAGATAAGTTAATAATTAATTGATTAGAGGAAACATTATCTACTATATTCATTTAGTATTTTTTTTCATTTGCCTATAATGCTTATAAAATATTTTTACATAAATTATTAAAATTTAGAGAATACTAAGATAACTTAAGAACCGTAACTTCTTACACAGCTTTTTTGATGATCATACCAAAGGATGTGGAAGCAAAACGATGAAATAATAATTTTAGATGTGCTTCTTGTGGTATTTCATGTACTTGACTATAGTATGGAGGAATATCAATAAATCTATCTAATACACGAGAACCAATATTGAAATCTAGGGGTGCTACTTGATGTCCTGCCGCAGTTAGTTTTTTAGTAATTTGTTCAAAATCTTTTTTTCTAAAAAGTACTGTTCCATAGTTGTCAAGAGTTTCTTCTTCTTCTAAATAATTAAATTCTGTTGTCTGTATGCTTATTCCTCCAGGAACTAGAGTCTTTAGAGAATTTTCGATAAACATAAGTCCATTTTTAATACTACCTAGATGTTCTAATGCACAAGCAGACCAGCAAAAATCATATTTACCTTCTAAGTAAGCAGGAATAGCATTCATATTGACATACTTTAGATTCACATTTTTAGTAAATAGTTCTTTTGTACATAATTCAGGACGGAATATCTTTTCTAAAGAAGACATATTTTGTTTAGTTTTTATCCAACCTTGTGCAGCTGATGCTTTTGGATCTAAATCTGTGGCAGTAATCGCAATATCATAAGCAGCAAGAATACTTGGCAGAGGTTCTTCACCACAACCAAAACCTAAACCTTTACGTCCAGGAGTAAGTAAATCGTATTCATATAATGCTTGTAAAATATAGCAAAATTCCCACAATTTTCGATGGTATGCTACGGGAATTTTCATCTCTTGACACCAGTAAAAAAACCAATTTGATTCAATATCATTTTGTTGACAAGCTTTGGATTGTAAGTTTATTTTTTGTGGTGATAAATTACTAGGTATTGTCAGCTGTTCGCGCAAACTCCGAGCATATTCATAACCGAGAGTTTTAATATTCAAGCTTAGAGCATCTACTGTATAACTTTTTTTCAATAATCTTGATGGATTTAATATAGCTTTTACGATTTGCGGTATTTTATTTAACATAATTTTCTACTCGCTTTTTAGTTTGTTATCTAAAGCTTAATTGCTTAATTATCGTCTTTTAGCAGAATTATTACTGGTAATAAATATGGTTATAGTAGTTTATTTAACAAATAATAGGAGAATATCTCACTTTAGTAAACTAAGTCTGGTATTAATTTTGATGAAATTTTCTAGCATTCATATTCAGAACTTGACTGTTAAGTTAATAATGTCAGTTTGAAAAATTGCAGATTTGCTAAAATATTTATAGCTGATGCTGTTATACCTGTGGTTTTTTTAAACAAAAAAATAGATTGACCAACAAGTTTGTAAGCTTTTATATAAACTGAATTTAATTATACAAATAAGAGAGAAACTCTTCAGCAGATTCTTGCCATGAAAACGGTATATATTCATTTCTTATACGAGCTACCAAATTATTGTAGTAAATCTCTGAATTAAGTAGCTCTTTTAAAGCTTCATACAGTTCTGTTGGTTGAGTAGGAGAGAAATATCTACAAAAATCACCTCCTACTTCAGGTAAAGAGCCTCCATTACTAGCGATTACAGGTTTACAGTGTTGTAATGCTTCTACCACAGGTAATCCAAATCCTTCATAAAATGAGGCTTGAACTAAACAGTAACAGTTTTGATAGAGAAAATCTAGTTGAGCATCGGTAACAGAACCTAATATTTGTATGAGCTTGCCATACATTTTATTAGATTCTATCAAATTATCAGTTTCTGAGTGCCAGCCTTTATTACCCGCGAAAATTAAAAATACATCATCATGACTAGAATTTATCAATAAATCAAAGGCTGCAATGATAGTTTTAATATTTTTATGAGGAACTAAGCTTCCAACTACTAAAATATATTTCTTGTTAAGTAGTTTCTGTAATTTTATATCAAATTTTTTAGGTTCTTCACTCAGTAATAAATCATGTTTATAATAATTACCACCCAAACGAAAGCTTTGAACAATTTGTGAGTTTTTATTAGCTAATATTCCTTGCCGTCTTGCATTTATATAATCTTCAGCACTTTTCTTAGAAATACATAAAACTTTATCAAATAAAATAGAATAATCGCCGTAGAATTTTGTAAATGCTTTAGTAAATCTCTTGGAAGAAAATTCTGGAAATTTTATTGGAATTAGGTCATAACATATCACCACAATAGTAACTTCATGTCTTTTTAAAGTTTGTAAAAATCGGTAGTAAGTTTTAGGTAAATCCCAATTAGCATCAGCTATTACATAAATATCTCCTGGCTGGATTATATAATCTTCAAATTCAAGTAAAGCTTTTTTGTTTGCTAAATTTGAATCAAACCAATCAATCAAATTTAATATATATATAAGATTTATAAATTTATTTTTCAGCTTCAAAAGTAGAGATTGAGTTTTTATATTTATTTTACTTAAATTCAAATATTTATTAACTTTAACAAAATTGTTATCTGGCTGTTTATTAATATTAGTCACTCTTTTTATAAAACTACCATCAAACATAACCGCTACTATTTCTATATCTGTGTAGTTTGAGCTTATTTGTAATAATTCAGAAGTTAGCTCTCGAACTACTCGATGAATTCCAGTATTTTTATACGTATGTTTTGCAGTATGAGTACAATCTATAAATATCTTCATCCTAAAACCTACTTAAAAATATTTTTTACTTAAAAAACTTACCTAAGAAAATCCATAACTAAAAAACTCAGTAGTTACATTCTTAGGTAAGCTATTTTACTTTTTTCCTATTCTCAAGTTAATGGTTATTTATAATTAAGAAACTAAAGAGCTAACTGCTTAATTTCTTAAGGTCATAATCAACCATTAACTCAATTAATTGATTAAAAGAGTATTGAGGCTGCCAACCTATTCCCATTTTAATTTTATCAATGCAACCAACCAACTGCACTGGTTCATCAGCGCGATAAAAAGCAGGGTCAACTGAGACATAATCTTGCCAATTAAGCCCAACACAGTCAAAAGCACACTCAACAAGTTCTTTAACAGAGTAGGTTTCACCACTGGCAATGAGGTAGTCATCGGGTTGTTCTTGCTGCAACATCAGCCACATAGCATAAACAGCATCTTTGGCGTAGCACCAATCACGACGGGCATCTAGGTTGCCTAATTTTAGTTCATTTGCCAAACCTAATTTAATTTGGGCAACTGCGTGCGTGATTTTGCGAAATACAAATTCTGTCCCACGTCGAGGTGATTCGTGAGTATAAGTAATACCACAACAGTTGTAAAGATTGTATTTCTGCCGATAATTGACAGTCATCCAATGAGCATAAGCTTTGGCAACTCCATAAGGATTCCGGGGACGAAAGGCAGTGCGTTCGGTTTGAGGCGATTCGTCAGGTTGACCAAAAACTTCACTACTGGATGCTTGATAGAATCTGGCATCAGGTTTGCAGCGACGAATAGATTCTAACAGGCGAGAGACGCCAAGAGCTGTATATTCAGCAGTAAGAGCAGGTTGTGTCCAAGAGAGTGGAACGTAGCTTTGAGAAGCAAGATTGTATATTTCGTCTGGTTGGCATTCGCTCACTACATCCATAAGGGATGATTGATCGAGGAGGTCGCCAGATACGATTTGAATGTCGCCATAAAGGTGGGTAATACGCTCTAGATTACTGGTGCTAGAACGACGGACTAGACCAAAGACTTGGTAGCCTTTTGCTATCAGTAGTTCGGCAAGATATGAACCATCTTGTCCAGTTAACCCGGTGATTAGGGCTTTTTTTGTTGTCATACTCACTTTTTTTTACAATATATATATTCTTTGGAAATACTAAATTATAGCGTTGATACTTTTGGTTTAATACCAATTAAAACTGGATATACTCCTAACGATAAAACTCGAAACTCTAGTGTAGATGTTGTATCTATAATAAACTCCAGCTTTGTCTTTTTTTTCTTTAAAAGATTTCTTAAAGTAACTTCTTTTTTGGCTAAAACTAGTGCGCCAGAATTAGTACAAATATCTGCGATCGCTACAACGAAATCTAGATTTATTTTAGATATTTCATTATCATCATCATAAGCAAAGATTTCAAATTCAACTAAATATTTACCTTTGCAATAGGAATCGTAAGGGCCAAAAATTGCAAATCCTTGTCCATCATCAGGATTTACAATTACAAAATACTCTTGCTTGATTTCGATTATTGAACCAATACCATGAAAAATTACCTCATTTTTAATTTTTTGGTTTTCTAGATAAAACTCCTGCATTTGCTTAATTATAGTTTTATCTACAAGATTAATATCTTGAAATTTTTGACATGTTATCCACCAAACAAAGCAATTTTGCGGATCTTGATTAATTGCCTTTTCAATATCTTCTTGATAGAAATTTATATCTAAACAAGGTTCAATATATCTACCAAATAAATTAGGTGGGATTCCTAACAAGTCTTTTGAAATCAAACCTAATGAATCTTGAATTTTAAAACCTGAGATTGGCAAAAGGTCATATACTTGTTGAAAAGTTAGTTCGTGTATATGTTCTGGCTGTTTCCATCCATATCTATTAGTAACAGTATAATTGGGACTATCAAGTACAAAAATGCCGTTTGGTTTAAGTACTCTATTGACTTCTAACAAAAAACTTACCTGTGATTCCCAAGATATATGTTCAATAAATTGACCAGCAAATACTAAGTCAAAACTTTGTGACTCTATTAACCTTAGATCGTCTCCATCATGTTGAATCCAAGTTACATTATTTGGTAAATCTAGTGGCTTTGAATTTAAATCTATACCAGTGTGATTTTCAATATAGTAAGGATAAAATTTATCGAACCACTCAAAGTACCAATTTCCAGCACATCCAATACTTAATATTTCTTTAGATTGTGGTATTTTTGCAAGGCAAATAGAACGACATTCGTGTAAAAAATCATTAAAGTTGAGTTTTTTTCCTAACGAAGGCTGTATTAATATCGCAGTATCGTTGAAATCAAAATTTTCAACTACTTGTTGTTCTTCCTGATCAGAATCATCAATAGCTTTAGCAAAAGTAGTAAGTACTTTCTTAGATGCATTAGGTATAACTTTAGCTAATTCACGTCCTACATAGTCAGCAAGCTTTTTACTTTTTGCTTGGGGTGAAGAAAGTATTTGCTGGATAAATTCTGTATATAAATTAGCACATTTCTCTGGGCAATGTTCCTTAGCAATATACTTATATGCATTTTCGCTCAGGGATTTTCTGTAGTCTAAGTTTTGAGTTAGTAAAATAAGAGATTTTAATATCTCTTCTACTTCATCACTTTGCCCAGGATGGGGTATTTTGAACACTACATCATTGGGAAAATCAGAGAAGGAACCAATATCTGTAACAATAGTAGGCTTACCAACAGATAAAATTCGCAGAAGTGATGCAGAGCTTTCTCCGTTAAAAGGAAATCTTAAGTTTAGACATATATCTGATACTTCTATGTAACTATAAAAATCTGGCATATTCACATAGCCAGTAACTTTTACTTGATCTTGTAAACTTAGCTTTTTAATTTCATTTTCTAGATTAATTGTACCAAGGTAATCAGTACCACCTACAAATATTAAGTAAGCATTAGGTTGAGTTACAAGATACTTCTTAAATGCATAAATAATTTCTAGTGGACGTTTAGTTTTATTAATAAATCCAAAGGTTGATATTATAAATTTATCATCTGGAAGACCCAATTCTTTACATTGATCTCTTAATGATTTTTGCTTAACAACATACTTTGGCACTATCTGAGGTATATGAACAATATGGCTATTATCATTAGAAAATTCTTTAATAGCACAGTTATAAGCCCATTTGCTGTGTAATATAACTCCTAGAGAGCGCGTAAAAATTCTTCTATTTACATAAAGACCTACTTCTGATAACTTCTCATCAATATCTAAATCTTTTGTTTTTAAAAGGTTTAAAATTTTTAGTGTTTTATCTTTTCCATAACAGTGTTCTAATTCTTGAGAAAATTTAATACCAAGTTCTGGACAACGAGCTTCTATATAATTAATTAGCCCTCCCAAGTAATAGTCATGTAACACAGATATTCCAGAATATCTCATTAATTGGGAGTACATATAAGAATGGTAGCTACTATTCCCTATCTGGTAAATAATACCTTCATATATTTGAGACTGTAATTTTTCTTCAAATTTTATATGAGAAAATAAGTTATTACTGATGTTCACATCGGGCAAATAACTATCATCATGGTATAAATCAAGGTTGATATGTTTTTCCAATGATGGTAGCAAGTCCCGACTATAGTCTGCTATACCAGATTTAGCTGGTGGTAATGGGCTAAAAAAAGCAATTTGTGGTTTTTGATTAACTGAAATAGATACTTTATTTAATAGCTGATGCTCTTGAAACACATCAAGTATATTTTTAGCAA
Source organism: Nostoc sp. (assembly GCF_036917575.1). GTDB lineage: Bacteria > Cyanobacteriota > Cyanobacteriia > Cyanobacteriales > Nostocaceae > Nostoc. The sequence goes on along the minus strand of NZ_JBALDC010000013.1, from coordinate 7,128 downwards.
CAAATTGCCAAGAAAATTTTGCTGATTGCTGAAGTGCATTATCTGAGATTTTTGTTCTAAGGTTCTCATCAGATAGAACTTTTTGCATTATCCCAGCCATATCAGAAGGTGAGTATGGATCGAACAGTAATTCATCAGAACCTAAAATTTCTGGCAAAGATGAGCTATTACTTGCAATCGATGGTGCGCCACATGAAATAGCCTCAAGTAGTGGTAAACCAAAGCCTTCATAAAAAGAAGGAAAAACAAATAGAGAGCAGGTTGAATATAAAGCTCTTAATTCTTCATCTGTAACATAATTTGTTAATATTATAGATTTATTAATTCCCAATTTTGATGCAAAGCTAGTTATTTCTTTACTAAAATGTTCAGAAACTTTGCAAGCAACTACTAATTGGTAACATTCTTGCAAATTTTTAGGTAAAGCAGAAAAAGCAGTGACTAATCCTTCAATATTCTTTCGCCAATCTTCGCCTCCTGTATAAAGAATAAATTTGCCGGAAATACCAAACTTCCTTGCAAAAGTTTCAAGCCAAGCTTGGTGTTCATGAGCAGGAATCGGAGTAAAAAAAGCAGAAACACCACCAGAAACGTTTAAAACTCTCTCAGGGGGTATATCGAGGTATTTAATTACATCTTGGCGGGTAGCTTCCGAGATTGCAAATATAAAATCAGCATTTTGTATATTTTTTAAGCGCTTCATGTAGAGTGAGCGCATATTAAACTCATTTAAGTATCTATCAGAAAAGATAAGAGGTATTAAATCATAGCAAATAACAAAAACTTTTTTAGGAAAATCGCTAAAGTCAGGTATTGTGGAGTCAAAACCCTCCATCGGACTAGGTATAAATATTAGATCAACATCTGCTGCCATTAAAACAGTTTTTAATAGTAGTTCATTAATGTCGCAACTACCAATGTACGGATAATCTACAGAATTATATTTAAAGTAATTATCATTCGGTTCTGGGACTGGTAGATTACTATTCGTATAGAACTCGTAACTGAGATTATTTTGCTGTTTAAATAAAGCTTCTATTACAGATTGTGTATAACGACCAATACCTCTATTTCTAGAGTTACTTGTTTGCAGAGCTTGAAGATCAATGGCTATTTTCATGCTGCGTCAATTTGAGATTTAATTTTTTATACAGGTTTTTTTACATACCAACATAGCTACTGCGCCAGGAAGATAATTATCTGGATTATGTTCTTTTTCAGATGCCTCTACTTCATTTTCAGTGATAGTCCAAGTAAAGTCATCCTTACGTACTCCATAGGATATTTGAACTATCGTGAAATCTTGAACTAGTTTTTGTAGTGACTCTTGGTTATATATTCGATGTACTGGTGTTAAAGCTTTTTTACCATAAGGAACTGTAAGGATAAAACTACCTTCTGGTTTTAAAAGTAAACTAATCTTTTGGGCAGCTTTCACATCATAATTGTCGCCTGTCTCGTCTCCATACCATCCTAAGCCAATATGTTCTAAAGTTGATAAAGCAATCACACAATCAAAACTAGCTGGCGGTAATACAGGGTTGCAGATATCAGTTTTAACAAACTTCAAGTTGGGATGAAATAATACTATGGGACGAATGTCTATTGCTGTAACTGAGTAATTAAAACTAGCTAACTCATACGAAAGGAGACTTTCAGCAGCCCCTACATCTAGAATTTCTATGTCTTTAGATTGATACAAACAAGCTAGAGAATGTATGACAAAAGTCTTTTCTAAAATTCTTTCTGTAGTCTCAACCCAGTAAGCTTCACCATTATCACGATGAGCTACCCAAATTGGATCGTTAAACCATAACCCACTCTTAATTTTTGCTTCCTCAGTAGAAGCAAATTGACTGGCTACACTATTATTAACTTGTATTTCAGCAGAGAGCTGTTCTATTCTCTGCTCAAGCTCAGAAAGTCGGTCTATTCTCTGCTCAAGCTCAGAAAGCTGTTCTATTCTCTGCTTAAGCTGAGGGAGTTGGTCTATTTTCTGCTCAAGCTCAGAAAGCTGTTCTATTCTCTGCTTAAGCTGAGGTAGTTGGTCTATTTTCTGCTCAAGCTCAGAAAGCTGTTCTATTCTCTGCTTAAGCTGAGGTAGTTGGTCTATTCTCTGCTCAAGCTGAGGTAGTTGATCTATTTTCTGCTCAAGCTGAGAAAACTTCTTATTTACCTCTTGATCTCTTGTAGAATATTCATTACTTTTTTGGATTAAATTGTATAAAAGTTGTCTAACAGCAGAATTATAATAAACTTGTCTTTTTAAAATAGGCCATGCTATTTTCTTTAAAATGTTTTTTAGCCATTTACGAATATTATTTGTATATACCTCATTAAAAAATAATAAATAGTTACCATCAATTTCTGTAACAAAATTATTGTTTATTACTTTACGAGGCAGATCTATTTTATTGCTTGAGTCATTTTCCTCATTTCCGGCCAGACGATTGAATTTAACGGATTGCTGATAAACATCACTAATACGCTCTAGTATTTGTTCGTAATCCATCTGATTCTCCTAGAAGATTTTTATTATTAATTATTCATTCTTGCCAAATAAATACATTTTTTTAGTAAATTTTATTCAAAGCTTAACTATAATTTTTGCCTAAGTCTATTTAATCATATAGTCGTTTAATTCACATAGGTTAAAAAATAATTTTCCTGAAAGCAGAATTAATATTTAGATAATTTACATTAAATTTTATTTACTGAGTTTAAATAGTAGTTAGCAGTTTCATCTGCGTTTCCCATAAAACGCACTTTTCCTTGATCTAACCAAATTCCTCGAACACAAGACTGTTTTATAAATTTTAAATCATGAGAAACTACTAATACCGTAGCGTTCTGATTCCAAAATTGCTCAATTCTTCGCTTACACTTGTTTTTGAAACTTTCATCTCCTACCGACAATACTTCATCCAATATCAAAATATCTGGCTGTATGTCAGTGGCGATCGCAAACCCTAATCGCGCTACCATTCCAGAAGATAATCCTTTTACTGGTACTAATGCATAATCTTCTAACTCTGCAAACTCTAATATCGAAAGCGTTCTTTTCCGCATTTCTGCTCGAGAATATCCCAGTAATACGCCATATAGTAAAATATTATCCATTACAGAAATTTCTGCATCAAACCCCGCTCCAAGTTCTATCAATGGAGCAATTTGACCGCGTACTCGCACCAAACCACTGGTAGGTCGCAAAATTCCAGAAATTATCTTTAACAGTGTTGATTTTCCAGATCCATTTGCCCCTATAATCCCTATTTTTTCACCTCTTTCAACAACTAAATCAATTTCATTTAGTACCTGTTTCTTCGCAGGCTGGTAATATTTACCTTCCAAAACAGATAAAAGTGTTTTCTTGAGGTCATAAGAAAACTCTTCTTGTGTCCGTCGCCACAGCGAAACTCGATCTAGGCGAATTACTTCCATCTTTTATAGCAAATCCATAAATTGATGCCGCCACAACTGAAAACAAACCAATCCCAGTAACAAAATAATTATGCCACTAAGCAAGGCTCCCCAAATTAAACTTAAATCTGGTAGCACTCCCGATAGTGTAATCTGACGGATACTTTCAATAACTGGTGATAAAGGATTTAACCCTAAAAATGCTTTTACTGTTTTTGGAACAATGTCTGGTGGATAAAAAACAGGACTACTGATCCAAATTACAAATATAATCAACTCATAAAAATAAGGTAAATCTCTAAAAAATACATATAATGCGCTTACTAAAAAACCAACTCCTGTACAGACTAAAACCAGTGCTAGAAATGGAAGTAGCAATGCCAGTACATTTACTAAACTTTTTGATTTAACAAAAGTTATTATTCCTAATAAGGGCAGCACCCCGACGGAAAACTGAAATACATTTGCTGCAATCATTGATATTGGAAAAATACTCACTGGCAGACGAATTTTATTTAAAAGTGAGCCATTGCCCACTACACTACTCAGTGCCTGAGAAGTAGAAGCTGAAAAAAAGTTGATTACTACCAGCCCTGTAAATGCTGCTAATACATAGTTTGGTATTGAGTTATTGTAATACGACGAAAACGTTGTTCCAAAAATTGCAGTGTATAGCCCGGTCATAATCAACGGGTTCAAGAGTGACCAATAAACCCCTAGAAATGAACCACGATAACGCACTTTCAGATTTCGCGCTACCAAGACATGCAGCAATTCCCAGTAACGCCACATTTGCAACCAAGTTGAATTACTTTTAACCGAAAGCTTCATCCTTACACACCGCAACAGATCGTAGCTAAATTATTTGCAGATTTTATACTATTGGTGGCTACTTAACCGCATTACTTTAACAATAAAAACTTTATTTTAAAAAGCATTGTTAAACACACAAGTTACTAGTTACCATTTTTATACTTTTAATCACATCCTATCCGGGCAAGACCAATTAATTTATCAATTGGTTCCTAGAACTATCTTCCACAAATAATTAGGGTTTTACCATATAATTGCTTTATAGTCAATAAAAATATTGTTCATGGGACGATCTAAGCGCCATTTTATCTAGCGAAGTCATGCGATCGCAGCCGTTTTTGTGACAACCGCAATTGTGATTTTGGTGTCTATTGTTGCCTAACAATAGCAATTTCCTTTGGTAGAACTATGCGATCGCTTTTGGTGTCTTTGACCAAAAAAAGACAAACATTGAGTATGTACCTGTCTGGTTGTTGATTTAATTTTAAGTTGTGAAGTCAACAGTTGGAAGTTATTCTCCCCCATCTCCACTGAATTTATGAGAGCTGAGTCACGGATTCCGCTACACTGAGACTTGGTTTATTTGAATTGTAATCAGGCATGGAAATCGGACAAAAGGTTAAAGTCTTTCGTTTACGCGATCGCGTTTCTCCCGCAGTTGTAAAAAAACTTGGGCAAGTGGGTATCATTCAAGGCTACAAAGTCACCGATGGTGCTGGGATCGGTATAGTGGTAAAGTTTGACGACAATACTTCCACTTGGTTTTTTGAAGATGAAATCAAACCTGTGTAGTAAAGAACTCAGCTCCGAGTTTTTCCTGATATCTGAAGTTTCAACTACAGGTTGAGAGTCTTTGTTGAGTGCTAAGTTGGAGTTGAAAAGCTCGGCGGTGAAAATAGGAATCAACTAATGGCTCTAATTTTGACATTTTTGGGCAAAGGCGGTACCGCTCGTACCAAAATTGCGATCGCCGCCGCCAAATTATTGGCAAGTCAAGGCAAGCGCGTACTTTTAGCAGGACAAGCAGAACCAACATTGCAAATCCTGCTAGGTACTCCCGTTACTGCCGATCCTCAGGAAATCGCTCCCAATTTGCAAGCAGTCCAGTTTCAAGCATCTGTACTTCTAGAACGCAACTGGGACGAAGTGAAGAAACTTGAGGCGCAATATCTCCGCACGCCCATCTTCAAAGACGTTTTTGGTCAAGAACTGGTAGTATTACCAGGCATGGACAACGCCCTGGCCCTAAATGCTATCCGCGAATATGATGCTAGTGGCAAATATGATGCGATCGTCTACGATGGCACGGGCGACTCCTTAACGCTGCGAACGTTGGGTTTGCCAGAATCTCTGAGTTGGTATGTCCGACGATTTCGGCAATTATTTGTCAACTCCGATTTGGGAAAGACGATTACTGAATCACCCTTGATTCAACCGCTAATTAGCAGTTTTTTCAATATCAACTGGACAGCAGATAACTTTGCAGGTCCCACTAACCAAGTCAATAATTTCTTAGAAAACGGGAGAGCCGCTCTTGCCGATCCCAAGCGTCTCGCTGCGTTCTTAGTGACTACAGGAGATCCAATTGAGGTAGCAAATGCTCGTTATTTATGGGGTAGCGCTCAACAAATCGGTTTAACTGTCGGTGGTGTTCTACTTATGTCTACCGAGACAAATGTCAATCTGTCAGAGGAATTTGCACCCTTAAGAGTAAGCGTCATTCCCGACTCGCCAACAGGTGATTGGCAACCACTGATAGACGCTCTACCCAACTTTGAAGCACAAGCTTTACAGGCTCCTAAACCTATTGAAATAGACATCCACAATCGTCAAGTACGCTTATTCTTACCAGGATTTGACAAAAAGCAGGTCAAGCTTACCCAATATGGACCAGAAGTCACGGTAGAAGCAGGAGATCAGCGGCGCAATATTCCCTTACCACCAGCTTTGAGTGGCAGACCTGTTGCTGGAGCAAAGTTTCAGAATAATTATTTGATAATTTCCTTTTAAATTATGGGAACGAGGTATGGAGAAGCCCGCTTGATTGCTTACAGCAGTTTTCTATGTATTTGAATCACACTTGGCATAGGGGCGCAAGGCCTTGCGCCCCTACCGTGTAGTTCATTTATAGCTGTAGCCAAGTGGTTTAGGACATAAACCGAATATAAAAGCTAGACACCAAACAACTTTCGACTCTGTTCCCTGTCCCCTGCTATATCTAGGCTTCCACAAAAGGCTTCGGTGCCACAAAAGGCCTCACGCTCCAATTAGGATCCCTCACCAGGGCAATCGACTTACTAGTTTGCACGAAGCCATTCATCTTCCAAATAACGTTCTCGCCGGTTGCCTTGTTACGCCAGAGGATATCAGATTTACTATCGTTGTTGAAGTCACCAGTACCTACAATTTGCCAATTGGGATCCTTCACCTGGGTAATCAACTGACTAGTTTGCACCGAGAAGCCATTCATCTGCCAAATGACGTTCTCGCCGCTTGCCTTGTTACGCCAGAGAACATCAGATTTACCGTCGTTATTGAAGTCACCAGTACCTACAATTTGCCAATTGGGATCTTTCACCTGGGTGATCAACTGACTAGCTTGTACCGAGAAGCCATTCATCTGCCAAATGACGTTCTCGCCACTTGCCAGGTTACGCCAAAGGATATCAGATTTACCGTCTTTATTGAAGTCACCAGTACCTACAATTTGCCAATTGGGATCCTTCACTTGGGTAATTAACTGACTGGCTTGCACTAAGAAGCCATTCATCTGCCAAATGACGTTCTCGCCACTTGCCTTGTTACGCCAAAGGATATCAGATTTACCGTCTTTATTGAAGTCACCAGTACCTACAATTTGCCAATTGGGATCCTTCACTTGGGTAATTAACTGAC
>NZ_JBALDC010000012.1:0-3541 GCF_036917575.1 Nostoc sp. | reverse complement strand
TTGCTAAATGAAGGAGGTCTTGTTATTAAATGGGAGCGTAAGATTAAAAACAAAGGTAATGCTGTTTATTAAATTTAGCTGCGTAGCAGCTTAACAACTAATTAGGGAATTAATCACATCTTTCATACTTGTCTAATTTTCATTGCTTCTACTTCGCCAGTTTGAGAATTTACTTTAAAAAGTTTATATTCTCGTTCATACAACGCAGGGGTAGAAGCAAGAGAGGGAGGAATTAATTCTTCCAATCGACTTTTAGGAGGTTTTTTAGGAATATCAAACCCTAAAGTAATCAACCAGAAGCTTTTATCCTCAGAAAGTTCTACTTCTTCAAGTCTTAAATCTCCTAATGAAGAACCCATCATGTCTTGTATGGATTTTATGTATTTATAGGCAGCATTTACTGCTGTTTTGACATCAATCATAATCTATGATTTGATTTGCTCTTTAACTTCATTTACTAATTTAATACTTTTTTATAGTAATTTAACCTTAGTTACTGGTAATTGGTTTATCAAATAAATGATATATATACTTCACATAAGCTTTTCAGATAATTTTAATAAAAATTAATTGAGTAAATCTGAATAGTGGAAAATATTTGGGAAAAAATCTCTGACTTCTGTTGGTTTACGGAGAATAATAACTTGGTGGTTTGGTGTTACTTGACTAAGTTTTTCTAGAATTACAGGACGACGAATAATTGGGTATGACCAGATATATTTGAAAAATTCCCAATTCAATCTTTCAGAACAATCTGATGCCATATCAGGTCTGGGTTGTCTAGCATACATGAAGCGACGTTTAATTACTCGCGACAAACATAAAAGTCGGGGAAAATCCAAAGAAAATTACCGTGTCTGCAACTGACAAACGAACATCAACAGTACCGCTATAGTTACCATCCATAATCCAAGATTCTCGTAGGGTTAGGTCTTGAATTATGCTCTGCCATTTAGTTTTTGGAGTCTCAATCCAACCAGGATTCCAGTACCAAGTATCCAAATGAATCACTTCTAAACCTAAGATGGTTTCCAGTTCGCGGGCTAGGGTAGATTTACCAGCACCCCCAGAACCAATAATTAAGATTTTCTTCACCTGAGATGTGCATCTCCCTTTTCAAGCTCAAGAGGTAAGCATTGCTCACCCAAATAACCGTCTTCAGGGCAACTCAATACGCCGCTACAATAGTACCACTACAAGGATTATGCCCAAATTATTGATATTATGACTACTGCTACGACTGTAAAAACTGAGTATGAAGCGATTATTGGTTTAGAAACCCATTGTCAACTGAGTACAAACACCAAGATTTTCTCCAATAGCTCTACGGAATTCGGTGCTGACCCCAATACTAACATTGACCCGATTTGTATGGGCTTACCTGGGGTTTTACCTGTACTCAATGAAAAAGTATTAGAATACGCCGTCAAAGCTGGTTTGGCACTAAATTGTCAAATCGCTAAATATAGCAAGTTTGACCGGAAACAGTATTTTTATCCAGATTTACCCAAAAATTACCAAATTTCTCAATACGATCTACCGATCGCAGAACATGGTTGGTTAGAAATTGAGTTGGTAGATGCTGAGGGGAATCCGATTCGCAAACGCATTGGCATTACGCGTTTGCACATGGAAGAAGATGCTGGAAAATTAGTACATGCAGGTAGCGATCGCCTTTCTGGTTCTTCCTATTCTTTAGTAGACTACAATCGCGCAGGTATCCCATTAGTAGAAATTGTTTCAGAACCCGATCTGCGTTCTGGATTAGAAGCTGCTGAATATGCCGAAGAGTTGCGGAGGATTGTCCGATATCTCGGCGTGAGTGACGGCAATATGGAACAAGGATCTCTGCGCTGCGATGTCAACATTTCCGTCCGTCCAGTGGGACGAAAGGAATTTGGCACCAAAGTAGAAATTAAAAACATGAACTCCTTCAGCGCCATCCAACGGGCGATTGACTACGAAATTGAACGCCAAATCGCCGCCATCGAAGCAGGCGATCGCATTATCCAAGAAACTCGGTTGTGGCAAGAAGGCGCTCAATGCACAAGTAGTATGCGGGTGAAAGAAGGTTCTAGCGATTACCGCTACTTCCCTGAACCAGATTTGGCACCAATAGAGGTGTCAAATGAACAATTAGAGCAATGGCGTAGCGAACTACCAGAATTACCAGCCCAAAAACGCCATCATTATGAAAGTGAGTTAGGGCTTTCGGCTTACGATGCGCGAGTGTTAACAGAAGATCGTTCAATAGCTGAATATTTTGAAACTGCGATCGCATCTGGAGCAAATCCCAAAGCTGCTGCCAACTGGATTACTCAAGATATTGCAGCCCACCTGAATAAGCAAAAACTCACTATTACGCAAATCGCTCTGACTCCCACCAATTTAGCAGATATTATCACTCGCATTGAAACAGGCAAAATTAGCAATGCTCAAGCTAAACAAAAGTTGCCAGATTTGCTTAGTGGTATTTCTCCTGAAAAAGCCTTTGCCGGACAAGAGTTAATCACCGATCCTAGTGTACTGGAACCGATTGTTGATGAAGTCATAGCTGCCAACTCCAAAGAACTAGAAAAATATCGCAACGGTAACACTAACCTTAAAGGCTTCTTCGTCGGACAAGTTCTCAAAAAGACAGGCAAACGTGCCGATCCTAAGCTAACTAACGAATTGGTCGAGAAAAAACTGAACGCCTAGTAGTCTGCCAACCCAAAGATGCGCTTGTGAGGGCTGGGGAAAGGGGAAAGGGAAAAGGGTAAGGGATTTAAAACCTTTCCCCCTTCCCCCTTACCCTTTACTCCGCCAAGTTCACTTGGCGAACTACTAGAGTGTCTATCAAGTTCACTTTGCTGGGTGAGTAAGCAGAAGGTGCAGAGGGGCAGGGGACAAGGGGACAAGGAGGAATTATTGAACTTCTCCCTTGTCTTCCTCTGTTCCTTGTCTACCTTGTCTCTTCTCAATGCCCCATGCCCAATTCCCCAACTAAGTATTTTCCCGGTCTTGCTTCACACAATCTTCATATAAAAACTGGTGACAACCCTCATACGTAAAATGATATGCTGTGGTAAGTAGATGCACCCTGATGATCTGGAGAGCTGCCTAAGTAGCTCTCTTTTTTATTTTATTTTCGTGGTATTTACGGATAAAATTCCAAAGCTTTTAGAAATAATCTCAATAAATAAGTATTAACCCTTAAAAAGTAATTTAGAGAGATTAGTAAGTAGATGTATCCTAACGATCTACAGAGCAACTCAAGTGGCTCTTTTTTTTTGTTTCTGTTTTTCGTCATAAGAAAGGTAAAAACAATTATGCCAATCGCCAACTGGTGCATTATTATTGCCATCAGCAAATAAACTCACAATAAAAGGGACTGGGGATAAGGGGTAATGGGGACTGGAAACTGAAGACTGGGAACTGGGGAAGTAAGGCGAAACTAAAAACTCTTATCCCTCTTCTGTCACTTTCCGGTTATTCTAAATAAAAGGATTAGAAGAAAAAACTCTGCAAGGGAGGTAGGGCAATGGATGTAGAATTACAA
>NZ_JBALDC010000011.1:0-62014 GCF_036917575.1 Nostoc sp. | reverse complement strand
AAATCAGCCAACTCTCCAACTTGACAAGGCTATACCTCATTAACAATCAACTCAGCAGCCTGCCGCCAGAAATCAGCCAACTCTCCAACTTGACAAGGCTATACCTCATTAACAATCAACTCAGCAGCCTGCCGCCAGAAATCAGCCAACTCTCCAACTTGACATGGCTATCCCTCAATAACAATCAACTCAGCAGCCTGCCGCCAGAAATCAGCCAACTCTCCAACTTGACTCAGCTATACCTCAATAAAAATCAACTCAGCAGCCTGCCGCCAGAAATCAGCCAACTCTCCAACTTGACTGAGCTATACCTCAATAAAAATCAACTCAGCAGCCTGCCGCCAGAAATCAGCCAACTCTCCAACTTGACTGAGCTATACCTCGATAACAATCAACTCAGCAGCCTGCCGCCAGAAATCAGCCAACTCTCCAACTTGACAAGGCTATCCCTCCATAACAATCCCCAACTAACCTCGCCGCCGCCTGAGATTGTCGAGCAAGGAACGCAGGCAATTTTGACTTATCTTCGAGAAAGGTTAGAGGGTAGCCTACGGCAGTGGGTTTCTAAATTGCTAGTTGTCGGTGAAGGAGGTGTAGGTAAGACATCCTTATTAAGAGCATTACGCGGTGAAGACTTCGACACCCAAGAATCCACCACCCACGGCATTGAAATTAAATCCCTGGAATTAACCCATCCCAGAAAAGCAGGTACTACAATGCATCTGAAAACCTGGGATTTTGGCGGACAGGAAATTTATCACGCCACCCATCAATTCTTTCTCACCAACCGTTCCCTATTCTTACTCGCCTGGAATGCTCGACTGGGATTTGAGCAAGGTAAACTCTATTATTGGCTAGATACCATCAAAGCCTTAGCCCCCGAATCTCCGATTTTACTCGTCGCTACCCACATCGATGAGCGAGATGCTGACCTTCCTTTAAAAGAGTTACGCGACAAGTACCCCCAGATTATCGAACACTATAAAATTAGCTCTAAAAAAGCTGATGGCATTGAAGAACTGCGGCAAGCAATTGCAGAAGCAGCCGCTAAGTTGCCTTTAATGGGGGAAATCTGGCCTACAACCTGGCTAAATGCTGCTAATGCCATCGGCACTGAGGCAAAAAAACAAATTACACCGCAGCAATTGTGGGACATCATGGCTGATTACAAAGTTGCTGACATCAGCAAAGAAGTGCTGGCGCGATGGCTGCATGAGTTAGGCGAAATTCTCTATTTCCAAGACAATGAAGAACTTAACGATACTGTTATTCTCAAGCCCCAGTGGGTAACTGAATATATCAGTAAAGTCCTAGAAAGCAAAGATGTAAGCGATCGCTTTGGCATTTTCACCCGTCAGGAAATGAATCAACTTTGGCGGTACTTAGAGCCATCAATGCGCGACCACTTCCTGCGCCTGATGGAGCGTTTTGACCTTTCCTACCGGACTTTAGAAAACCGGGATATTAGTTTAGTTGTGGAACGTTTGCCCCTAGACGCGCCGAATTACGAACAGAAATGGCAGCAAATCAAACAAACAGACAACTGCAATGAAATTTCGATGAAATTTCAACTCGATACCATTCCTGCGGGTATTCCCACTTGGTTTATTGCGCGTCAACACCGCTTCACGACTAGCATTCATTGGCGTAATGGTGTTTTATTTGCTGATTCGGAGCAAAAACATTTAGCTTTAGTGCAAGCATTTCCTCGCGATCGCTATTTGCAATTAACAGTCCGAGGAGCATACCCCCAGAATTTCTTTGCATTACTCAAAGATGGCATTGAGCTAACTCTGGCAAGGTTTCCCGGATTGGAGATTCAACGCTTTATTCCCTGTCCTGGTCATGATGGGGAAGCATGTATTTACTTGTTCAATTATGCAAATTTAGAGAAAGCTATTACTAGACATCCACCAATTGTAGATATGCAATGCCAGGAAAGTTTTGAACCTGTTGCAGTATCAACTCTGCTTTTCGGTTTGGATTGGCGCACCCAGGATCAAGTGCTGTTACGTATCGACCAGTTAGAAAAAACAGTTGTTGGTGGACAGGAAGCAATTATTGATGAGCTTAAAGATATGCGGCAACATATACAACGTGAATTTACCAATACATTCCGCCGCGAACAAGCAAGCATTGATGCTCATTGTCCCAATGTATTTGTCTTGCGTCCCCATGATGCTAAAGCTTGGAAGAAAAATCTAGTCGGACAAAAGCTACATTTACAACTCTATTGCCAAGCACCGGGTTGTTGGCATCCCACTCAAGAAAGCGGTTTATATGAAATAAATGAACCTGCCAAATGGCTAAGAGTAACAGCACCTTATATTAGTAGATTATTTAGTGTCTTGAGATATGCTGCACCCATAGTAGGGCCGTTTTTAAGTTTGCTAAACGAACAAGAATATGAAAAAGTCTTTAAAAATGATCTCGAATTTACCAAAGAACTAGCAGCAAAATTACCTCAACTCAAAGAATTTGAAGATTTAGAATTAGCAGAGAAAATTGCTAGAGGTGAAGATTTAGATCCAGAACGCGCTGATGGTGCGGCTTTACGTGCCTTACGTCAACTTTTGGAAGAAAAAGATCCCCAGCAGCACTGGGGTGGATTAAAGAAAGTCTTGACTCCAGAGGGACATTACCTGTGGCTATGCGAACATCACGCAGCAGAGTATAAACGCTAACTATATTAGATTTGAGATTGCGATCTTGAATTGTAGAGAAACAATTCATCAACTATTACCTGAACCAGTAGCAATGTTTTTAAGAACATTTAAATAGCTCCCAAGACAGAGGAAGCATCTAAAACAATTACTTAGCGTTCCAACATATACTAATAGCGTATATTTGACTAGAATTAAGGTATTATAGCGATTATTATTTGGATACTATAAGCGGTAGGGGTTTACAGAAGTGCGCTTCTACGACTGACACGCCAGTTTAGCTATAAATTAATATCTACGGTTTTACGGGTATTAGAAAAATGAAGTTTACAGACTGGGTGACTAGGGTGCTACTAATTTGGCTGATGTTTGCCACTCTAATTGTAGTGCTGCTAATTGGACGAGCAACAAAATTACACAACAATCCGACAATATCCCGTACATCCAATCCACAGGTTACAGCTTTGGGTCAATATCCCCAAGCGCAATTTCAATCAGCGAAAGAGCCAGAGAATAAATTTCAAAATGTTATCAAGTCCCCAGTCAACATTAACAAAACTGTAGCAAGGTATGTAACCACTCAAGCTTTTGCACAGTACAGACCTAATTATCAAGTTGCTTCGGTTGATCCAAGTAACTATGGAGAACGGTACGTTCAAGATGTTAACGGTGTAATTCTCCACAATCAACCAATTATCGTCCTTCATGAAACTGGTTATTCTGCTTCCAGCGCTGTTAATTTCTTTCAAGTAGCCCATACTGATGAAAGTGTGCAAGCAAGCTACCACGCTTTAGTCAAGTTAGATGGAACAGTGGTTTATCTAGTACCGCCAGAAAAGCGGGCTTTTGGTGCGGCTAACTCAGTATTTGAGAGTTCCGAGGGAGTGGAAACTGTGCAGACTAATCCGAATTTGCCGGCATCAGTGAATAATTTTGCTTATCACGTCTCTTTAGAAACACCGCCAGATAGTTATGACGCTAGCAGCCAACAAAACCATAGCGGCTACACGGAAGCTCAATATCATTCTCTTTCCTGGTTAATTGCTCAAAGTCAAGTTCCAGATCATCGCATCACTACGCACCATTTAGTAGACCGTTCTGGTAAAAAAGTTGACCCGATAAATTTTGATGGTCAAAAATTTCTCAGCTTACTTAATACTTATCGTCAAGTTAGACCAATCTATCGAGTCAGCAAATAATTTGTAGAGACGGAAAAATTCCCAGAGACGCGAAAATTCTCGTCTCTACAAGGATTGGGGATACAATTTTGAATTGTTAACTTGCTCTAGGAGGCGCGATCGCGTCAAAATAAGAGTTAAGACGCTGTAACCTAACTTAATAATGACCCTAACGCAGCTTGAGCAAATTTCCCCTCAATTAACACCGCCAAATGAGCGGGGATATGAATACGATTTGGTAATTGTCGGCGGTGGGATTATTGGGTTAACTCTAGCCTCTGCTTTAAAAGATTCTGGTTTGAGTATTTTGCTAATTGAGGCGAAAGTCGCATCAGTAGCGGTAGCGAAGGGACAAGCTTATGCAGTTCATCAGCTTTCGTCGCTAATTTATCAAGGAATTGGCGTTTGGGACAAAATGCTGCCGCAAATCGCCAAGTATTACCAAGTTCGTCTTTCAGATGCCAATTATCCCGAAGTGGTGGAATTTACCACAGATGATATAAATACAGCAGAATTGGGTTATGTGGCGGAACACCAAGCGCTGTTGCAGCCGTTGCAAGAGTTCGTCCAAGATTGCCCCAACGTAACTTATTTGTGTCCGGCGGAAGTGGTTAATACGCAGTACCAGCAGAATATAGTCGCCATTGATATTAAAATTGCCGATCAACTAAAGACAGTCAAGAGCAAATTAGTTGTAGCCGCAGATGGATCGCGATCGCCAATTCGGCAAGCGGCTGGAATCAAAACTTCGGGCTGGAAATATTGGCAATCTTGTATTGTCGCCTTTGTCAAACCAGAAAAACCCCACAATAACACGGCTTACGAAAAATTTTGGTCTAGCGGCCCCTTTGCGATTTTACCTTTACCGGGAAACCGTTGCCGCATTGTCTGGACTGCCCCCCATGAAGAAGCAAAAGCTTTGTGTGCTTTAAATGACGAGCAATTTTTGGCAGAACTCAGCCGCCGCTATGGCGATCAAATGGGGAAACTGGAATTACTAGGCGATCGCTTTGTTTTTCAAGTCCAACTCATGCAAAGCGATCGCTATGTTCTCCCCCGACTAGCATTAATTGGTGATGCGGCGCACAATTGCCATCCCGTCGGCGGACAAGGTTTAAATTTGGGTATTCGGGATGCCGCAGCTTTGGCACAAGTAATTCAAGCCGCGCACAAGGCGGGTAAAGATATTGGCAATATTCAGATTCTCAAAGGTTATGAACGCTGGCGTCAGCTAGAGAATCTGACAATTTTAGGTTTCACCGATTTGTTAGATCGGATATTTTCTAATAATTTCTTCCCTGTGGTGGTGGTTCGTCGTCTGGGTTTATGGTTTTTGCAGCGAGTACCGATATTAAAAGTATTTATGCTGAAATTGATGATTGGCTTAAAAGGGCGGACTCCAGAATTAGCAAAACGATAAAGCTTGAGAATGTCATGGAAGAGGACAAGGAGACAAGGGGAAAACATCATAGACAAATCTATGGGCTGCTGAGAGATAACGATCGCGATCGCTGATACAGCTAATTTCAAGGAAAGTAAAGTACAAAACGATTCGCCTCAAAGCCAGGTATCAAGCCTCTTTTACTTCAGAATTCTGACTCCTGAATTCTGACTCCTGAATTCTGTTTTACTTTCTAAATTTGCAAAAAGTTAGCGATCGCCTGCGGTAATGGCAAAATAATCATAATCAACAAAGCCATTGCTAGTAACCCCCAAACGTCACGTTTGTTATCCAATTCAGTGACATCATTCAGTGCAGGTTCATCAATCAATGGCATAAATAATAATATAATTGCCCACACCAAAAATTCTTCTCGAACTAAAGAAAGTAATAGCAACAACACACGAGCAATTTGACCAATTGCGATCGCAGTTCGTTGTCCAAACATTGCATGGACAATGTGACCTCCATCTAATTGTCCCACAGGCATTAAATTTAACGCCGTGACAACTAGTCCTAAAAAACCTGCTAGTGCAACTGGATGCAGATCGAGGGCTGATTTTGCTGTTAACTGACTTCCCAAAGCTAACTTCGAGAGTATAGCCAGTAAAATTGAATACTTGGGATTGAGCGCATCAGGATTTAAAAGTCGGGTTTTTTCAGTCAGGGAAACTATATCAGAATGAGCTAAACCCCATATTAGTAATGGCAAGGTAACAACAAAACCTGCAAGTGGCCCAGCGATACTAATATCAAATAAAGCTTTGCGGTTAGGAATGGGACTACGCATCTGAATAAATGCACCAAAAGTTCCCAAAAAGAAAGGTACGGGAATAAAGTAAGGCAACGTCGAGCGAATCTTGTAAAATCTAGCAGTCAAATAATGCCCAAGTTCGTGAATGCCTAAAATAGTCATCAATCCTAGAGCATAAGGTAATCCTTTGAATAGGACATCTGGATTAGATAGAAGTTTGAACAAAGATCCAATTTGCCAAATAGGCGGCAGAGTAACACCAGCATTTTGCAATCCTACCAAGGTAGTAGTGATCAAAGTAGCTGCTAGTAGCATCAGCGCTAATCCTGGGCGAGTTAACCGTTCTTGATTGCGTGGTGGTGGTGTATCTGTCTGTTTTGCAGCTTGAGTGTTAGGAACCAGGACAAAGAAAGGTTTGCCATTCAAGCCTTCTTGAAAAATCAGCAAGAAGCGATCGCCAAATTGTGCTTCAATATTAGTTTTAATCTGCTGGTAAGCATTGCTAGGTTTAGTTCGCAACTGCCCTCGGCAAATCACGGCTTGTGGTCGATACTCAATATTTTGAACGTAGTATACAGACCAAGGAAAACAA
The DNA here is from genome assembly GCF_036917575.1 of Nostoc sp. Lineage (GTDB taxonomy): Bacteria > Cyanobacteriota > Cyanobacteriia > Cyanobacteriales > Nostocaceae > Nostoc. The sequence continues at coordinate 55,386 of NZ_JBALDC010000011.1, read as the reverse complement.
TTTCGTAGTTGGGTTTCTTCCGTTGATTCAATGGGACGCACTATTGGTTCTGGGGTAGGCTGGATATTTGGTTGTGATTCTGAGGCTTGGGTTTGGGTTTCGGTCTGTGTATCTCTTGGTACTTGACGCCCCCATTGAAACAACACCCAGTACAAGACTGTGCAGATAAATATCGACCAGAGGATCAGCTGTGGTGGTGGAGATTGTTTCGGCCCGTAAATTAGCGTCCACCCACTTAACAGGAATGCTGGTGTCATTAAAACCAGCCATAACAACCATACTGGTGTTCGGGTAATGTGAGCAACGCTGCGCTGCACCATTAGATAAGTAGCTAGCCCCAACAGGAGGATAAACAGAAACCAAAATGCCATGTTATCGTTCGGTAATTTTGACAAAACGCCCCACCAGTAGCTTTAGCACCATAGCATTAACTACAAGGTAGACCTCAAATCCCAATTTTTTTCACAACGGTTAACAGTGCTGGTTAATGCTCAAGTTTCAATTTTTGAGAATTTCCGCACTGTAATCAAATTATCCACAACTCCTCAGTTTCGGTTCTTTGATTATGTGCCCTTTACCTCAACAGCCAAGTCATACAACTAAGCCGCCACGGGCTGTCTTCCCTAACGAAGTTCTCAGCGCAGGTTCTCTGCAATCTGACTTCGCCCAAGAGAGCATTTTTGCCTTTCCACCCAATCGGGACACATTAGGGGGAACCTCTTATTTTATTGTAAGAAATGAAGGCAATATCCTCATAGATTGCCCGGCATTAGAAAAAACAAATCAAGATTTTTTGCGATCGCATCAAGGCGTGCGTTGGTTATTTATCACCCATCGCAGCGCTATTGGTAAGACTGCTGAATTTCAGCAAGCCTTTGGCTGCGAGGTGCTAATTCAAGAGCAAGAAGCCTATTTATTACCAGGCTTAACCGTAACTACTTTTAGGCAAGAATTTACTCTTGATGCCGCAGCACGAGTAATTTGGACACCAGGCCATTCTCCTGGCTCATCTTGTCTCTACTACAGTGAATTTGGAGGTATATTATTTGCTGGTCGCCATTTACTCCCTAACCAGTATGGTCTACCAGTACCATTACGGACAGCTAAAACCTTTCATTGGCCAAGGCAAATTCAAAGCCTTCGATTATTGTTAGAACATTTTACACCAGAAACTCTCCAGTATATCTGTCCTGGAGCTAATACAGGCTTTCTTAGAGGTAAGCGGGTCATCGATCAAGCTTATCAACACCTCGCCTCTCTAGATTTATCAGCTTTGCTGGGGATACAACTTCTTTAAAGGTCGCAGGGCTTGTAATCACCACAAAGGTAAAGTTTTGTCAATATCATTAAAATCAATCTTTGGGCTTGGGTGATGAAAAAAAGTTGTGTAACTTGATGGATGGGCTGAGGTACGAAGCCCATCCTACCGCGCTAAAGTGCAAACGTCTATTTTAGTTTGCAGCTTGCAGTAAGTTCTACATTGTAGAAAGTCCCTGATTTGGGATTAATTGAACGCAGTTGTTGAATAAAAGCATTAAATTTTGTATTGCTTATGCCGAAGCCAGCTTCAGCACAAGCAGATAAACCTCCTTCGATGGGAATAGGAGATCCTGCTCTAGGACTATATACAATGAATTTATCGACGGTGCTAGTGCCGACTGCAAACCCGATAACTTGGCGAATTGTTTGCAAAGCGGCATTATCTAAGGGGCCACCAATACTGCCAATATTGATATTAACTGCACGATTTTCAGCAAAGGCTGGCGCAGTAATTGACAATACTGCCCCGACAATCATTAAACTGGCGAACTTCTTCATTTTTCTCTCCTTCAAAAAATTGAAAAACTAATTAATTAGGTTTCGACATGGATGAAATAGATCACAGACTTAGCCATAGTGCTGTACCTGACTAGTTTTTCTTTTATTCCCACTATTAAGTATTATCCATTTCGTCAAGTAGCGATCGCGCACTAGCCGAATAATTAGTAAGATTAAAATATTTTCGTATGCAAAGAATGTCATCGGGGGCTAAGTATTTCAGAAATCTAATGGGTGGCAAATGAATCACGGATTTGGTATCAGCGATCGCCATTATCTAGATGAAGATGGTGTAACCACCAGGAGGGTAACAGGCGATTGATTTCTGGATTAGATGGTGTAGATCGTAAAGTTGATCCTGGTTCCCCAACGGAGTCACCTTACGCGACAGAAAGTCCGACCTTACCCAAAAGTTTGCCAGAGGCAATTTCATATTTGAGCCAAAGCGAACTTTTTTCTCAAAAAATGGGGCAGCAGTTCATCAACTTCATCATTAAGATGAAACAGAGTGAAATTAATCGTTTTTTGCAGTCCGTCGCCGATCAGCCATCAGAAGACTATTTAAAGCAGGTGACTAACTGGGAGCAAAGAGAATATTTTGAATTATTTTGAAGTGAATAATTTTTGGAAATGTCGTGTTTTTAAAGATGATTATTCAGGTATTTAAGTGAATCTTTTGACAATTGCCTGAACTTTACTAATTACTTCAACTTTGTCAACTGTCATTGTCTGAAGCTAAACCCACGTTGATACCTACAAGCCGAAATTCTATTATGGGTGCTATATCAATTACCAGCTTCAAATAAGTTTTTGGTGCATGAGCAATTGCACCCCGTCCATACTTGCTTAAGAAAAATTATTATATTTTTAACTCTATATAAACATAATTACCCAAAATTAAATATTTAATAAAAGATAAATTAATACTTATTTTGCTAAGTTAATCTCTTCGCTAATTTCCGAGAGTTAGTTGATGTATAAACTCTTATTTTGGCAAAGATATTGGTAAGTATTATGTCATATAATCAGATACAGTATAAATTTAGTTCAGTTTTTATAGGAGGAAGATTGTGTCTGAAAACAAACCAGAAGAGTTGAATTCACAAGCAGTACCATTCTTTGCTCGATTCTTGGAGGGGCAAAGCCTTGAAGACCTTTCTGATGAAGAATCAAAAGCGATTCTCGGTGGATGCAATCATGCTACAAACAAGAAGAATGATGAAGTTGTCCAAACTGAGAAGTATCCATCCGATCAAGAAGATGCCACTATAGTAACCAAGAAGTATCCTTCTGATAGTGATGAGGGATTTGTTACTCAGAAGTATCCTTCAGATGGTGAGGATAGCTCGCCGTCTTCACCTTCATAGCTGCATACTTTTGACTACACCAGAGATGCGGTTTTGAAACTATTGTCAGAATTAAAAATACAGTTAGCTTTGCCAACTTCATCTAGGAGTTGGCTTCCCATTAAAATTAAGTTCACTTTTTTAAAATTTTGCTTTCTCAATAGTTAACAATAGTGAAAATGCAAAAACTAATAAAAACATTTTATGCGCCTTGATCGTGATGTAGTTTTATTAATTACCCATAGTGGTGATTACTTTACAATAGATAGAGTTGCAGAAGCATTATTAAAACTAGGCGCACAGCCATTTCGTCTTGATACTGATAAGTTTCCGATCGCACTCCAACTCCAAGCTAACTTAAGTAACTCCAGTAGCAATCATACACTAGAATATAACGATTGCTTTCTCAACACCGAGCAAGTACAAGCAGTATGGATGCGGCGTATTTGGCAACCCGATCTTGGTAAAGAATTGGCTCCACAATTTCAAGCAGTCTGTTCTAATGAATCACTCGCAGTCTTAGATGGCTTTTGGGACAGCTTGAGAGAAGCTAAGTGGGTGGATGATTTACATCGGATAAGTGCAGCTGAAAACAAGTTACGCCAACTGCGGGTTGCATCGGAAGTAGGTCTTGTCATACCTCGGACTCTCGTCACCAATAATCCTCAAGAAGCACGAGAATTTTTCCACCAAGTTAAGGGAAAAATGATTGTCAAGCTGCTCAAACCTCTTTCTTCTGGAATGCAAGCCTCTTCTTTTTTCATGTATACCAGCGCCGTTAAAGAAGAAGATTTACTTGATGCTGAAACACTGCGCTATTGTCCAGTTGTGTTTCAAGAACAAATCCCTAAACAGCAAGAACTACGGGTAGTGTATGTGAATGGCAATCTCTTTGTCGGGGCGCTAGATGCGTCTAAGTATGCAGCATCTACGCAGGATTGGCGACGCGAGACAAAAGAGATTCTTACCTGGCAACCAGATCAATTACCTGATAAACTAATCCGCTGTTTGGATGCCTTTATGTCCAAGTTTGGACTAGTTTTTGGAGCATTTGATTTTATTAAAACACCATCAGGAGAATATGTTTTTTTAGAAATTAATCCTACAGGAGAGTGGGGAATGCTGGAGAGAGATTTGGACTATCCAATTGCTTTAGCGATCGCATCTGCACTACTTTCAACAAATCCGAAGTAAAATGCTCTTACTTAAAAATTCCAAACCAACTGATAATTTCTATATTTATCTGTAGCGTACTTCATTCTCTATATTTGTAAATGACTGTTTTAATCATTACTCACAGCCAAGATAACGAAAGTATTCCTCTAGTTATTCAGGCAATTGAAGCTCAAGGAAAGAAAGCATTTCGTTTTGACACAGACCGATTTCCCACAGAAATACAGTTAGATATTTACTATGGTAGTACTAAGCGAGTGATTCTGAGTGTCGATGACCAGACATTAGATTTAGATGAAGTGTCAGCAGTTTGGTATCGGCGCATTGCAATTGGATCAAAAATTCCCCACTCGATGGACAGGCAACTTAGACAAGCCTCATTGAAAGAATCTCGCGTCAGTATTGAGGGAATGATTGCTAGTATCAGGGGGTTTCATCTTGACCCTATGCCAAATATTCGCCGAGCCGAAAATAAGCAACTGCAATTACAAATAGCAAGAGATATCGGTTTAGATACGCCACGCACTCTGACTACAAATAATCCAGTTGCAGTAAAGCAATTTGCCCAAGAGTGTCAGCAGGGAATGATTACAAAAATGCTCTCTTCCTTTGCTATTTATGATGAGCAAGGGCGAGAAAAAGTTGTGTTTACAAATCCAATTTCATCCCAGGATCTAGACAACCTTGATGGCTTACGTTTCTGCCCAATGACATTTCAAGAGAAAATTCCCAAGGCATTGGAATTGCGGACAATTATTGTAGGTAAGCGTGTGCTAACGGCTGCGGTTGATTCTCAAGCTTTGGATAAAGCACGTTATGACTGGCGCAAACAGGGAATCGCCTTACTCGACGCTTGGGCGTCATACACTTTGCCCAAAGATGTCGAAGAGAAATTGCTCAAACTCATGGCAGAATTCCGTTTAAACTATGGGGCGCTTGATATTATTTTGACTCCTGATGGTCGTCATGTATTCCTTGAAGTTAATCCAGTTGGCGAGTTTTTCTGGCTGGAACGCTGTTCTGGCTTACCGATTTCCCAGGCGATCGCTGAGGTTTTAAATAATTCAGCTAATTGACTCGATTTTCTCTACCTTAACCATGCAGTAACGACTATAGGACTCACATCTGATTTCTGAACAAGATTTCAGATAAAACCTTGAGAAAACTGGCTTTTCAGTTTCAGTATATTTTCAGAAATCAAATCGGAGTCCTATATATGTCAATTCCCGATTTAAAGAGAACTACCCTGCATAAGGATTACCGATTCTATCCACAGAGACGTTGGAGGAAAATGGCAAACGACCTGGATTTAAGCGTGGTTCTGCTGCATAGCCAACAGGAACTAAAACAGCGATCGCTAAATCTGAATTTCCCCCAGCACCAATCACTTGTTTTACTTGATCCTCAATCCAACCATTCATAAAACAAGTGGATAATCCCAGACTTTCTGCTGCTAACACCAAATGGGTAGCGGCAATGATGGCATCTTTGATCGCATATTCGCGTCGCTTGTCGCCCAGCGTTGATTGAAATTGCGGAACGGCGGTTTTAAAGTAGTTTACTGTACCTTCATTCCATGCCCCAGTTTCCAGTCCCTGCTCTAGAATTGGGGCCAAGTTTTGTTCGCCTGCGTTAGGATCGGCGGCAAAGACAAAGGTTACAGGTGCTTGAACAATTTGCTGTTGATTAAAAGATGCTGCTGATAGTGCGGCCTTTTGTGTTTCATCTTGCACAAGAATAATTTGCCAGTCCTGGATATTATAGCTGCTGGGTGCAGCCACGGTTAACTCTACTAGTTGTTTGAGTAGTTCTGGGGTGATGGGGTCTGTTTTAAAAGTTTTGATGGAACGACGTTGAGCGATCGCACTAGGTACATCTAAAGCTTGGGTTTGAGTGATGGAACTCATGAGAATCTCCTGATAGTTGAGTTATGACAAGATTTCGGATTTTATATCTAAAGTGATTGAAAACGTTAAAGAGCAGGGCAATGTAATTATGTTTCTCTCTAATTGGCAATGTTAACCGGATTAGAGATATGCTCGTGGATAATCCGCCATTGTCCCTCTCGCTTTTGCCACACAAGCGTCGCATGAGCCGTAATTTTAACCGCCTCATTCGCTATGGTAGCTGCTGTACTCTCAAAAATCAGAGCAGAGACGGTAATATTATCGCCTGTAAATATCTGAATATCTCCAACTGATTCAACTTGCCACTGTGCCATTGCTGTCATGAAGGGCTTCCATATCTCCTCATAAGATTGCCATCCTTGAATTCGAGTGGTCTGCGGCGAGAGGGTATCGAAGGCGAGCAATTGTTCATCTTGCCAATAAAGATTGTCTAAGACAGAAAAATCAAAGGGTTTGTCGCCTGCACTAAACGCAGCTAGCCAATCGTTAACACGTTCTTTGATTTCCGCTTCTTCTAAAGTATCTTTCATAGTTCACAACCAATTTACACAACCATTTTGTTGTATCTTGGAAAAATCTCAAACTTCTCAGTTGGATTTGATACTTTCGAGTGTGGAAAGGGGATTTTAATTATTTAGATGAAAAGAATTACGCCTTAGCTACCGGCTCGTTAGCAGCTGACCAAAATGGATAGTCTGTATATCCTTTTTCATCGCCACCATAAAAGCTTGCTGGATCTGCTTGATTTAGTGGTGCATTCAAAGCCAAGCGTCGCGGTAAATCGGGGTTTGATATAAATAACGTGCCAAAGGCAACTAAATCTGCTGCTTTGTTTGCCAGTACAGCATCGCCTTTTTCACGAGTATAACCACCATTGACGATCAGTGTACCTGTAAAGCGATCGCGTATATGACTAGTGGGTACAATTATCCCGCCATGTCTAATGTCTGCCTCTATTGCCTCAAAAATATGCAGATATGCCAAATTAAACTGGTTCAACGCTTGAGCCGCATAACCGAATGTCTCTATGGGATTGGAGTCACGCATATCGTTATAAGTCCCACTGGGAGAAAAACGTACTCCTACTCGATTAGAATCCCACACACTAGTTACCGCCTCTGTCACCTCCAACAAAAATCGGACACGATTTTCAATGTCACCTCCATATTTATCTGTGCGTTGATTCGCCCCATCCCGGAGAAACTGATCTATTAAATAACCATTAGCTGCGTGAATTTCCACGCCATCAAACCCAGCCGCTAGGGCATTTGCCGCTCCCTGACGATAGTGTTCGACTATCTGCGGTATTTCCGAAGTTTCTAAAGCACGGGGAGTAACAAAGGGTTTTGGCCCCTCATAAGTTGCAGCGTCACCTTTAGGAGCAATGGCAGAAGGTGCTACAGGTAAAGCTTTATTCGGTTGTAAATCAGGGTGAGAAATCCTGCCTACGTGCCATAGTTGCAGAAAAATTCTTCCTCCCTGCTGATGCACAGCATCGGTTACTAACTTCCATCCCTCTACTTGTTCTGGTGAATGAATTCCTGGTGTTGCAGGATAACCCTGTCCTTCAGGAGTTACCTGTGTTGCTTCAGCAATAATCAGTCCGGCGGAAGCACGTTGGACGTAGTAGGTAGCATTTAGTTGGTGTGGCACGTTTCCCTGACCTGCCCTGTTTCGAGTTAACGGTGCCATCACTATCCGATTCGGTAGTTCCAGATTTCCTAATTGGTAAGGAGAGAATAAGTTGATATCAGTACTCATTGGTTATATCTCCAAATTATTTTAGTCATTGGTCATTGGTTATTTCTCCCCAATCCCCAATCCCCAGTCCCTAATCCCACACACTAAACAATCGACCGAATAACGCCACCATCTACCCGCAAAGCTGCACCATTAGTTGCTGATGCTATGGGGCTAGAAAGGTAAACTACGATCGCTGCTACTTCTTCATTAGTTGCAAAGCGTTTGATTAAGGAACTTGGACGCACATTTTGAAAAAATTCCGCCTCAACGTCAGCGCGAGTAATACCGCGTTCCTGCGCCAGGTTGTTGATAAAATCTTCAACTCCTTCTGAACGAGTTGGCCCTGGTAGGACTGAGTTTACTGTGACTCCAGTCCCGATAGTCATTTCTGCTAAACCTCTGGCAATGGCAAGTTGTGCCGTCTTAGTCGTGCCGTAGTGAATCATTTCCACTGGGATCTGAATCGCAGATTCGCTGGAAATAAAAATTATCCGTCCCCAATTTTGCTCTAGCTGCTTTTGCAGATATTGCCGACTCAAACGGACTCCACTGAGGACGTTAACCTCAAATATCTTTGACCAGTCTTCATCAGTAATATTAAAGAAGGTTTTTGGCTCATAAATACCCACATTGTTTACGAGTATATCAACGTTAGGAACCTCCTGAATGAGTTTCTCTACCCCTGATGCAGTGCCTGCGTCAGCAACAACACCAGAAACTTTCGCATCGGGTGTAGAATGCTTAATTTTAGCGATCGCTTGAGCTACTCTTTCTTCAGACCGACCGTTGACAATTACTGATGCACCCTCTTGAGCTAACCCAAGAGCGATCGCCATTCCAATACCTGCGGTTGAGCCACTTACCAAGGCGGATTTACCATGCAATTTCAAGTCCATTTCGCTCTTTCCCCGTTAGTTGAAACAAAATGATCTGGGATTGGGGACTGGGGATTAGGGACTGGGACAAAGAGAAAAGTCTAAGCGCCGACTTCCGGCGCTCATAACTGTGGAGGGACAAGGGGGACAAAGAATATTGAAGAAGTCTCTCCCTAATCTCCAGTCCCCAGTCCCCAGTCCCCAGTCCCCATTGCCCCTTATCCCCAGAGGGGGCCCCGAGTTCCCCAGTCCCCAGTCCCCAGTCCCCAGTCCCCACTACCCTTCACTTAAATTAAAGATGCTGTGCTAAGGTCTTATTCAAGGTAGTTTTTGGAACCGCCCCTACGACAGTATCGACCTGCCGACCTCCTTTAAAAACCATTAATGTCGGAATGCTGCGAATTCCATAGTGGCTAGCGACAGTAGGATTTTGATCTGTGTTTAACTTCACAAATTTCACCTGTCCTTCGTATTCAGCAGCAACTTCATCGACGACTGGGCCGACCATCCGGCAAGGGCCGCACCACGGGGCCCAAAAGTCCACTAATACCGGAATTTCACTTTCTAAGACTTCTTGCTTGAACGTGGCTTCTGTGACGTTTGTAATGGATGACATAAATTGCCTTCCTACTTAATTCTATTATTCGATAATATCGAATAATAAAAATATATGCCACCTGATGAGATAATGCAACTATGAAATTCCTTTATCACCCAGATAGAAAAAATATTTCTTTACCAGGCGTGTTGTATGCATTGGGCGATCCGGTGCGGTTAGAGATTGTGCGGCTGTTGGCGACTGAGGGGGAACAATGCTGTGCCAAATTTGATTTTGCGATCGCAAAATCAACTATGTCCAACCACTTCAAGATTTTGCGGGAGTCGGGGATAGTCTTAACACGCAAAGAAGGGACACACCATATAAACATCCTGCGGCGTGAAGATTTAGAGGTGCTGTTTCCAGGATTCTTGGACGTGGTGTTGAAAGCTGCTCAACCATTACCTATTGAACCCGCCAGTACTAAACAAACAGCTTCAAGGATCTAGGGGCATAGGGCATAGGGCATGGGGCGATCGCTATTTGTTTAAGAATCTTCTCGTTTTTCAATTTGTGTTTCTAAATCACCAAAGATACCATGTTGTTCTTGAAAAGTCCTTGGAGTGTTAGATAAACCTAAATCTGTAGATAGCAAATCAATACCGTCGATAATTTTGGGTATCTGAGTTCGATCCACTTGCAGACCAAGAAAGCATTTCTCTCTGTAATCCGGTCTTCCCTGAAATAGTGCGATCGCTCTTATCAAAGGGCGTATAACCTGATATGCTTTTTCAGCCTTCTCAATTGATACTTGAGGGATTGGCGATCGCAGCCTGAGAACTGCTAAATCGATTAAATCTCTTGCCTCAACGCTGTCATCGGCATAACGGTCAGAATTTGACAGCAGCTTAGAGGTAAAACAGTCATTGAAGCTTAAGCAGAGAACAAGTGACCACTTTGGATATCTTGGTAGGTCTAGTTGAAAACGAGTTTCGGCAACAATTTCCATTTTAATCGGCAGATTATCTACAATAACTATCATCCGAATTCCATATTGGTCAGTTGTGCTACGTCCAACTTGGATTTTACTTAAATCACGAAATAATGCTTCATGCCCACCCTCAAATACCACTGTCCGCTGGTATTTGTAGCCTTCTGTATCAACAGAAGCGATAAAATCAACTGACTCCAGCGATATTCTTTAAACTCAAATGCCAGAAGGGTTCCGCCACCGAAGTAAGCAGAACCCTTCCTAAGTATGTCCGAATCCAAGGATTCAAGAACTGTGAGAATTTTATTGTGGTGTTCAAACCTGAAGGTCATAAATAAACTTGTAACCAGGATTTGTAACGTCTAGCGAGTTGCTTAAGGAAATTGAGTTCTTCACCTTCAAGATTATTAAATAGATTGCGATATTGCCAACCACGCTCGTAGCGACTTAACATTTCTTCTGAAGTAAAGCGATATACATCAGCAGTTTGCCAACAAATTGACTCTAGAAAAGGCAGCTTTTTGGGGACAATAACAGGATTATTTGTTGGTGTTGCGGCTGTCATAATTCTTTTAATTAACCACTTTAGGCATACTTTAATTTAGGGTGAGCGCTCCCAAAAATACTTGGGTTGAAAGATTTATTTTCTGCACCTATTCTCCTTCTTTTCTCAACCGTTGCCGAAGAGATTCTTGTCGTCCTCTCATTTTATATTCTTCAATTGCTTGTTGATAAAGTAGTGACCCCTGTATTATAAAATTAGCTCTGAGGAAAATATTTTTTTGCCCACAGGCATTATCTATAAACTTCATTTTTCTTACTTGCGTCAACACAGCATTATCAAGTTCAGTATTACCACTTGAACGATCTAAGCTCATTTGAGTGACATTACCTTGTTCATCAATATCTAAAACCACCTCGGCTATCCCTTCAATCCCTTTTTTTCTTAATTCTTCTGGATATTGAAAACTGCATTTGATGCAATCAATTTTTGCTAGACTTATAGATACTATAACTTTTGGTAAGCTTTTTTCACCCTGTACCACAACACTGACTTGGTTAGTATTCTCAGAAGTTACACTAATAGATTGAACTCCTTGGACTGGGTTTTCTCGACGAAAAAATTTGCCACAAGGTAAAGACAATTGAGCTTTGGGAATATTAAATATACGTGTCTTAGCTTGTCTTGTAGGAAAACTCAGTAGATTTTTGGGACTAGGAGTAACTAAAATAATTTCCAAACCTTTCTCAGTTAATCTATATTTAATTCCAGTAATTTGGGTGACTTGTGCAAATGTAGGTTGAGCAAATAATAGTGGTAAGCTAGAGCCAAAAAAAAGCAAATATAATAGACGATATTTCATGTCTAATTACCTAATGCAGCAAATAAACAGTATTGTATAGATATTGACGCTTATTTGCTTAATTATACAATAATTGCTATTTGTCAAAGTTTTGTTACTCATCTTTGCTGCCTTTGATACTGCGATCGCCTTTATAAGCCTCCACATCCCAACTATAAATTATCTGGTTTGGAGTAAACTCTTCCTTTCCAAGCGCCGCCGCGCCCTTGCCAGTGACGTATTGCTGAGTCTAGAGTCATCAGGGTATAAAGAAAAGCGATCGCAGGTAAGCTCAAGGCGAACCAGACAGAACATTTATAAAAGCGGATCGTTGGGTAGTAAGCGAAAGTCATTAACAGCCATCCTAATAAACCTGTAAATGCAATCGCCCAATTGCTCCAGACTGTACCCAGAATCACACATACAGGTGGAGTTAAATAAATCAGAGGCATTCCCACCAAAGTTCCCAATAGTATTAATGGTGAATAATTCAGTTGGGTATAAGCAGTACGAGCAACCATATCCCAAATCGTCGCTAGCGAGTCATAAGGGCGCAAGCTACGAGTCAAGCTACTTAATCCCAGCCAGATACGACCTTGATTGGGCATTGGGTATTTGGGATTGGGTATTTGGGATTGGAGAACAGAGAAAAGACTTGCAGCAAGTTGTCTGCTTGTTTCCTTATCCCCAGAGGGGGCCCCGAATTCCCCAGTCCCTCTCTTAACAGCCTGAGCCAAGGCACAATCGTCAATTAAAGCTTGGCGAATCACTTGAATTCCCCCGATTCGCTCTAAAGCTTCTTTACGAATCAAAATAGATCCCCCAGCAGCTGCGGCTGTAGGATTGTTGGGATTATTCACCCAGTGAAAAGGATAGAGTTTTTGGAAGAAAAAGACGAAAGCTGGAATCAAAAGTTTTTCCCAAAAGCTTTCACACCTGAGTCGCACCATTACCGAAACTAAGTCTAAATCTTCCTGCATAGCTTTGTTCACGAGTCGGCGGAGATTAGCAGGATCGTGTTCGATATCTGCGTCAGTCAATAAAAAATAATCGGGTGCAAATAAACTCGCGCTCTTTATGCCTTGCTCAATTGCCCAAAGTTTACCCGACCAACCGGGAGGCAGTGATTCACCTGAGATAATATGCAATTGTTGGGGTTTACCGACAGCGTGGGCAACCCCTTCGGCAAAATTTGCTGTCTGATCTGTGCTGCGATCGTCTACCAAAAACACGTTGAAAGAACCAGGGTAATCTTGGAGTAGGAGCGATCGCAGTGTAGTTGGTAGCAATTGCGCTTCGTTACGGGCTGGAACTACAGCACAAACCACAGGTAGCGATTCTAGCTGAGTTTCTGTAAACTCTAATTGCTGGTCTGTCCGCCAAAACTGTCCCCAAAAACTCAGTAATCCCAACCAAATTGTCAAGGATAACAGCATCAATCCTAATACAATTACATCCATGACCTATTGCAAATTATCAGTGACTCAGACACAATACTATGTCTATTGATAGATGAAAAAAAGTTTTTTGGCTATAGTACCGTGTTCATATCTAGTGTTGGGTGTTGAGGTTAAATAGTTTTTCATGCATACACAATACAAAGTAAAAGTCAATCAAGTCGCAGATGCGATCGCAGCTAGCCAAGAATATCTGCTTTCGATTCAAAATCTGGCAGGTTATTGGTGGGCAGAGTTAGAATCTAATGTCACCATCACTGCTGAAGTCGTCCTCCTGCATAAAATTTGGGGAACAGACCAAACCAGACCTTTACACAAAGTTGAAGCATATTTGCGTCAAGAGCAACGGCAGCATGGCGGCTGGGAACTTTACTACGGTGATGGCGGAGAACTTAGCACCTCGGTTGAAGCCTACATGGCGCTAAGACTGCTAGGTGTACCAGCAACCGATCCGGCGATGATTCGGGCGCAAGCTTTTATTCTCCAACGAGGTGGTATCAGCAAAACTCGGATTTTTACCAAGTTACACTTAGCCTTGATTGGCTGCTACAACTGGCGCGGTATTCCCTCGCTACCAGCTTGGGTGATGTTGTTGCCAAATGCTTTCCCTGTGAATATCTACGAAATGTCTAGCTGGGCACGTTCCAGCACCGTACCATTACTGATTGTATGCGATCGCAAACCTGTTTATCTCACCAACCCAACCATCAATCTAGACGAGCTATACGCTGAAGGTATCGATCAAGTCCGGTGGGAATTACCCGAAAGTGGCGATTGGACAGATTTATTCCTCACCCTAGATCGGGGGTTCAAGTTGGCAGAAAGCCTGAATTTAGTACCCTTCCGCCAAGAAGGCATCAAAGCCGCCGAAAAATGGATTTTAGAGCGCCAAGAAGCTACAGGCGACTGGGGCGGTATTATTCCGGCGATGTTGAATTCTATGCTAGCTTTACGGTCTCTAGATTATGACCAAAGCGATCCCATTGTAGAACGCGGTTTGCAAGCAATTGATAACTTTGTGATTGAAACAGAAGATAGTTATCGAGTTCAGCCTTGTATTTCACCCGTCTGGGATACAGCTTGGGCGATGCGTGCTTTGATAGAATCTGGCTTTGCAGCAGATCATCCATCTGTGGTAAAAGCTGGAGAATGGTTGTTACAAAAACAAATTTTAGATTACGGAGATTGGGCTGTCAAAAATCGTCAAGGAAAACCAGGGGCTTGGGCGTTTGAGTTTGAGAATCGCTTTTATCCCGATGTAGACGACTCCGCGGTGGTGGTGATGGCTCTACATTTGGTGAAACTCCCGAATGAAAAAATCAAGCAAGCTGCGATCGCTCGTGCCTTAAACTGGATTGCATCTATGCAATGTAAACCAGGCGGTTGGGCTGCTTTTGATTTGGATAACGATCAAGATTGGCTCAACTCGATTCCTTATGGCGATTTGAAAGCGATGATCGATCCAAACACCGCAGATGTTACCGCTAGGGTTATAGAAATGCTGGGTGCTTGTGATTTGGCAATTGATAGTGATAATTTGGAGCGATCGCTTACTTATCTTTTGCACGAACAAGAAACTGAAGGCTGTTGGTTTGGTCGTTGGGGTGTAAATTATATCTACGGCACTAGTGGCGTTTTGTCAGCTTTGGCGTTAATCGATCCTCAAAGACATAAACTCAGTATAGAACGGGGAGCAGCTTGGTTAGTTGGATGTCAAAATCCAGATGGTGGTTGGGGCGAAACTTGCCGTAGTTACAACGATCCTAGTCTCAAAGGCAAAGGAAATAGTACTGCATCTCAAACTGCTTGGGCTTTAATTGGGTTGATAGCAGCAGGTGAAGCAACAGGTAAATTACCTCTTGATGTGATTGAGCGAGGAATTGGCTATCTGGTGACAACTCAAAAGCCAGATGGTACTTGGTTTGAGGCTGACTTTACAGGTACTGGCTTCCCTTGCCATTTTTATCTCAAGTATCATCTGTATCAACAATACTTTCCTTTAATTGCGCTAGGTCGCTATCAAGCAGCGATTCAAAAAGGTTAAGAGTAATTATGCGTTTGCCCTACCTCCACAATCCTCCCCTTGGTAAGGGCTACGGTTAACATACAAGTTATAAAAATCTAGCTTGATAAGGCTTGACTCATTTTCATCCAAAGCATGGGAACGAGAGAAATAGCATTGTCAGTCGATGCAATGCCATCGCAGGTCAAGATAATTTTAGCAGCATCTTTGACACCAACAGTGTGACATTCCTCAATAACCTTAACAACAACATCACGGGTTTTGACAACTCCGCTGATGTGATTAATGCTCAGGGGGGTAACGGCACTATCGACGGCAAGAGTGGCAACGACTTGCTGCGGGGTGGTACTGGTAATGATACTTTTATTGGTGGGGGTGGTTAACGATACCCTTGTTGGTGGTGCGGGTGCTGACGGATTTCTGTACAACATCAATGCTGCTTTTGCGAGTGTTGCTGTTGGTGTAGATGCGATGTCTACGACGGACTATGCCTACACTGATTTCAAACATTCCCAAGGCGATAAGATTATCCTGGATAAAACTACTTTTAGTGCTATTATTTCAACTCCAGGTACAGGTTTTAGTAATGCCAGTGATTTTACAATCACTTCTTTAGGGGCGCCCAGCACAGCGAAAATTATCTACGATTCTATGAGTGGGCAGTTATTCTACAACCAAAATGGCAGTGCAGCTGGTTTTGGCAGCTGCGGTTTATTTGCAACCCTGACTACTGCGCCAACTCTCAATGCATCAGATTTTGTAGTGCTAGCATAGGAGCGCACATCTGTTATCTGTGTCAACTTCAGTAGATCAGCACAGCTATGCTACCCTATGCTGTATTACATTTACACAAAAATAGCTATTACATAAGCGATGCATTAACTATATACTCAATTTTTCAAAATCTTAGTAAAGAAAGCTTATTCTCTTAATATCTAACACCCAAAATCAATGTATTTCTATTCTCTAGCAATGACAATATCGTTAGATTTAATAACTGCATAAGCTTCTTTTCCCTCAGATAATTCTAACTCTTCTGCGGAAGCTCTGGTGATAATCGAAGTTAATTCTACTTTGTGAATAATCTCCAGAGTCACCTCACTATTAACTGCTCCATAAATAACTCGTTTAACTACACCTTTAAGAATATTGCGAGAGCTAACTTTTAGTGGTTTCTTTTGAATACTACTTTCTATATCAGGCTTTTGAGCATAGTTAATATCTTCCTGTTGTTCCTGCTGAGTTGCTGGTGATATTGATGTTGAAGAATGCTGAGTGAGACTACGCACAAGTTCTCGCAGAATCTCAGTCTTGGTGCGTTGAGACTGTTCGCAAAACTCCTCTAAAATTTTCCGCTCGTCCTCTGAAGTTTGAAATGTAACCCATCCTTGTTCTTTTCTTGGCATAATAATATTATCAATTTTGGTTATCTTGGTAAAATTCTACCAATTATCAATTCGTTACGTCGTTTTAGTAATAACATTTTTTCTCAGGATTTTCGACATTTTTATTGCAAATTAATCAATTAATCTCATATAGTAAACTATATATATATTTATTTTTTTATAGACGCGAAATATTTTGTTACCTGAAATTGTCTAAATCATCACTCAAATAATACCAACTAAAATGGTATAACATTGGTCTATGGTATTTGTTGGGATAGCTACACTAACGCAAGGATAATCTAACAGAAAATTTCACTGGCGTAGGCGTAGCCCGTCGCAGACATCGCGTGAGTACCGTAGGATTATTTAACGTGAGTTCACAGCTGGGGGATGAAACACCTAAAATCACGTTCTCAAGACCTGCGGAGTTTATTTGAGAACAATATCACCATTGAATACGTGGCAAAACCCCTAAAAGCTATGCCAGCTGATACGGAAGCGAAAGAAGTGCTGCATTGGATGCAAGCACAAAATTTTGATGTTATCGGCATTGAGACGGGAGATATTATTAGCGGTTATTTAGAACGCTCTAGTTTGATCCCAGACAAAAAAGGTAAATGTAGCGACTATCAACGGGTGTTTCATCCCAAAGAACTAATTGCCATTTCCACCCCACTCATAAAGTTGCTACCCATTTTGCAACAAACTCCGCGATTGTTTGTCTTAGATTGCAATCAGGTAAGTGGTATTGTTACCTGTGGTGATTTGCAGAAAGCACCTGTACGAATGCTACTGTTTGGCTTAGTAACGCTGCTAGAAATGAATTTGCTGCGGCTGGTGCGGATTTACTATCCCCAAGATTCTTGACAAAAAGTCCTTAAACCTGAGCGCTTAAGTGATACTAGGCAATTGGCTAGCGTATTGGTTAATCCAAATTTCCTGTAGGGGTACGCCCATCGCCACTAACAGCAGGTGAGGGCAGGCTATCCGAATAGCCTCTAATACTTGCTGCATTTGGGTTTCAGGCAAATAACCGTGCTGAGTTCCGGCAATTATCAACCCAGAATATGCTTTCTTGAGGTTAGCTGCCGCTTCTTCAGCTACACCCGCCTTACCACCTAGAAAATAGACTGATAAACCTTTTGCCGCCCCTTCTTCGCATAGAGCCGGAACTCAATCAGTGCCATTGAGATTATGGTTTTGTTCAAAAATAAAATAGGAGTCCTTATAGAGTAAATTCAGGGGGACTATCAGCAAACTTGCTCAAGCAGTTAGATTCTTGGGAATTAGCAATCTCTAGGGCACGTTTATACGCCCCAAAAATAGTTAATCAATGGGAAACACTAGCTAGTAGTCTGCCAACCCAAAGATGCGCTTTTTCGGGCTGGGGAAAGGGGAAAGGGAAAAGGGTAAGGGATTTAAAACCTTTCCCCCTGCCCCTTATCTCCAGAGGGGGCCCCACCTTCCCCCTTACCCTTTACCCCGCCAAGTCACGAAAGCGAACTACTAGAGCTTACCAGTTGCGGTACTTAGCCCGTAGAGCAGTCAGCTTGCAAGATGGTGCAATGGCTGTGAAGTTAGTGAATCAAGCATTAGCAACCAACTGGCATATTCTCTCTAAAGAACCACGCCGTACACTTTTGACCCTGGCAGCTGCCTATTTCCTTCGGCTTTTGCCCCAGTCCCTTTACAGTTGAATCGAGACTGTTGCTTTAAAGACTACAGGATATACTCAAAGACAGCGCATTTCACAAGGCTTAGGGGGGAGCAACGCGATTTCGTGAGGTCGCTCAAAGGACGTGCATAAATGAACTTTAACGCGGCTTTGAGATCAAATCACTCACTTGAGTCCCTGTATAATTGGGAACCCAAGCATCTGCATTGGTGCAACCCACCGCAGACATCGTAAAATAGCGTACTCCTTTGAAATTCAACGATGCAGTTGGGCTGCACCAATGCTCAACGCCAGAAGGGATGTAGAGATAGTCTTGTGCTTGAACTAAAAGCTGTACCTGACTGCCATCAAGTCGCACGAAACCATAAATCATTTCTCCTGACAACACATAGAGGGGTTCAGCTGCAAGATGAGTATGGTAACGACCGTAGGTTGCGATTAGGTGGTGAAGATTGAATGAACCTGGATGCAGATTTAGTAAGTCACACCAGAGAGCGCCATTTTCTTGCTGAAGAAATTCAAAGACGCTGTTATGCAGTTCCACGCAATAACGTTTCTCGACCTCAGTTAAAACGTCTTGGTCTAGCAGATTAGGGAAGAGTAGCGATGTTCCTGGGTCGTAGTGTTTGAGTTGAATGCCAAGAGGCGCAAGTTCGCGAGCTATTTCGCCTAAATCGCTCCCAATCGTACCGTCGTCAAGTACTAGGTTAGCCATGACAAAAAGACTAATTAACTGTTAAGAAGAGTATACTCAATTTCACTCTAAAAAACCACTATTCCCGATTGACAAACCGGGGAATGGGGTATAGGGCATGGGGAATGGCGAGAATTATTGAACAAATTCCTTCCATTGTTTCTTCTCAATGCCCAATGCCCATTAAAAGAATAAATTTATCGCCAGAATGATGCTTATTGGTACCACTAGCATCTAAGCTAGTACGGGTGAACTATATATAGCATGGAATGTCTGACTTAATTCTGTTTTGGCATCGGCGCGATTTACGCATTTCTGACAATACGGGACTGGCTGCGGCAAAAGAGCAGAGTCCCAAGGTAGTGGGCATGTTTTGCCTCGATCCGCATATTCTAGAACGGGATGATGTTGCTCCTGCGAGAGTAACTTATATGATTGGCTGTTTGCAGAAACTCCAAGAGCGATATGCTCAAGTTGGTAGCCAGTTGTTAATACTCCACGCCGATCCTGTACAAGCAATACCAGCTTTAGCCGAAGCAATAAATGCTAAAGCTGTTTTTTGGAATTGGGATGTAGAGCCTTATTCACAAGAACGCGATCGCACTATTATAAATGCCCTTAAAGAAAAAGGTATTGAGTTTCTAAACCAAAACTGGGATCAAATCCTCAACTCCCCAGAGGAGTTACGCACAGGTAGTAACAGTCCTTACACAGTTTACACGCCCTTCTGGAAAAATTGGATTACCAAACCAAAGAGTCAACCAGTAGAAACATTGCAAAATGTTGAGGGATTAACGGAAGCTGAACAGGAAATTGCCAAAGTTGCAGGAGCGATCGCACTACCTTCAGCAAAAGATTTAGGATTTATTTGGGATGAACAATTAATTATTTCACCGGGAGAGGCGGCGGCACAAGAACGATTAGAAGAATTTACTAATAAAGCCATTACTGAATACCAAGAACAGCGCAATTTTCCCGCAGTGGACGGAACATCACAACTGAGTGCAGCTTTAAAATTTGGCGTAATTGGCATTCGCACTGTTTGGCAAGCCACTATAAAAGCACAGGAAAATAGCCGCAGTGACGAAACAGCAGTTAACATCCGCACATGGCAACAGGAATTAGCTTGGCGGGAGTTTTATCAACACGCAATGTATAACTTCCCGGAATTAGCTGATGGTGCTTTCCGCGACGCCTTTAAGAATTTTCCTTGGCAAACTAACGAAGAACACTTCCAAGCTTGGTGTGAGGGAAGAACAGGCTATCCCATTGTAGATGCAGCAATGCGTCAATTAAACGAAAGCGGCTGGATGCATAACCGTTGTCGGATGATTGTTGCCAGTTTCCTCACTAAAGACTTGCTAATTAATCCCCAATTGGGAGAAAAATATTTTATGCAGCACTTGATTGATGGTGATTTATCTGCTAATAATGGCGGTTGGCAATGGAGTGCTTCTAGCGGCATGGACCCCAAACCTGTGCGGATTTTCAACCCAGCCAGTCAAACACAAAAATTCGATCCAGAGGGGGAATATATTCGGCAATGGGTGTCAGAATTGCGGTCTGTAGATACAGAATATTTAGTTACTGGGAAAATTCCACCTTTAGAACGTCATGCTGTTGGTTATCCTGACCCAATTGTGGATCATAAAATCCAGCAACAACAGTTTAAACTGCGTTATCAACAACAAAAAAATATTAGTAGTGGTGAGTAAAATTGTAAATTTTTTAATGTTATCTGTCTTACGCATTGACAAATAAAATAATAAATGCAGTAGTAAAAAAACTGGAATCAAACAGATAAGGAACACCAATTTATGACCTCAACTACAACTTACACTTACGATGTCGATGGCAAAGTGATATCTGAGAGGACAGACAACAACAGTGATGGGATAATAGACTCAGTTATTACCTACCGCTATGACCTAACATCCACGAGCGTTGACGACAACGGCGACGGCAAAGTTGATTATGTCCGAACCTTTACTTATGATGCCAAGGGCAACGAGACATCCATTAGCGATGATACCAACGGCGACGGCAAAGTTGATTTTGTCGAAACCTCTACTTATGATGCCACGGGCAAGTTGACATCCATTAGCGATGATACCAACGGCGACGGCAAAGTTGATTTTGTCGAAACCTCTACTTATGATGCCAAGGGCAAGTTGACATCCTTTAGCATTGACAACAACGGCGACGGCAAAGTTGATTCTGTCCGAACCTTTACTTATGATGCGAATGGCAAGTTGACATCCTTTAGCGATGACAACAACGGCGACGGGAAAGTTGATTCTGTCGTAACCTATACTTATGATGCCAAGGGCAAGTTGACATCCAAAAGCTATGACTTCGACGGCGACGGGAAAGTTGATGATGTCCAAACCTCTACTTATGATGCCAAGGGCAACAAGATATCCATTAGCGATGACTACAACGGTGACGGCAAACTTGATAATGTCGAAACCTCTACTTATGATGCCAAGGGCAACCAGACATCCACGATCACTGACTACAACGGCGACGGCAAAGTTGATTCTGTCCAAACCTATACTTATGATGCCAAGGGCAACCAGACATCCACGATCACTGACAACAACGGCGACGGCAAAGTTGATTCTGTCGTAACCTCTACTTATGATGCCAAAGGCAACCAAACATCCATTAGCAATGATACCAACGGCGACGGCAAAGTTGATTCTGTCGAAACCTATACTTATGATGCCAAGGGCAACCAGACATCCTTTAGCAGTGAAAACGGCGACGGCAAACTTTATTCTGTCCGAACCTATACTTATGATGCCAAGGGCAACCAGACATCCTTTAGCCGTGACGAAAACGGCGACGGCAAAGTTGATTCTGTCGAAACCTCTACTTATGATGCCAAGGGCAACCAAACATCCACGAGCATTGACAACAACGGCGACGGCAAAGTTGATTTTGTTATAACCTCTACTTATGATGCCAAGGGCAACAAAACATCCATTAGCCGTGACACCAACAACGACGGCAGAGTTGATGATGTCCAAACCTTTACTTATGGACGGGCATCCGCTAGCTATGACTTCAACAATGATGGTGTAATTGATGCAGTTGGCATCTACAGCTACGATTTTAACGACAACCTGAAATCACAAAAAATTGACAATAATGATGATGGCATCTTTGATGAAGTCACAGCTTATAGTTACGACGCTAACGGCAAACTCTCTGCACAGGTAGTTGACAAAAATAATGATGGCATCTCTGATGAGATTACCACTTTCAACTACGATCGCAATGGCAAACTAATTTCCGCAGATATTGACAACAACAGTGATGGCATTACTGATGCAGTTGCCACTTATCTGTATGATACTAATGGTCAATTAATCAGCAAAACCACCACAGACACAAATGTGCCAAAGATTACTTTAAAAGGTGGTAACTGTGCAGATGAACTCAGTGGTGGGGCTGGTAACGATCAAATTTCCGGCAAAAACGGCAACGATAAACTCTTTGGATTAGCTGGAAATGACGAACTAGTTGGTGGTACTGGTAATGACGCCCTCAATGGTGGGGCTGGACGTGATACTCTCACAGGCGGTTGTAGCGCTGATAAATTTGTGTTCAGTAG
Source organism: Nostoc sp. (assembly GCF_036917575.1). GTDB lineage: Bacteria > Cyanobacteriota > Cyanobacteriia > Cyanobacteriales > Nostocaceae > Nostoc. Next base: position 32,796 of record NZ_JBALDC010000011.1, on the reverse strand, counting down.
TCTGAGTGATTCGCTGCTGTCTAGCTTTGATAAAATAACTGACTTGAACATTTCTCAAGATAAAATTGATGGGCTATATGCAGTTAGCGCTGATAATTTAGTTCAACTTGGCACTGTTGCGAGTCTAAATCTCTCAGATATACAACAGATATTGACTGCAACTGCTTTTGTAGCTCAAGGTGCGGCAACTTTTACCCTTGGTACAGGCAATAAGGGGCAGACTTTTCTGGCACTCAACGATAACACTAATGGATTCTCTGCCCTCACGGATGCTGTGATTGAGATTAGTGGTTACAAAGGCAGCTTGAATAATTTAGCAGTTGGCTAACTTCATCCTGCTGACCAAAACTAGAGTTCGTTGGTTCAGAACACAAGTCCGTAGCAATATACTACTTACGTCTTGACTGGTAAGCGAAAAATTGTCCATAAGATGAGTAGGAAGATTAAGTAAATTGCCCCAACCAGCCCAAACTCAATTAAAGGAATATAGGTTACTTCGTAAATTCTGCCCAAGCCACGTTCAGTCAGTCCATAAACAGCCAGTACACTCACTAAAAAGGCTGCGTAGATAGTACGTTTAGTCCAGATACCCACAGGTAAACCGTGAAGTTGAGTAAGCACCACAATGCCAAGAAAACCAAAGAGAAATGTTGGCCACTTGCTTTGTCTTAGCATTAACGACACAACCACACTATGTAAAAGCACCGTAATTTCCAAAGTGAATGTCCACCAACGGTTTAAATGGGTGCGGTTAAAAATTAACGACGATTGGAGCAGAAGCAAGAACATATACAGAAAACCAATTAAGTGCCCCACAGTCGCTTCCATTGGATGATACCAAAAGGTGTAGATAGCGGCGAAGGAGAAAAAGTAGCCGTGATACAGCTTGATAATTTGCAAAAACTGTTGATGGAATGGAACAGAATTGCCAAAAAACAAACCGCGTCGAGGCGTTTCTAAAATCAGTACGAAGACTAGTAAAAGTACAACCGCACCTTGAGAAGCCCAAATTGAAGTATCTTGAGCTAGAGCATCGTACCAAATATATGTCTGGAGAAAGTGTAAAGCGATGAATATACCATTAATGGCAAGCATAAGGTAATTTATCGGGTGCAACGCTGATTTGTATTTAAACTGCGATCGCTGCGCCCACAAGATACACGCACAGATGCTAAACTGATGTCCAAGGTACATACCCCAAGCCGTTGTTCGACTCCAAAAGTTTGGTTGAGGAAGCTTCCAGTAGTACCAGTTTAATCCTTGGTCAGGAAGTTTGATAATGCTTGCAGGAATGCTCCCACCAATCCAAATTGCGTAGGTGAGAAGGATGCTTACAAAGATGCCTAAAAATAATACTCGGCGACCTGTCATATTAATTCGTAATTCGTAATTCGTAATTCAGACTTAGATTTTCAAGGGACACGTTCTGTTTTTGATTCAGATGCACTTTTAGTTACTCGCAAACTAAGAGTTAAAGCTACTATCATTACCGAAGTTCCACTTAAAAAAGCAGCAGAACTCCCAAATTTCATAAAACTAACTCCTGCCCACGTTGACCCAGCGATGTGTGCCAATGTAAAGAGCTATTGATTACAATCAGTACAAGCAAAATGTTTGAATTTCGCTGTGGTTGAGCAAAATAGCATGGAATAAACCCATGATAAAAATCAAGCCAATAATACTACTACTGAAAGCAACTATAATTTCGTGCTTGCGTATGGCTTTTTGTATCTTAGTGTCTATGATATTTTCTAATTCTTTGTATAACATTGAGTTGAATTTGGTTAAAGACAATAATTATCTGCAACTTACGTTATGTGCTTACATAAGTTTGAGTATGTCCGAAATCTCTAACTTACAGCAGAATTCAGAATTAAGGAGTCAGAATTCAGAAGTAAAATAGCCTTTATGCCTAGCTTTGAGACGAATGAAGTGTACTTCATCTACTTGAAATCTGCTGTATTAAATGAAAGCTATTTCGATCCTGTGGGAATATCAAGTGTGTTGGCGCCGTTTTAAAATAGCACCTGAAACACCAAAAGCTAATATTGCTAAGGTATAAGTTGATTCGGGAACAGCAAGAATGCTTACCTGATTAATAGCCAAGCCGTATTGGGGAGCAGAACTGCTAAAAACAAGTCGTGAAATGTTTGGGGTGTCACTACGAATTCCCAAGAATACTGCTGAATTATCTAATGCTAGGGACGAAATATTGGGAACTGAGAAAGTACCCAATAGGTTATTGGCGTTATCAAAAGCGGCGATTGAATTTTCAATTTTCAATTTACTACTGTCTACAGCTATCTGAGTTCCAGCGCCAAAAACTGGCTGGGCAAAACTAATCGAAAAAGGCCCGCCGTTCCCTTGAGTTCCAGGATCGGGAGTACCAGGAGGAAGAGGGATAAAACCTGTTGGGTCTATACCTCCAAAGAGAATAAAATCACCTAGACCGAAGTTAGTCTCAATGCCAGGTGAAGGTAAAGTTTGAAAGACAAACGGTGGAGTAATTTGAGGATTCTTAGCTGGAGTTATATTTATATCTAACCCTAAACCACGTTGCGATGTTGCTAGAAAAGAGTTAGGTAAAAAAGCAGAAAATGCAGGAGCGGAGGGATTAAATACTTTACCTAAACTATCCCACTTAACTTCATCGTTGCCTCCTAAAGCAGCACGCTCAGTTACTAAAAATGTAGCTGCTTTAACTGGTAATGGAAGAACCGTTATTATCGCTGTGATTGCTAAAAAATATTTTACAGATAATTTCAACAATTGATTTATCGTAATCATCATAAGGTTTACTCCTTAATTTTTTAAACTAATATTATCAAAATTTAACAATTAAATACTTATAATAAGGTGATGCGTTGCTCTGGTCAAGAGGGTTAAACCAACTACTGTCATCACACCGACTGACATGAAATGTGTCATTACCACCATTAACAGTTAACTTATTATTCTCTTTGTTATTATCTTCTCCACTATCAATTAGGTTCTTTCCAGATTAACGGAGATATTGTCATTGCCTTCATCAGCCAAAATTTAATAGTCATGACTAGTACACACCAATAAATCATCATTATTAATACTAAGAATGATAGATATAAAATCTTCTTTGATAGTTTTGCACATCAAAATTATAAATTTCTGATGAAATATGCCTCAAAACAGTTAATCCTAATTTATATCTCTGATCAGAGAAAAATGCAATAATTTATTTACTAAAATTATTTAATTTCTTCAAGGCTTTCAAAAAGGCGATCGCTATTGTGTCGGAAATATGGGGAAGCAATAAAATATAGGACTTATATAGCAGATTTTGACTTCTCTACGAACGCGAACAGCGTGTTGAAGATAGAGGCACGTTAGTACAGAAATACCCTACCCACGCGATCGCTTTTTTGAACTCGCTCTTAACGTTCCCGCTATGAAAGCAAGTGGCGTGAGGGTTGGGGAAGGGTATACTTCTAACAAATAGATTATCCAATATTGTAAGATATTTTTTTATTTCTCATTCCTCTATGGTAATTTATAGCTACCAATACGCAGAGTTAACTGACCTTGACGCGGGTTATGGCTGAATATAAATGCGCCTTCTTCGCTTTCCCCACGAGATAAAAAGTCGATCTGTTGCTCTCCTGTTTCTGTAACTTTGCCCTTAATCAGTAACTCAGCCATAATCTGAACTGACTCAGCTGTGTCTCCTCCACTATTGACAACTTCAAAAGGAACATAAAACTGACCATTAATTTCTCGAATTGTTTCTTTTTTAGTAACAGAAAGGATCGGAGGTTGATTTTTTTCGTTCAGCCAAGTGTAGCCTACTAGACTCACAATGATTGCTAGGATAAATGAGGCGATGCTGAATGTTATCCACTCCGCTATTGAACGCTTTGGTTGTTGTTCTGTTTTAGTCATATTGCTAACCTTCCGGCTGCACCACCAATAGTTGCAGGTAAACCCAGTATCAATGTGTGATCTAACCACATTGTCCAGGGGTCGCTAAGAGTTAATTTTTGAAAGAACCACAGCATGAAAGTACCTGCTAGCAATGATACCAGGTAGGACATAATGGTTTCGCTTGATGGTCGTTGAAAAATTCCCTTTTGCTCTTTACGTTTTTGCTGGTTAGAAAAACCTGCCTGAAATACAATGCCATAAGAAATCAGCAAAGATGCGGCGATCATTGCCAACTCCCAAGGTGGAGAGGTTGCAGCTGCAAGCATGGGAATTTCATCAGTGGGAGCGATGTTAAATGCAATTATGGTTGCACCAATCAAAGTTCCACCCACATCAGTAAAGGTGGCGTATAACTCATCCCCTTTGTTCTTGGTTGTGCTATTTCCCTGATCGCTTCCTTGTCCTTTTCCATTACTGTTCTCAGTATCTCCCAACAACTGATTCGCTAATGCTACACCGAGAGCAAAGGGCACACTTTCAAAGATGATTTTACCTAAAGACTCCCTTAAGGAGGTTTCTAGTGTTAATTCTCGCAATAGTAATAGCACAAAGGTGGAACAAGCTAGTCCAATCGCGATCGCTTCAACGGTATCCATTGCAGTTTGAGCAGCTAGCCAGCTATATCTGCGTTTGCGAAAGCCTTCTATCTGATTGAGCAAGTAAACCACAATAAACATTAATGCGATCGCCATCATTATTAGTTGTGGTTTTGCCAGCGATCCAATCCACCAAACCTCCATTGTGTATAGCAAGGGTATGCCAAACAAAAAACCTCCACAAGCACCTCTAATAATGTCATTAATCTCATTCTTCCAGATATTTTTTTGACTTTTTGTTGTCACTCCTTTGTTTTCCTTTGATTTAAATTTTGCTTTAACTTATAGTTCATTTATTGGGGAAAAAGTTGTTTTTTTAATATATAGAAATTTTTTTTATCAGATTTTCATATTTTGCATTATTTGCTACACTTCTGAACCGCATCTATCTTAAGTTAATCTAATTTACCAAAATCTTCTCTCGGTTGATGGAAGTAAAAAACAATACATAACTGTTATATTATTTAATAGCTTAGGGATTTCCAAGTAATAAAATAACTTAAATATTTTATTGGTTGTGGGATGAGAGTTTTACCCATCCTGTGAAATGGCCGGGCTTTTCGACCCACTTTGCAAGTAGTAGTAACCTATTTTTACAGTTCCCTGAATCAACTACAAGCTGGAGATAAAAACCATGAGTGCCGAAAAGAGAATAGAAGCGACTGCAAAAAATATTGAAGGAAAAATTCAAGAGTTTGTGGGTGAAGTCACAGGTAATCCACAAGATAAAACTGAAGGACAAGCAAAGCAAGCTGAAGCCCAAGTCGATCACACCGTAGAAAATATTAAAGACGAACTTAAGAAGGCTTTAGAATAATTTCGCTTGTCTAGTGTAAATAGAGATTTTATCGATGATTGACTCCTAAATTTGTAACTTTAATTACTCCACTTTCTAGAAGTTAGTGGAGTTTTTTATTACGTAAAAACACTGATTTTATAATTGTCGTTTCCATTTGTCGATTGCCAAATTATTTGACCACTTGACAAAATAATGTTTTTTAAAATACTTATTTTAAAACCCTTGCATAATAAGGGTTTTGTCGTTTGAGGCTCAGTCTAGTCTAGCAGAGAATGATTGCCAAATTAGTTGTCTACTTTCAGATGTTCGACAAATTATCTGTCCTCTATCAAAAATCGCTGTTCTCCAAGCTTTTACCAAACTTGACAAAATAATTGTCCTTTATAGCAGTACAATACAACTACGTTTGTATTAGACAAATATGTTTGACTATGAAAGACGATATTTCCAATGGTGAGCAAAAGCTAGAAAAGCATGAGATTGTCACTGAACTTTCAGAAGATGATAGGCATCTACTGGATATGATTCAGCAATTACTAGAACCGTGCGATCGCATCACCTACGGAGAAAAACAAAGGGAGGTAGCAGCAAAGCTAGGCAAGTCTGTGCGGACAGTACGGCGGCTAGTAAAAAAATGGGAACAGGAGGGTTTAGCTGCACTCCAAATCACAACACGGGCTGACAAAGGCAAACATCGAATAGATTCTGATTGGCAGGACTTCATTATCAAGACATATAAGGAAAACAATAAAGATGGTAAGAGAATGTCTCCCCAACAAGTTGCGATCAGAGTTGAAGCAAAGGCTGAGGAATTAGGGCAAAAAAAATATCCTAGTTATAGGACTGTGTATCGAGTTCTACAACCGATTATTGAGGAAAAAGAGCAAAAAGCGAGTATCAGAAGTCGGGGTTGGCATGGTTCTCGATTATCGCTTAAAACCCGTGATGGAAAAGACTTATCTGTGGAATACAGTAACCATGTTTGGCAATGTGACCACACTCGTGTAGACCTATTACTAGTGGATCAGCATGGTGAACTTTTAAGTCGCCCTTGGCTGACAATGGTTATAGACACTTATTCTCGTTGTATTATCGGGATTAACTTAGGTTACGATGCACCAAGTTCTCAGGTAGTAGCCCCTGCACTGCGTCATGCAATGTTACCAAAGCACTATGGGTCAGAATATGCACTCCATTGTGATTGGGGAACCTACGGTAAGCCAGAACACTTTTATACTGATGGCGGTAAAGATTTTCGCTCCAACCATTTGCAACAGATTGGTGTGCAGTTGGGATTTGCTTGTCATTTACGCGATCGCCCCAGTGAAGGTGGCATTGTTGAGCGTCCTTTTGGCACTTTTAATACTGATTTATTTTCCACTTTGCCAGGGTACACAGGCTCAAATGTACAAAAACGTCCAGAGCAAGCTGAAAAAGAGGCTAGTCTCACTTTAAGAGAGTTAGAACGTCTGCTTGTACGCTACATCGTGGACAAGTACAACCCAAGTATCGATGCCCGTATGGGCGACCAAACTCGTTATCAACGGTGGGAAGCAGGGTTAATAGCTGCTCCTAATTTAATTTCAGAAGAAGATTTGCGTATCTGTTTGATGAGGCAAACTCGTCGCTCAATCTACAGGGGTGGATATCTGCAATTTGAAAATCTGACCTATCGTGGGGAGAACTTGGCAGGTTATGCAGGGGAAAACGTGGTACTGCGATTTGACCCCAAAGACATTACAACTGTTTTCGTTTATCGCCAAATAAGTTCTAAAGAAGAGTTTCTAGCTCGTGCCTATGCTCAAGATTTGGAGACTGAGCAATTGTCTCTGGATGAGGCTAAAGCAATGAGTCGCAGGATTCGGCAGGCTGGCAAAGAGATTAGTAATCGTTCGATTTTAGCAGAGGTACGCGATCGCGACACTTTCATAACTCAAAAGAAAACCAAAAAGGAACGCCACAAAGAAGAACAATCTGTAATGCAAAAGGCTAAACAACCTTTGCCACTTGAACCAGAAGAGGAAGTGGAAGTGGCATCTACTGAAAGTGAAGCAGAATACCAGATGCCAGAAGTATTTGATTACGAACAAATGCGTGAAGATTACGGGTTTTAGAAAATGAATTCCAAACAAGCCCAAGTAGTTGCTCAACAATTAGGTGATATCCCACAAAATAATGAAAAATTACAAGCAGAAATACAACGATTGAACCGAAAGATTTATATCCCACTGGAGCAAGTGGAGATACTGCATGAATGGCTGGAAGGAAAGCGTCAAGCACGTCAGTGCTGTCGAATTATAGGAGAGTCGCGTACAGGCAAAACTATTGCCTGTGATGCTTACAGGTTGAGAAATAGAAATAAGCCAATACAGGAGCCAGGTAAACCTCCAATAGTTCCTGTTGCTTACATCCTAGTTCCTCCAGAATGCAGTTCTAAGGATTTATTTAGACTAATTATTGAGCATCTAAAATATCAAATGACGAAGGGAACAGTAGGTGAAATTCGAGAGCGGACTCGACGGGTTCTCAAAGGTTGTAGTGTGGAGACGTTAATTATTGATGAGGCTGACCGTTTGAAGCCAAATACATTTAAAGATGTACGGGACATTGGTGAAGAATTAGAAATATCTGTTGTTCTAGTGGGAACTGACCGTTTAGACGCTGTAATAGGGCGGGATGAGCAAGTAAAGCGCCGCTTTCAGGCTTGTCATCGGTTTGGCAAGTTTTCTGGGGAAGACTTTAAGCGGACAGTAGAAATTTGGGAAAAGAAGGTTTTGCAGCTGCCAGTTGCTTCCAATCTTTCTAGCAAGACGATACTGAAGGTTTTGGGAGAGGCAACTGGGGGTTATATTGGGCTACTGGATATGATTCTGAGAGAGGCAGCAATCAGATCATTGAAGAAAGGATTACAAAAAATTGATTTGGAAACGCTGAAGAAAGTAGCAGTAGAGTACAAATAATGGAAGTGGCAGAGATTAAACCTTGGCTGTTTCGAGTGGAACCTTATCAAGGTGAAAGTCTAAGTCACTTTTTAGGACGCTTTCGACGGGCAAATGATTTAACCCCTACTGGGTTAGGTAAAGGTGCAGGACTTGGGGGTGCGATCGCACGTTGGGAAAAATTTCGATTTAATCCACCTCCTACCCCTCAACAGTTGGAAGCATTAGCTATTGTGGTAGGGGTTGATGTTGATAGGTTAAAGCAGATGTCACCACCTCTTGGTGTGGGCATGAAAATAGAGCCGATTCGGTTATGTGCGGCTTGTTATGTTGAGTCACCTTGTCACAAGATTGAATGGCAGTTGAAGATAACACAAGAGTGCGATCGCCACAAATTAAATTTGCTTTCAGAATGTCCAAACTGTGGAGCAAGATTTAAGATTCCAGCAGTGTGGGTGGATGGTTGGTGTCAGCGGTGTTTTCTGAGTTTTGCCGATATGGTAAAGTACCAAAAGTCTTATCGATGACGGAGTTTGTGCAAACATAGTAGTACTTTTCAAATGTTAGCTACAAATCATCCCCCCGTGCTTTCATGGAAAAAAGGAGCAAGGGGGGATATCGTATGTTTCAACAAACAAGAGAATTCGCTACAAATTAAATTGACTTCCAGAACGACAGAATCATGGAGTAATTTGCTCTGGTTGCTCGACTGCCGGATTAAAAATGATGGTGAAAGTTGCGCTTGGTATCAGTCGGTATAGAGCTTGTGAATGAGCTTCTGCATCACTCCGGCGGCGAAAACGAGCAACTATCTGGTTTTGCATATTAGGAAAATGACGGACTATACACCAAGGATTTAGCTTTTCAATGTAGGTCACAAAACCTCCTGATAATACCTATGATTTAGCTGGTGGATTGCAGTTGAATAATAGACAAAGGTTGCTGAAACATTCTTAAAACTAAAGCCACCCTACTGTGAGAGTGGCTGGCAAAAAAATGTCATCCTGACATTGCAATTGGTTGACTTTTCGATTCCTACTTATGCCCTGTGAGAGAACAGAGTATATTCAGACATTCTTCGGGAATTTCCTCAAAGTGTTCTAGCAGGAAGTCCATCAGAGCAAGATGGCGTAAATCACTGGGCATGGGACTGCGGTAATTGCGACCCTTGGAAAACCAACGCCGGACAGTTGAAAGTGAACGAGAGCAAATACGAGCGATCGCTTCATGATTGACATCCCACTTGGCATAAAAATTCTTGGGTGTCATTCCTAGTTGACAATGGCTGTAAAGGTCAATTAGACTTTGCTCTCGTGGTTGCAGAGAACGCGGATGAGTCATAGCATTGGCTCCGCTTCTAGTGGCTCTAAATCCTCTTCCCAAGCAATATCGGCAGATATCCAAGCAGCACTGAGGCTATCTTTGTTCAACCAAATCAGGTAGCACCAAGTCCAGCAGCAAAGATGGGGAGCAAAGCTATAAAATCTGCCGATCGCAGTTCCCCAATCAGTGTCAGAACCAATCCAACGCAATTTGTCGCCATATAAGAAGCGGGGTGTCTTTGCTGTAGTAGGAAAGTCGTCGGGTAAATCAACAGAACTAGCAGAAAATTTCTGGTTGATTATTCTTGGGAATAAATCCTGGCGATTGAGCGCGATGCCTTCGGCAAGGCTAGGAGCCAACGCACTCAAATAACTAGCAACTAATTCAGCATCAAGACTCTGAGTTAATTGGGAAATCAATAACGCTGCTAAAGTTTGTTGTTCTTGCTGTTCACAATAATTGCTGAGTTTCGCCAATAGTTCAGCAATACCGAAGTCATCTAAAGCTTGTAGATAACTTGTGTGTTCATCTGTTTTGTGGCAAACAGGTCTTAACATGGAATATGTCTCCTGTGAGAAGGAGCCAGAAGCCAGTGCGTCAGCCCTGAGAAAGTTGCGCCCTGGCTTTTGACTTATCAGTAATTATACATAAATCTTATGTGCTTATATTTAAATTTATTTGTTTTTAGTGATTTAATATAAAAACACATAGAGAAGCTGATAATAGTCACATGGGAAAAGTAACATTGAGTATTTACATGGAAGAAAAAGACAAAGAAGCTCTGCAACAACTGGCGGATGCAGAGGAGCGTTCTTTGTCGCAAATGGCAGTGTTAATTCTGAAACGAGCTATTAAACAAGCGCAGGCGGATGGAACAATTTCGCCGCCTGGTAAGGGCAAGTGAGGCGATCGCGTATTGTGTTTGCAGAAGATAGACTGTCCCTTCGATGAAGCGGCTTGGGACTGTAAATTAATGTTTACTTAGAATGCGATCGCCATGAGTTAAGCTTGCTTTCAGAATGTCCCAATTGTGGGGCTAGGTTTAAGGTTCCAGCACGATGGATGAATGCGTGGTGTCAGAGGTGTTTTACGCCGTTTGTCGATATGGCAAAGTGTCAGAAGCATTGGAGCAAGAACAACTAGATAATCCAGTAGAAAAAGCTGCCCCAGTTAGAGAACTTGAGGAATGATTCCTGTCAGATGTAATATTTCAGTGCTAAGATAAGTAGCCTTTTGGGTCTTTAAACTTTTTAATAGTACAAAAATACTATAATAAATTAGGGTACATAAAGTATCCAATCCTGGTTCTAAAGTATGGCACGTGGCGAAATTCTCAGAAAACTCTTCAAAAGCTTCTCTCGCAATGAGAGAGAAGAGTTTTTGGCTGCGGCTATGGAACTTATTGAGGAAGAAAAGAATAAAAACCATATCCTACTTGCTAGAGATTTAGAAAAACTGCTTCAAAATGGCAATGGATACACCAAACCCTTAGCTTCTAACCTGGCTCCCTACAACCAGTTTTCTGAACCCCCTAAAGATAAAGATACTGGGCTTGCCTTACTTGAGGTAAAACAATTCGATCTTACATGGGATCACATTGTCGTGAGTGAGAAAATTTTTGATACACTGCAAGAAATCGTCCTCGAAAACCGTAAGCAAGATATACTCGCAGCCTATAACCTCAAGCCCAAAAACAAATTGCTATTCTGTGGGCCACCTGGCTGTGGCAAAACTCAAACTGCAAAAGTCCTTTCCAGCGCACTAGGGCTGCCACTCGTTTACGTAAACCTAACGGCAGTATTTTCCTCTTACTTAGGTGAAACTGCAACCAATCTTCAGAAAATTTTTACGTACATTGAAAAGGGAGAATGGCTTGTTTTGTTTGATGAGTTTGATGCGATCGCCCGCGATCGCGACAATTTAAATGAACATGATGAAGTTAAACGGTTAGTCAATAGTTTGCTACAACTCATCGATAATGCGACTAATCAAAGTATATTTGTCGCCGCCACCAATCATGAGAAACTATTGGACAGCGCTGTTTGGCGACGATTTGATGAAGTTATTTTCTTTGATAACCCATCGGTTGAACTGCGGACGGCTCTTTTAAATCGTTACTTATCTGCTATCCGTTATACTGCTATTAATCTGTCTACCTTTGCTGAACGACTTGATAATGCTACTGGAGCAGATATAGAGCGTATATGCTCTGATGCGATTAAAGCCGTAATTCTACGGGGTGAACGTACCTTGACTGCTGATGATTTAGAGGTTGCGATAGGGCGTTTTTTAGAAAGGCAAAGTATAATAGCAAACTCAAAATAATTATTTACGTCGAACCACAATGGGGAATCAGTTTGAACACCTGAGATTACCGAGAATAATAAACATTGAATTACCTCGACGATCTAGTAGTGGTTTTAGTGGTACAAAACGTACTGATATCAGTGAACACGGTAAGCAGCTATTAGGTCAAATTTCTAGCCTTATTGAGCCTGTTAAGCAAAAGACTAGCCCTTTCCGTCTTGACCCAAAATTGATTTTTAAGATCAAAGTTGCTGAAAAACATTCTTTTTCAGATAACTTGGTAACTCAAACAGGACTAAATGTTTTAGCGCGTGAACCCAATAAAGCTATTGTTGTCTTCTCATCCGACAATGAGCTAACAGAGTTCAAGAAGCGGTTAGAAAATTATAGTCAGATCAAAGACGGCCCCAAATATGAATACTTAGGGGCAATCGATGAGCTAGTTCCCCTCGAACCTGAAGATCGCATTGGTCGTCTGTTAGATATAAAGCGTGTACAACCTGATGAACTTGCCGCTTTAGATTTAGAACTTTGGCACACGGGCGATCGCAAAGAAATGCGAAAGTATTTAGATGATATTGTCGATGTCCTAGAAAGTTTAACCAGCAATACTGCTCCTATGAGAATGAGTGATAGCTACATAGGTGACTATATCTGTATTGCTCGGATTAAAGTTACCGAAGAAATTTTAAATCTTTTGCTACTAGAGGAAATTGTTAAAGAAATTGATCGCCCTCCCCAACCTGCTTTTGAGACAACTGCTGACTATAATCTGCCAATTTCTAATTTTCCCGAAGTTGTTCCCCCACCTGAAGATAATTGTGGCATTCTTGTTATCGACTCTGGCGTACCACGCGGTCATCCGTTGATTGCTCCGGTGTTGGGTGAGGCTGAAGTATTCCCAGATGCAAAACGGCAATTTATAAAAGGTGGCGCGGACGATGTACATGGACATGGTACAAGTGTCGCTGGTATTGCTGTCTATGGAAATGTTGATAACTGCATTCAACAGCGTTCCTTTGATCCAACAGCTTGGTTATTTTCTGCTCGTGTAACAGACGAGAATAACAAATATGATGAGGATCTTCTCTTAGAAACTCAACTTGATGAAGCCATTCGTGCTTTTGTTGAACAGTATCCTAATTGCAAAGTCATCAATATCTCGCTAGGTAATGATGAACAAATTTACCGAAATGGTCTAAAGCAGTTTCGGCTAGCTGCCAAGATAGATGAAATTGCGTATCAATACCAACATAAAAACATTGTTTTTGTAATTTCAGCTGGTAACTCTTTCTATGAGGAGGCAAAGTCAGACGAGCAACTAATTACTGATTACCCAAAATACCTGCTGAACGAAAGTGCCAGAATAATTGATCCAGCGACTTCAGCAATAGCACTAACCGTAGGTTCTTTATCATTTGGTCGCGGTAGTATTACAGAACCTTCTGATGTTCGTCGTCAGGCAGTTGCAGATTTACCAGGATACCCCTCTCCCTTCACTAGAAGTGGTTTTGGGGTTGATGGAATGATTAAGCCTGATGTTGTGGACTTTGGCGGAGATTTTGTAATAGACCTTAAATATCGAGAAGGTCTGGACTTACCTAAACCTAAATTGCGACTATCAGATACTGTAGCTGGCGTTTCTGTTGTTACCCTCTCCAAAGATTTCAACAGTTCTTTATTTCACATCTGTAGTGGTACCAGCTTTGCTGCGCCTCGTGTTGCTAACCTTGCTGCTCAACTTTTTACAAAATACCCAGACGCCAGTTCTATAGCGGTTCTCACTTGAGTGAAATACAGTGTGGGAGGATGGAGTATATCAATAACCATGTACATCGATATGAAAGCTTACTCCACGGATCTACGCCAAAAAATCATTGATGCCCACAACAATCAAGAAGGCTCTCAACGACAACTGGCGAAACGATTTCGTGTGAGTTTAAGTTTTGTTCAAAGCCTACTTAGGCGATTCCATTTTTCTGGCACAGTTGAAGCAAAGCCCCACTCTGGAGGTCAATCTGCCAAATTAAACAGCGAACAAATGACTTTAGTCGCGCTCTTGGTGGAGTCAGATAACGATGCCACTCTGCTTGAGTTGTGCGAACGCTTACAACAAAAGGCTGGAGTTAAAATAAGTCGAGCCACAATGGGGAGAATCACCCAAAAGCTAAATTTAACCCGCAAAAAAAAACAATACATGCCAGTGAGCGATACACCGAGCGAGTACAAAAACTTAGAGCAGAGTATTGGACAACCATTGGAACCGTAAACCTAGCCGATCTGGTATTTATCGATGAAGCGGGAGTCAACATCGCTATGACTCGACAAGAAAGCTCGTTCGAGCAAAGGTAGTCGTGCTTATGGCGAACGCCCAGATGGACGTGGAAAAAATGTGACAATGATTGGGGCTATGTCCTTGGAGGGGATTATTGCATCTATGACATTTCAAGGTAGCACAGATACAAATGCATTTTATACTTATGTCACTCAAGTCTTAGTACCTCAACTTTGGACGGGCGCTTGTGTGGTAATGGATAATTTCAGTTCTCACAAAGTTGCTGGTATTAAAGAAGCTATTGAAGCTGTGGGAGCTAAATTGATATATTTATCTCCTTATTCTCCTGATTTTCTCCGATTGAAAACTGTTGGTCAAAGGTCAAGGAGTTTTTGCGTAGGCGTAGCCCGCCGCAGGCATCGCAAGCAGCCAGGACATATCAAGAATTAGATCAAGCGATTACAGAAGCCTTAGAAACAGTTGCTAAAAAAGACATTGTTGGTTGGTTCACCCACTGTTGCTACTATATTGCACCCAACTGAGAACCGCTATAATCTAATTCGGGCGCTTATTGTTAACTCTGCGGTTCTTCCTAACGAAATTCCACCCGAATTTCAATGTAAAGATAAAAATTCTCAAAGTAAACAAATCCGAAAGCAATTAGCAATCTATGGCAATGGGCAGCCTAATTTTCTACGTGCAATGTATTCCGCCAATAACTATGTTGTTCTATCAGAAGACAAGATTTTGATAAAAGTAGGCTATTTTCATATTTATGAAATACCTCAGTTGCCACCTGATTTTATTAAGGTAAAAGGCGCTCGTTTATTGTCAATTAGCTTGGCATTTGACCCACTAACTCACCCAAATCGCGGAGACTCATATCTAGGAGTCACAATGGAATTCGACCTTTTTAAAGGGATTGATCGCGAAATTATTATGAATGCTTATGAAGCTGCTAGCAAGACAAATTCCCCTGATGAGTCTACAGACAATACAAAGAAAAAGTTAACGAAAAAATATGGCTCTGGTATTGTTGTTAAATTATCTCCAACTTCCACTCTTCGCAAAAAAGGAACAGTGCAAAGGGGACAAGTGGAAATAACGTCTAGAGCTACAAAATATAATGATGGGCCTATGACTCTAATTGTGAGTTGTAACCGCAAATGGGCAAAGCCAGATGAAATTGAAATACAACGTTATGCCTTAGTCGCTTCCATTAGCCATTCCGATCCTCAAGTTAATTTATACAATCGGATGAGACTCCAGATTAACCAGAGAAGTGATAGAGAGCAAGAGCGACAACGAGGAAGAGTTTAATTGATAATATAGTAATGGGAGTCAGCGCACCATAACTTTATAATAAACAGGTATTACATCTTGACTTGTTTTTAAGGATGCGATACCTGCGGTAAGCTACGCTAACGCACCTCCCAACCCAAACCCCACAAGTTCAAGCGATCGCTCCATGAATTTGTCTTCCTAGTCCCTGCTGAACTAATCAGCTTACAGCAATACATGAGATGCTTAGTGGTGGTTTCTGTGAGAAAACCACACCAAACGGGAAACAAGTGTTTGATGGTTCTTGTAAAGGTGCGATCGCCACAAATCAAGCTTGCTGTCAGAATGTCCAAAGTGTAGAGCTAGATTCAAAATTTCGGCGTTGTGGGTTGACGATTGGTATCAAAGGCGCTTTCTGCCGTTCACGGAAATGGTAAAGTGGCAAAACGTTATTCAGCCAAACACGACAGGCCCATGAGATAACAACACATTAAATTTTAGTCAAGAATTGTTTATTCATATCAATTCTATACTATATACTAGTACATATAAACTATTTGCAGCTAGCTAGTAAGCAAAAAAAGTGTCAGGAGTTGGATCAAAACAACTATAATTAAGCGATCTAAACTTATTAAAACTCTTTTCTTTATAAAGCTTTGAATAAAAATACTTTTAAATACCTGTATCCATCTATATGTGTTAGTTCATACAAGTATTTTATGATTGTCAGCACAGAGAAGGGTTATGTTGGATAAACTCATAAAATATTTTGTCTACGCGACAAAAGGGTATATTACAAAAACACAGTTAATCAAATTTTTGTATTTAGCTGATCTTTACTCTGTTAAGTGGACGGGGAAGCAACTGACTGATCTAGATTGGTGTTATTATCAATTTGGCCCTTGGAATGAGGGTATAGATGCTGCTTTAAATGAAATGAATGGGAAAGAGATTATTCAAGAATCTCAGTATAATGCAACATATATTAGACCTGTGAATCAAGCTGCTCAGGCAGATGATTTGGACATACCTCTAAGTATTAAGTTTGTGCTGGATAATATTCGCAGAGAGTGGGCTGGCTCAGATAAACTGAATCAGTTATTAGAGTATGTATATAGCACTGCTCCAATGCTGGAAGCAAAAAATACCCATCGTCCAGAAGAGAAAGTTAAACTTAACTTACAAGCAGAAAGAGAAAAATTAGTCAGTGAATTAGGATTATAAAGTGGCTGGACAAAGACCTAGACAAGGTTGGATCTATTCCATAAATCCCTATAGGGTATCTCTTCGTTGCAAACAGGGTCATGTCCATATTTATAATTTAGATGAGCATGGTGAAGTAGAATGTCAAACTTGCACTGAGAATATTAATTCAAGTAGGGTTTTCAGAGGGATACATCCTTATATCATCTGGACAAGCGATCAATTTCAAGATGAATCTAGATATATAGCAACGTTTTCCGTTATTCCCCTGACTTCACAAGGAACATTTAACGGTTTACCAACCACATATCCAATTAACTCTACCATTAGAAATGGTCTTGATAAAAATTCTTACGCTTTAGTTCATCAAATATGTACTGTTGATGCTAATTGCTTCAAAGATTCATCAGCCAATTGGTTAGATAGAATTGGACAATTAGATAAAGCAGATAAAGACGCTGTAGAAGAACGGTTAAAGTATTTTTTGAATATTCAAGAAAATCCTAGTGAGGACTGGTTTGCTCAAAATGCGTCCCCAGAACTTTTGAAAAAAGTCTTTGATTATCTACCTGAAGATACAAAGAATTTAGCAATAGAAGAATTAATTAACAATTTAGGCTCATAGTACCTAGATATTTATCAATGACATTGATATCCTAACTATTACAAATCTGGCAATTCTTGCACTGTATTCTCGATTTTCTTTAGTTCTGAAATGCAAGATATAGTAACATCTTCACGGCAAACTGAACTTGTAACACAACAGGTGATTACCTACTAAAGATTTTTTATGCAAAGAGTCTGGTTTAAACTCGTCATTTATATTATTCCGATCTGACTTGCTTAATTTTGTCCATGTGGTCAGCTTATTATCAGTGTTAAACCCATTATTAAGGTTAATACCAATGAGATCGGTAATCAGATAGCGATCATGAAAATCAGTCCAGAAAAAAACTTGAGCAGTTAGATTTGCATTCTTTAAAGTAGGAGAGAGAATTTGAAATTGTTGTTTTGCTTTTGCTTCTTCTACAGTATGTTTTAGGTGAATCTCAATTAGCTTTTTGGGGTCTTTTGTGTCTCTTTTAGCAGCCATAATAAGACATTGAAAATCCTTGTAGCTTTGTCCATCTGGAGCGAAATATGGATCAATAAATTTAATCATCTTAGCTTGATTTAGAACCACTCCTAAATACTTTAGATATTCATTAATATTTCTTTGAAGACGAACAGAACAACTATGGGTTTGTAACCATTTAGCAATAGTGAGTTTCTCAATCGAACAGATTTCTGCTACACCAGTAAAATTTGCTGCTGTTTTCTGAGAAATTAAAATAGCATTTAAAAACTCATTTTGGTGAGAATTAACTGCTTCTTGACACCACTCATCATGACTAGAGGGTAATGCTGTAGCTTTAGCTGCTTTAACTTTACGCAACCGCAGCTTTTCAATAATGTATTTTGTATTTGGATGTTTAGAAGGAAGGTTTAAAACATATTTACTCCATGCCCCATCTCTTAAATCACAAACTAGGGCTTCTTCTTCTAAAATAATTTCTTTGAGTTCTTTCAATTTTGAATAGCATAACTGGCTACGCTCTTTATCATCGCCAATATAACATTCAATGTCAAAAATACATGAACCTAGCGAGTATTCAGCAAGCATAGTTAGGGAAATATCTCCTTTAATCTCTCTTCAAAGAAACCCTCTGGCCATAACTCTAGAAGCTCTCCACATTCATTTAATGGGATCTCTCGCACTACAGTCTGTTCTCCAATAGGCTCTATATAGAGTACACAAATATCTTCAGGCGTTACTGGTGGAGTTCCATTAGGGAGTTCTTCATTAAAAGTTTCTCGCATCCTCCGCATAATACGAAGAAGTAAATTTTCGCTATGAGTTTCTAAAATTAATGTATTTTTGTTGGCTCCCAAAGCTGACTCTATCAAGACATCTCCAAGTTCTGCTTGCAGTTTGGGATGTAAATGGATTTCTGGTTGTTCAATGGCAATTAAGGAATCAGATAGACTATAACAAGATACGAGGATTGGAATTACTTGACTAATACCAATTCCCACATCACGATGGCTGACTTGTGTTTTAGTTCTCTTATCAAAAAAGACTAAATCTGAAATGCGATCGCCTTCTGAAGTCATATCATCTACCCAGATTTTTGATAGATTCTCGATATCAGTCATCATCGAAACAATATCTTCAATTTCCGTGAGAGTACGGTTATAATCCAAACCGGAAAAAAAATACCTCATTAAGCTGTATGAGTTTGAATCTACTGCTGACTTCAAACAACATATTTGCCAAAATTGACTGTTCCCGACACCTGTATCTTCTAAATCAGTTGTTATTCGTTCAATTTCTTCTTGAATATTTTCACCAAATCCTGCTGCGTGAAAAACCAACTCAACGGTGAAATCGTGTAAGCTTTTGGTAAGAAGGGAGTAAAGTTTATCCTCTAAATGTGAATCTGGTAATAAAGTACGCACCCTTAACTCATAGGGAGTTTTCATTCTGTCGCTATCCCCTATCCAAGCATTTACCTTGTTGCGAACTTCAGTATTATTCAACAAGATATCCCAAGCATAACCCCCACCAGCTTCCCAATTAGCATCTTTCTGTCGAGAAAAGGCAAAATGACGAGGTGGATAGGTACGGAATGGAGCCAAATATTGCAAACGACCAATTTCATCTTCTACAGCATCATGAATTATCTGTATTAATGTGGTAAAGTGTCCAATAAATAAAGATGCTAGAACGGAAGCTAAATCTTCTGTTGTTAGCTCAGATTTATGATTTACAGAAGATGAGGTAAATTCATCATCTCTTATTTCCCTTTCTGTCGGTAGTAAGCGATAAACTTGTGCTGTAATTTCCGGTACTAATTCATTAATAGCTTGTTGCAGTTCTTGGCGAGATGGGGGACGTGGTGTTGAGGTAGATTTCATCCCCTCCAGCATCGCATCTTTCAACTGATTAATAATTGGAGTATCACCAATATTATTTAACTTAAGAGTATTTCCCCCAGGAATATGAGACATTCTTAACACCCTGCTATCATCAGCTTCAAGGAAGAATGAAAGCACTCGTAACCGTCCTTTTTCTGCTGGTGAAATACCAATCAGAATACGCGCAGTCAACTTATTAACAGCTTTTAACAAGTTTTCTAAGCGATCACTATAAATAGGTTCTATATTTTGTAAATTTAAGTGTTTGGGATCTAGATCAACTGCCCACTCAATCACATTACTACGCTGACGTTTATGAACATATTGCCCAAAACCTCCCAAATCAACTGAATCACCCCCCGCTTCTGTGCGATAAACATCTAGCTCACCTTCGTTTATGATGGCGTGATGCGCCAGCAACAGGCTGTGAAGTACACTCGATTTACCGGAACTATTAGCGCCATAAATCAGCGTGAGAGGGCGAATGGGGATGTATTGAGTGTCAGCAAAAGCTTTGAAATTACTGATTCGGAAACCAGTTATGGGCGAATTGGCTTTCTTTTTAGCTGATGAATCTGTTTTGCGGGGAGGGTAATTTTTTTTAGGCATATTTGTATATTGATGATACATTTTAGACATTTATTCTATAAGTGTCATCAGTGTATTCTGAGGTCAGTATTTTTATAACAGAGAAAGCTGCTGAGGATCTGCGTTATCTCTCAAATTAAGGGCTTTTGCTTGTTCTTCCATTTCTGCAAGCAGTTCTTTCATGTGTCCTTCTCGCCATTTTGCTGTGAGTTCACCAGTAAAAGCACGATAAAGGAGAACATCAAATAATTTTTCTAGTTTTTCTTTTGTTCTACTGATATCAGCCAAACTTGCTCTACACTCTGTAACTGCTATCTGGAATTTCTTCAACTGTTCCTGAGAGGGAATTAGAATTGGCAGCTTTAGTAGTTCATCAGTATCAAATTTTCTTGTCCCATGTCCTGCTGTACCCACTTGGGACAATATTTTACGGCTAGATGCTTTTAGTGCAGCGTGTAGATATGTTGAATCAATATCATTGCGATTAGGATAAAGTGCTTTCATATCTTGATTAATTGTTAATCGAGTAGCTGCTAATGCAATAGGAATGGTATGCGCTAGAATCATCCCTCTAATTACAATTAAGATTGCACCTGCCTCTACGTATTTTATATTTGTTTCTTCTATTGCTTTTTGAGATATATGGTCAATAGAATCAAAAATTATATCTTGCTTCATATCTTTGGGAGATACCCAAGAAATATCACCATCCCAATAATCAGAATTTTTTTTCGATGGTGTTCCCCCACTCTGAATATTTACTAAACTTCTGAGAGGTTCAGTATTAGGTTCTGTCCAAGTTGACGGCTCCCCAAACATTTTGACGAATAGAGCAGGCAAAATATGCTCTGCTTTTGCATCAGCTTCAGTCCGCATTCTTCGCAGTGCATCAGCTTGATCTAGAGTCTTGACTATGCGGTGTTGTTCAGAAAGGGGGGGAATAGAAATTTGTGTACTTTTAATAATTTGTTGACTAATGTTGGGTTGTGCGCCCCCAAATCTTCGAGATAAAAGTTCTGATAGTTTAGAACGTAACACATACCATAAAAATTGAGGAATAGCTATTTTAGGATTAGGTAAAATATGGCATATAGCCTGATTAGTTGTAGCTTCAACACCTAAAATTGAGGTTTGACCAACGGTGGCTCCGTACATAGCAACTAAAATTGCTCCAGATGGAATAAGTTTGGCACTACTTTCAACTAAAGCTGCATCAGTAATATATTCCTCTGTTTCAGTAATTATGTCCTTTTTTAATTCCCCGGATTTGACCCAAGGAATGTGGCCTCCATAATATTTGCCAGATTTGGATCTTAATGGAGTTCCACCGCTTCCTGTTTTACAAAAATCTGATATGGGTACAGTAAGCCACTTCATGAAACTTCCTCCACATCACGAAGCAGCTTTTCTAACCCAGAGGCAATTTCTCGCTCAATTTCCAAAACTTCTCGAATCAACTCAACTGGATCATCATCAGAAACAGCTTCAGTGATCTGCGGCTTATAACGCCCAGCAGCTAAATTGTAATCATTTTCGGCAATAGTATCCAAAGATGCCCACCAGCATCGGAGTTCCTCACTTCCCGGTTTCAGCAACTCTCCCTTTTCCACACCTGGAGGTTGCACAAAACCCGACTCCCGATAAACCTTCCACTGTTTTAATAAATTAGGAATATCGTTAAGTTCTGGCGTTTCTGGTCTACCCCCGCCGGAAATCTTATCAGGATCGTAACCATCATTTTTAACTTCATAGAACCAAACTTGATTCACCTGACGCGCCGCAGATTCTATTGGGTTGCGAACTACCAGCACCGCAGTTTTCACCCCCGTATATGGCTTAAACACACCCGCAGGTAAAGAAACCACCGCCAATAAATCGAATTCTGTCACCAATTTTTTACGCAAATCCACATGAGCGCCAGTGGAACCAAACAGTAACCCTTCTGGTACAATCACCGCACACTTTCCACCTGCTACCAAAGACTTCATGATTGCAGCCAAAAACAGCAATTCACTTTTTTTGGAATTTGTCGGTAAATCCGCACGAATAGAATCTTTGGGTAACGTTCCCGCAAAAGGGGGATTATCAAACATCACCTTATAGAACCCATTTGAGATCTCTGGCAATGAGCTAGGATCAAAAATAAATGCCGTACACCAGCAGCTTAACCGATAAAGAGTGGGAACTAATTGAACCATTACTGCCAAAAAAGCAGAAAACCAGACCGCCGCGATGGACAAAGCGCCAAATACTGGATGGTATCTTCTACCAACTAAAAAATGGTTGTAACTGGTGTGATTTGCCGAAAGACTTGCCGCCCTACTCGACCGTTTTCTGGCATTACAAGCAGTGGCGTGTGGATGGGGTTCTAGAAGGGATGATGAGTGCGTTGCATTCACAGGTGCGGCAACAAGCAAAAAAAAACCGAAGTGGACAAGATTGCTGATCATCGACTCGCAAGCGGTGAAGAATACCTGCACTGCAAGTATTGAATCCAAAGGGTTCTGTCATTACAAATGCACCAATGGCATCAAACGACATCTCGCTGTTGATACGCTAGGACTACCATTTTTCACACATTGCAGTAAAGCCAGTGTGACCGATGATCAAGGCTTAATTGAACTCTTGAGCCACAACCTGGATTACTTTCGAGCCAAGCCTGTCAACATTCCTAAGATTACCATCCTGCTCGACCACGGCTATCACCCAAACACAATCAGCACTGCCCTGCAAAAACTCTATCCACAAGTCTTGACCAAGATAGAAGTCACACTTGCACCTAAGCCGACGAAAGCCGAAAAAGCAGCCCAAGGCAAAGCAGGATTTGTCCCAGTTGCAACACGATGGATCATTGAACGTTCCAATGCTTGGATGGAGCGGTGTAAGAGCTTAGTCAAAAACTTTGAGCGTACCTTAAGTCATGCGACAGCAAAACTCAATCTCTGTTTCATTCGACTGATGCTCAAGCGGTTGGCGAATGGATAGAACCCAAATGGGTTCTATAGCGACGGCGCAAATCATCTTCAGTCAGTCCCCCCATATCTGACAAGACATTTGCTACCTTCAGCTTGGCGTTCCGAATTCCATGCAGCACCAAGTTCATCATCGAAATTCGCATCATCTGGCGGGAGACATCAAAGCCATAAATCGACTCTTCCAACAGTTTCCAGTCAGGTAATCTATCGCCATTTCCCTTGCGATAAGTCTGGAGATTGGGGATTTGCTGTTTTGCTTCAGCCAAAGTCAGTCCCCGTTTTTCCAGCCAATCTTCACCGTAAATCGGCACTTCTATGGGATTTTCGCTGTACTTAGCCAAAATATACTCAATACTATCAATCAAAAATCCTGCTGTTCCACAAGCCAAATCACAGATAGTATCCCCCAAATCAGGGTCAACCATCTCCACCATAAACGCCCTTATCTGTCGGGGAGTACGGAATTGACCATTAAGGGCAGATTGACCTAAATGGGTTAACAGGTACTCAAAAATATCACCTTTGACATCCTGACCCATTTTGAGGAAATCCAAGGTATCGAGTTCATCAACTACCAACTTGAGAACATTCGGGTCATTAATTTCTAAAACCGCATCCCGGAAATACTCTGCCACTTTTGGCTCATCTTTCAGCAAAGAATTTGCCATATAGGGGAAAACTTCATCCCGCAGAAAGTCCCGTAGTTCAGTACCACTCTTGAAACGCCATTTTGACCAGCGATAACGTTCTGCCTGCTGGGGAAATAGTAATTTAGCATTACCATTATTACCCATAAGGCGATCGCGTAACTCCCGATTTGCTTCCTCTTCATCCAACAGTTTCAGGTATATCAGGTAAGAAATCTGCTCAATGTAAGTGACAGGATTTGTTACCCCACCAGCCCACAAAGTATCAGTAATATGCTTGAGTTTACGACGAATTTCTTGATCCATATTTTTCTCTTAACCCTCTGTACCTGTAGCATCCACCGCGAACACAGAGCGGTTTAATTCATCAAAAATATCCCGCAATCCCTGCTCACCAAACAGTTCTATACCTAAACCAGCAGCATTGAGAACTGAGAGGGGTGGCAAGAATAAATCATCTATGGTTAGCTGACCTTTGGCAATACCCCGATTTTTCAACAAAGAAAGATACTGAGCTTGGGCTGGTGCGAAAGAGTGAGAAACCAACCAAGCTCTAAAGTTTTCTTCCAGTAATTCTTCGTGGCTTTTAATCTTTAATGTTCCCAATGCTGCCCGAATAAAATCCATTAGGCTACCATTATAATTTCGGTAAGCTCGCCGCAAGTTTTCTTCATTAAAGTAATATCGGGGCGTATTCAAACGCTGCACGAGTTCCGTTTCTTCGGTTTCCGTCAACAAATCTCCATCTCGGATTTTCTGGAGTATTGGATCATTACTGACAGCAGATTGAATAGTTTGCTCCCAATTAGTCACATAATCACGCTTATCAACCCGCTCCCCTTCTGTCCCTACTTCTACATAACTGACGAATTGCTGCCATCTATCCCTAAGCCCTAATTCAATTAATTCTGACCGAGGACGGTATTGTTGCTGGTTACTTCTTGTTGATACATGACCTCGACCAGTTTCAGCATAAATATCAGTATCGCTATCATTAAAATATTCGTGATTTCCGAAAAAATCATAAATAACAAAATTACGTTTATCAATATGTGGGGCAGTCCTTGTCCCTCGTCCACGAATCTGCTGATAAAGAATTGGACTCCGCACTGTGCGACACATAACTAAATGCAGAACTTCCCGGCAATCGAAGCCAGTATTGAGCATATCAACACTGACTGCAACTTGTGGGTAATCCTCATATTTGAATTGACGAATTAAATCATCGGCATTAGCAACATCACTTGTAATTACTTCAGCGTAATGTCCCTTACATTCTGGATGTAATTCGTTAAGATATCTTGTCAACCGTGCCGCATGATTTTTTGTCAAAGCAAACACTATTGATTTACCAGGCCCAATCTTTTGCCCTGGTGCTAATTCTTGATAATTCTCCCAAGCCAGTCTGTCAAATTCCTGCATCATGAGACGGTTACTCGCCTCATTAGTCCACTTGCGTTCAAAGGCTGCTGGGTCATAATAAACCTCATCAACTTCAGCACCTTCAGCAATAATTTCAGTAATGCCAGTTGCGAACCGATAGGGAACAAGATACTTTTGTTCAAATGCCGTTTGAATAGAGTAAGTAAAATCTGGCTGTTCATTCCGGCAGTTGTAGAAATCAAAAGTATTACGTTCAATGTAAGCTGCTGGCGTAGCGGTTAAACCAATATGGAACGCATCAAAATGAGTAAGTGCCGTCTGCCAAATACCATAAATAGAACGGTGACATTCATCAGCCACAACAACATCAAAATAACCGCTAGTAAACTCCCGATAACGGCTAATCATTGTTTGGAGTAAGCAAACTGTAATTTGCTGCTCTTGCCGGATCACACTCGGCTTGAGCCAGTAGCTACCATACTGATTTAAAACATCTTGAATTGCTTCTATTGCCTGTTTAGCTAATTGCTCCCTATCCACTAAAAACAGGATTTTTTCTGCATATCCTGATTGAATGAGGCGCTTTAATTGCAGGCAAATTAAATCAGTTTTACCTGTTCCAGTTGGTAGTTCGAGTAAAAATCGCCGTTTACCCAATTCAACGGCATGGTCAATTGCTTGCATAGTTTCCCTTTGATAGGGACGAACTAAGCGAATTTCTCCTTGTCGAGTGTAATACTCAGGAATTTCGATAGTGGCCAGAGGTTGACGGGTTGAGCGCATTTCAACCAATCGCTCTAAATCTCGCCGTGAGAAAAAAGAATTAACAATCCGGGCATCATCGTTTTGATAGTCCCAGAAATAAATCAGTTCGCCATTACTGAGAAAAATAAATGGTGCTTGAAGTTGCTGGGCGTAGGGAAGCGCTTGGTTTTTAGCAACATAAGGCTCAATAGCACGCTTCTTAGCTTCAATCACAGCCAAGGGACGACCTCTTTGGTCAAGCAGTAGATAATCAGCTTTTCCTCTCCTACCATCTGCCATTGGAGCCGAAACCTCAGTCATTACCTGAGATTTATCAGCTGGGTTCCATCGTGCTTCGCGGAGAAGATCATCAATATTAATACGTGCGTCTGTTTCTTTGCTAAAGTCGCTCATCAACTCACTCCTGTCTTACCAAAGTTAGCACGAAGCCCTGAGCGTAAATGCCATTTTCGCTTTATCCCAGAAGTTCTAACTTTTTCCCCACTTTAGTGCCAACTTTTGATAAATTTCGTCCAACCACACGGGAATTACAGGCTTACCTGCATCCAAAGATGCGATCGCCTTCTTTCTGTCATACTCCACAAGCTCAAGCGATCGCTTCTGTACTTCCGACAACAGCATAAACCGCTTGCCTTTACCTGAAATAAATAGCTCCGGCTCCTGGTCTTTCAGCTTTTTCAGCGTGGTGCTGGCTATGTCAAAACTTAACCCTACAGATAACCAATATGACATTGCAGCCAGTTCCAGCAAGTTTGATTTTGAGTAATAAATACTACGTCCAGTTCCAGTCTCACTGATGACAGGAACAATCACCCCCCTTTCTCGCCAATATTGTAGCTGACGAAGGGTGCAGCCTGTGATTTCAGCCGCTTCCTTGCTTGTAAAAAATGTCTCCTGCATACAATTTATTTTACAGAAGACTTGCTTAATACAAATATGTTAGTATTAAACAACGTTGTTTTAAACCAATGAGCCAAATCACTATTCAGTGTCGTCTTGTAGCCTCAGAGTCATCACGCCACCAACTATGGAAGTTGATGGCGGAGTTAAATACGCCACTGATAAACGAACTACTACGTCAGGTAAGTCAACACCCAGAGTTTGAGACTTGGCGACAAAAAGCCAAACACCCTACTAGTATTGTCAAACAACTCTGCGAACCTCTGAAAACTGACCCTCACTTTATTGGTCAACCAGGAAGGTTTTACACAAGTGCGATCGCATTGGTGAACTACATATATAAATCATGGTTTGCGCTAATGAAGCGATCGCAGTTCCAACTAGAAGGCAAAATTCGCTGGTTGGAAATGCTCAACAGTGATGTTGAATTGGTAGAAAGTAGTGGTGTCAGCTTAGATAGTCTTCGCACTAAAGCTGCTGAAATTTTGGCTCAATTTTCTTCTCTCAATACTGCTGAAACTCAATCAACGAATGGTAAAAAAGCTAAAAAGCGCAAAAAACCTCAAAATTCAGATAGCGATCGCAGTTTATCAAAGAATTTATTTGAGGCTTACGGCAACGCAGAAGATAACTTGACTCGTTGCGCTATCAGCTATTTGCTCAAAAATGGTTGCAAAATCACCGAGAAAGAGGAAGATCCTAAAAAATTTGCTCAACGTCGTCGTAAACTTGAAATTCAGATTGAACGCCTTAGAGAACAGCTAGAAACACAAATTCCCAAAGGACGAGATTTAACCGATGCTAAATGGTTAGAAACTCTTGTTGTTGCTACCCAAAATGTTCCAACAAATGAAGCCGAGGCGAAATCTTGGCAAGACAGCCTTTTAAGGCAATCTAGCAAAGTACCTTTTCCGGTAGCTTACGAAAGCAACGAAGACATGACTTGGTTTAAAAACCAGTTTGGGCGTATCTGTGTAAAATTCAACGGTTTGAGTGAGCATAGTTTTCAAGTGTATTGTGATTCTCGCCAACTTCACTGGTTTCAACGTTTCCTAGAAGATCAACAAATTAAGAAAAATAGCAAAAATCAACACTCCAGTAGCCTGTTCACCCTGCGTAGTGGGCGTATTGCTTGGCAAGAAGAGGAAGGCAAAGGCGATCCTTGGAATGTTAATCGCTTAACCCTCTACTGTTCTGTAGATACCCGCCTATGGACGACTGAAGGAACCAATCAAGTAAAGGAAGAAAAAGCCGAAAAAATCGCTAAAATTATCACCAATACAAAAGCCAAAGGCAAGCTTAATGAAGAACAGCAAGCCCATATAAAACGGCAAAACTCTACTTTAGACACAATTAATAATCCTTTTCCTCGCCCCACGAAACCTTTATATAAAGGACAATCTCATATTCTTGTTGGTATTAGCCTTGGCTTAGAAAAACCTGCAACACTAGCGGTAGTAGACGGCACTACAGGTCAAGTAATTACCTATCGCAGTATCAGACAACTACTTGGTGATAACTACAAACTGCTAAATCGACAGCGACAGCAAAAGCACTCTTTATCCCATCAACGCCAAGTAGCTCAAACGCTTGCTGCACCAAATCAGTTTGGAGAATCGGAGTTAGGGGAATATATAGACAAATTACTGGCGAAAGAGATTATTGCGATCGCCCAAACATACTCTGCTGGAAGTATTGTTCTACCCAAATTGGACAATATACGAGAGCAAGTTCAGAGTGAGATTCAAGCCAAAGCTGAACAAAAATCAGACTTAATAGAAGTTCAACAAAAGTATGCTAAACAGTACCGAGTTTGCGTTCATCAATGGAGTTACAGCAGATTGATGGCAAATATTCACTCGTCAGCTGTTAAAGCTGGAATTGTGATAGAGGAGTCAAAACAGCCGATTCGAGGTAGTCCACAAGAGAAAGCGAAAGAATTAGCGATCGCAGCTTACCATTCCCGCAAAATAAATTGATTGACAAAACACCGAACCTTGACAATAAAATAAGGAAATTCAACAGCGCCGCAGTTCATGCTTGTTACAAGCCTCTGTGCTGTGTAAATTTGGGTTAGTTTGACTGCTGTTAAACAGTCTTGCTTTCTGACCCTGGTAGCTGCCCACCTTGATGCTGCTGTCCCTTGTGGATAGGAATTAGGTGCGCCCCCAGTAATAGAGGTGCGGGTTTACCGCAGTGGTGGCTACTGAATCACCTCCGAGCAAGGAGGAACCCACCTTAATTATTTTTTGGCGAATCGAAGCGGGGTCAATTTCCCTGGGGATCTGCCAAAACTTCAAATCGCTTATTCATTAAGGCTTGTAGCTTTTATGATGTTAGTTAATTTACTTTTTTAAGTGTTAACAGACAGGCGATTTTGGGAGACTTGCCAAAAATGCATTCAAAACTGTTGGCAAATCAAGGGTTTGGAGCGCAGGGTTTCAACACCCCTCCCAGCGAGAGGCAGGTTGAAAGGCTGATTTGGGTACGCCCTATTGGGGAATAACAAAGTTTCAAGAACCTATCCCACTAATAATATTTGTGCTACAAAGCTTAAGTTAATTGAGAACTGAAAACGAAAAATCAAGGTTTTCAAGCACATTTTACGAAAAGAAGTAGGGATTTTTAGAATAGTGGGATAGATTCAACGAAAATTGACAATTTTTTTGAGGAGAGTTTTACAAACTTCTCTTAAAAATAGGTGGGTTGAAAGATTGGTAAAAGTCATGGAATTCTTGGACTAATGGGACAAAAACTTGTCAAATTACAGCAATTTTCATTTATTTGAACCACAAATTTTCATAGAGTGGTAAGGTCTTGCGCCCCTACCACTTGCTCTCTTTACCTGAAGATAGCTGTAACAAAATCAAAATATTGTCAATTTTTTTCCGCCTATAAGATACAGAAGATCACAGTTAAATTAGGTAGACTCATAGTAGTGCATGAAGGGTTAAAATGAAAGTTTACTCAATTGACTTGGGGTAAAAAAACATAATTATATTACGAAAAGTAAATATGTTCCAAACCCTTACCATTGAGAAATGACAAATGGCGACCCTCTCTGGTTGGAGACACACTTTCGTTGACAAGTACAGTTTATTTGCGCCGACATTCTTACCTTAGTTAATAAGTCATGCATTGTTAAACTGGTATTGTGACCATAGCAGTTCATTTTTGATATACCTTATCCAGACTGTCTAGTGGACACTAATTTGTCAACTTAGACATTAATTTGTCAACACAGACAAATAATTTGGCAAACGACACCATTTATTACAGCTATTGTAATGTCTCACTAAAAACATTAAATTCCATGACTTTTACCAATTACCCAATTACGCCGGAAAAACCGAGCTAAAGCTGATTCTTCTAAAGATAGATAAATTGGGCGTCCGTGGGGACAGGTGCGGGGGTTGCGAGTGCGTTGCCAATTATCTAAAAGTGTCTGCATTTGTTGTTGATTCATCGGTGTACCGTTACGAATGGCACTGCGACAGGCGACAGCTACTTGGGCTGTTTGTAAATCGCCTCCCCAACTAAGTTCTAAAATTGCTTCTGCACAGTCGTCTCTTTGCTGCAAAGGGGCGGGGATATTACGAACTGCCCAAAGTTGTTCGCCAAAGGGTTCTATTTCTAAACCGATGCGTTGCAGTTGCAATACTTGCGCTGGCGATAGTTGATAAAGAATTATTGACGGTTCGACAGGTAAAAGTTGCCAATCATCGCATAATTGCTCATACAAAACTCGCTCATGGGCAATGTGCTGTTCTACTAACCACATACCACCTGAATGTTCCGCCACAATATAAGTGTTGTTAACTTGAGCGACAGCTTTTAAAGAGTTAGGAGAGATGCGATTAATCGCGTCTGTACGAGGGTTGGGATTTTGAGGATTGAAATTGTAACCGCCTTTGGCTTCTGCGGCTTTGAGTAATTTACTAACTCGGGTTGTGTGAATAGCTTCTTTGAGATTGTTAGAAGAGATGCTGAGTGCTTGGTTAATTGCTTGAGTGATTTGTTCTTGCCAATAAATGATTTCGTTGAGGTAAATTTCTGTTTTTGCAGGATTGCGATTCCAGTTAATTTGATCGGGGGAAATGGCAAGATGTAAGAAACAAATTGGATAGCGATCGCGTGGTAATGTTTTGTGAAATGCTGATAATATTGTTTGCTCTAGTTCTGGTGTCTTAACCATCCTGCCGTTAATGGCGACACGTACCCAATCTGGACGATGACGATGACAGCGATCGGGTAATCCTACCACTAAATTTAGTGCTGAGTGCTGAGTGCTGAGTGCTGAGTGAGGAGTGCTGTTAGCGTCAGCGGGGCGTTTAGCCCGTACTGAGTGAGAAGTGAGGAGTGAAGAGTTAGGAGTTAAAAGTGCTGAATTTTGAGTTCTGTCTTCTGAGTTTAGTGGGTTGGGTATTTCCAGTTTCACTTCTTGCAAGTCACCTTGTCGCACTTGCGGTAAAATCTGCGGTAGCAACTGTCCAGTTGTCGCAGCCGGACAAATGGTGAACCATTGACGATCATTTTGCCAAATCTGCCAGGTGACATGGGGATGACAGAGGGCGATTTGGTAAATTGTGGCTTGCACAACTTTCATTTGCTGTGCTGTTGTGGGTAATCCCTGACGACGAGATGAGCAATTACCGAAAAGATGGGAAACTGTAACCACTGTACCAGGTGCGATCGCAGTTACTTCAACTTGTATAACTTTCCCACCATCGCCATAAATTATCCGCCATCCTAATTTTCCGTCCAGAGGACGACTCAAAATTTCTAAATCTGCCAGAGTCGTTAAACTGTGCAACGCCTCACCACGAAACCCCAAACTGTTAATTTTCCACAAATCCGCACTAGAGCGAATTTTACTGGTGCTGTGGGCTGTGGCTGCTTGTTGCAAATCATCTAGGTTCATTCCACAACCATTATCTGCCACGCGAATTCGCCATTGCTGGGGCCACAGAGAAACCACAATTCGCGTTGCACCTGCGTCTAGGGAATTTTCTACCAATTCCCGAACCACAGAAGCTAAAGAGTCAATTACCTCTCCAGCTGTAATCAGATATACGACTTCTGTTGGTAGAGCTTGAATAGTAGATGCCATAAATTATAGTTTATAGCTTCTGGGGGCACGCTATATATGACTTATATCATGTTCGCTTGATTTAGCATGAGTTTGTCCGTGCAAATAAGTTAAATATATAAATGTGAATTTTCACAACAAATAGCAAGCAAAAATAAAGCTGGGTAGCAAAATTTAACTGTATCTTTTTTTATATTTAATTATTTATAACCTAAAAATTTCAATTGTATTGATGAATCTGTAAGAAGTTTATTAGAAAAATATTAGTTTTTTAGATATTAATCCTTATATATCTATAATTTTTAGATTGTAACAATCAGTTTAAAGTTCAAGCCAATAACTATATCGCTGATTGATGCATTGAGGAATTGAATTTATGAAATTAAGACATTTATTAATAATGAGCTTGTCTTCTATTATCATGGTTGGCTACGGGGAGGATGTTGCTCATTTAGTAGTATTTCTGGCTGATGATAATGCTGACTACATTACAAGTAGCACTTTCTTTATGGATGGTTGCTAACTATAAACATATTTCTGAGAATACTCACTATTTCAATTGGGTCTAACCGTTTAGTATAATCTGCATCAACAAAAGTATAAACAATTTTTCCGTCTCGATCGACTACAAATGTAGCTGGAATAGGTAGTTCAAAAGACTCATCTCCATTGTATCTAGGTAATACATGACCCTTTTCTTCTAATATAGGTCTTAGGTAAGGATTCAGGTCTAATATTGGAGAAGTAAAGAAGGACGAGACAGACTATTATTAGAGTCAGCAATTAGAGCTTGTGCAAAAAAATCAATGAT
>NZ_JBALDC010000010.1:0-27806 GCF_036917575.1 Nostoc sp. | reverse complement strand
GTTTAGGGGTTGCCCTACGCAAAAATAGCTCGATGCCAGGTTCTATCTTACAATAATAAAATGCCCCTAGTTGTGAAGTCAGCTACGGGCTTTTTGTTTATCCTAAGAATCGTCAAATTTGAACTATACCAGCATCAACTTTGTTTTGTCCTTCTGGCAGTAGTATTAAGAGTTTTAACTTATAAAAATAAACTTAGATATAGTGTATCGCCTCACAATAAAGAAAGTGCCGAAATGGCTCTTGCTAACACCTAAACTTAATTATTTTTCAGAGAATTAGACTTATTTTATCAGCACAATGTTAAATAGAAATCACTTATGCTTGATTGAAAATTTGCTAAACTTTATGATTATTAACTATGCTCGCTTTCTTGTTTAGCTGACAGAAGTCCTACAATCTATCTAATAGGCAGAACTTTAAAGTTGTAGTTTTTCACCAAACTACATGTGCAAAAAAACTAGAGATTGTTGCTTAAGACTTTTGAATGACCATGTGTAATATATTGCCTGTTTTCTATGATTACTTAGTGGTTAATAACTAGCTTTTAATACAGAAAATGTCACTTAAAATCGTTCATAGCTTTGATGGCAGTTTCACTCTTGAAGCACAAGCTCAAGAAACTCTATTCAATTCATTAACAAGCGTTGCTTTCTTGAACCAAATTTGCCAACAATTATTAGGGTGTGAGCAACTTAAATTTACAGAATTACTTTTCCAGCCAGTTCCTTACAGCTTAACTACCACTAAAGGAATGCCAGCAGAATTTGAAAAATATTATGAATCTGATGAGTATATCATCGTCAATGTACCACCAAATTTTATGTTCAGTGCCAAGATTTTTAAACCCAGTCGCCTTTGTGCAATTTATCAAAAATTGAGTAATGAATAATTTTTAAGATAATTTTTCTTTAACTCGTAATTTTCAATTCTGAAGGCAAATAATAAGTTTGATATTTTATGTATGGCTTCTGAAACAAATCTTTCTCCTTTGGCAACTCTGGAATACATTCCCTACATTGACGATCGCGGTCAATTACCCGAAAAATTTCAGGGTAAAATCGGTGTATATGCTATCTTTGACCAAGAAAAAGCACTTCAATTTGTAGGATACTCCCGTGATGTTTATCTTAGCCTCAAGCAGCATTTAGTCCGTCAGCCACAGCAATGCTATTGGGTAAAAGTTCAAACTATTGAACGTCCTAGTCGTACAATTTTAGAAAATACTGAAAATGCTTGGATTGCTGAAAATGGCAGTGTGCCTTGGGGTAATGGAGATCAAAAGGAAAAATGGACTCATCCCATTGATGTCAAAGTTGTAATGACACTTGAAGAACAGGCAAATTATCAAAATCCAGCTAATGATGAATTAGCACAAATAAAAGTTCTTAAAAATGTGGCACGGAGAGTAGAAGCAGAAATTTCAACGCAATTGTTAGAAGTGCGTGGTTTGCAAATGCAAATTCGCTTCAATCCTAAATTGAAAGAAGAAGGTTTACTAGATTTGAAATGAAGGTAGTTTTGGGGAAAACTATCTTATGAATATTGCTTGTAATCTCCCATGACAATACAGCTGCTGAACGATCGCTATCAAGTTATCCGCACACTAGGCGCTGGTGGGTTTGGTGAAACCTATCTAGCTGAAGACACCTATATGCCTTCAAAGCGCCGTTGTGTGGTTAAACAGTTAAGACCGATTCACAACAATCCCCAAATTTACCAGTTAGTACAAGAAAGGTTTCAACGCGAAGCAGCTATTTTAGAAGAACTTGGCGGGGCAAATGACCAAATTCCGGCATTATATGCCTACTTCTCTTCAAGTGGACAATTTTACTTAGTTCAAGAATGGGTTGAAGGCGATACTTTAACTGGAAAAGTCCAGAAGCAGGGGCTATTTAATCAAGGCGCTGTCCAGGAATTATTCATGAATTTATTACCTGTCCTGGATTACGTTCATTCTAAGCATATCGTTCACCGCGATATTAAACCGGATAACATCATTGTGCGTCATCGGGATGCTAAACCAGTGCTGATTGATTTTGGTGCTGTGCGGGAGTCAATGGGAACAGTAGTAAATTCTCAAGGCAATCCTACTAGTTCGATTGTGATTGGTACACCTGGCTATATGCCAAGCGAACAAGCCGCAGGTAGACCAGTTTTTTCTAGTGATTTATACAGTTTAGGAATGACGGTAATTTATTTGCTGACTGGTAAACAGGCGCAACAACTAGAAACCGATTCTCAAACGGGTGAAATTGTCTGGCGGCAATATGCCAGTCATGTTAGCCCAATTATGGCAAGAATAATCGATCGGGCGATCGCTTATCATCCACGCGATCGCTATCCCACAGCTAGAGCAATGCTGGATTCTTTGCAGAGCATAGCAAATCCAATTCCACCGACACAACCCCTCTTGACTCAACCGACTGTAGTCTCTGCACCGCCACCTCAGACAGTGCCTATTAAACCACAGCCTAGCCCTCAAAGTAGTAATAGTCAGAATAATATTCTCATGGGTAGTTTGATTGCAGGTGGGTTAATTGGTGCATCTGTGATTATTAGTCAAGTGTTAC
Organism: Nostoc sp.; assembly: GCF_036917575.1. Taxonomy (GTDB): domain Bacteria; phylum Cyanobacteriota; class Cyanobacteriia; order Cyanobacteriales; family Nostocaceae; genus Nostoc. Next base: position 25,235 of record NZ_JBALDC010000010.1, on the reverse strand, counting down.
CCAAATCTTCTCAACCGACAGCAGACAAAACGGTATTACCTTCAGAAACACCGTCAAATGTTACAAGTCCAGTGATAGAAACTCCCACATTTACACCAACTACCCCATCTGTTCCAACTCAATCACCTGCCTCGACTACATCAATACCACCAGTTGATACCACGACTCTCAACAATTATTTTTGGCTTTCTCAAAGACTTGTAACCGATGCAGATTTGGATGGTAAAAGCGGTTTTGAACTCGATATTATGCGAAATTCGATTTTTGCCAGTCATGGCCGCCGTTTTGATAATACTGAATTGCAAAATTACTTTAATAACCAACCTTGGTATCGTCCTATATATTCACCAAAAATATTTCCACTTAAATTGCTGTCAAAATTAGAGCAACAGAATGTAGAGTATATCAGCAAATATCAGGCTAATACTGGGTTAAGATATTTTAAATAATTAAGTTTTTCATCATCTGGGAGTGAGGACTGAGGAGAATAGCCAATACTTTTCTACAAGAGGCTGTGCTAATAGCAAAATCTCATAGTGAGTAGTTGAACAAAGCTGATTATATAAAACTGTAGAATTACTCAGTATAAGCACCCCTTGCTCTTGTGTAAGTCCTTATATTAGTTTTGAATTATCAATCGATTTATGGCTACTTATTAGATAATATCTAGGTTAACTTATGTAGCATATCAGACAACTTAGTGGATATTCAATACCATAAAATATAAAGATATTAGGGGCTAATCCTAGCAAAATGTATGTATGGTCAGAACAAAACTGTGTTTGTGTACCATAAACTACATCTTTATATACTAGTCAGTTTCCGAACCAGGCATTTATATTTAATATATAAAATTGCTATTTTTAAGATTAGAAATCCATAAGTTAAAGAAATGCCATTTTTATATTTTCTTTGTTATTTTGTATTTAACGGGACAGTTATTCATGATTTGGTGGGCTTAAATAACAATTAGTTAAACCATTTCTCTTCCCAAAGATGCATGTAAATTGTTTGCATTATGCTTACTTTGCTTCTTAATCTACAAGCACAGTGCAAATTGACTAAACATATTACATGGTGATATTCTCAATCGGCAAATAATTCATATTCACAAGGAAAACCTTGCCTAAAACTATGCTTAAAACACAAAACCAACGTATTTTTTTTCTGCCTGCTTTTATTAAACCTTTAGAAGAAAAGAATCAAGCAGGTAGTCAAAAGCAATTTGCTCAACCCAAATTAGATTTACTGCAACCATTACGTAAATGGCTCGACAAAATTGAAATTCAGAATCGGAAGTTAGCTAGATTTATTGCTAAACTAATCCCTGCTCAGTGTCCATTTGAGCGCGATCTCATGCTTTTTGGTCGTAAAATAGGACACATTCCGCCAATGTGCAAGCTGAATCCGCTTTATAACGAACTTGTCTACTTGCGTTTTCGCGCTTTGTGTTATTTAGTAGATCAGTGTGGAGAGGATATTCAATCTTACTGCTGAATATAACTATAAAAAACCAATATGGAAATTAAAATTGAGCATCAACCCAGACAAGAATATCTTAATGAATTAGGTGTACTTAAATGGGAAATTTGGAAAAAGGAAGTTTCAAAATTCCCTTAGACTTATGATTATCAAGAAACTTGCTATTTTTTGGAAGGGAAGGTAATTGTTGCTCCTGATGGCGGAAAACCAGTGCAAATGGGTAAAAACGATTTAGTGATTTTTCCCGCTGGTATGTCCTGTACATGAGAAATTACAAGGGACGTAAAGAAGCATTATTACTTTGAGTAGTTAAAAATCAAAATTGATCGACTTTTTTCTTGGTCATCCAGAAAAGCAACATTTCATAAATCAAGTTTTATTTCTATTATTGGAAGGTTCGCAGCGAGTATCGTAGGTTAAAATGGCAGAATTGGTAAATTGCTTATATCCATCTGTGTCAAAACTTGTTGCAATTCCATCGCCTAAACAATATTAGTAGAAATAGATCGCTCATTCTCTGCAAATTTGGCAGTAAACGAAGATCCCCGACTTTTGCAAAGTCGGGGATCTTGTGCGATCACCAGCAGAGAAAATCCAGAGAGTTCATAATCGTATTAGTGGGACTTGAGTTACAGAAGATGCTGTTTAGCAGCAAAAGGTTTCATTCCACCGCAATTTTAATGAGGAAAATTATTAACAATGTTACTGCATTTAAGTACTTGGCAAGAAGTCGAAGCTTATTTACAGCAGTCAAAGGGAATTATTTTCCCTATTGGTTCCACAGAACAACATGGGCCAACAGGGTTAATTGGTACTGATGCTATTTGTGCAGAAGCGATCGCAGCCGGTGTGGGTGATGCAACCCAAGCAATTGTTGGCCCTACAATCAACGTGGGGATGGCACTGCACCATACCGCTTTTCCTGGGTCAATCAGTCTGCGTCCCAGCACTTTAATTCAAGTAGTGCGAGATTATGTAACTTGTTTAGCAAAAGCTGGTTTTAGCAAATTCTACTTTATTAACGGACACGGCGGTAATATTGCCACACTCAAAGCTGCTTTCTCAGAAACTTATGCTCATTTAGAAGATTTGCAGATTGCCAATGCTCAACAGGTACAATGTCAAGTGGCAAACTGGTTTATGTGTGGTTCTGTATATAAGCTAGCTAAAGAATTATATGGGGATCAAGAAGGTTCTCATGCAACGCCAAGCGAAGTAGCCCTCACCCAGTACGTTTATCCAGAAGCAATTAAGCAGGTACCCCTCTCACCAGAAGTTGCAAGCGGACATAGGATTTATAGCGCTGCTGACTTTCGAGTGCGTTATCCAGATGGACGCATGGGATCAAATCCGGCTTTAGCAACGCCAGAACATGGTAAACAATTTTATGATTTGGCAGTTAAAGAACTTAGCAATGGATATTTGGAATTTGTGAACGCAGAATAAAACTCATGAAAATACATTGTAGATATGCGGGTAAAATCGTGTCTCTGCATTAAATATCTTGCGAAAGGTTATTAAATATCTAGTGAAATTAAAAAATATACGTCATACAGAATCCTTTTCTCCTTTGAGTAGTTCAACTTTGCGATCGCTCAAAATGCCAAATTCATGATTTGTATTGATTTTATCTCAACATATAATTATGTGTTAGCGTTCGCGTAGCGTCTCGAAGAGAAGTTCGCCTCGCCGTAGGCATCACCCATTCTACAGCTAGGGTAAAGGTAAAAAGCAAGAACCTTAACTCAAGAAATTTTCATATAAAAAACGGTAAAGCAATAAATACTCTACCGTTTTCTAATTTTATATTTGAGATTTAATCCCAGGTTCTAAATTTTACTCAATCCCTTGGAATTAAAATTACCGATGCTGTTTTTGACATCGGTTTACCAACCATCTGCCAAAATTTGCAGTAGTTAATAGGATTGTCGCAGATGATTTTTCAATTTCAACCGCATTATGAAGCGCCATAGCTCACCAATCCAAAGCACTGTAGATGTTCCAAGAATTACACTGATCCAGTCCACCAAAGACAAAGGTACTGTTCTAAAAACGCTACCACCAAACTGAATAATCAATATCTGTCCTACAAAAATTGTGATGGCGATCGCTACGAATCCTTTATTCTTAGACAAACCTTTCAAGGCAGATTGCTTTAACCCCAAGCATCGAGCATTGAACAAATTCCAGAACTGTAACATTACGAACACGCCGAAGAACACAGAAAGCTCATAAGGAGTGATTTCCCCATCCCGACGGATGTAGCGTAACAAACCAACCAGAAAAATCAAAAACGCTAATCCAACAGTAAAAATATTTTGTGCCATTGCTTTGGTGACAATAAAGGCTTCTGGGTTACGAGGAGAGTGCTGCATGACGTTCCGATGAGGGGGTTCCGTCGCCAAAGCCAAAGCAGCAAAGGTATCCATAATTAAGTTCACCCAGAGCATTTGGGTGACAGTTAGAGGTAGCGCTACACCAATAAATGGCCCAACTAAAGCAATTCCTAACGCCACAACGTTGATTGTTAACTGAAACAGAATAAATCGTTGGATATTTTGGTAAAGCGATCGCCCCCAAACAACTGCATTTACAATACTGCGGAAAGAATCATCAAGCAGAATGATGTCACTGGCTTCTTTAGCGATCGCTGTACCACTTCCCATTGCCAAACCTACCTGAGCTTGCTTGAGAGCAGCTGCATCGTTTGTACCATCTCCGGTGACACCTACCACCTCACCATTTTTCTGTAACAGTTTCACTAGCCGCAGCTTATCAAGTGGTCGCGCTCTGGAAAGTACTTTTAATTGCAGCACCGCCTGACTTGCTTCTTCGTCACTCAATTGGGCAAATTCTTGACCAGTCAAATGTAAATAACCGCTATTCAAATCATCATCTTCTTCCCAAAGTCCAATTTGACGAGCAATTTCCTTAGCCGTCTCAGAGTTATCACCTGTTACAACTTTGACCTGCATTCCTGCATATAAGCAGGCTTGGATGGCATCAGGTACTTCTGGACGCAAGGGGTCTAAAATTGCCACAAACCCCAGCCAAGTCATATCGTGAGCAATTTCATCCAAGTTCGTCTCACTCGAATGCTGTGAAACGTCATGGTAGGCAAACCCTAGTGCCCGCATTCCTCGTCTTTGATATTCTTTAATTGCAGATGCGATCGCGGCTTTATTCTTGAGTGATTCTAATCCTTGCTGTGTAAGAATTTGCGAACAACGCTCCAAAATTACCTCTGGCGCTCCTTTCACATAAAGCACATCCTCCCCAGTTACAGAGGAAATACCAACTGTACCCATGTATTTTTTCTGACTACAAAAAGGCATTCGGGATTTTATTTGAAAGTTACCCCGGTAAGATATGTAATCAATATCCTGGCTATCTAGCCATAAAAGTAAAGCTCCTTCTGTGGCATTGCCAATAGGACGAGGAGCCTGCAAAGGTTTTTTCTCTAAATCAGCAGTACTATTAACTGCGATCGCCTCCGCTATTAACCCTTTGACATCTTTAAGCGCTGGTAACAGTTGAGAATTTAGACTGGCGAAATTAACTTCAAAAACCCGCATTTGATTTTGGGTTAGAGTGCCGGTCTTATCAGAGCAAATTACCGTAGCTGAACCAATAGTTTCGCAAGCGTGCATCCGACGTACCAAATTATTGGAAGCCGCCATCTTTTTCATACTGTAGGCAAGGCTGAGGGTAACGCTCATTGCCAAGCCTTCTGGCACAGCTACCACAATAATTGTCACAGCTACCATAAAGTAGTGTAGTAATGCTTTGGCAACACTAGCAGGAACCCAGCTATTCACAGAGCCAGGAATTAATCCTAGAGCATAGCCTAAACCAAGTCCTATAGTGAAAAATACTAGTACTATACCAACTGTTTTCAGCCAACTGAGAAGACTATTATTTTCCAGCCATTTTGGTGCTGCAAGTTTGCTACCAGTTAGCTCTAAACCATCGTAAACCACAGGTAGCCATACTCGGCTAAGTACTACTAGCACACTAACAATTGACAGTCCGACAACATACCACTGTTGAGAACTCAGGCTTAATTCTTTAGTGACAAAACCGCGCACTAGCAAAGATCCGAAAGTCACACCAGCAAATCCAAGGCCAACTACACCAATGAGTTTACTCAGTTTTTCTAGTTGATGATTAAGCGGTGTGTCTTCTGTGTTTTCGATGCTGGCAATTGCTGTTGCCAATTTACCAATTTCTGTATTGTCACCAACAGCAGTAACTTCAAAATAACCTTGTCCTTGTTCAACAATCGTACTGCGATAAATTTTGTAAGCTGGGTAAGTTCCTTCTTCAATACCTTGATTTTCTGCGTCAGCCTGAGTAAGCTTTTTAACTGGTTCCGCTTCTCCCGTGATTTTTGACTGGTCAATTTTTAAAGAGATTTCTTCTAAAATTTGTCCATCCGTTGGGATTTCTTCACCTTGTTCTACATATACAACATCACCAAAAACTAAATCTTTACGCTTAACAGTGGTAAAGCTGCTATCTCGGATAACTTTGATAAATACTTCGTCATAAACTTGATTGAGGATGTCAAATTCTTGACTGGCTTTGTATTCGTTAAAGAAAGCGAGAGTTGTCGCTAACAAGATAGCAGCTACAATCCCTAAACCTTCAGCATATTCACCCTCAAAAATTCCGACACTAATAGCGATCGCAGCCGCAATCATGAGAATCCGAATTACTGGATCTTCAAATTTTTCTAAAAACAGTTTCCACAATGGTTCGCGTTCTGGGGGAGTGAGAACGTTAGCACCATACCTTTCGCGGTTAAGTTTTACCTGAGCAGATGTGAGTCCCTGAAATGGTAGAACGCGATCGCTGACTTTACGAGTAAGCATATTCAGTGGTTATACTTAAATAAATGGTTTAAAGCTTAGAACTCCTTTAGCTAATAAAAAGCTTGCTAAAGAAGGATATTGAATGCTTTTAAAAGTAAATAATGACGAATTTCCAACATTTGATAAAAGTTCAGAAGTTCAATACAAATTCATCTTGATGAAGATTTATGTTTACGAATAGCATTATTCATCAAGATCATTTGTTCAGCATGAAATGAGGGAGGTATCAAACTGTGAATTCCATGATCGAGTCCATCGTGCATCACATCTGTTGGTAGTTGGGAGTGGTCTAATCCCAAAGTGTGACCGATTTCGTGGGTGATAGTATTAGCGATCAAGTTAGATAATTGGCTCAGATTCAAACTCGCTCGGTAAGAAGCACTAAGTACTTGGTCTATGCGAACAGCAGCACAGTCTGTAACTTTACCATGACGGAAACTGGCAATTCCTAGATAGTCAACTGGTTGTTGATCAACAAATACATAGACATGGGTAAAGTTTTGGTTCCACTCTTTTTCATCGGGTGGGTCTGACGTCAAAAATACATTGACACTCCTAAAAGCACTGAAGACTTTAGCAAGCCCATCTGCCATAACTTCTAGCATGGTGCTATTATCTTCAGTGTCGATAATCATGCCTGAAATATTGACCCAAACACAATGGCGAATTTCGCTGTTTTTTCCAACAATCAACCATCCACAATATGAACACACTCGCCAATTAGTTTGGATACGGGAACGGCAACCTTGACAGCGAGGTTTTGAAGGTCTATCAAGGTTAATGCGTTCCCAAATCGGAACTTGAAGCTTACGACTAGTTTTAGTTAGATTCAGGCGATCGTAAAGCGACATTTTATTTGGAGCCAGCAACCCAGCTAAAGCCAAAACGATAGTAATCGTCTGCCTCTTTATGCCCGCTAAAGTATTTCTCTTCCTTTAAAATCGTAACTTCAGAGCCAATGTTACTTACCATAGCTGCTGCACACAAAGGTCGATTTGTATCTGGGTTATTCAGTTCCAAATAAATTTCTTCCCCATTACTAATCTTGAAAAACATTCGACCACCGACAGACCTAAAATCAGCTGCTCCCTGATAGATGAGAGCAAAAAACATCACTCGTCTAATAGTATCTGGTCTGTAAATGAACATATTTTCGCCGTCTGAAGCTGACCCAGTACGGAATGGCACTAAGAAAAGCGCAAATGTATTATTTACAAGGGTTTCATCATTTTGGAAAAGTGTAGGCTAATGAAGCAGCGATCGCAAACTGAGAGTTGCAGATTATTCTGATTCCCGCCCTTGAAACTACTAGTTTTCTAAACCCGTTACCAGGCAAGTATTTCAGCTTTTCTTAGTGCCATTCGACCCAGTACGGTCATCTTTATCAAGAAAGATGTAAGGAGAAGAATTTTTTGCTCCAAAATTTCCTCCTAGAGGCTGGATGACCCCTTTTACACCATCAACAGTTTCATACATACAGCCTAAGTCAAGGTCAGGAGCATTGTTACCTCCAAGCAGCTTGGAAAAGAAGCCAGCGTTTTGATTGGACTGTTGATTCCAATTCAGGTTGATATGAACCGTTAGTGGCTTAGACTTACCTGCTTTACTCAGGTCTATTCTATGGGAATCGCCACTCTTTTGAAGTGTAATAGCCATAACTACAAGTTTGCCCAGTATTTACAAGTAAGAATTAGCAAGTTCACCTAAACCATTGACATTAACACCATTGCCAACAGCAGCCATTTTCCACTCATCATTGTGTCGATACACTTCAGCTAATACCATCCCAGTCATGCCGACATACTCTTTACCAGAGAGATTAAACCGAGCTAGTTCTTTGTTATTAGCTACATTAACTAGGCGCACAAAAGCATTATCAATTTGACTGAAGTCTTGCTTACGGGTAATGCAATCGTAAATATTAACTACGAAGACTAACTTGACAATCTGGGCAGGTATGCGCGGCAAATCAACTATAATCACTTCATCATCGCCATCACCTGCACCAGTTAAATTGTCACCTGTGTGAGTTATGGCTCCAGACAAATGCTGAAGATTACCGAAGTAGATAATATTCTCTTTAGCCGTTAACTTGCCATTTGCATCTAGACAGATTACAGATGCATCTAGGTCATAGTTTTGACCACCGCCACCAAAATTACTAAAAAATCCACCGCCTGAGCGTTTAGCAACATCCCAGCCCAGTCCACACATCATTTTGCTTAGACCAGGAGCTTCTTTAGAAAGTGAAATCCGTTGTCCTTTCTGTAAACTAATTGCCATACTCAATCTCCTAGCTAAAACGGTCTAGTAAAGCTTTTAATCCACCTTGATAGCCTGAACCAACAGCATTTAAACGCCACTCTCCGTCTTTACGATAGAGTTCAGCCATAATTAATGCAGTTTCGATTGAGTAATCCTCTACTAAGTCATACCGGACTACTTCTTGATTGCTCTGAGCATTAACGACGCGCACAAAAGCATTTTGAACTTGACCAAAATTTTGCTTCCGTTCTGCGGCTTCATGAATAGTTACAGTAATAAAAATTTGATGAACATCAGCAGGAACCTTTTGCAGATTAATTTTGATGACTTCATCATCGCCATCGCCTGCGCCTGTCAGATTATCTCCTGTGTGTTGAACTGACTTATTTGGGTCTGGGCTGGCAAGATTGTTGTAGAAAATGAAATGGTTATCTGAAATTAGTTTTTCGTTACTCCCCACCAGGAAAGCTGATGCATCTAAGTCAAAGGCGAAGCCAGTGTCCATTACTTTGACATCCCATCCAAGACCAATAAATACCTCAGTTAGTCCTGGTGCAACTTTGTCGAGTGATACACGTTGTCCTTTTGTAAGTGTAACTGCCATGATTTGGTAAACTCCTTAAATTTTTTACTAGTATCAGTTATGCCTCTGCAATAAATAATTGCTTATTTGTAGCATTCGAGAAGTGCTTGTAAGCCGCCTTGATAACCCGAACCTACAGCCTTAAGACACTATTCACTTCAATTATTATGCGTGTTTTTTTTTACAAAAAACCTTGGGCAAAACACTTAATTTATATTGTTTTGAATTGATTTTTTTAAGTGTTAATACTGGCACTTAAACATTTTTGAGCGATAAACAAGCCTCAAACTCATGCACGGTAAAGGAAAGACACCAAATGCTCAAAAATAACTTAAGCCCAGATATATCAATACACTAAGCAAAACGATGTCAAAGTCTTTCTGCATATAGATTTGAGACTCGGAAACACTATATTAGTTATTAAATAGCTTTTTTATCTTTCATTTATAGCAGGAGGCAGGGGGCAGAAGGCAGAAGGCAGAAGGTAAAACTATTGCTAACTCTCTTCTTTCACCCCATCCTTATGTCCTAACCTGTATGACTACAGCTATATAAAGCAAGTAATAATAACATGAAAACTTTCTGTGCTTACTTAAGATGATTGCTATTTGACAATAAAAAAACGGTAGAGCAATAAATACTCTACCGTTTTCTAATTTTTTATTTGAGATTTAAATCCCAAACTCTAAATCTTACTCAACACCCTGGGGTAATAATTCACGACGCTGTTGAGAACTAACTTGCACAACGCCATTTTCATCTACATCAACAAGGGCTGTATCGCCATCTTTGATACGACCAGACAGAATTTCTTCTGCTAGGCTATCTTCTAACAGGCGCATAATTGCCCGACGTAATGGCCTCGCGCCGTAGCTGGGACTGTAACCTTCTTGAATCAAACGATCCTTGAAGCGATCGCTGACTTCTAAGGTGATACCCTTTTCAGTTAGACGACCAAATACTTCCTTGAGCATAATTTCGGCGATTTGGGTGACTTCAGGCTTGTTCAACTGACGGAAGACGATAATTTCATCGAGTCGGTTGAGGAACTCTGGACGGAAGTACTGCTTGAGTTCTTCGTTCACCAAAGAGCGAATCCGGTTGTAAGTTGACTCACTGGCATCTTCGGAGAATTCAAAGCCGATACCGCTACCGCCTTTTTCAATTACCTTAGAACCAATATTGGAAGTTAAAATCAGCAAGGTGTTCTTAAAGTCCACCGTGCGACCTTTGGCATCGGTTAATCGACCGTCTTCCAAAATTTGCAGCAGCATATTGAATACATCGGGGTGTGCTTTTTCGATTTCGTCGAACAACACTACGGTGTAAGGACGCCGCCGCACGGCTTCGGTCAGCTGACCACCTTCGTTATAACCAACATAACCTGGAGGCGAACCAATCAGCTTGCTGACGGTGTGACGCTCCATGTATTCGGACATATCCAAGCGGATCATCGCTTCTTCGGAACCGAAGAAGTAAGCAGCCAAAGACTTCGCCAACTCGGTTTTACCTACACCAGTAGGCCCAGAGAAGACAAAGCTAGCTATGGGTCGGTTAGGATTCTTCAAACCGACACGAGCGCGACGAATTGCCCGTGAAACTGCTTTTACAGCTTCATCCTGACCAATTAAACGCTGATGCAAGGTGTCTTCCATGTGCAGCAGCTTTTCAGATTCAGATTCGGTGAGTTTGTTCACCGGTACCCCAGTCCAAGAAGCGACAATGTGAGCAATGTCTTCTTCTGTAACTACAGGTTCTTCATGTTCAGTGCCAGTTGCATTGGTCTTGCTTTGAGCGATCGCCCGGATTTCGGCTTTGATTTCCATTTCGCGATCGCGCAATTCTCCAGCTTTGTCAAAGTCTTGAGAGCGCACCGCGTCATCTTTTTCTTTTAATATCTGACGCAGTTCTTTGTCTAACTCTTTGGCTGCTGGTGGCAGCTGGGAGTTAATCAAGCGCACCCTAGAACCAGCTTCATCAACCAAGTCGATGGCTTTGTCTGGGAGGAAGCGATCGCTAATGTAACGATCTGATAGCTTCGCCGCCGCCACTAATGCTTCGTCGGAGATTTTCAGTTTGTGGTGTTGCTCGTAGCGTTCGCGCAAACCATATAAAATTTCAATTGTTTCATCAACTGTAGGTTCGCCAACCATCACTGGTTGGAAACGTCGCTCTAGTGCTGCATCTCGCTCGATGTGCTTGCGGTATTCATCTAGGGTTGTAGCGCCGATGCACTGCAACTCACCTCTTGCCAAAGCTGGCTTGAGAATATTAGCTGCGTCAATCGCACCTTCTGCTGCACCTGCACCAATTAAGGTGTGTACCTCATCAATCACCAGAATGACATTACCCGCAGAGCGGATTTCATCCATGATTTTTTTCAAGCGTTCTTCAAATTCACCCCGATACTTGGTTCCTGCTACGAGCAAACCAATATCTAGTGTGACGACGCGTTTATCTTCTAGGATGTCAGGGATATCTTTAGTGGCAATGCGTGAAGCTAAACCTTCAGCGATCGCTGTTTTACCAACCCCTGGTTCCCCAATCAGCACTGGGTTATTTTTGGTTCGGCGACCCAATATCTGAATCACTCGCTCAATTTCCTTGGCGCGTCCCACCACTGGATCGAGCTTATTGTCAATCGCCATCTGGGTCAGGTTTGAACCAAATTCATCCAGAGTCGGGGTTTTTGTGCGCCCGGATGAACCGCCTGGTGAAACTTCGGCAGTTTCTCCCAACATGCGGATGACTTGGGTTCTTACCTTAGATAGATCCACACCGAGGTTTTCTAGCACTCTGGCTGCGACGCCTTCCCCTTCGCGGATTAGGCCCAACAGCAGATGCTCGGTGCCAATGTAGTTATGCCCCAGTTGGCGTGCTTCTTCCAAAGAGAGTTCTAAAACTCGCTTTGCCCGTGGCGTAAACGGAATTTCCACGGCAACAAAGCCCGATCCCCGTCCTATAATTTTTTCAACTTCAATTCGGGCATCTTTGAGATTGACGCCCATTGATTTCAGCACCTTGGCAGCCACTCCAGTGCCTTCGCCAATCAGACCCAGGAGGATCTGCTCGGTTCCGACAAAGTTGTGACCTAAACGGCGGGCCTCTTCTTGGGCCAGCATGATTACCTTAATGGCTTTTTCTGTGAAGCGCTCAAACATGGCTTTATCCCATCATCTGCGGTCGTGCCGGTATGCTGATTTTAGCACAGGCAAAGCTTTTGGATGCCTGTATAACAGATTATAGACATCCTGAACCTATGACTTGGGTTGATAGACTAATTGTTAACTATTGACTACTCTTATCTGGCTAGTGTACTGAGGAGCTTTAGTTCACCAGCGTTTTTGGGATTTATTATAAATAGCTGACTGTTTAGATTATGGGGTTTTTGACTTAATCCCAAACATCTATATCTAACATATATATTTAGTAATATCAAGCAAAAATAATTGTTATATAGTTTACTTATATAATAAAGCTTTTATATAGAATATTTAAATAGGAATTGGCGTAGCAAAGTTGCATTTTTTTGCTGAGGGCGATCGCTAGCCCAAATAAATAAGGGAGTGACAAATAAAAAAATACCCATACAAGATTAGATAATTTATTTGTTGGAAGTTCCTAATTGAAAATTAATAATACCTAACTACTTAAAAAGCAAGTGCCAAGAGGATTTGTCTAGGCGATCGCTGACAATGGAATACCATTGGTCTAAAGTTGCTTGAAATTTGGGGTGTTGTAAATCTGGTAGCCAAAGGATTAAAGCGTCCTCATCGTTATCTTGGTAGTAACGCCGCCGCCGCCCTGCTGTTTTGAAGCCAAATTTTTGATATAAAGATATAGCTCCTAAGTTGGAAGCTCGCACTTCGAGGGTAGCTCGCTCCATTTTGCGATCGCAAGCTGTCTTAATGAGTGAATATAATAAAGCCGCACCCATTCCTTGACGCTGATATTCGGGATGAACCGCCAAAATTGTAATGTGGGCTTCCTCTAAAATTGACCAAAAGCAACCCATTCCCAGTAGTCTCGAATTAGAGACAGGGGAAAATAAACCCAGTAAATCACTGTTGGGACTGTCCAACTCTCGTTGGTAGCCCTCCATTGTCCATAAACCACCAAAACAGGCTCGATCCAGTTCCAATAATGCACTCAGATGTTCTGGGGTGAGTACTTTAATTTCTAAGTCTAATGAAATCACATTTACATTTATTGAATAACGTTACAAACCCTTTGTAAACTGGGAATCGGGAGACGAACTCAAAGCCCGTAATTTGAACAAGGAAAACTTTTACAGTTATGGTATCGACTCACCCCACTGGGGTTCAACATTCTGGAAGTCAATATTTACCTCAAAGGCATGACACCAGCGCCAACCCATCGCCTAATCAAGAACTTTTACCCTTGACTGCCAGAGTTCACAATCATGACCTCTTGGAAATTGGTGGGTGTGATGTCACGACTTTAGTTGAGCAATTTGGTTCACCTTTATATATTTTAGATGAAGAAACTTTACGTTCGGCTTGTCAGCAATACCGAGATGCTTTCAAGCAATACTACAAAGGTGAATCTCAAGTATTGTACGCCTCAAAAGCTTGGAATTGTTTAGCAGTTTGTGCGATCGCCGCCTCTGAGGGTCTGGGAATCGATGTAGTTTCTGGAGGCGAGCTTTACACCGCCTTGCAAGCGGGTGTTAGTCCTGAGAAAATTTACCTCCACGGAAATAATAAATCTCGTGAAGAATTAATTTTAGCGATCAAGTCTGGTGTCACCATTGTGGCGGATAACTGGTATGAATTACATACTCTTGTCGAAATCGCCCAACCCTCTCTTCCAATTCGCATCATGCTACGGCTAACTCCCGGTATAGAGTGTCATACCCACGAATATATTCGCACGGGACACTTAGATAGTAAATTTGGCTTTGATCCTAACAATTTAGATGAAGTCTTTGCCTTTGTCAGTCAACAATCTACCCTGAATTGCGTAGGAGTACACGCTCATATTGGTTCCCAAATTTTTGAGCGCCAACCGCATCAAGATTTGGCTGCTGTCATGGTGCAGTGGCTGCGGGATGCTACAAAGTATGATTTAAAGATTACAGAATTAAATGTTGGTGGCGGTTTAGGGATTAAGTATGTAGAATCAGACGACCCCCCTAGCATTGAAGAGTGGGTGAAGGCGATTTGCGAAGTAATTCAAGCAGCTTGTGCAGCCGAAAATCTGCCTTTGCCGAAATTACTTAGCGAACCGGGGCGATCGCTGATTGCCACAGCTTGCGTTACTGCTTATACTGTTGGTTCATCCAAGGTCATCCCAAAAATTCGTACCTACGTGGCAATTGATGGAGGAATGTCTGACAATCCCCGCCCGATTACTTACCAATCAGTTTATCGGGCAGTCATTGCCAATAAAATGTCTTTTCCTCTAAGCCAAACAGTCACAATTGCCGGTAAACATTGTGAATCAGGAGATATTCTGATTAAAAATGCTTTACTTCCAAAGACTGAACCAGGGGATATTCTCGTAGTTATGGGAACTGGTGCGTACAATTACAGTATGGCATCTAACTACAACCGCTTGCCCCGACCAGCAGCAGTCGTAGTGGCGAATGGCGAAGCAAATTTAATTTTGCAACGTGAAACTTATGAAGATTTAATTCGACAAGATCGCCTACCAGAAAGACTAAAAACTTAGTCATTTGTCTTTGGTCATTAGTCATTTGCAAATGACTAATGATCAATGACTAATGACCAACTGTAAATTAGAGGCAAAAATATAATCCAGATGTCATGAGAGATTGGTGGAAGCAATGGCTGATAAACCTGGGGTGGTCACAGTCCTTGCTACTTGGGACTCTGGATATTGTCTTAGTGCTAGCGCTGACGTACATGATACTAGTTATTATTAGTGAGCGCCGGACACTATGGATGGTGCGGGGGTTCATTATCTTAATGCTAGCCTCAGCACTAAGTGGCAGATTCGGACTACCTCTGCTAAGTTTTGTACTAGAAAAGTTGGTGATTGGTTGTGCTGTGGCGATGGCAGTTGCTTTACAGTCTGAGTTTCGGCGGTTTCTGGAGCAATTGGGGCGTGGCGAATTTCGCCAGCTGTTTCAACCCGACCGTCTGGCAATCCCCAAATCTGATAGTGTAATTGATGAAATTGTTGAGGCTGTTAAAGAATTGTCAAAAAACCGCATTGGAGCTTTACTAATTGTGGAAACCACAGGACCAATTGATGAGCGAGATTTTTCTGTGCCAGGGGTAAAGCTAAATGCGGAAGTTTCTAAAGAATTAATCCAGACAATTTTTCAGCCAAAAACTTTGTTACACGATGGAGCGACATTGATTCGTGGCTCACGGATCGTGTCATCAGGTATAATTTTACCACTTTCGGGACGCACAGCCTCGCGCCAGTTGGGAACACGCCACCGGGCAGCAATGGGAATTACTGAGCGGGTCGAAAATTGCATTTGTGTCGTTGTATCTGAAGAAACGGGTTCTATTTCCTTAGCGGAACGCGGAACCCTAAATAGACCACTGACGAATAGAAAACTCAAAGAGTCATTAGAGGCTGTTTTGTCTCCATCTGTAGATAGGGAAGCAGTTGCTCCTGGTCTGTTGAGTTTTGTTCGTCGGGTAGGTGGGAAGACACTAGCACTAGTTTCACGTTTACTCAGATTACCATCGACCGCTTCTCGAGATAAAAAATGACAGCACAACAAACTAAACTGCAAGATTTACCTACTGATTTAAAACGAGAACTATTGCCGCAGCACGTTGCGGTGATTATGGATGGTAATGGTCGATGGGCTAAACGTCAGGGTCTACCTCGAATTATGGGTCATAAGCGAGGAGTCGATGCTCTCAAGGATTTACTTCGCTGTTGTCAGGATTGGGGAATTCAGGCACTGACAGCTTATGCTTTTTCAACGGAGAATTGGAAAAGACCGCAGGAAGAAGTAGATTTTTTGATGACTCTATTTCAAAGAGTTTTGCGCCAAGAACTGCGGGAAATGGTCGAAGAGAATGTTCAAATTAAGTTTGTAGGGAATTTGCAAGACTTACCGCGATCGCTCCAACAAGAAATTTTCCGTTCAATGGAAGAAACTAAGGATAATCGCGGTATCCGGTTCTCGGTAGCAACTAATTATGGCGGACGGCAGGAAATTTTACAAGCTTGTCAAGCGATCGCCAAACTTGTCCAGCAAGGTATGCTACAACCCAATGAAATTAATGAGCACGTCTTTGAAAGCCACTTATATACAGCCGGAATTACTGACCCAGATTTGTTAATTCGCACAAGCGGAGAAATGCGTCTTTCTAATTTTCTTCTCTGGCAAATGGCTTATGGAGAAATTTATATTAGCGATACTCTCTGGCCCGATTTTGACCGGGCTGAGTTTCATCGCGCTTTGTGTGCTTATCAGCAACGGGAGCGGCGATTTGGGAAAGTCTAAATCTGTTTACGCAATTAAACTATATAAACAATACTAATTAGTATAAAAAGTAATTAAATAAAATCAGTTATTTTTCGGTTGTCGCAGTTTCATAGAATTCATTGGGCCGAGAATTTGATTCAGGCTACGTAACTGCTCTGCTGTACCCATACCAATTAGCCGATCTCCCGGCATTAAAATCGTATCGCCAGTGGGGCCACCGATTAAAGTCCCATCAACACGGTGAATTGCCAGAACCAATGCCCCAGATTGCGATCGCAATCTTGCCTTTTGCAAACTTTGACCCACAACAGGACAGAAAGCTGGGTCGAGTAAAAATTCTTCCATATACAACTGTCGGTCTGCACCAGTTAAAATCCCGTCTACAAAATCCAACACCTGTGGTCTGAGTGCCGCAGCAGCCATCCGCTTTCCCCCAGTAATATAGGGAGATATCACTTCATCTGCACCACCGCGTCGTAACTTCTGTAAAGCTTCTTCTGTACTTGCCCGTGCAATCACCCTAATTCCTGAATTCAGTGTTTTTGCTGATAAAACAATATATAAATTTTCAGCATCTGAAGGAAGAGCTGCAACGATACACATCGCCCGTTCAATACCAACTTTTAGGAGTGTGTCATCTAATGTAGCGTCACCTTGGTATGCTGTATAACCTTCAGTCTGCGCCCTTTGTATTGATTCCGTCTCCGAATCAATTACAACAAAAGCTACATCTTCTGTCCGAAATTCCTTAGCAATTTGCCGACCAGTCCGACTAAATCCACAGATAATGTAATGCTCTGATAAAGATTCCATTAACCGCCTCTGTTGTTGTAGCCGAATTCCTTCTTGAAAATAGCCTTGAATGATCGCTTCTGTAAATCTGTTGACAATGTAACCGATATTGACTACACCCAACAAAATCAGGGCAATTGTAAATAGTCGTCCTCGGCTACCTAGTGGATGCGTCTCTCCGTATCCTACAGTCGCTAAAGTAATCACTGTCATGTAAGCTGCATCTTCCCATGACCAGCCCTCCACTAGCCAATACCACAAAGTGCCAATGAAGAAAACACCGCCAAGAGCGATCGCCCCAGCCATTAACTCCTTTTGGATACGTTGATATTTTTGCTCAAGTGTTGAGAATGACGTAAAAATAGTACTTTTAACCTACTTTTTCTAGTTTTCTACACTTTAAAGTTATCTATACTAATAGTCCAATAACTCAGGACTATTTACCTTTTTTCTTATCTAATGCTTCTTGGGCTATTCAGTCAATCGTAATCAACAAAATCCCCGACTTTTTAGAGAAGTCGGGGATCTGTGGCTTTAAATTGCTCAAGTCTTGAGTATAAAGTTTTTTCACCACCGCCATACCTTTGAGGTTATATAAGCGTTAGTTTAAGAATAAGTACGAGTTGTGCTAAATAAAAAGTATTTTTTAGGGATTTCTAGGAAACTAGTAAATAACTATATAATGAAAAACTTTCAGGAGGAGCGGTAGTGAGCCTACAAACTCTCGTTGACCAAGCCACCATCCCCCCAGATTCAGGGTCAGCATCTAGTCCCTTTGATACAGATAGCTTTAATGAAGCTGTCATGTCTACCTACGCCCGGTTTCCCTTAGCCCTAGAACGGGGTGCTGGATGTTGGGTTTGGGATACACAAGGACGAGAATATCTGGACTTTGTAGCGGGAATTGCCACTTGTACTTTGGGACACGCCCACCCAATGATGGTAGAAGCGGTGACACGCCAAATCCAAAAGCTGCACCATGTCTCTAATTTGTATTACATCCCTGAGCAAGGTGAATTGGCAAAATGGATCGTCGATCATTCCTGTGCCGATCGCGTATTTTTCTGCAACTCTGGAGCTGAAGCTAACGAAGCTGCAATTAAACTGGCGCGGAAATATGCCCACACAGTACTAGACATTGAAAAACCGATTATTTTAACCGCCAATGCCAGTTTCCACGGAAGAACTCTGGCGACGATTACCGCCACGGCACAACCGAAGTATCAAAAGTACTTCGATCCCTTGGTTCCTGGATTCCACTACGTAAATTACAACGATATTAACGCTGTAGAAGTGGCGATTAGCGAGTTGGATGAAGGCGATTATCGGGTAGCGGCGATTCTGATCGAGCCATTACAAGGAGAAGGTGGTGTACGTCCGGGAGATGTTGCCTATTTCAAAAAGCTGCGGCAAATTTGCGATGAAACTGGTATTCTATTGATTTTTGATGAAGTGCAAGTTGGTATGGGGCGCACTGGCAAATTATGGGCTTACGAACATCTCGGCGTTGAACCGGATATTTTCACCAGTGCCAAAGGCTTAGGTGGCGGTATCCCGATTGGCGCAATGATCAGCAAGAAATTCTGTGATGTTTTTCAACCAGGAGAACACGCCAGCACCTTTGGCGGAAATCCTTTTGTGTGTGGTGTGGCACTCAGTGTTTGCCAGACATTGGAACGGGAAAATATTTTGCAGAATGTGGAAGAACGGGGTGAACAGTTGCGATCTGGATTAAAAGCGATCGCAGCGAAATATCCTCAGCAGATTGGCGAAGTTCGGGGTTGGGGTTTAATCAACGGTTTGGAGTTGCGAAGCGACATTGGACTAACCGCAGCCGATGTTGTCAATGCTGCCATCAAAGAGGGCGTATTGCTAGTACCAGCTGGACCAAAAGTAATCCGGTTTGTACCACCGTTGATTGTCACAGAGGCAGAAGTCAACACTGCCTTGCAAGCTGTGGACAAGGCGATTGGGATTCTCACCAAATAGAATATTGTTTGTTTTGTGTAGAGACGTTGCGATGCGGCGTCTCTTTTTCATTCCGGGGAAATTTCTCGATAAGCTTGCCGGCACTGCTCATAATTGTCTGACAAAATTTCGGCATTACCAAAACATAATTGCTCGTGTGTGGTAATTAAAGTTTCATAAGGCTGTATAGGAGTCACAGACGATCGCAGCAATTGCAGATATTCTCCATCAGTACGGCTGAGTTTGTGGGGTGCAATCGCGTTTTGATGCAACTGCTGCAACATTGCTAAATAAACACAACGGCAAGCCTCACGATAGTTACCTTGACGGTAAAATTCTTGCGATCGCTCCAACAAAAGAGCAATCGATGACTCATTGGAGCGAGTTTTTACGCGAAAATCAGTGAGATTGCCGCTTCTATTTAGCCAAGAATATATATAGGGATTGAATTCTCGCCATAATCGCCAACCCACCCACGCTAAAAATAATCCCAGTACGAGCCAAAACAGAAATTTCAGCAATTCACCTAGCCAGGGGTTAATTGACCATCCAGTAGGCAATTCTGGTAAAGCGTGTTCAAAGCGGTAAAACTGGTATTCCACCATTCACCCGCTTGTTGTTGGAATTGAGAAAGCTGCCAACTCCAGCTAGTTTTTTCAAAAGTATCTGTAGGCATAGGGGGGAAGGGGAATGGGAAGTGAGGGAAGCAGGGGGGACAAGGGGACAGGGAAACAGGGGGACAATCTGACTAAAGTTAGAACTTGCAACAAGTCTTTTTTTTCCCCTTGTCTCCAATTCTCAAGAGTCCCCTTGTCCTCTTCCCCATGCCCCATGCCCAATGACTAATGACTAATGACTAATGACTCTTGACTCTTTTTTTATCACTATCGAGCCGATAACAATAAGTAACGCACCGAATGCAAGAAATCCTAGATCCCAAACTAACTGATTTGGGCCTGGTTTCACATGATGGATACCGAGAATTTGGTGGTCAATTAAACCTTCAACGAAGTCAAACAACCCAGCCCCAATTATTAGTGACCCAATAAAGGTCTGTGATGACCAAGGAACATCATCACGTCCTCCAGCACGCCATAGCAACACAAGTCCTGCCACGGTGAATACCCAATCAAAGGCATGAAATAACCCATCCCATACCATGTTCAAATCTATATTCGCCATGTTTGTCAGAGGTCGAATGCTACTGAGCATGTGATGCCACTGGAGGAGCTGATGTATCAAAATTCCATCAAGAAATCCTCCAAGACCCACACCAAGAAAAATTCCAGCAGTAATTAGTGGTGCGCGTTGGTTGGGGGTTTCACTTTTTGCCTCCATTGTCAACCTCATAGATCGGCTTTCTTACCAAACTACAACATCTTTTGGGAAAAAAATCTTCTATCTTCAGACAAGTACAAGCGTTTAACTTCAATTAATAATTTACAAATTTAATCTGCATACCTGCTTTCACTGGGTCGAAATCTTGGGGAAAATGGGTGGTGCGTTGGCGTAGCCTACCGTAGGTAATCGTAGTCTGCTTTTTTCAGATTCGCTCCTTTAAGATTAGCTTGGCAAAGATTTGCTGAAATCAATAATGCTCCCCTAAGATCGGCATCCTTGAGATTAGCTTGACTAAGATCGGCAAAGCTCAGATCAGTTCCCTTCAAATTAGCGCTACTCAAGTTAGCTTCACTTAAGTCAGCATAGCTGAGGTCAGATCCTTTTAAGTTAATGCCTTGCAAATCAGCATTACTCAGTTCTGCTTTACTAAAGTCCCGTTTTCCTGCTGCATAACTCTCTACAAGAGTATGAGAATTGACTTCAGGCATATAACAGCCTCACAGGCGATCTTGTTATTACTTTCATACTGAGGATGAAAATTTTCTGACTTCATCCCTTACCTAAATGTAATACATGAGTTCCTTCTGCTGTCGGATTGTTCTGCGTTCACAAAGGTCTTGGAGTGTATATTTTTCTAAAACGGAGTTAGCAGCCTGACGTGCTTCCTGCCAAACTTCCTGAATTAGCTCACCTTCTACTGTGTTGGGAGTCGGTTCACAATCAGAGACAACAATATCTGACCCTTCCATGCAGCTAAAAGCATCCAACACTGTAATCTTTCCGGGATCTCGTGCTAAAACATAGCCACCTTTGGCTCCACGTATACTCTTAATTAAACCTCCACGTCTTAATGTTGCTAGGAGTTGTTCTAAATAGCGGTTCGGTATGTCTTGCAATGCCGCTATCTCTCGAATTTGTAGGGCTTCACCATTAGAGTAGCAACTTGCCAATTCTAACAGGGCTAAAAGTGCGTATTCTGATTTATTAGAGATTACCACAGGCGTAATATTTTAAACTCACATTTCAAGATACAAAGTTTTTGAATTCGTTTCCCTAAGCTATTGCGAAGAAAAACTTTACAATTATCTTATTGTTGACCGGCTTACTCTACTTTAAAGACCTTAAAGCATACAAGCAATTATATTTTTTTGTAAATTCAATAAATAAAAGTGATTGATTAGACTACAGTTTTTCTAAGCTTGACTTGCTCCATTTTTTTCCCAACGCGATACTTCTGCTCCCGTCGTTGCACGATCGCTTCAACTGAAACCTTTATGGGACACTAGTTTTACTTTTTTAACTTCATCGATAATCTGTGAGGTGGAAAAAGTATTCGCCAAAAAGCTAGAGTTTTTGCCGGATAAAGAAAACCGAGTCTTAATTTTGGATAAAGTGGAGCTAAGGGAAAACTGACTTAAAATGCTCAAATGTAATTCCTCGGCTACAGCAAAAAAGTAGCTTAGGTGTCGTAGTCACATTTTTTTGACACTTTATAAGTCTCAATTTTAAATAAATATATATTGGACATCTCAAAAAAGGCTACATATCATACTCGTACAGAGATTTGATTGAGGCCAAAGCAATGAGTGAAAAAACAACATCAGATAATTTTAGAAGTAAAGTTGTTACACAAGGGGTACAGCGATCGCCAAATCGCGCTATGCTGCGTGCAGTAGGTTTTCAAGATGAAGACTTTAAGAAAGCAATTGTCGGTGTGGCTAATGCCTACAGCACCATCACTCCCTGTAACATAGGCATTAATCAATTAGCACTCAGAGCTGAAGCTGGAATTAAACTAGCCGGGGCAATGCCGCAAATGTTCGGCACAATTACTATTAGTGATGGGATTTCGATGGGAACTGAGGGGATGAAATATTCCCTAGTGTCACGAGAAGTGATTGCTGACTCCATTGAAACCGTTTGTAATGGTCAAAGTATGGATGGTGTAATTGCCATCGGTGGCTGTGATAAAAATATGCCAGGGGCAATGATTGCAATCGCAAGGATGAATATCCCGGCTATCTTTGTTTACGGTGGGACAATTAAACCCGGACACTACGAGGGTCGCGACTTGACTGTTGTGAGTTCTTTTGAGGCTGTGGGTGAATACAGCGCTGGGAAAATTGACGATACCGAATTGATGGAAGTAGAACGCCGCGCTTGTCCTGGTGCTGGTTCTTGCGGTGGGATGTTCACAGCCAATACTATGTCCTCAGCCTTTGAAGCGATGGGCATGAGTTTAGCTTATTCTTCGACAATGGCAGCGTCAGATGATGAAAAAGCCGATAGCACCGAAGAATCAGCCAAGGTTTTAGTAGAAGCAATTCGCAATCAATTGTTACCCCGACAAATTATCACCCGCAAATCTATAGAAAATGCTATTTCTGTAATTATGGCTGTGGGTGGTTCAACTAACGCCGTGTTACATTTTCTGGCGATCGCTCGTGCGGCTGGTGTAGAACTTAATCTAGATGATTTTGAAACTATCCGCAGCCGTGTGCCTGTTTTATGCGATTTAAAACCCAGTGGTAGATATGTTGCCACAAACTTACATCAAGCTGGTGGTATTCCCCAAGTGATGAAAATGCTATTGATACATGGATTACTCTACGGCGACTGTATCACCATCACAGGGAAAACCATCGCCGAAATTTTAGCAGATGTCCCCGATGAACCACCTACCAATCAAGATGTGATTCGTCCTTGGAATAACCCGATGTATGTCCAAGGTCACTTAGCCATCCTGAAAGGGAATCTCGCTACAGAGGGAGCAGTAGCAAAAATTACTGGGATAAAAAATCCTCGCATTATCGGTTCTGCAAGGGTTTTTGATTCTGAGGAAGAATGCTTAGATGCCATCCTTGCAGGTAAGATTAAAGGCGGTGATGTAATTATCATCCGCTACGAAGGCCCGATTGGTGGCCCTGGGATGCGGGAAATGCTAGCACCCACCTCAGCAATTATTGGTGCGGGTTTAGGTGATAAAGTTGGGTTAATTACTGACGGACGCTTTTCTGGCGGTACTTACGGGATGGTAGTCGGACACGTTGCTCCCGAAGCTGCCGTTGGAGGTGCGATCGCTCTGGTTAAAGAAGGTGATAGCATCACTATTGATGCTAATTCTCGCTTATTACAAATCAACATTTCTGATGCAGAATTAACTAGTCGCCGCGCCAAATGGCAACCCCGTCCACCCCGTTATACAACAGGCATCTTAGCAAAATATGCGAAGTTAGTTTCCTCTAGCAGTGTTGGTGCTGTCACAGACTTAGATTTATTTCCTGAGTAGGCAGTAAGGGTAGAGACGCGATATACCGCGTCTCTCTACAAGAGTATAGTTTCTACCTCCTGCCTCCTGCCTCAAAACCCGTAACTTTGTACTTCATGCAAAAGAAAACTGCTGTATGTTTTAAAGTAGAAAGTAGTTGATTGAAAGTGTTTGTTACTACCAATGAAAGTTATAGGGTTAATCCTGCCAGTCCTGTTGCTACTATGCAGTCCTGCTATGGCAGTTGAGCTTAAAGGACAAAATATTGATGGTCAAAAGCTGCCTGCTAGAGCTTATTACTATGCAACTGGTGGAGTCTACAAAGTTCAGGTGCGCTTTCACAACAAACGAGCCACAATTTACTTTGAGGATGGAAACCAAACAACTATACAGTTGAACCAGGAAGCGATCGCTGACTCAAAGAATATTGAAGGTTTTGGAAAACTAGGACAATATCCTTTAAATAGAATCTTCAGTGTTGGGTTGGTGTATGACAATAATTGGCTTGGTAGCAATGATAGTCAATTCCAACTGTCTAATCCGCTAGATGGGTTGTGGAAAATTAGTTTGGAGTGAATACTCATCTGACTTTAAAAAGGTTTCTCACTTCTGACAGGGCAACTCAACAATATGTCCTCTGCTAGATAGGGAATAACTACTTAATTAATAAAGTAACATAAGAGTACTTAGGCAGCAACCAAAATCCTGGTATTACTGTTTCGATGATTCGCTTCACATTGAACATCGAATGATGACAAAATTGGAAGACAATGATTATGAGGAACTGGTAATTATCCTTAGTAAAGCATTTGTTGAGAGTAATTTAACTTGGGTAGAGTTTGAGCAAATGGCAAAGCGGATAGCGCAGGGGCAAGCTCATGACCAAATCATGCGAGAACTCAACTTTGATGAACAAGTTTTTCCCCAGCTATCTGCAATGATGACTCAAGGTTTTGGCTGTGAACATCTTAAATGTATTAATCCAGATTTTTAATGAGTATCGTGTTTTACACAAAAAATCGTTTTTTGTGTAAAACACGACACTTATAGCAGGAGGCAGCAGGCAGAAGGCAGATCGTTTTTAGCTTCTCCCAAGGGGAGAAGGCAGGAGGTAAAACTATTACTATTCCTAGCTTTCACTCTTTTAAAATGTCCTAACCTATGTGACTACGGCTATATCCCTCTTCTGTCACTTTCCGGTTATTCTAAATAAAAGGATTA
>NZ_JBALDC010000009.1:0-32193 GCF_036917575.1 Nostoc sp. | reverse complement strand
TTAACGTTTAACTGGCTTATTTCCAAGCCTGTGGGAACGCCATTAACAATAGGCTCATCCAGATTGTTAACTGCAATTGTTAACTCTTTGGTATATGAAGCTCCAGCTGCATCAGTTGTCTGAACTCGGATGTTGTAACTAGATTTGGTTTCAAAGTCTGGGGAACTGTTGATTTGGAGTTGATTATTAACAACGGTGAATGCACTATTATCGGTATCGCCAGTCCCTGCAACTAAACTGTAAGTAAATGTGTCGTTTGCATCTGGGTCTGTGGTGGTAAATGTACCAATTACTGTCCCCGCAGCTACATTTTCATTAACGTTTAACTGGCTTATTTCCAAGCCTGTGGGAGCCTCGTTAAGATTCTTAACTGCAATTGTCAATTCTTTGGTATATGAAGCTCCATCTGCATCAGTTGTCTGAACTCGGATGTTGTAACTAGATTTGGTTTCAAAGTCTGGGGAACTGTTGATTTGGAGTTGATTATTAACAACTGTGAATGCACTATTATCGGTATCGCCAGTCCCTGCAACTAAACTGTAAGTAAATGTGTCGTTTGCATCTGGGTCGGTGGTGGTAAATGTGCCAATTACTGTCCCCGCAGCTACATTTTCATTAACGTTTAACTGGCTTATTTCCAAGCCTGTGGGAGCCTCGTTAAGATTCTTAACTGCAATTGTCAATTCTTTGGTATATGAAGCTCCAGCTGCATCAGTTGTCTGAACTCGGATGTTGTAACTAGATTTGGTTTCAAAGTCTGGGGAACTGTTGATTTGGAGTTGATTATTAACAACTGTGAATGCACTATTATCGGTATCGCCAGTCCCTGCAACTAAACTGTAAGTAAATGTGTCGTTTGCATCTGGGTCTGTGGTGGTAAATGTGCCAATTACTGTCCCCGCAGCTACATTTTCATTAACGTTTAACTGGCTTATTTCCAAGCCTGTGGGAGCCTCGTTAAGATTCTTAACTGCAATTGTCAATTCTTTGGTATATGAAGCTCCAGCTGCATCAGTTGTCTGAACTCGGATGTTGTAACTAGATTTGGTTTCAAAGTCTGGGGAACTGTTGATTTGGAGTTGATTATTAACAACTGTGAATGCACTATTATCGGTATCGCCAGTCCCTGCAACTAAACTGTAAGTAAATGTGTCGTTTGCATCTGGGTCTGTGGTAGTAAATGTGCCAATTACTGTCCCCGCAGTGACGTTCTCATTAACATTTAGCGAACTCAATACCAAGTCTGTAGGCGCGTAGTCTGTAGGCGCGTCATTAACCGAGTAACGCACTACAGCAAAGTCAGTAAGGCCAAGAACTGTAGTGTTATTTCCGGCAACGAGAATCTTGCCATCGGGCTGTAGGGTAAGTTGGTAACCAACGTCAGCACTAAGTAGACCCAAATTAGTAGTGATCGCGCCACCGTTATTGAAGCTAGTGTCGAGTGAGCCATCGCTGTTGTAACGTACTACAGCAAAGTCAGTAAGGCTAGTAAGTGAAGTGTCAATTCCGGCAACGAGAATCTTGCCATCAGGTTGTATGGCAACGCTATAGCCAATGTCGACGGTGGGTAAACCGAACAAGCTGCCGAAATTAGTCGTAACTTTGCCATCACTGCTAAAGCTAGTGTCGAGTGAACCATTGCTGTTGTAACGCGCTAAGGCAAAGTCAATATTACTCTGTCCTGCCACCAGAATCTTGCCATCAGCTTGTACAGCAACGCTGTAGCCAACGTCGGCGCTGGGCAAGCCCAACGAGTTGTTGAATTCAGTAGTGACCTTGCCTGTACCATTAAAGCTAGTGTCGAGTGAACCATTGGTGTTGTAACGCGCTAAAGCAAAGTCAGCATTAGCTTGTCCCGCTACAAGAATCTTGCCATCAGCTTGTACAGCAACGCTATAGCCAGTGTCAACGGCGATAAAGCCGAAATCAGTAGTGACCTTGCCTGTACCGTTAAAGCTAGTGTCGAGTGAACCATTGGTGTTGTAACGCGCTAAAGCAAAGTCAGTATTACTCAGTCCCGCTACGATAATCTTGCCATCAGCTTGTACAGCAACGCTGTAGCCAATCTCGACAAAGCCGAAATCAGTAGTGACTTTGCCTGTACCATTAAAGCTAGTGTCGAGTGAACCATTGGTGTTGTAACGCGCTAAACCAAAGTTACCATTAGCTTGTCCCGCTACGATAATCTTGCCATTAGCTTGTACAGTAACGCTGTAGCCAACGTCGGTGCTGGGCACGCTCAAAAACCCGCCGGTGCTGAAGTCAGTAATGAGTTTGCCATCACTGCTAAAGCTAGTGTCGGGTGAGCCATCGCTGTTGTAACGTGCTAAGGCAAAGTCAGTATTACTCAGTCCCGCTACGATAATCTTGCCATCAGCTTGTAAAGTAATGCTGCGGCCAACGTCGGCGCTGGGCAAGCCCAACGGGCTGTTGTTGAATTCAGTAGTGACTATACCGCCACCACCAAAGCTAGTGTCAAGTACTACAGTCAGTATTGAAGCGTAGGCTGACATCACTTCTAACTCGAACGCCAGAGAAGGAGCAATAATTGCCCCCGTACTCACCTCTAGTTCCCAGTCACCACCTAATGCAGCACTCCCAGTTAAATTATCAGATGCCACTACTACTGCACCTGTTAGTTCACTCAGACACTGGACAAATGCTATGCCTTGCTCTGTTCGAGCTACTTCACAACCGTACAGTAGCAGTTGTGCATCTGCACTTAATGCATTTGCCCAACCTGTGAGTTGCGCTGCATAATAATTAAGCGTTTCGTTGCTGAGTTGACTGTTGCCTAAATAAACTCGTCCTGGTGCGCCGTGAGAAATAATGTGTATGCTATTAACTCCCTGATGGGATGCCAGCACTTGATTAATTTGCTCAATGCCATCTTGATCGTTATCTAGAACTACGACAAAACTATTCGGCAAAACACCTGCTACTAAGGTTTGGTAATTCTCCACCTGTGAGTCGATGAAAACTAGGCGATTAGCAGAAATTTCCTCATGAAGATTTTGAGTAGGCTTGGTACTGATTCTGGTAGATATTGTGTCCAACATAATTTATGATTACTTGAAGTTTGTTTTTACGAAAAAGGGTAGAAAGCGTGCGATTCGTTGTGTGATGAATTATGGTAATCAGTCCATAAATAATCACACCAACCAAATCTAGAAATAGAAATACTTGAATTTTTGAAAGAATGCAGGTGAAGGTCGATCTCCACAGAAATAATTACACAAAATTTGGATTTAAATTCTTGCCTGGGAAAGAATTAGGATGTAATTAATGCTCTTTTTTTGTCCTGGCGATAGAAAAAATATTGATTTTGAATCTTTTTCAAAGCCTCGCTTGATTAGTAAATCTGAAAAACTCTTGTTTAGAACCAAGCACAGATAAACAAGATTTTAAATATTCTCTAATGAGAGTAATAAAAGAGCGTTAATCGTTTATTATTTTGGGTTATTTATTACAAAAAATCACACAAAAACAACGATTTGTTGGCAAAACTGACAAGCTAATACCGTTTGTTTGTGAAACTGTATATATTTATCCTCTACCTACCTACGCCCTTTTGTTTTACTAAAACAAAGGGGTTCTATTTATCTGCGTGTTTATACAAAATTAATAGAATAATCTAAGAGTATTTACAAAATCCAACATTTGCCTCCGTAAAATAACTGAAATGTAATATGTATAAAGTTTTACATACTACATATCACCTCTGCATTTTCCAGGTTAATTTGAAAATTTTGATATTTTATAGGAGCCATATCTGATTTCTAAACAAGATTTCAGATAAAACCCTGAGAAAAGCCGCTTTTCAGCCTCAGTATGTTTTCAGAAATCAAATCGGAGTCCTATATATAATCTAGTTATAATAAAGCTTTCAGCCATTGAAGTTCAATTCTACCTACATTTTGTGATCGCTTATAAAGTTAATGTCCAAACTCACCTTTTTGACAATATTATCAATAATTTCAGTCTGCCTGAGTCTAAACGCTTTGATCGCTCTCCATAGATGATAAAATTGGGATGGTGCAAGCTATCATCGTTCGCAGCAAATTTAAGATTACTTGGATTCACGAAATCGTGAACTTGAAAAAACAATGGCTGCTTAACTGCTTCAGATTTGTCTCCAATGCACCACCATAGAATTCTGTAAAAGATATTTGTCTGCAAGTAAAACGA
Organism: Nostoc sp.; assembly: GCF_036917575.1. Taxonomy (GTDB): domain Bacteria; phylum Cyanobacteriota; class Cyanobacteriia; order Cyanobacteriales; family Nostocaceae; genus Nostoc. Next base: position 28,005 of record NZ_JBALDC010000009.1, on the reverse strand, counting down.
TTGTAAGAATAGTTTTATTTTTTCTATTATTCTTTTACTGTATTCAAGGTATTATTTAAGCTATCAATTAATTGTAAATTTTTCGATTTTCATAAGCTCAATGAATATAGTATTTTCTTAGAAATAATTTAGGATTGCTATAGTTCATTGATTACTATTTAGTTTTACTAATCCCATACTTTCTAATTTGTACGTATATGGTCTAATTGCAAAATAAGCTGTTCCACAAATAACCTTGCATATATTGGGCGGGCGAGACGCCCACCCCACAAGAAATATACAATTTCAGATTATGCAAACTAGATATGGTTTAGTTTATCAGCAGCGATCGCCTTTTAGCCAATGCGATTCTTGTTTCATAATGAACTAGAGTTTGACGATTTTCAAGTTGTAGTCTAACCCAACCCTCTACAAGCATTTTATGCAACACCCTCTGTTACATATATAGCCGTAGCCACATAGGTTAGGACACTGTTGATTGCTAAAAGCCTTGATTTCACCGGATTTATACTCAGCACGGGCTAAACCTTAGCTATCCGCTATCCGCTAACAGCACTCAGCACTTTGCTATATCTCTGCGTTCATTCCATCAAAATCAACCGCAGAGGATCTAAACGCACATACCAAGGAAAAGGCTGGTCTTTCATCGTCGCCCATTTTTCTTTGAAGACCTCAGCTTGCAGATGATAATCTTGAGCATTATTGCCAGCCGAATGTAGTTTGAGAAACAACGTCATCCGATGAGGCGTTTCATTTGTTCGTACTACCCAGCAGGGAAAAGTATTTTCCTGTGATGAGTCGTTGGTAAAAATGAACTGATGGGCGCGAATGCCGATGTGAGATAGTTCGCTTTTGACAGGTTCAATTACTTGCAGAGTACAACCCCAATCAATCGCTTCTACCTGTTGCGATGACTGGAGAACAGCACGGGAGAAGTTTTTGCATCCAGTGAGTTGGGCGACGCTTACAGTAGCAGGATGCTGGAAAATCTCATATTTGCTGCCATAATGAACGGCTCTACCATGCTCCAATACCAACAGATTTGGACAAATTCGATAAGCTTCTTCCATATTATGAGTGACAAATAGAGTCACACCTTGATAGCCAGCTAGAGTTTCTGTCATTTGCTGCTCTAATTGACTACGCAGATGGGTATCAAGTGCGGAAAACGGCTCATCTAAAAGCAGCGCTTCCGGTTGACTTGCTAATGCTCTTGCTAAAGCTACCCGTTGTTGTTGTCCCCCAGAAAGTTGGTGCGGATAGCGATCGCCTAATCCCTGCAATTGCATTGCTATTAGTTGCTCCTCTACCTGCACCCGAATACTCCCAGCAGATAATCCTTTGGGCAAACCGAAAGCGATATTTTGCGCCACACTCATGTGGGGAAACAGAGCGTAATTCTGCACTAAAAAACCGATGCGGCGATCGCGACTGGGTAAATTAATTCTTTGTTCGGAGTCAAATAAAACTCTGCCATTTAAAACTATCCGCCCGGTTGTGGGCGTTTCTATCCCCGCAAGGCAGCGTAAAATCATGCTCTTACCTGCTCCAGAACCTCCTAGCAATCCCAAGGGTTGCTCATCAGTACTGAAAGCAACTTTTAAATCAAAGCTAGGAAGTATTTTTTCAATGTTGACTAACAATCCCCCAGATTCATAGCTAGTGTGCGGAGTATAAAGAATTTCTCCCCCTGCTCCCCCCGCTCCCTGCTCCCCGCTCCCCACTCCCCTTTTCTTTTCTCTCAATTCTTGCCAGAAGTTGACTGCAATAATCCCAGATAGAGAAATCACCATAATTGCGATCGCCCAAAACCAAGCCTCGTTCATTGCTCCCGCTTCCACCGCAAAATAAATTGCCATTGGGATTGTCTGCGTTTGTCCGGGAATATTACCAGCCAACATCAACGTCGCCCCGAATTCTCCTAAAGCACGGGCGAAAGCTAGCATTGTAGCGGCGACAATGCCGGGTAGTGCTAAGGGTAAACTGATACGCCAAAAAATTGTAGCTTCAGTTGCACCAAGGGTTCTGGCTACTCGCAGCAGATTACTATCTATTTGTTCAAAAGCTCCTAATGCAGTTTTATACATTAATGGGAAAGAAACTACCATAGCTGCGATCGCTGCACCATACCAAGTAAAGACGATGGTGAAGTCAAAAGTCTGCATGAATTTCCCTACAGGGCCATTTTTGCCAAAAAATAGCAGCAACAAGAAACCGACAACTGTGGGTGGTAAAATTAGAGGTGCAATAAAGATACCCTCAATTAACGATTTACCTTTGCCACGATATCCCAGCATCCAGTAGGCAGCAGCGATACCCAAAAAGAAGGTGATAAATGTGGCAAGTAATGAAGTTTTGAGTGATATCCAAAGAGGCGATAGATCCAATGGCATAGTTGTCTGGGGAAGAATTAGCTCAACTAATCCATAATTTACCAACTTTAGATTCAATATGTTGAAAATAGTTGGTAAACTACATCACAATCAACCAAGAAAATCTCAAAAAATAGCCAAACTTTAAACAAAATTTGCGTTCAGTTGGGTATCAAATATCAGAATTCTATACAGTTTATTATTATTTGATACTCATCTTCAAACCAACTGGTAAAATTGTTGGGAATTACCGAAGCATAAAAACCCTAGCAAACACATCCTGTTAGCAGTATCTAATGCTACCGTCAACAGAAAGTGCATCCTCCTTCTACCAGTAATCAAAAAAAACCTCAAGACCTTTTCTTAGTATGCGGACTCAAAAGTTTAGGGCAACATTGCGTTGCAATCCTCAAGGAATACGATGTTAAAGTCAGCGCCATAGAGGATGTGCAGCCTGAACATTGGGAAGTCTCAGAAGTACCTAACTTACTAGAAAAGTTAATCATCGGAGACTGCCGCCAGCCAAGTGTTTTAGAGCAGGCAGGTATAAGGCAATGTCGTTCAATACTTTTAGTAACCAGAAATGAGCGGATAAATATAGAAGCTGCCTTTGCAGCACGTCGTCTTAATCCGCACGTCCGCCTGATTGTACGTTCAGATAAACAAAATTTCAACAAACTCTTGTGGGAAAATCTCGGCAATTTTGTTGCCTTTGAACCTACTCATCTTTCAGCTCATGCCTTCGCTTTGACAGCCCTTGGTTCTGAAGCTATTGGATATTTCACCTTAGAAGGGCAACTGTTGCAAGTGATAAAGCACCAGGTACAAGCAAAGGATAGTTGGTGTCATAGCAAGCCAGTACATAGACTGAATCTGACAACTCGCCGCATCTTGAGTCATAAACCTGTTGCATCTAAGCCAAGCAAAGAATTGTTTGGCTGGAACCCAGAGGCAGAAGTGCAGGTAGGAGACACCCTAGTTTACATTGATGTGGCATACGATTTAGCTTTTTCTGAACAACGTCGGCAATCTCATAGTCAAAAGTGGCAGTGTCAACAGTTTATCCAAGGTATTACAGCGAAAAATCTCAAGGATAAAATAGTGCAATTTTGGCAATCTTACTATCAAAGCCAAAATCAAATCCGGCGAATTGCAACAATCTATGCGATTACTGTACTCATGCTGTGGCTTGTGGGAATAATTCTTTATCGCTTATATTATCCTGATATCAGCATCCAAGAAGCTTTCTATGCAACAGCAATTTTGCTCTTGGGAGGATACGGAGATTTATTTGGCGGTGTTGAGTTTGCATCGCAATCAAAACCCTCAGACGCTATCCCTTGGTGGTTGAGGTTTTTTAGCCTGGGATTGACGTTGACAGGTCAAGCTTTCGTGGGAGTATTATATGCACTGCTGACTGATGCTCTTGTCACTTCAAGATTCCATTTTTTCAATTCTCGTCCTCCCATACCAGAACGCAACCATCTGGTAATTATTGGCTTAAATCGCTTGGGACAAAAAGTGGCTGCTCTTTTGCAAGAACTCAACCAACCGTTAGTAGGAATTCATCCTACCATTCTCGACCAAGAAACTTTACCCGATATACCCCTTATCGTTGGTAATGCTAGTGAAGCACTCACAAAGGCGAATCTCTCCCATGCCAAAAGCATTATTTTAGTTGGGGACGATAATATGGAAAATCTGGAAATTGGTTTGATGGCTCATGCAATAAACCCCGCCACTACCTTGATTATCCGCTCTCAAGACCGCCAATTTAGTGATAATGTCGCTCCTTTGTTCCCTTATGCTCAAGTTATATGTGGTGCGGCTTTGTCAGCAGAAGTTTTTGCTTGTGCTGCTTTTGGAGAAAATGTTCTCAGCTTGTTTCACTTGAACGAGCAAATAGTCATGGTGACGGAATACAAGATTGAAGATGGCGATACGCTGAATGGATTGCTTTTATCTGAAATAGCATCTGGCTACAGTGTTGTACCGATTCTCTACCAGAAATATCAGCAAGACAATTACTCTTTAATGCCCTGGTATGATGTTAAGCTTGATGCTGGCGATCGCTTGATTGTTTTAGCCACAAGCAGTAGTTTGCAGCGAATTGAATGGGGTGAAATGCAGCCTCGTCTTTGGCAGGTGCAGATTGAAAAAGCTCTGACTACAAATGCCATTATGTATGGTGCCCAAGAGATAGTTTTGATTACGGGATGTAGTTCCACCACTGCTAGGCAATGGATGAATAATTTGCCTAGAGTGTTACCGATACCACTTTATAAACATCAAGCTCAACGTCTCGTGCGCGAGTTAAAAAAAGTACAAGTTTTGGCAAATGTTATCTATGTTGGGCAACCTTAAATCTCCCCTAACCAGACTAAATAAGTAAACTAAAAGCAAAAAACAAAAAATAAAATTCATAGGTATTTATTATAAAAGTAAAAGCACAACAGTGTTGTGCTTTTAGAAATTATAGGTATTCAATTTATTGTGAAAAACAGAGAATTTATTAATTAGTCCAGTTGAGTACTGTAGGCACTAAAACCATAAGCCAAAGTTTCTTTTAAACTATCTGATGGTTTGAGACTTCTATTGATAGCATTAGCAAACGGCACTGGAATCCCTTTAATGGTTTCCGGCAAAATTGCATATTCTGCTGTTGGTTCGACAATGTATTCTGGACACTTCGCTTTCATTCCTGCAGTAGCTAACATTTCTTCTATTTCAGCAGATGAATATTGCTTGAGATAAACTGGATTTCTCACAAATGGGTTCAGCCTTCTAATAAAATTATGGATAATATGAGAAGGACAAGACTTATTGTGAAAGGAATGATTAAAAACAAAAATTCCACCAGGTTTTAGCACCCGACATATATCAGCCAATAAATTCCTTAATTGGGCATCTGGGATATGCATAAAAACGCAGTTAGAAATTACCAAATCTATAGAATTATCTTCTAAAGGCAATGTTTCAGCAGAAGTACAAATCAAGTTAAATTCAGCTTCGGGGAAAAAATTATATTCTTGTTTAACTTTGACTAACCGTCGTAATAAAGGTTCAGAAATATCGATACCGTAATATTTCTCGCATTTCAGATTTTTCGCTTTCGAGAGATGTAAAGGTGCGCGACCATAACCAGAACCAATTTCTAGAATAGAACCTACAGATTTATTCAAGGGAAATTTGTTCCAAGTACCTCCAGGCGTACCAGTTAGCAAAGTGTAATCTTGTTTAATGGGCGATGTCTCTGCAACTTTTTCAATTTTTTGGGAACCATAATATGTTTTACCAATTGCGTCCCATGTTTTTTTATGTTGAGTATTAGTTAACTGTTCATAATCGCTAGGAAAATAAATGCCATCTCGTAATTCAAAGTCATTCAAATTAAATTTTACATTTGCTAATCGAGTCATTCTGATTATTCCTCATGAATAGTTAAGTCTGTTTTCTGTTATACTCTTAACTCAGCATTATCCGCAAGTGATTTTGACTGAACCGCTTCCCCTGAGCCTTTTTTTAAAGTCTATAGCTATTTTAATTCGATGGAATATGGTGAGGCTATACAGATGTTCTAACAAAGCGCCCATTACATCCAAACGAAAATCGCTATAATAATCAACTCTTGCTCGCTCGAAATACAAGTTCGTATACATTAATTGATAGACTGCAACAATTGGAGGCTGCGATGGTAGCAGGGTTACAACAAAAACGGGTGGTAGTTGTCGGTGCTGGTTGGGCTGGTTTAGGAGCAACCTACCATTTGGCAAAACAAGGTTATGATGTGACACTTCTGGAAGCAGGCCCTCATCCTGGTGGATTGGTGGCAGGTTGGCAAACATCTGCCGGAAAATCTGTTGAAGCTGGCATTCATGGGTTTTGGTATCCTTACAAAAATATTTTTTCTTTAATCAATGAATTAGAAATTAATCCTTTTACTACTTGGACTCGTTCTTCGCAATATTCGCCAGCAGGTTTGGAAGTTGAATCACCAATTTTTCAAGATTTACCGCGACTCCCCTCGCCGTTGGGAACTTTTCTCTACACTCAGTTTAAGCGGCTGCCACTAATTGACCGTCTTAGCGCTCTGCCTTTACTTTATACTGTCGTTGATTTTGATAATTCTGATGCAGCTTGGCGGCGCTATGATTTTGTAACTGCCCGTGAATTATTCAAAGACTTTAATGTTTCTGCACGACTTTACCGCGAAGCTTTTGAACCGATGTTATTAGTGGGCTTATTTGCCCCTGGCGAACAGTGTTCAGCCGCCGCAACTTTAGGGATGCTTTACTTTTTTATTCTGGCTCATCAACCCGATTTTGATGTGGTTTGGTGTCGGGGAACTGTTGGGGAAAAGATATTTCGTCCTTGGGTGGAACGTATTGAAAAAGCTGGTGTAAGAGTGTTGCCCAAGCGTCGAGTTACAGATTTAATTGTTGATAGTAATCATCGAGCTAAGGGTGTGGTTTGCGGTGATGAAGTAATTGAAGCAGATGCCGTGATTTTTGCGGTTGGAATTACAGGGATGAAGAAAATTGTCTCAACTAGCCCTAGTTTACAAAGTCGTGAAGAATTCCGGAATTTGAGCAATTTAGGAGCAATTGATGTTTTAGCAACGCGAATATGGTTTGACCGTAAAATTAATATTCCTCGCCCTTCTAATGCTTGTTTTGGATTCGACACAACTACAGGTTGGACGTTTTTTGATTTGAATGCTCTACATGATGAATATCGAGATGAGCCGGGAACAGTGATTGAAGCTGATTTCTATCACGCGAATCAATTTCTCAATTTGAGTGATGAGGAGATTTTAACAATAGTTCAGGATTATTTAGCAAGTTGTATACCAGCGTTTCGCCAAGCAAAGATAATTGATAGTAGTGTGATTCGCCTACCTCAAGCGGTGACTCACTTTGCACCTGGTAGCTATCGTTATATGTTGCCGGCTAAGACAAGTTTTGAGAATGTATTTATGAGTGGGGATTGGATTGTGAACCGTCATGGTTCTTGGTCACAAGAAAAGGCTTATGTTACTGGTTTGGAAGCGGCGAATTTGGTAGTGTCTTATTTGGGAAAAGGCCAGCCATCTGAGATTTTAGCTGTAGAAGAGGATGAAGTGCATATCCAAGTGGCGCGATCGCTCAACCAAACTTTGCGTAAATTAAGTAAATCTATCCTGCCTAACTTTTGGTTGCCGTAATCAGTAGGGATGCACAGCTGTGCATCCCTACTGTATGTATATTTCTCGCAAATTTAGTTAATCATTAATTGTAATTTAAATTCGGTAAGCTAAAGAAAGCGATCGCGATACTATCCTTATAATGTAAATCAAATCACATAAGCTTATGGAGCCAGACTCTTTACAAACTGAGGTGATTTTGACGCACCCGCGTGAGTCCCTTGGTAGAGTGCAACTTGATTGGACACCCCAACCCGGAAACTATCTCGATTTTGAAGGCAAAACCTACGCGGTTTTAGAACGCCGCCATAAATACAAACTTCAAGCTGGGCGCTACCGCTTACATAATATTACCATTTATGTACAGTCTGCTAAACGACCATCTGAGAAAAGTTTGGTAGCAGGACGTTGGGTAATCGGTGATGCCACCTGCTGCTACAATGCTCATTCAGAACTCATTCGCTGTGCAGTCAACCCAGATGGCCCTTGCCAATCTTGTCGCTTTTATGAAAAGTTAGAAGTTACAACTTAAGAGTGAGGAGTTAAAAGTTATTCTCCCTCATCTCTTCCATCCCCGTCAGTTTCCCGTACCAAAAACTTCTCCTACAGTTAAGCGCGTACCATTAACAAAATCCCATCCTGACTGGGGACGTTTACCAGCTAGCTGAACTTCTCGCAACAGCAACAAACCTTCCCCAGTTTGGACAATTGCGCCAATTCCTTTGACAATACTGACTACAACTCCCGGTTGTTCTGATACGTTTGACAAATCAGGCAATTTATGCGTTAATTCTTGCAATTCTGCTGGGAGCTCGCGATCGCTTACAAAACCAAGAGGAGTAGAAGCAGTGATTTTCAACAGGTTATCGCGAAAGGTAGCCGTGCAGTTAGGGTAAAAGCCTCTAATTTGATTGTGTAATTGAATCGCACTTTTTGACCAATCCAAAGCATAATCTGGTTTTTTAATCAGAGGTGCATAAGTCGCTGTTAAATTATCTTGAGGAATTGGTTGAATTTCTTTACGTTCCAACTTCAACAGAGTTTCCACCAACAAATCTCCACCGATCCCCGCTAATCTGTCGGCTAAATCTTGAGAATTATCTAGTAATCCAATAGGTGTAGTGGCTATTTGGAGCATTGCGCCGGTATCCATCCCCACATCCATTAACATGGTGGTGATCCCCGTTTCTTTTTCACCGTTATACAAACACCACTGAATCGGCGCTGCACCGCGATATTTAGGTAAAATCGAGCCATGCACATTAATGCAAGCTAATTTTGGCATATTCAAGATTTTTGCCGATAAAATTTGTCCATAAGCGACAACAACAAACACGTCTGCATTTAATTGTTTGAGTTTGGTTAAAGTTTCAGTGTCTTTTTTCACCCGTTCGGGTTGCCATACTGGTAAATTATGAGCAGTTGCGATCGCTTTTACAGGTGTTGGTGTAAGTTTATTTCCGCGTTCCCGGCGTTTATCTGGTTGGGTGACAACCGCCAACATCTCAAATTCTGAATGATTCAATAACTTTTCCAAGGTGGGTACAGCAAATTGAGGTGTACCAAAAAATACAATTTTCATTAATAATTAGTTGTTAGTTGTGAGTTATTAGTTAATCGTAAGTGCGCCCCTGATAACTGACAACATTTAAGTTGTATGTTGAAACAGAATGCACTAAGCCAGCATCTAGTAGGCTCGTGTCTTCAAGACGGCAGTTACAAAATACAGTTGTTCGTTGTAAATAATATTGGCTGTTTGGTGGTACAATATTTTCGTATTCATCAAATTAAACGCTGCTTGATTAACTTAATTGTTAAGTTAACAAGTGTAATAGCTAAGTATCAGCCGCATTTGCCTCTAGTGAATCTAATCACTTAGTGGTTTTTCTTTGCAAGTCGCTAGAGCATCTACCGAATGAATTTTGTAGTGTTCCCGAAATTAGCTTTAAATGTAGTTAAATTTATGAAAAAATATTGCGTCTTCTAGCTATTTTTGTAGTTTAGATAGCAATTTATAACTTTGGGTTGCTGATAGCAATATCTTCTGAGTATGATGTATTGTGCGTCTGCTTTCCCAGGTTTTTAACTAACGCCTCACTTTTACCATCATGAGGGTTTACGCTGTTATATTTAGTGTGTAACTTAGCTTATTTGCTGTGTACTAGCGATCGCTAGTACGATCCCCAGTCACTAAGTTATCTCATTCTTATTTGCCAGCCTGATTCCTCAAACTATACCCGAAATATTTCTTAACTAAGAATTATTTTGGGTGTAGTTGAATATAGCGACATTATATATTGTGTAGTAATTACTGAGTTCTCAGCATATTTACTATACTCGCATATTTTTGCCAAAAAATATTCAGTACCTCAGTAATAAAAGGTGTAGACAATGATACTTAATTTTTGTAAAACTCTGCAAACTTTGAAGATATTATTTCGTCATTAGTTTTAGTTTCTTGTTATACATATAACTACCACCTGCCCCATTGCTGCTGATGTATTGCTTCTCACATAGCAATTACCCCCTCTAGAGAGTCTACAAATGCTTAAACCCTTTTTGCTGTCAGGATGGTTCCGCACACAACCATTTCTCAATTACGTTGTTGTTGTGATACTACTTGCACCTTTATTAGGAGCATCGGCTCACTCGATCCCAGTAAGATCCGAAGTACATAAACTAACTTCGATGCCTGGAGAATCTGACTCTGGATCAAAGGAAACAGCTGTAGTTGGGGAACCTGAAATAGCTGAAACATTAAAAACAGATCAAATCGAATCGACAACAGAAGAATTTGACTCTGTGCTAACACAAAGTACTGCTGTTCAGGAACCGCAAGTATTACCAGCAGATAAAATTGAGTCTTCAGCTAAAGTAGATAGTTATCTATCAAGTAGCGATTTAGATTTGAGCAATGTAACTGTTCCCGATTCTTTGGCAGCAGTTGAACTCGCACCATCAACAGATGTTCCTGTTAGTCAACTTAATTTAATCAGCAAACTTAAAGCTGCTAATGTCAAGTCTTTAAGAGGACAAGAAAATTATCTCTCTAGAGAAAAGTCTTTTACTGAATCATTGACAGCAATTCAAGTAGCACCAGCTATTAAAGAATCTCAATCAACCATAACGACGGAAATACCTGTTGTAGAACCAGTTGATGAGTCCCAAGCAGAACAAATAGATCCCATCGGTAGTCCTCATCCGATTCCTTGGAAATGGATTACAGCAACTCAAGAAGCCATTGCTTCTAATGGTGGTTCTGGAGTGCGTCACTATCGCAGCGTACCTGTGATTTCTCCAGATGGTAAATATGCTGTTTATAGTCGCGTGCAACTGGAGGTGAAACCCCAAATGTACAACAGCCGTGTCACTAGCGTGCTGTTTGTCCAAGATATGCACACTAAGAAATTGTGGGTGATGGCTTCAACAACTCCAGTTAGCGATCCTTTATTAAAAGTAAAGGCACTAAAAGCAGAGTCTTCAGAAGAAACTGATACCAGCGGTAAGATTGGAGTATTAGTTCCAGTTAGCTGGTCAGAAAAAGGCGATCGCTTCTTAGCCCGCAAGTTTGATGGTATATTTAACACAGGTGATTCTACAGATAGTGCAGTGATTTGGGATCGGCAAAAAAATCACGCTAACACAGTTGCTCCTGTTAGTGACGAAGAACATGAAAAAGTTGCTGTATTGTTAGGCTGGAGTAAAAGCCAACCAGATCGCGTATTATTCCGTGCAGGGGAATTGGGAGAGGAAAACTGGCCATTAATGCAAGTTGCTAATGATGGTAAAACTATCACTGCAACAGACAGCGATCAACCGATTACTTTTGGTAAAAAGGTTACAGAAATTTGGGCAGATCCACAAGTTGCCTACCGATAGTTTATAAAAAACCCTATATAGTCCCGTTGTTAGCAGTGACGACAACGGGATTTCTTTATATATCCCAAATGGTTCTATAGAAATAAAAACAAACTATGACAACAATAGTATTATTAACCCCTCAACGTAACTTCAGCATTGGGGATAATTCTAATTTAGATCACCTTTACAAGTATCAAAAGCTACAATGATGAACTGGAGCTTTTTTTTGCTGTGGTCTTTCACCAACTGAGAATCTGCGATGTCTACAACGGGCTACGCTACAGTGGAGTGTTTATTTCGCCCGAAATTCTTGACTTAGTTGACGGCGCATAAGTACTTAGACATTAATATACTTTATTATTCCATAGTGTATTTTACTCAAGTAGGAACCGCTATACTTCTTGCCCTACTTAATTCATAAACAGTATCGTATAATTCGCCTACAACTATCAACTTAAATAAAAATACTTAAAATTATAACTACAAAGACTTGTCACCTCTTTCCCATTCAGGTATTGCGCCTTTGACGCGGCGAATAGGCAAGTTGGCGATTAAAGCTGTGGTTCGTTGATTGCTTTCTAAAGAGAACTCCAAGCCCTCTGTCTCAATTTCTACATAGCGACAGACTACATCTAGGATTTCCTTCCGCATTTTTTCCAACGTTTGAGGATCTATATCAGCGCGATCGTGAGCAATCACCAATTGCAGGCGACGTTTAACTTGAGTTCGACTGCTATCAGCGCCACGAAAAAAAAGTTTTTCTAGAAGTTCAATCATTACGAATAGTTCTGGGGCGGAGACTGGAAAGGTAAGTTAAACAATCTTTGTCCTGAACAACCTTCGTATACGAGCGAAGATGCTGTCTTGGGACGAGTCGATCTCCAGAAATTCGACACTTTCTCCTTCTAATCTACGAGCAATGTTCTCAAAGGCTGTAGCAGCTAAAGAGTGATTTTCCGCTAACACTAAGGGTTCGCCGCGATTGGTAGATACAATAACACGCTCGTCGTCAGGGATTACCCCGATCAGGGGAATGGCGAGAAGTTCCTGAACATCTTGCACTGACATCATATCATTTGCCTGCACCATTGCAGGTCTGATGCGGTTAATTATTAAATGAACACGCTTGATACCTTGTGCTTCTAGTAACCCTACTACCCGATCGGCATCACGAACTGAGGAAATTTCTGGTGTGCTGACAATTAACGCTTCTTTGGCCGGGCCGATCGCATTTTTAAACCCATTTTCAATCCCGGCAGGACTATCAATTATCACGTACTGATATTTTTGCGCTAGTGCATTCACCAATAACTTCATCTGTTCGGGTGTGACTGCATCTTTGGAGCGATTTTGGGCTGCCGGCAAAAGTACGAGATTGGGTTGGCGTTTATCTTTCACCAAGGCTTGTTCTAAACGGCACTCTCTGGCTAAGACTTCTACCGCAGTATAAACGATGCGGTTTTCCAGCCCTAACAGCAAATCTAAATTTCTCAGACCAAAATCCGCATCAACCAAAGCAACTTGACGCCCCATTTTGGCTAAAGCCATACCCAAATTTGCTGAAACTGTGGTTTTACCCACTCCTCCTTTACCGGAGGTAATCACAATAATGCGAGTCATGATAGAAATGCAGTCAATGAGGGTTCAGGAAATATAAAACAGTAAATTGCAGTATAAAGTATGAAGTATCGTATCAAGTATGAAGAAATATCTGTTCTCCCTGATAAGGGTGAAGCATAAATATTTGTTTTATTTCATCTTTACTTATATACTTCATTCTTTAAATAAATATTTATGCTTCTTGATTGCTCTTGGTGAATTGGTTTCTGGAAAAATCAGTCGCCCTAGCGATCCGAATTCCTTGGGGCGTAATATGTGCCACCTCTGGAGAAAACTGCATTGGCGGTTTTTCTGGTGCTCTAGCTACAGCATCTGCGATCCGCAGTTGGGTTGGTTCCATTTGCAAGGTCATAATCAGACACTCACGATTGCCTCCAGCCCCAGCATGAGCGATTCCACGTAGACGACCCCAAATGATAATATCTCCATCTGCAATTACAATACCACCTGGATTTAAATCTCCCAAAATAATTACTGTCCCAGGATGACGAATTTCTACTCCAGAGCGGACTGTCATTTCTAAATAGAGGGCATCTTCTTGAGGGATCGCTGTGGCTGTTGGCTCGGAACTCAGGGAAGTTACGGGTTGTAATTGTTCTACTGAATACCCCAATGTCACAGCAGCGATCGCAGTTTGCCGCCGACTCGTCGAGACAGATGTCAGCTGGAGTTGAACTTCACTTAAAGCCTCAGCGAGTTCTTGGAGTTGTCTGGCATCTACCAAACGGTCTTGTGCCATTAAATGCACAGGTGTGTTAGATACACGGAAGCGATCGCCTGCACTCAGACGTTGCCTTATTTGTTGCCAAATATCAGACCAAGTAAGTTCTGAGGCAGATACTTGAGATTCCGAAGGCAAAATTAATAAAAGTCGTCCCTCCTTACTTTTTAACTGGACTTGACTATTGTCATTTACACGATGCCCTGGTAATACTAACTCATCGGGATTTAAGTCAGTTAAGATAAAATCCGAGCCGGCATCAGTATTCGTTGACTCTACATCTGGGTCAGCAGGATTTAACTCTACATCCTCAAGAACAGTATTTGATTTTAAATAAAGGAGGACAGATTTTAACTCCGCATCGGGGAGGATAGAATCTGACTCTACATCAGCAACAGTAGGATTTACCTCTATCTCAGAAAGGATAGAGTTTGATTCTGCATTAGGAAGTGCAGAATTTGACTTTAGATTGGGAATCGCAGAATCAGAAGTCATACAGTACTAAGCAAAAGACAACAGATTTTAAATTTTGGGTCGTACCTTTGGTGCGCTGATAGCGCAACTTGGATTTTGGATTTGTGTCACTTATAAGGGGTGTTGGCGTAGCGGAATATTAGTCCGACATTAACCAAAAGACTCTTTTATCTAAAATCTCAAATTTCAAATTGGCACAGTCAACCTCTGGTAAACTGTCCCCAAGGCATCAGCATCGCCAACGTTACCTGGAAACAGGACCACAGGTAAATCAGGAAACTGAGGATGATCGGATGGTGTTAACACCATTGAACAACCAGCTAAAATTTGACCGAGTAAACGGGCTGAAGTTAAAGCTAGTCCAGTACTCAACACATCATTAGAAGTAATACCACCCTTGCTGATTAAAAATCCTATATCAGATGGTAAACTGCGGACAATATCCATCAATAAACCTGAAACTTTTTCCCCAAACTCCAATCGTGTCTTGACATCTTTAAAATTCAGTTCTTGACGGCTAGTATAAACCACTGGTGTTTTGCCAGCTTTGTGTGCCGCTTGTGTACTTTCTTGAATTTCAGTTAGCAATGCCGCCGATTGATTTACATCATCAACTAATCGCGCTACATTCACCTCAATTCCCACTGTTCCCTCTACTTGCAATAGCGCCTCTAATTGCTGGGTAGTTTTTTTCACATGGGAACCAACAATCACCGCACCTGGTTTGCCTTGGCGCACGTACTGCGCCATGTTTTCCGCAGCAATGGGTTGGGGTGGTAAAGCTGCTAAAGCCGTCAAAATACTTGCTGCACTGCGAAATAAAAAGCGTTTACCTTGACTTGCGGCTGCTAATACATCTATTGCAAAGCGGTTGAAATCGGCTTGAGTTTCACCATCGACAACAGCGCACTGATTACCATGAAGTTGTAACAATCGTTCCAAACTACCAGCGCGAATATCGGCGAGGAGAAACCTTTCTACTGCTTCGGCACTAATTTGTTTTTGAGTCTTTTCTTCGACGTACTTGGGTAAGTAACTGTGATGGTAGCTGAAGACTGAATCACGGGCAAATTCGGTTTCATGGACTGGAGTAGGTACACCGCTAATAATTAAGTAATGTACGCTGTCGCTGGTGATGCGTCCGCCCTCAAAAAATGCTGGTACGAGAAAATGAGCATCAAAGGGGCCAAGTTCTTGAGCGATCGCATCTGTTTCAATGGGATAATGCCCCCGCAAAGTAGAATCAGAACGGCTGACAATCAAAAAATCGTCGATTCCTTCAGTATTCAAAGCGATTTTCAGGTTATGGCAAACTTCTTTGGTAACAGATGCAGCTGACTCTGGCGTTAGCGATCTAGTATTAGTCAGCACAAAGAAAATCGGCGAATCATCCTGCAACCCGCTGCGTAAAGTCTCCACATCCCAGTGCATTAGCAGCAAGCAGCTGTGGACTGTTTGAGAACCTGTAGGGTCATCATCCAGGACAATTATTTTGGGTTTGTTGCTCATTTAGGTCAACGGGGCGATTGTTTTCTGGGAAATTTATCAACAGAGGTAATCTTTACTCAGCCTTTCTGCAATTTTCTAATTTCTGCTTGGACATCGATCGCAATTTGCAATGATTGATTTAGCAGTTGAGCATATTCGCCTGCTTGACTACTAACTTGTAAAGCTCGCAGACTGGCTAAATTATTCACAAATAACTCTTGGTTATTTGCAAGCAATTTTTTATTATCTCGCAAAATTCGTTCCGTTTTCAGAGCGCGGACTAAATCTTCTCTAATTAGTTGCAGGGCGGCAGTTACTTGATCTCGGTCATGGATACTACTTTCTACGTTTCCTGATGCTGCCAATTGGTCATTGATATCAATGGCAGCAACTAGGTCATGATATTTATCAACTTCATCTAAAAGTATTGTCAGTCCTTCAGGACAGGTTACTTGTCGCCACAGCCATCGCCCCACTAATATCGGCATTGGCACTAAAATTAGTAAAAGAATTCCTAGTCGAACTGAAGAACCAATTGTTGGCAGAATAATAAATGCGTAAACAAAGCCCACAATTATTGGCGTTAGCGCCAGCGTTACTAGCAGTTCATTGATAAAAAACCCTAATCGCTTTTTGCCATCTCGCAAAACTGAGGGACGAAAAACGTCTTCTGGGTCGAACCCAGTCAAGCGTCTGAGTTCCCCTTTACTAATTTCCAAGCCTATTAAGTCCGGCTGCACGTCTGCATACTCCTATGGAAACCCAAGTTGCGTATTCATTTTAATCGGGTTTACCGTGATGATTGTGGTTATATTCAGGAAACCAGTTTTCATCTAAGATTTGTTCTAAAGAGCCAATGGGTATCAAGGGGAATATGTCAATGGTAAGTTGAGAGCGATCGCTTGCTTCTGTTCTTGCATCTTGATAACATTCATCAAATATTTCTAAGATGTAAGGCTTAAGACTAGGACTATCTTTGAGTTCATCCTTAATCTCTCTACGGAATGTCCTGATTTCTCCTTTCCAATGCCCTTGATTGCGCTCCCGTTCCACATCCCAGTATGTGAGCTTAAGCAGATGTTCAAAAAGCCGAATTAACAGACTTTTAACCCTTTGCTTCTGGCTTCTGCCCATATCTTCCAACTCTTCAATTAAGTTATCTAAATCCACAGATGAAAACTGACTAGTGCGAAGTTGGTTAATGGTTGTCCTGAGCCAAAGATAATAATCTTGGTCATATAAAGTTTGAGTTGATGTTTGTATTTCAAGTACCATACACTTGTTAATTCCCGATAAATTGTATTCAAAACAGTGTACCTTGTACACCAATTATGCTTCAAATTATGAATATTTAGAATTGCCTCCAATGTCTCAAAAAAAGAAAAATACCCCCTGTAATACCATCATAATAAAGAAAGTTGATTTGTTGGTTGGGTGATTATATAAGCGACTGTTCTGTGGGAAAATCTTCAGTTGGTGTTCCAGGTTGGAGTCGTAGCCTTGGGCTACTAATGCTCCATACTCAGTATCCATCATGCCAGGGTTATGAATTTCACTTAAAGTGCAATACCAGAAATATTCCTTAAGTTTGAACTAAAGCTTACTGAAAGAATGAGGTTTTAATTTCCCAAATCACTGAAAATATACGAGATATCATTCATCAACCTCCAAATTCTCAACCCTAGAAATTAATTATTAGTGAAGGGTAAAGATATCTAAAAATAAAGTAAAAAACATTCTTTCATTAATTGAAGCAGATAAACAGTTAGCCATAACTTTTACGTAATTAACGCTATGTGCGACTTATTGTTAAAACCTTGCTTCCATTCCTCTCTCCGTTTCGGAGAGAGGCTTTGATTCTTTCTCTCCAACGCTAGTAAAGAAGGAGTTGGGGGTTAGATTTAAGAGTAAAGTTGCACATGGCGTTAATTAGGGCATAAAAATAACCAAGCTATTCATTCATCATGAGGTATAAAAATGACTGCTACAAATGGTAAAAACAAAATTCGTTACGCCGTTGTTGGTTTAGGTTGGTTTGCTCAAGAAGCCGCCTTACCTTCCTTTGTCCACACTGAAAACTCGGAATTAGTCGCACTAGTTTCAGATGACCCCACAAAAAGTGAAGAACTGAGCAAAAAGTACGGTATTAATCATACTTACTCTTACGATGAGTATGAGGACTGTTTGGCAAGCGGTGAGGTTGATGCAGTTTATATTGCGTTGCCCAATCACTTGCATTGCGACTACACTGTGCGGGCTGCTAATCAAGCAATTCATGTGTTATGTGAAAAGCCAATGGCAGTAACAGAAGAAGAGTGTGAGACAATGATTAAAGCTGCCAATGACAATAATGTGAAGCTGATGATTGCCTACCGCTTACATTTAGAAGAAGCTAATTTACAAGCAGTTGAAATTGTCCGCTCAAAGCAAATTGGTGAACCACGGATTTTTAATTCGGTTTTTACTCAGCAAGTAGAAGAAGGAAATATTCGTTTACGAGATGCCACAGGTGGTGGCACGCTCTATGATATTGGCATTTACTGCATTAATGCTGCACGCTATCTATTGCAAGATGAACCAATTGAAGTATTTGCTGTAGCTGCCAATAACGGAGAAGAACGCTTTAGCGAAGTAGAAGAAATGACTAGCGTCATCTTGCGTTTTCCCAACGAGCGATTGGCAACATTTACCTGTAGCTTTGGAGGGGCAAGTGTTTCGACTTATCAAATTGTAGGTACTCAAGGCGATTTGCGAGTAGAACCTGCTTATGCTTGGCAGGGAGAATTGAAGCATTACCTAACAATTAATGGTGAAACCCAAGAGCGGACTTTTGAGGATCGCGATCAACTAGCAGCTGAATTTATCTACTTCTCTGATTGTATTCTTCAAGATAAAGACCCGGAACCATCTGGGACGGAAGGGTTGATTGATGTTAATATCATTCAAGCACTTTATCAGTCAATTGAGACAGGTAAACCTGTGCAGATAAAAACTCGCGATCGCCATCAACGTCCCACATTGAATCAAGCTATTAAGCGTCCTCCTGTTGAGGAGACACCAGACTTGATTCATGCTGCTGCGCCTTCTAGCGAGTCATAAGGTAACTTTAAAATACCCTTGACCAAATAATTTAGCTTGGTGAGAGAAGTTGCTCTGAGTAACTGGTTAAAGGTGGGTAGATTTCCGCTATCGTATACTGGTGATGTTATAGCGATCGCTCTCCATAAAAAAGGCGTCGCACTCAGTCGCCTTTTTTTGTAAGAAATTGATCGCTTCCCTAATTTGATCCAGCCTGTGGTCTGGTGCATTTATTCTAGGAGAGTAGTTTCCTAGTGTAGACATCGCTTCGCACCGTTGATTGCCTCTTCCTCTACTTTGCCTGTGATCAGAATTGGCTTGTTAGCTGCCGATGATGTAGGCTTGACAAAATATATAAAAAAAGTGATCGCACTGTGATGCAATCGCTTTTTGATTTAGTTTGAACGAAAAATTATCGTTTCAGGCACTTGAAATAATTGAATGTACAAAAAGCCTTGCAATATCGTAATCAGATGAATTTCTTTATTCACTATCAATAATGCTATCGAGTTGAAGTTCAAGATAGATAGTTTTAAATCCGCTGTTGTTTGGGGATTCACCAATTTGGTAAAAACCGCGTTTGAGATAAAGCATCCGGGCTACATAAGAAGAAGGATGTTCCCAAGTATACAACCGTAAGTACCTTTTTGCTTTTGCTTGTGCTAAGTCGATGGTAAAGTCTAATAGCTCTTTTCCAATTCCTTTTCCTCGAAATTGTGATGCTACACAAAACCAGCCTAACCAGTCAGCTTCTTGTTCGTCTTCGCTTTTGCAGTATAACCCAGTTAGCCCAATTACTTGGAAAGATTCCTCATCGATAGCAACCCAGTAATTGAGTTGGGTAATTCCGGTGTTTGAAAACCATTGAGCATATTCATCTAGATATAAACTTGCCACCAGCGATTGCCCTTCACTACTGTTACTCACGCCTGGGAAAATTTCTTCTCTTAAGTGAATCGCTTGCTCCAAGGTTGCTATCGATAATGATTCAATGTACATAGCACTGGTTAGCCCCTGCGAGGAAGTCAAAAGGAGCCAGTGCGTTGGGCGGGCAATGCCCGACTTGAAGCAACTGGCGTTCAAAAGTCAAAAGTTAAAAGTAACAACCCCATAAATAAATTTCGGGGCTTGTACCTTTTTCTTTCTAATTACTCAAACTTAAAGTATCCATATTTATATCTAGGCTACTATCTCAATTAATCTGTAAATTTTGCGGTGAGCAGGCAGACTTAAGTGGGAACCATTATTACTGCCATTCTCTCTCTTCATCCCGAAGAACTAATTCTACCCTAGCTTTCATACCTAATTTGCTTTTCCTCTTTGAGTTTGTTTTTTTCTATTTGAGCATGGCACCAAATCGAAACGAAATACGAGCAAGTCCTTCATCTGAATGCTGTTTTCGTAACTTGGCTCAGGTAAATACCAAAAGTAGTCCTGGCGCACATGATCCATCCGAAATCCGCACTTTTGATAGAAAGCAATATTGGCGATACTTGAATTAGAAGTGCCAACGAGCATCTGCTTTTTGCCGCGTTGCCTCGCCTCTTGAATCAACCAAGCAACAAATTCTTTACCTAAACCCTGCCTTTGAAACTCAAAGGCTATACCAAGTTCCATAATTTCGCAGGGATCGGTACGCCATTTCATCGTTGCTGCACCAACCAAGTGTTCGCTGTCGTCCATGCGATATACAGCATCAACGAGGTTAGTAAGCCCCCATCGTAGTGCACGCTCCGATTGTTCTGCCAACAGTAGTATCGGAATCAGCGCTTCAAGTTCGTCGTCACGAGCTTGTCGAATAGCAATCGCCATTCATATTCCCTTTTAATCACAATTTATTTTTCAAAACTATAATACCAAGTTGAATTAATCGATATAAACCAAGAAAAAGTAAAGCACGGTAATCAAGGTTTCAGCTTATCCCGAACCCAGGTTATTTAAAAAGTAGATGTTGAACGTTTTAGGTTTTTGACTTGAGGAGGTGACAAGGGAGCTAAAGAGCACACACAAGTTTTTACTTTGCTAAGGCGATCGCAGCATTCTGTCCCCCAAAGCCAAAACTCAAACATAATACCTGGGAAATTTTACTTAGACGTGCTGCTGTCACGATATCTAAATCAAACTCTGGCTGCTGCAATCCTA
Organism: Nostoc sp.; assembly: GCF_036917575.1. GTDB lineage: Bacteria > Cyanobacteriota > Cyanobacteriia > Cyanobacteriales > Nostocaceae > Nostoc. The sequence goes on along the minus strand of NZ_JBALDC010000009.1, from coordinate 7,067 downwards.
TACAAGGTGGTAATATTTGATGCTTTAATGCCATGATAGAAAAAGCTACACCTAATGCTCCCGACGCTCCTAATGTATGACCTGTGCTTCCCTTGGTAGAACTAACTGCCACACCTTGGGGAAACAAACGCTGGATTACCATACTTTCCATCTGGTCATTTAGCTGGGTAGCTGTGCCATGAGCATGAATGTAATCGATATCGGTTGGTGAGAGACAACTACGTTCTAGACATTGTTTAATGGCAGCGATGGCACTTTTGGCTTCAGGTTCCGGTGAATTACCATGATATGCGTCATTGGTTAAGCCAAAACCAAGAATTTCACCATACACTTTTGCTTGACGCTGCTTTGCAAACTCTGCTGATTCTAAGACAAACACAGCCGCACCTTCACCCAACACCAAGCCTTCCCGGTGCAAATCAAAGGGATAAGCCCCAGTTTTCGCTAAAGCACCCATCTGCTGAAATCCAGCCAAAGTTAGGGGTGTAATTGGTGCTTCCACTGCACCTGCGATCGCCTGTTGACATTGCCCAGTTTGGATAAGTAAAGCTGCTTGAGCAATAGACCAAATTCCAGTAGCACAAGCTGCCATCGGTGCCAAAACTATCCCCGATGCACCAATTTGTCTTGCAGCCGCGATCGCATTGATATGAGGTAATGTATCTAGCCAATTTCCAAAATTGGACACGGGCAAATTTCCTGCATCTTCATACATTTGCCGCGCCATAATTTCCCAAGAAGCTTGATAAGAGCGACTCGATCCAATGATGACAGCACAATCAGCTAAAGGTGGAATTAACCCAGCATCTTGCAAAGCAGAAGCAACAACCATCTGAGTTAACATTGTCAACCCAGCTGGTTGTTCACCAATCAAACCTAGAGGAAGTGGTGTAAGTTCTGGAAATGGTTGATGCAACCGAATTCCAGATTTACTTGCAATTAAATTTTGCCAACTATCCTCTAAGCTTCCACCCAAAGCAGAAACTAAACCAATACCAGTAACACAAACCTTAACCAATCTGAATTTTAGGAGTAAAGAATCTTCCGCTATTCAAACATTCAATTCTTCATTTTGAATTTTGAATTGATTTCTCCTACTGTCCAGGCGTTTTCAAGTTTTCAGCACCTTGGGTAACTTTAGCAGACTCAATGCGATCGCCTTGCTGAATTTTGTTCACGACATCAAAGCCTTGAGTGACATTGCCAAACACCGCGTAGTTACCATCTAAGAAGGCTAAATCCGCTAAAGCAAAGTAAAACTGGGCAGAAGCGGAGTCTGGTGATTGCGATCGCGCCATCGCTACTGCACCCTGTTTATGGGGCAATACGACGGGTTGAGCAGTAGCATCAAATGGTTTATTGTAAATTGGAGTATCTGAACCTTTGGGTTTAACTTCTAAAGGTATATAACGAGCATTTCCCGTTTTTGGATCGATATAACTACCTGTTCCCAGTCTATCTATAGGAACTTTTGGGTCTTTGCTTTGAGGATCGCCCCCTTGAACTACAAACGGTTGAGGTTCGCGCACAACTCGATGAAAAGCTAAACCATCGTACACACCCTTTTGCACTAAATCTACGAAGTTGCCAGCTGTAATAGGAGCATCAGTGCCGTCTACTTCGATAGTAATCGGCGAACCTTTAACCGTAATTACCACAGTAGCCTTGCCTTCAAGACGTGGCAAACCAGCGATTCCAGGAACACTATCACTTATAGTTTGAGATACAGATGTTGCTTCAGTAGTTGTCTGGGTAGCTGTCGAGCTTGGAGAAGACGTATTAGAAGTGACTTGCTGTGTTGAACACCCTCCCAACATCAAGGCACTGATGATCGCAAGAGAAAGTAAAAATTGTGAAATTTTTAACCGCATTGCCTGTTACCGATTTAACCAAAGTATCTTATCGTTTTCAGGGGCATTGGGATTAGGGAAGAGGTAACAGGTGATAGGGAATAATCTGTACCCTGTACCCTAATCTCTTACAATCCTTCTAGCGACACTCCCAAAAAGCGGGCTAACTTTGCGCCATCTGTTTCCAACTCTGTTAAAGATAAGGGTTGTCCAACCCGTGTTAAGGGTATATCTCGCCGTCCCTTAATGCGTAGATAGAGGGCGCGACGGGGGTTAAGACCTTCTTTTACATCTATTATTACAGATTGCACATTTTCTATGCGGTTATCAATCTCAATTCGGCGGTTTTTGCCAGGAAATCCCCAACGGAAGATTTTAATTGCACCAGTCTCCCCATTAAATTCATTATAACCGCCTCCAATATCCAATAAAATCACTAGCCATAGGTATGTGGCTAATAGCAAGCCAGCAGTACCATATAACCCCATTACCAATCCTTGGGGAACGAATACCAGTTGAGTTGGATCGGAAACTATGAGTAAATTAACTTTTAAATAACTGGATATTCCAGCCAAGAAAAAGCCGCTTGCTCCCAAGGTAACGATAGTTGCCCACCAGTAGTTACTGAACCGACGAGAACCGAGAACATTTTGGTGCAGGATGCGATCGCCTTTGTTAATCGTTGTTGATGTCGTCATTGAACTACCATTGCCCGTGAGATACTCGCTGTCACATACAAAGCACACTGAAATGCTTTTGCATAGAGTGGTGGGTTCCTGTGCCATCCGGTATTGCTTAGGAGGCACCCAAAGTTATATTTTAATTCTACGGGAACCCTGCCGCAGACTATAAATTTTTCACTTTGTACCCTACAAATTTTACCAACTCAATGTTAAGTAATAAAATATTAAGTATATTTTATTACTCAGATGTTTTGGTTCTATGGTGAATAGCCGCCCATTGTGGGCGGAATCTTATAATCTGGAGAAAGTTGATATCCTGTTCCTTGTGCGCGGTCTTTTAACTCAGCACTCGTAACTCAGCACTTTTCATTGTCGCAGATAATGCTGGCTTACTTGTACTACGGGACAAACCACTTAGGGTATTTGTATATTTAGTCAAGATGCCCTAACTTTCTTTCTCCTTCTCTAAGGTTTCACATAGATTTTCTAGAGGTGTATACAACGACCGTGGCGGCGAAGTGACTATCCGCATTTTACCAAACATTGTTGATAAAAACTTAACTGTGCCTTTCCATGTTCCTGCTACCGATATAATTTTTTAAGGAATGTTGTACTATTTTTTCACTCAATGGTTGATAAAGGTTCTTTCTTTGTGCCCTTGTGCCCATTTTATTCCCTGTTACCCTCTTTCTGCTTCTTTTTGACCTGTTGAAATGAGTTAACTACCTACATCTATCTGCATTAAATTTTTTCAGATTTCTGAGAAAAGTTGTGTCAAATTGTAAAAATTCTGATATTCATATTATTTATAAGGTTCGTGTTTCATAGCTCATTTGCTCTTGCATATTAGGCAAAAACCCTGAATAATGTGATAAGTTAAGAATCATTAAGTTACTACAAGCTAGATTACTAGCCGATGGTACGTGTAATGTCATAACCCTGAGAAATAATGACTTAATTAGTCAGCAAGCTCTCAGAATCTCAGTTACTTAAAAGCAGTTGAGATTGTCAAAAAAACGTTAATTCCTCATGGCAGTCGGTTACACTGATTCTCCGTACTGTCTTAGAAACGTTGCAATTTTAGTAAAAAAAGAGGATTTTAGTCCGATGACCATCGCAGTTGGACGCGCGCCCAGTAGAGGGTGGTTTGACGTTCTAGACGACTGGCTCAAGCGCGATCGCTTCGTATTCGTAGGTTGGTCTGGGATATTGTTGTTCCCTTGCGCCTTCCTCGCACTAGGCGGTTGGCTGACCGGCACCACCTTCGTCACCTCTTGGTACACCCACGGATTAGCCTCCTCCTACCTAGAAGGTGCTAACTTCCTGACAGTAGCAGTATCCACCCCTGCCGACAGCATGGGACACTCCTTATTGCTGTTGTGGGGACCAGAAGCTCAAGGCAACCTCACCCGTTGGTTTCAATTGGGTGGGTTGTGGCCATTCGTGGCTCTGCATGGAGCCTTCGGTTTGATTGGCTTCATGTTGCGGCAATTTGAAATTGCCCGCCTAGTAGGGATACGTCCTTACAATGCCCTGGCCTTTTCTGCTCCGATTGCAGTATTCGTCAGCGTATTTTTGATGTACCCCTTAGGACAATCGTCGTGGTTCTTTGCACCCAGCTTTGGCGTTGCGGCAATTTTCCGATTCCTATTATTCCTGCAAGGGTTCCACAACTGGACACTCAACCCCTTCCACATGATGGGTGTTGCTGGGGTATTGGGTGGTGCTTTGTTGTGCGCCATTCACGGAGCCACAGTAGAAAATACCTTGTTTGAAGACGGTGATGGTGCTAACACCTTCCGCGCTTTCAATCCCACCCAGTCGGAAGAAACCTACTCAATGGTGACAGCAAACCGTTTCTGGTCACAGATTTTCGGTATTGCCTTCTCAAACAAGCGCTGGTTGCACTTCTTTATGTTGTTCGTACCAGTCACAGGCTTGTGGATGAGTGCCGTCGGCATTGTTGGTTTAGCACTGAACCTGCGGGCTTATGATTTCGTCTCCCAAGAATTACGGGCGGCGGAAGACCCAGAGTTTGAAACCTTCTATACCAAAAACATTTTACTCAACGAGGGTATCCGCGCTTGGATGGCTCCTCAAGATCAACCCCACGAACAATTTGTATTCCCTGAGGAGGTATTACCACGTGGTAACGCTCTCTAATAGACCAAATTTCTTAGGCGGTACTGGACGCGACCAAGAATCTACTGGATTTGCTTGGTGGTCTGGTAACGCCCGTTTAATCAACCTATCTGGTAAACTGCTGGGTGCTCACGTTGCCCACGCTGGTTTGATTGTATTCTGGGCTGGAGCGATGACTTTGTTTGAAGTCGCTCACTTCATTCCTGAAAAGCCCATGTATGAGCAGGGCTTGATTCTGTTACCTCACCTCGCCGCTCAGGGTTGGGGTGTTGGTCCTGGTGGTGAAGTAATCGACACCTTCCCCTACTTTGTTGTCGGTGTACTCCACCTAATTTCTTCAGCCGTCCTTGGCTTTGGCGGTATCTATCATGCCGTTCGTGGTCCAGAAACCTTAGAAGAATACTCTTCTTTCTTTGGTTACGACTGGAAAGACAAAAACAAGATGACCAACATCATCGGGTTTCACCTGATTATTTTGGGATCCGGTGCATTGCTTTTAGTGTTAAAGGCAATGTTCTTTGGTGGGTTATACGACACCTGGGCACCAGGCGGTGGCGATGTTCGGATTATTACTAATCCGACACTGAACCCAGCAGTCATCTTCGGTTATGTACTCAGGTCTCCCTTCGGTGGCGAAGGCTGGATTGTCAGCGTCGATAACTTGGAAGATGTGGTCGGTGGTCACATCTGGATAGCCTTTATTTGTATTGCTGGTGGTATTTTCCACATTCTTACCAAGCCTTTTGCTTGGTCACGTCGTGCATCCATCTGGTCTGGTGAGGCTTATCTTTCCTACAGCTTGGGCGCTCTTTCGCTGATGGGCTTCATTGCCTCAATTTTTGTTTGGTTCAACAATACCGTTTATCCCAGCGAATTCTTTGGCCCTACTGGTCCGGAAGCTTCTCAAGCTCAAGCTTTGACCTTCTTGATTCGTGACCAACGCTTGGGTGCTAACGTCGGTTCTGCCCAAGGTCCTACTGGTCTAGGTAAATACCTAATGCGCTCTCCAACTGGTGAAATCATCTTCGGTGGTGAAACCATGCGCTTCTGGGATTTCCGCGGTCCTTGGTTAGAGCCTCTACGTGGTCCTAATGGTCTTGACTTGGAAAAAATCAAGAATGATATTCAGCCTTGGCAAGCTCGTCGCGCTGCTGAATACATGACCCATGCTCCTCTGGGTTCTTTGAACTCCGTGGGTGGTGTGGCTACCGAAATTAACTCCTTCAACTACGTATCTCCTCGCGCTTGGTTGGCGACTTCTCACTTCGTACTAGGATTCTTCTTCCTAGTTGGTCACTTGTGGCACGCTGGTCGCGCACGGGCCGCTGCTGGTGGTTTTGAGAAAGGAATTAACCGTGATACTGAGCCAGTGATGTTTATGGACGACCTAGATTAGGTTGTAAAGTTTATTTCATCACTGACAACTAAATAATTTAGAGGCTCTTGCATAATAGCAAGGGCTTTTTTTATAAGAAAATTTAAGTCTATAGTTTAGATTAAACAGAGAAAAAAGCGGTTAGTCTTGTTGATCTGACTATATTTTGGTCAATGCTAAGATTCAGAGAAAAATACAGCTTGACCATGACATTTGATAAACTTAAACAATTCCGTACCAAAGTGTACACCCTGTTAAGTAATGCTAAAGATGCGTTATTTGACCTGATAGATGCAGTGTTAGTAATACGTAGTGTATCCTCGCTCGTCTAATTATCAATATTGTCAGTGTCTAGACAGCAATGGTCGAGTATTTATGAAGCCATAGAAGATGGCTTACACCGCGATTTGAATTGATGCAGTTGTACATTGCACAGTTACCGCAACAGGACAACTGGTTTTAGCAGGAGATCATACGGCTTGGTCAAGACCCCATGCTAGGACACTAAAAGACCGTACCTACAAACATCAAGCTCAACCTTGTCCTCCTTGTCCTCCTTGTCCCCCAAGTCGTCCCAATGAAGAGAAGATACTTAACCCAAGCATCTTGGCTTGTGACCATGAAAATTTATTTTTCCCTTTTCTACAAAAGGCTGTGTGAACAGAGAGTTACTCCCGTTAAGCAATCGTATATATAAATCAAACACCGATTCTCAAGAGCCACATAACTATGTAATGTCATACATAAAAAGAACTTTAGCGTATTCTTGCCTCGTTGTTTGGTTTTCAATAAGTAAACCTGATAACTCGCATCAAATTTACTCAAGCAAAAAAACTTGAGTAAAAATTGTAAAGCAGTGTAAAGTAATTTCATAGGCGAAAACAAAACCGCCTAATACATAAATAACCGCAATCATAAAACCATGACAACAGCCTTACAACGTCGCGAAAGCGCCAACGTATGGGATCGATTCTGCGAATGGATCACCAGCACCAATAACCGGATTTACATCGGTTG
>NZ_JBALDC010000008.1:0-135679 GCF_036917575.1 Nostoc sp. | reverse complement strand
CAGGGTGCATCTACCAATAATCTTTTCTAAAATAAATGGGTCGCTACCGGATAAATTAGCATTCCTTAGCAGAGGTTGAAGTTGTTAGTGTTTGTCGATCGAAGAAAAACCTCAGAGGAGTTAGTTATCAGGACAGAACTACCAATTAAACACTCGGTGCGCTGCTTGACAAAATGGGTGTATCAGAGTTAATCAATAGCACTCAATTTTCATAAAAAACCCCCAGTGGGCGTTAGCCAACCAGGGGAGTGAGTTATCAGGGTGCATCTACCAATAATCTTTTCTAAAATAAATGGGTCGCTACCGGATAAATTAGCATTCCTTAGCAGAGGTTGAAGTTGTTAGTGTTTGTTGATCGAAGAAAAACCTCAGAGGAGTTAGTTATCAGGACAGAGCTACCAATTAAGCGCTCGGTGTGCTGCTTAACAAAATGGGTGTATCAGGGTTAATCAATAGCACTCAATTTTCATAAAAAACCCCCAGTGGGCGTTAGCCAACCAGGGGAGCTAGTTATCAGGGTGCATCTACCACTTAAATGTTCTCGGTTTAACCATTATGTTCCGGATAAATTTATTAAAAAATTGATTGTTGTCGTGTGTCAAAAAAAACAAAAGTGGATATTATAGCAAAGTGCTGTTAGCGGATAGCTAAGGTTTAGCCCCTGCTGTTAGCGTCAGAGGGGCGTTTAGCCCGTACTGAGTATAAATCCAGCTGCTTAGTGGCTTTGAGCAATTAACATTGTCCTAACCTATGTGAGTACGGCTATAACTCAATTAGGAGAGTTAAAGATCGAGGGACATCCATCTATTAATCAAGTATTCTAGGATTAAGCACTATTTTCTGGGAGAGAATATCTGCGTCAGAAGTTGCTATTGTTTGCCAAAAATAAAAAAACCCCCAGTGGGTGTTAGCCAACTAGGGGAGTTGAAGATCAAGGTGCATCTACCAATTAAGTGTTCTAGACCCAAGTAATCCGATCCGGATAAAGTTGTAGAGGTAGAAAAACCAAAATGACACCGAATCAGAAACATTCAGGGGCGTGATGCATCTAGATTATCAGAGGAAGCGAAAAATCGACTTGAAACTTTCGCGTTTCAAACCAGATTTAGGAGGCGGACAGGAGAAGTTGTGACCCAGGAATTCCACATTTCCGTAACCCCAGTAGGGCAAAATGACTACTTGGTGCGGACGGAACAAGTCGCGCCTGGGGTACCATTGGCAGAAGAATTGGTGACTTGGCCTATAGCTGATTGGTTAATGGCTGCTGGGCATTTGATGAATGACCCGTTGAATTCGGTGTTGCAAGGAGATCCATTTACCTCTGGCGGGCATGAAAGCGATATCGCCAGAAACTCTGTGAATTTAGTGGCATTGGGTCAACAATTTTATAATGCCCTATTTCAAGGCACTCTCAGAGATAGTTGGATTACTGCCCAAGGTATTGCCCAGAACCATCAACAAGTACTACGGTTACGCTTGGGGCTAAAAGACACTAGGTTAGCTCGTTTGCCTTGGGAAGTAATGCACGCAGGCGATCGCCCTCTGGCTACTGGGCCTTATGTAGCTTTTTCCCGTTTCCAAAGTGGAATTTCGGGGGCTTCTCCTTTGCGATCCCTGCGGGGGGCTACGCCTACGCAAAATATGCCCACACCACTAGAACAAGGTGGTGTCAAAGTCTTGATGGTAATTGCTTCTCCCTCAGATCAAGTCCGTCTTGACTTACAGAAACAGGAAGCGATTAAACTGCAAGCGGAACTTCACCGTCAAATGTCACGACCTGGTGAAGGTCGCAATCGTTTCCCAGAAATTGAACTGACTGTATTAGATCAACCAGGACGGGAAGAACTGACGCAAGCCCTAGAACAAGGCAGATACCACGTTCTCCACTACTCTGGTCATAGTAATTTAGGCGCAAATGGCGGAGAAATTTATCTTGTTAGTCGTAGAACTGGCTTAACGGAAATCTTGACTGGGGACGATTTGGCAGGTTTGCTCGTCAACAATAATATCCAAATGGCAGTATTTAATTCCTGCTTGGGGGCATACACAGCAGCGTCCAATGCCTCTGGAGATACTGGCGAACGAAACTTAGCGGAAAGTCTGGTGAAGCGCGGAATTAGAAGCGTTTTGGCGATGTCAGAACGGATTCCTGATGAAGTGGCGTTGACGCTTACACAATTGTTTTACCGCAACTTGAGTCAGGGATATCCAGTAGATTTGTGTGTGAGTCGGGTGCGCCAAGGATTAATTTCTGCCTATGGTTCTCTCCAGATGTACTGGGCATTACCGATTTTATATCTCCAGCCAGAATTTGACGGTTTTTTAAGTCAGGAAACTGAGATATCCGCAAGTACGGAGTCGCTAAATCAGTATAGTTCGCCTTTAGGGGCAACTTCTACGATGTACCTTGGTATGCCTGATGATAGCGAGATACCTTTAGGAATGGAAGACATGATTCCTTCTGGTTTGACGCGGGACTCTTCTGGGTTGGACTGGCTAGGTGAAGATACTTGGGGCGATCTGGTTGATGAAATTGAGTATGATGACCCAAGCTATGAAGAAGATTCTGCGATCGTTTCGGATTTGTTTCGTCAGCTAGATAACCAAAAAGCTGCAACTGAACCAGATCGACAAATTAGTGAGAATAGTCTTTACCAAAGCCAGATTTCAGAGGAAATGACTTCCTCAGAAGAGTCAGCAGACTTATGGGGAGAAGTTCCGCCACCACCACCTGCAACTCCTGGGAACCTTGAAGAAAATTGGCAAAATTCTAATTTTTCGCGTAGCCATAGCTCGCCACAGCGAAAAGTCGGAGCGGAGGAAACCTCCGCTCTGAACTTTTCAAGACAAGCATCGCAACCACCCGCACTAAGAAATCGTACCCATCGCCGTCAGCTGTGGCCAATTGTGGGTGTTGTCGGGATCAGTACGTTAGCAGCTGCGATCGGTTTAAATTGGTGGTGGCAAAATCGACCCCAAGTACTGCCTAAAATACCAGAAATTTCTAGTCAGTCTCTACCTGATTCTCGACCGATTCAAAAGCAGGCAAACATCGATTTAGATATAGCAGCGACTGGAATTGTCACCGCTACTGCTACGGAAAAATTGAGCCAGGGTGACTTACAAGGTGGGTTATTGGCTGTAGAAGAACTACTCAATCGCGGCGCATTAGCTGCGGCTGAAACTTCTTTAAAACTAATTCCCAGTAAACAAGCTGACGATCCATCTGTGAATTTTTACAAAGGAAGATTGGCGTGGCAGTCTATCCAAACTGGAGACAATAACTATAGTGTCGATGATGCCCGTCGTTATTGGGAAACTGCTGCCAAAGCTAAACCCGAATCGCTTTTGTATAATAACGCTTTGGGGTTTGCCTACTACACAGAAGGCAATTTGAATCGAGCAAATGATTCTTGGTTCAAGGCTTTGAATTTAGCTCTCAAAGAACAGAATACAAACTCAACATCGACAAAGACGGTAGTGCCTCAAGATGCTTTAACTTCCTATGCTGGTTTAGCTTTAGGATTGTATAAATCTGCACTTAGTCAATCTAATGGCAAGCAAACACAGTATCTGAATGAAGCGATGAAGTTGCGGCAAACGGTTCTCAATTCCGATCCAGAAAATTTTCAGGTAGATAAATTAGCTAAAAATTGGCTGTGGACGGAAAAGGCGATCGCAGATTGGCGATCGCTCCTTCAAAAAAAAGGTGAACAACAGTAATATATTGTGGTGAAGCGATCGCTTTTAATTAGTAAATGTTAAGCGTGATCGCTCTGTTGATTCAGGCTGCCATAAGTTTTATGTATTGTTTCAATCCCTAATAGGGATTTTGAAAAATTGCAATTTAATAACTTCATAGCTACTAGGCGTTAGCCTTTGTTTCAATCCCTAATAGGGATTTTGAAAAATTGCAATGTTTAAATTAACTTGGTATACATTCGTAGCGTGGTTTCAATCCCTAATATGGATTTTGAAGAATTGCAATAATTTTGATTTGAATCCTGTTAGAAGGAAATATCGAGTTTCAATCCCTAATAGGGATTTTGAAAAATTGCAATATTAGATAGTGGGAGTAATCCTACCAAAATTCACGTTTCAATCCCTAATAGGGATTTTGAAAAATTGCAATATAATTTATCACATTATGGTATTGTAATTTCTTATGGTTTCAATCCCTAATAGGGATTTTGAAAAATTGCAATTCATCTCCTGCTATTCCCTTAAGGTATCGATTACTGTTTCAATCCCTAATAGGGATTTTGAAAAATTGCAATAAAAAGTATAAATGCTAACAGCAATCGACCAACTGTTTCAATCCCTAATAGGGATTTTGAAAAATTGCAATTTTTGCTAGCGATCGCCCAGGTCAAAAATTTATCAGTTTCAATCCCTAATAGGGATTTTGAAAAATTGCAATTTCACCAATACGGGTATCGTGGATGCCAATTTCCTTGTTTCAATCCCTAATAGGGATTTTGAAAAATTGCAATCTTAATTCCGCCAACTACCGTCACCTCCGTCATTCATGTTTCAATCCCTAATAGGGATTTTGAAAAATTGCAATGATTACAAGCTGAAGCTGATGCTAAGGCCGCACAAGTTTCAATCCCTAATAGGGATTTTGAAAAATTGCAATTACGCCGCCTATGACTGTTTTCTCTTGATATTCCCAAGTTTCAATCCCTAATAGGGATTTTGAAAAATTGCAATTGGTGTGTCCCCATAGCGACAAGCGGATTTCTTTGTTTCAATCCCTAATAGGGATTTTGAAAAATTGCAATCTTCGTATCGCTCAGGATTATTCTGAGCTAAACGGTGTTTCAATCCCTAATAGGGATTTTGAAAAATTGCAATGTGTTGATTTGCAAGCTTGAGTGAGCATATCTAGTTTCAATCCCTAATAGGGATTTTGAAAAATTGCAATTTACCTCCTATGCGACAGCATTTTTGATTAAGTGTTTCAATCCCTAATAGGGATTTTGAAAAATTGCAATTCAAGCTTATTATTGGTCTTTTCGTACCAGTGACCCCGTTTCAATCCCTAATAGGGATTTTGAAAAATTGCAATGTTGGGATAAAAAATAACTCTATTGCCGTACTTTTTGTTTCAATCCCTAATAGGGATTTTGAAAAATTGCAATCGCGGAAGCCGGAAAGCCAAGCTATATTGAGTTTTCAAGGTGCGGTTGCGCGATTCTGGAGCAATCATAGCATTAGAGAATTCCTTTGGGAAGAGTGTCGGGAAAAATTAAAGACTGACACCCTAGTTGTTGTGAGCATTTCAGAGATTGCGCGGATGATAATTGGGTGATGAGTGGGGTGAAATGCTTGCTGATATTGAAATAAAAGCACTTTTTTGTAGCTGTAGAATTTGTACACCTACCCATTCGCGCATTTGACATACAAGAACTCTGTGAAAGATGCGATCGCTAAAAATAACCTAATGGTGATGGGGGGCGCGATCGCTGCCTTCAATGCCAGAAATCTCAGTCTTTTTATGCTTATAGCCTCCCACATCACACATAACAACACTTGTAATGTTAATCTTGAGACTCCTCAGAGATAGATTCTGATTCTGTTTCAAGTTCTTCTGTTTTAACTTTGATGGCTGGAGGTTTAACGGGTTTTGGGCCACGCGCTAGTGCCGGATTTCCCGGTGGCCTGCTTTCATCTCTAGATGATGATGCTTTTTTTCCTTTGTCAGACGAGCGTTGGCGCAGCCCGCCTTCGGCATCGCGGCTTGGTTTTGAGCTTTTGGGGTTGGATTCAATCGGGGTTACAGAATCCGAATTTTCGGAATTGCTGTCAGTGTTTGGTTGAGACTGACGTTCCGATTTCTTGATTGGACGTTCTACCATTGTTGATTTTTGTAAATTTATCTGTATGGTACATCGGTTTGGTGACTATCAAACTGTTGAGTAGCATTTTTAAAGATTTTATTGTTAAAATTCCTGAGTAGCTGTGGAGAGTTGTTTTGAGAAAAAAGCAGCCAACAAACTTTATTAATTAATTTACTAAATTAATTAATGGGTACGTTATCCATAACTAAACGCACCCGACGAAAACTATTAAACAAAATCAGGTCGTGCCTGTTGCCTTGATTTGAACTTTTCTTCTAAAACTGGCCAATTTTCTTGCTCAATTAAGTTAGTCAACTCATCAAGGTTTTGACGATATTGTTGCAGCGATCGCAGCAATGCTTGACGATTATACCGCGCCATCATTACGCCCAACTCTGGATTCCCACCACCCACACGACTAGTATCCCGAAAACCCGAACTGGCTAACTTTTGGGCTAATTGTAAAACATCGGGGTCAGTTTCGCTCAAACAAGCAGCAATCAACGAGGAACTGACCATTACAGGTAAATGAGAAATCCAACTTACAGCGCGGTCATGTTGCTCTGGTTGACAAAAATAAATATTAGCTCCTAGCGATCGCACAATTTCTTCCACAACTGTAATTGCTGTAGTTTGTGTTGTCGTTATCGGTGTTAGGACATAAGGTTTATCAACAAATAAATTGCGCTGTGCAGCTTCTATCCCACTATCTGTTCTTCCCGCCATTGGATGACCGCCAATAAAATTATCCCAAAGGGGAATAATATCCTTGACTATCTGTGCTTTCGCCGAACCCACATCAGTCACGACTGTAGCGGTAGGCAAATGAGCGACTAACTGCTCAAATTGGGGCACAATAAGGGCTAGAGGTGTACAAATAAATACAACTTCTGCGGCTGCTAACAAGCTCAGATCGACTGATGCTTGATCAACACTGCCAAGGGTAACTGCCTTTTGACAGGTTGCTTCACGACGACTAACTCCTAAGATATGATGTCCTTGCGATCGCAAATCAAAACCCAAAGATCCGCCTATCAGTCCCAATCCTAAAATTCCAATATTCATTTTTGATTTTGACATTCCGTTTTTTATGACTTTACCAACTATTAAAGTTGGCATCCAAGGGGTAGCATCGATGACTGTAGACGAATTACTGGAACAATATGCAGCAGGAATCTTAAACTTCAATGGTGTTGACCTTCCAGAAGCCAATCTGAGTGGGGTCAAACTCAGTGGCGTGAATCTGAGCGACGCTAATTTGAGTATAGTCAACCTGAGTGGCGCGAATTTGAGTGAAGCAAACTTGAGCAATGCCAAGCTGAATGTAGCCAGACTGAGTGGCGCAAATCTATGCAGCGCCATCCTCAACAACGCCAGTTTCAACGTTGCTAATTTGATTCGAGCGGATCTGAGTCGCGCTCAACTCAGAGGGGCTTCATTAATCCGCGCCGAGTTAATTCGCGCTGACCTCAGTCGTGCTGACTTGTTCGAGGCTGACCTCACCAGTGCTGATTTGCGAGAAGCGACACTCCGCCAAGCGAATCTCCGTCACGCTAACTTGAGTCAGACTATCTTAAAAGGTGCTTCCTTAACCGGAGCCAACTTGGAGATGGCTAACTTAAATGCCAGTGACCTGAGTCGTTCTGACTTGAGTGGTGCAAATTTGCGAGATGCCGAACTCAGACAAGCCAATCTCAGCCATGCTAACTTGAGCGGGGCAGATTTGAGTGGTGCAAATCTCCGGTGGGCAGATTTGAGTGGTGCAAATCTCCGGTGGGCAGATTTGAGCGGTGCAAAATTGAGCGGGGCTGATTTAATTGGCGCAGATTTAAGCAATGCCAATTTAACAAATACAAGTTTAGTCCACGCTAATTTAACTCAGGCAAAATTAATTAGAGCAGAATGGATCGGTGCTGACTTAACAGGAGCAACTTTAACGGGAGCAAAGCTTTATGCCACTTCCAGGTTTGGTTTAAAAACCGAAGGCATGGTTTGTGAATGGGTCGATCTTAGCCCAGCCGGCGATCGCTCCATTGTCCAAAACTTCCATTCTCAAGAATCACGAGATTTTTTTAACGAAACACCGCCAACAATTCGGATTATTATTGATGCAGCATTAGAACACGAAGCTAATTTTGCGATCGCTGGCGCTTACTATCAAATCGCTCAAGAATATAGAGGGCTGAAACAACCTCCAAGTATCGAAAGTGGTCGTCGTCGGACTATTTTCACTTTTCATGTAGATAGCGACGAAGCATTATTTCCTACAGCTTACATTGTCATTCTTCCGTTTCTAGATGCGGCATCTACTCAAAAAAATATTTCTAGTATAGTGGAAATGATTAACAGTGAAGTTGTGGCAAACCAAAACTTAAAATCGCCTCAGATAGTAAAACAATTAAACACTCTTTTTGAACAAGCTATGAATCAGGCTACATCAATTAAACAGATGAAAAAAAATATCGAAGTAGCCGCAAAATTAAATTTTTGTAAAGCCCCAGCCCAAATAGTTTTAACGAATTCCAGTGCCCACACTTTGATTGTTTATGACCATCCCAACTTTGGAAAAAGATTTATTAATCGCTCTGCTCTTAATGCTTCAGCTTATGATATTTCCAGTGATTCAACAAAAAATATATTACCTTCATTAGATATTATTATAGATTTTGTGAAAGGATTTCATTATCTTAATCTTTAGTTATGGGGCATTGGGCATTGAACTAATGACAAAGCGCAAAGTCTGAGCGGAGGTTTCCTCCGTTGGCGCAGCCCGCCGCAGCGAAAAGTCAGAGCGGAGGTTTGCTGCGATCTGAACTTTTCAAGACAGGCATCAGAACTTTGTAAAAGAGGACAAAAAACAAAAATTTTGGAGGAAAAAATGAGCAATATTTTTAATAAAATGATCGGTCGAACTCGCTATGTCGTGTTTCGCCTATTTCTGCACTTAGGGGGAGGTGAAGTAGCGCCAATTTTGGGAGTGTTAAATAGTGCTGGACGGGATGCGATCGATGCCGATGGCGATTTAGAAGTTTTAGGAGAAGGATTGGTAGAAATTAGCCAAACCCTGCTGCAATATGATGAATACTGGCTTTCTGCTGCCAACGAAGGTGACGTATTTTGGAATGAAGGTGAAGCAGGAGATTATGTGAACGAATTGTTTACTGACTCTGCCGAAAGATATCTCAGCGAACCAGATTACGCTTCCAAGTCTGAATCGAATGAACCTTTATCCATACCTGTAACTCGTAACGTGATTGTGATGATTACAGTAGCTTCTGAAGGAGAAGTACCAGATTTGGAAATTGATCTTTCTAACGTTCAGGCGCTCAAGTTAGGATTGAAAGCATTGATAAATTTACATTATAAACATAGATTAAAGGCAATCCAAGTACATTTCTCCCCAGCACAGTTAGGTGATGAACTAACTAGCGATCAACTGCTGCAATATTACCCAGAATTGATTCCTTTGTAATATGTTGGGTAGTCCGTACTTACTACTCGTATCGATAAATTGTTAAGCTCAGAGATAGGACAATAATCCAATGATCATGACCATAGTACGTAAATTTACAGCCGTTTTTTTAGCTCTGAGTTTGTGTCTCACAACTGTTGCTTGTGGTGGTGGAAGCCAAACTAATTCTTCAGCTAAGAACGTTAGCCAAACCTCTGCTAACACTAAATTAAGTGATGGTGAGTATCAAATACAACAAGCTACTTATGACGATGCAAGTGGTGAGTACAACCTGTTTTTACTAAACAATAAGCCCCCAACCTTTGCAACCGAAAATTTGCAAATGGCACGGTTGACTGATGATGAAATCAAGCAGGGTAAAAAAACCTATCTGAAGGTAGATAAAGGACAACCGATTTTATATCTGACGGAAGACTTTAAACTTGAGTATGTCCACAATGTTACCGAGAATAGAACTAATCCCCAAACAGGACAACAAGAGACGGTTGTAGTCCGTCAACAAAATAGCTTCTGGGCACCATTTGCTGGGTCTGTGGCTGGTAGCTTGGCGGGACAGGCAATTGGTAGTATGTTGTTTAGACCGCAGTATTATGTACCCCCTGCTTATTATCCAGGACAAGGATTAAGTGGCTTTGGTGGATATGGCACAAGCTATGGCCAAGCAGTTCAACACTACCAAACTCGCTACAATACGCCACCCGCAGCCGTGACAAATCGCACTGCCTTCCGCAATACAGGGACAATTAGAAGGTCATATCCGGGAAATTCAAATATACGCAATACACCGCGTAGCACTACAGGTAATAACCGTCCTTCTGGTTCTGGTTTTGGTGGTAGTACCTTGCAACCTTCTGGTAGAGCCACTTCACCCCGACGCAATTCTGGTAGTAGTTTTGGTAGTGGGCGTAGTTCAGCACCCCGCCGCTCAACTGGTTTTGGCAGCAGACGCCGTTAATAAATTTCAAGTTTAATAAAAGACTGCCTAACAAGTAAAGGTAGTTGTACACAAAGAAGCCGGAGGGTAATAAGTCAAACCTCCGGCTTCTCTTTAATATCTATGCAATTGGTGAGGAGGAATTATTAATTATTCGGTTAAATAATATGAAATACTAAATACAAATATTGCTAAGAGAACAGGAATCATTTTACTAAAGTCTATTCGCTTTTGTTGAACCATTTCTAAACAAGACATCGGAATCATTAAAGGCCAGAAGATAGTTGTCACCACAAACATTATAAACGATAAAAATTTATCTTCTGGATTGGAAGCAGGATGTTGTAGGGAAAATATTAACCAATTAGTTAAAAAATAGCACGTCATTAATAAGTAACCAATAGTTAAAGTCAGTTTTATCTGATTCACTGTGAGTACTCCTGAAGTTATGTCAGCATTACTATAGCCTTTCCTGTTCTAGTGAGGTAAATTTTATGATTGTAGGGTTTAGTTAACCCTTTTTTAATAAATTTTTTAAATTTTGGATGATGAATATTCACTATCACGATCCAAAATTTAAAATTCGGTCAGTTATAGCAGAAGGCAGGAGGCAGAGGGCAGGAGGTAAAACTGTTGCTAACTCTCTTCTTTCACCCCATCCTTATGTCCTAACTTGTGTGACTGACGGCTATATTAAAGCAATAATTAAGCGGTTTTAAAAAATCGAATAATTTCGCGGACATGATCGAGAAATTGCCCGTCAGTGGAAAGTTGTGCGATCGCATTTCTGGCTTCTCTCCCCAAACGCTCATGTTCCGTTTGATTTGTCGCTCGTAATTCTTCTAAATTAGCGGCAATTCGAGCTAAATCTCTGCGAGTTTCTTCGGCAAAACGTTGTTGAGTTGCAGATAAGGAATAGGGTTGTTCAGGATTAAGCTGATCTTCCAATGACTGGATTTTTTGTTCCAATATAGAGAAGCGATCGCGCAGTTCAAAAATATCTTCGCGCGGATACTTCCATTCTTGGCGAATCATCGCCAACCGTGCATATAAATACTCATAAGCGCGAATCGCCGGACGCAGAATTGTTAATAATAAAGCTGCACCAGAACTTATATATCCCACCGTACTAATACCAGTGGCAGCAAGAGTATAAAGACCAACGGCAGAGAACAAGTGTAAACCAATGGCAACCCAAAGCGATCGCTTTGCCAACACTGTGACATACTTCACTTGTTTCTCATCAACTGGAATGCCTTTTTCAGTTGATTGTGCTGCTTCTGCTAAAACTTCTTTGGCTTGAAAATGCACATTCCACGGTACAGTGACAATTACCAACAGCCACCAAAAACTAGCACCACCAATCACCCAATCAAGAAAGTTACCAGCAGGGATGTGCAACCATTGCAGTAGTCCAAAAGCCGCTAGTACCACAACCACAATTCCAGCAATAGAACTGATGAAAAAGTTAATATACATTTTGCCCTGTCTCCGGTGAAACTATACCTCGATCATGACTGTGCCCTAGCACTTATACGTAAATGCGTGTGATGGTTTTTTGAGTAGCACATATTCCACTGTACGTCATTCAAAAAATTTCAATTCATCAAGCAAAACTTAGACAAAAACTACTATCCAGTTTTCTTACCAATTGTCAACTAGCTATTGGTAGATTGACAATTTTATTTTTTATAAGATAGTTTAACGGCTAACTATTTAAATATACTCACAAATAAAATAAAAATTAAACAGTAAGATTCCTGAGTTATCACTTGATAGCTCACTTTCTGTCTAACTCCAGTAATTAACAATTTCTAATAAATCCCTATGTCAATCTTTTTTTTAAATCAAAAAATTCCTAAATTATTCATCAAATTATCAGTTGTAACAGCTAAAACTGCCTTCAGCTTAATACTATTATTCAAAATTGATTCTGCTCAAGCCTTTGCAGCTAAATTCAACATTGACCCCAGTGCAAGTTTTATTTCTTCATATACATTTAGTCCTGATAGCGTACCTTTTTCTCTAACAGACTTGGGAATTAATTCAGGGGACACAATTAAACTGGAACGGTTTGGCAGTTTTTCACCCTTTGGTGATCCGACTAACGAATACTTTGGTGCAATGTGGGCTACTTTCAGCACTGACAATAGATTGCTACCAAGCACCGGAGAGTATGATGGCGCAACGACTGACAGAGTTCCTGGTGCTATTAATCCAATTCTTCCCAACGGTTGTCTTCCATTGCAGTGTTTAGACAATAGTATTTTTTACATCTCACGTGTAGATTTTAATGGTGCTATTGTACAAGTTCCCATTGATGCAAAATTTATATTTATTGGTGCTGCCGACAGTTCATTTGTTGATAATGTAGACTCGAATAAGGACTTTGCTGTAGGTATTAATTCTGTATCTAAGAAGAGTGTTCCTGAACCCAGTTTTATGTCCGGTTTATTGGCATTTGGTATTTACGCTACTGGTTTGCAATTCTTACGCAACCGGAAAAAAGCACTTTGAGGACACAGTTTTACTCAACTAAATAACTACGCCAAGTTGGTTGAGTATTTTTACTATCCTTTTCCGGAATTAGCGATCGCCAAGTTTTGCCTTCTTGCTGAATTTGCAAGTAAACGTCAAAGGGTTGTTTTGGTTGCGTCAAGCGCCGTTTTGGTAGCTTGAGAATCAAATCGTAGGTTCCCCGAACGTGGAAAGCTGGTAAATTTTCAATCGTCAGGGGTTGTTCTTGGGTAATTGATAGCCGCTTGATTTCAAATCCTTGAAAATCTAAATCCAACTGTTGACTAAGTTTTTGTTGAGTTTGTTCTAGCCCAAGTGCGATCGCTTTTTGCACTAAATCGCTAGTCGGTAGCAGTCCAATACTGCCACAAGCTGTTATTAGTACCAGCAATATTACTGTTAAAACTAACCGCACCATGTTATTCCTGAGATTCCACTTATCAGCGATAGTATAACTGTAGTTTCTCTCAATTCTCTCATCTACCATGTCAAAACAGTCTATAGGTCTTGATAACCAACTCTACAATTATCTTTTATCCGTTTCGCTACGGGAACCAGAGGTTCTTGGGAGGTTACGTCAAGAAACTGCCAATCATCCCCGGGGTGGAATGCAGATTTCACCAGAACAAGGGCAATTTATGAGGCTTCTGGTGCAGTTGATTGCAGCGAAGAAAACTCTAGAAGTTGGAGTGTTTACGGGTTATAGCTCACTTTCTGTAGCTTTGGCACTGCCGGCTGATGGCAAGATTATCGCTTGTGATGTGAGTGAAGAATTTACTGCGATCGCTCGGCGGTATTGGCTAGAAGCTGGAGTTGCCGATAAAATCGATCTCCGATTAGCACCAGCTTTGGAAACTTTAGATCGGCTATTGGCAACCGGACAAGCCGAAACTTTTGATTTTGCCTTTATTGATGCTGATAAAGAAAATTATCATGGATATTATGAGCGATCGCTGCAATTAGTGCGTCCAGGTGGATTGATTGCGATTGATAATGTTTTATGGTCTGGACAAGTAGCTGATGAGCAAAATCAAGATGAAAGCACCCAAGCAATCCGGGCGCTCAATGAGAAGTTACATCATGACGAACGCATTACCCTCTCTCTTCTCCCCATCGGCGATGGACTTACTTTAGCAATCAAGCGACCTTAATACAGCAAGAGCGCACAATTAGCTGTGCGCCCTTACTACCTATTCTACTTCTATTTACTTAGAAGTTATAGCCAATTCCTAACTGTAGCCCGACATCAGTATCATCCACAAAAGCAGCATTTACACCACCTGTTAGCGTCAGTTTAGAACCGATAGGAAGGTCTACACCACCTGTTAACAGTAATCCAATATCAGTATCGGCATTAGCTTCAATTGCTATACCAGCACCGATGTAAGGAGATATAGCAAAGCTTCTTTCACCCACTGAACCTCCTCTGCGGGGAGAAAAATCTAAAGTCACCGGAACTAGAAATACTGTATCGTCCCCGAAGATTACCGATGGTCGCACTGATATATTGTTTGTCAGACCAAGTTTGCTGATCACAGTAAAGTTCGTGTCACTCAAAGCTGTATCATCGCCACTCAAACCAATGTTACCACCAACTCCGATATAGCTTCTACCACCACGAGTACTTCTACCTATGTTAACATCAGGTGTGTTACTTCCTGTTGGTGGCTGATTTAACTTACTGATATTAACATCAGGCGGAATTAGGACTTGGTTAATTGCATGGATAATACCGTTGCTAGCTTTCACGTCTGCCTGGAGAACTCTAGCATCATTTACCGAGACTTGACTGTTTGCGGAATCGATTTTAACGTTTACAGGTCTTCCTTCATCGGTGTTCAATTTTCCAGACGGGAGTTGACTAGCAGTTAATGCACCTGGAACCACATGATATCTCAAAATCTTAATTAATGCTTCTCTATTCTCTGGTTGCTCTAACTGTTGTAAGGTAGTAGCAGGTAAAGCAGCAAATGCGTCATTGGTGGGAGCGAAGACTGTATAAGGGCCTGGCTGTTGAAGAGTATCTGCTAGACCGGCTGTCTTTAATAAAGAAGTCAGAGTTGTAAAAGAACTACTGGATGCAGCCAGAGAAACAATATCAGTAGCAACAGGAGTTCCAGCTACAACGTATTGACTAGCTGGAAAATTACTAGCAATAGGTTGTGCCCGTCCCTGTTTAACTAAAGCTTGATACAAAAGTGCTGCTGCTTCCGCACGAGTCAAAGACTGTTGCGGATTGAGTTGTTTTACATCCGGGTAGTTGACAACAAGATTACCTACAGTCGCTGCTGCTACACTGCCAACAGCATATTCTGGGATAGCTGAGGCATCGTTATAGAAATTAGTGAGAGTACTTGTATCGCCACCAGTTAAACTTAAGCCACTACTTAAAGCAACGATTCCCTGCACTCTAGGAATTTCTTGATTTGGTCTAAACACATTCCCAGGATAGCCTGCCAAAAATCCAGTTTCATACGCGCTTTGAATTGCAGCAGCTGCCCAGTAGTTAGCAGGAACATCACTAAAACCACCTGTACTTAATTGCCGAACTCGGTTTTGATTACCGAAAGCTTTTTGAATCAAGGCAGCAAATTCAGCACGAGTCACAGGCTGATTTGGTCTATAAGTGCCATCAGGAAAGCCACTAATCACGTTATTCTCAGCTAGGGCTTGAATGAAGGGACGCGCCCAATAATCTGAGGAAACATCAGACAGGTTAACTGTTGAAGTAGGCGATGGTGTTGCAGGTGTTGGTGTTACAGGTGATGGTGTTACAGGTGATGGTGTTACAGGTGATGGTGTGTCAGATGATGGTGTGTCAGATGATGGTGTCGTAGATGGAACAGGAGTCTGAGATGAAGCTGGGGTAGAAGTTACGATGGGGGTTATTATAGCAGCTGTCATTCCCAGAACTAGCAAAGCAACCTTTGTTGATGACCAACGAGACAAACTAGACATGGAAATATCCTCTTTTCAATTTTTTGGGTTGACTATTGGAAAATACTGGATGCAAGGTTAAGTGAATACAAATATCTAGATGATTATTTGGTTCGCCTCGACATGAAAACCAGAAATGAAACTTGTTAGCTCTGGAAAATTAAAAAACTGGACGCTATGAGTAGCTGCTTTGATATCTCATAACGTTTATCCTCATGTGCACCACACATAGTATCGAATTCCTATTTTTTTTAAGAACCGCAGAGCATACTAATAATAAGCATGACTCCTGTGGTAATAATATGTTGCAACAATAAAGAGAATTAATGCAAGTAGGCGATTTTATTCAGTTCTAAAATTGCAGTCAAGCAGTAAAATAATTGGCCTTTAATAGCCGTCTCTTTATAATTACCGAGGAGGGTTAATGCCGTCAAATTTAATGTATCATAATCTTTAGCAATATTTAAGAAATAAAATCAAGATTGGCGATATGGTGTATTGTTAATCTTTTATTGAAATTATACAACTAACTCAGGACTGGATTTTGAAGAAAAACTTTCACTCTTTAGATAGTTGTCGTTGATGCTAAATTTTCAAATACTAAACTGGAAATTAGCGATCGCAATCAAAAATTTCGAGCCTAATTGCGCCAAGATTTTTGCCTAAGAATTATTTTTTTCCAAAAGACAATTTTATGAAAATGAACCCAAAGATAAACTAGGGTTTTTGGAAGATGTCTAATCAGTATTAATCTTGCTTACAATTCTTCTGGAGGTAAGGCAACAAATCCGATTTTTAGTCCACGTTTAAACCCTGCATTTTCATAGAAGTTCAACGTCTCTTCGCGTTTTGAGCCACTCAGAAGCATCACTTTATAGCAATGTTGCTGCCATGCTAAAGCTAAGGCATAATGTAGCACCTGCGTACCCAATCCCTGTTGTCGATAATCGGGATGGGTGACAACATTTTCAATAATGCCAGATGGACGTGCGCCACGCGTCAAGTTGGGAACAATGATTAAATTACATGTTGCTACTAACCGGTTATCAACATCAGCCACAATGTAATATAAACGGGGATCGCGTAAAATTCCATCCCCGATGGATTGTAAAATATCATCAGGCGGTAAAGCTGCATCGACGGGATTTAGGTAGTGATATAAAGCCAAAAGTTGGGGAAGTTCGTCGCGTGTAATTAGGCGAACGGTAATTATTGGTTTCGACAAAGCTGTATTAAAGTAATTTTTGACAATTTAAAATATCAAAATTATGGAAATGTCAATTCAGTGCGAACAACTCCAGCGCGTTCATGACGGGCTAGCAGTTTAACTGTACTACCTTGAGGCACACGCACCACCCATTCCACCTTTGCCCGATCCTTGGTAGGATCGCTGTGCCGTCTAATGGGAGTTGAAGGCTTATAGGCTCGTCCTTCTAATTGACCTAACTCTTCACGGGGCTTACCCGTTACTAAAGTTCCCCCAGGAGGTAGTTCAATTTCACAGATACAGCCCCGCACCAGCTTTTTTTCTAAGGCTTTTTGGGTGACGTTGGTGGGCAACCAGCCTGTATTATGCACAACCAATTGCACTCGATAAGTATCATCACCCAAGTTGTAAACACTAGCTTCGTAAATTTCTAAACGAGGAGATATTAAGAGATGCCAAACTAGCCATTCTGGAAAGAGGGCTATTTCTTTCTCCAGAAACTCAGGGGGTGGATTTGTCCAAGCGTACATGGTATCCCAGCCGCCTAGTTCAATCTGACCGAGTTGGGGATGCTCGAAGGGATACCAATCTACATAACCCTTACCTACAAGCTTTTCATCGTTCCAACGCAGCAACTTCAGGTCATCTTCTACAGAGTGTTCTCGCTGCCAATCGATGTATTTATAATCATTAATTCCAGCTTGGCGCTGCGGACTCCAGACTTCTACTGTCCAGGCAAATAGACCTTGGTATTCATAAACCCAATCATCGAATGTACCTGTAATTACATCTTTGGGGTCATAGCGAAAATCATGAAAGGCGGAGATCGCTGGATACTGAGTAAGTTCAGTACCTTTTGCACCAATACGTTGATAGGTGCGGAGGTCATTGACCGGGAATTCATCATCGCTCAGGTGGGTGTAGGGACGGATGAGAACACCGCTAAAGGTATGAAAGGCGATCGCTCCTGTAATATTAGGATGTGTAGTGATAAACTGAACTAGCGATCGCACTTCTGTTTCAGATGTAGGATAGGGGCCAGCCCCCGATTGCTCAGATTCTTGCCGCCACAAAAATGGAAAATTTCGGTTTAAATCTAGCCCTTCTTTAGAACGCTGAATTTTAATCTCAACTCCGTCATAATTTTCTATCTTTCCTTCCGGTAGTACGCGATAATACTGACCACCTATTTCTGTTGGTTCGCGTCGCACCAGCAGGCGAGGTTCGGTAGGACAGACTTTCCAAGCCCCATTAGCATCGGGGATTCGCATTAGTAAAATCCGACCATCGCCATCGATATCTTCCATCACTAAGCCATCGTTGCCTTCGTCATCATGGGGATAAGGACGAGTACCAGAGCGAATAAATTTTGGTTTGTCAGCCAATGCCAACTCAGCACCATCAGGATTCACACGGGGACAAATGTAGAAGGTGCGGGTATCTAAACAACGGGTAATTTCTGAGTGAGTACCGTAAGCTGTAACTAATGTTTGCAAGAGATATAGACAAACACTTGATGGTGCGAGTTCAGTGGCGTGAATATTGCCATCAACCCAGAGGGCAGGTTTTTCTTGATGTGCGCCAGTGGCAAAGTTAGTTACTGTCAATAGCCAGATGTCACGTCCTTCGTAACTCTTGCCAATGCTTTCTATGCGTACTAGTTGGGGAAATTTCTTTGTATAACTGTGTAGAATGCGTGTTAAGTCTTCATAACGATAGTATTTATCAAACCGAACATCTGGCATAATAAACCCCTCAGTACGAATTATTCTAAACCTATTGCCGTTTCAATTCTTGTATCAATAGCTGACAACGCTTACTAAGCTAAACCACATCTAGTTTACATAATCTGAAATTGTACATTTCTTGTGGGGTGGGCGTCTCGCCCGCCCAATATATGCAAGGTTATTTGTGGAACAGCTTAGCTTCTCTAGCTTATTCTCGATCCGTCAAACACACTTCAGTTGCTTTTTGACTAAATTTTACAGCTTGACTACTGAGTTCTTTAATTCGAGTTTTTAATTCTTCAATTGTTTTCATTTCTACTTTAATTCTGAGATAATGATTTCTAAGTTTTCGACTTATTCACAAAGTCTATCTGCTCGACTAGCCAACAAACTAGCATCGTCAAAATCATTGTTCTCTATTGCTCTATCATGAGCTTGATATAACTCTTCAACGACTTTGTGTAGTTCTGTGTAAGCTTTAAGTAGTACACTCCTGGTTTCTGATTTCATATTTATTTTTAATCTTCACTCCCACCAGAAACTTTAATACCACAGTAAATTCATACAAATTTTCTAATTAGACTATTTTAGTGAGATTATTGAAATTTTAGATAAGTGAAGCAAAAACAAGTATCAGACTAATTTAATCACTGGAATAGAATGTCCAGAATCAAAAATTACTTGTGACTAAGTTTCAAAGGATTAATTCGGCTTACCCGTAATAGTGAATGCTGCCCAGTAATAAGGATGGTTATAAATATTTTTTTCTGATGCCATTTTACTATTTCTATATAGTTGTGTCGCTAAATAAGTTTGAATTATTACTTCTTCAGGATGCAGATTATTCAAAACATCTTCATACCATTTTGTCAGTTCTCCAGCAGTTAATTCTTTCAGCCATCGTGTTGCTTCAGCTAAAGCAGTAATTGCTGATTTATTTGGCTGTAATCGTCGATAAAACTCGATCATCACCAAGGCACTAGCTGAAGATTCTACACTCCAAAGAGTACTTACTACATGAGGAACACCCTGACTTACAAAACCAGTAACTAAACTCACATATTCGCTGCTGATAGTGTAGTTACTAGCACTGAAATTTTCACAAGCAGAGAGAGTAATAAGGTTGTAACTATCTAAATTTTGTTGGCAGATTTCATCTAGAGTAAGTCTGTCTTCACCCGCTAATGCTAATTCTGATTTTTTCGGTTCAGCTAAATTATTAGTAACATGACCCGTAAAATGCAAAATATTATAATTATCAGATAAGGCATTTTCAACAATACTTTTTGTAGCTTCTGCTCCCGGAATTTGTTGGATATTATTGAACATCTGACTAACAATTTCAGACTCCAGTTTGGCAAATTCCAGTGGGGTATAACTTGTACTTTCCGGATGTTCAACACTAAGCAATAACTTATTTTGCCACTGCCAAATATCCTCAGTTATGATTGATAAACCTATTTGGGCACTAGGTAGATAGGTAACGCTGAAATTTGATTCCACATTCGGTAACTCTTCTTGGGATGAAGAAGAAAGATGGAAAAGTGTATGAATGGGCAATCGGTACAAGTCACGGTGAGGAATTAAAACTAGTTGGGTGATGCCTTCGAGTTCCTGTGCAATTGTGGAAATATTCAGAATCCTATATAGTTGCAACAGTTTCTCTTCCATATCAACTCGCCAAGAATGTTGACTTTTGCTTTCTTTGTCTTGGGTTGTGCTGCGATATTCTTGGTATTGTTGATGCCAATCTTCTAGCCAAGTTTCAAATTCAATTAGGCGTTGCACTGCTTCAGGTAGGGGCAATTCATTCAGACGGATAGCGTCTTCTCCTAAAGGTATTGCCCCAGCATCTTGCATGGGTGTAAACAGGAGAATTGGTGATGGTGCTTGGTCTTTGAGAATGAAAGTTTGTAGGGCAACTGGACTAATATGCCAGTAAATAATTGCTGTTGTGGGATTGAATAGTTGTTGAATTGCGCCATAATAAGGCGAGTATATATGATCATTCCAACCAGAAAGCAGCCAATTTAAACAAGCATTTTTACCTTGTTCGGCAATTTCCCAAGCTTCTACTAAATCACCCGACTCCACAGCTAAATCAACTGCTAATTGATTGAAGCCGGCAAATTTTATAGCTAGCTGTTTTTTACTTTCGTCTGAGCGAGTTTCTTCACTCAGTAATTGTCGCAATAAATCTGTCCCACGTTGTAGCAATTCTTGAACTTGTGTGGTTTGTCCCAAACCCATCAACACTTTGCTCAGAGATTGCAAAACCTCTAAGTGCAACTGAGGAAAATATTCTAGTGTCAAGGTTAACAGCGCTTGATGGTACTCAGATGCAGCTTTGCGCCAATAATCGCGGGGATTGGTATGTTTTTTGCCTTGCTCGTAGTAAGTATTAGCGATCGCAAAATGCAATCTCCCCCAACCTTCTGGATGGGTGTCTGTCCGCAGATGCTTTAACCCTTCTTCGTAGCTGGCTAATTTTCCTTCGTAGCCGCCCTGTTGTAAGGTGGGATTTATCGCTATCAGACTACTCGACAAATTGAGCAATGTCTCAGAATCTACTAAATTAACGATCGCAGTTCCCCGACCAATCCAAGCTTCCCAATAATCTTGTTTAATTTGCAAAGCGTGATCATAACAGGCGATCGCTTCGGCAAATTGTTCTAAATAAAATAGTGCTAATGCCTGATTATACCAAGCTAAGTGGAAGTCGGGTTTTATGGCGATCGCTTGGCGATAGGAGGCGATCGCTTCTTGTCTACGTCCTAAATTGTCTAACGCTATACCCCGATTGTACCAAGCTAAGTAGAAGTCGGTTTGAACTGACAGGGCTTTATCCCAGGAGGCGATCGCTTCTGACCACCTGCCTAAATTAAACAGCACTACACCCCGATCTATCCAAACTTCGTGATAATCTGGGTCAATTTCTACAGCTCTGTCATAAGATATAATCGCCTCGGCAAATTGTTCGCTAACAGCTAGAGCAATGCCTCGGTGATACCAGTTTTCCTGGTCTTCTGGTTCGAGTTGCAGCGCTTGGTCATAACTGGCAATAGCTTCTGGTAGCCAACCCAATTTCAGCAATGCCAAACCCTTGCTAGACCACGCTTCTTGATAGTCTGGCTTGATTTCTATGGCTTTGTCAAAAGAAGCGATCGCTTCTTCAAAATATCCTAATTCTCCGAGAGTTCCACCCCGGTTGTACCAAGCTTTGTAGTAGTCGGGTTTCAGTTCTGTGGCTGTTTGGTAAGAGGCGATCGCTTCTTCAAAACGTTCTAAATGGAACAGCGTTAAGCCTCGATTAAACCAATATTCTGCAAATTCGGGTTGCAGTTCAATCGCTTGGTCATAAGATGCGATCGCCCCTAACAAATCACCTGTTTTCGCTTGGCTTAGACCTTGGTAAAACCACCCTTGAGCGTGGGTAATCGGATTATCGCTATTTCGCTCAACAATATTAGAGGAATTACTGCTTTGACCTGCCAAATCCGAAGCAAGTTGCTGCACTAAATTGGTACTTTGATCCAATTTCACCCACAACTCATCTAAGGTATTAGCCACATTCGGCTCTAAATTCGTCAAAGTGTTATCCCAGGTTTCCACCGAGCCAGACGTTGCTAATTCAGTTTTTTGTCTAGTGGAAAGGAGATTTGCTGGTGTTGTAATTTGAACAACTTCTTCATCGTCAAACCTCAATTGGGCTAACGAGGTAATTGAATCTTCCGGTGCGGGCAGAGGAATATTTTCTGGTATTGTGGTTTGGGCGTCTTCTCTTTCATACTCCCATACCAGTTCCTCGAAGTTTTCGGCCAATCTTTCCTCAAAAGAGGCATTTTGGGGGGCTGATGTGATTGGTTCAACATCTGGCTGATCATACTCCCATAATTGCTCACCTAAATTGCGGATTAGCTCTTGTCCGGGGGAAGTTGGGAGAATTTCTTCATCGGTTGTAGTTTCTACCACATTTTGCTCATCGTACTCCCATAACTGCTCGCCAAAATCGCGGATCAGTTCTTGCCCTGGAGTAGTTTCTACCACATTTTGCTCATCGTACTCCCATAACTGTTCGCCAAAATCGCGGATCAGTTCTTGCCCTGGAGTAGTTTTTATTACATCTGGCTCATCGTACTCCCATAACTGTTCGCCAAAATCGCGGATCGGTTCTTGCCCAGGAGTACTTTCTCCGTCATCTTGTGCCTGATTGTCCTGATATTCTATCTCTGTAGGTAAGTTTTGCATTAGCCGAATGCCAATGTCATAAGCAACTTCTCCAATTCTGCCAACACCAAGTTCCCCCAATTGCACCATCTGTGTTGCTAAAAGAGGATTCGGTGTAGGTGAAGCTAGCAAGCTTTCGCCAAACATCACCAACCAATCTATCCAGCGTTCAGCCGGAACGCGATTTTCGATTCGTTGCAGATACCTCAATGCCCACTGTCGTCCTCGTGCTTGATGCACGCCTTCTAACAATTGGATAAACAATTGTTCCAGATCCGCATTGGTTAGTTCTGGTGGTATCTCCACCAGATTGCGTCCTCTCGCACCCTTGAGAGAACTATTCTGTTTACTTGCAATCAGGCGCGTTAAAAACCTTTTAAGCGACTGCGATATCCGCCTGAGCATCTGCCACACTCTTGGATTTTGTTTTTCTAGATTGTAGCCATCGTTGTGTTAAAAAAATCATCAATTACGTAAAAATCCATTAGATTCCGACAGCGCTTCCGTAGTAAACTAGCAAAAAATATACAAATCTTCAAGAGCATAGCATTACAACGTAACAATTCCCAGATTTAACTCTTGAATTTGACTCTCTCCAGCAGTTAATTTTCAGTTTGCTCTGTAGTCGGTTGACCATCAGGATACAACTGATTAATTAATGCTTGGACAAGCACTTGGGGGTCGTCTGTTTCAATAGCAAGCTGTTGAGCAATCTGCTGACGTAAATTTTCATCCTCCTGCAACATGACAAACAACTGTTCTAGGGTGACAGTTTGGTATTCTCCCTCTGGGAGATTCTCTGGTGGTTCTGCTGACTCTAAGACTGGGGCTGGTACTTCAGAAGTCAAAGCAGTGTTAAAAGCATCTGGCCCTTCGTATTCCCAAACTGGTTCGCCTTCATTGCGTGTCAACAACTGCATCCCGATATTATAGGCAACATCTCCGATTTCGCCGACGCCCAATTCACCCAATTGCACTAACCGCGCAGCCATTTCATTATTTGGTGTCGGAGATGCGAGCAATCTATCGCCAAAGCGCCCCAACCACTCAACCCAGTCTTGAGTTGTGATCCGATGTTCGATATTATGCAGCCACTTCTGTGCCCATGCTTCCCCTCTTGCTTGATGTACTCCCTGCAACAGTTCATTGAAGAGAAATTCCAGATCCGTATCGCTCAAGGGTGGTGCTGGTTCTTTTTCCACATTCCCCCTAGATTTTGAGGTAGTGTGTTTTCCACCAAATAAGCTCTGAAAAAGCTTTTTGAGCCATTGAAATAGCCGCTTGAGCATCTGCTGCACCATCGAGTTTTACTTATCTATAAAATTGTAGCGATCGCACTGGACTATGGCGTTAGTTCAGTCAATAAAACGTATAGTCATTTGTCATTTGTCAAGAGTTTTTTCCCTGATCTCCACTAATCAATCAGAACAAATGTACTAAATAATATGCTATAATTCCCATACATTGATGTTGATATCATCTTTGGTTGCTTGTATTGCTGAGTGCCAAAAGTTACAATTTTAGTTAAGTACGGCACTATGGCAACATCGATAAATAAAGCCAGGTACGAGAGTTTAAAATAATTGAATCCTAAACTCGACTCGGTGCTAGTAATTAACTTTAAAAGGCATTGAAGTCAATATTTCCATGTCTTATGAACCCCTGCACCACAAATATCGCCCCAAGAGTTTTGCTGAACTGGTGGGTCAAGAGGCGATCGCCACCACCCTCACGAACGCGATCGGCACATCTAAAATCGCCCCCGCCTACTTATTCACTGGGCCCAGAGGTACGGGGAAAACTTCTAGTGCCCGAATTCTGGCTAAATCCCTTAATTGTCTCAAAAGTGACAAGCCTACTGCTGAACCTTGTGGCGTGTGTGAGGTTTGTCAGGGTATCGCTAAAGGCTACACCTTAGATGTAATTGAAATCGACGCAGCTAGCAACACTGGTGTCGATAATATCCGCGAGTTGATTGAAAAAGCCCAGTTTGCTCCTGTGCAGTGTCGCTATAAGGTTTATGTAATCGATGAGTGCCACATGCTCAGTACCCAGGCATTCAACGCGCTACTTAAGACACTAGAAGAACCACCGAAACAGGTGGTTTTTGTGTTGGCGACAACAGACCCGCAACGGGTGTTACCAACGATTATTTCGCGCTGTCAAAGGTTTGATTTTAGACGCATTCACTTAGAGGCGATGGTGAAGCATTTAAGTGCGATCGCATCTTATGAAAACATTCATATTTCACTTGATGCTGTCACCCTGGTAGCCCAACTTGCTCAGGGAGGGTTGCGAGATGCCGAAAGTCTACTTGACCAATTAGGCTTGTTAGCGGGTGAAGTGACACCAGAGCGAGTTTGGGATTTAGTGGGGACGGTAAGCGAACAGGACTTGCTAGCGCTTTTAAATGCGATCGCTCA
Organism: Nostoc sp.; assembly: GCF_036917575.1. GTDB lineage: Bacteria > Cyanobacteriota > Cyanobacteriia > Cyanobacteriales > Nostocaceae > Nostoc. The sequence goes on along the minus strand of NZ_JBALDC010000008.1, from coordinate 110,392 downwards.
AGATAAACCGGAAGCAGTTTTAGACTGTACTCACTACATTCTAGATCGGGGTCGAGAACCCCTAACTGTTCTGCAAAATCTCGCTGCTTTTTACCGCGATTTACTCATAGCCAAAACAGCACCCAACCGCCACGATTTAGTTGCTTGCACTCAGCAAACTTGGACAGCCATGATTGAATTTGCTCAATACTTCGATATGAGCGTGATTTTGGCAGGACAAAAACACTTGCGAGAAGCTGAAGTACAAATTAAAAATACCACCCAGCCGCGTTTGTGGTTGGAAGTAACATTACTAGGATTGTTACCAAGTGCGACGAATATTCAGCCACAAGCCCCAAGTGTCGCGTTGCAAGTTAATACACCTGTTTTATCTCCAAGCTATCCTTCAGTAGTTGCCCAAAATCACCCAGTCTCTTCTTTACCTTTAGCTGAACCGAAAACGAATCATAATTCTACAAACCATCATCAAGCGACAGCCCAAAATCAGCCCGTCACTTCATCTCCCCCAGTTGAACAGCAAACAAATCACAATTCTGCTGCTAACTCAGTTTCACCACCAACCCCAGAACCTGTATCTGTGCCCGCGTCACCTGCGAAAATTGAACCCGTAACTTCAGAAGTTGAGGAAGAAGTTGTTGGGGAAGCAGAATATGACTTAACTCAGATTTGGCAACAAGTGCTTGCCAACCTCCAGCCAAAATCAAGGCAAGAAATGCTGCGTCAAATGAGCCAACTCATAGACTTCGACGGTGTTGTGGCTCGAATTGCTATTAAACAGGCATGGTATGACAAGGGTAAATCTTATCTACCAATGATTACGGCAGCTTTCCAGCAGACTTTCCAGCGTGAAATCCAGATAAATTTAGAAAAAGGAACTTCTTCAAACTTTACCTCAGCCAAAAAAAATTCTCCGCCAAAAGACTCTACTCGTGTTCAGCAGCCACCCACACCCAGTTACAACCAGCAAATTTCGCCTCCAGTACCAGTACCGCAGCCAATCACCCCACCACCAGCACCACAAAAAACCGAGTTGGTTGCAAGAGATGGAAATGAGGTAAATGGAAATAGGGCAAATGGAAACGGGGTAAATGGAAACGGGATGCAAACTTTGCCTCTACCCCCAAAACAAACACCCGCACCTGATTGGGAACCTGACGAAGTTGCGATCGCAGCTCAACGTGTAGCAGAATTTTTCAACGGGCAAATTATCCGCTTTGCAGATGATTTTCCAGAATTCTCCGATTCCATAACTACATCAGAATGGGTAGAAGAATCAGAAGTAGATGATGAATAAAAAATTGGGGATTGGGGATTGGGGATTGGGTATAAGTCTTTGATACTTGCTGACGAGTCTTTGAACTCCACTCCTCCCCTCTCCAGTTCCCCAGTCCCTATTCCCCATGCCCCATGCCCCATGCCCTATTTCCTATTCTCCATTCCCAGTATGCAAAGTTTTCACCCATTTCAGGCGCTTTGGTCTTACCGACATCCGAGCAGTAGTACTACTCATGACGACTAACCAGTGCAACATATATAAATTGCCACGCAGGGTTTGCACCAGCATCATAAAATATGTAGAAAGTGGGAATTTTTGATCTTGACGTATCCGTTTTAGACCTGTAAACATTCCTACCATCGACATAGTAACGGATAAGCCTGTGATCGGACTTAACATGGGTGGACGATGACGAGCGATCGCCATTAATAAATCTGGGACTGTTGCTGTCGGTAAGATATACATAATTAGCATAAAAATCAGCAAATCCCAGCTTTTGCGCCCTCCCATGCGGTTTTTGAGAATTAAATCCCAATAATCCAAATAGCGTTGATATCCGCCTTCTGCCCAACGGTTGCGCTGATGCCAGAGTGAAACTGCACTTGTCACTCCTTCTTCTTGCACTGCTGGATGGAAAACACACTCAATATCCCATTTGTCCAAATGTAAGCGGATTGTCAAATCCAAATCATCGGTAATGGTTTCTTCATTCCAGCCACCGCAGCTTTCCAAGGCTGAACGCCGGACAAATTGACCATTGCCTCGCAGTTCGCCAATGCCACCAAGGGCAGTCCGCTGTTGCTGAAACCAGGTATCAAGTGCCATTTCGGCCATTTGACCCTTAGTCCAAAAGTTTTCTTTAGCGTTGGCGATCGCTTTTCGCACCTGCACCGCCCCCACGTTTTCTCTTTGAAATAAAGGTACAACCTGTTGCAGCAAGTCTGGTGTTACTTGGGCATCAGCATCAAATACTGCTATAATGTCGCCCTTTGTCAGCGGCAATACCTGATTCAACGCCCCCGATTTGCCACCAGTAGCTTCTGCTGAACGCCTTAGTACTTTCAGATGATCGTGTTTCTGTTGGAGTTCTGCTAATAAACGTGGCGTGCTATCACTGCTGCGATCGTCAATTATCCAAATTTCGTACTGCCCACCTGGATATTCCAGACTACAAAGATTTTTGACTAATTTGGCTATTACCGCTTCCTCATTTTTCGCAGCCACCAGCACAGAAACAGAAGGTAAATCTCCCTGTATTTCTTTTGGATAGCGACGGGATTTAGTAAACACTACCACCAAAGCATGAAATCCTAGAATGGTGGTCAGTCCTAGAATAAAAATGGAAGCCCAAGAAACTAAATGTAGAGCGATCGTGCCACTCCAGACGATAGTCAAGACTAGAGCTGCTTTGCCTCTACGACCTTGAAACCGGGATGTTAGAGACATAGAATCTGTCTCTAACACCGACTCCTCATCTGCTGATAGGTCAGATAACAAGGAGTTGAGCGGATCAAGCTCTTGATAAGAATCTTCTTCGGGCCAGGAATTCGCTGGCATAGGTTAGGTTGCTTGATTCAAAAACCACTATTTGTCTACAGTTAGTAATTTTACGGACAAATATCCCTAAGCTACTTTTCCCGATATTAATCGGAATGGGCAAACTGTAATACCCACTATCCCTAAGCCAAAAGCCGCTGGGACTACCTTTGTTGTTACCGCCATCTACGTAATTACCTCGTATTAACCACGTTTGCTACTCTTAGACAAGGCTTGATTCCTTTGATAGCCACTTAAGCAGGAAGCTTCTAGAGTCAGACTTTCTCCAATGAGAACTCCGGTTTGGGTAAAGTAATAGCAAGGTAGCAGCAGCTTTTTGTTGGGAAAAACTGCAACAACGGCATTCACCACTTTACAGTAGACATTTTTAGTGTTATCGTTCCCAGATTCGATAACAGTTAATGCAGCATTATTGTAACCGAAATTTTAATATTTCTTAGTAGTAACTTCATTTATTGGGCATTGGGCATAAGGAATAAGTCTTTGATACTTGCTGACGAGTCTTTGAACTCCACTCCTCTGCTCTCCAGTTCCCATGCCCCATTCCCTATTCCCCACTATGTGCTTTAGACACATCTTTTGGGAATACTACTAATATCCACTAATATCCCTAGTTACTAACTAACTTGAGGAATATTTAACTATGTCTATTGAGCAACTCCAGCCTGCAACTCAACAACAAGCCAGTGTTTACTTACCTTATGTTCAGGGTGCTAGGCGCAATTTCTTACCCTATGCCATCAGTCTTTATCAAAAAGGGGTCTTGGAAGGACATCGAAAGATCGAAGCTAGCGAACATGTCCCCTTTGTCGCTTCCTGGAATGTTGCTACTTTACCCTCAGACTTAACCCGTTGCCGAATTCAGTTTGATGGCAATGCTGACCTGAGTTATGAACTGATGATGGCTAGTTTCGAGTTTATTAATTTTTTAATTGAACTTATGGATAACTATAAACGTTATCGCATCACCGATTTTTCACAACCATTTTACCGCAAGCTACTACGTATAGATGATTGATGAAGCTTAGTCAGACTTTTACAAGTTCGGCTTGTATTTAAAATTACTATAGTGGGTCTGTGGCAAAAGTTTTAATAGGTGAATCAGTTATCAAATTTCTCTTCTTTACCTCTTAATTTTGCGTTCTTCTCTAACACTCGACTAGACGAAAAGATTAGAAAATTGTATGAAGTACAGGCTTGGGTAAGTGGTGCGATCGCTCATATTTTATTTAGTGCTGTTCCAAAGAATCTAAAAGGAAAAAGTCAGCACCTACATCACCGATGAGAATGGCACATGGCACGGTGTACTTGCGCCATGTGCTTGTGACAGTTGCGTAATTCCTGATTAAGAGGATATTTTAAAAAAGTCGAACGGCAAAATTATACCTTCTGGGACTTTTAAAACATCCTCTAAGCAAATTGCTGCAATCCATTAAGAGGTAGATCGAGAATCACTGCTGAATTTGGAGAATAACCGATATCTAGAGAAACACTAGCTTTTATCGTCTGAGGACCACCAATTACGGGAGTTGTAGCTGTTGCAAACGCCCCATCTGCTGCTAGATTAGACACCAAAGGAGATGGTCTAGGATTGTCATCTGAGTTAATATCAATCTTAATAATCTCTCCAGGGGTCAACTTCAAGGTATTAAAAACAGCCTGAGCCTGAGCTTGGGCATCTTTGACAGCTTCGCTGAGAACTTGCAGACGTGCCTGTTGCAATGCTTGGTCTGAGGCAGTAAAGCTGATATTCTCTATTACATTTGCACCTGCTTGGATAGCTTTGTCAATTGCTGCCCCAGCTTGATTTGTTGGTAACTCAAACTCAAGTGTATTGAGACCTTCAAAACCAGTTAGAGTTTGAGTATTATTTTCATCGCTATAGACCGGATTTAGTTGAATAGATGTGGTTTGAAGTTCTTGCGCCCCAAGGTTTTGCAGCACATAAACGACTGCTGTTGAACGTTGAGCAGCAGCCTGTTGAACTTCGGTTGCAGTTTTTCCCTGTACTTTAATCCCCAATTGCACCTCAGTTAAAGTCGTGGTAACGTTGACTTCTCCTTGACCAGTAACTTCCAATATCTCAGCAGTGTTTGGTGTAGTGCTACCAATCAAGGGATCGGCGATCGCAACACCCAAATTTCTCACACCTGTGAGATTATCAGTAGCGCAAGCGGGAGTCCCTGCTGAATTTGGAGAATAACCGATATCTAGAGAAACACTAGCTTTTATCGTTTGAGGACCACCAATTATAGAAGTTGTAGCTGTTGCAAACGCCCCATCTGCTGTTAAATTAGACACCAAAGGAGATAGTCTAGGATTGTCATCTGAGTTAATATCAATCTTAATAATCTCTCCAGGGGTTAACTGTAAAGTACTAAAAACAGCCTGAGCCTGAGCTTGGGCATCTTTAACAGCTTCGCTGAGAACTTGCAGACGTGCCTGTTGCAATGCTTGGTCTGAGGCAGTGAAGCTGATATTATCTATTACATTTGCACCTGCTTGGATAGCTTTGTCAATTGCTGCCCCAGCTTGATTTGTTGGTAACTCAAACTCAAGTGTGTTGAGACCTTCAAAGCCGATTAGGGTTTGAGTATTATTTTCATAGCTATAGACCGGATTTAGTTGAATAGATGTGGTTTGAAGTTCTTGTGCCCCAAGGTTTTGCAGCACATCAACGACTGCTGTTGAACGTTGAGCAGTTGCTTGTTGAACTTCGGTTGCGGTTTTTCCCTGTACTTTAATCCCCAATTGCACCTCAGTTAAAGTTGTGGGAACGCTGACTTCTCCTTGACCAGTAACTTCCAATATCTCAGCAGTGTTTGGTGTAGTGCTACCAATCAGGGGATCGGCGATCGCAACACCTAAATTTCCCACACCTGTGAGATTGGCTGTGTTAGCCATCTTATTCTCCTTGCTTAAATGATGTTTGATATCTGTTGATGTTTTAATCTTAAAGGATGTCTGAAAAGTAAACCGCCTTGAGCGCCAATACATACTGGATAAAAAACGCTCTCACATTCCCCAACCAAAATCTGATAATTTGACAACTCTAGGGTTGTCAGAAAACCCCATTCCAATACTGAATCTAATGATGAGAAAATAAAGATAAGCAATGCCCACCTCCAAACTTGCTGGGCTATTTACTTAAGACAGATAGACAGCAAATTTTATCAGTCAAAATTTATGACTTATAACGTTCCATCTCCAACTCGAAAGCGGCCCACTCAAGCAATAGGAGCCAAAATTTTCCACTCTTGTAACATCATTAGTCTATTTATCATGCTCACCAGTGGACTACAAATTTACAACGCCAACCCTGTTTTTGGTGGACGCGCAGGTTTGCACATTCCTTTGATATTTACTTTAGGAGGTTGGCTGGCAGGAGGTAGACACTGGCATTTTGCTGCAATGTGGCTATTTTCGCTGAATCTGTTGTGGTATGGAATTTACATTTTAATTACCCGACGCTGGCGACATCGCTTTGTAGGTGCTAATGATTTCAAAGCATTACAAAAAACTCAAAATTCTCAACGCCTAATTTATGCTTGGCATCGGATTGTTTATACAGCAATTATTCCCATCTTGCTGCTGGCATTATTTACAGGAATAGGAATGTATAAACCTGCTCAATTTCCCTGGATTGTGGATTTATTCGGCGATTGGCAAGCATTGCGAATTGTTCACTTTGCCTCAGTGCCGATGGTTATCTTATTTGTAGTGATTCACTCAGGGTTAGGGCGTCAGGCTGGTGGTACTAAATTAATAGAATCAATGTTTTGGTAAACAATACTTTTTTAAACTAAAAAAATGAACTTTTTTGATAAATTGAATCGTAATATCTTGGAAAATCAAAGCTTACTATTTGTCGGACTCGATCCAAATCCAGAGATGATGCCTGGGCGTTATGAATCTGAAGAACTGATGGCTGGTTTGGAAAAGTGGTTACAATTCATTATTACGGAAACTTCTGATTTCGTTTGTGCTTATAAACCGACATTTGGCTTTTACGAAGCGTTAGGTATTCCTGGTTTAGAACTGCTACATAAAACTTTAGCAGCTATTCCAGCCCACATTCCAGTGATTTTAGATGCCAAACATAGTGACTTAAATACTAGTACCATTTTTGCCCAAACTGTGTTTACAAAATGGCAGGTGGATGCAATCACTCTCAGTCCCTATACAGGACAAGATCACGTAGCACCTTTTTTAGTCTATCCTGATAAAGCGGCGTTTATTTTATGCTGTACTTCTAATCCAAGTGCAGAAACTTTACAGCAGTATCCTACAAACGAATCACCTCTTTATTTACAGGTAGTAAAAGAATCTAAAACCTGGGGAACTCCAGAACAATTGGGTTTGGAAGTAGGAACTACAAATTCTGAAGTTTTAGCACTTATTCGAGCAATTGCACCTGAACGAATTATTATGGCGCGTAGTATCTGGGCGGAGGGTCAAAATCTAAAGCAAATTTTAGAAGCTGGCTTGAATAGTAATGGTGATGGTTTACTGATTCCTGTTCCTCAAGATATGTTGGGAAATACACAATTATCAGAGGAAGTCCAGTCTTTACGTGCAGAAATTAATCAAATAAAAACTGAAATTATTCACGAAAATTCTACTTGTTCTGTGTGGTTTCCTGATGTTTGTTTTCTAAATCAGCACCCCCACCAAGATTTGATTTTACAACTTTATGATATTGACTGCATTATGTTTGGCAGCTTTGTCCAAGCATCAGGAGCTATATTTCCTTATTACATCGACTTACGCAAAATTATTTCCAATCCCCAACTTTTTAATCAAGTTCTCACAGCTTATGAGAATATTTTGAAGAACCTGAATTTTGATAGATTAGCAGGTATTCCCTATGGTTCTTTACCTACTGCGACTGGTTTAGCTTTGCGCCTTCATTGTCCGATGATTTTCCCGCGTAAAGAGGTGAAAGCACACGGAACTCGGAGAGTAATTGAGGGTAACTTTCATACTGGTGAAACAGTTGTAGTGGTTGACGATATTCTCATTAGCGGCAAAAGTGTCATGGAAGGAGCGGGAAAGTTGGAATCAGCAGGATTAAAGGTTAATGATATTGTGGTATTTATCGATCATGAACAGGGGGTAAAAGATAGGTTACAGCAAAATGGTTATCGCAGTCATGCGGTTTTAACTATTTCAGAAATTACTAATACTCTCTATCAAGCAGGGCGAATAAATGAGGAGCAATTATTAGCTTTCACTGAAAGTTAATAATTAGAATAATGAGGAGTAGGGAATAGAAAATTGGGAAAGACGAGATGAATTGTGTCTGTACTGGGGGAAAGTTTTTATTGTCTACTTCCTGTTGAGCAGATTTGATTATTCGGTTAAATCTAGTAAATAGAATAATTTTTGCTTTGAAATTAATTATGAATTTTTCACTGAATCAATTACTTAGATGGTTAATTTTTACACTGTTGTTTCCTCTAGTATTCCTCAATGCTTGGCTAGCAGTTTTGCTAATTAAAAACTTTCAACCTGTTGTAACAATTCTTGTATTGGCTACCTTGCTTGCATTCATTTTAAACTATCCTGTTTCGATTCTCCAACAGCGAAAAGTTAAACGCAGCTATGCAGTAGCATTAGTTTTTATATTAGCATTGGTAATTGCTGTGGCTTTAGGTATCACTTTAATACCCATTGTTTTAGAGCAATTTAATGAAGTGGTTAAAGTCTTTCCCCAATGGATTGATTCTAGCGAAGAAAAGCTTCAGATTGTAAATGATTGGTTTTTGAGGCACAAATTAAATGTGAATTTAAGTCAGTTATTAGCACGAATTAATGACCAACTACCAAATGAGATAGAGTTTGTTTCAGATAAGCTCTTAAGTATTGTTATAGATACAATTGATAGTGTTTCTGAGGCATTAATCACAGTAGTTATAACTTTTTACTTATTGTTAGATGGACCAAGAATTTGGGAGATAATATTTAAAAAAATACCTGGAAATCTTGCCCAGCAGATAAGCCAGTCTATTCAGCAAAACTTCCAAAATTACTTAATAGGTCAGGTAAGTTTGGCTTTGCTAATGGGTGTTTCAATAACATTATTGTTTTTAGGTTTTCAAGTCCAGTTTGGTTTACTCTTTGGTTTGGGAGTTGGCCTTTTAAGCTTAATTCCCTTTGGTGATGTTGTCAGTCTTGTTTTAATAACTTTAGTAATAGCGTCACATGATTTTTGGCTAGCAGCTAAGGTTTTTGCGGTAGCTGTTGTCATCGATCAGGTAATCGATCAGGCGATCGCACCCCGTTTATTAGGTAAGTTTACTGGTATTAGACCAATATGGGTATTAATTGCTTTGCTTGTAGGAACCAATGTTGGCGGAGTCTTGGGTTTACTAGTTGCAGTACCTGTAGCTGGTTTTATCAAAGATGTAGCAGATGGTTTTTCTAAATCTAATAACGTAGGTGAGAGTGAAGCAGCATCAGAATTGTTAGTAGAAGAATCAATATCGCAATGAGTTATGGATAACAATTACCATCTCTACCGTTAACGGGAAGTTGCAATAGTATCATTTAGGTCGTACTCACTCAAGTCAACAACATATTCACTAGTATTTTAGGTTTTATGGCAAGCGATCGCTTTGTTTTTGAGCAACCGCACTTAGGGTTACAGGTTCTTTAATTGAGCGGTAGTTTTCAACCGTAAAATCTACAAGCATAATTCAACGCCCACAAGGCAGTTTTTTGTGATTTATTCACGTAAATCTTATCTAAAAGGCAGGCAAATCTCCACTTTTACCACAACACATCACACGAACTAGTAGCTAGATTACACTCTAATACACGCGGTAATCCAGAACTCACCACAAGATTTAGATCGACAATAGCAATATAAGAAGTCTAACCAAGGCAGGTATGGGTAATGGTGCGATTAAAACTGTGGCAGTGGGTTGTCTTAGCAATTCCGATCGCGTTTATCATCATTTTCTTACTGGTGTCTGCCGGTTCGCAAATTCACGCTTGGGGCATTAATTGGATTTGGGGTGTATTCACCGTTTTATTCGTAGGTTGGCGTTGGCTGCTAGTCAAATGGACTCAACCAGCTGTTAACCAGGTGGAAGCTGTATTAGCCCAAGTCCAAGAAGAACTGGAATCGACAGCAGAGGATAGAGTAGGGCAATCTGTGGGAAGTGACACCACAAAACTTGTAGAAGCCGCTCTTCAAGAAATTCTGCAAGCAGCACAAAGCGATCGCCCGATTTGGGAAGACTGGCAAACTTTTTGGACGCGATGTCAGGATTTAGTGGTAGCGATCGCTCATATCTACAATCCTCAGATTCAATACCCTTTGCTGAATATTTACGTCCCCCAAGCTTATGGGCTGATTCGAGGAACGGTGGATGATATGGATCGGTGGATGCAAAAGTTATCCCCTGTCCTGAATCAAGTAACCGTGGGACAAGCATACCAAGGATATGAGGTCTACCGGAAGTTGGAACCATCAGCTCGGAAATTCTGGAAAGTTTGGAACTGGGCACAATGGATCTTAAATCCGGTGGCGGCGGTGGCAAAACAAGCCAGTCAGGGTTTCAGTAACCAAGCAACTCAGCAATTATTGGGTAATTTGAGCCAGTTATTTCGGGAAGCTGCCTTGAGAAACTTATGCCGACAAGCGATCGCTCTTTACGGACGTAGCCCAGTTCCAGCAACCGTAGTATCTACACCAACTTTACCCAAGGCAAAAACTCAAACACTCCGAGAAATCTTGACTCAAGTCCAACCAGCCGAGGCGGTTGAGCAAAAACCCGTGAATATTCTGCTGGTGGGGCGCACGGGGTCAGGAAAAAGTAGTCTGATTAACACCCTATTTCAAGCGGATCTCGCAGCCGTTGATGTTTTACCCAGTACCGATCGCATTCAGAATTATCAATGGCAGACTCAAACTGGGGAAACCCTAACGCTTTGGGATACACCTGGTTATGAACAAGTCAACCGTGCCGATCTCCGAAATTTGGTGCTTGATTATGCGATCAACGCCGATTTGTTGCTGTTAGTTACCCCTGCCCTCGATCCCGCCCTGCAAATGGATGTGGACTTTTTGCAAGACATCAAAGCAGAAGTTACAGATTTACCTGCGATCGCGATCGTCACTCAAGTAGATCGTCTACGTCCGATCCGCGAATGGCAACCACCTTATGATTGGGAATGGGGCGATCGCGCCAAAGAAATTGCCATTCGCGAAGCCACTGAGTATCGGGCAAAAATGTTAGGGAACTTCTGTAATCTAGTTTTACCCGTGGTTACAAGTGACAGCAAAACAAGACGAACTGCTTGGGGAGTGGAGGCGCTATCGTTGGGATTAGTAGATGCGATCGCACCTACCAAGCAACTCCGTCTCGCCCGTTTTTTGCGTAATTTAGAAGCCCGCATCGTCGCCGCCGCTAAAATCATCGACCACTACACTTTTCAGATGACGACAACACAAGGATTGACGACATTGCTCAAAAGTCCCGTCCTTCAGTTTGTTTCTACGCTTTCAACCGGATCTCCAGCCCTAGCATATATGCTAGCGGAGCAAATTCCCGTCGAACAGTTGCCAATTGTAATTGGCAAACTGCAAATGGGATATGAACTTTTCTCGCTCTTGAACTCCAACTCACTCAACTTTGAATTGCTATCCCTTTGGCCGCTACTGCTGGAAAACTCCGCTTCACCCGATCGCAACGCCTGGGCATTTGGTCACGCCTTAGTGGAGTACTGGACTCAGAATTTAACAGTTAAACAACTCGGGCAGCGATTTGAGTATTATTTGTCGATTGCCAAATAATTTGTTTACATTAAGAAATTAATTTTTTTGGAGTTATTATCGTCACTCGATAAAGTGAAAGCGTCGGTATGACAAACTTTGCTTGCTTTCACCTCAACTATAGCAGGAGGCAGGAGGCAGGAGGCAGGAGGCAGAAGGCAAAACTATTACTATTCCTAGCTTCCACTCTTTTAAAATGTCCTAACCTATGTGACTACGGCTATAACACTTCGCCGGCTTGTGGCCTTGACAGTTGAACGGTTTCAATCGTCAACGGCTTACCTGCGCTGTGAGCTACTGCTGCTTTAACTTTTAATATTCAGCGCTCCTGTTTAGTTTTGTGATTTGTCATTTGTCATTGGGATTAAGAGAGAGGTAATAGGGAATAATCTGTACCTTGTACTCCTGTAACCTATACTTTATTCCTTTCTTCAATCTCAATAAATATTGAACGCATGATAAACTTTTGTATTACTTCATCATATTTACCAAGCACGATCGCCACTATAACGATAAATATTACTTTGTTAAAATATGATTCTCTGGCTAGATTAGTTAAAGGCGGCAACAGCTGTTTTGACAACAATGTAAACTGGATATCAGCAGCAACCCCCAAATAATTTGTCCACCCCTAAATTAATATATTTTGTCACAGCTTATGAACCCTGCCCTTACTCAAATTGGCGCTCAAATGTCCAACCTGACTGGCGTCAGAGCAATCATGAAGGATATTATCGAGACATTACGAGCGGGTGCAGGGCAGCATTTTATTAATTTGAGCGCTGGTAATCCGTTGATTTTGCCAGAGGTAGAGCAATTATGGCGGGATTGTACTGCACAGCTTTTGGCTAGTCCAGAATATGGCGAGGTAGTTTGCCGTTATGGCTCAAGTCAGGGCTATGCACCATTTGTTGAAGCGATCGCCAACGACTTCAACAAACGCTACGGGTTAAACTTAACCGAACGCAATATCCTGATCACCCCCGGTAGTCAAACCCTCTACTTCTACGCTGCCAATACCTTCGGTGGTTACACCCCCAGTGGCGAGTTAAAACAAATCGTTTTGCCGCTCAGTCCTGACTACACAGGTTACGGTGGTATCTGCTTAGTTCCAAAAGCCTTAACTGCTTACAAACCAACTCTTGATATTGATGCAGCTGCCCACCGATTTAAATATCGTCCTGACTTCAGTCAACTGTCGATTACAGAAAATACTGGTTGTGTCCTTTTCTCTCGCCCCTGTAATCCTACTGGTAATGTCCTCAGCGATGATGAGGTGAAAAAGATTGCCGCCCTGGCTGCGCCTTACAATCTGCCCGTATTAATTGATTCAGCTTATGCGCCTCCCTTCCCAGCATTGAATTTTACCGAAATGACACCAATCTTTGGTGATAATATCTTACACTGCATGAGTTTATCAAAAGCGGGATTACCAGGAGAAAGGATTGGTATTGCTATTGGGGATGAAAAGTGGATTGAGGCGCTGGAGTGTTTCCAAGCAAATATGAGTCTCCATTCTTCACGTTACGGCCAAGCGATCGCAGCTTATGCAATCAATTCTGGTGCTTTAGTAGAAATTTCTCATACTGTCATCCGTCCCTTTTACCAAAATAAATTTACCGTTTTAGAAACCAGCTTAGAACAAGCGATGCCCAAGGATTTACCTTGGTTCCTCCATCGCGGTGAAGGAGCAATTTTTGCTTGGTTATGGTTACAGGATTTACCCATTAGTGACTGGGAATTTTATCAGCTAGTTAAGCAAGTAGGTGTGATTATTGTCCCTGGAAGTACCTTCTTCCCAGGTTTAGAGGAAGAGTGGGCGCACAAGCACCAATGCTTCCGTATCAGCCTCACAGGCAGCGATGAAGAGATTGCCACTGCCATGCAACGTTTAGCAAAAGTGGCCCAAGAAGCTTATAAAGGTGCGGCTGTGACTGCCTAGTAGGGAAAATAGAAATGAAACACGATGAAGCTAACAAAGAGATAGGGAACAGAGGTGCAGAAAACCAGAGAAGCAGAGGAGGAAAAGGAAAATCAAAAAAGTCCAATCCCCAATCCCCATTACCCCTGATCCCCAGAGGGGGCCCCACCTTCCCTAATCTCGATAATTGGTTAGAAATTGGTAAAATTGTTGCCCCTCAAGGATTATCTGGAGAATTACGGGTTTATCCTGTATCAGACTTTCCTGAAAGATTTGAAGTGCCGGGAAAACGTTGGTTGTTGTGTTCGGATGACATAGAACCGCAGCCAATCGAATTATTGACAGGACGTTACATCAGTAACAAAAACTTGTATGTAATCAAATTAGCTGGTGTGGAAAATTGCGATCGCGCGGAAGCGTTGCGCGGTTGTAAATTAATGGTGCCAGCAAGCGATCGCCCGGAATTAGGCGAAAATGAATATCATGTCCTTGATTTGATTGGTTTGGAAGTCTTCATGCAAGTATCTGGCGAACTTGTCGGTACGGTAATAGACATCATCCCCGCCGGCAATGATTTGTTAGAAGTAAAATTGCATCCATCTTTTACTACTGACAAAAAGCAAAAGACTGTTTTGATTCCTTTTGTAGAAGCGATCGCTCCAATGGTAGACTTGCAATCTGGTCGCATTGAAATTAGGCCGCCACTTGGATTATTGGAAATTAATAATTAGGTTATTCCTCTAGTTGCCTATAGTTTCACAGCATTTCATTTTTTTGTGAGCAACAAACTAATCTTGAATTGTCTTTGATGCAATCAAAATTGAACGCTGCACCTGAATTGGAATATTAAGCTTATTCGCTAGTTTTTGACGATCCTTATATCCTATATCATGCATATAACAGTGGTGCAAAATAATCTGTTTCAATAAACGATTGCTCGATGAAGAGAATCTGCCAATTTTTTTGCTGCAAAGAAATAAAAGAGATAACGGTAACGAAACTTTAGACCAGCCTCTGATCGTTGCAGAATAAATGAACTGACTAAATCTCTAATTACTTTGTCTTGATCAACTGTAAGAAAATTCTCTGAGTACTTTATATTTATCGATGAGGCTGGAGTTAACATCGCCATGACTAGACACTTCGCTCGTTCGCCCCAAGGTAGTTGTGCTTATGGTACTCGTCCTGACGGACGTGGAAAAAATGTGACGATGATTGGAGCAATGTCAACAGAAGGTATCATTGCTGCTATGACTTTTACTGGTGGTACTAATAAGTCAGCATTTGAAGCCTATGTTACTCAGGTTAGAGAAAAACAATCTTTGTGACATTGTAATAAAATTGGCGTTAAAAAATCAACCTATGTAATGCTATATGAAATTAGTAAACAGCTTATAAATAATTGATTTTATAGATTTTACAAAACTAAATATAGATGTATTTTATCATACCTACTTACTTATCTTCAAAGTTATAATACTTATATATTGACAAAAAAGCTAGTCTGTAAGACATTAACTAAAAATATATGACATTCATCTGCTTGTTTTGTCTCATATAAAAGTGCTTTAATAAACTACTAAAGCAAAGGTATTTGCAAAATTGATCTAAAAAATTATCACCGAGGTATAAAACTTTTATTTCGCTTAAGACAGTTCGAGGCTCAGTTGTACTTACGAATTAACTAAAAAAATACATAGCTTTGTAATTAGACCCTTGAGCAAATCATCACTCTCCAGGGCTGCCTGACATGAGGCGATCGCCTCATGTCAATAAAAGAATTTATTATCAATAAGCTAAGAAATAATCGCATTTATAGCTACTTATTGACACAACTATAGTAATTACTTTGAATTTAGAGAACTAACCCAATTCAGAGCAGTTATATGGAGCAGCAATTAGCATGATAACTCTAGAAAAATAGCTTTTGATAATACCTAATTAAACTTTTATACAATCATCTTTTACTTAAGCAATTTTTTTGATGACAACTCAACTTACTCATCGCAAAATTATTCTCGACACTGACCCAGGTGGAGATGATATCTATACCTTCCTGTGGCTTCTTAGCTTAGTTAAACAAGGACTCGCGGAACTTGTCGCTGTTACTTCCGCAGATGGCAATGTTGCTGCTAAATGCACGTTCTCTAGTGCTAGCCAGATTTTAAATTTAGCAGGATTTCCCCACATTAAAGTGGGTCGCGGTGTTCTCGCAAAAAGAGAAATTATAGAAGATGCCAGCCATATTCATGGTTCGGATGGGATGGGCAATCTTTCTCATACTTTACCCCCTGCCACACACATTTTTGAGGATGCTCCTTATTCTGATGAACTGATTATCGATGAGTTGAACGCTGCTCCGGGGGAAATTACCATTGTAGCGATCGCACCCTTGACTAACCTCGCGGCGGCGGAAACCAAAAGTCCCGGTATCCTGAAAAAAGCCAAGGAAATTGTGATTATGGGGGGTGCTTTCTTCTGTCTTGGTAATGTTACTCCCCATGCTGAATTCAATATTTGGTTTAATGTTGAAGCTGCTCAGACAGTATTTGATAGCCGAGACGATATCGTTGTGCTGCCGCTAGACGTAACCCGACGCTTAATTTTTACGCGAGATATGACTGTGGCAGTCACTCAAGCAAATCCAGAGAGTAAACTTTCTCAGTTCTTGACAAATCTTTGTGAGTTCATGATTGGCACAGCCTTGGGTTATCGAGAAACAGGAGGAATTTCAGGTTTTCTTGTTCATGATGCGGCAACATTAGGATACCTGTTTTATCCAGAAACCCTGATGTTGAAAAGAGTAAAAGTTCGGGTTGAAACAAAGGGACAGTGGACACTAGGAAAGACATTGATTGATAGTCGTCCTGCCACGAAAACAGTAGCAAATGCTTGGGTGGCATTACAGGTAGATGAGGACAAATTTTTTACTAGCTTTATTGAAGATTTGAAACACCTATTTATAAGCGCCAAGCTCTAAGCTTCTCTTGTAGACTCGCTCCCTATTGATTTTAGGTTAGTAATTAGTGGCTATTATTTACTAGTTATTTCACAAATACTACCACTGGCGATCGCCGAAATTCAAAGTATCCAAAGAGAAGCCCGCGTACATGGTTTCACTGAACGTCCTCAGTGGCCGATGATTGTGATGAGAACCCCCAAACGTTGTACAGGACCCAAGGAAGTCGATGGTAAAAAAACTGAAGGTTCTTGACGATCGCATCAAAGATTTAGATAGTTCATTTGAACTACCAATTTATGCACGGGTGGGTGTTAACGTCTACTATCTCAAGTTTCTTAATTCCGTAGCTTGCTTCTGGCAGAGTGAGTATTCCGAATTGATATTACATCATCAGCTAGAAAAACATGAGAGAATTTCTCAAGAATATTGAGAATAAACTTAATTAACTAAAATGGCAAAAGTTTATACAAATGCCCAATGGTCTGAAATCTGGGAAGAAGGCTTACAAACTGGAAAGATTGCCTACCATTCTAATGAGATTGAAAGTGTTGAAATTTTGCAGCATCCACTCCTAAAAGGTCAAGTTAGTAACACTCCACTTTGTCTGGGACTGCGAGCAGACATTGCTAATTTGGAGTTACCAGAGACTGTTGGTTGGGATTTTGTGGATAGTGATACTTACATGACTCTGGTTTTTCGTAGCGCAGGGGTACTCACAGAGGAAATCGAAGATATTTGCGAACAACCTGGAGAAAGCTATTTATTTTACAGCTTAGGAGAAGTCAGAGAGATTGAAAAATTGATGGCGGGACAAAATGTCGATGTTAGGGTTCGTTTGGAACCGCATCTGCTGAGATTATTGAGTATGGGTCAGGAAGCATATTTACCCTCCCGACTCAAACCCTTCTTAGAAACAGACACACCGCCTTCATTTCATCAATCACTTGGCAAAATGACCCCGGCAATGCAATTAGCATTACATCAACTGCTTCACTGTCCGTTTCAGGGAATCATGCGACGCACTTATTTAGAAGCTAAGACACTGGAACTGATTACCTTACAATTTGCTCAACTGTTTAATGATGGTACACCCTCCCACCAGTTGGTTAATTTTAAGAGAAACGATGTTGAACGCATCTATAAAGCCAAAGATATTTTGCTTCAAAATATTACCAACCCACCCTCATTAATTGAATTAGCAAAACAAGTAGAGTTAAACGACCGCAAACTCAAGCAAGGATTTCGTCAAATTTTTGGTACAACAGTGTTTGGATATCTGCATGATTATCGCCTGGAAAAAGCTGGTCAATTGCTCATGGAAGGACGGATGAATGTAGCTCAGGTGTCCTACGCAGTGGGATTTACCAATAGAGGTTACTTTGCTGCTGCATTCCGCAAAAAGTTTGGCATAAATCCCAGCGATTATCAAGCACAGTGGCGAAAACAGTCCGGCTAGCGATCGCTTTTGACCCTGTAGAGATCACCTGAAATCAGAAAATGTCCTATTGTACCTAAAAGTTATTGAAATTGAGTTGCAACTGTTCTGGGAGTGCTGCGATCGTGATGTGTGGAGCAATAGGTCAAAAATCTTATATTCTTTTCGTAGTGGGTGCGATTTCAATTTTGATGATGCAACCTGCTCAAGCAGATTCAGCTATTTCTCGGCTTCAGGATGTTATTCATCCTCAAAGAAGTGCTGCACTGCTGGCTCAAGATGGTGTAACGGTAGCACAGGTGACGGGAGTGAAAGCCAATCCCACGAATCGAGGTGTGGAGATAATTTTACAGACGGCTAAGGGGCAACAGTTGCAAGTTATAAATCGCAGTGCTGGTAATAGCTTTATCGCTGATGTTCCCAATGCTCAACTACGTTTACAGTCGGGTGAAGCCTTTATATTCCGCTCGACTAAACCAATTGCAGGTATTACTGAAATAACAGTTAGTAATTTTGATGCCAATACAATTCGGGTGACAGTTATCGGTGAGGGGAGTGTACCAGCAGTTGAATTATCTGACAGTCCAGACGAGGGTCTAATCTTCTCGGTGGCTAGTGCTGCATCTACGCAAAACCCCACCCCGCCTGTATCAGGGTTACAACGAACCCAGCCAGAGCAACCAACAGCACAGGACGAGCAGCCGATTGAATTGGTAGTCACAGGTGAACAGGATACAGGATACAATGCGCCAAATGCGTCAACTGCTACCAAAACCGATACACCACTGCGGGACATTCCCGGTTCAATTCAGGTAATTCCCCAAGAAGTGATCCGCGATCAGGGTGCGATTAGCGTTAGAGATGTAGTGCGTAATGTCAGTGGTGTCACTTACGGTAGTTCATTTGGCAACCGTGGAGAGAGTTTTACTGTTCGGGGCTTTGGTGCCGAGCCGTTCTTGAATGGATTTCGCGGTGAAGGCTTCTCGCGAACCCAAGAGGAAAGTGCAAACATTGATCGCATCGAAATCTTGAAGGGGCCTGCATCCATTCTGTATGGACGGGTAGACCCATCGGGAATCATCAATCGTGTTACCAAAAAACCATTATTCGATCCTTTCTATGAATTGAATTTTACAGCCGGAAGCTATAGTTTCTACCGTCCAACCTTAGACTTTGCAGGTCCACTCAACGACGAGAAAACATTAGCGTATCGCTTGAACATTGCCTACGAGGATGCAGGGAGTTTTCGCGATCACGTGCAGACTGAACGATTCTTCTTTGCGCCATCCTTTACCTATCAGTTAGGCAAAAATACCAGCTTAAACCTAGATGTATCGTATCTGAGAGACGCACGACCGATTGATCGGGGACTGGTGGTACTGAGTGACAATAAAGTTCCCAATATTCCAATCGGTCGTTATCTGGGCGACCCAACCAGGCAGGAAAAATTCACCCAAACCCTAGCAGCCCTCTATCTCGACCATCGTTTTAATCCTAATCTCTCGCTCCGGTCTTTGTTTCGTTATACAGCAAGTACTGAAAGTGGTCCCGGTGCTACTCTACAAATCTTCGGTGATACACAAGACGATCGCACCTTTGAACTGGGCAATTCTATTGGCAATCAATACTATGAAACCTACTCCTGGCAAAATGACCTGACTGCCAAAGTCAAAACGGGATCAATTCAACATACGGTATTGTTGGGCTTAGAACTCACACGACAGAAGAGCTTTTTCTCTGCTAGAGATCGTTCGGCTGGATTCATTGATGTTTTTAACCCCAACTATAACTTTACTTTTGGTGAGTTTGATCCCTTGAGAACTGGTAATGATGTCACCGAGACGTTTGGTATCTATCTGCAAGATCAAATTACTTTGCTGGATAACCTCAAACTGCTGGTAGGTGGAAGATTTGATACCTATCACTATGAATCTACTACCAACGATGTTGCAAATGCACCCGACAATGCAGATGCATTTACCCCACGTGTAGGCATTGTTTATCAACCGATTCAAGAAGTGTCACTTTACACCAGCTACAGCCAGTCTTTTACCCCTAATAGCGGTAGAAGTATCAGCAATCAACCCTTTGACCCCCAACGTGGTACAGGCTATGAAGTTGGAGTCAAAACAGAGTTGCTTAATAGTCGGTTATCTTCAACACTGGCTTACTATGATACGAAGCTGAAAAATGTCCTCACTGACGATTTAGATAATCCTGGTTATTCGCTTCAAGTCGGTGAACAGCGCAGCCGAGGTGTTGAGTTTGATATTGCAGGTGAAATTCTTCCAGGTTGGAAGGTGATCGCATCCTATGCTAATACCAATGCAGAAATTACCAAAGACAATACATTTGCGATCGGCAATCGACTCAATAATGTGCCGCACAATGGTGGCAGTTTATGGACAACTTACACCCTGCAAACGGGTAGTTTGAAAGGATTAGGCGTTGGATTTGGGGCATTTTTTGTCGGTGAGCGAGCAGGAGATTTAGAAAATTCCTTTGTGCTTCCCGGTTATACTCGCTTGGATGCAGCACTGTATTACCAAAAAGATAATTTGCGAATTGGACTCAATTTCAAAAACCTCTCTGACATTAGGTATTTTGAGGGGTCGCAAGGTCGAGTTCAGGTTATCCCAGGCGCACCCTTTATCGTGCAAGGTACGATTTCATATTCGTTTTGATTAGTACAGCAAGAGTATCTACTATGACATCTAAAACAGTACGTAAAGTGATCTTTGGTTTACACCGCTACATCGGGTTAGCTGTCGGACTGATTGCGATTATTGTTGGTTTAACTGGTAGCTTGCTGGTCTTCCAATCCGAAATTAGTGATTTTCAACGGCATAACCAGATTGGAACGATTACGCCTCAAGGGGAAATGCTACCGATTGAGGTAGTTTTGAATACAGTCAAAAAGAGCTATACCAACCAACCTGATGCCAAGCTCAACCGAGTTTATGTGCCGACAAAACCAGATGAACCATTCAATGTCATCTATGTCATCAAGGAAAATGATTGGATTGACAATTACGTTCATCCTTATACAGGAGCAATTCTCAGTAATAGTCTCAATCCCAGCTATATAGACAGCTTTTACAAGGTTATTTATGAACTCCACTACAGTCTCTTGGTAGGCGACATTGGATACAAAATTGTTGGCACTGTTGGTTTACTGGTGTGCATTTTAACGATTACAGGAATATTTCTCTGGCCTGGGTGGAGGAAGTTATTGACAGGCTTCAAAATCAAGCTTGATGCTCATCCCAAGCGAGTAAACTTTGATATTCACAAAGTTGCTGGTGTAATTGCAGGTGTGTTTCTTTTGTTCACATTTTTCACAGGTTTTTGCTGGAATTTTAATGAATTTAGTGAGCCTCTGATTCGGGCAATCACTTTTAGTTCCAAGCAGGAAGCTGTTTCTCAACTTATCCCTGGTCAGTCTCCCCTGAAGCTTACCGAGCAACTAAAAACTGCTCAAGCTCAATTACCCAGTGCAGAACTCAGAAGCGTTTATTTTGCTCAAAAACCAGACAGCGCTTTGATGATTCGCTACAAGTTTCCTCAAGAAATAGAAGACGGTGGAAACAGCTATGTCTACCTCGACCAGTATAGCGGCAAGGTTTTGAGAGTAGACAATGCTTTGAAACCGTCTTTAGGCGATCGCATCCTTGACTCTTTTAACCCACTCCACTACGGTACTTTTGGTGGCTTACCCACCCGCATTTTCTATGTGTTTGTAGGACTTGCGCCGTTAATTTTATTTATTACTGGCTTCGTCATGTGGCGGTATCGCAAAAGACCTATGACTAATTTACCCATAGGAGCGTTCGCCCAAAAGTAGAAGCGCTCTTATTAGACATCTTTGAAAACTATCAAAGTTTCTCTTTGCAAGAATACAGACAAATTATGCAACGCCGCAATAGTAGTCACAGTTTTCATCCCAATGCATTTGGCGATCGCATTACTACCATTCAAACAGCTAACTATATGATAATTAGGAGAAAATATCAATAAATCATAAAAATGACTCTGTTTCTTTCAACAAGAGAAGCCTATCACCAACAGCAAAAAACTACTCCAACCTCTGAACCTACAAAAACCAACTCATATCATACTGGGTATCTAGCAGTGTTGAACGATCCAAAACAGCAAAGTTGGGGTTATCAATATGTAATGGCTTTCCCCACGGGTATCAACTTGCTAATAAAACAGTATGACTTAGCCGAAGATTTAATTATTGAGACTAATTGTTATAACCTTCCCTTAATGGAGTTTAGTTTTGCAGTTATCGGAGACAATGAGTCAGAAATGATACCTGCGGGACAAAATTTCACAGCAACTTATTTTGATTTCGATCAGGAAGTTCCTGGTAGTGGATTTTATTGGCGGGCTGGTCAATACATTCTGGAGGTAGAGGTCGGGATCAATCTACAGGAATTCTTTTGCAGAGATGAAGTTAGTGGCTTAGACTTTCTACCTAAATCACTCCAATTGTATCTAGAAACTGACAACATATCCTTTCTCAATTACCTTCGTATGGGGCAAACTACACTCGAAATGCAAATTATTTTGCATCAAATAGTTAATTGTCCTTTCCAAGGTTTAATTAAAGAAATTTACTTGCAAGCCAAATGTTTAGAATTAATCGCTCTGAAATTGGAACCCGATACATCTGGAGAACGGGAATTGATGCGATCGCGCATTTTGCGAGGAGATGATATTGACCGAGTTTATCATGCTAGAGCAATTTTAATCTCCGATTTTGACAATCCACCTTCATTACTAGAATTGGCGCGACAAGTAGGTTTGAACGATTACAAGCTCAAAATCGGGTTCCGTCAGGTTTTTAACACAACAGTATTTGGCTATTTATGGGCACACCGGATGGAAAAAGCCAGAACACTGATTATGAGTCAGCAAATGACCATAAAACAGGTTGCTAAGATAATAGGTTACGACTGTCCTAGTCGTTTTGCTGTGGCTTTTAAAAAGCGCTTTGGCATCCAACCAAGTCAATACTTAGATAGATTTATTGTTGCCAAAAACACCTAAAAAAATCCGTTTCGGCATATAGCTTTAGAAAGTTTTTCGCTATAAATTCCCCTATGCTGTTGATAATAAATCCCACATAAAGATTGTTGTTTGGGATACTACGGTGTGTGTGAGAGAAATGAGCAAGCAAACATTCAAAATCTTCAGTTGCAGACTGGAGTGGTTGTTGATACTTTTTATGGTTCTAGTGGTTCAGCCAGCGAAAGCGCAAGATATTCCGAAATTTAATTTATTGGTTAATCGGCTTCGCCCAGCAAAAACAGTACAAGAAGCGAAGCCACCTCAAGCAACTAAAAAGATTCGACAACTAAGCGAAATAGAACCTGTTATTACCAGCGCCCAAATGTTACTGGTACAGTCCCCAACACCAAACAACCTCCTTAATCAAGGGGGTGAAGTTGTGCAGGTAACAGGAGTAAAGGCAAATCCCACGAATCAAGGGGTGGAGATAATTTTACAGACAACTAAGGGGCAACAGTTGCAAGTTACAAATCGCAGTGCTGGTAATAGCTTTATCGCTGATGTTCCCAATGCTCAACTACGTTTACCGTCGGGTGAAGCCTTTACATTCCGCTCGACTAAACCGATTGCAGGTATTACTGAAATAACAGTTAGTAATTTTGATGTCAGTACTATTCGGGTGACAGTTATCGGTGAGGGGAGTGTACCAACAGTTGAGTTATCTGACAGTCCAGACGAGGGTATAATCTTCTCTGTTGCTAGTGCTGCATCTAGAGCGCAACAGCAACAACCCCAAACCTCACAACAGCCCCAAGCTAGTCAGCCGCCAAGTCAGACACAGCCAAAACCATCAGCCAACAGTGATGAACCGATTGAATTGGTGGTGACAGGTGAGCAAGATGGATACAATGTACCCGATTCATCAACCGCCACTAGAACTGATACACCGTTGCGCGATATTCCTCAGTCAATTCAAGTAATTCCGCAACAGGTGATTAAAGACCAGCAAATTACGCGGATTAGCGATGCTACCCGTAATGTGTCCGGAGTATCACCCTTATCGGGCTACGGTGGTTTCTCTGATGACTACACAATTCGAGGATTCACCAACTCCAACCTTCTGAGAAATGGCTTCACAACCAGCAACTTTTTCACCTATGGTGCCAACGTAGAAAGAGTTGAAGTTCTCAAAGGTCCTTCCTCTGTACTATACGGTCAGGTCGAGCCTGGTGGTGTCATCAATTTTGTCACCAAGCAGCCCTTGAGCAGTCCCTACTACGCAGCAGAATTGACCGCAGGTAGCTTCAGTTTCTATCGAGGTACCATAGACCTTTCTGGTCCACTGACCACCGACAAAAAATTACTTTATCGCTTGAACGTTGCCTACGAAAATTCTGGCAGTTTCCGAGATTTCTATCATCAAGATATTTTCTCTGTGTCACCTGTAATCACTTACAAGCCTAGCGAAAACACAACCCTGAGTTTTGAATATGAATATGGCAAACGACGGGGGTCTTTTGATCGGGGTTTGCCACCGAGCTCTGTGTTCTTGACTCTTCCCATCAGTCGTTTCTTGGGAGAGCCTAGCGATTTTTTAAATATAGATTTCCAACGGGGAACCGCGACAGTAGATCATCGCTTCAGTGAGAATTTACAATTGCGAAGCTCTTTTTCTGTGCAATCGACGTTTGACAACAATATCTATACCCAAGCCGGCACTGACTTTGAACCAGACGGTCGTAGTGTACTGCGCGGCAACATCATCGTAAATCGCAATCGCAGAAATGAAGACTACTCCTGGCAAACTGATTTAATTGGTAAGTTCAACACAGGTTCAATTGCCCATCAACTCCTGCTGGGTTTGGAGTTACGTCGCAACACAGACATTAATCCTAACTTCTTTGGTGGTGATATCGCCTCAATAGATATTTTCAATCCAGTCTATGGTGCTCGTCCGACAGGGACAGTGGTGCAACGTGTATTCGGTACGAGGATAAGTACAACAGGTATTTATTTGCAAGACCAGGTAACTCTACTATCTAATCTAAAGTTATTAGTTGGTGGCAGATACGATTTTGTTTTTAGCGATAACAGTGCAAAAATCGGAGATGAAAACAGCACTAACTCTAATTTTTACGACAGTGCTTTTTCGCCACGTGTGGGATTAGTCTATCAACCCATAGAGCCAATTTCGCTTTATGCCAGTTACAGCCGTTCTTTTGTTCCCAACAACGCGACAACGTTTAGTGGAGTATCACTGGAACCTTCTCGCGGTACACAGTACGAAGTTGGTATCAAATCTGAGTTTTTTGATCAACGGCTTTCTGCAACGCTAGCAGCCTATGACATTACTAAAACAAACATACCCACTACAGACGCGAACCATACTGACTTCTCCATCGCAATTGGGGAAGTAAAAAGTCGAGGAATTGAACTGGATGTGGCAGGGGAAATTTTACCAGGTTGGAAGATCATTGCTTCTGGCTATTTGAATGATGCCTTTGTCAGCGAAGATAATGATCCGACCATCAAAGGTCAGCGTTTGGTAAATACTGCATATAATGGTGCAACTCTGTGGACAACCTATGAGATTCAACAGGGGAGTTTGAAAGGGTTACAGTTTGGAGGAGGCATCTTTTTTGTCGGTTCGCGCATTGCTAACCAGAGCGATCCATTTACTGTTTCTTCTTATCTGAGAACTGATGCTGCCATTTCCTACAAACATGATAATTGGCGGGCTGCGCTCAATTTTAAGAATATCTTCGATGTCAAATATTACGACACTCAGGGCTACTTCGTCGTTCCTCAAGCACCGTTAACTGTGTTGGGAACGATTTCGTTTGAGCTTTGACGTTTATTTAGCACGAATATCTATCATGACTTACAAAAACCTGCGTAACTTCGTATTTGCTTTACACTGCTACATTGGCTTAGGTGTTGGACTGATTGCGATTATTGTTGGTTTAACTGGTAGCTTGCTGGTCTTTCAATCCGAAATTAGTGATTTTCAACGGCATAAGCAGATTGGAACGATTACGCCTCAAGGGGAAATGCTGCCGATTGAGGTGGTTGTGAATACAGTCAAAAAGAGCTATACCAACCCGATGCCAAGCTT
Organism: Nostoc sp.; assembly: GCF_036917575.1. Lineage (GTDB taxonomy): Bacteria > Cyanobacteriota > Cyanobacteriia > Cyanobacteriales > Nostocaceae > Nostoc. Next base: position 84,328 of record NZ_JBALDC010000008.1, on the reverse strand, counting down.
AACCGAATATATGTGCCGACAAAACCAGATACGCTACAAGTTTCCTCAAGAAATAGAAGACGATGGAAACAGTGATGTCTACCTCAACCAGTATAGCGGCAAGGTTTTGCGAGTAGACAATGCTTTGAAACCGTCTTTAGGCGATCGCATCCTCAACTCCTTCACTCCCCTACATTTCGGCACATTTGGTGGCTTACCTACTCGCATTCTCTATGTGTTTGTAGGACTTGCGCCGTTAATTTTGTTTATTACTGGCTTCGTAATGTGGCAGTATCGCAAAAGGCCTATAACTAATTTACCCACGGAAGCGATGCCTATCGCACGTAGCCTCTTTGACAGGAGAAGCGGGAACACCCTGAAGTAGAAACGCTCCCAATTTTTTAACTTTGTACTGAGAAGTACTTAAACTTACTTAATGCATCAAATACTACTTACTTTCATGGTTAGCGTTAGGATAGCTATGTATTTTATGAAAGTATAAATATGGCTCAAACTTTTTACGTAAATCCAGTATCAGGCAGCAATACTAACCCAGGTACTCAACAAGCCCCCTTCAAAACTATTACACAAGCCCTCAAGGTAGCTACTGTTAATACCAAGATTCAACTGGCAGATGGTAATTACAATGCTGCTAGCGGTGAAGTCTTCCCGTTAACGATTCCATCTGGCGTCACAGTTGTGGGTAATGAAACCAATAAAGGCAATGGCATTTTGATTGAAGGAAGTGGTAGCTATCTGAGCCGTACTTTTGCTGGTCAGAATGTCACTTTTGTAGTGCTAGAGAAAGCTGAACTGCGGGGGGTAACTGTAACAAATTTGGCTAGTCGTGGTAGTGGTGTTTGGATTGAATCAACTGCCCCTACTGTTGCTAATAGTACCTTCATCAATAATAAGCGGGAGGGAGTATTTGCTACAGGCGATGCTAATCCAGTTGTTTTGGGTAATGTGTTCCGTGAGAATGCAGCTAATGGAATTGCGATCGCTAAAAATTCTAAAGGCCAAATTGAAAATAATACCTACTTCAAAACAGGTTTTGGCATTGCCATTAGTGATACTGCATCACCCATCCTTCGAGATAATAGAATTTATGAAAACCGTTCTGGGATTGTCATCTCTGGTAGTGCCCGTCCCGTATTACGTAATAATGTTAGTGAAAATAATACTGATGATGGAATTACAGTGATTGGAACTGCTCTACCGGATATCGGCAGTACCAATAATCCAGGGGGCAATACTCTACGCAATAACGGTAAATTTGATTTGCAAAATGTCAGTTCCAACAAGCTGATTTCTCTAGGAAATAAAATAGATGCGTCTAAAGTCACTGGAAACATAGAGTTTGCAGATAGTTCGGTTCCAACACCAACACCAACTCCAGCGCCAACTCCAACCCCAACCCCAACCCCGACCCCGACCCCAACGCCAACACCAACTCCAACGCCAACACCAACGCCAACGCCAACGCCAACGCCAACACCAACACCAACACCAACACCAACACCAACGCCAACGCCAACACCAACACCTACTATTGAATTAACCGATATTGCGAATCATTGGGCAGGTGGGTTTATTCGAGAATTAGTCAAATTGGGAATAGTTAATGGTTTTCCCGATCGCACATTTAAACCTGATGCGACGATGACACGGGCACAATACGCGGCAATACTAGTAAAAGCTTTCAATCCACCATCAAGCCGTCCGGCGATCAAATTCAAAGATGTACCAGCAGACTTGTGGGCATCCAAGGTAATTCAACAGGCATATCAAGGTTTATTTCTCTCTGGTTTTCCCGACAATACCTTTAGTCCCAACAAAAATATCCAGCGCGTGCAAGTAATTGTCTCTTTGGTGAATGGACTGGTGTTATCTAGCAATGGTACGGCAACTATTAAAGTTTTCGATGACCAAGCCAAGATTCCTGAATATGCCAAAGATGAGGTGGTAAAAGCTATAGACAAAAAAATTATCGTTAATTACCCAAACCTGAAACAACTCAATCCTATCCGCGATGCTACACGCGCTGAGGTAGCGGCGATAGTATATCAAGCTTTGGTAAATGCTGGTCGTGTAGCAGCGATCAATTCATCTTATATAGTGACTGCTTGAGGGAGGCAGGAGGCAGGGGGCAGGGGGCAGGGGGCAGGGTAAGCAAATTATTTATAGGACAATACAGTTTAGTTAAACATTTCTTCCTTCTCTTTTTTACGTTCTTCTCTACGAAACCCAAGGCGTAGCTTCTTTTTCCGTAGGAGTATGCACTCTTTGTGTTAGCCTACGGGAGTTTTGCATCTACGTTAAAAAATTGACTTTGCTCCCGCGATGAAGACTTTAACTGAACTCACTGGTGGCAGACTCAACCCATACATGGAACAGCATTTTCAAGACTTCGCCCCGCGATTGAAGAGTTTTTTGCTCACCCAAACCCCACTGTTACACTTAGACTTACGGGGGCTTTTGTCACCAAGAAGCCACCGATGTTGGTGAAAAGTTAAAAGCGAACGCTGGGAAAATGAGCGTTCGCTTGACTTTACCTGCCGAACATAGTAGTTAGTTGCTTGTTATTAGCATACTATGAACTGTGGATTTGAGAGCATTTAATAAAGATTTTGGTGCTAATACCGATGAATTTAATCTAGTTGCTTCGCCCTCTAATACACTTTTATTGGCCCCACTTTCCTGGAAACCTAAATTAGATAAGCCTTTCTTAATTTGGAATTTTAAATTGCTATTCATTACCATTTTTCAGTAATAGAATTGATGACGAAGCCTTTGCAAAGTCTTCAACTATCAAAAGATAGAAGCTTTAGTAGCAGATTTTACCTGTAGAAAAACAAAGGTCTGTATTCAAAGTAAGCTTGTAGCATACAAAACGCTTGTAAGATTTTTATGACTTCCCGGATTCGCTTTTTAATGTGCCCTCCTGACCACTACGATGTAGACTATGTGATTAACCCTTGGATGGAAGGGAATATTCACAAATCATCGCGCGATCGCGCCGTGGAACAGTGGCAGGGACTACATCAAATCCTCAAAGAACACGCCATTGTAGATTTAGTACCACCTGAAAAAGGCTGGCCTGATTTGGTTTTTACCGCCAATGCTGGCTTAGTTCTGGGCGAGAATGTCGTCCTCAGTCGCTTTTTGCACAAAGAACGTCAGGGAGAGGAACCTTACTTCAAGCAATGGTTTGAGGCAAATGGTTATACAGTCAATGAACTTCCCAAAGATTTGCCCTTTGAGGGAGCAGGAGATGCACTACTGGATCGAGAAGGACGTTGGTTATGGGCGGGATACGGTTTCCGCTCGGAATTAGATTCTCACCCTTATCTAGCTAAATGGCTGGATATTGAGGTGCTATCTCTACGATTAATAGACGAACGTTTCTATCACCTAGATACCTGTTTTTGTCCCTTAGCAAATGGCTATTTGCTGTACTACCCCGGTGCTTTTGATTCTTACTCCAACCGCTTAATTGAAATGCGAGTTGCACCAGAAAAGCGGATCGCAATTGAAGAGGCTGATGCAGTCAACTTTGCTTGTAATACGGTGAATGTAGATAGCATCGTCATCATGAATAAGGCGAGTGATGCTTTGAAAACCCGCCTTGCAGATGTAGGCTTCCAAGTGCTAGAAACACCTTTGACAGAATTTCTTAAAGCTGGTGGTGCGGCTAAATGCTTAACTTTGCGGGTAACAGAACCAGTTAGGGATGAAATTCATGCGAATGTCTCGGTAGAAAGCCGCGTCATTCGCATGGAAGGACATTTGCTAGATGCTGGCTTAATTAACCGTGCTTTGGATTTGATTATAGATGCTGGCGGAAGTTTCAAAGTCCTAAATTTCAGCTTGGGAGAACAGCGCCAAAGTACTTCAGCCGCCGAGGTGAGAGTATCAGCACCATCCCATGAGGTGATGGAAGAAATTATTTCCCGGTTGATTGAGTTGGGTGCTGTAGATTTACCCCATGATGAACGAGATGCCAAACTAGAGCCAGTAATTCAAGATGGCGTTGCGCCTGATGATTTCTACGTCAGTACAATTTATCCCACCGAAGTGCGAATTAATGGTCAGTGGGTGAAGGTAGAATATCAGCGAATGGATAGCGCGATCGCCATTACTGAAACTCCCACTGGTTTAGTTGCTCGGTGTAAAATCCTCCGCGATTTAAAAGTCGGTGAACAGGTAATTGTAGACGTTTTAGGTATCCGCACCATCCGCAAAACTGAATCGCGGGAACTCCGCAGCACTCAAGAATTTAGCTTTATGTCGGCAGGAGTTTCCAGCGAACGGCGCGTGGAATTAGTCGTTGAGCAAGTGGCTTGGGAATTACGTAAAATCCGCGATGCTGGTGGTAAAGTAGTTGTCACGGCTGGCCCTGTGGTAATTCACACTGGTGGCGGCGAACACTTGGCGCAACTGATTCGGCAAGGATATGTACAGGCACTGCTGGGTGGTAATGCGATCGCAGTTCACGACATCGAGCAAAGTATCATGGGCACTTCTTTGGGTGTAGATATGAAGCGGGGTGTCGCCGTGCATGGTGGACATCGCCATCACCTGAAGGTAATTAATAATATCCGCCGTTATGGCAGCATTCCGAAAGCTGTGGAGGCGGGAGCAATTAAAAGTGGCGTGATGTATGAATGTGTCCACAATAATATACCTTTTGTACTTGCGGGTTCGATTCGGGATGACGGGCCTTTGCCTGATACCCAAATGGATTTGATTCAAGCACAGGAGCAATATGCCAAACACTTAGAAGGTGCAGAGATGATTTTGATGCTGTCATCAATGCTGCACTCAATTGGCGTGGGTAATATGACCCCGGCTGGTGTGAAAATGGTCTGTGTAGATATTAATCCAGCTGTGGTGACAAAGTTAAGCGATCGCGGTTCTGTAGAATCGGTGGGTGTGGTGACAGATGTAGGTTTGTTCCTGAGTCTGTTGATTCAGCAGTTGGATAAGTTGACAAGTCCTTATGTAAATAAGGTACGTTAAGAAAACGTAGACGCAAAGGCGCAGACAAAGGGAAATGACAAGAGTAGCTTTTAGTGAAGAGTTGCAAATTAATTGGGTCAGTTTTATAGCTGATTTCTTGTTGGTAGGGATGGTTTTTGGCCCACCTATCGCTCCCTTTTTGGCTGCGTCTGGAGTGTCTTTGCTTTCTGGAATTGCGGACATCATTTATTTCATGGGTAATCATGTATGTCCGCAACCAGATATGGGGTTAGATTTAGCACCACCGTTTATTATGGCTGTGTGTATGCGCTGCTATGGCACTGTGACGGGTTTGCTGATTACTCGTCTGTTGTATGGCGTAACTGGTGGTAAGCGATTTTACTGGTTAAGTCAGTATGGTGGAAGTGGTGTGGCAATTGCAAGTGTGCTGATGATGGCTTATCCTTTGGAATTGGCAGCACAGATTTTTGGTTTGTGGAATTTTAATAACTATCTGGTTACGCCTTTTGGGTTAATTACAGGTTTAGCGTGGGGATTGTTTACTATGCCAATCTTGCATGGATGGCATAGTGCTAAGACTAGCTTGACCCAATTGTAGATTTTTTCGCACAACTTTATAGAGTGGATTAATTTTTGTAAGTCAATGGCATTTTAAGTTGAAACAATCGCATTGTCAGTCGATGCAATGGCATTGTCAGCCGAAACAATCGCATTGTCAGTCGATGCAATGGCATTGTCAGCCGAAACAATCGCATTGTCAGTCGATGCGATCGCATTGTCAGTCAAAACAATCGCATTGTAAGTTAAAACAATCGCATTGCAGCAGGTTGCGTTTAAATAGCACAGCGATGCAAATACAAAAATGCAAGAGGATTAATAAAAGCACCCTACCTCGCTTTTAGCTTGCGTTAACGTTAGCTAATTGGTAGCTTCCCAAGAATCAGGCTACGATTTGAAATCTCAAGTCTTAGGTAAAGGTGGCGACCGTCGATTTCATGCAAAATTCATTGATGGGAGATTACACTTCCCTGGATTGGTAACAGAACATTAAACCCACATAACTATGACAAGATTAGAATTAAAAAATCATCAAGTCTGGAGAGATTTAACTGAAATATTAGAAAATTTAGATACCAATATTCTTGTTCAAGAACATCTTAATCAATGTAATTATAAAGTATGCGGTTACTGGGATGAACAAGATGAATATTATGAAATAATTACGTTGCCTCGTACCCTAGAAGCCAAATTAGTTAGCAGTTATATTGGTATTACTTACCAAGAACGTTTTTTACAACTAAAATTTTTCCTTATAGTTGATCCCACAGAAATACCAAATAATAATACTCAAAAGATTGGTGAATTAGTTCTTATTTATGATGAAAATATAGAATTTGTTGATGAGAATTGGTTTTTAAATGTCGATTCTCAAATGCTTGAAATAAGTTGAACTTCACTCATGAATTGCATCGATTTCTGGACAAAATTCGTTGTGGCGTAAGATTCGGATCATCTTTTGCCCAGGATGCTTGAACAATACATCAAACTCACTATTGGGCATTCTCAAGTTTTCAGGAATGAGATAGGTTTGAATTGGTTCTGTTAGCACTAACCCATGCCCAGGAAATAGAATAATGGTAATTTCACCAGCACATAGACATCCTAAAACTCGTGCAGGGACACGCACATAAAAATACGAACTGTCTTCTTTATGGTGCATATCACGATATTGTAAGCATCAGCTAGTAATGTGCTATCGCTATTTAGCGATCGCTAATACTGTAAATACTAGCGATCGCCATATTTCTTATCGCTGTAGTCTTATACTGGTTGTACCTACCTCTACCTTCTGCGCTCCTTCAACGATTTGGTAAAGTTTGTGTTCAAATTTCTGCATACACGCTGACCAATCAAAGTCAAGTATGGAAGGGCGAGCGTTTCTAGTCATATCTGCTTTCAAACTAGGATTTTCCAGAATTGCAATTACCTTTTGGGCGAAATCTGTAGGATTGTTAGGTTGGGCGAGGAAACCGTTACGACCAGGAAATACCTGTTCTGAGGTTGACGGTGCAACAACAGCAACCAGAGGAGTTCCAGACGCTAATGCTTCGTTATTTGTCGTGCAGAAGTTCTCGGTGACGGAGGGGTTGACAAAAATATCTGCTCTAGCAAACCAACCCAGAAGTTCTGTACCGTGAGACTCACCCCATACAGTAATACCCGTTCCATACTTTTTAGCACGCTCACGGATCTCTTCATCTAGCGGGCCACTACCAACAATCACCAGATGGACATCAGGAATTTTGGCAGCTATGACTGGAAAGATATCAAGTAATTGGTTGACATTCTTTTCGGGGGTAATGCGTCCGACAAACAAAAGAGTTGGTCGGTTATCATTAGGAATTGGATCGTAACAGATGTTTCGCGGGTGAAATTTTTCGCAATCGATACCTTGATAAGCGACGTATTCAGCACGTTGGCATTTTAGTTCTTCGTATTTAGTCAGTTGCTCTTTAGAAGAGAAGTAATTGAAGTCATAAGACTCACTAAATTGCTTAACTAAAACGGGAACGATGGGACGAACTAAATTGAAGAACCTGTCTCCAAAGTAATATTTGATATACGCAACGATATCTGTATGGAAGAGTGATATTATTGGTGTGCCTGTTCTTTTTGCGTATTGAGTGCCGATAGGGCGACCATAGCCTTGCAAGAAAAATGAGTATAAACCTCTCATTTGGGCTGCCTCTTCAACCACGATAATATCGGGTTTGAATTTCTCCAGCAACTTGGTATCACTCCAATGCCGATAGTTCAACGGTTGAGGAAGAGACTTGTAGAATACCAGTGGTTCTGTAGGGAATGCGTAAGCAGAAAAATTGGGGAAAGATTGAATTTCCTCTAAACCTGGCATCGGGCGATCGCCAACATTTTTTGGGTAGCGATCGTTGATTTGGGGATGAATTAAAAAAACCTCATGTCCCTGTTCTAGCAACCAACGAACTCGTTGGTGAACTGCAACGGAAACACCAGTCAAGAAAGGAGCGTATAACCCTGTAAACAGTGCAATGCGAAGTTTTTGCTTAGTCATAATAAAGGGGAATATTTCACAAAATTGCTGGTTGTTAACTTAGGATTTACGCAGCAAATGTTTGATGAACATCCTGATTATTTGGCTCAGAAATTCCCACTAATACAGTTAGACTAAGGATTTACGCATCGTCAGATAGCTGAAAATGTCGAGTTTGAAACGGATGTTTATAAACCTGGATTGAAACTATCAAAACATCCAAAATGCTAAGTCAAAATTCCCCTTAATATATTTGTCTAAACCCTTGCCAAAAATATAAATGCGTTTTGGTAATCAACTAGGAAAAATGTATCTTTTTACAAGGGTTATAGCTAATATAGTTCTACTAAATATAAGATAATACAATTTGATGACTAGGGAATGTTTAGTGTAAGAACTTTCATGCCCTAGTTGATATTTAGCGATTTATTCAAAGAGAAACCTTGCTATTAATAGGCTGATCCAACCATTGATAAGGGCGATATTCTACTAAGTGGACATTCCAAGGCCCTTTAACCCGATAGCTGACACCGCGCCAGGTGACAGTTGATGTCCACAGGGATGATAGCATCGCTAACCCATAAACCCACTGTGTTAAGGGAATCCCAATCAACATTTTGATGATTGTAGCAGCTGATAATTTAGCGATCGCCTGGTCATTAGAGCGAACCATTCGCTGTATCTCTAATTCCAACACCAGCATTATCAAGAGTAATCCGACAGTGTAGACTCCATAGCAGACTAACAACAGAGCCGCAGCTTCCCATTTTGCCTCTAACAACGACTCTAGAACTAACACGCTTAGTAAAGTCGGAAACAAAATGCTAGAAACAGCTTCACTAACAAGAGCCAACCAACGGGGATGATACAGTCGAGAAAAAAGTATAAGGCGCTTGAGATAGTCTATTAAGTTGAATAAATCAGTCTCTTCACGATTGACTATTAGCAGCGAAGGCACAAACTTTACCTGAAAACCATGTTTTTTCAAGATATTGTGCATCATAAAATCTTCGCCTAGAGCTTGTCCCCATTTATCTAGCAGTTCTGTTTGACGAAGTACTTCAGTTTTCACAGCCAAAGTTCCACCCCAAGGAATCTGGAAGATAAACATTTGTACTACCGTGGACACATTGCCGACGTACCGCACTAAAGAACCCCAATACTTACCAGTTGGTACATACCAACGATTGCCGGTTGTTGCGCCGACTTTCGCATCGCCCAAAGGACTAACTAATTCTCGCAGCCAATTCAAATGAACTATAGTATCAGCATCTACTAAAGCAACCACCTTATAAGAATCGTCCAACTCACGGATAGCTTGGATTAAAGAACTGCATTTGAGACTACAACTGTTACGTACTATTCTCAAAGGGCTGATTTGAACATTAGTTGCTTCTTGCTCAGTAATGGTTTCACTAGCAATTTTCCAAGCCGGATCTTCGTGACTATCAACGATTAATTTTAAATCATACTGTGGATAGTTTTGATTTAGGAGCGATCGCAAACATCGAGGCAAAAACGGATCAGCTCCCCGTAAGCAAAGAATTACTGCTGTTTTGGGCAACTGGTCATCTGGTAATAAGTTTTTTTTAGACGAGCGTAGATACCATATAAAGACAAGCGTGAAACACACCTGAATAACCAGCCAACCCATCAAAGACTTAGACAGAAATATTGCCAAATCTTCCATTAAATTTTTAGTCTCCGACAGAATGAGGGATTGGGGACTGGGGAAGGTGGGGCCCCCTCTGGGGATAAGGGGTAATGGGGATTAAGGATTGGGGATTAGGGATTAAGGATGGGGGATAAAGGATTAGGGATTAGGAATCAGAAATATCTTCTAGAGAGCCAGTTCTTAGTCCCCAGTCCTCAGTCCCCAGTCCCCAATCCCCAGTCCCCAATCCCCAATCCCCAGTCCCTTTACGAATCAAGCGAATATTTCATGATGATGTTAACTGTTGTATTTTTGTTTACAACAAAACTGGCATCACGAAACTTTGGTGTACCTGTTTGTATGGACACAGTTGGATTTTTAGAAATTCCAAAACCTTCTTTGGGAATACCGAAAAAGTCTTTATTGAGTTTGCGATCGCCATTTTGATCGTCAACCACAGCGACAGCATAAGTTCCAGGTTTCAAACCGGAGAATTTTTTTGTTACAGAACCGCCATTAATCTTAGCGCAGCCACTTTGAGCTTCACTAGTACTACTCATTGGAAATCCTTTTTCATTTGCATAAACTCGAAAGCAAATCTCACCTTTTTGATGATGTATTCCATTTACTACAACGTTAAGTGTTGCAGTTGGCTCAGCATTCACTGTTTTAGCAAAGCTGATACTTACTAAAGTAGCAAGCAAAACATGAGATAGTTGAGATAGTTTCAGCATAATTTTTTAGTCAAGATAGGTGATTTTGAAGATGATACAAAGCTGCGTTAATCAGCTTTTATTTCTGAACTAATTCGTTCAAAGCGTGATTTGGTGTTCTTTAATTGATGCTGGTTGCCAACGTTTCCAAAGTCTTTGCAGCGCTATTAGCAAATCTTTTAACAAAAGATATTCTGTTCCTTTTAACTGCTGATATAGACTTATATGACAACACAGCCGCTCATATAAACTCAGGGGACAACACCAGATAGAGAATATATACTCCCAAATCATTCTCCAATGTGGCAATAAAATTTTTCCTTTTTTTGCTGAATCAAACCACACTGTATATGCATAAAAATCAGGCAGCATACTCAAGAATGATTTTTGATTTTTATTTGTTAACAACAAATAATTTGGGAAAAACATACTCATTGATTGTTGCGGATGACTTCTGAAAAAAAACAGGTATTCAGGAATTTCATAAAATCTACCGAGAACACCAAGTCTTAACAAGAGAATTCCATCTGCATTACCATAACCACCCATAGGCGGTATCTTTTTCAAAGCACCAGCACGAATTACCCCGTAACATTGATAACATAAATGCTTGGTCAGCAATTCGTGAAAACGCTCGTGTGGTTTTAGTGCATCTGCCTTGACTTTGATATCGTAATTTTGGATAAAATTCCCCTGTTCATCAATGAAATATGCCTGGGAGTGACACAAGATTATGGTAGGATCTTGGTCAAGTACCTCAACACACTTCTTGATAAAATCTGGAGAATGTAGATCGTCATGGGCTGCCCATTTAAAATACTCACCCGAAGACAGTTTTAAGACACGATCAAAGTTACGAGCACAACCGATATTCTTGTCATTGCGGTAGTAACAAATACGCTGGTCTTGCTCGGCATAACCTCTACAAATTTCCTCAGTTTTATCTGTAGATGCATTATCTGAAATAATTAGTTCAAAATCTTCAAAGGTCTGAGCCAAGAGTGAATCTATAGCTTCTTTGATAAATTTTTCACCATTGTATACAGGCAATCCGATACTCAATCGTGGCTGATTGCTACTCATAGAAAACATGTATTCGGAAAATCTGTGGATTATTTTCTGCTTAATTGTAGTTAGGTAAACACAATATAAAAAGTCAGATTTTAGTAGGTTAGTTTAAGGAACAAAACCCAGATCAAAGTTTTGTTGAGTTTTGCGATCGCTTAATCCAACCTACTATTCTAATTTTTATAACTTCTTACTCCCTAAGAACTATTTCATCAAGCTTTGAATATCTGTTTTTTGCAGCCATTCATGTGTTTGCCGCATACCTAATTCTAGGTCAATTGCTGGTTTGTAATTTAACAGATTTTGGGCTTTGGCAATAGAACAAGCGTAAGGACGAGTCATAAAATCTATAGACTCTGGTAAAATATCAACTTTTTTCCGAAAAAGTTTTTGTCCTTGAACACGTAACTTCAAAAACAATTTAATTTCATCTTTCGACAATGAAAGAGGTGCTTGTAAATCTTCCATTGCTGCTAAACGTATAAAATACTCTTTCCACGAAGTTTCTTGTCCATCAGTAATATTAAATATTTCCCCATAAATTTCTTTTTCTATTGCGAGAAAGATGCTATCAATCAGGTTATCTATATACACATGATTGATTACTCCATTAGCATCGTTGGCACAAGCAAATAATTTTTGGCGCATCATCAGAATTGGTCTAACTATCCAGGGAATACTGCCTGGCCCATAAATATCTCCAGATCGAATCACAATAATGCCAAAATCTGAGGGATTATTTAGTTCTAAAAGTGCTGTTTCGGCTTCTATTTTTGTTTGACAGTAGGGGTTATTTTCGCCAGAGAGTGGTCCAGATTCTGTAACACCATCAGGATAATTGAAACCATAAACCATTACACTAGATAAATGCACAAATGTTTTGACACCAGCCTGTTTAGCGGCTTTAGCCATATTAATAGTACCGCCAACATTGATATCACGAAAATGCTTAATTTCACCAGCTTCTTCGGCAATTTGCTCTGTATGTAAAACGATATCTACTCCCTGACAAGCTTTTTGAGCAATAGTAGAATCGGTGATATTACCAATAATTACCTCTATACCTAAGTTCTGTAATTGTTTGTTCTGTGCTGTAGAACTTTGTAGTCCACGAACCTTCATCCCTTGTGCTATGGCTAACTCGGCTGTACGCAAACCGACAAATTCATTAATCCCAGTAATTAGGAGAGTTTTGTCTTTGAGGTTCATAAAATCGAAATTATTGTTAAATAGGTGAATTTGAGCTTTTAGATAAAAGATTTGAAGTAATACCAAATTATAGTTTTGGTAAATACTTTTAATCTAAAATATAAAATTGATATAGGAAGATTTTTTTTATGGAGAAGCTGCACTAATACTTAGCTATCAGTCTATATCATGACAAAATAATCAAGTTATTTTTTTGCTATGAACTAGTTAGAAAACATCTCCTGGATCTGCGGAGCGGAGTTTGTTGATAGCAAGTGCTCCTGATGTTATGCACATTAAAACTGTTGAAGTTAAAACAATTACCGCATTATTAGCAGTCATAAGTATTGGTAATTTAGTTGCCTCTGCTGCAAAATCATATAACAAGATAGAAGTAATAAATCCTGGGATATAACCTAAGATTGCCAAAATTAAAGCTTGTTGAAATACCACATTTAGTAAATAGTTATTGGTATAACCTATGGCTTTTAAAGTGGCATAAGCAATGAACTGTGTAGCAATATTACTGTAAAGAATTTGATAAACAATAACTACACCAACAACCGCAGCCATTGTTAACATCAAGTTAAGAATAAAACCAATAGGTGTTCTGACAGCCCAATATGTTTTTTCAAAATCAATGAAGCCTTGGCGTGTAAAAACTTGGACATCATTAGGCAAACTTGTTTGTAAATTTTTCAGTACTGTTTCTGCGTTAGTACCAGGTTTGAGGGAAATCAAACCAATATCTATCATATCTGCTGGACGAGTATTAGGATTTATCCTCAAGAAAGTGGAGTCACTAACAAGTAAATTACCATCTACACCAAAGGAAGGCCCTAATGTGAATAAGCCACCAATTCTCACTCTATAACCAATTAATGAGTTGAAGGGGAATATTTCAATTGTCTGTGCAGTCTCTCCGGCATTAAATTTTTCGGCTATTGGGCCAAACTCTGGGCGAGAACCCCGGTCAAAAAGCACAACATCAGGAGTTTTGAGTTTGTCTAAATTTTTCTCAACTTCTGGGATGTTCATCACAGGTCTACCCGGATCGAAACCAATGACATATATTGAATATTTCTCACTAGTTGCCGGATTTTTCAGTTTGGCAAATTGTAAATACATGGGGCTAACTGACTCTACACCATCAAACCCCAGAGATTGGTATAAACGAGTCCGCGAAAAACTTTGATTTGAGGTTAAAGATTTATATTGCGAACTAACTAGAAATAAATCTCCCTTGAGATTCTGATGCACTGCGGTTGCACTGGAATAGAGAGCATCTTGAAAACCAAGTTGTACAAACATTAGCAGTACAATAAAACCAATACCAGCTACAGCTACTAATAAACGAACTCTTTGCTGGGCTAGCTGTAGCCATGCTAAAGGAATTTTGAAAATCATAGATTTATTTATTATTTGTCATTTGTTATTTATCATTTGTCATTGGTCATTTGTAGAATGACCTATGACTGATGACTAAATATGAATGGCGACATCCACTTGTAAGTTAGTTAAACGAGCAACCTTTTCACTTTCTGCGGGATTATCGATGGAGATTTTCACTTCAACTATTCTGCGGTCTGTATCTGAATTAGGGTTGAGGCTAAAGATGTTTTGCTTGTCAACCTGCCAACCAATCTCTTTTACAGTTCCTTTTATTGTTCCAGTAAATGCAGTGCTGTTAATGGTAGCTTTTTGTCCTACACGCACTTTTTGAACATCGGTTTGATACACCTCTGCAATCACATACATTTGAGATGTTTTACCGATTTCAGCAAATCCTCTGCTGGTGCTGATGACTTCTCCGGTTTTGGCGTTAATTTTCAAAATTTTGCCATTTATGGGAGATTTGATGTAACTCAAATCTAAGTCGGCTTTTGCTTGTTGAACAGAAGTTGTGGCACTGTTAACTTCAGTTTGTGCTACTTGAACATCTACACCACGCACTTCACTAATACTGGTGAGTTGCGCTTGTGCTTGCTTGCGTTGTGCTTGGAATATGTCTTCAGTCCGTTTGAGGGTGGCTTGAGCTTCTGTTAGCTGCTGTTGTGTAGTCTTTAGTTGCAAAGCTTTGGTATCTACTACAGAAGCCGCGATCGCACCTTGTTTATATAATTGCTGATAGCGATCGTTCTCAGCTTGAGCATTGTCTACTTCCGCTTGGATGCGGTCAATTGTCGCCTGTTGTGTCGCAACGTCCCCTTTATATTGTGGCTCTAACCGAGCAATTACAGCCTTTTGAGCATCAACATCTCCGCTTTTACCTCCAGATTTCACCTGCGCTAGTTTAGCTTTGGCAACTTGGAGTTGGTCTATAGCCTGTTGTAAAGATGTTTTAGAACGACCATAATTTTCGAGATATGCCAGTACTTGCCCTGCTTTAACCGTTTCTCCTTCTTTCACCAACAGTCTGTCTACTCGTACCCCATTATTAGAAGCAGGAGCAGTTAAAGTAGTAACTTCGCCTTCTGGCTCCAAACGTCCCAAAGCTGTCACAGCAATTTTCGCAGGCGTGGCAGCTTTTGGAGGAATCGCTTGCGATGTCACAACTTTAGGTTTAGACCAATAGGAGGCCAAACTATAGAAAGCGATTAATCCAGCCGCTAAAGTCAGAGAAGCTGCTAAAATTACTTGCGATCGCCCTACGGGTTTTGTGAATAATCGACTTTCTTTATTTACTGCCATCTTTTCATTCCAATTCTGATTTTTTAGGTGATAGCCTGGTTATATTTAATCGATTAGAATAGACTCATCCGCAATTTACCAAAAGGGCTTTTCCTCTAAGTTTTCTACTTTAAATTAAGTGGAGGGGTCTAAATTGGTTTTATATGAATTGTTGTACGCTTTTACCGCCCAAACTTACTATTGTGGCGTGAAAATTAATGGCGTGTTACTTTAAAGCTTCCTAAGTTATATCCTAATTTGATATCTAATCCAGTAGCGTAAAATACAATAACGCTAGTCAGGAAACTTAACTTTCAAGAACAACGAAGCGCTAATAAAAATGAAATAAAAATCGGGATAAACTTATTATTAATTATGGCAAAATGCTTAATTATTGTCAACTAATTCAATTTGCATAAATCTTGATTCTTTCACTTTAAGATTTTATTGCAGCAAGATGATATGCTGAAAGATATACTAATTACTTTTTTTATTTAGCAATTTAATATTTACAAATAGTTAGTTATTAAGCAGATTTTATATTACTAACAGACTATTCTTGTCAAGATTGTGTAATATAAGACATTATGATAACGATTTCTAGTAGAGGTAATTGATGAATTGCCCCTACTTAAGCTAACCCGCCTTGCAATTAATTGCAAGGCGGGTTAGGTGGTAGATAAGATGCTCTCACCTAAGCTTTGCTTCGATTTACTTTTTACCGAAGACCTATTAAACCCATATTATGTTTATCAAGCAACATATTAAAAATTAATATTTGCTTTATAAATAACCACCTTGCTTTTTAAGTTGACTTATATTGAAAAATAACCAAATACTTTAACTTAATTATGATGTTTATCTGAAAAATAATACTTGTATTTTTTCAATTTATCTATGTATCTATTGGGCTGTTACTTGCTGGACGACAGATTTGTAGTGTTAACTAAATCAAGAAAATATTTATGTTTATTCCATAGATAACAAAATTTATCGCACATTAATTTAGTCATAAATTATACTTTTATATTAAGTTTAATTCAAAATTTATATCAGTAAAAGTATATAATCATTTATAAAATAACTTTAAAGGAATAATTTAGTTTCTGTAAAGTATGCTAGTGTTTTTATTAATTCAATGTTTTAAAGTGGTTATATAAACTAGTTATTTAATTGATGTTTTTAAATTAAAAATAACTAAAGATAACTGTGTTTTCATGACATGGTACTCGTTTAATTACTTTCTCAATTGGCATAAACTCTGATTAAAGGTGGTGTCTTTTCTGTAACGAAATTGTCAACTTCACTAGGTCAAATACCATAAAATACATTATCCTGGACGTTGAAACTAGCTATGACATTGATTGAGATACAGAACGTTGTTATTAACACCAGCTATATTGCTGTGATTAGGCTAGATAATCAAACGGTATCGGGTGAAAAAAACGTTTCTGTTTCCTTAGCTACTCCTCAGTTTTCATCGCTCTAGTAGGATACCATTGCGGAAAATCTCTACTATTACAAATGGATTGAATTCACTGGTTAAGCAGCTATTAAACTCCAAGACTATTTTACCAGTTTTAACAACGTCATCGACCTATTGCCACAATATTAAGAGTCTAGCGTTGTCTAACATTTTTTTGCGATGTCTACGACGGGCTACGCCTACACAGTGTGCCAAAATCGCCTATAAATCTAAGGCTATATGAAGGCAGTCGTGTCGTGTAGTGTCGATTTGGAGAAAAGCATTTAGCACAGATAGGATAGCTAGCTGCTTATAAGATGAGAGATTTTCATTATTTAGTAGGCAACAGAAATTACTGTAGCTACACAATCCACAGTACTAACTATGTCCTATGTCTGCTTATTCAATTGATACTGCCTTAGCGGAGTTAGAGAGCCTTATCAATAATTGTGAAAAGGCTGTAATGAAGTCTATAGAGGAAAGAAACATGAAATCAGATAAATCAGTGTCAATCAACAGAATTAACAGACAATTACAACACAATCCTATCGCCATTGTTGGGATGGCTTCTCTATTGCCTCAAGCCAGAAATTTGCGGGAATATTGGCAAAATATAGTAAACAAAATTGACTGTATTACTGATGTTCCTTCCACCCACTGGAGTGTTGAAGACTATTACGATCCAAATCCCAGAAGCCCTGAAGATAAAACCTACTGTAAAAGAGGTGGATTTCTTCCAGAGGTAGATTTTAACCCGATGGAATTCGGCATACCACCCAGCATTTTGGAAGTTACAGATGTATCGCAACTATTAAGTTTAGTAGTTGCGAAAGAAGCGATGGAAGATGCAGGTTATGGGGAAAAACGTCAGTTTAACCGCGAGATGGTTGGGGTAATCTTAGGCGTGGCGATGGCCAAGCAATTAGGAATGCCACTTTCTGCAAGATTGGAATATCCGATTTGGGAAAAAGCACTCAAAAGCAGTGGTTTATCTGACGAAGATACGCAAAAAATCGTTGATAAAATCAAAAGCGCTTATGTGAAATGGGATGAGAATGCTTTCCCTGGAATGTTAGCTAACGTAGTCGCGGGTAGAATTGCCAATCGCCTGAATTTTGGCGGGATGAATTGCGTAGTTGATGCCGCTTGCGCTAGTTCCTTTGGTGCTTTAAAAATGGCAATTAGTGAGCTAGTTGAGCATCGTTCTGACATGATGCTGACTGGTGGTGTTGATACCGATAACACCATCATGGCTTACATCTCTTTCAGCAAAACACCGGCTGTTTCTCCTAGTGAAAATGTCAAACCTTTCGATGCTAAGTCAGATGGGATGATGCTAGGTGAAGGTATCGGAATGATTGTCCTCAAACGGTTGGAAGATGCTGAACGGGACAACGATAAAATCTATGCCGTAATTAAAGGTATTGGTACTTCCAGCGATGGGCGTTACAAGAGTATTTATGCTCCTCGCAAAGAAGGTCAAGTCAAAGCTTTAGAACGTGCTTATGAAGATGCCGGTTTTTCTCCCGCCACCGTTGGTTTGATGGAAGCACATGGCACTGGTACAATGGCTGGAGATCCGACAGAATTCGGATCTTTAAAAGACTTTTTTGATGTGCATGATGACAAAAAGCAGCACATCGCTTTGGGTAGTGTGAAATCACAAATTGGACACACAAAAGCGGCTGCGGGTGCGGCGAGTTTGATTAAAACTGCTTTGGCGCTACATCACAAAGTATTACCGCCGACAATTAATATCACTGAGCCGAACCCCAAACTCAACATTAAAACTTCATCCTTTTATTTGAATACCGAAACCAGACCTTGGATTCGTCCAGAAGGGGAAGCGCCAAGACGCGCAGGTGTAAGTTCTTTTGGCTTTGGTGGAACTAACTATCACGTTGTTTTGGAAGAATATGAAGCCGAGCAAAACCACGCTTACCGCTTACACTGTGGTGCTAGTGAAGTGCTGTTGTTTGCTCCCACAGTAGACCAATTGTTGAGCAAATCGGAAGAGATTTTAGGTAAGTTGCGATCGCCTGAAGGCAAAGCACATTACACCCAATTAGTCAATGAGTGCAAATCGCCACAAATTCCCCTCTCTGCTGCCAGATTTGGGTTCGTAGCTGAAAATCTCGAAGAAGCTTGCAAGTTGCTGCAAACTAGCATTGACTGGCTGAAACACAAAGGAACAGCAGCATCTTGGGAGCATCCCCAAGGAATTTATTACCGCGCCTCTGGTATGGAGTTGGGCGGAAAAGTTGTCTCTCTATTTTCTGGTCAAGGTTCGCAATACTTGGAGATGGGCCGGGAACTGGTGATGAATTTTCCTTTGATGCGCCGTCTTCATGGTTATATGGATAGCCTGTTGCTCAAAGATAATTTGCAGCCGTTGTCAGAAATCGTTTTTCCTCATCCTGTGTTTGGAGAAACAGAAAAAAATGTCCAAATTGCTGCTTTACAACGCACAGAATACGCTCAACCAGCTATTGGGGTGTTGAGTGCAGGGATGTACAGTATTCTGCAACAAGCTGGATTCAAATCAGATTTTGTCGCGGGACATAGTTTTGGTGAACTGACAGCGCTATGGGCTGCGGGAGTTTTGAGTACCGAAGATTACTTGTTCTTAGTGAAAGCTAGGGGTCAAGCAATGGCGGCTCCCGAAGATCCGGATCATGATGCGGGTAGTATGCTGGCTGTTAAAGAAGACATCAACAAAGTGGAAGCCGTAATCAGACATTTTCCGCAAGTTGCGATCGCTAATCAAAATTCTCCAACTCAATTTGTCTTGGCTGGGCCTACCGCAGAAATAGTCAGAGTTAGAGAGGCTTTACACGAGAAAGGATATACAGCTGTATTGTTACCTGTTTCAGCAGCGTTCCATACACCGCTAATCGCCTTTGCTCAGAAATCCTTTGCGATCGCTACTAAGTCTGTCAAATTCCAAAGTCCCAAAATCCCTGTTTACAGCAACGTCACCAGTAAGCAGTATCCCAAAGAACCCCAAGGTATTCAAAAAATCTTGGAAACGCACCTTTCTAATTCAGTGCTGTTTAAACAGGAAATTGAAAATATCTATGCGGCGGGTGGTACTTGCTTTGTGGAATTTGGGCCGAGAAGAATTCTCACCAACTTGGTAAAAGATATCCTTGGCGATCGCCCACACCTAACCGTATCTTTAAATCCCAGCACTCAAAAGAATAGCGATCGCTCCTTACGAGAAGCAGTTGTGCAGTTGCGAGTAATTGGTTTGGCTTTGAATAACCTCGATCCTTACCAACTTCCTCAAACTATCCCCCCAATTGAGACGAAGAAGACATTAAATGTCCGTTTAAACGGGATAAACTACAGATCCGAAAAAACGAAAAATGCTTTCGCTCTAGCTTTGCAGGATGGGCATCAAGTCACATTACCTACCCCCGAATATCCTGATGCGGCTCCTTTGTTTAGTAGCCCAGGTGTAACACCACCTCTGGCTGCGATCGAGACTAACGGACATAAAAAACTCACCCCAGCAATGAGTAGTGTGACTTCTAATATCACCCAAACAGAGCAACAGATGAATCCTGTGACCCTTTCACAACCAGCCCAGGAATCTAAGATGCAACCAATACCAGAAAAACTTACAAATTACGAACAACTTTTAGCAAGTTTAGAATATCTTCTGACACAGTTTCAGGAAAATCAAGCCGAGAATTTACAAGTTCACGGTACTTATCTCAACCATCAAATGGAATACGCCAAAGCGTTTTTCCAACTGATGCAGCAGCAGAATTCCTTGTTGAGTGAAAGTAAATCAACAGCCGAAACTGCCAAAATGAAGTTAGTTGTGATGGAAAGCTTAGAGCGCAGCATGATGCAGTTTCATTCCCAACAAGGTGAAACCCTACGCATCCATGAGCAATATCTCCAAGAGCAACTGGAATATACTAAAAACTTTTTCCAACTCATACAGCAAGAGTATTCTCAAATCATCTCTGGTGAGGGAGCAACCCAACTAACAGAGAAACTTAGCAATTTCGCTCCCTTCACCAGAGAAACAACTCTTACTGATGCACCCGTACCTCCTACTACCAAGATAGTAGAAAGCCAGCCTTTGCCTGTAACTGAGCCTGTAGCTAAAAATGGCTTAAATGTTACCCCAGCACCTCTACCGCCTACTCCCCAAGTGGTGGAGCCTGTAATTGAAACTCCTGTATTTCCCACTGCTAAGAAGGATGAAAATTCCTCTTCTTTGCTCCCTAATCTCTTCTCCCCACTTCCTACCGAGACAGTAAAGCCTGTAGCCGAGCCACCTGTCCCAGTAGTAGAACCTCAAAGCGAGGTTGTAGTCAAAATTAGCTCACCCCCAGTCAACGAAATTGTCGTATTCAGCCCAGAACCAGCAGCCATAATTGCTGCACCTGTATCCGGCGCAACCATTGATGTTGTTGACTTGGATAAAAACTTATTAGCCATCACCAGCGACAAGACGGGCTACCCAGTAGAGATGCTGGAAATGGACATGGATATGGAGGCCGATTTAGGAATTGACTCCATCAAACGGGTAGAAATCCTGGGGGCGCTACAGGAAATGTACCCCAACCTACCCAAGCCAAACGTTGAAGAACTGGCAGAACTCCGCACCATCGGTCAAGTTGTAGAGTATCTGCAATCCCAGGCTTCCAGAAGTATTTCTGTAGAAATTGCAATTCACGAAGTACAACAAGCAACCGAGATTGTAGTAGAGGCTGTACCCGTAGTTGAGGTAGTTACTTCACCGGAATCAAGTATAGTTGTCGCATTCAACACAGAACTAGTTGTAACTGATGAATTTGCAGACTTAGGTCAAACCCTACTAGCCATCACCAGTGATAAGACTGGTTATCCAGTAGAAATGCTGGAATTGGAAATGGACATGGAAGCCGACTTAGGGATTGACTCTATCAAACGGGTAGAAATCTTAGGGGCGATGCAAGAAATGTACCCCAACTTACCCAAACCGAATATCGAAGAACTCGGAGAACTCCGCACCATCGGTCAAATAGTCGATTACCTACAGCAGTTAGCTGGAGGTGAAAAAAAAAAGTCTGAGCCTGAGTTTGTCCAACAGCCACCAGAATTAGAGCATAATATCCAGCGCCATCCGGTCAAACTCAGAAGTCTAGTACAACCCGATTATTTGGATTTCACGTTACCAGAGGGACACATCGCTTTAATCACCGATGATGGTTCCCTCACCACTTTCAAATTAACTGAATCCCTAATCGCCAAAGGCTGGAAAGTAGTAGTTATCAGCTTCCCCCAATCGCTGATCGTCCAACAAGCGCCCTTACCCACAGGAGTAACCCGCGTCACCTTAGCAAACTTGAGTGAAGAACATCTTCAACAACAATTGCAAGCGATCGCATCTCACTGCGGAGCGATTGGGGCTTTCATCCATCTCCATCCAATGTTTGTAGGAAATCACACCGGAAGTATTTCTTATAACGAACAAGAAAAGGCGATCGTCAAGCACGTATTTTTAATGGCGAAACACCTCAAACCTTCCCTCAACGAAGCTGCAAAGCATGGACGTAGTTGTTTCTGTACAGTAGCTCACCTTGATGGAGCCTTCGGCTTAGAGTACAAAGTCAACTTCGGGGCGATCGGCGCTGGTTTATTCGGATTAACCAAGACTCTGAGATGGGAATGGCCAAAAGTATTCACTCGTGCGATCGACCTAAGTCCCAGACTTGACGCTAAACAGTCAGTACACAATATTATCGCCGAGCTTCACGACCCCAATCTTTATATCAGTGAAGTTGGCTACGGCTCACAAGGACGAGTCACTTTAATTGCTGATTAATCTTTTCTCTCTGCGCCTCTGCGGTTCGTTTTTTAAATAACCGCAGAGTAAACAGAGAAAGAGATAGAAAACAACTTGTCTTAATTACGAATTACGAATTAATATCAGAGGATTTATGACCCAAACAGCCCAGCTTAGTCCATCATCTGTCTTTGTTGTGAGCGGCGGTGCAAAAGGGATTACGGCTGAGTGTACTATCAAATTAGCCCAACAGCAACCCGGCAAATTCATCCTTCTCGGTCGCTCCGAACTATTAGAAACCGAGCCAGATTTTGCTCAAGATTGTGATGAATCCGCATTGAAAAAACGCATCATGGAAAATCTTCTTTCCCAAGGAGAGAAACCCACACCCATGAGCGTGCAAAAAATATATAACAAAATTACCTCCAGCCGCGAAATTAAAAATACTTTAGCAGCAATTGAAAAAACCGGAGCTAAAGCAGAATATATCAGTGTTGATGTTACAGATACGCAGGCTTTACAAGAAAAGCTGGCTAATGTTGGGTCAATTACAGGAATCATCCACGGCGCTGGCAATTTAGCCGATAAGTTAATTGAAAAGAAAACAGAAGAGGATTTTGAAAAAGTTTACACCGCCAAAGTTCAAGGTTTAGAAAACCTGTTGGCTTGCATCAATCCTAATCAACTCCAGTATTTGGTTTTGTTTTCTTCCGTAACAGGATTTCACGGAAATACTGGACAATCGGATTATGCGATCGCCAATGAAATTCTCAATAAATCAGCCCATATCTTCAAGCAACAATATCCCTCATGTCATGTAGTTGCGATCAACTGGGGTGCTTGGGATAGTGGGATGGTGACACCGGAATTAAAGAAAGTTTTTCAAGAGCGTGGAATTGAAATAATTCCCGTTGCAGCTGGAGCACAAATGCTCGTTCAAGAAATGGGTAATGCTAATCATGCAACTACACAAGTTGTGATTGGTAGCAAACTAATTCCAGTTGCCACAGAACTAGATTCTCAACTACGAACCCATCATATTCGTCGCCAAATCACACTAGCAGATAATCCTTTTTTGCTGGATCATACTATCGCTGGTTCTCCAGTTTTACCAGCAACTTGTGCAATGTCATGGATGATTAATGCTTGTGAACAACTTTATCCCGGTTACAAATTGTTCTATCACAAAGATTTTAAAATTCTGAAGGGGATTACTGTCAATGAATCTTTAGCAAAGGAACATATTTTAGAAATAGAAGAGATTTCCAAGATTAGCTTTGAAAGCATCGAAATTAAAGCGAAAATCTGGAGTAAAAACCCACAAGGAAAAATTCATTATCATTTTAGCGCTCAACTCAATCTTCGGCAAGAAATCCCCATTTGCCGTCCTTATGAATCAATTAATCTTGAACAGGATAACATCATCACCGTTACAGGAAAAGCCCTTTACCAAAATGGAGGAAGTACATTATTTCATGGCCCTGCTTTTCAGGAAGTCCAAAAAGTTTTAAACATTAGCCCAGAAAAAATTACTACAGAATGTTTTTGGCAAGAAATCAGCGACAAGCAACAAGGACAATTTCCAGTGCAATGGATCAATCCTTATACGATTGACTTGAGTATGCACGGGTTATGGATTTGGACACAGCACTTTTATCAAGAAGGTTGTTTACCTGGTAGAGTGGAAAAATATGAACAGTTTGTAGCTACACCACATAACAAACCTTTTTACGTTTCTTGTGAAGTGAAAGCGAAAACAGCAACTAGTGCGATCGCTGACTTTATCGTACATGATCGTCAAGGACAAATATATTCGCGTATGCTCGGCGCTCACGCAATTATTTGGTCAATGAAATCACTCCGAAGCTAGTAGTTTTCAACTTCTTTTCTCTGCGCCTCTCTTACCTCGTATGTGAGATTTGACTAGTTTAAAGTTTGGGGAACAGCGTAAATCCTGCGTTTTAAATATCTCTTGCCTAATACCCAAACCTTAAGGATATAACTAGTGGAAAAAATAGCCATTATCGGATTATCATGTCTATTTCCTGATGCGAAAAACCCGGAAGAGTTTTGGCAAAATCTTGTTAATAAAAAAGATTCGACATCCTCTGCAACTGTCGAAGACATGGGAGTAGACCCAACAATCTTTCATAATCCAGTTAAAGGTACACCAGACAAAACCTATTCGCTCAAAGGCGGATACATCCGTAACTTTCAGTTTGACCCTAGTGAATACAATCTACCATCAGAGTTAGTTGCTAGTTTAGATAACACCTTCAAATGGTCATTGTATGCTGCTAAACAAGCAATTGTAAAGAGTGGTTATTGGGGTAATCAAACTGTTCTCTCAAAATGTGGCATCATTTTAGGTAATTTGTCGTTACCGACAAAATTATCTAATCAATTATTCTCTCCCATTTACCAGAAAGCTCTTACCCCTGCTGTCAAAGAACTTTTGCAGTATGAAAACTTTGATTTAGCTGTATTAACTGCAAATAAAGCGTCTTTTTACAATGCGATGATATCTGGCTTACCAGCATCTATTATTGCTCAAGCCCTCTCTCTATCCGAGACTAATTTCTGTCTAGATGCTGCTTGTTCATCATCATTTTATGCTATTAAATTAGCATCTCATTACTTATGGTCACACAAAGCTGATGTGATGTTAGCTGGAGCCATCAGTTGTGCAGATTCCTTATTCGTGCGGATGCTATTTTCTGGTGTTCAAGGTTATCCAGAAAATGATATTAGTCGTCCCTTAGATAAATCCTCTAGAGGATTAATTCCCTCTGATGGTGTTGGGATGGTAATGCTGAAAAGATATTCTGATGCCATCAGAGATGGCGATAATATTCTTGCTACCATCTGTGGTAATGGACTTTCAAATGATGGCAAAGGTAAGCATTTACTTAGTCCAAATCCTAAAGGACAAATCTTAGCTTTTGAACGAGCTTATAAAGAGGCAAAAATTAGTCCAAAAACCATCGATTATTTAGAGTGTCATGCTACTGGCACATTACTAGGAGATACAACTGAAGTCAACTCTGTAGAAACCTTCTTTGGTCAAAATCAAGCTGCGCCTCTGGTGGGTTCTGCTAAAGCAAATATAGGTCACTTGCTAACTGCTGCTGGTATGGTTGGCTTGACTAAAGTAATTTTGAGTATGTCTCATGGCGTAATTCCACCAACCATTAATGTTACTGAACCTTTATCCTCAGAAAATAAGACAATTTCCGCCGATACAATTGTAAGAACAGCTACAGCATGGCCGAATAATAATTTATCAACAAAACGGGCAGCTATTAGCGCTTTTGGTTTTGGCGGTACTAATTCTCATATAATTTTAGAACAAGGAAATACAACACAACCAGTTGAATCAATCGCACCTGTTTTATCTTCCAAAGTTGCCATTGTTGGCATGGATGCCTTTTTCGGGAACTGTAATGGTTTAGATGCTTTTGAACGCAGTATTTATGATGGCACCCAACATTTTATTTCCCTACCGCCTCAAAGATGGCACGGTATAGAAAACCAAGAAAATATTCTGAAAGATTACGGTTTAGCAGATGGTAAAGCGCCAGTAGGAGCATATATTAAAGATTTTGAAATTGATACTTTATCGTACAAAATCCCACCGAATGAAATCGAAACATTAAACACGCAACAACTATTACTCCTGAAGGTTAGCGATCGCGCCATAAAAGATGCGAAACTACAGGAGGGTGGCAATGTGGCGGTTATTATCGCTGCTGAGACAGAGTTTTCTGTGCATCAGCTACAGCAAAGATGGAATCTATCTTGGCAAGTTAAGGATGGCTTACTCAACCAAGGAATTTCTTTACCTGATGAACAGCTGGCGCAACTGGAAACCATTGTCAAAGATAGTATTCACCAACCAGTAGAAATCGGCGAATATGTAAGTCACATCGCCAACATTATGGCGAGTCGGATTTCTGCTTTGTGGAATTTTACTGGCCCTGCATTCACGATTACGGCTGGCGAAAATTCTGCCCTGAAGGCGTTGGAAGTTGCACAAATGCTACTCGCTACTGGGGAAGTTGATGCCGTGGTTGTGGGTGCAGTAGATTTGGCAGGTGGTGTAGAAAATGTCTTGTTCCGCAGTCAATTTGCCCCAATTAATACGGGTGTCAATACGTTGGGTTATGACGAACAAGCTAATGGCTGGACGGTTGGCGAAGGTGCTGGTGCAGTTGTCCTCAAGCGTTACGAAACTGCTAAACAAGACAATGAACGCATCTATGCAGTAATTGATGCCATGAGTTTCGCTCAAGGTAATTCTACTTCGGGTAACGGATTGGTAAAACCTGATGCTTCAATTATCAGCAATGTCTGCAAACAAGCTTTCCAGATGGCAGAGATTCAACCCACAGATGTTAATTATGTGGAAGTGTTCGGTAGTGGCGTTTCCCAAGAGGATGAAGCCGAAATCACAGGTTTACTCCAAGCTTATCCGAAGGCAGGAAATGGTTTACATTGTGCATTGGGTAGCGTCAAAGCCAATATCGGCCACACCTATACAGCATCGGGAATCGCTAGCCTAATTAAAACCGCTCTGTGTCTTTATTACAGGTATATTCCTGCCACACCCAAATGGTCTGGTGTTAAAACACCGCAAGTATGGTCAGGTAGTCCCTTCTATGTGGCAATGGAATCAAGACCTTGGTTTGTCGATAAAGGCGGTACACGCAGAATAGCAGCAATTAATAGTATAAGTATAGATGGCAGTTACGCCCATTTAATCTTATCAGAGGAACCTAGCCAAGAGGAGCGCGACAACAGATATTTGCAACAAATGCCTTTTCATCTGTTCCCTATAGCAGCTAGCGATCGCTCCACTATCTCGGATCTTCTCAACAATCTCCAAAATACCATAGAAGCTAGTTCTTGTTTATCAGTTACCGCCAGCCAAACATTCGCTACTTTTCAACAGCATTCTGATGCAAAATACGTCTTATCAATCGCCGGACGTAACACAAAAGAACTACTAAAAGAAATTGAATCTGCCCGCAAAGGTGTAAATAATGCCTTTGATAAAGGGACAGATTGGCAAACACCAATAGGTAGTTATTTTACAGCAAAACCATTGGGTAAAACCGGAGCAGTTGCTTACGTTTATCCCGCAGCAGTCAATTCTTATATCGGCATTGGTCGCAGCGTCTTCCGGTTATTTCCAAAAGTATTTGAGGACTTAAAAAGTAACAACCTTTACAACCGGGCTGCCGATGTTGAAAAGTTGGTTTATCCCAGAAGTTTACCTAAATTGACAACGAGGCAACTAGAAACTCTCGAAAAGCAATTGTTAGATGATTCACTAGCAATGTTTGAAAGTGAAATCGCCTTTGCGAGATACATGACGGCAATTTTTCGAGATGATTTTCAAGTCAAGCCGCAATGCGTTTTTGGGTATAGCTTAGGTGAAACTAGCATGATGGTTGCCCAAGGAGTTTGGAGCGATTTCGAGGGCGGAAGTAACACCTTAAACTCATCACCACTATTTGGCGATAAGTTATCTGGGCCAAAAAACGCTGTGCGTGAATATTGGGGATTAACAAATTCACCAAACAACAATTTTTGGAATACTTATGTTCTTATGGCTACTCCATCGCAAGTTAGAGAATGCCTCAAACATGAGAATCACGTCTACTTAACTCAAATCAACACACCAGAAGAAGTATTAATTGCTGGTGAAGATGCAGCCTGTAAGCGAGTCATTCAAACTCTCGGTTGCAACGCTTTCCCCGCTCCCTTCGACCATGTGATACATTGTGAAACGATGCGATCGCAGTACGAGGAAATCAAGAAGGTAAACAGCTTACCATCACAAAATCTTCCCGGTATTATCTTCTATTCAGCTGCTGATTATCAACCAATCGCACTTGAAAGAGATGTAATTGCTCACAACATTGCTAAAGGATTGTGCCAAGAACTTGATTTTCCGCAACTAGTTAATCGTATCTATAGTGATGGTGTCCGAATATTTTTAGAAGCGGGTGCTGGTAGTGTTTGTTCACGATGGATTGATAAAATTCTCGGCAACAAAGAACACATCACAGTTTCTTTGAATCGTAGAGGAATGGATGACCATGCTTCGATAGTCAAAGCATTAGCAAAACTACTCAGTCATCAGGTGAACTTGGATTTATCACCACTGTACAGAAAAGCCCAAGAAACCGCTAATTTAAATAAAGCAACATTGAGAACAATTACCTTGGGTGGAAAAGCAATTGCTGCTACAATTTTGAGCGACGAAAATCGCAAACTTGTTGAAGGTTTTGCTGGGAAGCTTATGAGCGAACGCTTCAAAATACAGCATCTAAATATACCTAATATCCAACAATCTGAAATCACAGATTTTCTTAACACTTCCAGCCAAATCACCGAAGCAGAAAATTATTCTCCTAACATCTTGCCTCAGCCAGAAGAAGTAAAACCGAAAAATATCATTGATAACGTTTTTGAAACGAGAGAACAATTACAATCTTCTGAGTCAAACGTAATTCAACAGCCAATTCCTGTTTTTTCTCCACTCGTCAGAACTAAAAAAATTAGTAGCATCATCAGCATGTTCGATTTAAATAAGACCCAGTATCAAAAGCTCAATGCTAATAATTCAAAGATAACTAAAGCACACACAGCCTTTTTACAAGCTAGACAAGATTACAGTCAACAAATGAGCGAAATCATTCAATTACAACTAGCTTGCGCTCAAAACTTGCTTAACGACGAATCTTGATAAATCATACCAATTCTCTCTCAACTTGCACCGACTAATTCTTAACTCATCTCTTCCTTTGTGCGCTTGGCGTCTTCTCTACGAGACGCTACGCATTGGCGGAAGCCTCTCGTAGAGAAGGCGGTTCGTTTAAAAATTATTACGTGCATATTCATGCAGAATTGGTATGAAAATGTAGACTCCTTTAACTTTATCATCCATTGCTTGTAATCCGAGGGATAACTGCCGTGACAACCGTAGATACGGTACTAAGTAAACACGATAATGGCCTTAATTTCTCTTCCTGGTCTTATAACAAAAACCAGGTTTGGAAAGGTTCTTTAGAAACTGTATCTTTTGAAAAACAAACCATCAAAGATAAATTGATGGTGTTAAATAAACCCTGCTACATCGTGAAAGTTGCCGGAAAAATCGGTGTCACTAATGAGGGGTATTTATCCCCTGGTGATAATGGCACAACAGCACAAGTAGAACTGCTGACATTTGCAGCCCCAATCCACATTCAACAATTTGGAGATCCCAATTTTCTCTCCTCTCATGGAGTGAAATATGCCTATGCTACTGGTGCAATGGCTGGTGGAATTGCTTCTGAAGAAATGGTCATTGCACTCGGAAAAGCACAAATTTTGAGTTCCTTTGGCGCAGGTGGTTTAATTCCAGAACGTTTGGAAGTAGCCATTAACCGCATTCAAGAAGCTTTACCTCAAGGACCTTATGCTTTTAATTTAATTCACAGTCCTAATGAACCTGCGATTGAACGCCGGGCTGTGGATTTATATCTCAAATATCAAGTGAGAACAGTAGAAGCATCTGCATTTCTCGACTTGACCCCCAACATTGTTTATTACCGGGTTGCTGGATTGGGGTTAAATAACGCCAATCAAATTGAAATCAAAAATAAAATCATTGCCAAAATTTCTCGTCGAGAAGTTGCTACTAAATTTCTCCAACCAGCACCAACCAGAATACTCAAAGAACTTCTGGAACAAAAATTAATTACTGAGTTACAAGCAACTCTTGCAGCCAAAGTTCCAATGGCTGATGATATTACCGTTGAGGCTGATTCTGGAGGTCATACAGACAACCGTCCTTTGGTTTGTGTGTTACCTTCTATTATTGCCTTGCGCGATGAAATTCAAGCACAATATCATTATCAAACACCCATTAGAATCGGAGTTGCAGGTGGAATTGGTACACCACAATCAGCATTAGCAGCTTTCATGATGGGTGCTGCTTATATAATGACCGGCTCAATTAATCAGTCATGCATTGAATCTGGGGCTTGTGAACATACCAAAAAGTTATTAGCTCAAGCAGAAATGGCTGATATGATTATGGCCCCAGCAGCAGATATGTTTGAAATGGGAGTCAAATTGCAAGTTCTCAAACGGGGTACAATGTTCCCCATGCGAGCGCAGAAATTATTTGAACTCTATCGCGCTTATGATTCGATTGAAGAGATTCCTTTGACAGAAAGAGAGAAATTAGAAAAACAAGTTTTTCGCAAAACTATTGCTGAAGTATGGGAAGGAACTGCGGCTTATTTGTCCCAAAAAAATCCTGAAAAACTGGGGAAAGCAGTCAATAATCCTAAATTGAAAATGGCGTTGATTTTCCGTTGGTATCTAGGATTATCTTCTCGCTGGTCTAGTTCTGGTGAAAAAGGTAGAGAAGTCGATTATCAAATTTGGTGTGGCCCGGCAATGGGCGGTTTCAATGACTGGGTACGCGGTTCCTATTTGTCTGAACCTAATAATCGTGGTGTAGTTGATGTTGCTAATCAAATTATGACTGGTGCAGCCTTTTTATATCGCGTTCAAAATTTGAAAATTCAAGGACTGCAAACTTCCGATTATTACAGTCAATATCACCCTGTTCGTTCTACATCATTGTTGGAGATTTAAAAATGACTATAAAACAGTCTTTCACAGCAAACGATATTCAAATATTTTTGGTATCTAACTTAGCTAAGTTGCTAGAAGTTGCGACTGATGAAATAGATGTCAAAGAACATTTAGAAAACTATGGGTTGGATTCAGCCCAAGCAATGATTCTAGTAAGTAACTTAGAAAAGTTACTCGGATTTCAACCCTCTCCTTTGCTTTTGTGGCATTACCCAAATATTGAAGCTCTTTCACAGCGTTTGGCTGAAGAAGTGCAAGAAGATTCACCGATTCAAGATACAGGAGTGATAACCTCTAATGCCAACACTGCACCCTCTGTTCTAGATTTAGGTGCTGAGACTGTTCTTGACCCCACCATCCATCCTGGTGCTGCATCTAATGTACTTGTAGGTGAACCCAAGAACATCTTTTTAACTGGAGCAACAGGCTTCTTAGGAGCTTTTCTCATCCGAGAATTGCTACAGGAAACCAAGGCGGATATCTATTGCTTAGTACGTGCTGCTAATGCCGAAGAAGGCAAAAGCAAACTCCAAAATAATCTGCAACAGTATGCAATTTGGCAGGAAGAATTTAACTCCCGAATTATTCCAATTGTCGGTGATTTATCTTTGCCATTGTTAGGTGTTGGCTCGGAACAGTTTCAAGTTTTAGCTGCCAATATTGATACTATCTATCATAGTGGTGCTTTATTGAATTATGTTTTTCCATATTCAGCATTGAAAGCAGCCAATGTTTTAGGAACACAGGAAGTTTTGAGATTGGCTTGTCAAATTAAAGTCAAGCCTGTACATTACGTTTCTAGTGTAGCTGTCTTTGAATCCACTGCTTATGCTGGTAAGGTTGTTAAAGAACAGGATGAATTCAATCATTGGGAAGGTATTTATCTTGGTTATTCACAAACTAAATGGGTAGCTGAAAAGTTAGTAAAAATTGCTCGTGACCGTGGACTTCCTGTAACTATCCACAGACCACCACTAATTTCAGGTGATAGCAAAACAGGCATTTGTAACACACATGACTTTATCAATTTGATGGTAAAGGGCTGTCTACAAATGGGAAGTTTTCCCGATGTAGATTATATGTTGGATATGTCACCTGTGGACTATGTAAGTAAAGCCATTGTTTATCTATCACAGCAAAAAGAATCTATAGGTAAGGCTTTCAATTTACAACATCCTCAACCTGTCTCTTTGAAAATGTTAGTTGATTGGATACGCTCTTTTGGTTATTCAGTTGAGATGATTCCTTACGAAAAATGGCAATCAGAGTTAATCAATAATGTGTCTTCTGTAGACAATCCTTTGTATACTCTGCGACCATTTTTACTAGAACGCTGGTCTGATGAACAACTGACTATTCCTGATTTGTATTTGCAAGCTAGAAGACCTCATATTAGCTGCCAAGATACTCTTCATGCACTAGCAGGTAGTTCTATTGCTTGTCCTCCAATTGATTCTCAATTGTTTATGACTTACACTGCCTACTTGATTCAAACTGGCTTCTTAAATATCGCTTAGAAACTCAAAAATTGCGTAGGATGTGTTAGAAAATTAACGCACTGTTCCAGATATTTTCGGTGCGTTACGGCTACCAGAACGTACCCTACTGGAGTGACACAACTAAAATAGTGTATCAGATGTAGGTTGGATTGAGTAACGCAAAACCCAACATTGATCGGAGTGTTAGGTTTCGTTCCTTAATCCAACTCACAAATTTTTTTGTAACAATTTAGCCTTGCCACGCCACTACAAAATAATTTTATTTAGTCTATGTTTTTTAAAACTCAGTACTACTGAATAGCCAATATTTCAGATGCCAGCAACAACTGATACACCAACAGAGGCAATATAATAATTGCCCTATTTGTTATGCTCAATCATGTAAATTTTTAGGATTCCCCCCTTGACAGAAGCAATTGAGGATAGAATGGTTAGTGTCGGGCGTAAAAGTTTAATTTTTCTTACTGGCTTTTGTGAGTAATCAAAAGCTAGCGCTAGTAATTTTAAATCACCGAATTTCTTTAGTGCCCAACTTCTTCGATGCATAAATCCTAAATTTTCGTTTGGACAGCTACATCTATCCAATGCACCACATAAGCTATTGAAAGGGTAATAGCTTAAGACATTTATCGTCGGTTCAGATATTACGCGTACTTAATTGTAAAGCAAGAACCAATATAAATGCAATGCAGCTTCATCAAATTGAATTCATCAACATTTTTACATGAACAAAACACATCAAAGACAGAGCAGACAAACTGCTCTTATTACTGGGTCAGCTGCTGGAATTGGCTACCAATTAGCGTGTATTTTTGCTGCTCATGATTATAATCTGGTCTTAGTAGACAGAAATGGCCCAAAGTTAGTAGAAGTTGCTGTTAAATTCCAAGAAGAATTTGGAATTTTTGTCAAACCTATTGTTAAAGATTTATCTAAATCAACGGCTCCTGAAGAAATTTTTACAGAGTTGCAACTCGCTGATATAAATGTTGATGTGCTGGTAAATAATGCTGGATTTGGTATCTATGGATTATTTCACGAAACTGACCTAGCTACCGAACTGGAAATGCTACAGGTAAATTTGGTGTGTCTCACCCATTTAACTAAGTTATTTTTGAGGGGCATGGTAAAGCAAGGTGAGGGAAAAATATTAAACGTCGCCTCGGCTGCTGCTTTTCAACCAGGGCCTTTGATGGCGGTTTATTTTGCTACTAAAGCCTATATCTTATCTTTTTCAGAAGCGATCGCTAATGAATTAGAAGGTACAGGTGTCACTGTGACAGTTCTTTGCCCAGGCTCAACCGCATCTGCCTTTCATGAAAGAACCGGAATGGCTGACTCTAAGCTGCTCAAGGGTAAGAAAATGATGGATGCACAAACAGTAGCAGAAATTGGTTTTCGCGCCTTAATGAAAGGCCAAACTATTGTCATTCCTGGTTTGATGAATAAATTACTTGCAAAAATCGTCAGATTTGTACCCAGAAAGTTGGTGACAAAATTTGTGAGAA
The DNA here is from genome assembly GCF_036917575.1 of Nostoc sp. Lineage (GTDB taxonomy): Bacteria > Cyanobacteriota > Cyanobacteriia > Cyanobacteriales > Nostocaceae > Nostoc. The sequence goes on along the minus strand of NZ_JBALDC010000008.1, from coordinate 50,085 downwards.
ATATGCAGGAAGATAAGTAAGTATGGGGCATTGGGCATTCACTAATGACAAATGACAAATGACTAGGATTAATACTGCCAACATTTTAAATCCCAGCCAAAATTCTCTACTGCAACAGCAGCAACATAATTGCTAGCAGGTACTAGTTCAAAAAGACTCCAGTCTTCAGTTATCTGTAACTTGGCTGGTTCTGTAGGAGTCAGCGACACTTCAACTTGCTCTAATTGGGATAATCCGTCTCCAGTTGCCTTTAAATAAGCTTCCTTACAAGTCCAGTAACGGAAAAATACCTCTTGCTGTTGGTCGGGAGATAGCGATCGCAACATTTCATATTCTCTCAGCAAAAAGAACCGTTTGGCAAGAGCTTCCAAATCAGACATCGGGCGAATATATTCTAGGTCTACACCAATTTCACTAGTACAATTCACCGCACACAAACCCAAACCTTGGGAATGAGACAAGTTAAACGCCAGTCCACTATTGGCAAATTTATCTGCTAATACTGGTTTGCCACGTTGTTGATAATTAAACTCTACTTGTGACGGCTGAATACCCGAATAGCGACCTAATATAGTTCGTAGAATACCACGACCAGCGATGAAACGCTGCCGATGTTCCTGAAAATAAAACCGTTCAGCACGAGCTATTTCGTCACTGGAAAGAGTTGTTGCTAAATTTTGCAGATGTGATTCTGATTGGTCAAGGTCTATACACCAGACATGAATCTCATCTGGTAATAAAGTTAAATCCGTCGGTGCAGGCAGCCAGAAATTCATAATAATTCGTAATACTCGCCAAAGGCGAGAAGCAAGCTACGTAATTCGTAATTCAGATTTTGTTTGGGTTTTCTTCTTTTTGTATTGGATAACGTTTTTTACTCTAGTAGTTTATTCACAACAATTATTATGGGTGGATCTGATTTGACGCTTTAGCGCTACTATACTATGTGCTAGACCAACGCGGTAAGCGTCGTAGCCAGTCCGTCAGGCTTATCACTTCTCAGCTTTAACACGAGGTAATAGCTTTGGAGAACAAAAAGGATTTTATAAGCTTTACAACAATTATTTTTATTGAGTAAGTAGGGTAATTGCATCAAATTAGGGCAATGCTTTCTAATTTGATGGATAGCATTTCAAATATTAGCTTAATTACTTAGCAAAGTAGCTGCACTTGTTTTTCCTATAATGAATCTGCCAAAGGAGTTGTTAAATGTTAAGTCAGGATGTAAACATAACTACAGGTAGCTGTCTATGAGCGCTTTTCCTGAGTAATATCCTGATTTATTACTATACATATATGTGCGATTTTTATTACTTTAGATGTACGATTTGAAACTCAAGGTTAAATCCTTTGAAAGAGAATATATTAAAACCCTTGACAGAGAATAATAAATTTTCCTTTGGCTACAACATTAGCTATACAGTTTTACTCCAAGGAATTACGAGGAATGTCTGCAAGTGTTTTGCCAGAACCTAAGTTTTGTAAAGGTCAGATAGTAAGTTTTATAGGTGGGGAAGGCGTCATTAAAAACTACCGATTTGAGTCAGGTAACTGGGAATATTTAGTCAAGATGCCTATGGGGCCAGAGCCAGAAATGGGTCGGGTTGGTTATGAAACAATGATTTGGCTACCTGAAGTAGATATTTCTTCACTGATAAATCATTTTTCTGGCAAATTGTTAAATCTGGAACAAAAAAACCTTGCCAAAGCTTGTTAAAAACTTATTAGAATTACTTTTTTGCAAGACATAGTGAGGATGAATGATTACTAATTTGGAGTACCTCGCTTTCTTTGTGCTGCTATTGACAGCGCTACTATTAGCAATTAAAGAAATGAGCGTTGCTTTGGATGATGTAGATGTTGAGCGCTTTACTCTCTGGACAGGTATTGCTTCTGTTATTGCTGGTTTACCAATAATATTGTGGTAGTTCTTTCAGCCAATGCCATCCTCTTTATTGCAATAGTTTATTTAGGATAAGTAGTAAAAACAAGCTAATATGTTCATCTTTTTGGACTTCCAAACAATACGACTCCATCCGTCGAGTAACCTAGCAGCTAAAATATTGTTTCGCCTATTATTTTCTTTGTTGCTGCAACCATTGTAAAATCCGATTCCATGCCCACCAAGGGTCAGGGTCTTGTAATTGATGTTGACACTTTTTACTACTCATATAGCCAACATGGCCGCCGTAACGAGTGAGCAACAAATCTATTGCGGGATTGCGATCGCAGGCAGCTTGCAAGTCAGGTATGATGGCTGGGTCAAAAAGTGGGTCATCGGCAGCATAGATAATCAAAGTCGGTTTTGATATTTGCGGTAATATTTGTAGAGCGCTGCTGGCTTGGTAATATGCTTCCACCGAAGGAAAACCTAGTCGGTTAATTACCAATTCATTGTCAAAACCCCAGATACTATTTGCCCGTTCAATCGCCGCTGGGTCAATGCTTCCAGGATGAGCATCATGTATTCGCCATGCCAGTTTTTTTAAATTCTGTGCAATCTGCGTTTCCAAATATCTACCAAAGGGCTTAGTGACTAGATAAGATAGTGATCGCTCAGAATCCAAACTGGGACAAATCACCATACCACCACCAATATCGCTATCTTCTAGTCCTAAATCTTCATGCTCTCTAATCACTTCACCACATACTTTCAGTGCCCATAGCGTCAATTGCCCTCCTAAAGAAAATCCTGTAAACCAAAATTTTCCCGGACATCCCATTGCCTTAGCAGCGGCGGCAATGCGAACATAATCTTCCCCCTCATACAGTCCATCGGAAGTCAGAGTTGGCGAAAAGTCGGCGGTTTTACCGTGGGCACGCCAATCAAATAACACTACAGCGTACCCTTGAGCGTAGGCTTTACGTCCTAGTACCCTCAAAGACCATTCCGTCTTTAATTCTCCAGTAATGCCATAAGTACCAATAATTGTACTATGAGCATTTTCAGGAATGGCAACCAAGCCAAAAATTGGCACACCTTGCCCACCTATAAAGATTTTTTCATGATAAGACGGTTCTGGGTTTTGATTAGTACTTTCCCAGTAACGGCTTCCCCACAAAGCGGTGTATACAGTCATCATTACACCGTTTTGTAAAAACCAAGACGGATTGTAGGGAGGAGTATAACACATCATAGACTATAAGATTTCGTGTAATTGAGTCTTGATTTCACAGTCATTTAATCTTAATATTTATGTAAGATTTAAAACCTTTTTCATAATTGATTCAAAAATCTTTGTATCTATCAAAGGTTGTTAATTATCCTTAATAAGTAGTAATAATTTTTTAAGAATGCCGAGGATTCTTGTCATAGACGATGACCCAGCGATTTCAGAACTAGTTGCCGTCAACTTGGAAATGGCTGGCTACGATGTTAGTCAAGCTGAAGACGGCATCAAAGGTCAAGCGCTGGCTCTCCAGCTACAACCAGACTTGATCATGCTCGATTTAATGTTACCCAAGGTAGATGGGTTTACCGTTTGCCAACGTCTGCGCCGCGACGATCGCACCTCTGAGATTCCTGTGTTAATGCTGACGGCTTTGAGCCAAACTCAAGACAAGGTGGAAGGCTTCAATGCTGGCGCAGATGACTACCTCACCAAACCTTTTGAAGTTGAAGAACTGCTGGCACGCGTGCGGGCACTTTTGCGGCGTACTGACCGGATTCCCCAAGCCGCAAAGCACAGTGAGATTCTCAACTTTGGCTCATTAACCCTTGTTCCGGAAAGATTTGAGGCGATATGGTTCAATGAAACGGTGAAATTGACTCATTTGGAATTTGAGCTACTTCACTGCTTGCTGCAACGCCACGGTCAAACGGTTTCTCCTAGCGAAATCCTCAGAGAAGTTTGGGGCTACGATCCTGATGATGACATAGAAACGATTCGAGTCCATATTCGCCACTTGAGAACCAAGCTAGAACCAGATCCTCGCCATCCCCGCTATATCAAGACAGTGTATGGTGCTGGATACTGTCTGGAATTACCCGCTATACCTCCATCCAATGAAGGGGCTTCGGTAACAGTAGTTGAATGAAATCACGCTAAATTCCCTTAACTAAGCTATCACTTAGGCAAGAACTCTCTGTAACTCTTATTCCTTACCGCTTAGTTAAGGTTATTGATGAGATTTTCGGTATGTAGAGACGTTGCAATACAACGTCTCTACAAGCATATCAGTGAAAAATTAAGATGAAGCGTTTTTTGTCAATGAGTTAAAATACTCAAAATAAGCTTAGTAAAAATGATAATCGTGTGATACAGAGGGAGAGGATGTGATTTTCAGTAATACTTCTCTGCCTCTTTTTGATTATCATTATTTTCAAAGTCTTTGACAGCTTAAAAATTATATGAAAAAGTTCTAAAAAAGTATTGTAACGACAGAATAACTTTATCAAAAGCGTGCTTCATTCTTAAGTAAATTCAATTATGAAGTTGAAACAAGTGCAAAATTGGAGTTAATAAGAATGCGGTTTTTTATAAAAGGTTATTTGGTGAGTATGTTAGCTGGAGTCGTAAGCTTAGTAGCGAACCAAGCTTTGGCAGTAACGGGCCCAGGAGCTACTATGAAGAATTCCTATCCCCAAGATAATTCATGTTTAAGCACTTCGAGTTATGGAGGAATTATTAATAACTGTAGTTACAGTGTTCAAGTCGTAGGAACCCTGCAACTGTCAACCGGTTCTCACCCAACGTCAGTCTCTATTTATGGAAATAATAGCTCGTGTCAAACACTTTCGATTAATGGTGTTGGAAACGCTGCCTTTGTTGGTTCTATAATTTACACTACTTCTGGGCCAAAAGTTTGGCAAACCCTGAATCTTGGCAACCTTTATGTCTATGACGGTACAGGCCCAATCTTTTCGTGTTCGCTCGAAACAGGTGGCATTATAGGCAATTTCACAGCAGATTGAATTTCTGAAATTATAGTGCGATCGCGCCGTAATGAAACAGCGCGGTCTTTTCCCAAAGAACGTTTTTACTTATTCCCACACAATAGACCAAACCGAACTAACCCGCGTTCATAACCGCGACGCATCAACCCCAGTGATAACGCCCCTTGAATGGTAGTCCAACCGGCATTGAGTAAGCCCCAAAGTGCTTGGGGAGTGAACGCCGAATCAATTACTACATTCCAAAAGGGAGCGACGGCGGTTGACCAATCGGCAGTGCGAATATTGTTTAATGGAAGTTGACGGGCGATCGCTTCATACTCTGGTAAAGAAATTACATAAGGCAAACAATACACCCGATAAATATCTTGCAAATGCTTTTCTTCTTCTGCCGTCAGTGGTAACTTATCAGTTGGTCGATGACACCAAGTCACCATAATTAACTTGCCGCCAGGTTTCAATACCCGATAACATTCCTGGAGAAACTTAGTTTTATCTGGCATGTGTTCGCCACTTTCCAGCGACCAAACCAAGTCAAAATAATTATCAGCAAAGGGCATTGCTTGAGCATTGGCAACCTGAAACTGAGTTCTCAGACTCAAATTCGCTTCCGTTGCGCGTTCCGTTGCTCTGGCAGCTTGCACAGGACTTAAAGTAATTCCTGTAGCCTTAGCATTAAACTTTTCTGCCAGGTATAAAGAACTGCCACCAATACCACAACCCACATCAAGGATATTTTCTGCTGCTTGTACCCCCGCCCAATTGAGCAGTTCTTCAATTAAATCAATTTGCGCTTGCCGACGGTCTTTTTTCTGGCTGCCATCAGCCCCATAGTAGCCGTGGTGCATGTGTTCGCCCCAAATCTGTTCCCACAGACCAGAGGAAGCATCGTAGAACTGCTGAATTTGCTGGTAAAGTGTTGCACTCATGAAAAAAGTAGTATTGAGACGAAGTAGAATTCAAAAAACATACTGGTAGGCTACCATGTATATTTTTAAATGAGGTGAGAATATTAATTTTGAATTTTGTTGCTCTTTTAGAGACGCTAACGCGAACGCCAACGGCATGGCCACGAAAGAAAAAATTCCCAATTATTATTGTACAGACGCGATTAATCGCGTCTCTCCCACAGCTGACGGCAAAATTAGCATGGCATCACCGAATGAATAAAAGCGATATCTAAAAGCGATCGCTTCATTGTATATATTCAATAATCGTTGTCTGCCAATTAAGGCACTTACCAACATCAACAAACTAGAACGCGGTAAGTGAAAATTTGTAATCAAACCATCTACCACTCGCCATTGGTAGCCAGGATAAATAAACAAGTCTGTTTTTCCGCAAAACGGTTGTAAATTACCAGATTGAGCCGCCCCTTCTAAAGCCCGTACTGCCGTTGTTCCCACAGCAATAATTCGACCGCCAGCTGCTTTAGTGGCGCGGATTTGCTCTACTGTAGCGGCGGGAACTTCAATCCATTCTTCATGCATCTGATGGGTAGTTACGTCCTCTACTTCCACAGGGCGAAATGTGCCGACACCAACGTGTAGCGTCACAAAAGCTTGATTAATTTTGCGATCGCACAACTGTTGTAATAATTCTGGAGTAAAGTGTAATCCTGCCGTTGGAGCTGCGATCGCTCCTGGCTGTTTGGCATAAACTGTCTGATACTGCTCATCAGCAGCTTGTGAGGTAGTGATGTACGGTGGTAACGGTACTTCACCAAATACCTCTAACAGTTGCACCAAAGTCTTTTCTGCTGGGACATCAAATTGTAATAAACGCCCCCCGGTTGCTGCATCTGTTTCCAGAACCGTAGCGGTGAGTTGAAGACTGGGAACTGGGGACTGGGGACTAGGAAGTTGGGAAGAATCTTCCCAATCCCCAATCCCTAATCCCCACTCCCTAATCCTCACTCCCTTTGCTTCAAAAATAATCTTCGCTCCCAGTTTGAAGCTTTTTCCTGGCTTAACTAAAGCTAACCAACAGTTATGCTGCCGTTCTTCCAAGAGCAACACTTGGATTTTAGCACCAGTGGATTTATGACCATAAAGCCGCGCTGGAATGACTCTTGTATTGTTCATAACCAACAAATCACCAGAGCGCAGCAGTGCAGGCAAATCATGGAAAATGTGGTGTTGGGGTGCTGTTTCAATACCTGAAGTGAGAGAATCAACTACCAGTAACCGCGAACTATCTCTCGGAACTGCTGGATTTTGGGCAATGAGTTCTGGAGGTAGTTTGTAGTCATAGCCAGCTACCGAGCAATCTAATTCCAAATCTTTTTCTTGTGGGCTAGAACTATCTTTCAAATTGGCTTATACTAGTTTTTGCTTTATCTTAGTATTTCTACTCGCTTAAAAAAGCTTCATTTAGCTTTTCCTTATAAAGGAACTTTAAAGCATCTTTACTCAGTTTGGTCGCAAGGCTATAAGATTGTTACTATTAAGTAACACGGAAAAATTAACATAAAAATTGGGTAAACCTCCCCATCAAAAAACGGGGGCTTTTACCCTACCGGGAACAGGCACTGATTGACGAATATAGATATGTAGGATTGGCTTTGATCCCAAGCACCAATAAACATGGAATACTTGTACTATCTGGCAAATGCCAGTCTAACCCTGAGGGTCGTTCAACACCTCCACGCTAGACCCCAGACACCAGTTTCGTTCGTCACCGTAATTCATCAAATTGATGGCTGGGTGGTTAGGATCAAACTCAAAGGTCAAGTCTCGCCCCAAGAAGATGGCGACTTTCGGGCTTTTCTAAATGAATTAGGAATTAGCTACGAACCGCCAATGAGGGTGCAAATGGCACTTTGGAGTTTGGAAGCGGGACAGTGCCCTGTGGATGTGATGCGTCGTTATCAAGTAGCGATCGTTTCTCATGGTAGCCCAGAAAGAGAAGAAATTGAAGCGTTCCGGCAACAGTTTGTCCGGGGCTTAGGTTACTGTCCAGAAACTTTGGCGTGATCCTATTTGGTTGTAACGTCACTACAAAATTATTGGTTATTGGTAATTAAGATATTTTATCGATTACCGATTAACCATTATCAATTGAAGAGTCGAAAGCTGCCAGAATGTATTCTTGCAGCTTAAACTTATATCCGGGTACTGATAAAGTAGCTAGAGCTTCCTGATTTGCTGTAATCCCAGTCAGATTTTTTGATATCCTTTGACAGTAGACAATAGCAACATCAAATCTACAAGAATAATCTGCCTTCTCTGGGTACTGGGCTAAGAATATTTCAGCTGTCCGCCAAATTTTTGCTTGCTTTTGTGGGGTGATTGCACTTCTTCCCCCTGTATCCCAACTACCTGAACTACGGGTTTTAACTTCAACAAATGCCAATAATGAGTGCTGAGTACTGAGTTGTCCTACTGTTCCCTTGCTCCCTTGCTCCCCAGCTTCCTCTGCGTTTCTAGCATATTCAGCAATGATATCAATTTCCCCCCAGCGGCTAGAAAAGCGGCGATGGAGAATTAGCCAACCAGTAGATTGCAACCATTGAGCTACTAGGTCTTCTCCTAATGAACCAATATCTGGATAATGAGATGGAGGAAGGTTAGCCATTGACTAAAAATATGATGAATTTTATAAATTCTAGGTTAAGCGATGCCTGCGGCGGGCTACGCCTACGCACTACGGGTTCTACACTCGCCTTATCGCGAACAAAGCTAGGGTTGAAGCGTAAAACAAACCATCGAATTTGGGCAAGTATACTCAGCTTATTCCTCTGGGGAATAGTTGGCATTACCGCAACAGTCGGTTTTGCTCCAACAGCTTTGGCACTTGAATATAATAAAGAAATTTTGGTTGAGGCTGATTTTTCAGGACGCGATTTAACAGACTCCAGCTTTACCAAAGCTAATCTTCGCCAGAGCAACTTTAGCCAAGCTAAGTTGAATGGTGTCAGTTTCTTTGCAGCAAATTTGGAGTCTGCAAATTTGGAGGGTTCTGATTTGAGAAATTCCACTTTAGACTCAGCTCGTTTAGTCAGAGCAAATTTGACAAATGCACTGTTGGAAGGTGCCTTTGCTGCTAATGCCAGATTTGATGGTGCAATCATTGATGGGGCAGATTTTACCGATACGCTGCTGCGTCCCGATGAGCAAAAAAAATTGTGCAAACTTGCCAAAGGGACTAATCCCACAACAGGACGAGATACGCGTGACACGTTGTTTTGTCCTTAGCTGACAACTAAAGATATGGGGCATTGGGCACAGTTGTTCCTCTTGTCCCCCTACTCATAAAATATTGAGCATCTACCAACCACGGACACCAATCTTTTGACAAACAATTTGCATTCCTCTACCTGGTGAAGAATTAGCTACAAAAGGTATTTCTCCTTTCTCTTGATCCTCTTGAAGTAGCTGTCCTTGTGATCCGTAAATGGCAATGCGATTCCGAAAAAGCCGTGATTCTTTGCACGAAGCGTCGAACGTAGTCTCGAAAATACCATCACCATATATTCCGTAAAGCTTGTATGTCGTGCCCTTAATAGTTTTTATATCCAGAGCTACGCTGTTTCCTAATTTATCATGCCCGACAGTGATATACCTTTGTGCATCTTTGGCGATGGCTGCGCCAACACCTTCGGTGAACGCACTGCCATTACTTAATAAAATAGCGATCGCTCCCACTATACCGCCGATTTTAAAACACATACGTATTCAAAATATAAGATTTCATATATTTCTACCCGCAATCAAAGTTGTTCTGGCAGGGTAGAAGCACTGAAATCAATATATAGCAAGGTGTTATACTACTTTGTAATACCTGATGGGAAGCGTAAAGGACTATATAAATAGCTGCAATGCTTTTCAAAGTATGAATGAGACACTTGCTGATATTGCCATACCACCCCAGTTTCTTGATCACACTCAACTACCTGAGTCTGATGGTACTTTTGTGTTCGCAAAGCGTGCCAAAGGCAAAAATATTTCAAGAACATCCCTAAACCATCATTCTTACAGACTCAATTGCTCAGGTTTTGCAACACTTACATCCAGATGCACAGTATTGCATTGGTAAAGATTGCGGAATTTAACCAGCTTTTCAGTAGTAGGCAAATTAGCGATCGCATCTGTCTTCAAATGGGAACCATAAGAAAATAAGCTATACATCACACTAGATTGGTTTACCCATGTCTAACGAACAAGAGCGTAATTCCGCTTTTAACGCTGCTGCCAATATTAATGTTCAACATACCCAATTACAGGATTTATCCTTAAGTGCAGCCCGTAGATTATATAAAGGTGGGATTCAACCTGGCGATCCGATCAGAACCAGAGTACAAGCCCAAGAAATGTTAGATAAAATCCCTCCATCTCAAAGAGCAGGGATTAATGGCAAATCTACTGATGTTAATACCCAAAAATACCTATCAGATAAGCACGCTAGTCATATCAAACCGCATAGCAAAGGCTAAATGTCAACCTATAAACCGTCTAAATATTCCTGATTTAAATTATCTACAATTTCTAAAATACCAGCCCCTTAAAATCCATGTAAAGGTTTTGCATCAGGATGCTTTCACCATGTTGTGCAAAATCCAGAGCAGAACCCATTACATCCAGGACTTACACACAGGTAACGGAAAATCGAACCACAAAGAACGCAGAGGGCACGGAGGAATAAGAGTTTCAGAGAGTTTTTGTGTAAGTCCTAACATCTTGTACTTCTTCAGGAAACTCATTTAAATCATCAAGATAGCGTCACTTTCCTCAAAAATAACCCTTAATCAATCAGGGTATTCAATCCCCGTTTCTTAACTAGGTGCAACAGCTTAAGAGCAGTGCCACTGGGGCGCTTCTGACCGATTTCCCACTTTTGAACCGCTGATAGACTTGTATTCAAAATCGCAGCAAATACTGCCTGACTGACATGAGATGATTCGCGTATTTCCTTAATTTGCTTAGGTTCAAGCGCTTCAATCCCAGGCAAGCACAGACTGTCGAATTCACGCAATGTAGTCTGATCCATCAGTCCAGCCTTGTGCAGCCCCGTAGCCGTTTCGTGAACGGCTTCAAGAATCGCTGATTTCTTCTTCGCCATTGCAAATTACCTCCATCAATTCATCTTCTAGCTTGGCCTTTTCGAGATCCTCTAGCGTGTAAGATATAGCAGGAGGCAGGAGGCAGGAGGCAGGAGGCAGGAGGCAGAGGGCAGGAGGCAGGAGGTAAAACTATTGTTAACTCTCTTCTTTCACCGTTTCCAAATGTCCTAACCTGTGTGACTACGGCTATAACAGCACTGATGCCAGCTTTTTTAATGCTTCTTCTTCTTTTTTGTTAATGTTACTGCGCTCGTTTTTCGGGAAGCCGAAAACAAAAAACCAGCAATCTCCCTTGTTGGTTGCCACCAATGTGCGAAAGCCACTACGCTTACCTTGTCCAGAGCGGGCAATCCGCTTTTTGAACAGTCCGCCTCCTAGATCGGCTTCGTAAAGTCCTGCCGTCATTTCGTTGACAGCCGTGCAGAGGCTAAGGTCATTTAAACCCTCTTTGCGTGCCCAACGGTCAAACCATCGGGTTTTATAGATTATCATGCTATGGTCATTGCCTTTGCTTATTATATAGCACTTGGTGCTATGCTTGGAAATACATTACAAAAGTCAAAAAGCTTGAACAAAGACCGATCGCAGCATTGAGCAGGAACTAACGAAAAAATAACGATGGGCTACGCCCCGTTGGAGGCGATCGCACTCCACCAAATACAATCATTTAACACTCATAAACCACTCAGTAATCCCTTGAGCGATCGCATCAGCCGTTTTCTTCTGTACCTCTGGGTTCATTATCTGCTCAAATTCATCAGGATTGCTCATAAAACCCAATTCCAGTAATACCGATGGTGCAGCAGTTGGACGTGTTAACGCCAGGTTATCCCAAAACACACCATAAGAAGGTTTGCCAAGTTTTTTGACTACATAGTTGTGTAAAAACATTGCCAGGTTATGGGCTTGGGGTTGATACCAAAAAGCGCCGAATCCCTTGGTTTTTTCAGCATCACCATCATCGGGTAGAGAATTGTGATGTATGGAAATAGCGATCGCAGGTTCTTCTCGACTAATAATTGCCTGACGTTCTACTAAAGAAACCTCCTTATCATCCTCCCGCGTCATCACTACCGTTGCTCCTTGCTTCACCAAATCGTCCCGCAGCAACTTCGATACCACCAAATTCACATCTTTTTCTAAATATCCAGTTGGGCCACTGGCACCAGATTCTTTACCACCATGCCCTGGATCGAGTACAATCTTGAAATTAGCTAAAAGCTTGCGTCTTGTGTTCCCGATTTTAGGCGGATGACGCAAAGCCAAAACCAGGGTTGTACCGTCATATCTCAGCTTGTATCCCCACTGTTGAGCTTTTTTGAGGTTAAAGGTGTATTTTACTTGTTCTGGAGCCTCCTGTTGCCAATCTAGGCGATAAATTAGGGGGTCATCATCCAGGCGAATTATGTCCGTTTGGGCAGTGGTATTGTAGAGAGTGAGAGCGAGAGCTTGCTCACTTTGTTGCACGCTCACAGGTACGGGAACTTGTAAGGGGAAAACTATCTCTGTGGCACCAGGGAGTTGACGGTATCCGACACTGCGAATTATTGTTTGTGGCTCAATTGCACCAGGTAGAATGCGGGTTTCTTTACTATTAATCCAAGCGCCATAGTCTAGGCGCAACCATTCACCTTCTCTACCTGTTACTGTTGCACGCGTGCCTTTGGGTAGTGGTGTAAGTCGAGAATAATCGGTGCTTGGGCCGGTACGAGTAACACCTGACTCTACTGTAACCTCAGAAACTGGCAACTGTGCTCTTGAGAGGATTTCAATCTTACCAGATCCTGGTTGAGCGATCGTCTTACCATTGAGCGTCAGTTGAAACTGAGGTTTTCCCAGATCGGCGGCTGTTGCCACTGTGGTGCAACCTTTGTAATCGCCTACGCTAGACTGGGCATGAGGCTGATTTTGCCCTGTCAAAGCTGCCAAATTGCTTGGTAGTTCTGCCTGTTGAGGTTGAGGTGAAAGGGGAATAGTTTGATTAGCCAAGTTTACAGAGACATTAGCGTTAGGGGGTGCAATCGCGCCAAAACAAATTACTTCTCCCGGTAATCTGGCGATGTCAACTGCGGGAGTCAGGGAATCTTTCGCAAAGGCTACCCCCTGTGGTAGTTCAGGGCTAGTGTTAAGCCTGATCACCTTAATCTGAAGTTCTTGATTCTGGCGACGCACAGTAAAAAGATTCTCCCCCAATTGCAAGGGGAAACTAGGAGAAAAATGACCAGCTTTGCTGCGGGTAATTGGCTTACTATTGATCAAAACCTCACCATCTGGTGGTGCAGTGCCCAAAAAGAATATTTTTTGGGCACTTGTCTGGTAGTTTGTCTGGGGAAAAATGACTGTAAGAGATGGCTGTGCCAATGCTATGGAGGAGGAAAGAATAAAGCCTAATATTACTAATCCTAGAAGTTTTTTCACAGCAAATCACAGAAGATGACACCACAATAACTGTGGCACAATGACGGGATGTATTTTTAGAAGTTGTTAGAAATTCAAACTAGTATGACTAAGTTTATCTTTGTTACTGGAGGCGTAGTTTCCAGTATTGGTAAGGGCATTGTAGCAGCAAGTCTAGGGCGTTTGCTGAAGTCGCGCCGATATTCGGTGTCGATTCTCAAACTTGACCCTTATATTAATATCGATCCTGGCACAATGAGTCCCTTTCAGCATGGGGAAGTATTCGTTACCCAAGATGGTGCGGAGACAGATTTAGACTTAGGGCATTACGAACGCTTTACTGATACCTCAATGTCGCGCTTAAATTGTGTGACTACTGGCTCGATTTACCAAGCAGTCATCAATAAAGAGCGGCGCGGAGACTACAATGGCGGTACTGTACAGGTAATTCCTCATATTACCAATGAAATTAAAGAGCGGATTCTGCGAGTTGCTAAAAGTACAAACCCCTCTGTAGTAATCACAGAAATTGGCGGGACGGTGGGAGATATTGAATCACTGCCGTTTTTGGAAGCAATTCGCCAGTTCCGTAAAGAGGTGGGACGGCAAAATGTATTGTATATGCACGTAACACTGGTGCCGTGGATTGCCTCTGCGGGTGAAATGAAAACTAAGCCAACACAGCATTCAGTTAAGGAGCTGAGATCCATTGGTATTCAACCAGATATTTTAGTTTGTCGGAGCGATCGCCCTTTACCCAAAGGATTAAAGCAGAAATTGTCAGGCTTTTGCGATGTGCCGGAAGAATGCGTCATCACTTCCCAAGATGCCAAAAGTATCTATGAAGTACCCCTGAATTTAGAACGACAAGGAATGGCAGAACAAGTGCTGAACTTGCTGCAAATGGAACAACGTAAACCAGATTTGACGCAGTGGCAAACCCTGGTAAAACGGTTACATAGTCCCAAGCACGAGGTAGAAATTGCCATTGTTGGTAAGTATGTGCAGTTAAGTGATGCCTATCTATCTGTAGTGGAAGCGCTGAACCATGCTGCAATCTCCACTTATGGCAAAGTGCGTCTGCGTTGGGTAAATTCAGAAAATTTGGAAACTGAACCAGCCGAAAATTATCTTCAGGGTGTTGATGGCATAGTTGTACCAGGAGGTTTCGGGGTTCGGGGAGTCGATGGTAAAATTGCCGCGATTAAATACGCCCGCGATCGCCAAATTCCCTTCTTAGGTTTATGCCTGGGTATGCAATGTTCTGTGATTGAATGGGCTAGGCACGTAGTGGGATTAACAGATGCCAATAGTGCTGAATTTGACCCTTACACAATCGATCCGGTAATAAATTTATTACCAGAACAGCAGGAAGTTGTGGATTTAGGGGGTACAATGCGCTTAGGACTATACCCTTGTCATGTTCTCCCTGATACTTTAGCTTTTAAGCTCTATCAAGAAGATGTGATTTATGAACGACATCGACACCGCTATGAGTTCAACAATGTTTACCGCGATTTGTTGTTAAAGTCTGGCTACACGATTAGTGGTACTTCTCCCGATGGACGTTTAGTTGAAATTGTGGAATTACCCAAGCACCCATTCTTTCTTGCTTGCCAATTTCATCCAGAATTTCAATCACGCCCCAGTACACCTCATCCCTTATTTAAAGGATTTATTCAAACAGCGATCGCTCTCTCTCTTTCGACATCTAACACATCAACACCATTGGAGGTGTCATAACAATTCAAAATTCAAAATTAATTACAACATTAACTTAAAGCTTCAGTAGATTTGGACATTCAGGGTGCATCATTCGTAAATTTCGGACTTGAGGAGATGTTGTGGCGTACTGGGTGAGAATCCTTTACGAAAGGAAAGAATATGTAGTAAATTTTGAAAGTGTCCATGCTTTTTGTTATGAACTGAATGGCAGAGTTACTTTTTGGCTACCCGATAGTGCGATTCCTATAGTAATTAACCCCCAAAGTAACCTGGAAGACTATCAAAAAATTTTCAATTATTTAGAATGTGTGACAGGATTAGAATTAGACTGTGCCCACTGGGTGAAAATAATTTACGAAAAAAATGAATATGTAATTAATCTCAACTGCATCAGTTCCTTTTGTCATGAACCGAACGGCAGGATAACTTTTTGGTTGCCAGATGGCACTATTCCTATTATCATCAACCCTGTAAGTAATCCTGAATCTTATGAAAAAGTTGTGAAATACGTTCAGAAAGCAACAGGATATTCTTTGTCTTAGTATTACAAATTACGGATTACGAATTACGATTAATTCTCCAAGGCGCTTCAATATACTGAGTACTTGGTGTAGTTCTAAATCACGTTCGATTGATAGCGCATAAGAGCGTGCATACCAAGGATGTTCTTGTTGAATCAACTTGACAAAAACAAATTCCCTACCGTTGATTAGTAACCCAAAAGTTGGTTGTGCAGGATTTGGACGAGCAAGCATATAAGCCAGTGCTTGAGGTAGGGCTGTCATCACATCAAATTTACTGCTTTTAGATTCGATCGCAAGTACCCAAAAATGTTTTTGGATGACAAGAACATCAATGTTTCCTTTAACGATAAAGCTCTCGTCTTCAGCAGAAATCTCAACAGAAGTCTCAGTTTCAATCTCAAAAGGAGGTTGATAAAATCCAGCTAAATCGAGTAAAGGAGATAGCACTACCATCTTTACCGCCTCTTCTGACATCAGACGGTGCTTATTCAAGTTTAAATAGTTGCTTTTCACTCGCGCGAGCGCTTGCTGTTCACCATCAGTCAGAGTGGGTAAATTTTCTGTCCATTCTGTAAAGAAATTGGTGTCTGTGGCAAGTTGTAAACCAAATTTTTCTTCTAATTCATAAAGACTGATGTCTCTAGCTGGGATTGTTTGAACCATAATCTAAAATCCTGAATAGCATTGCCATGCCAACTTTGCTGCACCTACTATCCCGGCAAAATTGCCCAACTCGGCTGGCAATATCTGTAAACCTTCTCGTGATAAAGGTTGCACTCGCTTCTCAATTTCTGCCTTCACACTTGGTAAGAAAAACTCAAAGCTGCCACTAATACCGCCACCAATCACGATCGCTTGCGGTGTGAGTACATAAATCAAACTCGTCAAACCAATTCCCAAATCCATACCATATTCCTGCCAAAAAGTCAAGGCTGCGACATCTCCTTGTTGGGCAAGAAAACCCAATTCGATGGGTTCCTTGAGAGTGCGGCGGCGAATTGCAGTCGCACAAGCATATTGTTCCAAAGAGCCTCGATTGCCACTATTACAAATTGGGCCATCAGGATTTAATGAAATTAAACCCAATTCCCCGGCGGCTCCTTGATGTCCAATAAATAGTTTGCCATCAAGAATAATTGCGCCGCCAACCCCAGTACCTAAAGTTAGCAGAATCAGATTTTGAAAGTGGCGACCGGCTCCTAGCCAAGCTTCTCCCAAAAGAGCGCAATTAGCATCATTAGCGATCGCAGTCGGTTTGCCAGTTTTAGCTTCCAACCAGTCTGCTAAGGGCACATCGATCCATCCAGGTAAGTTAATCGCGATTTTGGCAATGCGTCCTGCGGCATCGGATGGGCCAGGAGTACCAACACCAATAGCAACAGCTTGATTATCTGGATCGATTTGAGCGATCGCATCTACCAGCACCGCCAACACGGCCTCCGGCGTTGTTGGTTGAGGAGATACTACAGTCATAGATAACAGACAAGTACCATCAGCTGCAAAACGCCCCAGCTTAATTGCCGTTCCTCCGACATCAATGCCAATTACTTGAATTTTGTCATTTGTCATTTGTCATTGAGCATTGGTAATTGGTGAACAGCTATTCTCTATTCCTTATTATTGGGCGCGAGTCGTTTTCACGCCCGATCTGTTCGCGCAGTGTCTTTGCTTGGGAGAAGACGCGCAGCTTTCAACTCTGATTTTTGTAAATTAGCAAAAGTCATGCTGCGGAAACTCGATTGCTCTTGCCAAGCTGTAATTGGCGCACCTCTTAAGATACCAGCAAGAGCAATGGAAAGGATAAACCCGCCAGTAGCGGCAGCAATTAACGTTAGATTATCTTTCATATAAATCTCTGTATTGTTTATTTGTCATTTGTCATTCGTTTAAAACTAATGACCATTGTACAGACGCGATTAATCGCGTCTGTACAATGATTACTGTCGGATTCTATTTTCTCTCCGTAATCGGGGATTGACAAATTCATTTAACCCTTCACCAAGTAGTGATAACCCTACCACCATAAATGTCATAGTTAAACCAGGAAAAAGCGTAGTCCACCAAATACCAGTAGGTAGAGCTTCTAGGGCTTGTTTTAAATCATGTCCCCATTCTGCCACTTCTTCGGGAAGTCCTAGCCCCAAAAAGCCTAAACCGCCCAACACCAAAATTGCATCAGCGGCATTGAGTGTAAATAGGACGGGTACGCTTTGAATGACATTGAAAAACAGATAACGAGAAAGCACAACCCAAGTGGAAGCACCCATTGCTTGAGCTGCTTCGATAAACACTTCGGTTTTAACGCTGACGGTGTGGTTGCGAACAACCCGATAATATTGAGGGATATAAGCAATGCTAATAGCGATCGCTGCATTTAATATCCCACGCCCCACCACAAACGCCAGTGTCACAGATAGCAGTAGCCCCGGTAAAGTGTAGATGCTATCCATAATAAATAGCAACACTTTATCTAATTTACCGCCGATATACCCACTAAGCATCCCCAAAGGTACACCGATAATCATACTCAGCGCTGTTGCCAAAATCACCACCTGCAAAGCAGCTTGAGCGCCAAACAATGTCCGGGAGAACACATCATAACCCAGGCGACTAGTACCAAACCAATGTTTAGCTGAGGGTGGCTCGTGAATTGGATTAGAGAGAAAATCTTTGGGGTTTTGCAGCCATCCCCAAGCCTGTAATACGGGAGCGAAGAAGGCCAGGAAAATGAAAAATAGGGTAATGCCTAACCCGATGAACATGAGTTTTTGGGAAAGATTGAGACTTTTGCCAAACTGTAAAAATGTCGGTAGTCGCCGTTTTGTAATGGCCATAAAGCGATCGCCTGGATCAAGCAAGATACGCTGACTATTTTACATATTGGGGACTGGGGATTGGGGATTAGGGACTGGGTATTTGGTAAAAATGTCCCATAAAATTGAGGGACTTTAGATTGGGATGATATGCAAGATAGAGGCTTTGAGTCTTTAGACTTCTACCAAGATAGCCTCAAGCTGCTAAAAGCGGCTTATCGATTAGCAGATAGTTTGCCGGGTTGTGAGCGTTACAATTTGAGCGATCAATTACGAAGAGCAGCTTGCAGCGTTTTACTGAACATAGCTGAGGGCTATGGACGCTATCATTATCTAGATAGATTGCGTTTTATGTACATTGCTCGCGGCTCATTGACTGAAACCAAAAGCGCTTTCATTATTGCTGAGAGCTTGGGCTACTGCAACACAGAACAATTAAACTGGGTCAGTCAGCTTAAAGACAGGATTGAAAAAGGTCTTAACGGTTACTGTCGTTTTATTCGTTCTCAACAGCAGGGTAAACAAGAGTATGGTACTCGACTGGGTGATTGGTGATTGGTGATTGGGTATTGGGTACTGGGTATTAGCAGTTAAAAGAATTATTTCCCAAACCCCAGTCCCTAGTCCCCAGTCCCCAGTCCCCAGTCTCCAATCCCCAGTCCCCAGTCCCCATTCTCTTACAGATTACTTTCAATCAACTGGCGGTATTCGCTCTTTTGCTTCACGCCTTTGACTTCCTTGACCAGTTCCTTATTTTTGAACAATTGAACCGTTGGTGTTCCTGTAACATTAGCATTTTCGGCAATGTCTCGGTCTTTGTCGATGTCAATTTCCACAAAGTGAATTTTGCTGTCAAATTCATCCACCACTTTATTTAAAATTGGCTTCAGGGTATGACAAGGGCCACAACCAGGAGAGACGTATTTAACAAGGAGTAAGCGATCGCTTTCATGGAACAATTTCCGTAAAGCATAACCTCCCTGATGGCGTGTCCCATCCAAATTAAATCCAGCTTCTTCCTCGGCTTCGGTTTTCTTTGCAGCTGGCTGATGTTCTAATTCATTATCTGCTGTTTCTTGCTGTTGATGGAATTCTTGAATCAAGCCAGTGAATGATAACCAACGTTCTGCCAACATCGCCGCCATACAGCCAGTACCCGCGGCCGTAATTGCTTGGCGAAACTCATGATCTTGTACATCACCAGCAGCAAAAACGCCTTCTAGACTGGTTTCTACAGAACCGGGCTTAGTGACAATGTAACCTATCTCATCCAGTTCTAATTGACCTTTAAATAAAGAGGTATTGGGACTGTGACCAACCGCGTAAAATAAACCTTTAGCGTGCAATTGGCTCTCTTCACCAGTTTTGGTATTGCGGACTTTCACCCCTTCCATGTGACCATTACCGTAGATATCCACGGCTTCTGTGTTCCAATGGACTTGGATTTTTGGGTTACTCAAAACGCGGTCTTGCATGGCTTTAGAAGCCCGCATTTTATCGGTGCGTACCAACATATTTACCTTAGAACCGTATTTGGTAAGGTAAATACACTCTTCCGCCGCCGAGTCGCCAGCACCAATTACAGCCAATTCTGCCCCGTGAAAAATTGGTGTCGCACCATCGCAAATTGCACAAGCGGAGATACCCCGACTCCAAAATTCGTGTTCGTTAGGTAAACCCAAACGCTTTGCTGTCGCACCAGTAGCAATAACGATGCTGTTGGTTTTTATTTCCCTTTCTTGCGATCGCACTGTAAAGGGACGCTGACTCAAATCAACTGATATAACATCTTCAGTATACAGTTCAGCTCCCCAGCGCTCCGCCTGCGCCTTCATCTGATCCATCAGTTCCGGCCCGGTAATTCCTTTCGGAAATCCCGGAAAATTTTCAACTTCCGTCGTTGTCATTAGTTGTCCACCAGGTAATCCCCCGGCTTGGAAACCTTCAAAGACAACGGGTTTCAGGTTAGCGCGTCCGGCATAGATGGCAGATGTGTACCCTGCTGGTCCAGAACCGATAATTACTAAGTTTTCTACTGTGGGGTTATTCATGAAAATACATAAACTCATAACGACTACGTTTAATCTAGCATAACAAACTGTGATTGGCTACGTCAGATGGGAAGCGATCGCAAATGAATGAATATAAAAGAGGACAACTCGAAAAAAAAGAAACCTGCGATCGCCTGATGTGTATTTTGTTTGTGCTGACCGATTGAAGAAAACCAAGCGCGACTTTGTAGAGTTGGTTCCAGACCTAATGGTTGAGATGAAATCTAAAAGCGACATCTCCCCAAACTTTTTTTCTGAAGGTGATAGGAAAGCGATCGCAGTTGGGTAAGTTACATCTAGAACACCCAAGCACTTCCTACCCCCTGGAAAACACTTATGAAAACTGAATTAAAAGCCAAATTTCTCCAACACATCCTCGCCAAGAAGAACGGAGATGAGGGTTTTACACTCATTGAATTACTAGTAGTAATTATTATCATCGGTATTTTATCTGCGATCGCACTACCTTCTTTCTTGAACCAAGCTAACAAAGCCAAGCAGTCGGAAGCTAAAACTTATACAGGTTCATTGAACCGCGCTCAACAAGCTTATTTCCTAGAAAATACTGCATTTACAAGTGACATTAGTGCTCTAGGAATTGGTATTCAAACACAAACCGTAAATTACGCATACACCGTTACCGGTACTTATTCGGGTACTGGTGCTGTAGTAACTAACCGAGCATCAGTAAATACAGCTGGTGCGCCTCTCAAAAGCTATGTTGGTGGTGTAGAGGTGACAAACGTAGGTGCTACTAGTGAAGCTACTACCATAGGTGTTTTGTGTGAAGCTCTATTGCCCCTGTCTAGCAGTGGTTCAAATGCAAGTAGCGTTACATTTGCCACCACCTCTGGAGCACTTACTTGTCCCGCCGGCTTTACCTCTTTGGCTAAGTAAACAACCAAGGACAAACAGTATATAAATTGTTTCTCAACTAGATATTTTCCAAAGTGGGTAGATGCTTCTATCCACTTTATTTCCATTATGTAAGTCGTTCACAATGATATCCCTCATAAAATTTTCTCAGAGAATCACAATGATTACTGATATATATAATTGGCAAAATCAAGCTGAACAATACTTGGTTCAAGAAAAATATTCGCAAGCAGCACAGTTATATAAACAAGCAATAGCAATAGAACCAAATGCTATTTATTATTATTGGTATTTAGGACTACTATTACTATTGCAAGGGCAAGAAGCAGAAGCTCAAATGACTTGGATGCTGCCAATTACAGAGGCAGATGAAGAACAGTTACCAATTTGGACAAATGAACTATTTCAAGTTTTGCAAATAGAAGCTGAAAGGCGTGAAACACTGGCAGAATATTCTCTAGCCTGGTTAATTCGCCAGCATATGCGGGAAATTAATCCTAGTTATATAAATAATTTGCTTCAAATTCTTATACTTTCTATCAAATTGGAAAAGTTTGAAGAAATTGATAATTTGAATGAGTGGGGATTAATTGAAAGCTTAAACGCCAAAGAAAATATAGAAATCAATAGCGAATTATTAATCGAAGTTTTAAAAGAATTTTTAAATACTGTTCCCTTACATCCAATTAATCTAAATTTACTAGAAGCTAGTCTGCCTTATTTCTCTGATCCTCATCAATGCTTCTGTATACTGCTTCCTGCTGCTATGCAAATTGGTCATATTTTGCAGCAGCCTTTACTAGCAGCGTCTCTGCTAGAATTGCATTTACGATTGGAGCCAAATAATGTAGAAGTTTTGCGACACTTAGCGTCTTTTTATCAAGACGCTCGTAATTATTCTCAGGGCATAGAAACAGCTAGGTTGTGTTATTCCTTATCAGAAAGCTTGGCTGATAAAATTTCCGGCCTCCATTTGCTGTTAAGGGGTCTAATGTCAGCAGGAGGATATTGGCAAGAGATATGTACAACTTGTGAAGAATTGGAAACTGTATATAAAGAGTTTATTGAAGCTGAACGAATTCCTATGGAAGAAGCAAGAGTATTACGGTTGCTTCTTCCATCTTTTTCGATACCTCACATTAAAGATGCTCCTACTGATTTCCGAGCTATTCATAATCAGGTAGCTGAGATTTTTAATAATTATATTCAAGCTCTTGGTCAATCACAAGGAAAAAACTATACTCGTCAAATCATTAATCATCAATCTTTAATACACCATCCGAAGAAATTAAAAATTGGTTATATATCTTACGCTTTAAGGAATCATTCTGTTGGTTGGCTAGCTCGCTGGTTATTTCAACATCATGATCGAGATAAATTTGATATTCATACTTATTTTGTTAACTACAAATTAGTAAACGATAATCTCCAAGAGTGGTATCTAAGGCAGCCAGGAAAAGCTTGTAAATTAGGTATGAATGGCCTACAAAATGCTGACCAGATATATCAAGATAAAATTGATATTTTAGTTGACCTTGATAGCATCACTCTAGATATTACTTGTGAAGTGATGGCACTCAAGCCAGCCCCAATTCAAGTTACTTGGCTGGGGTGGGATGCATCAAGCTTACCTGCAATTGATTACTTTATCGCAGATCCTTATGTATTGCCAGATGATGCCCAAAATTACTATACAGAGAAAATCTGGCGATTACCCCAAATTTACATAGCAGTAGATGGTTTTGAAGTTGGTGTACCCACTCTCCGCCGCGATGACTTGGATATCCCTATGGATGCCGTTGTATATCTCAGCGCCCAAAGAGGATATAAACGCCATCCAGAAACGACAAAGTGGCAAATGCAAATTATCAAACAAGTACCTAACAGCTACTTTTTGATTAAAGGACTTTCTGAGGAGGAAACAATTAAACGCTTCTTTTACCAAATTGCCGAAGAACAAGGTGTAGATTGTTCTCGATTACGATTTTTACCAATGGTTCATTCAGAGGCAGTTCATCGTGCTAATTTAGGCATTGCTGATATTGTATTAGATACATTTCCCTACAACGGAGCGACAACAACCCTAGAAACATTGTGGATGGGTATCCCCTTGGTGACGCGAGTCGGTGAACAGTTTGCAGCGCGTAATAGCTACACCATGATGATGAATGCAGGAATTACAGAAGGCATCGCCTGGAGTGATGAAGAATATATTGAGTGGGGTGTCCGCTTGGGGAAAGATGAGATTTTACGCCAGCAGGTGGCTTTGAAATTGAAAGTATCTCGACAAACAGCACCCCTGTGGAATGGTAAGCAGTTTACCCGTGAAATGGAGAAGGCTTACCAACAGATGTGGCAGAACTATATTGAAAAAAAATAAGCTCGTAGTGAGGACTTTAGTCCTCTTCTCCTGTAATTACAAATTTAAGCACTTCAGTGCTTACTACAAACTTGTTTATAGAAGGCTTCTAAACCTACAACACAAGCTTTATCATCAAAGAGACGATCGTGATTTTGGCTCATTCTCTCCGCAATAGTGCTTCGCCAAGCTAGGTCTAGTCCTAATTTGACAGCAATTTCGATATATTCTGCTTCGTTTTCAGCTATGGTATCTGTCACTCCTAGCATTTTCAGGAAGCTGTCAGAGTGACGACCCCGCATAAATTCTCCCGGACAGGTAACAATGGGGAGATTACAAGCGATCGCTTCTAAGGTAGTATTACCACCAGACCAGGTGAATGTATCTAGATAAACGTCTGAAAGTAAGTTAATCATTAGATAGTCCAGTCGCTCTGGAATACTCAGAAATACACAATAATCCTCGCTGTTCAAACCGATAGCAGCAAAAGCACCCTTCAGGCGTGGCTGAAGTAAAGTACCACGCAAAAACAAAAATTTAGCTTGCGGAACGCAGTGAGCAATTTCCGCAAAAATAAAATCATATTGTGGTAGGTATTTAAAAGGAGCTTGGCAGCATAAATAGATAACTGCATCATCTGGTAGCTGAAAATCTGAGCGGGTTTTGATGACTGGCGGAATATATGGTTTAGGGTAAGAAACGCCAATATTTGGTAAGCGAATTAATTTTTCTGAATAATGTTCTTGGGCATTTTTAGGTTCCATTAACTCGCTAGATAAAAAGTAATCAATTGTGGGTAAGCCAGTTGTTACCGGATGTCCCCAAGCGACACATTGCACAGGCGCAAGCCGCAGACCTGCCATTTGCATAGTTTGGGGATTCATACCAATTTCAGGAAAAACTAAAATGTGCAGCTTATCGACAATTATCTGTTCACAGGCTGCTGGTAAATTATCAGGAATATGGTGGAAAGCATCACTATATTCTTGAAATTGTTTGGTAATTGGATCTGGCTCATTTCCTGTGTAATAACAGTAGATTTGAAAGCTTTCATGATTGCTATGACGCAACCAACCTGTTAACCAAAGTGTTCCACTATAAGAATGCAGGTAATGGGAAACGTAACCAATACGAATTTTGTTATTAGGCTGAAGTTTAGACATTGATAGAGGTACACACCATTGTGGATAGTTAACAGCCATAATTTCATGCACTAAGTTTCCATATTGGCGTTGCAAATCTATATCATTTTGTGCTTGATATGATAAAAAAAAGTTTGTGAGGCGACCTATACCGGCTAAAGCACTATTTTGTTCTTCTGTAGTTTTAAGAGATGTACGCTGAATTAAATTTTGCAGCCCTTGAGTGTAGCGCTGGCGATAAAAGCTAATTTCCGCCTGACTATCATATATTGATGGAACTGTCAAATATTTGAGGAGTTGAAAAGTATAATCATCAGGGAAACATTTAGCAGCATGATCGGCACTTAAAATTGCTTCTTGAATACGTCCATTCTGCCGGAAATCGATAATTAATGAAAAATGCAATCTTTCATGTGTAGGGTAAAGCTTAATTCCTTGCTGGAGAGTATTAAAATATTCATCTAGCAGGTTTAAGTGTCTATAGCAATGGCTTAAGTTCCAATAAATATCTGCATCACCAGATTGCATTTCTAGGAGTTTTTGATATTGGGTGATCGCTTCTTTCCATCTTTCCTCAAGAAATAATTTCTTGCTTAAATTAAAAACTAACTGACCTAATGGGATATTACTTAAATCTTCTACTTTATACGACGGAATATTCTTTACCAGAAAAGATGTTAACAACTCCTGATTTTCATTTTCTAGAATAATTCGAGCATGAATACAAGATACTATGGACTCCCATTCAATTCTATCTGCGTTTCCCAGCAGAGAAATTTCATATTCTTCGGTAACATCTAAGTCTTCTAACAATAGCAGATTCATCAACACACTAGATACTACTAGATCAGCATCTTCCTCATAAATACTAGTAGTATCTATAAATAGGATAATTTTGTTGCTATCTGGATGAGTAGCTATTGTCTTAATAACTCGTTCTAGGTCTAAATACAGTAACTCTTCTGGTTGCAACCAGTTGGGAAAAATAATAAGATTGCTTGGCAGCAAATGCATCAGGTATTGACTCCTCTACTTAGGTAATTAAATTGAGTTACTTTCACCGGATCATAAGTCAGTTATGAAGGATTCATTTCTTAATTTCACCTATTAGTTGAAGCTGCTTACTTAGGTCATAATTATAACAAGAAATGGGGTGCATACCCTTGTAATATTGACTCACAGGATAAAATGCTTACTGCTATCTGCTTTATAGTATCGGGATAAATTAAGACACTATCTTCTTGCGTTTTAAAACAAGAGTTAGCAATTATGGGTATACATTTGAACTTATAATAAAATCATTATACTCAGATGCAATTTGTGGAATAAGATGACTATATGTTTCTGGAAAAGCAACTATATCTATATAATAAAAGGTATTATTTTCATTATAAATATTGTTAAATAGATACTTATTAATTTGCTCTAAGTATTGAGGAGAACATCCGTAAAACAACGGATTACCAAAATTATCTATAACGATATATTTTGTATAATTAATATTTGCTAATTTATTAAGTAAATCTTTCGCAAGCTCTATGTCT
Organism: Nostoc sp.; assembly: GCF_036917575.1. Taxonomy (GTDB): domain Bacteria; phylum Cyanobacteriota; class Cyanobacteriia; order Cyanobacteriales; family Nostocaceae; genus Nostoc. The sequence continues at coordinate 23,699 of NZ_JBALDC010000008.1, read as the reverse complement.
TTTAGGGATGAAATCTCATTTTCCCAATAAAGTATTGGTCTATCTTCTTTGATTATGCTCAGAGAAGAAAGTAGAATTTCAAAGTCAAATCCATCAGTATCAGTTTTTATGAGTATACACTTGCCAAAATTGGAATTTTTAATAATTGATTCTAATGAATCTGATTTCACAATTTTAGTTTTACTTTCTACTGCTCTTGCTGTGCCGCTATTTTTTACTAGTTCTACATTTTTAAAATTGTTTCCCGAAACAAAAGAATTTACAAGAATAATTCTTTGGTTATATTCTGAAAGATTACGTTCCATAATACCAAAGAATTCATCATCTGCTTCTATACATATAATTGGATTTAAGCAATATTGCAGCAGCAGAGCTGTTGTATCACCAACGTTTGCTCCAATATCAACTACAAAATCTTGATTGTTTGGTAAATATTTAGCTATAACACCTATAAATTTATCATAAAGTCTAAACCTCTTCTGATAATGTGGCAAAGCATGATCGTAGGGAAGACTTATAGAAATTTCTTTAATATAGTAAATAATAAAATTTTCCGATAGTTGGTATTTAAGTTGTTTTTCTTGCTTCAATAAAACATCTAGCTGATTGCTTAAGTTATCGATTTGGCAAAAAGGTACTTTAGTTGCTGCCACTTGTGCTAAAGCTTGTTGATCCTCATGTTCTAAAAGAATTCTGGCATTGATACGAGGTAGCAAAGCTTGCCACTGAATATCAGCCAAGTTTTCCACTAGAGAAATTTCTAATCTTTCGGTAACATCTAAATCTTCCTGTAGCAAAAGATTCATAACCACACTAGATAAAAACAGTTCAGCATCTTCACCAGCAATGTTACCAGTATCGATAAGTAGGGTAGTTTTTTCACTATTAGAATGAGTGGCGATCGCCTTCATCACTCGTTGCAATTCTAAACCGATTAACTCTTCTGGCTGTAACCAGTCTGGGAAAATAATTAAATTAATCTCATTGAGGTTTAAAGAGAGGAGAGTAGTATTAATCAAGGCAGAACTTATGGTTTGCGCCATTTTTGTCCATGAGAACTTTTTTGCCTGTGCCAAACCCGCAGTAATTAAAGAGTAACGAATACTAGGCTTTTGTACCTCACAGAGCGCATTTACCAGCGCATTTACATCATCATCTTGAACATAAATAGCTGCATCTCTTGCTACTTCTGTAATTGAAGAATTAGCACAGGTAATAACAGGACAGCCACAAGCCATTGCTTCTAATACAGGCATTCCAAAACCTTCATATTTAGAAGGATAAACTAACGCCACAGCACCCGAATAAGCTAAGGCTAATTCTTCATCATTAAGTTGGAGAAGATGTATAGTACTACCTAATGTATATGTTCTTAACTCTGGCGCTAACACTCCACCGCTTCCTGTACAAATAATATCAAATGCATAGCTAATGACAAGTTGATAAAAAGCTTGGAAGAATAAAATACCATTCTTGTAACCAGTTCCCGCACCAACCAACAGGAAGTACGGTTTATCAATGCCATATTTATATTTAAAACTTTTAATGTCATCTACAGAAGCTGGAGAGAACAGAGAATCTACTCCACAATGAGCCACCGTAATTGATTCTAAGGGTATCTTAGGGAAACATTTACTTAAGTCTTTAGCTGTATTTTCAGAAATGGCGATAAAAGTGGAGGCGTGTTTGATACCATTGTGTTTTTCACGCCACATAGGTTCATTTAAATTTCCTCCTAATACTTCAGGAATCATGTCATAAGCCATAAAAACGGAAGCGGTTTCAATGGGGGTGGTGTAGTAGGAAGATATAAATAATTCTGCTTCTTCTTCATCACAGATTTGTTGAAGCATCTGTTTATCAGCTTCGGTATTGTTATAGTCGTAGGCGGGAGTTGTGCGATAACGAATACCATTAATTTTGGGTGCAGTATTGGCTCTATCTAAAACTATGATATGATTAGCAAAATCACTATTTGACCATTGTTCTAGCAGACTTCGCCAAACTCTAGCAATTCCTGTTTTATAGAGTTGGAAAAAGATACCATCAATTAAAATATTAGGAGGGGATAAAGTTTTTACTTTTTCTTTAGATAACTCGTATATTTTTATATTTTTATCGATAAATCTATAGTTTAGATAATTATCTAAAATATTAACAGGAAAAGAAAAGTGTTTTGCTAAATCGCCTGACTCTTCAGATATATAATAATCATTAATTCCATCAAAGAAAACTTGTTGATAACCTTTTTCCCTTAAAAAAATAGGAATATTATTTTTACAGCGAATGTTCGTATTTGGTAAAGTAGTTTCTATTACTAATATTGTTGGTCTAAATATCTCCCAATTGCCACCTAAAATAACTTCCTCTTCTACTCCTTCAACATCAATTTTAAGAAAATCAATGTTTTGATCGACATATTTTTTGCAGACTTCCGCTAAAGTCTTGACATAAACAGTATATCGAGAAAGTTCTAAACCTTTCTCTTGGGCAATTTTATCAGCTATTTCTTTATTTAAAGTAGAGTTTCCGGGTTGTCCTACTACTTGAAAAAAATCTAGGTTTCCTTCTGAATTACTTATGGCAATATTCAGGTTAATATCTCTTGGGCGTTCTTTCTGGAATATATTATAGTATTCTTTTATTGGTTCTATATTTATTCCTGACCATCCCAAATCATAAAAAGCTTTGGTTACTGAGTCAACAGTTGGATGTAATGCTCCTACATCAATATAAAATCCTTTTGTTTTATGTCTAAATACTCTGTTGAGCAAAACATCTTCAAAATTCTGGGCATATGAAATAAATGTCATTTTTACTAACTTCGCTTCTATAAGTGTTAATAATTTAATTGAGTGAGGATAATTTTGGCTAGCTTGTCTAATTAAACAATACCAATCAAGTTTTTTTGGGCTATTCGTTTAACGATCGTCATTACCTTCTTGTTTCTTAATCTGCTCTAATACAACTTTGTAATCTTGCCGCTCGGGATGTAACTTCACCAGCTTCTCCAAAGGCTCCATCGCACCCTTTCTATCCTTCAATTGCAACCGCAGCACAAACAGTTTTTCTAAAGCAAGTTGGTTTTCTGGTTCCCGTTGTAAAACCAACTCGTAGCCCTGCGCCTGTTGCTGTAATCCTGACTCAGGAGATGCAGACGCAGTTGCTGGCTTAGGTTGAACAGCCTGTTGGATTGCTGGAATAACTGCAAATGCCGTAGAACCAAAAAACGAGAACATCGACACTATCGTGACAATCTTTTGTCGTCGCTGAATCTGCTTTTTGCGGGTAACTAGGTATTCTTCATCTAAACCAGCCATACCTCACATACTTGCTGCGGTAAATACTTAGGTATCAGCAAGCCTCCGTTCTGAGGATACCCATCTGCTCAACAGAAACTAACATCTTCGCTAAAAATTTTTTACACAAACTTTAAATGCTGACTCTGAAGACAAGAGAACTTGATGCTAAACCCATGCTGTACCAACAATTTTGCTATGCGATCGCTCCTATACGTCAAAGCAAAACCTACCCTGTACCATAACAGGCCTTATTCTTTGAGCCAAATATTAAAATTATATAAAGATTTGCAATTAATTTGCCTAATGCCAGATGTTTGCGATATTCTAAACAACATTTAAATCAACACAAAGAGTAAACATTTCTACTCAATTGCAAATTTCCCTGTCAGTCAAAAACTTTCAAGCTAGCTCATATCCTATAGCTTCTTCAACAAGCAAGCATATTTTCCCTAATTGAAACAAACAGAATTTTCGCAGTAGTCCTAAGTCACACTACTTAGGAAACTTCCCTGAGGACTAATTATTCTGCTCGGCGTCCACAATAGATATCTTACGAAAGATAGTGTTGTATTCTTGCAGAAAAAAGGTAAAGGTAAAGAGAAAAAACAAAAGGGGCAAAGATTAAAGGAAAAAGGGTAAACATAAAAATCTCTTACCCCTTCTCCTAAAACTTTTATCTGGCTTTTGCAAAAAGTTTAAGGACTGCTTGGTAAAATTCAGGTTTTCTGGTGGTAATTACCGTACAAAACCGAATTTGTCAGTAACTTAGTAGAGTTTGTTATGGTATAGTTAGAAAGTTAAGACTAGCTTTAGCAAATTACACCACTCTACGGGCCGGCAACAATTGCAGAATGGAAAGCAGTTTTAATTAAGTATTTACCCACAAAATCAGAATTCAATCGAGGTTATGACTCAGAAAGTGATTCACCCAATGGTGAAATTGCAGCGCAACGTGCAATCACTCATAGAATCGAATATTATCAAGCCAAGCGATAGCATCTGGAAAATCGCTTTGCTTTATGGTAATGAATGGCAGCACTGGAAACAAGAACTGCTTGACTTTGGCTTTAGTATGCAAGACCCAGTTAGTGAATTACTAGCTGTAGAAACTTGGGATGAAGAGTAGAGAATAGGGAATAGGGGATAGGAATTTTTAATATTCACCACTCCCTAGACGCGATTAATCGCGTCTCTACTGCCCACTCTCTAAACTTTACAGGCAGCTAAAGCCGCAGCCAATTCTTTTGCGTTTTGATAGCGATCGCGTGGTAATGGTTCTGTAACGCGATCGATTACATCTCTTAATTGGGAACTAATGGTGGGGACTTTTGCCACATCAAACCTGAAGTTTCGCCCTCGTTGGCGGTAATACTTGAAAGGGTTTTCGCCTGTGAGCAAAAAAATCAGCGTTGGCCCAATTGCATACAAATCAGATTGAGTCAAAGGTTGTCCTCGTTCTTGTTCAGGAGCGCAGTAACCTTCTGCACCAATTCGAGTACCAGGCGCTGTGCCAATTTCCTTAACTGCGCCAAAATCTAGCACCACTATATGATTTCCTGAACTTCGCACCATTAAATTGGCGGGTTTAATATCACGGTGAATCAGTGGTGGCTCTTGGCTATGAAGATAGTCTAAGATATCGCAGGTTTGGATCATCCAAGTGATCGCTTGGTTTGGTGTCACTGGGCCAGTAGTATAGACACGTTTCTCTAAATCTTGTCCGTGGATTAATTCCATTGCCAAATATTTTTTTCCGCCTTCTACAAAGAAGTCATAATACTTGGGAATTCCAGGATAGTTAAGGGATTTGAGAGTGTGCGCCTCTCGCTCAAATAACTCTTGAGCTTTGACAATTTTCAGCATATCAGCATTCATCTGCTTCAACACCAGCAGTTGTGGCATACCCGCAATTACACCAATCTCATCCCAAGCGAGATAGGTAGTACCCATACCTCCTTGTCCGAGAGTTCGCAACACCTGATAATGGCAAATTTTTTGTTGGACTGAGAGAGGTTGACCGCAGTGGATACAAAACAGATTTTTTGGGGAGTTGCCTTCGTGCGTGCAAGTGGAGGATGAATTTGCTAGATTTTTGGCTGAGTAAAGTGTCTCGGCGGCGTTTTCTTCTTTCCCTTGTATTTGTTGCTGCGATCGCAAATCAGTTTCTAGTTGTGTTACCTTCTGAATTTGGAATTGTAGTATTGGGCCTCCCTGTGCCAATTGCAAAAGGGAATTATCTGGTAACGGACTTTGAAGTACAAGGATACCGTTGAGAAAAGTCCCATTTGTACCCTGACTAATTAGTTGCCAAGCATCGCCACTGCTAGCCTCACCGACTTTTCTCAGTTCTAGATGATGCCGCGAAACTAAACTATCATTTAAAACAACGTGATTATCTACCGCTCGACCAATCCGAATTATGGAGGAGTTCTCAAAGCACCACTGCTGAAGGGGAGTTTTCTGTTGCGGTTCTAACAGGGTCAGACTAACCACAATACAACCTATAAGGTAAATGGATTAGGGATTGGGGATTGGGTATTGGGTATTGGGTATTGAAGATTGAGTATTGGGGATTAGAGAGTAGAAAAATTATTCTACAGTCCCCAGTTCCCAGTTCCCAGTCCCCAATACCCAGTCCCCAGTCCCTTAATTTCAACTTTCCAGATTTGGGCGTACTTTTGCCCGAACAAGTATACCAGTAATATTGTCGTGACCATTGTGTTGATTTGCCAAATCAATTAATTCTGTAACGCCCCGTTCTAAGTTAACGCCAGAACTAAGTAAGGGTTCTAAGTGAGTCTGCCAATGGGTTTCTAGTAAATCATTATCTGATAGACCATCCGATGCCAATAGCAGCAGAGTATCTTCATTGATGTCGAAAAAGCTTACGTCGGGATTAATCGAGTTTTCATCACGAGGCCCCAAGGCTTGGGTAAGTTGGTAGGCATCTGGACGGGCGTAAGCTATGCTTGCTTCCACTCCTCGGTTAATTTCCCGTTGCCCAACTTCGTGATCTACTGTGACTTGTTTTAGTCCCTGCTTGCGCGTTAGGCTATAGAGACGGCTATCTCCCACATGAGCGACTGCTGCTTGAGTATCTTGAATTAAAAGCATTACTAAAGTTGTACCCATACGCCCAACTCCAGAACGGGCATCTTGTTGATTGAGCTTGTAAATTGCCTCATTAGCTAAATACACTGCCTCACGAATGCTATCTTCTGTTGGCAGCTGGTTGGCAATCCAGTGTTCTTGAAAGTATTGCCGTAGGGTGTTGACTGCTAACTCACTGGCTATCTCACCGCCAGCGTGTCCACCCATACCATCACAAAGAATATACAAACCATGCCCTTCTAAGACTCGACTTTTGGGGAACTCCAGTTTATGAATTTTGGTTTCAATACCAAAGTTGTCTTCGTTATGATGACGTTGACGCCCTACATCTGTGCATCCTGCATCTTCTAAGCTACTTAACTGCATCGCCAGCACAACAGTTGGCATATCATCAGTTTTGCTAATGATATCTTCCTCTTCATCTGATTGCGGGATAGTGGACACAGCAGTATTTTTCTCCTTTATTGAAGGCAAAGTTGCGCTTCCTATTGCTTCTAGTTCAACAGAGATTTCCTCCAAACGCGATCGCAATTGTGCGATCGTCTGAATTTTACCTAGCTCTAAATCCCCCAACATCTGGACTACGGAGCCAAATTGAGTCCGTTGCGACTGTCTAAATAGTGCTTGCCAAACTCGTCCCAAAGCTTGAATAGTTAACGGCTCCTCTGGAATGTCAGATGCTTGGCTTTGGACATCTTCTGACGACTTTGTGGCAAGCTGAGAATTCGATGATTCCACATACAACCTTTGTAGTGCCAACGTTTGGTCTTCATCCAATCGCAAATTTGACAAATCTAAAAGGCTTTGACGACAATTTACTTGTTCCAATACTGCCCAAAGTTGGGTCATTTCATAACACCAGTGTAAAATTTTTAATGAACTGGTTGTTTCTTCTTGCCATAGGTCGAGTAAATACTGCCAATCTGAGCGGTTCTCGATTATTAATACCTGTATATCACCTTGCTGCCATGCGTCGTGAATTGGTGGTATCCCCCGCTCACCTTCGGATTGTAAAGCAATATAAAGTTTAGCAAGGCGAGGAATCTCACTCGCTTCTACTGATGGCGTCAGCAAATCTGATTCCTGATTTGCTAGTATTGCCTCAATGGGTGATATTTGATACGGCTGGCAGTCTAGAACTGTGGCGGATACATCAGTAATAATGCCAGTTCCCGTTTGGGCAGGTAGCGGATATAACACTTGATAGCGCTCTTGCGAGTCTAAATAGGAACCTAATGTAATTTCAGAACTAGGGGATGTAGGAGATGAGGAGGATATTGCTTGCTCATCTTTCTCACCTCCCACATCTCCTTCTATTCCCAAAGCTTCCCCAGTCGTTTCTTTAGCAATAATTGCCCAAAACACTGTTCCACATTCCGTGTCACAATTATGACAACGTAATGCATTCACAGGTACATCATCAGTACTACATTCAGGACAGACCTTGTGAGTCAGGGACGTGCCACAGTTTTGACAGAATTTGTTGCTATTGGGGTTTTCAAATTTACACTGAGGGCAAATCAGCATAGTGGAAGTTCCTTTATTCCCGTTCGTTCCAAGGTGCTTCTAGCCACTAAGATCCAAGGTGCCACAATTTGGCTGTCCCTGACTACAGTAGATTGTAGTTGATCAATGAATTTTGGTGGCAGTATTAATTGTGACGCATATTAGATAAATATTTCATATATTGGCAGATAATTCCTTATAAATGGGGAATGGGGAATGGGGAAAATAAGGGAGCAGGGGGCAGGGGACAAGAGGGAGAATAAAAAATTACCTCTTTCTCCTCTGCTCCCTGCCCCTCTGCCTTTTGTGCCCAATGCCCAATCTTCAAGAGTCTGGCAATTGTGGAGGTTCAGCGTCAAACCATTTTTGATAAATTTGCTTGTAATTGCCATTGGATAACAAAGTCGCTATACCTTTGTTGATTGCATCCAAATGGGGAGAATTCTTAGGCATAGCAATCCCGTAATATTCTTTAGTGAGTAAATCTGCAACAACTTTGATGTCTTTGAGTTTGCCATTTTTAATCGCATACAAAGTCGCGAAAGCATCGCTAATCACAGCATCAACGTTGCCATTGAGTAAGTCTTGGAAAAACTCTGGGCCAGAATTAAAAGTACTAATTTTGGCGTTGGGGATGGTTTTGGCAAAATCGGCCCCAGTAGAACCAATTTGCACAGCAATTTTTTTACCTTTGAGACTATTGAAGTCTTTAATATTTTGATTGTTTTCGCGGACAGCGATCGCTAGTCCGGCTTTAAAATAAGGTCGTGAAAAAGCAATTGTTTTCAGGCGTTCTGCGGTAATTGTGATTCCACTAATTGCTGCATCAACTCTTTTAGCTTGCAAAGTCGAGATCATGCCATCAAAGGGCAGACTTTCAAACTGGACTGCAAAACCTGCTACTTTAGCAATCGCATTCATCAAATCAATATCAAAGCCTTTCAAGTTCCCGCTAGCTGTTTGAAATTCAAAAGGGACAAAGGTGGGGTCTGTGGCCACCTTGAGAGGTTTAGCGTCTGGATTAGTAATGGGATATAAACTCTGACACGCAATAATCAGTAGTAGGCAGCCTAAGCTTAAAATTAACTGCTGCCACTTGAAGTTAATTAATTTCACTATAGTAATTTTGCTCTAGTAACCAATATTTACGATACTTGTGATGATGTTATAAGAAAGAATACATACGTATGACTTTTCGCTAATTGCCTTTTTGTGTGTTCTAAATTCTGATTCTCAATTTTGAATTGCTTATGGCTCCTACAACTTCTGCTTACCAAATTGCTGATTTGTTCGCCGAAAGAGCTAGAAAGCTAGCACCACCAACTTACGGGACTGAGTTAACCAAAATCATCACCGTCAGCTTTGCCTATGGTCTAGCTGACCCAATTCTCTTTCCCCACAAGGACTTGGCTGCTGCAACTGCTGCTGTACTAACAGAAGAGGCTCCGATCGCTCTCAATTACGGGCCACCTTCAGCCCAACTTTATGAACAAATAATCCTCCGCTTGCAAGCTCAAGGAATCCCTGCCGATCGCGATCGCCTGATCGTTGGCTATGGTTCTGGTCAGATTTTGGGTTTGCTACCTGATGTGTTTGTTGAACCTGGTGATATCGTAATTGTGGAAGGGCCAACCTTTTTGGGAGTAGTTAATAGATTTGTCCAGGCTGGCGCACACCTAATTACCATTCCTGTAGACGAATTGGGAATGGATGTGGATGCGTTAGAAGAAACTTTGAGCGATTTGAAGAAACGGGACATTCGACCCCGGTTTATTTACACAATTCCTACTTTTCATAATCCCACAGGCGTTACTATGCCGTTATCTCGCCGCCAAAAACTGGTAGCGTTAGCGGCTGAATATGGCGTGTTGGTGGTGGAAGACGATGCTTATAGTGATTTGCGTTTCCAAGGCGAAGCTGTGCCATCCTTGGCAAGCCTTGATCAGGAGGGGTGGGTGTTATACGTGAATACTTTCTCGAAAATCATTGCGCCTGGTATCAGACTAGGCTTTGCTTGTGGCAATCCAGCAATTATTGAGCGGTTGGCAATGTTCAAAAGTGAAGGGCCTGTGGGGCCATTTGTCAGCCATGTGGTCGCCCGCTACTGTGCTACAGGCAAACTAGATTATCATATTCAGGAGCTAATCGCTTGGTACAAGCATAAATGTAATTTGTTGTTAGAAGCGATCGCTCAAGAGTTTCCCAGTGATGTAGTTGCTTTGCGACCAGGTGGTGGCTTTTTCGTTTGGTGTAAATTGCCCCCAGACATCAGTGCCAAAGCACTCCTAACTGCTGCCAATGAACAGGGCATCAGCTTTCTACCAGGAACTCGCTGCTACGTTAATGGACAGGGAGATGATGCCATCAGGTTAGCTTTTAGCTTTCAACCAACTAAGAAGATTGTCGAGGGAATCGCTACCTTGGGAGAAGTGCTGAAAAAATGGCGGTAATTCGTAATTCGTAATTCGTACCTCGTTCCCAGTCTTCGACTGGGAATGCCTTTTGGAAGGCTCCAACCTTTCGTTGAAGTACCATAACCGCAACAAAAAGCATTTCCTTGTTATACCAATTCTATAAAATGAGGCAACACATTCAAACTCCCAAACCCAGATATAGTCTAGCTTTCTTAATTACGAATTATGAATTACGAATTACGAATTGGTATTAGACCTAGAAACGAAATTTAAAATTTTGTAAACTTTAAAAAATTTGCTCCAAGCGCTGGAAATCGCGCTGGACTTCATACCAGAGACTTTTATTATGTGGGTCTGTTTTCAGGGCTTTTTTGAGATAAATTCTGGCTTTGAGTAGTTGTTTTTCGGAGATTAGTGCCCGTCCCCAAATTTGATAGGCGATCGCTAGCCATTGACGGACTTCTGGATCTGTTGACAAACGAGCTGCTAAAGCTTCTGCTAGGGCGATCGCTTGCGGAAATCGTTTTTCTTGCAAAAATCGCTGTAATTGCTCATAAGTCTTCCACTTCAGCCGTTCTTCTATTTCCAACAGATTCGGCGGCTTTGATTTCCCTGATTCTTGGCTTGTCACCGTTGTTACTGGTGTTTTCTGCCGTTGCGTTGCTTTGGCGTCGTCACGTCCAGACGTTGGCACTTGACTTGAATGTGCGCCAACTTCCTCTGGTAATACTACCGTCAGCAAAAGTTTGTAAGCCTCTGTTAAGGCAATAAACTTATCTTTGGCTTTGTTGTCATCTGGGTTGATATCGGGATGATATTGCTGCGCCAGTCGTCGGTAAGACGCTTTGATATCAGCAAAAGAAGCTCCCGATCTTAAACCTAGTAAACGGTAGCAATCTCCAAGATCCATCTTGAGCTATCAGCTATCAAATATTTAGCTATTGGCTATTATCTGTCAATATCAGCTTCAAGCCCGGACTATTAATGATAAAGGCTAATTTTCTATTTTAAAGTTCAATGTTGACAGTTTGTTTATAAAAGGGCATTGGGCACAAGAGGCAGGGTTGCACAGGGGCAGAGGAGAAAAACTTACTGCAACTTCTCCCCTGCTCCCCTGCTCCCTGCCTTCCTACTCCCCAGTTACTATGGAGGTTCGGTCTTCAATCACACGGTCAATTAAACCGTATTGTTTTGCCTCTTCGGCAGACATGAAAAAGTCACGATCCATATCTTTTTCAATCTTTTCTATGGTCTGACCTGTTTTATCGGCATAAATGCCATTGAGCTGGTGACGAATCCGTAGAATCTCTCTAGCTTCAATTTCGATATCGGTTGCTTGTCCACGGGTTCCACCTGAAGGCTGGTGAATCATAATCCGTGAATGAGGCAATGCTAACCGTTTGCCTTTGGTGCCTGCTGCTAGTAGGAAAGACCCCATTGAAGCAGCTAAACCCACGCAAATAGTCACTACATCTGATTTTATATGTTGCATGGTGTCAAAAATAGCCATGCCAGATGTAACCATCCCGCCGGGGGAATTGATGTATAAATAAATATCTTTACCTGGATCGTCTGAGTCCAAATACAGCATTACAGCGATAATCTGATTGGCAATTTCATCATCAATATCTCGCCCCAAGAAAATAATCCGTTCCCGGTAAAGGCGATCGTAGATGCTAATCCAATCTGTATATTGTCCACCGGGCATCCGGTAAGGAACTTTCGGAACACCTATAGGCATAATTTACTCCGTTTTTAATAATTTGCGGATAGTAGGATAGTTAGGAATAACTCATAACTCCTAACTTAATAACTCAGCACTCAGCACGGGCTAAACGCCCCGCTTCCGCTAACAGCACTCAGCACTCACTAAAGGACACTGGCAGGGAGTGGAGGATTTGCGAGTTCTTCTTTCTCAAAAACTCGGTCAATAAGACCGTATTCCTTGGCTTCGTATGGTGTTAGATATAACAGCCTATCCATATCTTTAGTAATTTTTTCTGGGGGCTGTCCAGTGGTGTTATGTAAGATATCAACTAATGCCCCTTTATTTACCAAAACTTCCCTAGCGCGAATTTGAATATCCGTGGCTTGACCTTGGGCATAGCTCTTAGGCTGATGCAGGATAATCGAGGAGTGAGGTAAACTAGCGCGGCAACCTTTTGTACCAGCACTGAGAAGCATTGCTGACATACCCATCGCCGAACCGACGCAGATGGTATGGATCGGAGGCTTGATATATCTCATGGTGTCATAGATGGCGAAGGCTTCGGTCTCAAAGCCAATGGGTTCGCCACTGTAACCAGAAGTGCCGGTGGAATTGATATAGATTTTAATCGGTTTTTCGGGGTCGTCGGATTGCAAAAACAGCAATTCGGCTACGATTAATTCCGTGACAGCAGGTACCAGTGGCATCCCAATATAGACAATTCGCTCCTTCAATAAGAGGGAAGGTAAATCTGGCGGTGGTGTCCGGTAAAAGTTATCGCCGTAATATGGGGCTTGAACAGCCTTAATTGGGGAAATGTCCATAGCAACTGATCGCCTGAAACTATGCCGTTAACTGTAATACATCCTAGCGCGATGCACGCTTCCCTCAAGGTGCGGATTTCTCCCTAATGCTGAAGGCGGCTTCGCATCTGCCAATACTTGGCTTCTAAGATATTCTGATTATATTAGTGTATTGATGTTGGATAAGTTTTCCGTAGAGCTAAAGTAGTGCTTTAAAGTTGTTTATTAATATGTATATCCTGATTAGGGACTTGAAGTTATGAAGGTTAATTTGCAACCTGCCTTGAATGATGGTAATTTGGACGCAAATCAACTGAACAGTCAACGTCAGTTGGGAATTTCGATTTCGGCGAAGGCAGAAAATCAAGACCGTCATGTGCCCCTGAATTTATGCTTAATTCTCGATCATAGTGGTTCGATGAATGGGCGATCGCTAGAAACAGTGAAAAAAGCAGCGAATCGTCTGGTAGATAGGCTCAACCCTGGCGATCGCCTCAGTGTGGTAGTTTTCGATCACCGTGCCAAAGTCTTAGTACCCAGTCAAAGTATCGAAAATCCAGAGAAAATTAAACAGCAAATCAATCGCCTAGCTGCCGATGGTGGAACTGCGATTGATGAAGGACTGCGGTTGGGGATTGAGGAGTTGGCCAAGGGGAAAAAAGATACTGTTTCCCAAGCTTTTTTGTTAACCGACGGGGAAAATGAACACGGTGATAACAATCGCTGTTTAAAATTTGCTCAATTGGCTGCTAGCTATAATTTAACTTTAAATACTTTGGGATTTGGTGACAACTGGAACCAAGATGTTTTAGAAAAAATTGCCGATGCTGGTTTAGGTACTTTATCTTATATTCAAAAACCCGAACAGGCAGCCGAAGAGTTTAATCGCCTGTTCAGCCGCGTTCAAACGGTGGGATTGACTAATGCTTATCTTTTATTTTCTCTGATGCCCAATGTCCGGCTAGCAGAACTTAAACCCGTGGCCCAAGTTTCCCCAGACACAATTGAGTTACCACTGCAACAAGAAACTGATGGACGTTTCGCTGTACGGTTGGGAGATTTAATGAAAGATGCAGAACGGGTAATCTTAGCTAATATTTATTTGGGACAATTGCCAACAGGTGAACAAGCGATCGCTAATGTGCAAGTCCGCTACGACGATCCAGCCGCTAACAAAGTAGGTTTAGTTACACCAAGTATCCCAGTTTATGCCCATGTAGTCCAAAATTATCAAGCAGACCCGAATCCCCAGGTGCAGCATTCTATTTTGGCATTAGCTAAGTATCGCCAAACCCAGCTAGCCGAAACGAAATTGCAACAGGGCGATCGCAGTGGTGCAGCGACGATGTTACAAACGGCTGCGAAAACTGCTTTGCAAATGGGAGATACTGGTGCAGCAACGGTGTTGCAAACTTCTGCCACCCAGCTACAATCTGGTGGAGATTTATCTGAAAGCGATCGCAAGAAAACCAGAATTGTCTCTAAAACAGTTTTGCAAGATACTCCTCCCCAATGAAAGTTAAATTGCTCTCGGCGTTAAATGACAATAATGTTGATCTGGCTCTAACAAGTAGCCAACGTCAACTAGCAATAACGGTTTTTGCTATCGCTGGTGAGTCTGACCAAAATCTCCCCCTTAATCTCTGCTTGATTTTGGATAGAAGTGGTTCCATGCATGGACAACCAATTAAAACGGTGATTCAGGCGGTGGAAGGATTAATCGATCGGTTGAAAGCAAACGATCGCATCTCAGTTGTGGCTTTTTCCGGTTCTGCGGAAGTTATTATCCCCAACCAAGCGATTGAAGACCCCGAAAGCATCAAATCTCAAATTAAAAGCAAACTGACTGCTAGCGGTGGTACTGCGATCGCTGATGGTTTGGAATTGGGAATTACAGAACTAATGAAGGGTACAAGAGGCGCTGTTTCCCAGGCGTTTCTGCTGACGGATGGACATGGTGAAAGCAGTTTACGAATTTGGAAGTGGGATATTGGGCGAGATGATCACAAACGCTGTCTGAAACTGGCGCAAAAGGCCGCCAAGCTAAACCTAACTATCAACACTTTCGGATTTGGTAATAGCTGGAATCAAGATATGCTAGAAAACATTGCCGATGTCGGTGGTGGGACTTTAGCTTATATTGAACGTCCCGAACAAGCTGTGGAGCAATTTAGCCGACTATTTGGACGGATTCAATCGATTGGGCTAACTAATGCCTACTTGCTATTATCTCTAGTGTCCAATGTCAGACTAGCAGAATTGAAACCCATTGCTCAAGTTGCCCCAGACACAATTGAGTTACCAGTGGAAGCCGAAGCTGATGGTAGCTTTGCTGTGCGTTTGGGAGATTTGATGCAGGATGTAGAACGAGTAGTTTTGGCGAACATTTATCTGGGACAATTGCCAGAAGGTAAGCAAGCGATCGCTAATGTGCAAATCCGTTATGATGACCCGTTGGTTAACGAACAAGGTTTACTTTCGTCCCTAGTACCAGTGTATGCAGATGTAATGCGAGCATATCAACCAGATTCTAATCTCCAGGTACAACAATCTATTTTAACATTAGCGAAGTATCGGCAAACCCAGTTAGCCGAGGCGAAATTGCAACAAGGCGATCGCACTGGTGCAGCCACGATGTTACAAACGGCTGCTAAAACCGCTTTACAAATTGGAGATAAAGGGGCGGCGACAGTATTGCAAACTTCTGCCACCCGCTTGCAAGCTGGGGAAGAACTTTCCGAAGCAGACCTGAAGAAAACTAGGATTGTATCAAAGACGGTTTTACAGGAATAGTAAAAATTCAGCCTTACTAATTAACAGGATGAAAGTCTCGCGCTTTGATGCAAAGCCAGAAAAAATATTTTATTCCTCAATTGAGTAACAAAGTAGTTGCATATTCCTAACTTATTGATTAACAACCACACAAAAGTTTGACTTAGGGACATCCAAGAATTAAATTACTCAATTCCTGCATCCAACACCAGTATCCAATTTCTTCTCCCCCTGCCTCCCCTGCTCCCCCTACTCCCCCTGCAAACCCCAAGCGATTGATTATTTTTTTATTTGGAAGTCCCCAAATAGGAGATAAAGGGGCGGCGACAGTATTGTAAACTTCTGCCACTCGCCTGCAAGCTGGAGAAGAACTTTCAAAAGCAGACTTGAAGAAAACTAGGATTGTATCAAAAAACGTTTTACAGGAATAGCAAAAATTCAACGTTGCCGATTAACGATAACATTTAACCAACGAGCCAGCAGAGTTACCAGTCAGCCATTGAAAGATTCTTGCTGAATGAAGCGATGGCTACGCCGCAGGCATTGCAAGCTAATGGCTCAACGATATACCAAAATAAATACGGAAATTACTTAAATAAACAAGCAAACTGGGGTTTGAGAAAGTAAAAGCTCTTTTTACTTGCGGAAAACACCAAATTGAGAAAGCAAACTGGGGTTTGAGAAAGTAAAAGCTCTTTTTACTTGCGGAAAACACCAAATTGAGAAAGCAAACTGGAGTTTGAGAAAGTAAAAGCTGATTTTGCTTGCGGAAAATACCAAATTGAGAAAGCAAACTGGGGTTTGAGAAAGTAAAATGTCATTTTGAGTAAGCAATATGCCTTTTTACTTATTGAATATGAAGTTTTGAAAAAGCAATAAGCCTTTTTGCTGATTAAATATAAATTTAAGTTAAAGGTTGTTTGAAAAGAGTTTAGCTATAATTTTGGGCACTTTTAGATCCCCCGTAACCCACGCCAGTTGCTAAGAAAGCGGGAACGCTAAGAGCGAACAAGTCGGCAGAGCCGCGAGGGCGCACTGGCTCCCCTTGACAAGGCGGAAACCGGAATTAAAGTCTCCCTTTATAAGAGAGATTTAGAGGGGTCTAAAACTTTTGATACCGAGAAGAGGACTTTTCAAACATTTTATCAATGCACACTGACCGCTCTCAGGTCATCTGTTGGGTAATTGGGAACAATTTAATTAATTATAATTACCCTTTATGCTACTAATTCCGTCATTAACAGGCTGCACAAGTTCTTGGCAATCATCTGTGGAGTCAGAACAAAATCTACTTTACCGGTGTCAATAGCAGCTGAGGGCATATCGAAGTACTCCGAAGTAGTTTCATCTTGAGCAATTATCGTGCCGCCATACTTTTTCATTGCTATCACTCCTAAAGCACCATCTCTGCCCCACCCACTTAGGACAACAGCAATCCCCCGAATTCCGTAATTAAGAGCTACCGACATGAATAGTTTATCCACTGAGGGACGAACATAGTTCATCTTTGGCGACTCTAATAGAGACAGACTACCGTTAGCATCGACTACTAAGTGCCGATCTTGAAGATAAGTGTAAACTGTCCCTGGACGCATTATTTGCCCTGATTTTGCCTGCTCTACGGGCAACGCTGTGTAGTTTCCGAGGATATGTGCCATACGACTAGGGTAGAGAGGATTCATGTGCTGAACTACAATAATCGCCGCTGGGAAATCTACTGGTAAAGCGGATAAAATTTGGATGATTGGCTTTTGCCCGCCCGCAGAAGCTCCGATCGCCACTATATTGTAAGCAACATTAGGGAAGTGTGACAGAATTCGATGTGATTTTCGTAACCCCATTTTTTTATCCGCGAATATTTAGGGCTTAATAGCGATCGCCTAATTACTGTTAAAGCAGCTTCACAAGTCACACTGCTATGTTAGATAGCTAACATAAAATATTTACAAAAAATAAATCTTTTGTCAGAGGTTCTTAATTGCTACCGTTTATTTAATACAGATAAGACCAATTTGAAAAAAGAATGCGACAGATACATAGGGACATACCTTTGTTCTGCCTGGCTTTGTTAATGCGTGAATTTTGTTAGCCCAGCGTAAAGCCTTCTCTTCTCTTTCAGAGACGAAGACAGCGAACGAGAGGTTTGTCTGCGCTACGCTTTTAGCGTCTCGTAGAGAGCGTCATTTTGAATTTTGAATTGGTATAAGACTGGCTTAAATAGCCTTTTACTATCTGTGTTTCAAGCATTCTGCATTTGTGGAAAACCAACTTTTAGCTGCCCTATCCTCTGAGGAATACTCTCGTCTTGCTCCTTATATGGAGGTTGTCTCTCTAGACTTCAGGCGAGAACTTTATTTACCTAACCAACCAATTGAGCACGTGTATTTTGTTAACTATGGCGTAGCCTCTTTGCTCACAGTGATGATGGACGGTTCGGCAATCGAAGTGGCTACAGTGGGCAATGAAGGAATGGTGGGTCTTCCAGTATTCCTGGGAGCCGATAGAATTCCGGGCGAGTGTTTTATGCAAGTTGCTGGCACTGGCTTACGGATGAGAGTAGATGCATTTAAAACTCATGTCACCGCAGATAGTCAGTTGTACAATATACTACGACGATACACGCAAGCACTGTTTAATCAAATTGCCCAATCAACTGCGTGTAACCGCCTGCACTCAATAGAACAGCGAATGTGCCGTTGGCTGCTGATGACTGCCGATAGAGTAGATACAGACACTTTTTTACTGACTCAAGAATTTCTCAGCATAATGCTAGGTGTAAATCGCTCCACTGTTAGCCTCAATGCCTCTATTCTTCAGAGGGCGGGGCTAATTAACTATAGTCGCGGCCAAATAACTATCCTTGACCGCTTAGGTCTAGAAAATATCACCTGCGAGTGTTACCAAACCGTCAATGCGGAGTTTAAGCGTTTGCTTAACGGTAACTAAGTCGGCGTAAATATTTATCGTAGGATGAGGCAGGAGGTAAGAGGGTTTAAGTCTATTTAATTTTTTTTAATATAGTTTGATTTTTCCACATCGTTCTACTTAAATATTGCTCTACGTAAGTCAGCGTCTTTAAGGCTGGTGGCATCAAAGTTTCTATTTTCAAGATTAGCACTTTGCTAAAATCTTTGTCTTGCAAAAAATAGCCAAATTCTGCTAAAAGTGCTAAAGGTAAATGATTGGTAGCTTAAGAAGTACACATGAAAACCACTGGTATTCATCATGTAGCTATTATTTGTTCTGATTACGATCGCTCAAAAAATTTTTATGTAGAAGTTTTAGGCTTTTCGATTATTCAAGAGACTTTTCGCGTCGCCAGAAATTCTTATAAATTAGATTTAAAAGTTGCAGAAAATACACAAATCGAACTATTCTCTTTCCCAAACCCTCCAGAACGGCCTAGTAAACCAGAGTCTTGTGGTTTAAGACATCTTGCTTTTCAAGTTGATGATGTAGAAGAAACTGTTTTTTATTTAAAATCCAAAGGGTTAGAGGTAGAAAATATCAGAATTGATGAAATTACAGGTAAGAAATTTACTTTCTTTAAAGACCCAGATAATTTACCATTAGAAATTTATGAGCGTTAATATTAGAGGTTGTTTTAAAAGTATTTGGCTGTTATTTTAAGCACTTATTGATCCCCCCTAACCCCCCTTAAAAAGTGGGGAACCGGAATCAAAGTCCTCCTTTTTAAGGAGGATTTAGGAGGAGCTAGAACCTTTTGATACCGACAAGAGGACTTTTAAAACATCCTCTTAGTGCTGACAGGCAAAGTTGTCATCACTATAAATAATGAAGCGATATCTACGACGGGTTACGCCTACGGCGCAGCATAATTACAGTTTCTTGCTATATATTCATAACTATGCCTACACTTAACGAGGCAGAATGTTATCTAAGCGAAGAGAGATAAATCTTCAAATGTGAGGGTTTTTGGGGAGATATATGTCATGCAAGTCAATCTCCTGAAGAAAAGTTATTTTGATTCTAAGTCAAGATGGTTAGTTTGGGAGACACTTTAAGCGATCGCCTCCGTAAGTCTTTGTATTATTGCGTAACTCTATTCTGTGAGAACATCAAGTTTAGCCAGTATTCTTAAGCCTTCTTCTGGGTTGCCAGTTGCGACTGTTGCTTTAAATCTGGTATATTCCCAGTCAACAAACTCAAAAGCGATCGCCTAGAGATAAATATCTGCAATATCCAGCCAAAGAACCCAGGATAATGAATCATAATTAATCTCTATAGCTTTGAATTATCAGCCATCAGCCACCAGTTACCAGCCGGAAGCTGAGATGCTGAATACTCAAGGCTTTTGATTTAACTTAACGAATTGACTATGAATTCTGAAAAAATCAAAAATTCTCTAAATATTTCGCCAGTGATACGTGTGGGAGTACTGGGTTTCGGCGGACTCGGACAAGCAGCCGCCAAGGTAGTTGCTGGCAAACAAGAAATGATTTTAGTTGCAGCAGCAGACCAAAAAGGCTACGCTTACGCTGCTGACGGTTTAAATACTAAAGAATCCATTGCAACATATCAGTCCCAGGGTTCAGTTGGTTATTTAGAGCCAATTGGTACATTAACAAATCAAAGTATTCAGGATTTAATCGAAATAGCTGAAGTAGATGGGTATTTTTTGGCTTTACCTAACCTACCGAATGATTTTATTCCCAATGTAGCTAAGGAATTCATCAAATCTGGTTGGCGTGGGGTACTAGTAGATGCAATTAAACGCACCACTGCTGTAGAACAACTCCTAGCGATGAAAGAGGAATTACAAGCCGCCGGGATTACCTACATGACAGGATGTGGTGCTACCCCTGGACTATTAACAGCAGCAGCAGCTTTAGCCGCCCAAAGTTACGCCGAAATTCATCATGTTGAAATTACCTTTGGGGTGGGAATTGCTAACTGGGAAGCTTACCGCGCTACTGTTCGGGAGGACATCGGCCACATGCCTGGTTATACAGTGGAAACTGCCAGGGCAATGACTGACGCAGAAGTAGAAGCACTACTAGATAAAACAAATGGCGTGCTGACCTTGACAAATATGGAACACGCTGATGATGTGATGTTAGAAGTAGCGGGGATAGTAGGGCGCGATCGCGTTACAGTTGGTGGTGTAGTCGATACCCGCAATCCCAAAAAGCCACTCAGCACGAATGTTAAGGTAACAGGACGTACCTTTGAAGGAAAGATTTCCACCCATACATTTACTCTCGGAGATGAAACCAGCATGGCAGCCAATGTCTGCGGCCCTGCTTTCGGCTATCTCAAAGCTGGCAGACAATTACACCAACGCGGCATCTATGGAATATTCACTGCTGCCGAAATTATGCCCCAATTTGTTAGGTAAATAGGGAATGGGGACTGGGGACTGGGGACTGGGGACTGGGAATACCCAATACCTAATCCTCAATTCTTATAATACTGCCGAAATTATGCCTCAATTTGTTAGGTAAATAGGGAATGAGGAAAAGAGTTTTCCTCTCTGCACCCCGCCCAATCCCCAATCCCCAATCCCCAATTCTTATAATGGTATTTCAGCGCTGATAAATTGGAGGTAGATGTGACCACTACGGTACACTGGCAAGAACGGGTTGGTAATCAAAGAGATTGGATTTGGCGTGGCTGGCAAACCCGCTACACTTACATTCGCCCTAGCCAAAGTCACCCTAATACAACACCCCTAATTCTATTACATGGCTTTGGCGCTTCCATTGGTCATTGGCGACATAATTTAGAGGTATTAGGTGAGCATCACACAGTTTACGCCATAGATATGTTGGGTTTTGGCGCTTCTGAAAAAGCCGCAGCTAATTACAGCATCGAACTTTGGGTTGAGCAGGTTTACGATTTCTGGAAAACATTTATCCGTCAACCAGCAATATTAATAGGCAATTCCAACGGTTCACTGATTTCAATGGCCGCCGCCGCCGCCCATCCCGATATGGTGATGGGTATGGTGATGATGAGTTTACCAGATCCGTCATTAGAACAAGAAGCAATTCCTCCTGTGCTACGCCCACTGGTCACAGCAATTAAAAATATTGTCGCTTCGCCGTTGATACTTAAACCTGTATTTAACTTCGTGCGCCGTCCTGGGGTGCTGCGTCGCTGGGCACGTCTTGCCTACGCTAACCCAGAAGCGATTACCGATGAACTCATCGAAATTTTAGCAGAGCCTCCCCAAGACCGAGGTTCTGCGAGGGCATTTAGTGCTTTGTTCAAAGCAGCGATCGGAATTAATTTCAGTCCCAGTGTCAAGAAAGTATTACCAACCTTAACAATTCCCATGCTTTTAATTTGGGGACAAAAAGATCGGTTTGTTCCGCCAGCCTTAGCTAGTCAATTTGTCCAATATAACGAGAAGTTGGAACTGTTAAATCTGGAGAATGTAGGGCATTGTCCCCATGATGAATGTCCAGAACAAGTTAACCAAGCGATTTTAGATTGGATTAAAAGATGGGTTGGCGTAGGCGAAGCCCGCCGCAGGCTTCGCTAACCATTGGTTATTCCCTAAATATTATGCAATGGGTGCGATCCGCATCAGCAGTAACTACTCAATCGTAGCTTGGTCAGTGTCAACATTTGTAGCGCCATTTACAGAACTCGCTACAGAAACCATTTTGTTGAGAATTTCTTGACTGGGAACTTTACCTTTCAACACTACAGTGCTACCCGTCTGAGCAACCCAAAGGGTATTAACATCGTCGAGTTGGGGATCTTGATCAAATGCCAATGCTACCCGCTTTGCTAAACCACTTTGGTCATATTCTCCGCTTAATCCTATACGTTCTGGAGGTATCGATTGTGTAGCATTAGCGACCTCACTACTAGGAGCTTCCTGTATAGCCTGTGGAGCCGGATTTACTTCTGCATTTTGAGGTTTTTCCATTCCAAACAATCTTTGTAGCCAACCCATAAAAACTTGTCTCCGATTAGAGGCTTATCAAATTTGAGTATAAAAGGTTTGCAACAAATGCTGCATCTGTCAACAAAAAGATATACATTCAAAGAAATTTTTGCTTGCGATCGGATTTCTAAATAATTTCTCGATTGAGAATGCATTCTCGTGCAGCTCTTAAGTTTACAATAAGAGGCCGCACTGAAAATTTAGTGCGGTAGTAGGTCTAGCGTTGCCCTTTGCTAGTGTCTGCTCCCCTCAATTCCTGCTCTAGCCTCTGTTGGCGAAGATGAAACATACCCTTTCAGTTCTCGTAGAAGATGAGGCGGGTGTTCTTTCCCGCATTTCTAGTTTATTTGCGCGTCGCGGCTTTAATATTGAAAGCCTTGCTGTTGGCCCTGCTGAACAAGGAGGAGTCTCCCGAATTACAATGGTTGTCCCTGGTGATGATCGCATTATCGAGCAACTGACTAAGCAACTATACAAGTTAGTCAATGTCTTGAAAGTCCAAGACATTACCGAAATCCCTTGTGTAGAACGGGAATTGATGCTTTTGAAAGTGAATGCTAGTAGCAGCAATCGCTCAGAAGTAATCGAATTGTCTCAGATTTTCCGGGCGCGAGTCGTGGATGTGGCGGAAGATTCTCTCACCTTAGAAGTTGTGGGAGATCCAGGTAAAATGGTAGCGATCGTGCAAGTATTACAAAAATTTGGTTTGAAAGAAATCGCCCGTACTGGCAAAATTGCCCTTACTCGTGAATCGGGTGTGAATACCGAGTTACTCAAATCTTTGGAAGCAAAGGTTTAGTTGGGAATTTAAATCAAGACTCAGAAATACTCAACCGCAGCACCGCCTATATATTGTACAAACTCCGTATAAACCGTCATTACTCATTAGTCAAAAGTCATTAGTGTTTATAAGGACTAATGACTTTTGACAAAGGACAACCCTCATTAGTTGATGTGCAATTTTCTTTGCATAACATCTTATGGCAGACTTAGTTGGTGAATATTGCTCATGATTTACTGGCTATCTTTTTAAATAGCTTACTTTTCAACTTGAGCGATCGCTGCATCAGTTAAGCTGTTAGGCAGCTAGATTGTATAATAAGAGATTAAATAATTAATTTAGTATCAGCCACTTATGCCAGCCAAAAATCACCTTTCTGAAGA
>NZ_JBALDC010000007.1:0-9196 GCF_036917575.1 Nostoc sp. | reverse complement strand
CAATTATATGCTTACTATTCTTGCTGCTTGTTTATTCCAACATGATGATGCTTGTGAATCCACTTGTCAATAGTGTTTGAGACGCGCTTACCCTGGCTATAGACGCTGTAAAGGGTTTTAACTTAGGAGCAATCACGTTGCCATTATTGTTGATGATATCTATGCAGCAGCAAAGGTGTGGCAAAACAAAGGCTTTATTCCTCTGTCTATGACTCCTCAAGAAGATGGTTCCTTATGCCAATGGTTTTTCCGCAACTGGGCAGGACAAATTATAGAGCTAATCTGCCGCCGATGGATGGGTAAAGAGACTTTTTCCTGCGAAAATATCGCTGGTTTACGCCTTTTGGAATTGGCAGCCTAAATTTATAATTCGTAATTAAACGTCAATTTTTTTCTTGCCTTTTCATGACTTTTTCAGCAAATCCTACGTAGCTTGCTTCTCGCCTTTGGCAAGTATTAAGAATTAGCTAAAGAAGCTTTTGAACAGCGTTGCTAAAGTCTTCGTAAGGAGAAACTCCCACAATGGTTTCTGCTAAGATACCATCTTTGAAAATTAAAACTGCTGGAATACTGCGAAGACCGAATTTTTTGAAAATTGGCTTATTGTTGTCAACGTCTACCTTAACCACTTTAGCGCGACCTTTGTATTCTTGGGCAAGTTGATCCATTAACGGACTGACTAAGCGACAAGGACCACACCAAGTAGCAGTAAAATCAACAATAACAACTTTCTCTTCACTTCCATTTAAAACAACATCAAATTCACTTTCTTCGACGTAAGCAACTATGTTAGTATCAGTAGACATTTTTTAATTCCTTAGTGTCAAACTAAAATTTCAGCAAAAAGCTAACTATACAAACTATACTCCCTTCTGAGTATCAGATTCATTAGTTATCTACATTCATTAGGAAACCTACAGATGAATTTGGCTTGTTATGGTATAGTTAATAACTGAAAATCTTTGTACGTGAAGTGCGATCGCATAATGCACCCTACCGACCAACCTAATCCAAAAACCTATACTTTCAAGGCGTAGAAGCGTCAATACTCATCCTGCCGAGCAAACAGTTCTAACAATCCAATTGTGCCTACAAAAAAAGTATAAGTAGCATATTTTATTGGCATCTTTTGTTTTGAAGGTGCATAAAAAGCTGCTATAATGCTTTCTACAAAATGGCTGATTATGGCAAAACGCTCAATCCAAAAAATAGGATTAAGGCTGCTTGGTATATTAATATTAGTTATTACTGCATAAATATTCCATGATTCCAATCCAATTGCGCTTGTTATAAGCACTGTAGATATAATTTTTACAAAGGTAGAAATCTTTTTTTTGATAATCTTTAAGTCCATACTGTTTACAAAAATAATATTTAATATACAGCATTTTGCATCTAAATGAAGTACATTCCTACCCCCTTAATCCCACGCTACTTGCTATAACGGATAGCGCAGCGTTAGCGAGTACTCATAGGCTGAAACCTTTATTGATTAAGAAATTGGACTTTTTCAATTTCACCAAAATTAGTCACAATAGAAAAAGTTTCAGGTCTTAAACCAAAACTTTTACCCAACAACGTCGTTTACTTTCCTTGATTGGATAAAGTCGGACTAAGCTGTTGGAGAAACTCAACATTCAAATCTAGTTTTTCTCCTAACCATAAGGAATGAACTGCGTGGTCTGCCACAGCATCCCCGGTTTCAGGATGGACGAGAATATCTAATCCCTTACGATTGAGCATTAACCAAGGAACGACTTTATCAAACTGATTCGGTAAGAAAGCAACTTGATACATCGCTTTTGGATGTGGCCCGATGGGCTTGTCAAACCACCGTCCGAGTCGCACCTCAAACCTAGCGCCTAATCCTTCACGTACATACGCAGCTACATCCCGACTTGCAGGATCGAAGTAAACATGAGCATGAAAACCAACGATCTCGCTAGTATCTTCTTTCATAGATCCACTTTTCGCTCTTAACTTTGATTTTGCATAGCGTCACGCCAAAGTATTACCCACCCTAATTATGCAAGTTCTAGCCGTAGTCACATAGGTTAGGACATTTTAAAAGAGTGAAAGCTAGGAATAGTAATAGTTTTACCTCCTGCCTCCTGCCTCCTGCCTCCTGCTATTGATGTGGAATAACTTAGTAATTAGTTAACGCTGAAAGCGCTTGTAGTTTCTTTGACAACTTTATCTATTTTAGGAGTAATTGAAAGATGCACAACATGCACTGAACAAGGAGCATAGTGAAGAACATATAAAGGTTTTTGCCCTATATTTATATATATAGCAAAATAATTTGAGTAAGGGACTTCCAAATAAAAAAATACTCAAAAACCTGGCAAAAAACTCTCTCCTCAGTTATTCCTCTGTGTCGCGCCAGTTGCTACCCTTCTCCTGACAAAGACGCGCAAGGGACGGGAACGCTAAGAGCGAACAAGTCTCTTAACCGCAAGGGCGTACTGGCTTCTTTGTGTCTCTGTGGTTCGTTTATTTGGATAATTTATTTCTTGGAAGTCCCTAACTTGTGAGGAAAGCAAGCATTTATCTTTGAGCATCAGGGAGCATCCCATTTTGGAAGAAATATCTTTGGTTCCTAAACCTAAATCACTCTCTCAAAGTTGCTATGCATTAGTTACATCTTTTTTAAGATTGCTGTAAATATGTATTGTATACCAACGAAAAGGGTAAAGTATTAAACAATCCGGTTGACAATTGTCCATACTTCTCCATCAGAGCGGACATAGGGAACGGAGATTGTCTTCAAGCCAGTAATAAAGGGCTTGTAATAAATCTGCCAATACATTGGACTCAGTTGATTGGCGCAAGCCTTAAGAAAACGGACTTCTGCGGCCAGTTCACTTGCTAGTTGATTAATGCGTTGAGCATGAACTTGAGCCACTTCTTTGGCTTCTTCTAGCTGCTGCTGTTGGATAAGTTGTTTGGATTCACCTTGCCAACGCACTAACTTACCTTGTTTTTGTTTTATCTTACCTTCCAAGGCGGCGATCGCTGCATCTATGCCTTGGAGTTCAACTGATAATTGGGCATTTTCCCTAGCTTGACGACGGTAAGCTTCTACCATCGCCTGGGGTGAATCATTCTCGCTAGAGATGACATTATTAATAGTGAGTGCAGCGCGTTCTTCTAAAAGAGCCTGAATTTGAGAGTTAAGCGCCGCTATTTCAGCCTGAGTTTGCTCCATAGATCGAGTTTTAAGTGCTGAGTAAAATATTAAAAGCTTTTTGCGCCTTGGTTATCTAAAGAAAGCGATCGCACTTCGGCTGTAATTCCTTCTTCTTGCCAAGCAGCTAACATCGCTGTCTCTACAGCCTTTGAGTGTAATTTATCTGCCAAAGCTAACAGTGTCGGCCCCGCACCACTAATTACCATACCATAAGCACCGGCACTAACAGCTGCGATGTTCAGAGCATCATAACCAGGAATCAAAGCTTTGCGATAGGGCTGATGCAATCTATCTTGCAAAGACGTCTTTAACCATTGTCCGTTACCAGTTTCCAAGCCGCGTAACAATAATCCCAAATGTGCTGTATTAAAAATCGCATCAGCACGACTCACTTCATTTGGGAGAACGCCGCGCGCCTTTGAAGTAGAAAGTTCAAAATTAGGAATAGCCACAACTGGTACAACATCTTTATGCCAGGGAACATCACAAATTTCCCAACCTGCGCCACTGGTAGCAGCCAGACGACATCCTCCCAAAAAAGCTGGAACTACATTATCAGGATGTCCTTCCATTGCGATCGCTAGCTCCATCACCTGCGACTGAGACAGAGTTGCACCTTCAAGTTGATTAGCAGCAACCAAGCCACCAACAATTGCTGTCGCCGAACTACCCAAACCCCGCGCCAACGGTACACCTAACTTAATCTCTATTTTCACAGATGGCGGTGTCTGCTCTATATGTTGATAGAACTTGACAAACGCTTGGTAAAGAAGATTACGTTCATCAGTTTGGACTCGTTGGGCTTCTGTACCAGTGACATCAATAGTTAACCCACCTTCTTGGCGAGTGAACTTGAACTCGTTGTACAGCTTTAAAGCTGCACCAATGCAATCAAAACCAGGCCCTAAATTAGCAGTTGTGGCGGGAACGGTAACAGTGATGGTAGAAACAACAGACATTGGTAAAACTCACTAATTATCAACCAGCATCCCATGTAATACCAATTCGTAATTTGTAATTCGTAATTCGTAATTAATAAAGTTGGATTTTCTAATAACCAATGATGTTGTGGCTTTTATAACTACTTTTCAAATTTCTCTAAATATCGCTCTTGATTTTACCCTTATCCCTCTTCTAAGAAACAGAAATGTTTTTTAGAAGAGGGTAAATAATAAGTATGAATTTGAAATAAAAATTTAAGTTCTTTTCAATTAATCTACAATATTATTACTTATCAAAAAATTCGAGATAAGCAATGATCGAGAAAACTTTGGCGGGGTTGGCTGCCGCTGCCATGCTGCTTCCCAGAAGTTTTGTAAAAGCGGCTTTGATACCGGAGCCTTCGCTGCTGGAGAGCAACCTAGAGAACCTATTCATTAATAAAGCACATTTCAATACCCCACCAAATAGGATCGCAGCATGAGTGTGGGGTTTTGTGTTGCCTGTAACCAGTTGACCCTTATAGACCCGTACCATAGCGATCGCGCAAGATAAAGCCTTGCCACAGTGCCAACAATCGCTCACCAAAGCCGCACAGTGATCGCTCTTTTCCCCAGAATAAATTGAGGTCAAAAAGCTTACTTCAAAGTTCCTAAAACGGGTGCTACTTCAACCTCGGAAATTTGCGGAACTAAGAATCCCTCCGCATAAATTTGGGGATTGCTTTGCGAAACTATGGCATAAGACTGGCGAAGATTAGCATTGACTGCGACAGTCTTCACGTCGTACATCTGCATCGCCATTTTGGGATAGAAACCAATACCAATAATCATCAGCAGAAAACAGGCAGCTATAAACACCTCACGGGGTCTAGCATCGTCGTAGACTGCATCCTCTGGCACAACGCAGTCTGTACCAAAACAAACTGTTCCCTCATCTTCTTGATTTTCCAAGCCTGCATTATTAATGTCGCAGATGAGTGCTGCACCGTCACCATAAAATACCTCTCGCAGCATGGAAAGTAGATATATAGGTGTGAGGATGACTCCAACGGCGGCGAGAAAAACTGTGACGGTGCAGAAAGTCGAACTGTAAACGTCACTGCTTGTTATACCAACGAATACCGAGAGCTCGCCAGCAAAGCCGCTCATACCAGGAAGTGCCAGAGATGCCATCGCGGAGATTGTAAACAAGGCAAAGACTTTGGGCATGGCTTGACCAATACCGCCCATATCTTTCATTATCATTGTGTGGCTGCGATCATAAGTAACACCTGCTAAGAAGAACAGCACCGATGCAATCAAACCATGCGAAATCATCTGCAACATCGCGCCGTTGATTCCCAAATCAGTAAAGGAGGCAATTCCTAGCAATACAAACCCCATGTGAGAAATCGACGAATAAGCTAAACGCCGCTTCATATTGGTCTGAGCAAAAGAGTTCAATGCACCATAGATAATGTTGACAACACCAAGAATAGCTAGAACTGGCGCAAAATAAATGTGTGCATCGGGAAGTAGTTCAAGATTCAGGCGAATCAGTCCATATCCGCCCATCTTCAACAATACACCAGCTAATATCATTGATACAGGAGATGATGCTTCGCCGTGGGCATCAGGCAACCAAGTATGCATCGGGAAAACAGCAAGCTTGACACCAAATGCAATCAACAATCCTGCATAAAGTAGCAGTTGTAGACCAAGGGGATATTCCTTCTTAGCGAGGGCAGTGATGTCAAATGTCATATTACTGCCGCCATATAGCCCCATTGCTAGGGCTGCCACTAAAATAAATATAGAAGCTGCTGCGGTATACAACAAAAATTTTGTAGCCGCATAACGACGCCTTTGCCCACCCCAAATGCAGACTAGTAGATAGACAGGAATCAGCTCTACTTCCCACATGATGAAAAATAGCAGCAAGTCTTTAGCAACAAACACCCCTACCTGTGCTGAATACAGCACCAGCATCAAAAAATAGAAGAGGCGGGGTCGGCGATCAACTTGCCAAGCTGAAAAAATCGAGAGTGTGGTGACAAATCCTGCTAAAAGCACAAGTGGCGCTGAAAGCCCATCGACTGATACCGCCCAGTTAAAACCTAACTGAGGAACCCAGGCATAATTTTCCACCATTTGAAAATTAGCACTGCTGGCATCGTAATGCTTCCAAAATGCGTAGCACATTAAGGCAAAATCTGCAATACCTACACCCAGTGCATACCACCGCACGCGCTTACCATCTTTATCAGGCAACACAGGGATGAGCAGGGAAGCAACAAGTGGCAGTAAGACAATTGCAGTAAGCCAGGGAAATTGATCCGCTATCATGTATGTATATAAAAATACTTATTTAGTCAATTATGTCATTCTACTAAACTTTGTAACAATTTCTTCATAAATATTTGTCCCAGTTAACTGCTTTAACTGAACAACAATTGACTGGAGACTGGGAAAAAATATTTTTATTTGTTAAGTGTTCTTGTATACGCAGCTGATGATAGTTGCTTACTTGCTCACGGTACTAATCCCGCCCGCAAAGCACGGACAGCAGCTTGCGTCCGGTCAGCAACACAGAGTTTATTGAGAATACCTCGAACATGAGTTTTGACAGTACCGACTGTTAAATAGAGCCTTTTAGCAATTTCTGCATTGTCACAGCCAGCGACAATCAACTCTAAAACATCCATCTCTCTATGAGTTAAAGGATAGGTGACGATACTTTTTTCAACATCTGGGTCAATACCTTCAATCAAAACTCTTTTTCCAGATGCGCCTCTGTTGCCATCTGGGAAATCTTGACGTATTTGTTGTAGTACAAGGTCTGCGATCGCTGGATCGATCCATGAGCTACCTGCATAAGTCGTTTGCACAGCCTCTACTAGTTTCTCTGTTTCTATATCCTTCATGCAATAAGAATCTGCACCTGCTGCAAATGCTGCTAAAACTGCTTGTTCACTATTTTGCATCGTTAAAATTAGCAGCTTTGTTGTGTAGTCCTCATTCTCTGCCTGATATTGCCTAAATGTACGTGTTAGCTCAATACCATCCATGTCAGGCAAACCAATGTCAATAGTAGCAACATCCGGCTTGAGAGTTTTTAGAAGCTTAATCCCGTCGGTTGCATTGGCTGCTTCACCAACAATGTTAAACTCTGCCTGGGTTTGTAAAGCAGACCGCAAGCCGATTCTTGTCAGGTTGTGATCTTCAATTACAAGGATCTTGATTTCACTCATAGTTGCTTAACTTTACTGTTATTTATCTAAAGTACAGATTAAAATAATCTCGTTCTTCTATTCGGGATCTTATACAAAAAGCAAGGCGTTTGGTATTATTACCGCAACTTCATCTACCATTAGACATAGATAACCTTATCTCCTAAGCCTTTCCAAGGCAAGAGTTTCGATATAACAGTATAAGTAAGTGAGTGTAAATATTTGTGGTTAGGATAAGCCAGAAGGCAGGAGATAAGAGGGTTTTAGCCTCGTTCATTTTTGTTAACACAGTTTGGTTTTATTCTACCGACCTACTTAATTTAATCAAAAAATATTTCCATACATTAACCTGACGCTCAATGTTTTATACTCAACAATTTTTTATCAAAAACCTGGTAGCAAGCAAAAGTAGGTAACTATTAAGTAGTCACCCTTGCTTTGAGTGGCATTATGCACAGAAAAGGGACTAAAATAACTCACCAGGAAACTCCAAAAGAAAATGTTAATTGTTAATAACCTCAACGCTGGTGAAGTAAGCTATTACCAGATTTGCTAGGGATAGCCAAGCACTTCTTTTTTATTTAGCCATGTCTTTACCTAAAACTGTCAAAAAAGATAAAATTCTCGTTGTTGATGATATTTTTGACAATCTACTGGTCTTAGAAGCAGTCCTAGAAGATGAGGACTATGAAATTAGCTTGGTAGAAGATAGTAAGATTGCTCTGGCTATGGTTGAAGAGTCACCGCCAGACATAATTCTCTTAGATGTGATGATGCCGGGGCTAGATGGTTATGAATTTACTCGGCGTATCCGACAGAATCAGGCGTTGCCATTTATCCCGATTTTGCTGCTTACGGCTCACTATGAGTCTAGCGTTGTTGAAGGACTTGACGCTGGTGCAGACGACTTCATTCGCAAACCATTCGATCCTGATGAACTACATGCAAGGGTGCGATCGCTTCTGCGCCTCAAGCATAGTATCGACGAACGGGATCAGATGGCGAACCTTCGGGCAGATTTTGTCTCCCGTTTTACTCACGATTTACGTATACCGTTAGTAGCCTCCAACCGCGTATTAAAATTATTGCTGCAAGGCAAGTTTTGCGATGTTTCGCCACAATTGCAAGAGATAATTGATACCATGATTGGCAGCAATCAAGACCTGCTGGAAATGGTAAATACTTTGTTAGAAGTTTATCGTCATGAAGCAGGCTGTAAAACCTTAAAAATTTCTCTGTGCAATATTCAGGAATTAGTTAGTGAAGTTTCCCAAGAATTAACTCCTTTAGCTGAAGAAAAAGGATTAGCTATAAACATCGCTCGAGGTGAAATTGCAAGCATTATTATGGGCGATCGCTTAGAACTGCGGCGAGTTTTGACAAATATCATCGGCAATGCCATTAAGTTTACAGACAAAGGTTCTGTAAATATTCACTGTTATCTGACTCCGGTAGCTGTAAATATTGATATCCAAGATACAGGATCAGGAATTTCTAAACCAGATCAGGCAATATTATTCGAGCGATTTCGTCAAGGGAAACACCAACGTTCTGGTAGTGGTTTGGGACTATATCTCTCTCGCTGTATTATCGAAGCACATCAAGGTACAATCGATGTGATATCTGAACCAGGTAAGGGAAGTACATTTACTATCCGTTTACCTTTAGCTGACAAAAACTAAAAGTAATTCGGCTATCGAATCTTAACTTTATTTATCAGTTGAAAGTCTTCTTATCATTAATACAACTTCACCTTCTGGTACTAAGCTGTTAGGCAGCTAGATTGTATAATAAGAGATTAAATAATTAATTTAGTATCAGCCACTTATGCCAGCCAAAAATCACCTTTCTGAAGA
>NZ_JBALDC010000006.1:0-181107 GCF_036917575.1 Nostoc sp. | reverse complement strand
TCATTGTGTCAACTATTTTTCCCAAAATATTTTGGGAGCGTTTTTCTATCCTCTTCAAATCCATGCAACATCAGGGTTTTGAGCTATAGTATTCCTGAAAGTCACTAAAAAAGCGTTAAATTTGTGAGCTATTCTGCTGTTTTGCCGCCCTGGCTGGTTTTAGATCCACTCTTGCGTAGCTGGTTGTTGGAGGATATTGGCCGCGGCGATCGCACTACAAATACGCTACTAGTAGAAGATGTGACGCTAGGATCTGCTAAATGGATCGCAAAAGCTTCAGGGATAATTGCTGGCTTACCAGTTGCAGCTAGGGTGTTTCAGATATTGAATGAAAAAGTCAGTTTTGTGGCAATGGCAGCTGAAGGTACATGGTGTAAGCCGGGACAGGTGGTAGCTGAAATTCATGGTTCACTGGATGCGCTACTGATGGGGGAACGGGTGGCTCTCAACTTGGTTATGCGATTGAGTGGAATTGCTACGCTAACGAATATATACGTAGAAAAAATTGCTGATTTACGTGCTCAATTAGTTGATACACGTAAAACTACACCAGGGCTGAGACTTTTGGAAAAGTACGCGACTACTTTGGGTGGGGCGATTAATCACCGTATGGGGTTGGATGATGCGGTGATGATCAAGGATAATCACATTGCGGCGGCGGGGGGAATTAAAGAAGCTGTTACCCGTATTCGTTCTCAGATTCCTTACCCTTTAACTATAGAGATAGAGACGGAAAGTTTAGAGCAGGTGAAAGAAGCTTTGCAGCATAACGCTGACATTATTATGTTGGACAATATGCCTTTAGATATGATGCGTCAGGCAGTACAGTTGATTTACCAGCAAGATGACCGAGTGAAAATTGAAGCTTCGGGAAATGTGACATTGGAAACAATTCGCGGTGTAGCGGAAACGGGTGTTGATTATATTTCTACCAGTGCGCCGATAACTCAGTCGAAGTGGCTGGATTTGAGTATGAAGATTGTACTTTAAATATAATGAGGCGAATCATCGTACCGCAAAGTCGGTGTAGTATTGGATCTCTCTTAGCTAACTCCCTTCATCTTAGAAGAAAGTTTTTTGTGGGTACCTTGGGATGTAGGATAGATATATGTTTTTATTCGTCTTTCCCCAATAACATGGTTAAGAAAGTGAGTATTTTTTCGTTGATTTAATAGTATTATTTTATACTTATAATTTTAGATTTAAATCTAAAATTATAATATTTGAATATTAGATGAGTATTTGAGAAAGAAAAGAGTAAAAGTATTGCTATTGTGTTATCTCAAGGTTTTCTCAACTTAAACAAACCATTTGACTGGACTTCTCACGACTGCGTGGCGCGGGTGAGAAAATTGTTGCGCATCAAGCGTGTGGGACACGCGGGAACTTTAGATCCAGCAGCAACCGGAGTTTTACCGATCGCACTTGGTAAAGCCACAAGATTATTACAATATCTGCCAGAAAACAAAGCTTACAAAGCCACCATTCGGCTGGGTGTACGGACTACAACTGATGATTTAAAAGGTGAAATCATTAGTTCTCAAGCTTGTACTGGGTTGAGTTTGGCAGAGGTGAAAACTGCACTGGCACAATTTGAAGGCAAGATTGAGCAAATACCACCGAATTACAGTG
Organism: Nostoc sp.; assembly: GCF_036917575.1. GTDB lineage: Bacteria > Cyanobacteriota > Cyanobacteriia > Cyanobacteriales > Nostocaceae > Nostoc. The sequence continues at coordinate 179,475 of NZ_JBALDC010000006.1, read as the reverse complement.
CAATTCAAGTGGATGGGAAACGTCTTTACGATTTAGCACGCCAAGGGAAAATGGTAGAAGTTCCAGTGCGGACAGTGGAAATTTTTCACATAGAAATTTTGGACTGGAGAGAAGGAGATTTTCCTGAATTGGATGTGGCGATCGCCTGTGGTTCTGGTACATATATTAGAGCGATCGCTCGTGACTTAGGTGCAATCTTAGAAACTGGTGGCACTCTTGCGGCTTTGATCCGTACTCAAAGCAGTGGTTTCGATTTAAAAGATAGTCTCACTTTCACCGACTTAGAAACTAAATTGCAAGGTGGGACATTTCAACCTCTCGTCCCCGATGCAGCCTTACAACATTTGTTGTCTGTGACTTTACCAGCAACATCTGCTCAAAAATGGTGTCAAGGTCAGCGAGTTTCTCTAAATTCTGATATTACTGGGATAGTACGAGTTTATCAAGAAGAGACTCGCTTTTTAGGTGTCGGACAATTACAAGATGAAGTGTTGATTCCGCAAATGGTTTTTGAACCAATTTCTTGAAGAAGAATTCAGAAGTCAGAATTGAATTTTGACTTCTGACTCTTAAATTTTTTTGTTAAACCAAATAACTTGTATTTGGTACGATCGCAAAGAAGGCATACTCATACCAAGCAGTCCAGATGAAACTGCGAATCCATCGCTGACGCTTTTCGGGACTCAATTCGTATTCAAACGCCCCACGAGATACATCAATGGAAGATAGATGAGAGTTGCAACCGCAGCCATGCTGGTAAGTAAAACCGTATTTAGAAGCAATACTTTGCACCTTCATTTGAATAGCAAATACCTTACCTGCATGGAGTATGGCATCCCAAGCACGCTTATGCTCAATATCGCGTAGATCGAATCGCAAGGCGCGTTCTTCAAAAACATGAGCGCGGTAAATTGGGGCTAAATGCACGTGATAAAAGCTAGCAGGTAGTTCATAACCAAATTCATTGAACAAATCTATGCCAATATGAGCCACTTTTACTTCATCAGCGTCATCGATTCCTTTTGACTCCAAATCCCGCAGAATCTCTGCAAAGTTCGGATAGCTGTGTTTGAGAAAGTCTTGCCCAAAAAACTCTAAGGTTTCCCATGCTAGCTGTGCAAATAACTGGGAAAATGATGGTATTAGGTGAGCTAGTTGGGGGCGATCGCTAAATAAGTCAACATCACCACGTTCTAATTTATACAAAAATAACTGTGCCATCTCAACATAGCTTTGAGGCTGGGAAAGTCCGACACTCGTGTTTCCTCTAGCAATGTCTTGCCATATAGAAGGTAGTTGAGAAAGATGAACCGCATTTTCTCCAGCAATGACTGCAACAGGAGGACATTCGAGAAGTTGCATCGACAATCTCCTTTAATACTTTCATCTGTAATTTACCTTAAATAATTACTAAATTTATCTGATGAACACAATAAAAAATGTTTGACAGACTGTCTTTTGACAGCGATATCTACAATGGATTACGCTTACGCAATTTTATTTATAGTTTTTAGGGTATTGGACATTAGTTATTTTAGAATAATTTATAATTAAATTATCTACTCAAAGCATTTTCTTCACCCACCAGCTATTTTTCTATATATTTTTTCACCCTTAATTAACTCTTCATAGTATTGCTCGTAAGAGGTGAACCTAATAGATTCTTGTCTTCCTAAACCTAAGATCCCAAAAGTGCAAAGACTATTATAAAACAGTTCGTGTACCCGTTTTTGAAGTACCTGATTAAAATATATGAGAACATTACGGCAAAAAATCACATTAAACTCATTGAAAGAACCATCAGTGGCTAAATTATGCTGGGCAAAAACAACATTTTCTCTTAGGGACGACCGAAAAATAGCATTGTCATAAGCTGCTGTATAATATTCTGAAAAAGATTTTTTGCCACCTGCTTTCAGATAAAGGTGAGTATATTCCTGCATCAGTTTCAGCGAAAAAATACCACTTTTAGCATTTTGTAATACTTTCTCATTCGTATCTGTGGCATATATGCGGCAACGATGATAAAGTCCTTCTTCTTGCAGTAAAATTGCCATTGAGTAGACTTCTTCACCAGTTGAGCATCCAGCGTGCCAGATGCGAATAAACGGATAGGTTTGTAAGAAGGGAATAACCTGATTTCTAAAGGTATTATAAAAGCTAGGATCGCGAAACATTGATGTTACATTTACCGTCAGAGCAAGCAAAAATCTTTCTAAATAAGGACGATTGTGGAGTAACCGCTCTTGCAATGCAGAAACATTTGCTAACCCTTCTGATTGCATGAAGCCCTGAATACGACGCTTGAGTGAGGAAAGAGCATAATTGCGAAAGTCATAACCATAATATTGATACACACCTTCCAAGAGCAGGTGTATTTCTATATCCTCCAATATCGGTTTGGGCAGAGGCATAATATTCATAATTTATCATTCATCGGTTTCAGTTTAACCAAGTGGCTTTTACTACTAAAACAGCGATCGCAATTATTGAAATCCCAGCTAGCCATCTCACCTGAGAGCGTAGATTTATAATTTCTTGGCTTATACTTTCTGTCTGTGGTATAGAATATGGTTCCAGTTTGACAACTTCAATAGGTACTTGTTCGGGTGGCTTTTGAGGCTTTTCAAAAGAAACTTGTGTGTGTAGCCAATTAGTAATCAGTTGGGGACAATTCTTTTTGAACCAATATAAAGCTATAATTCTAAAAGCTGGTTTAGACATTCGGGCAATTAATTTCATCACCCTATTTAAGGGTTTCAGGCGAAGCTTTTGATTGATCAGATTAACTGAACCAACATCATAAAGACAATTCAGAATTAGTTTCACAGTGGCTTCTTCCCTGTTAATCAAGTTTTGCAATAAAAGCAGAACGTCATGCATACGCTCTGCTTCCATATACTTTTCTGCCAAGTTTTCAGGAGGACTTACAGAAGGATTTAGAGTTGGATTTAGGGGTTTTTTTCTTACTATTGTCATATTGGTAACTTAACAGTTAGAATAATATCAGTACACCTATCTACCGAGAGAAAGATTTCTTATCTAGAGAGAGAACCTAAAAGCCAAAATTTATTCGTGAGATACATCACTATATTGTGTCTGTAAAAAAGCTATTTATGTAGTTTTTGTAAATCTTTTTATTGAATTCTGGGGAAATTAAATTTTTATTTAGATGCTAACACCTCAATTTGCAAAATCACCCGTTCTAATTCCTCAATAATTATAGGACTTTCAGTTTTTTTAAAAGCATCTACAAGCGCTCGATAATACCAAAGAGTACCTTCTTTACGCCCCTGAAAACGTTCCCACAGTGATTCGCCCAAAATGCGATAATCTTTGAGAATTGATTGGGCATTGTAAAGTTTATCAGCTAATGACACAAGTAAAACTGATGGGGAAGCTGTAGGAATATGAGCAATATATACTTCCTTGCGCTGTCGCCAAGAAGGTTTTGGAGTTGTATCAGCGTCAGTACAACCATCTACAATTGCCGTTACATTGTCACCAAAGCGACGGCGAATTTCTTCTCGTGTTGCAGCACCACCTTGATCTTCGATCGCATCGTGTAACAGAGCTGCGATCGCTTCATCTTCATTTGCTCCGTATTCTAGAGCAATACTGGCGACACCTAATAAATGGGCAACATAAGGGACACCCGAACCTTTACGAACTTGATTAGCGTGTAGTTGGGTGGCGTAGGTAAGCGCTGCGGTAAAACGTTCTGAGAGCATTGTATAAAAAAATTCCAGCAGTCAGAAGAATTTAACTGAAATATTTGGTTTTTGTCAATTTTATAACAAATCGCTCCAAGTGCAGAGGTAATAAAGCATAAAAAAGGTAAAAATGTCAAATTTAAATTTGAAATTAGATATACAACATTTAAATCTATATTCCATCGTCAGATAGATAAAACTGTACTGTTAGTTTATTAAATTAACTCAAGGATGTGCTTTCAACAGGAATTAATTTACATAATGTCAGACAATCCCGGATTAGGAGAGCAAGCGCTCAATAAAGCGGCAGAAATAGGATTATCTAGTCAATTAGATGAAGTAGAAAATCTAGATGTAGACATCAAGACAGACCCGCTGAAACTGGTTCAGGGAGAGGTGGATGAAGTCACGATTGAAGGTAAAGGTTTAGTTATGCAAAAAGACCTCCGCATGGAGGAATTGAAAATGCGAATGACTAATGTTGCCATTAATCCTCTAAGTGTGGCTTTTGGTAAAATTGAACTAACTAAACCGACCGAAGCTCAAGCACAAGTTGTGTTAACCGAAGCTGATATCAATCGTGCTTTCAACTCCGAGTATGTGCGATCGCAATTGCAAAGTCAAAAAATACATATTAACGGAGAACTGAGGACAATTGAACCTCAAGATGTAGATTTTCGATTACCGGGTGATGGGAAAGTAGCAATAAATGCCAGCATAAAATTAGTAGAAACTGGTGAAAATCAGCAAGTTGCTTTTTCCGCAGTTCCCAAGATTAGTAGCAATGGAAAAAGTGTGAATTTAGAAAATGTTGAGTATGGTGAAAGTGAAGAAATATCGCCAGATTTGACAAAAGCTTTGATAGATCAAACTAGCGAAATTTTGAATTTAAGTAACTTTGATTTAGAAGGTATAAGCTTGCAAGTAAACCAACTAGAAGTAGAAGTAGGCAAACTAATCCTACAGGCTGAAGCTTATGTGGAAAAAATTCCTTCGGCTTAAAAATGTAACGTAATAAATTCAGGATACTAATAATGGAAACTACAGAAACAACGCAAGTAGGTTCAACACCTTTTCCAAATATTCCACCAGTTATTGAAAGTAACGACAGTGAATATCGTGATACTGGTGTACCGAGTACAGTTGCGATCGCTGGACATCCCTTACACCCATTAACTGTAACTTTTCCCATAGCCTTTTTAGCTGCTGCCTTAGGAAGTGACATTGGTTACTGGTTAACTAGCGATTTCTTTTGGGCTAGGGCTTCGCTATGGTTAATCGGACTTGGATTGGCTGGAGGTGTCCTTGCATCTGCGATCGGTCTGAGCGACTTTTTTAGAATTGAACGAGTCCGCAAGCGTAGTGCTGGTTGGGCACATTTAATACTTAACGTTTCTATACTAGTTTTATCACTCATTAACTTTCTCTTACGCTTAGGCGACGCTGAGTCCCGAATAGTACCTTGGGGACTGTTAATCTCACTCATTGTTGGTACATTAACCAGTGCTTCTGGTTGGTTCGGTGCTGAACTTTCTTATCGTCACAAAATTGGTGTAGTAGGTGGAGGTAGTAAAAGATATCCCTAAAGGAAAAGGAGGAAGAAGATAAGAAAAACGTAGCACTTAACAAGATAGTTGGTCGGAGATACAAACCCAGTGACAGATTATTATTTACAGCTGACGCTAAGAATATTTAGCAGTTATCGTTTGTATTTAATACAGTTTTAATCTATCTTGTGGGATGGAGAGAAGTCCAATATAAAGTTTTCCAAAATCAAAAATATGGAGAATATTTCCTTTACTCAGTAAGGCTTTTGAACCCATCTCACAAGAAAAAATGCAGCTTATTTAATTAATAACTGTATACTTCATCTATACAGTAAAAAAAATTACATCGTAGTTAAATAATCATTATTTATATACGCAAGTTTATAAAAATTACAATCATGCCAAAGGGTGAAATTGCAATATTGAATTTCATACTAAATTAAGTTTAAAAAAGTGTGCAAGTGATAAATTTCCGATTTTAAAGTGTTTTAATAAAGTTATTACCCAAAGTTTAGAGAAGCAAAAACATGAAAGGTTTCAGGAAGTTATCTTCAATAGCAGTATTGCTATTTGCCTTTGTGTCTCCGCCCTCATTAGCTGAAGCGAAAGATATTTCTCTAAGTAATGCTCTGAGTCAACAGAGCCTTACACCAGATGCCAATATAGTTGGAAATAAAACTGGAGAGCTTTTGATTGCTCAACGGCGGTCAGGACGATATCAGAGAATCCGACGACAGCAGAGAATCCAACGACAGCAGCCTAACGGACGATACCAGAGAATCCAACGACGGCAGCCTAACGGACGATATCAGAGAATCCAACAACGGCAGCGTTTTAGACAACGCCAGATTATTGAAAGACAGCAGCCCTACGGACGATACCAGATTATCCGACGACGGTATTAGAGATATAAGTAAAAATGACGTAGGCATAATACCCTTCTCATAACAGAGATGCTATGCGTAGCTTGCTTCCATGAAGTGGCATAGGAAGCTTCAGCTACATGAATTTTGTTTACTAACAATTTTGGATAAGGCACATAATTAGTTTCTAGGATGTCTATTGATGTCTCTGTAATGGTTAGTGGTCGTTCTATTGATCACTAACCATTAACGATAGTAGCTTACTCCAGCCTGGGATTAATCGCTGGTATCACCTTGAAATTGGCGATTTTCCAAGGTTGTATTATCAAGACTTGTTGCTGAGATGAAAATTCAGTACTAGCGGAACGCTCTAATAAATCTACTGTATTTCCTAAATTCAACCCTAAATCACTTTGTAAAGATAATTCGGCTGTTTCTCCGTGAGATTCATAACATCGTAGAATTAACTGCTGTGGATCGTCTTCAGATGGTTTCAAGGCCATCAAGATTAAATTTTCAGCTGATAAATCTAGGAAACTTACTGCTTCAATAGGACTGTTAGCGGTAGCAGAGGGTTGAGCCAGTGGCCAATTCAATATCACTTGCAACGGTATATTTAATTCATAGCCACGCCGTACTGTATGGGCTGATTCCCAACTATCAGCATGAGGATACAAAGTATATTTGAACTCGTGAAAACCTCGGTCAGCCTCCGGGTCTGGCCAATTAGAACTGCGTAGCAGTGTTAGGCGGAGTTGATTTGGTTTGCTGTCATAACCGTATTTACAATCATTGAGCAAACTGACACCATAACGATTTGGGATTGTGGTATTTGTCTGTGTTTTCTCTGTTGTTAAATCAGCCCAGCGCAAAGCAGGAACTTCCCATTTTGCTTGTTCTGCGGGGGTTTGCGGTGAGTCAGCGGTGCAGGAGGGAAACCCTCCGTAGGCGACTGCGTTCGCCGAAGGCGTTCTCGAAGAGTACCCGAAGGGTTTAGTTGGGCGGCGAATCGCGCCACAGGGAATTTCATAAGTAGCAAAGTCAGCTTCAATATTTAAAGGAAAAGCAGCTTTCACTAATACATGATTTTCTTGCCAATTGACAGTTGTAGCGATGTTCAGCAGAGGTGAACCAGTTTGCAGAATATAGTCTTGGCAAAATTCCGATTCACCCAACTGACGCACCACACGTACACGACTTTGCACTGGGCCTTGTTCTAACCACTGAATAGATTGAAGATTTGTTGAGGGTAAGGGATGTTGAGCATAATTGGGGTCTATATTCCAAGCATCCCAATATTGCCCACTGTCTTTAAAAGCTTGCAGTTGATTTCCCGCCCCACTCAAAACTTCTCGTTGATAAGTTTTATCAAAAACACTTGATAAATCTCCGGTGTCAGGATCTATAACAACTCGCAAGTATTCATTTTCTAAAATCCAGTCTGGGGGGAGTGGGGGAGATGAAGGAGAGACGCGATTAACCTCATCTGTACTGGAGAATGAAGGGGAAAGCCAAAATATGCGGTAGCCTACAGGTGGAATTTCGGTAGCGAGAAATAGTAAAGTTGATGGTTGAGATAATTGGGAGATAAGCTGCTTGCCAGAAGCATCGTAAATCTGCCATTTTTGGGTAGTTGTTGGTGGTGTAGGTAAGGCTACAGAGATTACCTCAGAACGTTTCCAATTGAGAGAATTGAAAACAAAAATAGGCAGACTATCGGGTTTTGGTGGTTCTGATAAGGTAACGTGAGATGCGATCGCTAAAAGTGATTCCTGTAATATCTTCGTTCCCACTTCTTCCACTTGCTGCCATTGGGGCAAGGCATCTGTGTAAACTTGGGTAATTGAAGAACCAGGTAAAATATCGTGAAACTGTTGAAATAATACTAATTTCCAGGCTGCTTCAATTTCTGCTTTAGGATATGTCACACCACAGCTTACAGTTGCCAAGGTAGCAAATAGTTCAGCTTGATATAATAAATTTTCACAACGACGATTCCAGCGTTTTTGATCTGCGTGGGTAGTGTAACAACCGCGATGAAATTCTAAATACAGTTCGTCATTCCAAGTAGGGAATGAGGGAGAATCATCACTATTATCTCCTGCCTCTTGCCTCCCGCCTCTTGCCTCCTGCCTCCTGGCTCCTTTACTAATTTGCTGTAAATACTTTTCAGCCGTCGTAAATTCTAAGTCTGGGAAGAAAGGCGACTTTTGCCAGCGTCGGGCGGTTTCTAGCATATCACGGGTGGGGCCGCCGCCGTGGTCGCCGACACCGGGCAGCCACAGGGATTCTGGTAAACTAGTTTGAGTTTGCCACTCAAGAGCATAAGTTGCCATTTTAACCGGGTCAATGCTTTCACCGATGAGTGCAGACATCAAACTAAAGACTTCACTGCCATCAGGCGATCGCCACCAAAAAGCCCCATAATCAAATTTAGTAGTATCATTCCACCGCAACTTCTGCGTTACAAAATACTCAATTCCAGCATTAGCAAAAAACTGCGGTAAAGTTGCACAGAAACCAAAAGAATCTGGAACCCACACCACAGTTGAAAGCTTGCCAAATTTTTCCTGGATGTAGCGTTGACCATATAGTAGCTGACGGACTATTGATTCACCAGCAATCAAATTGAGTTCTGGTTCCACCCACATTCCGCCGACAACTTCCCAACGTCCAGCAGCTACCTGTGCTTGAATCGCCCCAAATAAGTCCGGTCGATGTTCTTCAATCCAAGCATAAAGTACCGGAGTCGAATGACAGAAAATTAACTCAGGAAAATCTTCTTGCAACTTCAGAACCGACTCAAAAGTGTTTTGCGCCGCATTCCAAGTTTCACTCACAGGCCATAACCATGCTAAATCTAAGTGAGCATGACCCAATAAAAAAATTTTAGATTTTATATCCGTAGCTTTCAAAAAGGGGGCTAAGATATCAGACTGAATCAAATTTTGGCGTAGAGCTAAAAACGACTTTACTAACTCTCCCTCCTCGGTGTTGTCTGCGCCTCTGTGGTTCATAACTTCCCCCACCATCGCCGCCAAAACATCTAACTTCTCCGGCGCAAATTTTTCTAAATAAAGCTGCACCACAGCTAACTCATCAGCCACAAAACCGGGATCGGGATTATTATCGGTAATAGATTCATAAACTAGGAGCGATCGCACTAAAGCACCATCACAATGTCCCGGACTCACTAACCGCAAAGCCACAATAAACTCTTCCCCTGGCGTTACCCCTTGACTGATAAGTACTCTCGGCGAACAATCAAATAAATCACCCTCCAGCACTAACTCTCCATTTACATAAATCTCAGCAGAATCTGCCCACCAAACCAGCGCCAGCCGCAAAGATAACCCAGCTAAGGGATAACCGTGTAAATCTTGGGGAACTACCAATCTTTGCGCTAGCCATAGCACTTTTTTCCCGCCCGTCCAAGCAATATGTTCTTTAGCATTCAACTGGACTGGTTGCCAATTAGACAAATCAGCAGCTACGACATCAGTAATAACTGAGTCAGATTCCTGATACAGCCACGTAGACTGAAGATTAACTTGACAAAAAGAGCGCAGTTGCTCAATTGCTTGTGAGATAAATTTGGTCTGGGATTGAGAGACAGTCGGGGTCATATATTCGCTAATATGAGGTGTTGATTATTTTTATTGTTTGGCGCGAGTCTCACAACTTAACAAGACTTGAACTAAAAAATTACTACTATGTCTTCTGGTTCCTCTGGTCGTTATCAAAGCAGACTATTTAACTTTGTCCACCAGCAATCTCGGCGGGTGACACAACAGTGGGAACACACCTTTCGGCATTTGCAAGTTGCCACTAAGTGGGGTGTCGAGATACTACTTTACCCAGTGTATCTACTGTTTCAGTCATCTGAATCATTTGGGAAAACGCTACATACTAAAGAACCGCAAACTAGATTAAAGTTACAACCAAATGATACCGATTTCCAGCCTGAAACTCTACCCAATGCTGATAGTCCCATTCAAAATGTACTAGAAGCAGTCAATTACCTGTCATCAGATGAACCTACCTCCACTTCTACGAAAGCATCTGTACTTTTCAATCCCTTAGCTTTATTGAGAGTTTTTCGGCTAAAATTCGTTGAAAATAACTCTAATTTTACTCAATCATCAAATATCACAGCTAATCAAGCTATCAGTCTTAACCCTTCACAATTAAAAAATACCCTTCAACAGCATCTTCCTATAGTGCGAGGAATTGCCACAAATTTAATGAGTCGGAATTTAGTACTTGTAACTGCTGATAATGAAATTCTAGATATCTTAACACCCGAACAACAGGCAAAATTAGAAGACCGAATTATTAACGAAGTTGCTAATTACTGGCAGTCTTCTCTACGATACGCGACGCGTTCGCGTAGCGTTCCGTTGGTGCAGCCTCTCGTAGAGAAGGAAAAGCGTTTGATTGTAGGTAAAAAAGAAACGCAGCTATTACCACAAATTGACCGATTATTAGCAAAACTCACTGACGTAAATCCAGTTGAAATTCCAGTTTTAGCGGAGGATATACGAAAAGATTTACTCAATACAGATAGATTATTAATATTTCTAGATATAGCCATTGCTAAGTTGGAATCGAATGCTTTAGTCCCTGTGCAAGAACGTAGCCAGAAAATTGTCCAAGTTGCCCAAACTCAGTTAAATATATTTCTTTATGGTAAAGAGCAATTAACTGCCAAAGGAGAAATTGCCCCTAACTCTGATGGGTTAGAAACTAATTCACAGAATTTTCAGGCTTTGATTGAAGCGGCGCTTAATTACTTTTTTGGTGTTGGTAATAGAAAAACACTTGAGACAACAATCAGCAATGATAAATTACCAGGTAAACTATTTCCATCACGCCTAAAAAAAGCCTTGTCTAAAAGTTCTGTAGTAGAGAATCAAGATTTAATAGACGATCCTTGGCTAACGTGGAATGATTTATTTGGTGACACAAAAACTGTTGCTAACAAGCCAGTTACACTTTCTGGGGGGAAAAATCCTGCTTTAGCTCCAAATTTATCAATAGGGCATTTTCCACAAAAGAATTTGAGTGTAAAACAACCTAAAATTGGATTTGGCTTGATAAAAAGAAAACAACCAAGTAGTAATTTAACCTCAAGTCAAAAAACATCTGGAAAGGTCACCTCGGTAAAACAAACTCAAACCCGCATTTCCCAAATTACAAGCGAGAGTCATAAAGGGGAAATTTTACAACAGCAATTTCACCAAAGCAGTCATATTGAGGCACAGCCAGACTGGATAGAAACCACAGCAACTTCAACTGGCTATGAAAAGCACCCTTTAGAGCAACTTTTGGAATGGCTTGATTATATTATGGTCTGGCTAGAAAAGAAATTTGTAAGGATTTTTCAGTCGTTGCGGCAGCTATGGCAAGGAAATGATCGTAATTCGTAATTCGTAATTAAGATTTGTCAGCTTGCATCTGGGTTTCCAGGTTTACATCTATAGCCTAATTTTGGATAATTTGTACAAACTGGTAGATATTTTTTAATAACCTATAGGACGAATGGTATTTACTTAAACAAAAGTTGTTCACAGATACCCGACTTATTCAAGAAGTCAAGTGTCTAAATTCAGCGATTTAGTAAGTGTTAATGAATAAATATTGACTTTTTAGTAGCTTGTTGCGAGAATACGTAAAAAATTAACCAGATGATTGACCATAGCGATCGCCTAGCTTCTCGTAAAGAAGGCAGATTCCAAGGTGTTGGAGGACTTGAACTGTATTACCAAAGCTGGCATCCAGAGGGTAAAGTCCGGGCAATATTAGCGATTGTGCATGGACTCGGAGCGTACAGCGATCGCTACAGTAATATAATTGAGCATTTGATACCCAAGCAATACGCTGTCTACGCCTTAGACTTGCGGGGTCATGGACGCTCACCAGGTCAGCAAGGCCATATCAACGCTTGGAGTGAGTTTCGTGAAGACCTGGGAGCTTTTTTAGAGTTAATTCAGACTCAGAATCCTGGATGTCCAGTTTTTCTCTTGGGTCACAGTTTGGGAGGGGCGATTGTTTTAGATTACATTCTGCGCTATCCCCAACAAGCATCATTATTGCAGGGTGCGATCGCTCTTGCGCCAAGCTTGGGTAAAGTAGGGGTTTCACCTATTCGTGTACTTTTAGGAAAAATACTCTCACGGGTGTGGCCGCGTTTCACCCTGAGTACAGGTATTGACATCAGTGCTGCTTCACGAGATCCGCAGGTTTTAGCCGCCATTGCTCAGGATACACTGCAACATACCCTTGCTACTGCTCGTCTGGCTACAGAATTCTTTGCAACAGTTGATTGGATTAATGCTCACGCTGGTGATTGGCAATTACCATTGTTGATTCTGCATGGTGGTGCAGACCGAGTAGCTTTGCCGGTGGGGAGTGACATCTTTTGCCAACGGGTAAACTACAAAGATAAGCTGAGAATTGAGTATCCCGGAGCCTATCACGAACTTCAGAGTGACATAAATTACCGCGAGGTAATGGCTGATATAGAAGATTGGTTAGAGCGACATTTATCATCTGAAGGTAATTCCTATTTTATTATCTGAATGGATACTCATCACTCTGAGAATATCTTTTTGAGTTCAGAAATATAATTGGAGTTATTTATTTTCCAGTCTTGCCATGCATTTTGAATAGCTTCTTTTTGTTCTTGAGTTAACTGCCAAGAAAGTGGAGGATTGATTTTACCACGAGGAAATTTAATAGGAATATGCATAATTTCTATTCCTTTTTGACAATATTTATCTTTTGAAAATTGCTGCAATTTTTCTTGCTCATCATACTTATAGCCACATTTATACTTGTCTATCAAAAGTTTTATATTTAATGTATTGCCTTCATTCTGTGTATCACTACGAACATTTAATAAAGCGAGCAATGAACCAATAACTTCCATCTGCCATCCCGGAGCACCTTTTTCTTTTTGGGGATTCTCATCATCGGGAAAAGCATTAATTTGGATTAAAATAACTTTTTTAATTTGGTGAGATTGCTCAGATTCTAATAGTTGATCGAGTAATTCTATAGTAGTACCAATACCAAAGTTGTCGAAGTAACCACCATCACCTATATGATAATTCCATCTAGTGTCTAGACTAGGACGACATACTGGAGATACATAAGGAAAAGTGGCAGATAATCTAGCGGCTGTTGTCACATCAATATCATATTCTGGATAAAGGGTATTAAAATCTATAGATTTGCAATCCTGATGCAGACTAAAAGTCATTGGACTAACTAAAAAACGCCGTCCATCTTCAACTAAAGTTGCATTAAAAATAGGAATAGGAATAATTCCTTGATCAATTTTGTCGCTCCAGCTAGCTAAACTTTCATTTTTAGTTTTCATTTCCATTTCCCCTTTCCAATCTATTTCGATAGCAGTACCACGGTCTTGCTCAGTTGCAGTATTATTCTCTTGTGCTTTTGGTACGACAAAAGGTAAACCAATAAAACGAAGTAAATCTGGATAAGCTAATCCCCAACCTGTAGCATCCAAACTATCTTCTGTAGCGCTTTTAAAAATCTGTTTTAATTGATTTTCTTCTGGATAACCCCGATTTCCAAATCTATTCAAATAAAACATTGTTCCGACAGAACCACCAGAAACCGAACTTATCCAACCAATTGCTTTGGTAAAATCAGATCCAAGTTCTTCTTGTAAACCAGTCAAAACTTTAGTTGTCCATCCAGATGCTTGAATACCTCCACCACTTGCACAAACCACTACTAAAGTTTTCTTTTCACTTTTTTGATTTTTCAGACGTTGAAAGATAACATTAATCCACTTTTCTTTTGTTGGTTTTTCCCACTTATTGTTTGAGTATATTTTGTAAAAATGGTCTGTTTTAAAAATAGCATAAGAAGCAGATGAAATTGCTAAAAATAATAGCAATGTAGGAATGCGAGACACATCAACAAAGTAAGATATTCCTCCTATCCACACTACCATAACTGACAAAATGAGAGTAATATAAAAAAGAGCAGGAGCTTCAAATCTATTAGGAGTTGGGCTAGGTTTCAAGATAAAATAACCTAATCCATAAACAATTAATAGAAAAATGGAAAATACTGTTATTGTAGCAATTCCGTATGATAAATTATTATTTACATCTATGTAACCCCTTTGTATTCTTTCTGGTAAAAAAGAAATTATTTTCGATAAGACCTGCTTTAAAACCTGATTGGATTCAAAAGATTTATTGTTAAAGTAATTTGTTATTAGCAATAAAGCTCCTACAATAATACCAAATATAATTCCCCAACCTTCCCAGCTACGATCTGCTTCTTCTATTTCTTTTTTAGAAAGCTGAATCGCCTTGATGGCAATCGGAAGACTTAAGATGATAGCGATTAAATATTGAAGAAATTCTGGAATTCCTTGCTGCTGAGGTACATCAAAACGAAAATGAGAATTATACAAGATGATATCGAAAACTTGTATCGTAGCTAGTCCTGCTAAAACTGCACCTCCAATAACTAAAACCAACTGATTATTAGCACGAAGTACAAATAAGTTTTTTAACATCGCTGATAAACCAGTATTCACTGAAATTGTTGGCAATAATAACAGCAATAAACCAACAATTATAGGCACTCGCAAAAAGAAAATATATTGCAATATACTGTAGAAATTTTGTAGCATTAAAATCAGGAATGCTAGTCCCACCCATAAGACAATGCCGTTAAAAACCTGTTGTCTTTTGTTCATGACAAATTTATGTAAATATACAAAATGTTAATTGTTTTTGTTCATATTGGTTTATATCTTGCACCTAGCTTTCAGCTCGATGAGAGTAAAAGGGAAAGTGATTAATCTACAAGATGTTTACTTTCCTCAATAACAGTTAATAGTAAAGGAGCAAGATATAAGCCAATAGAGTTTGATACACAGGAACATATCAAAATTCCGTAAAAGCTACTGTAAAGTTATATTTAGTTAAGTGTTAAGTAGTGGTTAATATAGCGGTATGCAGTTGAGTGAGATACAAAAGCTATGCTGAAAGGTTTACTTAAACACATCAAATCATTACTTTAGTCATGGATATATTCATGACTTTCTCTTCATGCATAGCTAATTGTTCCATGTTTAAAATTAGAGCGATTTAGTAAAAATACGCTTGAGTAGTTCAATGCATTTAACAAAACTTCACTATGTGGCGTTGCCTTCTAAAGTTCAACAATTTAAAACTCCAGTAATTGCTGCTATTACTGCAACCGTTCTTAGTCAATTTACATTGAATTTTCAATGGTCAACTAATTCATTCACACAAAATAGCCCGCTAATACAACAGTGTCCAATGATAGCTCGTGTAGCAAAAGAAGCAGAAGCAACCACAGAGCAAGAATCCGAATTATATCAAATTTGTCAGGACAAGCGCTCTGAAATCGAAAATATCCTCACACCCGAACAACGGGAGGTATTCAATGCAAGTATGGCAGAGGGTAAGAGTTTACCTTATGCCATTCGTGTTCTAGATAGTTCTCCTGAATTAAAACTTTCAGATCAACAACGGGAGCGGCTCAAGGGAATTCGCAAATCAACTCTAACACGTATCGAAATAAAGTTTGGTTGGAACGTACACGAAAAAATCCCTAAAAGCCGTCATTTACAAAGGGAAAATATTTCTCTTCACTAAATTATTAATTTTTATTTGTTCATATTCTTCAACATTACCGTCAACAAATTCGACATTGACTACAGGTCTTTCTTCCTATTGTCGTCATAAATTATTAATATTTGGAGGTCAGCATGACGGCTCAATTTCAACCTTCAACCATTTCTAATAACTGCGTCTCACTTAACTGTGGAATTCCCAAAGAAACTGCTTTTTCTAACTTGGAACCAGCATCTTCTCCTAACACTAAATAATCTGTTTTTTTACTCACTGAATCAGTCACTTTGCCCCCAACTTTTTGAATCAAAGTCTTCGCTTCATCTCGCTTTAAAGTTGGCAATGTTCCCGTAATTACAAAAGTTTTACCTGCGAACTTATGATTACCATCCCCAATTACTTTTGTTTCTTCTGGGGCAGTTAATTGCAATCCTTCTGCTTGTAAACGTTTTATCAACTTTTGGTTAGCGTCAATCCGAAACCATTGGTATAGTGATTGGGCAATTTCAGCACCAATACCGTAAATGCCTTCAATATCTGATTGCTTTGCTGTAGCTAACTGGTCTACAGTGAAATATTTCTGAGTCAACAATTGAGCATTTACACTGCCAACGTGGCGGATACCTAAACCATACAATACTCTTGACCAAGATTGATTTTTGGATTGAGCGATCGCATCAATCAACTTCTCTGCCGACTTTTTCCCCATCCTTTCCAATTCAGATAATTTCTCTGCTGTCAACTCATATAAATCAGCAACGGAATGCACCAAACCTTTATCAACAAGTTGATATACCAGCTTTTCGCCCATGCCTTTAATATCCAAGGCATCACGACTTACCCAATGTTCAATGGAACCTTTGAGAATAGCTGCACAGGAAGCATTGACGCACCGAGTCACCGCCTCACCTGATTCTCGCACCACCGATTGACCGCAGACTGGGCAATCGGTAGGCATAACGAAGGGTTCGGTATCAGCTGGACGGAGTTCTTTGATTACCCTTAGCACTTCTGGAATGATTTCCCCAGCTTTGCGGACAATCACAGTATCGCCAATGCGAATGTCTAATTGAGTAATGCGATCGCTATTATGTAAAGTGGCGCGAGAAACTGTTGTTCCCGCCAGTTGCACCGGGCGCATCTCTGCTAATGGCGTTAACGCCCCCGTTCGTCCCACATTTACTGCAATATTTTCCACACGGGTGGGTGCTTCTTCGGCTGGATACTTTAAGGCTACTGCCCACCGGGGAAATTTCTGCGTAAACCCTAGCTGTTCCTGAAGTTTAAAAGAATTCAGCTTTACCACTACTCCATCAGTCATATAGGGTAAATTCAGCCGTTCCGTGTCCCAATATTCATAATATTTTGCCACTTCTGCGAGTGAAGCACACAGTTTGTGGTTAGGGTTAACTCGAAAACCCATCTTTTCCAACAACTCTAAAGCTTCCCATTGGGTATTAGCAATACTAGTGTCATCTCTACCAGGAATGTGCAGCGTGTAGCCAAAGAAATCTAAGCGGCGTTTAGCGACAATCCGGGAGTCTAGTTGTCTGAGTGTACCAGCTGCGGCATTGCGGGGATTGGCAAATAATTGCTCGCTTGCTTTTTGCCTTTCCTCGTTGATTTGTTTAAATACTTCCAAGGGCAAAAACGCTTCACCTCGCACTTCTACTCTTTCTAGAATTTCTAAGCCTTCAAAATTTAAACGTAAGGGAATTGAGCGAATTGTCCGCACGTTTTGAGTGATATCTTCACCCGTTACCCCATCACCCCTAGTTGTCCCTCTAACTAGAATGCCATCTTGGTAGGTAAGAGCCAAAGCAGAACCATCAATTTTAAGTTCAGTGACATATTCCACTGAATCTATTTTCGGCATTTGTCGTCGCCAACGCTGATCCCACCCTTGCAACTCATGAATATTGAATGCATTCTCCAGACTGTACAAGGGGATATTGTGCCGCACCGAGGTAAACTGCGTTGCAGGTCTCTCACCTACACGCTGAGTCGGACTATCGGGTGCTGTTAATTCTGGATATTGAGTTTCTAGTTGTTGCAATTCTCGATATAACTGGTCATAGATTGCATCCTCCATGATTGGAGCATCTAGAACGTAATAAGCATAGCTAGCTTGTTGCAATAACTGGCGCAATTCTTCTGTACGCTTTACTTCCGGCTTAATCTGTATCATTAGAATTATTATAAAATATCTAGAATTAGGGCTGACAAATCATACATTTGTACTATACAAAATTTTTTTTGGCTTTTGAGCCATATCTAAAGCTAAATAAGTTTTATCAAATTTTTTGCTACTCAACACTTAACCCAAGCGTATTGAATGCAGAGCGATCGCTAGTTAAAAATCATGAAAAAGAATGTAGAGACGTAGCACTGCTACGTCTCTACAAGGGTTATGAATAACGAATATTTAGTTTCACCAGAGTCTATTAAAGAACTGGGTTGAGTAGCTGTCAATAAACAAAACTATCTATAGGGTGGGGCAGCACCCACCCCAAATTGTTATCCAATTACCTCAGCAGTCTTCTCCTTATCCAACTTGAGAATCAACACACCCAGAGGTGGCAAACATAAATCCAGTGAATAAAGATGACTGTGCAAAGACCAATCATCCGTCCATTTACCACCTAAGTTGCCCATATTGCTGCCGCCATACTTACGGGCATCACTATTAAACAACTCAGTATAAAATCCTTTTTGCGGTACACCGATACGGTAGTGAGAATGGGGTTGTGGTGTAAAATTGCAAACGACGATCGCAAAATCATCAGAATCCTTGTCACGACGCATAAAGGCAACTACACTATGGCGGTTATCGCTACAGTCAATCCACTCAAACCCCGGTTGGGCAAAATCCTGGGTGTACAAAACTGGTTCAGAACGGTAAAGATAATTCAAATCGTGGAAAAACGTTTTTAACTGTTGGTGGGCTTCATGCTGCAATAAATGCCACTCCAAATCTGTCCAATCATTCCACTCACTCCACTGCCCAAATTCCATGCTCATAAACATGGTTTTCTTGCCTGGGTGAGCAAACATATAGGTAAATAAACAACGCACACTAGCTAACTTTTGCCATGTATCTCCCGGTATTTTACCGATAATATTGCTCTTGCCATGCACGACTTCATCGTGAGACAGGGCTAGCATAAAGTTTTCGCTGTGGTTGTACCACATACTAAAGGTGATATTGTTTTGGTGGAACTGGCGGAACCAAGGATCCATGCTGAAGTAATCCAGCATATCGTGCATCCAGCCCATATCCCACTTCAAGTTAAAACCCAGTCCGCCTGTATAGGTTGGCCAAGATACCATTGGCCAAGAAGTGGATTCTTCAGCAATTGAGAGAACACCGGGGAAATAGCTAAAGATAATGTTATTTACCTGACGTAGAAAATCTGCTGCTTCTAGGTTTTCTCTGCCACCGTACTGATTGGGCAGCCATTCTCCTGGTTCGCGGCAATAGTCGTTATAGAGCATCGAGGCAACAGCATCGACACGAACCCCGTCAATGTGGTACTTGTCAAACCAGAAGAGAGCATTTGCTGCTAGGAAATTACAAACTTCATGGCGACCGTAATTGAACACCAAAGTACCCCATCCTTTATGTTCGCCTTTACGGGGGTCAGCGTGTTCGTATAGGTGGCTACCATCAAAGAAAGCTAAACCATGTCCATCTTTGGGGAAGTGACCAGGAACCCAATCTACAATTACCCCTATATCATTTTCGTGACATTTGTCAATAAAATACATCAAATCTTCGGGTCTGCCAAAACGCGAGGTAGGGGCATAGTAACCAGTTACTTGATAACCCCAAGAACCATCAAAGGGATGCTCCGCAATGGGCAGCATTTCTATGTGGGTGTATCCTAATTCTTTGACATAGGGAATGAGTCGGTCAGCTAGTTCTCGGTAGGTAAGGAAGCGTGCGCCCGGCTTTAGTCCAGAAACGAGAATTACTGGTTCAGTTTCACCATTTGGCAGTTTGGCTGGTTCCGCACTCGAAGCGTGTAACCAAGAGCCTAAATGCACTTCGTAGACTGAAACTGGCTGAGTTAGGGGGTCAATGCGACGCCGCTTTTCCATCCAGTTTTCATCACTCCAATTATAAGCATCTAAATCAGTGACAATGGATGCAGTTTTCGGGCGAACTTCTTGCTGGAAACCGTAGGGATCGGATTTTTCGTAAATGTGTCCTTCAAAATTTTTGATTTCATATTTGTAATGCTCTCCTACACCGATTTCAGGAATAAATAATTCCCAAATTCCGGTGGGGCCTTTACGCATCTGATGTTTACGCCCATCCCAGAGGTTGAAATCTCCCAGCAATGAAACATTACGAGCGTTGGGTGCCCAAACAGCAAAATAAACGCCCTTAACGCCGCCTATTTCCGTGGGGTGCGCTCCCAGTTTTTCATATATCCGATGATGGTTGCCTTCACCAAACAAATGCAAGTCAAAGTCTGTCAAGCGGGGAGAACGGAAAGCGTAAGGGTCATAGATGACACGCTCATGTTCTCCTTCTTTAATCCGTAACTGGTAATTTGCCAATTCGGCAGTTTCAATAGTGCATTCAAAAAAGTGAGGATGATGCACTGTTTGCATTGGGTATTCTTTGCGTTGTTCAGGCAGAACGACCCATGCTGCACTTGCATTTGGTAGGTAGGCCCGCACAGCCCAGACAGTTTTGCCATCTTGCTCTATGGTATGAGAGCCTAGTATTTCAAAGGGATCGTTATGCTGATTCCAAACGATGCTGTTAACCTGTTCAGGGGCGATCGTGGTCATGGACATGAAGCTACCTAAGTGAAATAATGTGATTGACTAAATCTACTTTTTTAATATCTATATATATTCTTTACATTTATTTGCAATTTTGTCGCCACCGTTATCCTACATCAAAATCTGGCATTAGGTATGATGCATAGGGCACTTATACTGAGCGACTTGCCCTCTTGGTAGTCGTTTGTGTAGCGTCCCGTAGGGAAGGGAGTCGAAGTATTGGGCATTGGGCAGAGGATAAATGACTAATCACGAATTTATCAAAAATTTAAAAATGGGAAAAACTGCAATAATGTTTTACGTAAGCGAAGCAAAAAAATCTGTTCTCGAATTTTGGGGTCTAGTTTTGGTGGCGGGACTTCTTGTAGCTGGGCTTGCAATTGGATATACTCGGCAGCTGTTAGGAATTTTCCATCAATAGGCGATCGCGCTTCTATAATAATCTTTGTCCGTAATATTTCTTCTGGTGTATCCTCTGGTGGCGGTAATGCTATTGCTACCGCTCTCCAATAGCTACTTAAGACAACTGAAGTTACAGTAGTTACAACTACAATCAGTAATTTTATATACTTTCTCGTTTTAACTCTCCTCATCTCTTGAACTACGTTGATAACGCAGGTTGAAAATCTGTTTTTCCTATGCCCAAATTTTCCCAATAAAAATCTGGCAATATCAAGGAAGATTACCAGGTCTTTCCTGATACGGAACAGACTATAGTAATGCTCAAGAGCAATTGCCAGCGATCGCAATAAATTATTTTGCCCTCTCAAAACTTAGTAGTATAAGCAATTTTAAATGCCAAACGAAGAAAGTATCTTGTCATTCCTTAGCTGAAAACAAGGTTTGAGCGGGCGAGAATTTCATGTGGACACTTGGTAGAGGACGTAACCCTCTTTACCAGTGTCCTCTGCTTCCTACTCTACTTAGTTGATATTTGAGCAAACTTTAGGCTCAGATAAACCGACATAAAAATGAGGTTGTTTTTCGAGAACCTAATTAATTCGAGCTATATAGTGAGGAACGCTGTTACTAAGTAGTTCTAGGCGTGATTTTAACTAAAGTTTCAGATGCCTTACTTAGGAGTCGCTGCGGGAGTAGTTGCAGGAGTTGCAGGAGTCGCAGCAGGAGTCGTGGCAGGAGTTGACTTAGCAGGTGCATCAGTTGGTTCACCTGTAGCAGCTGGGGTAGCAGTACCAGCACCATCACCACCACCACCTTCACAAGCCCCAAGAATTGCAGCCAGACTTAACATTAAAGCAAAACCAAAGATTTTTGTTTTCATAACTCCTCTTTCACCAATTGTGGCTAGAACAATTTTTCGTCTGTTGAATACGATACCCTATTTATTGCTTTTTTTAAATTCTGCGAGATTACATACTTAAAAAAAACAATCCTTTGGGGTATTGTTTTTGGAATTACGTATCCTGATTAGTTTTTCTTAACTCAGGAGCAAAAAGAAAATTAGCAATTTATTTAGCAAACGGAGCTATGATAGCAAAAAATTTTATTTTTTTCACAGAGTATTGCATCTAGCTACCCGACATTGCCATACTTTAGGTGCGATATCTAAAAGGTAAGCTGTCCAGTTTCTAATCGCTAATTGCAAGCATTGCATATCTAAGGGATGCAAACATTGATACAGCTACCTATCAGAAAAGTTAAAAGGGTGTAGTCTGTTATGTGTGCTTGTTGCACAGAAGGTTATTTGAACCCTAACAAAAACAGACAATCAAGACAATCAATCGAAAGTGCAGTATTTCTCATCTAAAAAAATTTAAAAATTTATGGTAGTTGCTCGTAAATCTACTGTTTCTACAAGGGGTAATTGGTTTCGGCGAGATTCTATCCTTTCTTTAGGGAGGCGACGCTCTGCGCAGATGAAATCAGCAGCACAAAGCGCTTCTACACCAGTATCCTCTCAAAGACGACAGCGTTTATCGAAAAACTTAGCAGTTTCTCCCACAAATGAGGCAGTTATAGCCAAATCGGTGAAAGAATTGGGCAGACAACAATTACCAAATCTCAATGAGCAGTTGAATGCGAACCAAAAGACTTTGGGGGAAGGTTTTCTTAGGCTTCCCACAATGCCTAATTCTGGAGCCGCACCTTTGTGGTTGTTGCGCTTGTACACCTTTCATCGTTATTCGTCAGTTTTGGCATTCTTGTTAGTGGCATCGACACTTGCTGTTTATGCCTGGACAGTATATTCTCAAGAGCTTTGGGGTCAATCATATCGCAGACTGCAAAGCCTTCAACGTCATGAACGGCTGCTAACGACAACTAACGCGACGCTGAAAAATAAAATGGCTAATGAAGCAGAACAACCAACAGCAGGGCTGGTATCACCAACTCCTGAAAGGGTGATTTTCTTGCCTCCAGCATCTGTGAGTCCTAAGCCAGCATTGCCTAACACAACGCCAAATTCTGAAACGCAACCGCAAACACCCTCGCCACTGGGATACTAATCGTAATTCGTCAGAACCCAATGCAGAAGTCACTAAGGAAAACAAAATTCAGAAAGTTTCAGAATCCAGGATTCACAGGGCGACACAAGGGTGAGAAACGAGGGCTTTTGGGAAAATTAGCCTCTAATATACAAGATCAAACATCCAACACTAAGTCCCGACTGTTCATTGTCTGGGGCGTATTGATGGCATCAGGGTTGGGATTAGCTATTAACTTGTATAATCTACAAATTGTCAAGGGGCCAAAGTTAACTGAGCAGGCGCGCAACCAGCAAATGGTAAGTTTGCGACCTTTTATGCCCCGTCGCCCAGTAATAGATCGCAATAGCGATCTGTTGGCGATTGATCGTCCTGTATATACTTTGTACGCTCATCCCAAGCTGTTTGATAAGTCTAATGAAGAGATGGCAGAGCGACTTGCCCCGATTTTGGCAAAAGATAATGCTGAATTGGTGAAAACTTTTGAAAGCAAAAGAAGTGGAATTATCCTTGCACCAGCCTTACCAGAAGAAATTATCGATCGCGTCATCTCTTTGCGCTTAAATGGCTTGGAGTGGATTCAAAAATACTCCCGATATTATCCGCCAGATGATTTGGTTGCTGATGTGGTCGGCTATGTGAATGTTGACCGTCGTGGTCAAGCTGGTGTGGAATACTCTCAAGAGAAGTTGCTAGAGCGTCCTGTGCAAACGGTGCGGCTCAGTCGGTCGGGGAATGGGGCCCTAATGCCGGATCGGGCGCCTGAAGGTTTTTTGCATTTTGACGATTTGCGATTACAACTTACTATCGATAGCCGTCTGCAACGAATTGCCCGTGTTGCGCTCAAACAACAGATGGAGAAGTTTGACGCCAAACGTGGGGCGGTAATTGTCATGGATGCATTGGATGGTTCCTTACTCGCCCTCGTTTCTCAGCCTACTTATAATCCTAATGAATACGCTAAATCTAATATCTCGCTATTTAAAAACTGGACGGTAGCGGATCTTTATGAACCGGGATCGACTTTTAAGCCTTTGAATGTAGCGATCGCTCTAGAAAATGGCATCATCAAACCAGATGATATGTTTAATGACTCCGGTTCGATTCGAGTCGCTAATTACACGATCAAAAATGCCATGAATAATGGTAATGGGCGAATCAGCATCGCCCAAATTTTGCAATATTCTAGCAACATTGGCATGGTGCAAATTATCCAACGTTTAAAGCCTTCAATTTACTACAACTGGTTAGAACGATTGGGACTAGGACAAAAAGTTGATACAGATTTACCTTTTGAGGTTGGGGGACGGCTTAAAAGTCAAGAAGAATTTATCGCTTCCCCGATTGAACCAGCTACTACTTCCTTTGGGCAAGGCTTTTCCATGACACCGTTACAGCTAGTGCAAATGCATGGTGCTTTAGCTAATGGCGGTAAGTTAGTTACACCCCATGTAGTTCGCGGGCTGATTGATAGTAAAGGACAGATGCATGATTCACCTACTCACACCATCCCCCGGCAAATTTTCTCAACTGCAACAACTCAAAAAGTTGTGGAAATGATGGAAACTGTTGTTACTGAAGGCAGTGGGAAGCTGGCACAAATTCCGGGATATCGCATTGCTGGTAAAACTGGTACAGCCCAAAAAGCTAGCCCCAATGGCGGCTACATCAAGGGTGCAAGAATGACCAGTTTCGTGGCTATTTTACCTGTAGAATCTCCTCGCTATGTAGTGTTTGCACTGGTGGATGAGCCAAAAGGAGAAAGTGCTTATGGTTCTACTGTCGCCGCGCCAATTGTAAAGTCGGTAATCGAAGCACTGATTCCTCTTGAGCAGATTCCGCCCAGTAAAACAATTGAGCAACGGACGCAAGTACCGTAGGAATTGGGGAAAAGAGGGGCAGGGGGGCAGGGGAGGCAGGGGAGGAGAGGGGCAAAACCATTTCCCAAATCCCCATTCCTTAGAAACTTAATCTTCCTTTATAACCAGGGAAAGAGGTACAGAAAGCTACTGGTGTGGAAACCTAGATATTAAAGGTGAAAGTAATTTCTCACTTTTCTAAAGCTACCGAAGATTCCATGCAAAGCAATCTAGTTATATTTCCTAAGGCTGAGGCTGCAAAAAAGAGTACCCAAACTGAAGAAAAAGCAATTACCAAGTACGACCGTGCTGAAGAGCAATTTATAGAACTGCTAGCAATGGAGGATTTGGATAATAAATTGAATGCAAAACCTTCAATAGCTAGTGAGTTTGAACAATCACTCTCTATGGCAATTGGCGCTGCTTATGGAAACGATCGCTCTGATGAACAGGCTCACCGTTTTCTCCAACGCATACTTTATCGAATTAATCGGCTAAAGCTGTTTTGGTACGACGATTTGCGGCATTATAATAATGAGCGATCGCTGTATTTATATTCTTGTCGTGACCAAATTGAAGCTGCTTGGCAACAGTGGGAATTGGCACATATCGATGTCGCTGCATTGCAACAATTGGATGTCAAACAAGCTTTAATTGAGCGGGCATCTGCCGATTTAAATCCACCTTTGTCGGAGAATAGCCGCTACATTCGTGAAGAAATGACTGAAGCTGGCTATCGTCACTTGCTAGCGATCGGTTCTTTTGATGGTTTGGTTGAAGGCAGTCGTCTTTGCTACGTATTGGGTGGTGCTGCTAATGAAATGCAGTGTACGCTGGTGCGAGTATTATTAGAAGAATACGGCAACGGTCGTTTATCCCGTAAGCACTCGACATTTTTTGCTCAAATGCTGGCTGAGTTTGGCATGAACACTGAACCGGAAGGATACTTCGATTTAGTGCCTTGGGAAGTCTTAGCTTGCGATAATCATAACTTTTTGACCACCGATCGCAAACGTTATTTCCTACGTTACAGTGGGGCGTTGACATATTTTGAGGTGGCTGGGCCTGCGGCTTACAAAAACTATCTGGCGGCAGCGCAACGCTTAGAACTCTCAGAAGCGGCGATGGGTTACTGGGAACTACACATCAGAGAAGATGAACGCCACGGTCGTTGGATGTTGGATGATGTAGCTTTGCCTTTGGCAGAACGATATCCCAATGATGGCTGGGAACTGCTGCTTGGCTATGACCAGGAGAAACAAATGGGCGATCGCGCTGCTCGTGCTGTTATGCGATCAATACGCGAAGCAGAATAAGCCGCTTTACTCGCTTTGCCCAATCCCAAAAATTATAAATAGCAGGTTATTCTTAGCTTTTTAATTTGACATTTTTTTAAGTCATTTTATAGCTGATTTACCTGCAAATACATTTTTTTAGCAACACTCTGCTAAATGAACAGTTTTTATTGCCTAAATACAAGGTAATAAATAACATTCCATTACATTGATTATACCCTACACTTTAAATTGCAGTCAAATGAAAGATATCTTTTTTTGTCCTGAAGAATCTAATTTCTACTCTAACTGTTTAGAAAGCTTTGTGATTAGAAATTGTCAAAATTCTGAATCTATTGTGGAGTTTGGTTCAGGAGACGGCAGTCCTGTAATTAATTCTTTATTGAGAAATAAGTTTGATGGAATTATCCAGGGATTTGAATTAAATACTTCTGCATGGAAAGTCGCAAATTCAACCATCGATGAATACAATCTTACTAATAAATACATTATTCACAACTCATCTTTGTTTAATTCTTCTCAACCCGATGCTGAATATCTTGTAGCCAATCCACCGTATCTTCCTGCACCAGATAATGATATTTATATGCCACTTTTGTTTGGGGGCGTAGATGGAGCTACAGTTACCAACGAGCTTTTATCGTTAGGTTATGAAAATGTGTTAGTTTTAATATCTAGTTTTTCTAATCCAATAAGTACGCTGAATCTAGCAAAAGAAAATGGTTATTATGTTCAAAACTTCATGGTGTTACCTTTAGAGTTTGGCTACTATAGCTCTGATCCTAAGGTAAAGAAGCACATCGAAAAACTCCAAAAAAATCAGATGGCATTTTATTCTGGTAATTATTATTTTTTAGCCGGAGTTTTATTTAAAAAATGCCAAGAGTCTGTAATTGATTTATCTAATCAATTAGCTCAGGTGATGACTAGTTTGTGAAAATCTAAAAAACTTAGCAAAAGTACGATGTGTCTCTAAGCATGGCTTAAAGACATATCTCAAAGATTTTCAACTAGCATTTTTATAAATGCATATTCTCAACTAATCATTTTCTCTGCCTAAAGTTATTGCATTAACTTGTTTGTTGTATGGTTGCACTGCTAAAGTAAAGTTTGCGCTTGAACGTTGCAAATAAAATTACAACAGCACCAAACGACAAAATAGGAACACCTGAAGTTGGTTCAGCTACAGACACAGATGAGGTTGGCGTCAACAGGAAGGCGTGTAATTCACCATTTATTGCACCACGACCGACAATTTGTCCTTTATTATTAATGGCAGATGCTGCTGTCAAGGTAATGCCAGCGTCTAAACCAGGAGCAATCAAATCATTTAAGTCGTAGAGAGTGTTATCACTATAAAGAAAAGCCCGTAAGCCATTGCCATCTGCTGCAAAAAAGTTATTGTTAGTACCAGAAAACCCGACTACTTGACCCAAATTATTGATTCCCAAACCAGTACTAAACAAATCTGTAGGACGTAACCTACCGAGGTCTTGAAGTCCCGTGCTGGAACTATACAGAAAAGTACGAGTATCATTTACGCCAGTGAGTCCCGAACTACCAACTACTTGTCCTAAGTCATTAATATCGTTTGCTTGACTGTATTTGTCACCTGGGAAGGTACTGAGATTAGTGATTATACCGTTGTCGGATAAAAAGGCTTGGTTGTTATAACCGAAAATACCAACTACTTGACTTAGATTATTTATGCCATAGGCAACATAATTTTCATTTAAGTTACTGTTGATAATAGTCGTCGTACCATTTTTGTATAGGAAGGCGGCTCCGTAGGGAAAGGCAAGTTTTGGGAATATACCGCCACCAGTTGTACCGCCAACTACCTCACCTGAGTTATTAATAGCATAAGGAATGCCTTTAAGACCGGTATTTTGCGTTGTTCCATCACTATAAATAAAGATGTTATTATCACCGTCGGTATTACCAATGGAATTACCAACTACTTGCCCCAAGTTATTGATACCAGTCACTGCAAGTACATCATCACCAGGCAACGGATTAATTTTTTGGAGCGAACCATTACTGTAAAAAAAAGAACTATCCAAAGAATTAATCGCTACTTCACCTGAGTCATTAATGTCTGTAGCGTAACTGTAGGCTTTTCCTGTAAGATTGCCTAAGTCAGTAACTGAATATAAAGATACCGCCAATGCCGACTTGGATGCGGTAAGACTGATTGCGGTGAAGGCTATTGCTGTTATACAGGTTTTCCACTTAAGTAGAACCATATTACTTTTCTATGATTTTTTATTCCTTTACCAAATTACCACTGAACAGTAAAGGCGTGAACTGCTGTATCTGGGTAGTCGCTAAATACGCCATCAACACCTAAGTTAAAAAATAGTTGATATTCACCTTGGGGATTTCCTTGAAAATCCAGTGGTAAAAAATAGTCTTCATTGCGGAAAGTCCAGACATGGACTAGTAAACCAGCTGCATGAGCATCGATGACCAAAGATGTAGGCGAGCGCAATTTACCATTGTTATCTCTAGAAACCAGTAAATTTTTATGAATCCCAATCGCCTGTGCATATTCAGCAATTTCTGCTAAACCTGATGTAGTAACTAAATCTGTATAAGTGCGATGCCTACGGCGGGCTTCGCCTACGCAGTCATTAACGACAAAATCATAAGGTTTACCACTGTTATTCAGCAATTGCACCAAAGGTAAATCAGTCTTTGTGGATAAATCTTGTAAATTACTTACTTCAAAAGACTGAATAAAAACAGGTGCGTTAGCTCCCTGATAACCATTGGCTGTTAAAGTTGCAAGTAGGGGTGCTTCTAGGGCTAACCCAATAGATTGAAAGTAAGTTGGGTGCTTCGTTTCTGGGTAAATGCCAATCGTCCGATTAATTTCGCCACTTTTAACCTTGACTAAATCGATGATTTCTTGCAGCGTGGGAATTTCTAAGAGTCCATCATAAGCGGTATTTTGCGATCGCAGTTGAGGAATTCGCTCTTTGGCTCGTAGTGTTTTCAGTTCTGTTAGGGTAAAGTCTTCGGTAAACCAGCCAGTTTTTGATTCGCCATCAATTATTTTAGTGGTTTGCAGGTGAGCAAATTCTGCATGGCTTGCAACATTAGTGGTTTCAGAAATCTCATTTTCGTGACGAGCAATTAAAATACCATCTTTGGTGGAAACTAAATCAGGTTCAATATAATCAGCCCCAAGTGCGATCGCTAATTCATAAGCAGCTAAAGTATGTTCTGGACGATAGCCGCTAGCACCCCGATGTGCAATGATAATTGGAGATACATTTTGCAAAGTTGTAGTCATTACTTTACCTACCTACACAGAAGAAAGCTATCTGTAGTATGTCGTAGAGAAGCAGCGCGTGATTAGGATTTGATGCTGTAGCCACTTACGTCAATTATTGAATAGACTTGACCAAGCAGTTTGTCAACCGTATTGGGTAAACGATATTACGTTATTAACTACCAAAAGTAGATAAATCCAGATCCAATACATTAATCGAAGTTCAGAAAAACTCACAATTCAATACAGTTCAGTTCTCTCTCGCAACCAGAAGACAAGTATTTTGAGTTTTGCGATCGCTACTCAACCCAAAATTATTTTTAATTGAATTCCGGCTAAGTCAAGACAAATAGAACTGTCTAAAGAGTGTTGTAATTTTTCATTAGTAAGAGTTTCAAGAGTCTTTATCTTGAATCATATAGTTATGTTTATTCCCACTGAATTAATTGTTGATCAATAGTTGAATTATTCAACAAATATTAAATTAATCAAATCTGTAATTTAATACCACTAGATCGATAAAGCTTTAGTAGTATATGAAAAACTAATTATTGAACAATAAGTATTGCTATTAAATAATAAATCTGTCATATTTAATAGTCTAATTATTTCCTACTATGTAAGTAGATTCAGGAACAAAATCTGCTCTCTATATAATTAATTTCCTGATTGTTCTTTAACAGCAACTTAGTTATACCATGAATAGTCTAAAATCTGCTAAACCTCCAGAACTTGATAGTTGTAACAACCAAGTTATCCTCGATTACTTTGAGAATGCTTGGCAACTGGAAGATATGTTATTAAAAAGTATAGTTGGGAAAGAGACATTTTTTCTCAATCCCGATTCTTTGAGAAATCCTCTAATTTTTTATCTGGGACATTCGGCAGTTTTCTACATCAATAAATTAATTCAGGTGGGATTATTAGAAAAACGCCTCAATCCAGAGTATGAAATATTGTTTGAAATTGGAGTCGATCCAGAAAAACCAGAGGAGTTGAATGCAGCGATCGCTCATCTGGAATGGCCGCAAGTTTCACAAGCTTGGGAATATCGAGAACAAGCATATTCTGTAATTTATGAACTAATTAAAACAACCCCAATTACTCTGCCAATTCATCCCAATCATCCCCTTTGGGCTTTCATGATGGGGATTGAACACCAACGTATTCACATTGAAACTTCTTCAATGTTAATTCGCCAACTACCAATTGAGAGAGTAAAACGTCCTGAAAATTGGCAATATGCCCCTTTTAATGGTTATACTTCTGAAAACGAAATGATAGAAGTTGCTGGTGGGGTAGTAAAACTCGGTAAAGCTTTAGATGATTCAACTTATGGATGGGATATTGATTATGGCGATCGCACTGTTGAAGTAGCATCCTTTTTCGCCAGTAAATATCTGATTACCAATGCCAATTTTATCTATTTTGTTAAGGCTGGTGGCTATGAAAATCAAGAGTATTGGGATGAAACATCTTGGAATTGGAAAACTCGATACAATATTCAATGCCCCAAATTTTGGTTACATGAAAATGGTAGCTATAAATATCGAGCCATGTTTGATGAAATTGACTTACCTCTAGATTGGCCTGTGGAAGTCAATCATTATGAAGCAATGGCTTATTGTCGTTGGCAAGGGAAAAATACTCGCTTAATGAGTGAATCAGAATACCATTTAGCAACTTATGGTAATAGTTTATTAAATGATGTTGAAAATTATAATCTCAATTTTAAATTTGGTTCACCTAGTCCTGTTGGGATGTTAGAAACAGCTAAAAGTTCTTCAGGATTATACGATTTGCGGGGTAATGTTTGGGAATGGTTGAGTAATAACTTAAACCCGCTTGCCGGATATCAACCTCATTTTCTTTATGAAGATAATTCTGCTATCTTTTTTGATGATAAACATCAAATGATGTTAGGAGGTTGTTGGATAACTAATGGTACAGAAGCTTTAAAATATTACCGCAACTGGTTCCGTCCAAATTTTTATCAGCACGCTGGTTTTCGGATTGTTCAAGATATAGCAAAGTGCTGAGTGCTGGGTGCTGAGTAGAAACTCAGTATTATCAAAGTTAAGGAGACGCGATAAATCGCCGTCTCTACAATTATTGGTGCGATGGTTTTTTGCCAAAGCCATCGCGTAATCTATTCATAATCCAAGTTTGGAAGTTGTCAATGTAGCTAAATATGACTGGCACTACTACCAGTGTCAACAGAGTGGAAGTTGTAAAACCGCCCATAATGGCAATTCCCATTGGTTGGCGAATTTCAGAACCCGCGCCGATTCCTAATGCTAAGGGCAGAATCCCGGCGATCGTTGCTAGAGAAGTCATTAAAATTGGGCGCAGACGTGACACACCCGATTCTACGAGTGCCTGACGCTGAGTTTTACCTGATTGGATGTTGATGATTGTATAGTCAACTAACAGAATCGAGTTTTTGGTGACAATCCCCAACAGCAACACGATACCAATCAGGGCATATATTCCTAAAGGTTTTTGAGCAACCATCAACGCTACCAATGCGCCGCCTAAACAAAAGGGTAAGGCTGCCATAATCGATAATGGATGGAGGAAGTTGTTATACAGCAGTACCAGAATTGCATAGATACACATTAATGCCAGCCCCAACGCACCGCCAAAGCGACCGAAAATATCTTGCATAATTTTGGCACTACCTGATGGTTGCTGTACTACTCCTGGTGGTAAGTTTTGCATCACAGGTAGTTTGTTGATTGTCTGGACTGCCTCTCCTAAAGAAATCCCTTGTAAGTTGGCTTCTACAGCAACTTGACGGGCGCGATCGTAACGGTTGATCGTAGCAGGGCCGCTACCAAAACGGATATCTGCCACTGCTACCAAGGGAACTAATCTACCATTTTGACTGGGGACTTGGAGATTTGTGATTGTGTTGATATCAGCCCGCGCTTCGGGATCGATTTGGACGCGAATCGGGATTTGACGATCGCTTAAATTAAATTTCGCCAAGTTCGCCTCATTATCACCGATGGTTGCAAGGGAAGCAGTCCGAGCGATCGCTTGCACTGTCACCCCCAAATCTGCTGCCCGTTGTGGTTTCGGAATTACCAAAATCTCTGGTTTTACCAAACTTGCGGTAGAAGCTACTTCTACCAATCCAGCTAGCGATCGCATCTGCTTTTCTAGGGTATTAGCAGCTTGATTCAATGCTTCGGGATTTTCACTTCTGAGGACAATTGATAAAGCTTTACGACTGTCGCCCGGTGACTGACTTTGAAAACTAATTCTAGCCCCTGGTATTTGTGCAAAGTCAGGACGCACTTGTTCCTCAAACTGTTTTTGGGAAATATTTCGTTCTTCTCTGGGTTTGAGATTAATCGCCAGAGTTGCAGAATTAATCTCTTCTGTTGCTAGTACGCGTTCAACTACTGGGTTTTGCCGGATAATGTCAGTCGCTTGTGTGACTACCTTATTAACATCTGACAAAGTGGAACCAGGAGGTAATTCTATAGATACATTGGAAATTCCGAAATCACCATCATCAACAAAACCCTTGGGAATCAAGGGAACCAGCATCAGACTAGCAATAAAAAAAGCAAAAGCGATCGCCATTGTTGTCAATCTATGGCGTAACGCCCACTGTAAAAGCGATCTATAAGGTTGAAAACTCTGACGTTTTTCATCTCCAAATTTTTTACTTCCCTTCCCGCCACCTGGAAGTATAAATTTAAAATTAAAAATTTTTATTACTCCCCAACTCCCTACTCCCCATTCCCTACTCCCCTCCTGCTGTAAAAGATACGCCCCCATCATCGGCGTCACCATCCGCGCTACAAGAGTCGAGAAAATTGTGGAAACGGCAACGGTAACGCCAAATGGTTGAAAAAATTGTCCTGGAATCCCACCCATAAAGGCAACGGGCAGAAACACTGCAATAATCGTCGCTGAACTTGCGATTACCGCTAACCCTACTTCGTCGGAAGAGTCAAAAGCAGCTTCCCAAGCTGACTTGCCCATAGCGATATGCCGTTCCATGTTTTCAATTTCAACAACGGCATCATCGACCAAATTGCCCACCGCCAGGGCTAATGCCAACAAAGTCATGTTGTTGAGGGTGTAACCAAGAGCTTGCTGCACTGCGAAGGTGGGAATTATTGACAAGGGTAAAGCAACAGCCGTAATTAATGTTGCTCGCCAATCTCGCAAAAACACTAAAATAACGATCACTGCCAGCACCGAAGCTTGAATCAATTCATCAATGGTGCTTTGGTAAGATTGACGGACAATATCGGCTCTAGTAAAAATTAAATCCAGCTTCACATCTGGGGGAAGGGTTTTTTCCAGTTGTTTGACTGCTGCTTTCACTCCTTCTTCCACAGTCACCAGAACGCTGCCAGTACTACGCAAGACTTGAAAAGCTACCACAGGTTGATTATTCAAGCGGGCGGCTTGGCGCACATCACCAAATTTATCTTCTACAGTTCCCAGGCTAGATAAAGGTACGGAACCACCTTGTGGTAAGACGATTTCGTAGGTTTTCAAAAGATCCACACTGGTGGCACTTCCTAAAGTACGGATACTTTGTTCGCTACCACCAACTTCGGCCCGTCCGCCAGGTAAGTTAATATTCAAAGCGCGGATTTGGTCGTTTACCTGAGTGGCGGTGATTGCTAAAGATTGTAAGCGGTCTGGATTAAGATTGATGCGAATTTCTCGGTCAACACCACCCACACGTTGAATTTGTGCTACACCACGAACTCCCAACAAGGCACGGCTAATAGTTTGGTCTACGAGATTGCTTAACTCTTCTACAGAACGCCGATCTGATTTAACTGCGTAAGTAATCACTGGGCCGCCAGAAAATTCCAGGCGTTCTACAATTGGATCGTTGATATCTTGGGGTAAATCTTGGCGAATTTGAGCGATCGCATTGCGGACATCATTAGTGGCGCGATCGCTATCTGTACCCAAAACAAAATTGATTGTCGTCTGAGAATTCCCATCGCTGACGGTGGAAATCATGTAATCGATATTGCCCAACCCCGCCACAGCATCTTCAATTTTTTTCGTCACTTGAGATTCTAGTTCTGCTGGGCCTGCACCTGGTTGGATGACTTTGATCGAAACTGTTGGCACATCAATATTTGGGTTAGTATCAATCCCCAAGGATATGAAGGAGAACCAACCCACAACTGTCAAAATTAAAAATAAAACTATCGTCGGAACAGGTTTTTTAATCGACCAGGCTGAGATATTAAAAGACATCAGGAAATTTTAGATTTTGGATTAGTCATTTGTCCTCTCTTACAAAGTTCTGAGCGGAGGTTTCCTCCGCTCAGACTTTGCGCTTTGTCATTTGTCATTGGTCATTTGTCATCGGTTAATTTCCTTATTCCCAATTTCTCATTCCCATTTTCTTCAATCTACAACTCGAACCAGATCGCCATCTTTGAGATAGCCTGCACCATTAAGTACAACGCGATCGCCTAACTGTAACCCACTCTTGATTTCTACTGTATCGTTATTACCAGGATCTCCTAACTCGACTTTCTGGCTGCTGACTGTATTTTCACCCGATAAGATGAATACAATTACACTTGCGTCTGCTTGAGACTGCACTGCTTTTTGTGGCACTACCATTTTCATCCCTGAGTCAGTAGTAATTGCAGCACTCGCAAACATTCCTGGTTTAAGTAAAGTTGTTGGCGGCAAGTCAATTTTCACTGTCGCTTCCCGTCTTTGATCGTTGAGTTGTGGTTGTATATCACGGACTCGTCCCTGCGATCGCACCCGCCGATCGGCATCAGAAGTAACTTGCACCGATGCACCAATTTTCACCTGAGTTAGTTGAGTTTCGGGCACTTTCGCCTGAAGTTCTAGCTTTTCATCTCGGATAATCGAAAATAGCTTTTGTGTGCCACCAATCACCGTTCCTACCTGAGTTTGCGGCGGTACACCAGTGACATCACCGACTCTAGCCAGTTTCTCGGCGATTACTCCCGTAACTGGCGCACGTACCACAGTTTGTCCCAGCTGAGTTTGCAGTTGTTGCACCTTAGCAGCACTGCTCTTGACATCGGCTTTGGCTTTGTTGACGATCGCTTGGGCGTTATTAATATTGGCTTGGGCACTGCGGATATTATACTGAGCACTACGTATATTTTCTTGGGACAGGTTCACAACTTCGATGGCAGTTTTTACAGCGTAAGAACGAGTATCAAGTTCTTGTTTGCTAATCGTTTCAGAGTCAGCAAGTTGTTGATAGCGTTGATAATTTTTAGCTGCTTCCTCTAACCTTGCCTTGGCTTGAGCTAAATCAGCTTGTCTTTGCTGGACTATTGCTCTATTTGATGCCAAATCTGCCTGCTTGGATGCCACATCTGCTTGTTTGGATGCTACATCTGCTTGTTTCGATTCCACATCTGCTTTTGCTTGGCTAATTTGGCTTTGCACTATAGAACCATCTAACACTGCCAACACTTGACCTTGTTTGACCAAAACTCCTTCTTTCACATTTGCTGGGATACTTTTAATTTGTAAACCGTTTGTTTGCGGTAGCACCGGAATTAAATCACTCGCGGCTACAGTCCCAGTAGTTTTGAGTGTACGGACAACACGCGCGGTTTCTACTGTGGCGATGGTGACTGTCATCGCTGGGTTAACTTTTTTATCCGCTACCGGACTTTTTTGACGGGATGGAAAACGATTTAATACACTCATCCCAACTAAGGCGATCGCAATTCCTAAACAAGTACCTAAGAATAATGGCTTCAACCACCCCCTGGTTTGTTTTTGTTCTGATTTGCTCAAAAAATTCCTATCTTCAGAGGTTATAGCTTCTTGCACTTCAACTTCTGAAAGACTTTCATCGCTCACAGTTTCACCTCTACTTTCTGTCTATGCATACCAAATCTTGGTATTTTATTAAGAAAACTTGAAGTTTATTTACTTCGATATCAACTATGACGCATTTCATAGTAAAAGTCTTTCCCCTGCAATAGTATATAATACAACTTTGCCTATCAGAGAAATTACTATTAAATAATGATAATAAATTTTATGTGGATTATAATAAAAAAATCTCTCATCTTGTATAGCAACTCTATGTCACACACCATCTGTATTTAGATCGCTGTCAACCAATGCTTAGATATGAAAAACTGATATAGCTCATCTAAATTTATCTCATTAGAATCGAAAGTATTTATGTAATTTGGTACACCAGAAACCTATTTTTTATACGTAATTTATTATTTCTCTAAAGCCTTTGGTTGTCAGGAAGCCGTGTATCCAGACATGGATAAAGCTAGCGTCTACAGCTACACGTGAGTTACAAAGGAATTCCAGCAAGGGTAGCCTTGATTATGGAATTTTGAAATCAATCAAATCAATAAAAAATTGATATTTACCAGAGTAAGCAGATATGTTCAATGCCACTGAAATTTTAATTGATGCCTTCGTAAATAAAATTCGAGACGGCTATCGCCGCACTTATGGCTGCTTTAAAAATGATTATCAGGACATTATCGCCTGGGCAGGTAACATGGCTTTAGAAAATATTGCCAATAGCGATGCCCTTTATCACAATGTTGAACACACTGTTTTAGTCACCCTGGTAGGACAAGAAATTTTACGTGGCAAACACATCAGGGAAGGCGGTGTTTCTAGTGAAGACTGGTTGCATTGTATTATTTCTTTAGTCAGTCATGATATTGGTTATGTTAAAGGAGTTTGCCGACAAGACCGAGAAACAGCAAACTTATATGCCACAGGTAAAAATGGCAAAATGATTTCTGTGGCTGCTGGCGCTTCTGATGCCAGTCTGACACCGTATCATGTTGATAGAGCCAAGCTGTTTATTGATGAGCGTTTTGGAGGTCACAAGTTAATAGATGCTGAGGCAATTAAGAGCAATATTGAATTGACTCGATTTCCCGTGCCTGCGGCAGAGGATCATCAAGATACGAAGTGCTTTGCAGGGTTAGTGCGTGCTGCTGATTTGATTGGTCAACTAAGCGACCCGCGTTACCTGAAGAAAATTACTTCTTTATTTTACGAATTTGAAGAAACTGGTGTAAATAAAGTTTTGGGCTATAAAACTCCTGCCGATTTGCGTAACAACTACGCTAAGTTTTACTGGAATGGCGTATATCCTTATATCCAAGAAGGACTACATTACTTATCATTGACACAACAGGGAAAACAAATTCTCGCTAATCTCTACTCAAACGTATTTGTTGTGGAACATCAAAAACAACAGGAAGAACAGCAACGGTATTTAGAGAAATTAGCTGTTGGGAGTTAGGAGAGACGAGATTAACCCTTGTCTGTACTGGAGTTAGGAGTTGAAAATTATTAATCATGAGTTATGAATTAAGATAAAAGCTTAATAACTCATAATTCCTAATTTATAACTCCTAACTACTATGGATTGGTGGCGACGACTTAAAAAAAATCCTTTGGCACGATTTGGGGCAGTTTTGCTATTAATTTTCTATATAGGAGTAATAGCAGCTGATTTTGTAGCTCCTTATGACCCCTATGCTTCACAGCCCAATGGTTCACTGTTGCCACCAACGAAGATACACTGGGTTTCTCAATCAGGGCAGTTTACCTGGCCTTATGTTTATCCGACGACTCAAGGAGATACCAATTTAGATACAGGCGATCGCCAACTCATTGTAGACTCGAAAAAGCCCTCACCTTTGCGTCTATTTGTTTCCGGGGCAGAATATCGATTGTTGCAGATGAGTTTGCCATTACCTCCGAAGTGGGATGAAGTCACAATTTTTTCTGGTATCCCTTTAAATTGGCATTTATTTGGTACAACAAGTGGTGCGAAAGTCAACATCTTGGGTACTGATGACCAAGGTCGTGACCAATTTAGTCGCTTGCTGCACGGTGGTCGTATCAGTATGTTTATCGGAATTTTTGGGATTATCATTACCTATCCCCTCGGTTTGATTATCGGGGGAATTTCCGGCTATTTCGGCGGTGTAACTGATAGCATCATTATGCGCTTGGCGGAAGTGCTAATGACTTTCCCTAGTATTTATCTTTTGGTAACATTGGGTGCAGTCTTACCAGCAGGTTTAAGTAGTACCCAGCGCTTTTTGCTGATTGTAGTGATTACTTCGGTTATTAGCTGGGCTGGTTTAGCACGGGTGATTCGGGGACAGGTACTATCAATTAAAGAGCGAGAATTTGTCCAAGCAGCGCGTGCGATGGGCGGAAACCCAATTTATATAATTATCCGTCACGTTTTGCCACAAACAGCTAGTTATGTAATTATCTCTGCTACCCTTGCAATTCCCAGCTTTATTGGCTCAGAAGCAATACTAAGTCTCATCGGTTTAGGAATTCAACAACCAGACCCCTCTTGGGGAAATATGCTTTCTCTGGCTAGCAATGCTTCAATTTTGGTACTGCAACCTTGGTTAATCTGGCCGCCGGCTGTGCTGATTATCCTCACAGTGCTGGCATTCAACTTACTTGGTGATGGGCTGAGAGATGCACTTGATCCTCGTAGTTTAAGAAGATAAGCGCTCAGAATAACAAATGCGATCGCCAAAGTAACAAATGCGAACTCCGAATTAACAAATGCGAACTCCGAAATAACAAATGCGATCGCCGAAATAGCAAATGCGAACGCCGAAGTAACAAATGCGAACGCCGAAATAGCAAATGCGAACGCCGAAGTAACAAATGCGAACTCTGAAGTAACAAATGCGATCGCTGAAATAACAAATGCGAACTCCGAATTAACAAATGCGAACTCCGAAATAGCAAATGCGAACTCCGAAATAGCAAATGCGATCGCCGAAATAGCAAATGCGAACGCCGAAGTAACAAATGCGAACTCCGAAATAACAAATGCGAACTCCGAAATAACAGATGCGTAGGCGTAGCCAGCCGTAGGCATCGCTCGTACTCTACTGCTGCAAAACCCAACAGCGAAAAAGTTCTACCATAATCCGCCAGCTTTCCTGAGTTTCCTCAACTACATCATGACGCTTCAGAGTATTCAGCGCTTCCTGTAAATTGGTGTCGTTCATACCTGTAGATTGAGCTAAGGCATCCAGACTTAGCCCTTCTAGGTGAGGTGCAAGCACTTGTATAATTGCTTGTTGACCCTTAGCACCCCGCGCCGCCTGACCCCAAACCCCATCAAAGTAATAACGTCCCCGCTTGAAAAACTCAGGGTTATTGATAACTGCTTCCACGTCTTCTACTGTGAAAACTGGGTCACGCCATCGCCCTTGCTCAAAAACAAAGTCGTTGTAGCGGCGTACTAGTTGAAAACCCAGTAGTTGCACTAAATATGGTTGACCGTGTGTCAAAGCATAAATTTCATCTAAAGCTTCCGGGATGTAGTCGAGGGGGAAGTCTTCATTACCTGGGTTAGCAAGAATTTGGCGGGTAGCTGCACGTTCTTGAAAGCCTACATGAATAGGAATGACGCTGGCAAAGAAGGGTTGAAAATAATCTGCTGTCATCTCTTCTAAAGTGTGCAAACCAGCAAATGCAAAGGCGATTTTAGAACTCATTTGCACCAACCCCCGCAAAAAACCCATAAAGTCGATAGGGATTTTTTTCGCTTCAATTAAATCTTCAATTTTCTCAAACTCGTCTAAGGCAATGATTAACCCACCATCTAGGTTTGCTTCAACCTGTTTTAAATAGCGTTCAAAAGTCCGGTAGGGGAGATTTTGTAAATCAGCGTCAGTTGGGGGTGGAAGTTTTACAGTTTGAGAAATTTGATCGCAAATTGCCATTAGCACCTCACTCACACCTTGGGGGCTATCTCCCAAACATAGCAAGTTGACATAAGCTAGCTGTATTTGTGAGCCTAGACATTGAGCAGCGTTAAGCAGAATAGAAGTTTTGCCCATACGCCTATGACCGTAGAGAACTATAGACTGGAGTTGATTACCCATCACCCAGAGTTCTGCTAACTGTCTGATGATATCTTCTCGCCCAACAAAGAGATGACCTTGAACGGGGTCGCCTACAACATAGGGATTAATCACGCGCTTAGTGATGGAAATTTGTCCCACTTCACCAGTGATTTGTAAAAGGCTTTCTTTCCAAGTTTGAGCGATATCTATGATTAACCCTTGCTCTGATTGCTCTTGCTCTGCTTGCGGTAAGATGTCGGCTTGATGTAGGATGCTTGTGAGTTCGCCTAATGCTCGATTAAGAGCTAAAGATCTGGCTGAACGTGATACACTTCGTTCAATCAATTGGACATCCTCAACAACTCGATGCAGACTAGTAAGCATTTTCCAGGTGACTGGACGTAGAAGAGGTTCCTGTGGAAAAGGAAGAACTTGGATAGTAGCAATAGAGTCTGGTTTTTGAGCTTTATTAAACGCCGCTAGAGTTTGGGCAAGGGTGTACATTTCCTCACCGTAAAGTAGAGAACGCACTACTGTAAAAGCCTTTACTGCTTTCACTGGTTGTTTTTTATGCAGATACCAGAAACCAGCAGCAGCAGCACGGGCAGGAGTATCTAAACGAGTATCTGTGTAAAGAGTATATGTGTTAAAAGGTTGGTAATCTGGCGAATACCTCAAGAGCTTTAATAACTGGAAGAAATCTTTGAGAAACCTTGACTTTAGGGTTTCCTTTAGAGAAGCTGAAGCAAAACGTACTATATTCCAATCAAAAGGATTTGTCGCTAGTCGAGAGACAGCCCAAATAAGTTGCTCTGAGGGTGTTTTTGCAAGTACTCTATTGACTGCTTGGACAACAGGGATGAATTGTAGGGTATATGCCAGCAGTTCATTAGTATTGTGTAAACCTGTTTCCCAGTCATTTTGCAACCAAGTTTCCAAGCGCCAAACAAGATTAGGAAGAGGAAGCGGAGTGATGCGGGGCATTAGCCAACTACCGTTTTGGATGATTCGCAAGTTTAAAGGTGAGCCAATAACCCAGATTTCTGGACGCAGTGCGGCCACGCCTACCGCCACGCTGAACACCACACCTACCGCCACACCTCCCGCCACGCCTAACAGCACGCCTCCCACCACGCCAAATATTACACTGTAACTCATACCAGAAGCCACCGTTTGCGCCACACCTACCGCCACACCTCCCGCTTCGCCTCCCATCACGCCTCCCACTACGACGAACGCCACATACGTCACGCATATCGCCACACCTAATGCCTTCCGGAAAGGCATATCTTTCAACGCTATGTCTTGCGGTATACCTCCTAGCACGCCTACCGCTACGCCTAACGTCACACCTACCACCACACCTAACGCCACACCTAATGCCACACCTAACGCAACCTCTCCCAACACGCCTAACAGCACGCCTACCGTCACAGCGAACCCCACACCTATCGCCACGACGAACCAGTTAACGGGAATGTTTACTGTCTGAAAAATTAAACCTACAGCTATAGGTGTGACTACTGTTAAAACTAATCCTTGGAAAAGTAAAAGTAACTGACGTTCGATAGCATTTTTATCCAATAACTCCCATCGCTTCCACGAATTCATTTTCCTTTTAGAAATAAACCCGCCTGCGGATTCATTCACATACCAACGCAAAGCTTGGGGAAAGAAAAACACCCAATACAGCAGGCGTAGATAATCCAAGGGATTCCAAAGTTCGAGAGGACGCTTCAACTTTGGCTTTAAGTCTAGGCAGGGTACAGGGGTCATTATTCAATCTCCATCATCACCCATGAAGAACCTAACCCCCCAGCCCTCTTTCCTATGAGGGAAAGAGGAATAATCTTGCTCCCTTGCCCTACTACGAGGGGATAAGTTGGGGGAGAGGTCAAAGCGGTGTCATTCATTCCAAACTCTCCACATACCGCGAATAAGTTCGATAACACAATTGCATCAGTTTACGAGGATGTCCGCCACTTTCTTGAATGAGTTGAATGATTTCTTGTTCAGTAAAATTTACAGAAGTTCTAGCTAGACGGTTGGCAATAAAAGTACGCATAGTAGCTTCATCCCAAGGATGAATGTGTTCTTCTTGGCAAATACCTGCTAACGGGGAAGTATTACCTTGCTCCTGACTATCTTTAAAAAGGTTATTCAAAGGTTCAGTAGCAGCTAAAATCAACCGCAAAGAAGCATCACGCCCTTCAGCTAAACCGCGCAATTGATCCCTAACTTGGCGAGTAAAGCCGTTTTCGATTAACTTTCCTAAATTATCTATAGCTAATAGCACTTTTTTCTTTTGCAAATTGCGAGTTAGTCTATAGCCTTTGCTTTCAGGAATACCAATTTTATCGCACAAAGCAATGTAGAATTCATCTTCATCATGAACTCCATTATTTAAATCTAAAAAAACTGGCTCACGTCGTAACTGTAAATAATTTTCTGCCTGTTGGCAAATCACCCATAACAAAGATGACTTGCCGATTCCTTCTTCTCCTATGAGCGCGACACTACTATTACTGTTAAGTACTTCAAACACCCGTGATATTTCGCGTTCTCTGCCAAAAAGCTGTTGTGGGTCTTCTATTCTGCCGCGTTGGGGAATAAAAGGATTATGATTTTGCTGCAATAGATTAGCTGAGTGTGATTCATCTTTTAGTGGTGGTTTAGTTGGTTCTACAATTGGTTCTTGGGAAAGCGAAGCTTGTTCTGAATACTTTTGATATCCTGCTATTATTGGATTTTTAAAATTTCTTTTTGCAACTTTTATTCCTAAATGTTTTGTAATCTTGTTACATAACTTTGCACCCACATCTCTCACATGTTCTGCACTATAAGAGCCATCATTAACAATCTCTGTATACTCTTTTCCTTCCCACATCCCTAAAAAGAGCTTTTGTTCTAAGTCATTTAAGACTTGCTTATCATTTGCAAGTAGCTTATTAATGAATGTTAATGCTTTTTGTGAGTCCATTAGATGCAAGTGAATTGGCAGAGCAAAGTTAAAATCAGTCAGTAGTGTAATACTTTACCCTACAAACCTACATTTGCCTACTTTCCCTTACAACAATTTAATCACTCAAACTCCCTACTAGCGCCTACCTATAGAGCTTATGTCTCAAGTGATGATGGTGTTATACCAAAAAAAGTTGAGGAGTTTGAAAAATGGCAATTTTTAGACAACAGCTTGTACTTGCTCTCATCGCTGCTACCAGCGCCATACTAGCTACAGTAGCGCCTGCATTCATTGAGCGGGATAAAAAATCTTCTTCAGAACCAAAGCCTTTTGTCACCGCCACCTCTGCAATATGTGACAAAGTTCTTGCCGATAAAGTCTGTGTCGCTAATCTTACAGTGCAGGTTAATAGCAACGAACTTCAGCAAGTGAAAAATCGCGATCGCCTATTTCTCAAATCTGGAGATACTCTAAGATTATCAAACCTTAATTATTGCATACCATCTCAAACTCTACTCAATAAAGTAGAAGTCAAAGGATATTTATTTAAACATGGAGTTGAGAGTTATAAAAATGGACTTTTCACTCCTAGTAACTTCCCGATTTATGCTGCTTGTCATAATATTGGTAACTTCCAAAAAACTTGGAAGCTTGAACCAGGACAGCACCAAGTCAATATACCCATTATCAAGTATGTTGGTAGCAACAGAATTGTTGACGGTAGTTTCTACTTTAACTTGGATGTTGGGCGGTAATTTCAGTCTTCTGTTTAGAAGCTTAATACCGAATTCGCGGATCTACATAAGCATTTAAAATATCAATCAAAATACTGGCGCTGACAACGATCGCACCAAAAAATACGAGTACTCCTTGGACTGTGGGATAATCGCGATCGGCGATCGCTTGATACAGTCGATTAGCTAAACCAGGCCAAGAAAATGTTACCTCTGTCAAAAT
Organism: Nostoc sp.; assembly: GCF_036917575.1. GTDB lineage: Bacteria > Cyanobacteriota > Cyanobacteriia > Cyanobacteriales > Nostocaceae > Nostoc. Next base: position 135,231 of record NZ_JBALDC010000006.1, on the reverse strand, counting down.
CGCCCCACCTAACAGAGACGCAAAGGTTAATCCTAAGACTGTAATCACTGGAATTAGCGCATTTTTTAAAGCGTGGGAAGCTAAAATCTTATTCTCACCAATACCTCTAGCTCTAGCCGCTTCTACATAATCGGCTTGCAAGGTTTGCTTTAAATTCACTCGCACAATTCGCTCAAAAATTCCACTGAGCAAAATTCCTAATGTGAAACTTGGTAGAGCAAGATGGTGCAAAGATGCGAAAAACTGGGTGAAATTTCCACCGAGTAGGCTATCAATTGTATACAATCCAGTCACAGGAGTAGGAGCCGGCAAATTAGACGGAAAGCGGTTGGAATTAGGAAACCAACCCAGTTGGACTGAGAAAATCAACTGCAAAAGCATTCCCGCCCAAAACATCGGAAGTGCGTAGGTGATGATACCAAATAAGCGCCCACCAATATCAAAATATGTTCCCGGACGAGAAGCCGAAAGAGTCCCAACCGCAATTCCGACGATAAGTGCAACCGCCATACTACATACTGCTAACTCCACTGTCGCCGGGAAATATTGCCCAATTATGTCCCAAACATTCTGTCCGCGACTCATTAAAGAGGTTCCCAAGTCAAAGTGCAGTATGCTTCCCAAATAGTTTAGGTACTGTAGCCACAGAGGAAGATTTAAACCGAGTTGTTTTCGCAATTCTTCTTTAGCTGCTTCTGGCGCACGTCCACCGAGAATTGCATCTGCTGGATCTCCTGGTGTTGCTCTTAGTAAGAGAAATACAATGGTGATGATAGTTAATAGCTGAAGTGGCGCCAGAAGCAACCGAGAAACAATGTAATATTGTAGAGCTTTAGAGCGAGACATAAGTAATTCGTAATTTGGGATTCGTAAGTCGTAATTTGGGATTCGTAAGTCGTAATTGTTAAGCTTTTCACCACACCAAATTATCAAATTTGTTGCTTTTAGCCGTTGGGATTTAGACCTCAAAAAATTAAATTACGAATTACGAATTATCAACTACGAATTATTTTTTAAGTGTTTGGTAAACCAAAATTTGTGTAGGGTTAAGTTTTACGCCATTAACACCTTTTTGGGCAAATACATAGTCTTTGTTTTGCCATAAGGGAACGTAGGGTACATCAGTAGTAACTTGCGTTTGAATTTCGTTAAAAATTTTCTGACGCGCTTCGGGGTTTTGTTCTTTGCGTTGCCCATCAATCAGTTTATTTATAGCTTCGCTATAATAAAACGAACCCTGAGTTTGACTGCCTCCATCTTCGCATCCTTTAGCAGCTGAACCTTTGTCACAAGACAAAAATGGTTGGACATAATTATCTGGATCTAAAAAGTCTGGATACCAATCAAGTAAAGCTGCCGGATACAAACCCTTGGCAATATCTTTAAAGAAAGCAGGCCCTTCCGCTTGGGTAACTTCAAATTGCAGTATTCCATCCATTTTGACATCCACAAGGGATTTGAGTGTCTGTGCTGCTAAACTTCGAGTAGGTGAACTAGAAGGATACCAAACTTGTACTTTTGCGGGATTTTCTTTGGAGAAGCCAGCAGTAGTTAATAATTTTTTAGCTTGATCGAAGTTAGCATCGCCATATTTATCTTTGAATAATGGCACAGAAACTTTAAATGTTGTGGGAATCATGCTATAAAGCGGATCTGCTTGACCAAATAATACTCGCTCGTTTAAAAGTGGACGGTCAATTATGGAAGCGATCGCTTGTCTTACCTCTAATTTATCTAAAGGCTTTTGATTGCGGTTTAGTACCAGATAACTTACTACACTACCCTCAGCTGCGATCGCTTGCCAATCCCCTTTTTTACCACCTTCTTCCAAGCTGCGATTTTGATCTGGCTGTAGCGACAGATAAGCTACATCCACTGCACCTGTACGGAAAGCATTAAACAAATTAACTGGACTAGTTTGAATTTGCAGATTAACACCTTTGTTGGCTGGTTTTTCTCCCCAATATTTATCAAACACATCAAATCTGATGGAGTCAGTACCATACTGTCCTAATTTATAAGGGCCAGTTCCCACAAAAATATTCGGCTTGAATCTCCCAGTACCGACTTCGTAAGCTTTTGGTGAAACGGCACATATTCCGGGAAATGCCAACAGTGATGGAAAAGCTGCAAAGGACTTTTTCAGCTTGATTGTCAACTCATACTCGCTTGTAGGTTTTATCGAATCTACTAAATCAGCTAGTAAGAATGAGGGTTTTCCTTTATTTTCAATAAAGCGCTGGATAGTAAAGACCATTGCTTCAGCGTTGAAGGGAGTCCCATCATGAAAAACTACTCCCTGACGTAAGGGGATGGTATAAGTTAAGCCGTCTTGACTAACTTTGGGTAATGCTGTAGCTAATTGGGGTTTAATTTCGGTGCTTCCTGGTTCGTAGTTATAGAGGCGATCGCTCATATTAAACACCAAACCTAAAGATGCTAACTCATAAGCATCAGCCGGATCGAGGGTTCTTGGCTTGGCTGTTGTACCGACAGTAATCCGACCATCACCTGTAGGAGTATTTACAGAACCCAATGGTGGCGTAGTTGACTGTGGACGAGGACTACAACTAACAACTAAAAATAAACATAGACAGAACAAAGATAGGAATTGTGTAATCCGACCCCACCGTTTTACGAACAAGGAAAACCAGGTCATAGCAATAATATATTTAATATCAGTAGCGGTCAGCAATTTTACTACATTTGTGACTATTATGCTGAATTTTTACAATTTATAGTGGTTTTTGTTTCGATGGCTACGGAGCGTTGCATCGAAATCAAAAATTTGTCACGGATACTCAAGTTCATAATTATAGCAGGAGGCAGAGGGCAGGAGGCAAAACTATTGCTAACTCTAGTCTTCACCCTTTCCAAATGTCCTAATTTGTGTGACTACGGCTATAAGTTTATTGTTACTGTGCGATGCCTACGACGGTCTATACACATAGATTATTTTGTTACCAAAAATCACTGATAAAATACAAAATTTGACAATTAAGATTTGTTAAGTATTTAAAATTTTTTATGTAATTAAAATTTTAAATCAACATTGATTAAATTTGTCGTAAATTCATAGTTACTAAAAAAATAGGTGTTATTAAACTTTGACACTTAGCCTAAGTAGTGTAAGTTGAGATTTTACCTGTTGCTGCTTGGGAATAGACATCGATAAAGCGTTTTATTGTTAAGATCCGCTGTATTCTCAAAAAGAAGAGTGTTTGAACATCAGCGACTAAAGCGATCGCGATATTGTTAACAGCAGATTGAAAGTCTAATAGTGAGACTAAGACCGTGAAGTATTTCTTTCTATCTGAGGGATGGGCAGTTGCAAGAGTCTGGGCGTCTGATGGACTCTGGCAAATAACCGCATGGCGACGCCAACCAGATATTCAACGAATGAATATTTGTTTAGTCGAACAAAACGAATTGCTCTGGCTTTATCGAGTTGAAGAAGCCGTTTTAACCGTGGAAGTGAAGCCAACAACACCAGTAATTGCCAGCCAGACCATTGGTCAAGTAGTACTCAAACGTCTGATGAGCGCCGAACAAGTAATTGAACGCCTGAGTACAGCAGAGGCGAAGTGTCAACTGCAAAATATTCAGATGGTGGTTCAGTAGATAGTGGGCATGGGGCAGTAAAAGGGACTGGGGATTAGGGATTGGGGATTGGGTAATCAGCTAGCTCAAAAATGATGTTCCGGGCTATTACCCACAGCAAATTTTGGAGTACTTTCACAGTCCCCAGTCCCCAGTCCCCAATCCCTACGTAAAGAAAAAATAAGCAAATTTAATCCTCGACACGTATTGGTAGCGAAAAAACTTGGATATGCTACGCGATCGCATCAATTTACACGCTTGCAAACAATTCCATCAATAGTTACACTTTTTAAAACATTCTCATTTTTGCTTGGCGATGGCTAGCCTATATAGGTAAACCTCTTAAAGCGAGTAAGCATTGCCAAAGCATCCACGCTGTCTGATTTATTAAGATTAAGCTGTGGTAATAACTCTGGCTCTGGCAATAACAAAAAACAACAGAGAGTTTTCTAAGTGGCGATTTTCGTTTCTTAGAACCTCAGTAAGAAAATTACTTTGTAAACTAACTCATCGAGGAGGAGCGTAGTCAATGGGACTACCCTGGTACCGAGTACATACAGTCGTTCTGAATGATCCAGGGCGACTGATTTCTGTACACCTAATGCACACAGCCTTAGTAGCAGGCTGGGCTGGTTCGATGGCACTCTACGAACTGGCTGTTTTTGACCCTAGCGATCCAGTTCTCAACCCGATGTGGCGTCAAGGGATGTACGTCCTGCCGTTCATGTCACGTTTGGGCGTCACCCAATCTTGGGGTGGTTGGAACGTTACTGGTGGGCCATCAACCGATCCTGGCTTCTGGTCATTTGAAGGCGTTGCTGCCGCTCATATTGTTCTTTCTGGTCTGCTATTTCTAGCCGCCGTATGGCACTGGGTTTACTGGGATTTGGAACTCTTTAGAGATCCCCGCACCGGTGAACCCGCTCTAGACTTGCCAAAAATGTTTGGCATTCACCTGTTCTTATCTGGTCTACTTTGTTTTGGATTTGGTGCTTTTCACGTCACCGGACTATTTGGGCCGGGGATATGGGTTTCTGACGCTTATGGTGTAGCTGGTGCGGCCCAGGCGGTAGCACCAGAATGGGGCCCGGATGGTTTCAACCCCTATAACCCTGGTGGTATTGCGGCTCACCACATTGCTGCTGGTGTTGTTGGTATTATTGCAGGCTTATTCCACCTCACAGTTAGACCCCCCGAACGGCTCTACAAAGCCCTACGGATGGGGAATATTGAAACAGTACTTTCTAGCAGTATTGCAGCAGTCTTCTTCGCTGCTTTCGTGGTTGCAGGTACTATGTGGTACGGTAACGCCGCCACTCCCATCGAATTATTTGGCCCTACTCGCTATCAATGGGATCAAAACTACTTCCGTCAAGAAATTCAGCGCCGCGTCCAAACAAATGTTAGCCAAGGTGCAACCCTTGAGCAAGCTTGGGCGCAGATTCCGGAAAAATTGGCTTTCTATGATTATGTCGGTAATAGCCCCGCGAAAGGCGGTCTATTCCGTACAGGGCCAATGGTGAAAGGTGACGGCATTGCCCAGTCTTGGCAAGGTCACGCCGTATTCAAAGATTCTGAAGGACGAGAATTGACTGTACGTCGTCTCCCTAACTTCTTTGAAACCTTCCCAGTGATTTTAACTGATGCCGATGGAATTGTTCGCGCTGACATTCCCTTCCGTCGGGCAGAATCTAAGTATAGTTTTGAGCAATCTGGTGTTACCGTTAGTTTCTACGGTGGCGATCTCAATGGTCAGACCTTTACAGAGCCAGCTGATGTGAAGAAGTATGCCCGTAAGGCTCAAGGCGGTGAAATCTTTGAATTTGACCGAGAAACCTTGAACTCTGATGGTGTATTCCGCACCAGTCCAAGAGGTTGGTTTACCTTTGGACACGCTGTATTTGCTCTGTTGTTCTTCTTTGGTCATCTGTGGCATGGCGCTCGGACAATCTACCGAGACGTATTTGCTGGTGTTGATGCGGATCTGGAAGAGCAAGTTGAGTGGGGTCTGTTCCAGAAAGTGGGTGACAAGTCAACCCGCCGGAAGGAAGCTCTTTAATTTCAGTGCTGAGTTATGAGTGCTGAGTTATGAGTTAAAGCTCTGACTCATCACTCAGGTGAGAGAGCATTAAAAACTTTAACTGCTGACTGAATAGAGAGGAAATTGTAATATGGAAAGCGTTGCGTACATCTTGATTTTTACTCTGTGTATAGGTACTCTCTTCTTTGCGATCGCATTTCGTGAACCCCCTCGTTTTGAGAAACCAAAAGATAAGTAGATCCTATTCCCAGACTTCTAAGCGGATTTAATCTTAATATCCGTTGCTACCATGCTTAGTAGCAACGGATATTATTGTATTTGTCCTTTATCCTTTATGTTGTTTCTCACTATTGACCACTGACCAATAACTAAATGTTGTGATATAATTTCCAATCTTGGGAGTAAATATGTGTTAATGCTAGCTTTTGTGCGCTAGGATAAAAAGGATATTTTGTGTAAGCTGCCATAGAACTGCTTACATAACGCATCGCGCTTGTCACACCACCTTTACGGAGACTAGAACCAGGAACAAATCAGCATGGTCAATCAGAATTTAACCGCTACAGAAATTGGATTCACTCACGAAGATTTCGCTGCTCTACTTGACAAATACGATTATCATTTTAGCCCTGGCGATGTTGTGCCAGGAACAGTTTTCAGTATAGAGCCGCGCGGCGCTCTGATTGACATTGGTGCTAAAACCGCAGCATATATACCCATACAAGAAATGTCTATTAACCGGGTAGATAGCCCGGAAGAAGTATTACAGTCAAACGAAACGCGCGAATTTTTCATCCTTACCGATGAAAACGAAGATGGTCAATTAACCCTTTCCATTCGCCGTATTGAATATATGCGGGCTTGGGAACGCGTGCGACAGTTGCAAGCAGAAGATGCTACTGTACGTTCTGGTGTGTTTGCAACCAATCGTGGTGGAGCATTGGTACGGATTGAGGGATTACGTGGCTTTATCCCCGGTTCCCACATCAGTACCCGCAAACCTAAAGAAGAATTGGTCGGCGAGGATCTGCCATTGAAATTCCTAGAGGTGGACGAAGAACGTAATCGCCTCGTTCTATCTCACCGTCGGGCGTTGGTTGAGCGCAAGATGAACCGCCTAGAGGTCGGCGAAGTAGTAATTGGTACTGTTCGTGGGATTAAGCCCTACGGTGCTTTCATCGACATTGGCGGCGTAAGTGGTTTACTGCATATTTCTGAGATTTCTCACGAACACATTGATACACCTCATAGCGTGTTCAATGTCAATGATGAAGTAAAAGTTATGATCATTGACTTGGATGCAGAAAGGGGTCGCATTTCTCTATCCACCAAGCAGTTAGAACCCGAACCCGGCGACATGATTAAAAACCGGGATTTGGTTTACGATAAAGCAGAAGAAATGGCTGCTAAGTATCGCGAACAGCTATTAGCCAAGCAGCAAGGTGCTACTGCTGCGGCGCCTGCATCTGCGGAAGTTGTTGCAGATGAAGATATTCCACCAGCAACAGAACTTGACGAGGATATTCCACCAGCAACGGAACTTGAAGAAGATATTCCAGTAGCTGCGGCAATTGAAACAGAGATTCCAGTAGCTGCGGCAATTGAAACAGAGATTCCAGCAGCGACGGAAATTCAAGAGGAAATTCCAGCAGCTATTGAAGAGTAATAGATTTTTTATAATTTTACTTATTTTTAAGTAAGAGTATTAAATCATTTTATAAAGAGGGAAAAACCCTCTTTTTTTATGTAGAAAATCGGTGAAAATAAAGAGTTGGGAATAATTATAAGTTGAATATTATGGCAAGCATTAAATGTAAAAATATCACTTTTAATAATATCCAGGCAATTTTATTTGACAAAAACGGTACTCTAGAAGATTCAGAAACATATTTGCGATCGCTAGCACAAAAGGCAACGAGGTTAATAGATGCTCAAATTCCTGGAACTGGAGAACCTCTATTAATGGCATTTGGCATCAATGGCAATCTTCTAGATCCCGCAGGTTTAATATCAGTAGCAAGCCGTCGTGAAACAGAAGTTGCGGCTGCGGCATATATTGCTGAAACTGGAAGAGAATGGTTTGAGTGCTTAAAAATAGCCCGTCAAGCTTTGGATGAAGCGGAAAAATACATTGGACAAACTGCTTCACCACTGTTTGTAGGTAGCCTAGAAATTTTGAAATACTTACGGGAGAGTGGTCTAAAACTTGGTATCCTCTCAGCTGCTACAACTGAAGAAGTACGTAATTTTGTAGCCAATCATCAGTTAAGTGATTATATCCAGTTAGAAATGGGCGTAGATGAAGGGCCAAGTAAACCAGATCCGGTGCTATTTTTGCAAGCTTGCCAAGCTTTGGGAGTTGAACCAAATGCAACATTAATGGTGGGTGATTCGGTTGGTGATATGCAAATGGCGCGTAATGCTAAAGCCGCAGGTTGTATTGGTATCACTTGGGTAGGTAAGTCAGATCATGTCCGAGGTGCGGATGTGGTGATTAATCAACTTGATGAAATCAAAATTGTAGAGGATTAATTTAATATGAGTTCGGTTTTATTTTTCATCTTTCTTCTCTTCTAAATTAGTTATTTTTGGATTTTGTATAAGAATATGGTCTTCAGGATTTTGTTTTTCTTCTTTCTTCTCTTGTACAACTTGAGTGGCATATATTTCCACATCTCGCTGAATAATATCTTCTACATGACTTGCAAATAGATTAAATGCCTGTTGATGACTTGGATAAATACGATAAGGGCCTGTCAATTGCGAGAATTGCCACCCTTGGGTTTTCAAAGATTCAACTGTTCGGCGATAGTGTCGCCAGCGTTCTCCATAGTGAAAAAACTCTTCAATGGCAGCACTAATAGCAACTATTTGGCTCAAACCAAAAGTTGACCACATAATGATATTCCTATTGTTAGGTTTGAAATTAGTGTTAATATTTAGACTTACCAATGCTGGGAGAACGACACCGCCAAGAATAGTTGCTACCCGTAAAAAATAATGGCGATCGCGCGATAAATTTGCTTTACTTTCCATCCAGAGTACTTGGTCTAACCAGCGCGATCGCAAAAAATGTTTTTGCACATCACCTAAGTTAATATCTGCAAATAATTTGTTAAAATCTTCTTTTAAAAATTCGTGATAGCTATCTTTTTTTGCCATTTTTTACTCCTAATTAGAAAGTAATCCTTTAATTACTTTGCCTAAATTCTCAACTCCTTTCTCTATGTCGATTAAGTCAATGTACTGTAATGTACCAGATTTAGCTAGCTTTTTGACTCGTTCATCAGTAGCCTTTTCATGCAAAGCATCTACAAGTATATCTGCGGTTCTACCACTACCAGCAATCACAAGAACTACCCTGCCGCTATTAACGCTAGAAAAGGCATCCTTAAAAGTAATTTCACCACCGTTCAAGAGTACTGTCATTGAAGGTGCATCATTAGCCAACATAGCGGCAACACGACATATCCAAGGAGACTCGTCGCCCCAATTATTCCCAGGAACTAGTACAAAATGAGTATGGTTTGGCTCTAACGGTGTTAAATCAGTAGTAGTTTCCGAATGATTAGGTAAAGCCACTTTGACTTCAGGTGTCACACCAACTAAAGCGAACTTAGCACCTATTTGAGTACGAGCTGTACCGATCATTCGCATAATTCCTGCATCTGTACCCCCATCCACGACATAAGCCCCCAAAGTTTCGGCAATGGGGGCTAAAACTTCCACAAACAACTGTTGAATACGGAGAAAGTCAGCTTCACTGATATTACTTGCACCCCTCACTATTACTAAAACAGGACACGAACCGCACAGCCCTATTGTCTCAAGAGCATAAGGCAGTTCTTCTAGCTGCTCAACTTGAGTAGCTAATGCTGTTTGCCCATTATCAAAGGTAAGTTTTAAACAACTTTTCATTTTTTCAAAATACTGACTGCTTAGGTTTTCTGGCGTAGAGCTTTGCAGTCATGTTTTGTAAGCGTTGTATTCCGTTATTACCTTGACAAAAAAACATTATGATGCTTTTGTACGGGTTTATCATTGATTAATGTTTTACTAGATTTTTGCTTAAATATAAATAGCGATGTTTACCAGAGACTAACCCTACGTTCTACCTTTTTACCATTATTTTTCTTTGTGGAAAATTATTAACCCATAAAGTAATGGCTTCTCGTTTATTGGCATCCTATATTAGGATTTTGCAGTTTATTTGTGGACAATCTCACTAGTTTTTCAGTTAATCTAAATTATTGAATTTTAGCTATAAGTTCCTGCTCTTTCACTTTTTACTGTCACAGGTTCTGACTTTATATCCTCTATCTTATTAAACTCTCCAGCCTGCCAACTATCTGTTATATCCTTGATGAAACTAGCTATAGGAATCGCAATTAATAAACCCAGTACTCCTCCCAATTTTGCACCCAGCAATAAAGAAATCACCACCCACACAGGATTTAAACCAGTCAAATTACTGAGAATTCGAGGTGCAATAATATTAGAATTAACTTGGTCGATCGCAACAGCTACACCTAAGACTTCCACTCCTAACCAAAAATTTTGCAGCGCTACCAACAAACTTACTATGGCAATACCGACTCCCGTACCAAAGGGGAAGAGTGAAAATAAGCCAATACCAATGCCAAAAAGTAAAGCTAACGGAACTTGCAGGGCTAAAAACACTAGTGTAATTGTCACCCCTAACACCGCTCCTAATGTTGCTTGACCGATGAAGTAATTGTGAAAATCCTCTTGCAGTAATTCCCGTACTCTTGAACCAATATTAGGGGGAAACCACTGAAAAATTCCGTCCCAAAGACGTTCACCATTCAATATTAGGTAGATAGTCAACACTACTGCCAGCAACACATTCAGGACACTACCAATGGTATCGACAGCAAAACTAAGAATTCTACCAGTGAAGGACTGAAGTTGATTAGATAATTGTTCCAGAACTTGGGTAAATAAACCACTTAAATTAATCGGAAGTTGCTGTTGACTTAACGCCCAACCTTGAAAAGCTTGCAGCTGCTGAGTACCAGAATCAATCCAACTGGGCAAAATATTAGCCAGTTCAACGAGCTGTTGAATAATCAGGGGAACCAAGGTGATGCCTAAAGCTACTAAAATCACCACAGTAAAAAGTAACACTCCCCCGATCGCTAAATTGGGTTTCACCCCTTGTTCTTGGAGAAACTGGATTGGATAGTTCAAGACAAAAGCTAGCAGGATGGCAGCAGCAATAATGTTAACTAAGGGTTGAAAATACTGTATAACCTGGAGCAATAGCCAGCCGTTAAGAATGGCAATGGGAAAGGCCAATCCTATAGTTAACCATCGCGGCAGTTTGTTTACTGATTGCATTAGTGATGACCCCATAAGAGTTCGTTCTAACTTGATTTTGGCTTTTAAGGATGTGAAGAATGGAGGATAATGGAGGACAAGATTGTAACTATGCTTAATGCCCAAATTATGTTGGATTTGTCTCAATAAAATCCAACATAATTTTCTGATGCATTGCCCCTAATGGTCGCACTTCACCAGCATTTTGTGAATAACAGTTACCTTGGCGAATCTCTTTTAGCGTAAATAACGCCATATCCCAGCCCTCATTCAAAACCAGTTGATTTAATTCCACCAATAGTGGTGCATGAAAGACATGGCGGACAACTCTTTCGTTGAAATAACAGCCAAATTCAACAAAGGGTGGTGAATTGTAGCCGATTTCCTCTAAAATTTCTCGTTTTACCGCGATATCTGGCGTTTCACCCGGTTCGATGTGACCGCCGAACAGCGCCCAGTAACCAGGGTAGAGAATACCGGGGATGTTGTCACGCAGTTGCATGAGAAACTTGTTTTTCTGGTAGAGAATTGCGATCGCAACGTGCACCTGTTGATTGTTCATATCTTCATTTTTAATTACTGATCATTCTTCTTCTAAATAAACTTCCCCCAATTCTTTGCCAGCTAAGGGAATACTTCGGTAGCGAACTTTACCTTTAATCACAACTTCTGAACCTTCACCCAAATTTTTTTGATTAGTGACAACCCAAATTTTTCCCGTTGAGTCCTTAATTTTGTAAGCCCACTGTTTTATCAGGGGAGCTTGCTTTTCTACCTGACCTTGGATGTAAACTATAGCCTGATTGTCTTGTTTTGGTTTAATTTCTCCAATTGGAGTGACATTTGTCCCAATTTTCAAGCCAGCCCCACGCAAGCCTGGTGATGTCAAGTTACCACAACTACAAAGTCCTGCTATCAGAAAAAAAGTCAACCCCAAACGGTAAGGAGCAATACTGTGCCCGTAGAAGAATAAAAGGGATAAATTTCTAATTTGTCGCATAAAAGCCACCAATTTATTTATTTTGGGCATGGGGCACAAGAGGCAGAGGTGCAAAGGAGCATAGGGGCAGAGAAGATAAAATCTTACTACAACTTCTCTTTTCCCCTGCTCCCTTCTCTTGCCAGTTCCCACTCTCCCAATTCTTTATTCTTCAGATGATGCCGTTGATCTGAGAAAATAAACATCAAACAGCTACATAATAATAGTCGAAAGTCAAGATTCAAGAATCAATATTTTCATTTTGGACTTTGGACAACAAGCGAACATAGCTGGAAACTTTCATGGAAACAAAAACTGCCAAACTCCTAGATGGGAAAGCTTTAGCTGCAAAAATTCAGCAAGAACTTTCTGTTGCTATTACACAATTACAACCAAAAATTGGACGACCCCCTGGTTTAGCAGTGTTGATGGTTGGTGAGAACCCAGCGTCAGCCGCTTATGTACGCAATAAAGAAAAAGCCTGCGCTCAAGTTGGTATCGCTTCTTTTGGTAAACATTTTCCTGCCCACACTACCCTTGGGGAGTTAGAAGAGGTAATTGCTGGACTCAACCACGATCAAAGAGTTGATGGCATTCTTGTACAGTTACCCTTACCTCACCACCTGGATGCTGTAACTCTGCTACATCAAATTGATCCCGATAAAGATGCTGATGGACTGCACCCAGTTAACTTGGGGCGACTAGTAAGGGGAGAAAGCGGTTTACGTAGCTGCACCCCGGCTGGTGTGATGCGGCTTTTACAAGAATATGAGATTCCTTTGCAGGGAAAACAGGCAGTAGTAGTAGGGCGCAGTATTTTGGTAGGTAAACCGATGGCGCTGATGCTATTAGAAGCTGATGCTACAGTCACTATTGCTCACTCGCGATCGCATGACCTGAAAACCATCACCCAAAATGCTGATATTCTAATTGCAGCAGTAGGTCGTCCCGGATTGATCTCTGCTGAGATGGTGAAACCGGGCGCTGTTGTGGTAGATGTGGGGATGAATCGCGTCACCAATGCTAATGGCAAAAGTCGCCTGATTGGCGATGTCCATTTTGAATCAACCGCTGATGTAGCAGGATTTATCACCCCAGTTCCTGGTGGTGTTGGCCCGATGACTGTTGCCATATTGTTGGAAAATACATTTATTAGCTATTCCAGAGCGGAAAAAGAAGAAACAGAGTGAACAGTTAAAATTTATTCTTAATAACTCTTAACTTCTAAATCCTGTAAAGACGTGATTAATCGCGTCTGTGCTTCTAACTTTTCATTTTTTTGGGCGCCACAGCACCTTAAAATTGTGACGTATAAGGCAAAAATCGCAAAATCTCAGGAATTAAAGAATGGTAGCAACTGATAACGTCCAAAAGACACCACCAGAAGAAGCCACATTTAACTTAGCAGCCTATCTAAAAGAGCGACAAAAGCTTTGTGATAATGCTTTAGATCGGTCTATCCAGGTCATTTATCCAGAAAAGATTTATGAGGCGATGCGCTACTCGTTATTAGCTGGAGGTAAGCGTGTACGTCCCATTCTTTGCCTTGCCACCTGTGAAATGATGGGTGGAACCATTGAGATGGCCATGCCAACAGCTTGTGCTGTGGAGATGATCCACACGATGTCGTTGATTCATGACGACCTGCCAGCGATGGATAATGACGATTATCGTCGTGGCAAGCTGACCAATCATAAAGTCTATGGTGAAGATGTAGCGATTTTGGCTGGGGATGGCTTACTGGCTCTTGCTTTTGAGTCTGTTGCTATTCAAACCCCCCAAACTGTAAAAAGAGAGATAGTCTTGCAGGTCATTGCTCGTCTTGGTCGAGCATTGGGGGCAGGTGGTTTGGTTGGCGGTCAAATTGTAGATTTGGAGTCTGAAGGTAAATCTGATATTTCCCTAGAAACCCTAAATTTCATTCATAAACACAAAACAGCTGCCCTTTTGGAAGCTTGCGTAGTTTGTGGCGGGCTGATAACTAATGCATCACCTGAAGATGTGCAACGGCTAACCCGTTATGCTCAAAATATTGGCCTAGCATTCCAAATCATCGATGATATTCTAGATATCACTTCTACCCAAGAGCAATTAGGTAAAACAGCTGGCAAAGACCAAAAAGCCCAGAAAGTCACCTATCCTAGCCTTTGGGGACTTGAGGAATCACGCTCAAAAGCGCAAGAGCTAGTTAAAGCAGCTTGTGTGGAATTAGAACCATTTGGAGACAGAGCCAAACCACTCCAAGCGCTTGCTCATTTTATTACCAGCCGTAATAACTAACAACGCTTTGGTTAATTCGTAATTCGTAATTCTTATACCACAAGCGTTTCATTGATTAAGAATGGGTAGTTTATTTACACCATACTGTACTACTACTGCCCAGCAAAATTAAAAATTCACTGATTCAAAATTACAAAAGCTTATCAAGTAAGCTTTTAAATTATTTTGAATCGTTGGTTTTTTTCCAACGTGATAGATTAATTTGGTAATTTTGGGTTGAATCTAAATGTTTCCTCAACCAACAACTGCTACTAATATTTACTAACCTAACCAAAATACTATGCAGGACATAGGCAACATTTTAGACAACCGAGTGCTGCTGGTTGCTCTGGTAGCTTGTTTAATTGCTCAAGCATTAAAGCTCGTGGTTGAGATTATCAAAAATCGCAAACTGAATGTGCGTGTTTTGGTGACAACCGGAGGTATGCCCAGTGCTCATTCAGCTCTGGTTACAGCTCTAGCCGCTGGTGTAGGACAAACACTGGGTTGGGCATCTCCTGATTTTGCCGTTGCCAGCGTTTTTGCCATCATTGTCATGTATGATGCAGCTGGAGTTCGTCAGGCAGCTGGTAAACAAGCTCGTATTCTCAATCAAATGATTGATGAATTATTTCATGAGAAACCAGATTTTAGCCAAGACCGTCTCAAAGAACTACTCGGACATACACCAGTTCAGGTAATCGCTGGGTCGGCTTTGGGTATAACCATTTATTGGTTAGCTAGGTCTGCTTATTGAACTAGGGCAATAAATCTTTGTTTGATCGGCTAGTGATAATAATTAGTAACTGGTAATTTGTCAATCAAATTTGAATTTTGGATTTTAGATTTACCCTGTGAATAAATTCAGGGAATTAAGGTGAAAGGATTTATACCAATTCATAATTCGCAATGACGCTCGTAGACTCGCTCTAAGCGAAGCTATGCCGTTGGCAAAGCCTCTCGAAGAGAAGGCTTTACGCTGCGAAGAGAGCAATTGAGAAATTTAGATGTAGCAAGCCAATCCCTGCTTACATCTGTTGCCTTATTTTAGAGAATTGGTATTATTCCAAATAACTTGTTTCTCATAGAGCGAATATAAATAAATATATTCGCTTAAAAACCTTTTAAATTTGGAATTTAAAATCCAAAATTTAAAATCTAAAATTCCGTCAATTGACAAATTACCAATCTGGTAGGTTGCATCAGGATACCAGTGAACTTAATATCACTAAAACCGCACAGTTGAGCGCAGCAGAATCACTTTACGACTATCAACTAGGCTGGCAACGAAACCGCCATTGTTTAGTTTTTGCAATGTATTATAAGCTTCACTTTGGTTAGTGGTATGAACTGCTAGCAAGTAAGGGCGTTGTCCATACGAAACAAAACCGACGTTACCTCCGACCACTTGCTGCACACTATTTACTAATTCTGGACGGTTGTAATAATCTACCAGTACTGCATAACCTTCTCCTAATGCTTGAGGATTATAACTGACTGTCTGCTGAGGTGGTTTTGGCTGTGACTGTGGTTGTACATCTGCCGTTGTTGTTGGTCGAGTGGTAATGATGGCAGACAAGCCAACAATATTGCTGACATATCTTGCCCAACGATTGGCATCGTCAATTTTGTTAAAGCCCCCGACTCGTGTCACGGTTTCGTTGAGATATTTACAGGTGATAGTTTTAAGTTCAGGTGGTAAGGCGCTACGTAACTGCTTTTGATTATTTGCTGTGGGACTGACTACTAATAAAAGATACTCACCCGCATTTGGTGGTTGACAAGAGGGAATGGTTTTTTGAGCAAGTACAGGACTCATGCCACCAATCAACCCTGCGTAAGCGAAGCTCATCGTAGATATCGCTAATCCTAAAACACTTGGTAAAGTCTGAAATCTATGCACAAAAGTTAGATTATGTAAATTAAGGTGTCTTAGAAGATTTTATAAAAAAATATTTTGTTCCCCCAAAATAATATAGCACTAGTCTATACGTAGTAATTAATTGACAATCGCCATTTTGGGAAACTTTTGCGACTGGGAAATTGATGTGGCAGTTGGTATTTTTGGTGATATTAGAGTAGATGCACTTTTTTTAATGAATCGATATAATCCTCTTATAATTCTTAACATACCAATTAACTTATATATTCAAATGTATAAAATACAATAGCTACTTAACTATATACTTAAGAAGCTCATATAAAAGTAGATAAATCAGTTTGATGTTGAACAAATACTTTAAAGTAATTCTTTTGTCTGCTTTGCTCGTTACTATGATAATTAGTTTTAGTGAAATAACTAAAGCTGAAGTTTTAGTTAACTATACTTATACGGACGGTAGCCGTACTAATAGTGTTGACCTATTAGATATTTACTGGTATAAAATTTCATCAAATTTTTAAATGCTGTCAGTAAAAAACTACATTGATTAACCTAATCAGTAGTGTAGAAAAAGCAGAGGATTCAAAGAAGCAAAGGGAAAACTCTCCACCCTCTGCCTCTTTCCTAGTACCCAATGCGCTATGCCTAAGATACAGTAGCTAACGATGCTAAAGCATCTGGTATTGCCTCAGAAGGGGCCTGGAATTCTCCAGTGATAACGTACTCTAAACGCAATTTTAACCAAGTAATAAATTGAGGATTTGTAGAAATAATTGCTACTGCTGGTTGGGGACACTTTGCCTTTTGCTCTTTAAACTGTGGTGTTTCCAAGAAAGCTGGTTGCTCAACCAACCAAAAATCTATTTGTTTTTCTTGTTCGTGGTAGTTACGGGTGCGTTCTTTAAGAACTTCGTGTATCGGTTCTTCTTGGAGAAGAAAGCGTTTACTTGCCAAAACGTAATGGTATATTTGCATTTTCATCCTTTGGTTACTATGTGAATAATTTCAGGGCACAGTGACTCTGTACCCTTACAAGCTAACTTTTTTGAGATTTCTTGAACCAAGAACTGAAGGGACAAGCACTTTTCTGGTTTTCAGATTTTATCTGTTTGCCACCAGATATTAGCTTTTCCAAGAACAGATTATTGTCAAAATAATGTTCTAAGGAAATAATCTTCAAGTCATCGGTAACTTTTGCAATGCTCATGCCGATAATTTCTAGCGTCTCTCCAGTAGGTGCATGGTCTTTGTATTCTCCGTTAAAATGTCCCCAATGCCGCCATTTAAATGTTACATTCGGTGGCCCTGAGAAAACTTCCAGCACTTCCCAAGGAAATCCTTGAGGAAATGTTGTGTGGAAGACTTTTGCGGATGATTCAAAGCTTTCTTCTGAAGCCTTGTAATGTTCTGAATCAGCCATAAATAGATTGTAAGTACCTTGGGCTGATACATCTGCTGCTGTGTACTCTACTCCACCATTGGTACTGACGCGAAACTGTTCATTAACAATAGATAACCACTGTTGCGGGTTAGCTTTGAATGATACCTCCATCTCAAAGGTTCGCACCAAGTTTTGTACGATCGCTTCTAGTGTACCTTCAAGGTGATTGTAAATACTTTCTTTGGCAAGATTTTCTTTGGAACGCGAATAATCAGGCGGTGTCTGATAGCGCCACTCGACATCAGTGCTTTCTGCTATCACCTTATCTCTATCTTGTACCCAAAGTGGCAGGTTGTTAGATTGTGTTGCGCTCATAGAAGTTTTTGCTGAAGATTTGATCCCAATTTCTAGATTTCGCAGTGACAACCCCTCTAAATTTTGGGGACTGGGGATTGGAGATTAGGGGACAAGCAGACAAGGGGACAAGGGGGACAAGGATGAATTATTGAACAAGTCTCTCCCAAGTCTCCCCCTCTTCCTTGTCTACCTTGTCTCTTCTCAATGCCCAATGCCTATCCCCCATTCCCCCTCATAGCTTGTTTCATTTCCCGAACTGCTCTTTCCATACCTACTAATGCTGCCCGGCTAATGATGGTATGACCAATGTTCAGTTCTTCCATACCTGGAAGCGCTGCCACTGGATAGACGTTCCAGTAAGTGAGTCCGTGACCAGCGTTGACTCGCAATCCGGCTTGAATCGCTTGCTCACAACCTTTGGCTAATATGGCTAATTCTCGCTGGCGATTTGTTTCATCCTTAGCTTCAGCATATTGTCCGGTGTGTAATTCAATAAACTGCGCCTGTACCTTGACAGATGCTTCAATTTGTGCAGATTCGGCATCGATAAATAAACTAACTGGAATGTTAGCGCTTTGCAATTTATCGACTATTTCTCCTATTCTACCAATTTGCCCGACAATATTTAGTCCGCCTTCTGTTGTGACTTCTTCGCGCTTTTCAGGGACTAAGGTAACGTAATCTGGTTTGATATCGAGAGCGATCGCTAGCATTTCATCTGTAGCAGCCATTTCTAAATTCAGATGCAATCGCACTGTTTGCCGCAATATACGCACATCCCGATCTTGGATATGCCGTCGATCTTCGCGCAGATGCACTGTAATTCCATCAGCACCCGCTAATTCTGCCAGCACTGCTGCTGCTACCGGGTCTGGTTCCACCGTCCGCCGTGCTTGCCGGATAGTGGCGATGTGGTCAATGTTAACACCAAGTGTAGGCACCCCAAATTTCTCCCAAATCCACATTCCTTAGAACTTGATTTTACCGGAAATAACGGTAGTTTTGCTTAAGAAGTTTAAGACAGAATTACACACCTAAAGTGCAATGTCTACGACGAGCAACACCTACGCACTAATTCATATTTTTATTCTGCAACGCCGAAAAGTAAATTGGAGAATATGTCAATGTCTAAACCCGCATCTGTCGCAATGCATTAAACGCCTTACCTCGCAACTCAACTGGTAACAGCGATAATCCTAAACCAGTCCAAGCTTTAGCAGTTGAAAAAGACTGTCCTGCTAAAACTAGTTCTCTGCCTTGTTGTGTTTCACCCTTTTCAATTAGACGCAACCCTAATAATAGTTGTGTTTCGGTTAAACGATTTTTCCGAAATTTCTCTAATTTTTCAGACTCAAACTTATAACTTTCTAAATACTGAATTTTATCAAATAAATAAGGAATAGCTCGATTAATACCTTGCTGCTCTGCATGAGAGCGGTATTCCATCAATAATTCTGGTAAGTAATAGCCCTTTTTTCCAGCCAAAGCCAGACGCACAAATAAATCATTATCCTCACAATTTTGCAGATTTGGCTGCATATATCCTAATTCTTGTAGTGTTTTACGGCGAAATAATGTCGCTCCCACTTGAAAACTTTGCTGAATAAATACAATTTCCAACAAGTTATTTACAACCCCTGCGGGTAAATTCTTCCTACCCCAGCGATGAGAATTTTCTTGAGTTTTTGCCTCATCCCGCACATTGTTAATATCAATTATCCAATGGTCTGTGCCAACAAAATCAATGCTAGAGTCTTGAGCAAAAATAGCTGCTGTACTTGCAAGAAAATCAGGTGTTAATCGGTCGTCATCATCAAATTTAATAAAATATTCACCCCTGGCAGCATCAAATCCAGAGCGCATATTATTACTTTTACCAATATTTTGCTGATGACGGATATATTTAATCCGATTGTCTGTGTACTGTGACATCAACTCAGACGTACCATCGCTAGAACCATCATCACAAATAATTAGCTCAAAGTCTTGCTCAGACTGGTTGAGTACACTGTCAATTGCGAAAGGTAGTAAATTAACTCGATTAAAAGTGGGAATGGAAACACTAACTTTAGGCATTTTTGCAAGATGAGAGTGGACATTGCTTACAAACTAAACGCATAATGAGCAAGGCTGGGCAAAAGCTAAGTGTAGGAAATAGTTTGATTAATTTTATTCCAAAGTTTTTTGATAAATCGATTGCTTCTAACTGCTATTGTGGGTGGCTTTAATTGCTTCGGTTTTTGCTCTGGTTGCTTCAGAAAGCGATAGTGTAAAAATTCATTTTTGTAACGAATATCAACATCTTCACCTTTACACAAGCGGGCAAATCCAATAGCAGAATAACCCATATAGTGAAGGCGATGAATTGGTTTTAATCCCTGTTGGTTATAAAGAACATTATCAATATTTACAAATAGATTTGCATTAGCACAGTTGCCAGTTCTCTCTTCACCATCGGGACTAAGTGTAAAGTTAAATAGTGGTCGAGCAATTCTGAAAGTCATGTAACTAAATAAATCTGCGTCACACCACCAAGCAATTTCGTTAATCAATTCAACTTCATTATCTTCTATCAATCGTTTTTTCAGTATTTTTAATTCTTCAATGCCTAAAATACCTTTTTTTGAACCAAAAAAACTAGAACAGTGGATTTCTCGTCTGATTTCAGATTCAGGCAAAGACATTTTTTGTTCTAACTTTGGCAAGTCGAAAGCTGCAACTGAAGTTTGTTTTGCGTGTTCCCAATCATCAAACACAAAGTCGTATTGGTCTAGTTTTTCTAAAACCTTGTCCAGTTTATTCATTGCCAAACTATCAGCATCATAAAATACAAATTTTTCAAACTTTCCATCAAAAGCAGACATTTTTCTGATTAAATTATTTTTTTTGTTCCATTCGATAGAATTTTTATTTTTTCGGTTAGTTCTTGGATAAGCGTCCCAAACTTGAATAGCAAAATTCTCCCATTTTTTGAGCGAGCTTTTATCGTCAAATAGGGTGACATTGGGTCGAGAACGCATCTCTTGCTTAACTCGTTTTAAGCGGTCATCATAGGGAATAATGCAAATCGGAATATCTGGACTAACATTCACCTCAATGCTGTTTAGCAAAGCTACTAGTTGGTCAAATACTACGTCATTAGCAAGTGTGTAAATCCCAAAACTATCCATTGTCATAAATTATTTTGATCTTTGATTTACTCAGTCAAGTCAATTCTTTGTGAAGCTGCACATCATTTCCACCCCTATCAACTTTCCCGAACTGGCGGAAAGTACCGCAGGTAGTGGGGTTGTTTCTACACATCTTTATACAGAATTGCTCTAACGTGAATAATACGATCGCTATTTTTTGACCGATTATTCTCAAATAATAATATACACATTTTCAACTTGATGCTGAAAATAAGGAGCAAACCATTTTGGTTAGTTTGGATAATATTAACATTACCCACCTATTTAGAAGTTGAATCAGGGGCGCGAGGTGTAAAATTTACTGCATATAGCATCAACATACCTTGTGAAATAGCAAAACAGACACAAAGCCTGCAATAAGTCCGAAAGCAAATCGAGATAAGATAGCTTTTTAAGTCATTAATTATACAAAAACTTACTTATTTACAGTTGCAGATGTGACTTTAATAATTGACATTTCTTATTTACTATTGCCGATTATTTCTAGAGCTTGCTTTTTAAGAATTGTCTTGGTAGCAAGGATAGCACCCTACAATGAATATACGTATGCAAACTATTCACAACCGTAAAGTCAAAGGTGGAGGCTAAACGTTGGCACAATTCCAAGCAGAACCTCTGGGTTTATCAGGCTCTCAAAAAAATTGGGTCTTATTTGGTGTTGGACTTGGGGTGTTCATGTCTACCCTAGATGTGGGCATCATTAATGTTGCTTTGCCCACATTGGTGAAAACCTTTAACACCAGTTTTCCTACCACCCAATGGGCTGTCTTGAGTTACCAGTTGGTCAGTTCCGGTTTAGTGTTGGGAGCAACTCGTTTGGGGGATATGTGGGGCAAGAAGTCCTTATACCAGGGGGGACTTGTTCTGTTCACTTTCAGTTCGCTGTTGTGTGGTTTTGCATCTAGTATTGAGTGGTTGATCGCCTTTCGGGCACTTCAAGGATTAGGTGCTGTGTTCATTTCTGGGCTTGGTTTAGCAATTATCACAGAAGTTTTTCCCTCTTCTGAACGAGGTCGGGCTGTTGGCATCATCGGTAGTGTAGTGTCACTAGGAATTGCTTTTGGCCCTTCTGCTGGCGGATTGCTTTTAAGTTCGTCAGGCTGGCATAGTATATTCTTTATCAATGTACCCTTGGGAATTATTGCTAGTTTTTTAATAGCTCGTGTGGTGCCACCTTCTGCACGCATTCAGGGCAAACAGAAGTTTGACTTTTTGGGAGCCATATTGGCTTTATTGACTCTGGGTAGTTTTGGTTTAGGTATGACGCTAGGGCAAAGTCAGGGCTTTAGCAGTACTAATGCATTAGTATTATTAGCGATCGCCGCCGTGAGTTTCACAACTTTTTTGATAGTTGAAACGATTCTAAAGCAGCCACTACTAGAGCTAAAGCTATTTCGCAATCTTCAGTTGAGTATGGGTTTGCTAAGTGGCTGGTTAGCATTCATTGTTATTGGCGGTTCGCTACTGATCGTCCCTTTCTTTCTAGAGAGCGTCAAGCATTATCCAACGGTAAAAGTAGGACTGTTACTAGCAGTATCGCCTGTACTAAGTGGGTTGATTGCCCCACTAGCTGGAATACTTTCAGACCGTTTTGGCGCTCGACTAATTAGTTCAATTGGGCTGGGGTTGATGATTGGCGGCTGTCTGGGGATTAGCACTTTTGATGCTCAAATTACTGAGTTAGGTTATGTATCGCGCTATTTTATTTACGGCATTGGTTTAGGTTTATTTCAATCGCCCAACAACAGCACTGTTATGGGATCGGTACCGAGAGAGCGGCTAGGGATTGCTTCTGGGCTATTGTCTTTATCACGTACATCAGGGAACACCGTAGGAGTTTCTCTAATTGGGGCAGTATTTGGAGCCTTAATCGCGAGCATATCTAACGGTGCAGATGTCTCTGTTGCCCCTCCTGATGCGATCGTTGCGGGGTTTCAAGGAACTTTTCGCTTTGCAGCCCTAATACTATGTGGGGCAGCAGTTGCATCTGTTTTGAGGATCGGTAAGAGGTGGGGGGTAGGGGGGCAGGGCTTTTAAGAGTAGGTTTTTTAGAATCTCGCAAATAGTTGAGAGTTTTCTCAACTATTTAACGTGGTTTGGTCGTTTCAGGATTTAAGCATCGGTTGAAATTGACCACTGATATAGATTTGCGAAACAACGGTTATATTGGACTCTATTCAAACTGAGTACTCTAGAACAGTATGAGCAGTGGAGTGACTTGTTGCCATTAATGACCTGGCAACTGTGGTTAGCACATGATATGAATAAATCGAGGTTATACAAAGCGCCTGAAACAATCAAAAACCATAACTCATATTATGGTTAATTTGTACAGTGCGTAAGTCGCATATTTTTAATCGAGCACTATTAGCTGTGCGATCGCCTGCGGTGGGTTAAAACGCCATCGTCACTGGAAGATAAGCAATAATCGAATAACATTGAGATTCAGGAGTTGGTGCATGACCGATAACGCAGACAACACAACCAACAGATACTTCAGTTCAACTGTTAACAAACTCAAGGAGAAAGCTTCTCGAAATCAAGTGCTCACGGCTCCATTACCAGACCCGATCGCAAAAAATATTGAAGCGATTAGTTTACTTCATAGTCAGGAAGTTCGAGATATTCCCGCCCACCAACGCATACTAGAAGCGATCGCTACATTCTTTGGGCGAGCGATATTTTTGTATAGTTTGCTAATCATACTGGCTCTATGGATTTTTGGCAGTTTTTTTGATCCCTTTTTGCCATTTGACCTGCCCTCGTTTAGCTGGTCAGGTCAAGGCTTAGACGCGGCTGCATTGGTGATTTCAACCGGAGTACTGGTGCGACAAAGTCGCCAAGAAAACTTTGCCGAACAGCGCGCGCAACTGATGCTACAGCTTAACCTGCTCTCAGAGCAAAAAATTGCCAAGATCATTTCTTTACTAGAAGAACTCCGTACCGATTTGCCTAATGTCATAAATCGGCATGATTTAGAAGCTGAATTGATGCGGCAAGCTGCTGACCCAATCGCGGTATTGGAAGCACTCCAGAAAAACCTGGCTGAAGAACTTTCATCCGCAGAAGAAAACAATATGAGTTAATCGCAGTTTTTTAATAGATTTTTTTCTATTTAAAAACATCAAACAAAAATTAAAGTATAATTTTTGTGTCGGCAATAACAAATCATCGTAATATTTGACTAGAGGGATACACATGGCTCAACTGAATGGTGTAATGATGCAGTACTTCCATTGGTATATCCCTCCAGATGGCAATCTTTGGAATGAGTTTAAAGAGAAAGTCAAAGAGTTAGCTGATGCAGGTGTTACATCTGTTTGGCTACCCCCAGCTTACAAAGGAACAGGGGGTGGCTACGATGTCGGCTACGGGGTCTACGATATGTACGATCTAGGCGAGTTTGACCAGAAAGGCTCGGTTCGCACAAAATACGGTACAAAAGACGAGTATATCTCTGCTGTCAAAGCGGCAAAAGCTGCTGGTATTCGAGTATATGCTGATGTTGTCCTCAACCACAAGTTAGGTGCAGACTTAGAAGAAGAGGTGGAAGCAACGCCCTATAGTCCAGACGATCGCAACCAGGCGATCGGTGAAATGCAAAAGATTAAAGTGTGGACTCACTTTACCTTCCCAGGTCGTAAGGGCAAATACTCCGACATGGAATGGCACTGGTGGCACTTCGATGCAGTTGATTACAACGTTTACAACGAAGGTGAAAATGCAGTTTATCTGTTCAAAGATAAACATTTTGACGACAACGTTGACTTGGAAAAAGGCGCTTTCGACTATCTCATGGGATGCGATCTGGATATGGAGAGTCCAGAAGTGCGTGAGGAGTTGAATCGCTGGGGTGAATGGTTTGTAGAAACCACTGATATAGATGGCTTTCGTTTTGATGCCGTTAAACACGTTAGAGCTGGCTTTTTCCCAGAATGGCTAATTCACTGTCGCCAAAAGGCAGGTCGCGATCTCTTTGCCGTTGGTGAATATTGGTCTTATGAAGTTGAAGCGCTGCACCATTTCCTTAACATAACTGAAGGCAATGTGATGTTGTTTGATGCGCCATTGCACTATAACTTTAGCGCTGCCAGTAGCCAAGGCAATGACTATGATATGCGGCAGATATTTGATAACACCTTGGTGCAACAGCAACCTACTTTAGCCGTCACCTTAGTAGAGAATCATGATTCTCAACCTTTGCAGTCGTTGGAGTCTGTGGTAGAAAGCTGGTTTAAACCGTTGGCTTATGCGTTGATCTTACTGCGAAGTGAGGGTTATCCCTGTATCTTCTATGCCGATTACTATGGTGCTAATTACAAGGATAAGGGCCCAGATGGCAATGAGTACGAGATTTGGCTCGACAGTCATCAATGGATAATTGATAAATTTTTGCACGCTCGTCAAACCTATGCCTTTGGCGACCAATACGATTATTTCGATCACCCTAATACAATAGGCTGGACACGCCCAGGAGATGAAGAACACCCTGGCGGTATGGCAGTTGTTCTGAGTAATGGAGGAGAGGGGACTAAGTGGATGGAAGTTGGGCAACCCAACAGCACTTACATTGACATTACCGAACATATCAGCGAACCTGTCACAACCAATGATGAGGGCTGGGCTGATTTTCGCTGCAATGCTGGTTCTGTTTCTGTGTGGGTTCCACAGTCGTAGTTGGGGTTTTAGTAGCAGTCAGGCAGAAAGTTATAGCAGGAGGCAGGAGGCAGAGGGCAGTTCTTGCTGGAGGTAAAACTATTACTAACTCTCTTCTTTCACCCCATCCTTATGTCCTAAAGAGTGTGACTACGGCTATACCAAGAAAGGCAGATATATATACAAGTCGAATTACCCCCCTTAATTCCATGCCACTTGCTACAACGGAGGGAACCTAAGTAACGCAGTGGTTCCCCTTATTAAAGAAGAGGGTTAAAGGGGTTATTTTTGGGCTTCATTAACTTGCAATCTGCTGTAAGTTAATTTTGACGGCTTTGGTTTTGCAGGTATTTCACTTATCAGTCATTATTTATAAGCAAAACCATTATTACTTAACATAAATGACAATTTATTATGCTTGCTAGTAGTATAAGTAATAGTAATAGATGTTATTTATTCAGCCAATTCATTAAACATATTAAACCATTTTACTAAACTACAAGTCAGTGTATAAAACAGTAAAATGGCAAACATTTAAGTTTAAAACCCTTTACTGTATATATTCAACGGAGAGGGAGGGATTCGAACCCTCGTTAAGTTTCCCTAAACAGACTTTCCAGGTCTGCGCCTTAAACCGCTCGGCCACCTCTCCAGGTGCCACAGTTTATGATTATACTATACAATCCCAGAAAATGCAAAGATAAAGAAAGATATTTTAAATTGAATCTGAAAGTCCCAATCCTAAAACGCAAATCCAGATGTCCTGTATATACACAATTAAAGTTCGCGATCGCGCTACTGGCAAAACATACACCCTACAAGTGCCAGAAGACCGCTACATCCTGCACACTGGCGAAAAACAAGGGGTGGAACTACCGTTTTCCTGTCGCAACGGAGCTTGTACTGCTTGTGCTGTGAAAGTATTGTCAGGAGAAATTTACCAACCAGAGGCGATCGGCTTGTCGCCCGATTTACGTCGCCAAGGTTATGCCTTGTTGTGTGTGAGTTACCCCCGTTCTGACTTAGAAGTGGAGACGCAAGATGAAGATGAAGTCTACGAACTCCAGTTTGGACGCTATTTTGCTAGGGGAAAAATTAAAGCGGGTTTACCCTTAGATGAGGAATAAACAATTGAAGCAGGCAGGAGGCAGGGGGCAGGAGGCAGGAGGCAGAAGGTTCTGCTTGCTACGCGCAGCAGCAACCATAGGAAAATTTATAATGCCTGTGTATCTAGGTCATTGGGTGCGTAAAATAGCTATTTTGGCTTGCTTATTACTCTTGGTGAGTTGCCAAGGTAAAAACCAGCTGCCAAACAATGAGGCTCAGGTGAAAGTAGCGCGGGTAGTTAGTGGGCAAAGTTTGGAAGTTTTAGGCATGGCTGAACAACCAAATTTGATTTCTCAAGTGCGGTTAGTGGGTATTGATGCACCAGATTTGCGACAGCGCCCTTGGGGGGAAGCAGCGAAAGAACAGCTAGAGAATCTAATTGGTGGTGTAGAACAATCGGTAACGCTGGAGTTTGATTTAGAAGCAAAAGACAAAATCGGGCGAACTCTAGCTTATGTGTGGAAAAATAAGGTGTTATTGAATGAAGAACTAGTCAAACAAGGGAATGCAATGTTTGTGGGGCGATCGCCTAACCATAAGTATGACCTGCGTTTAGAACGTGCCCAACAATGGGCTAGACTCATGGGGCAAGGAATCTGGAACCCAGAAAAACCGATGCGCCTCACTCCCGCCGAGTTTCGCCGCCAAAATCTTTGAGGACTGGGGATTAGGGATTGGGGACTGGGGACTAGGGGAAATGAACCAATGCCCCATGCCCAATAACAAATGACAAATGACAAATGACAAATGACAAATGACAAATGACAAATGACAAATGACAAATGACAAATGACAAATGACAAATGACAAATCTACAAATTTTTCTCGATATTGCTACAGAAGCGGCCTTGAATGCTGGTGCTATTTTGCAAGGTTACTTGGGTAAGTTAGAAGACGCAATTATTGAAAAAGGACGCCCTGGTGATTTAGTCACTGCTGCTGATAAAGCCTCAGAGGAGTTGATTTTAGAAATTTTGCGCCGCCACTTTCCCCAGCACTCGATCCTCGCTGAAGAATCAGGGAAATTAGGTAATCAACAGAATGAGTACCTCTGGGCAATAGATCCTCTCGATGGCACAACTAACTACGCTCATCAATACCCATTTTTTGCCGTTTCCATCGGGCTGTTAATTAATGGCGTTCCCCAAGTTGGTGTAATTTATGACCCATTCCATAATGAGCTATTCCGTGCTGCTGCTGGCTTAGGAGCAACGCGTAACCGTCAGCCCATCAAGGTTTCGGCAACATCTCAATTGAGTAAAAGCTTACTAGTAACAGGGTTTGCCTATGATCGCCGCGAAACCTCTGATAACAACTATGCAGAATTTAGTCACTTTACCCATCTTAGCCAAGGAGTTAGACGTAGCGGTTCGGCATCGCTAGATTTGGCTTATGTTGCCTGTGGACGTGTCGATGGTTACTGGGAACGGGGACTTTCTCCTTGGGATATTGCTGCTGGGATAATTTTGGTAAAAGAAGCCGGAGGCAAAGTCACCGCCTACGATGGCACTACTGTCAAAATTGAGTCAGGTAGAATTCTTGCCACAAATAGTTATATTCACGACTCTATGAGTAACGAACTTTTACAGGTTCCACCACTGTCAGCTTGGGTATAGCAGATGGGGCTTTCCCCCAGACTTTGGGTAAACTAAAAGCAATCTAACTGCTCCCTTGGTGCAAAAACTCTATATGTCTTTCAAAATAGATCGTGGACTATTTAAATATGATTTCATAGATCATCACGCAGTGTTGTGCGTTCCAGTTGATGCCGATGTCAAAGAGATTCGCAAACGCTATCTCCAAGTCGCCCGTCGTTTGCACCCAGACAGTAGTCTTAGTGAAACTATTGCTGAAAAACATCTTGGTAATGAATTGTTATCAAAGTTGGTTAACCCAGCTTACGAAAAACTCTCTGGCGATCGCACTCGCACTGAATATATTATAATTTTGTCGCAAATTGGCAAGCGTCTGATACAAGAGTCTGCTTCGGTAACTCTAAACACCGACTTGGCTAAAAAGTTAGTTGAGGCGGCTAATATCGATCATTTCTATAAAACTGCGATCGCGAAACTAGCCCAAACCCAATATGATTCTTTAGAACAAGCGCTGCAAGTCACTGCCCAAGCTAGTGAGTTGAATTTAGTGTATTTAATGCGGAGTGCAGGTAAAGTATCCGTAGCGCCGCCACCACCTGCTCAATCCAAAGCCCAATCAGGTACACCTCAGGCAAATACACCAAAAAATACAGCACCAGCAACAGCGCCACCAAAAGAAGACTTGATTGTAGAACAGTATATTCGTCGCGCTCAATCTTTGATTGACAAAAATCAATTTGCCCAAGCCAAAGTAGAGTTGCAAGATGCCCTGAAGCTAGAACCGAAAAATAGTCGCTGTCATAGCTTAATTGCAATGGTGTATTTGAAGCAAAATCAGCTAAAAATGGCTAAAATCCACTTTGACAACGCTTTAAAATTAGACCCCAGTGACGAAACGGCTCTGCAATGGAAACCTAAAATAGATAAGGCTTTAGGACAACAACCTAGCGATCAGAAGGTGACTTCATCCTTCAATAATGGAGATAAGCAACCAGAGAAATCTGGTAGTGGTTTGTTCGGTGGTTTGTTTGGTGGGAAGAAAAAATAATGGTGTATCAACCAGCAGCGGGAGCCAGGGATTTATTACCCTTGGATGTGGAGAAAAAACGCTGGATTGAAGATCGGTTACAGCAGGTGTTTGATCGTTGGGGATATCACAGGATAATCACCTCGACTTTAGAGCGCATGGATACCCTAATGGCAGGGGAAGCAATCCAGCGTCAGATGGTGATTCAACTACAACAAAATGGCGAAGATGATGAATTAGGACTACGTCCAGAATTAACAGCATCTATTGCTCGTACTGTTGTGACTCGGATGGCTGGTGTCACTTATCCACAACGGTTGTATTATAACGCCAATGTGTTTCGCCGCACTTGGGAAAGTAGGCACAACCGCCAGCAAGAGTTTTATCAAGCTGGCGTGGAGTTGTTAGGTGCTGGCGGATTGCTGGCGAATGCCGAAGTACTGCTATTGGTAGCAGATTGTTTGGCAGCATTGAGTTTGCAGGGATGGCATTTAATTTTAGGTGAGGCGGGAATTACCCGATCGCTCCTGAGTGCTTTTCCTGATAATCTCCAAAATCAAGTTCGCAGTGCGATCGCTCATCTTGACCGCATCACCATAGATAATTTACCCCTAAGTGACAAACTGCGCGATCGCGCCCAAATCATCCTGGATTTACGCGGGTCTAGTGCAGATGTATTACAAAAAGTCAGTAGTTTGGATCTAGATGAAGAACAGCGAGAGGCAGTGAATAACCTCAAATCCCTAGTAGAATTACTAGAATCAGAGAAAGAAATTCCGTTAATCCTCGACCTCAGCCTGATCCAAACTATAGATTACTACACTGGTATCGTCTTTGAAGTTGTCAGTGATACCGAATCCCAAGCCAGAGTTTTAGGGCGTGGTGGTCGCTATGACCAGCTTTTGGGGCTATATCATCCTCAAGGTGAAAACATTCCTGGAATAGGTTTTGGACTAAGTATTGAAGATTTATACCAAGTTCTGTTGTCTACTCAGCAATTACCACAAGAAACTCCAGCCAGTGAGTGGTTGGTAGCACCAGAGACAGCTAACGCTAACGCCGCCGCCTTTGTCTACGCGCAAAAACTCAGAAATTCTACTGATTTGGTGCGGGTAGAAATTGATTTGGGCGGAAGGGATGCAGAGGCGATTCGCCAATATGCAAGCGATCGCGGCATAGCCCAAATTGCCTGGATCAAAGCTGATGGCTCACCAAAAATAGAACCATTGCGTTAGTCATTCGCCAAACAAGGCATTAGGCGTTGGGCATGGAGAACAGACAAGGTGGACAAGGAAAAGACTTGTTCAATAATTCCCCCTTGTCCCCTTGTCTTCCCTGCCCCTCTGCTCCCCTGCTAGTCTAGAAATAAGCCGATACAGAAAAGAGGGAATCGAGAACATGCCGCACACAATTGTTACAGAAGTCTGTGAAGGCGTTGCAGACTGCGTAGATGCCTGTCCAGTAGCTTGTATTCATGATGGCCCAGGCAAAAATGCTAAGGGAACTGATTGGTACTGGATTGATTTTGCCACTTGCATCGACTGTGGCATCTGTCTCCAAGTTTGCCCAGTAGAAGGGGCGATTCTTCCAGAAGAACGACCGGAGTTGCAAAAAACCCCGTAATAGTCCATAGTCAACAGTCAATAGTTAATAGTTATGCTTGACTTGACTATTGACTAATGACCAATGACAAGTGACCAATGACAAATGATTATTTATTAGAAGTTCAAAATGTTCACGCTGGATACATCAAAGATGTAGATATCCTGCAAGGTGTGAATTTTCGGGTTGCACCAGGGGAATTGGTGACAGTGATTGGCCCCAATGGTGCGGGTAAATCTACTTTGGCAAAAGCAATTTTTGGGCTTTTGCTCCCCCACACAGGCACAATTACCTTTAAAGGTGAAAATATCGTGGGGCTAAAGTCCAATCAAATTGTCCAACGAGGAATGTGCTATGTACCGCAAATCGCCAATGTTTTCCCTTCTTTGAGTGTTGAAGAAAATTTGGAGATGGGTGCTTTTGTGCTTAACATTCCTTTGAAACCAATTAAAGATAAAATATTTACTATGTTTCCCAGATTAAGCGATCGCCGTCGTCAACGCGCTGGTACTCTTTCTGGAGGAGAACGCCAGATGCTAGCGATGGGCAAAGCTTTGATGTTGGAACCTGGTTTGCTGATTTTAGATGAACCATCTGCTGCTTTGTCGCCGATTTTGGTGACACAAGTGTTCGAGCAGATTAAGCAAATTAATCAGGCAGGTACTGCGATCGTATTAGTAGAACAAAATGCTCGTAAAGCTTTAGAGATGGCTAATCGTGGATATGTATTAGAATCAGGACGTGATGCGATCTCCGGCCTTGGTGAAGAATTGTTGAATGACCCGAAAGTGGGTGAGCTATATCTGGGAGCAGGTAAGAGACATTAACCCTTTTTAATCACTCTTGCCCCATTCAACATAACACCAGCTTCATATTAGAGCTTCACCAGTCTATAGCGATGACTAGATTGGGCTGCGCCGACGCTATCCATAACTAATACAATAAGCTATAACACTACCTGCCACTGCCGCGACCGTCGTTTTCGATGCTCAAAGAATTCTCCCTAATAATCCGTTTCCAATCACATCTACAGCTAGTCGAGATGCAAAACAGGACATTCATTCAGGAAAAACTGACAAAACCTAAATTACCCGGATTTATCAAAATCCCTACTCGCAATTCACAATTCCGAATTACGTCATGGATGGGCATTTAGACCCCAACCAGAAATTAAATGTATGAGTATACAAAAATACGTTGGTTGAATTAAAAAATCTTGACGGATTATTCGCTGTTATAGCAGTTTTTATATGGGATTATATGGATCTAATTGAGTCAATTTTATGGAAGATTCCCACGAGTTAGTTGTCAAATTATTGACACTAAATCATAACAAGCGCAAGTACTATAACAAAGTGCTGTTAGCGGGGCGTTTAGCCCGTGCTGTTAGCGGATAGCTAAGGTTGAGCCACTGCTGAGTATAAATAAGCGTGAAATCAAGGCTTTTAGCAATCAACAGTATCCTAACATTAGTGGCTACGGCTATACCAACAAGGAGAAAGGGCGATAAGGCTTATTTTCTCTCCATCCTAGCCCTTTTTGTAACCCCGTAAGCTTGCACAGAGACGTAAAGGACACACAAAGAAATTCTCTGGATTCTTTGCGTCTCTGGAATTATTTTTATCTTGGGCGTCCCAATGTAGTAATATATAAAACAGCTTCATCAGCAGGAATACCCAAAACTTCATTTACTTGATCGTCAAAGAATCCACCGATACCACTGACCCCTACATTCAGGTGCATTGCAGCTAAATTCAAGCGTTGTCCCAAATGACCTGCATCCATGTGCAAGTAACGGTAAACGCGATCGCCATATTGGGCGATCGCAGCTTTCAAATCGGCTGTATGAAATAACACCGCTGCGGCATCTCGCCCTAATTCTTGTCCTAAACAGAGAAAATGTAACTCTCGCCGAAAGTTTTTAAACCGAATTTGGCGTAATTCTTGGGCTTTGGGCGCGTAATAATAACAACCCGCCTCCAGTCCTTTGACTCCGCAAACAGCAATGAATGTTTCAATTAAATTTAGGTCGAAGTAGTCTGGAGAAATATCTAAGTTTTGGTCGATGTAATTTTGCGGTTGGTAAGTGAAATCGAGTAAACTTTTCAATTCATCCAAGCTTAAGTCATCACCATTGTAAGCGCGGGTAGAGCGTCGCTTATACATAGTGCTTTCTAGTTCTGATAGTTTTTGTCCCCAGTTTATCGGTACGGTAGTGGTGGGAATTTTTAAACAGAAAGGAAAATTGTATTTATCCTCTAAAGATTTTTCTTGTTTAATAGTTGGTAGATTAAGATTACCCGTTACACTTGATTGGATTTGGGTGTATCGATGGAAATATGTTAGTAGCTCGCCATCGGGGATTTGAGGATAACTGGTTTCGGTGGCAGAAGGTAAAGCAGTACATCCCAATGGTAAATTTTGATTAACATCTAACAAGTCTGCCAAAGGTAAGACAGCGATCGCACCTTCTTGTTGCGGATCGACATAAAGCAAATCGTTGACTGATTCATCCACAAAACCGCCGATTAAATGGGGGCGATAATCAGTAACCGCACCAGCTAACTCGATATTACCCAACAGATGTCCTGTATCCAGAAAAATCCGACGGTAAGCCCGATCTTCATAGCGCCACGCAGAACGATAAAATACCGCAGTCACAATAATTGCTAATTGGGTATTTTCTAAAGAAGGATGCCAGAAACAAGCCGCTTGCAGAGTTTGCCAAACATCACTTTCCCAATAATGCATGAGAGAATGAGTTCGACACTGGTAGTTATATAGACCAGGCGGCAATAACGACGTACCACGGGAAACCACATACACCTCAGCAGGGTATAGTCCGCCTGCACTGGGAGCAGCGCGTAAATACACTGCACTACCCATAGAAGGCATTTTCGCCGTCAATCCATAACTACGAAACAATAGCCGTGAAAGTCTTTGCCACCATTGAGCATCTGGGTTATTCGCATAAACCTCTGTTTTTTCTTGGATATAGGGTTTGAGATCAAAAGTAGAGCCAATTTTGTACTCTTTAAAAGGCACTGGCTGTTTAGTCCAGTCTAACCGCTGATTTTTGGAAGCGAGAGTCTCAGGGTTGTATTTAGTCCGTTCGTGATAATGCTGGGCAATCGATTGGTGTAATTCTGGCATAGTAGTTTTAATATCCTTGGGGCATCCTTTTCTTGATCTTGGCATTCATTAGCCTCATTGTTTCGTATCAATTGGTACAATCCTCAGAGTCATAAAGTGGTAAAGGATAACAATTGAATTGGCCAAACAGGGCATAAGAGGCAGAGGGGAAAAACTTACTGCAATTTCTCTCCTGCTCCCTTGCTCCTCTGCTCCCTATCTTCTTTCGCTGTACCATATAAACGCAAACTATCTAAGCTTGGATGTGCAAGATGCCTGTACGTCAAACTTTATCAAAGCCTGATATCCAACTTTCTTATTTAGAATGGAATCAAGGTCAAGAACCTTTACTGCTGTTACATGGCTTAGGCGATCATGCTCTGGTATGGTCTAGTTTGGGAGATTACTTGGCGGCGGATTACCACATAGTTGCGCCAGATATGCGCGGACATGGCCAAAGTAGTAAACCAGAGATAGATTATAGCTTTGAGAGTGCGATCGCAGACCTTGAAGCACTCATGGATAGTCTTGGATGGACTTTTGCCCACATTGTAAGTCACTCTTGGACAGGTAAATTAGCCGCCATCTGGGCAAGACAAAACCCAAAGCGTTTACGAAGTATAATTCTTGTCGATCCAATTTTTATCTGGAAAATGCCCAGTCTTTTCAGGGTAACTTTCCCAATGTTATATCGCTTTTTACCTTTTCTTAAAAGCATGGGGCCCTTTGCCAGTCAAGAAGAAGCCGAACAACAAGCACGGCAATTAAAGCAATATCAAGGATGGACTTCTTTACAGCAGCAAGTCTTTCAAGCAGGAATAGAACAAAAACCCGATGAGAGTTGGGGCAGCAAATTTACCATAGCCGCCCGTGACGGAATTTTTGAGGCAGTCATGCAAGTGCCTGGTTTTACAATTCCCCTTGACACCCCTGCCTTATTCGTCCAACCACAACAAGGACTGAACCGCCAAAATTGGCAAATTCAACCTTACAAAACTTATCTTCAAAACTTATGTGTCTGCCAAGTTCCTGGTAATCATTGGCCATTTTTGACACAACCAGAGACATTTAACCAAACTGTAGCAGCTTTCTTGGCAAAACACAGATCAAAAATATCATGATTATTGGACGGGATTAGTCATACAACAACAGAAGAATTAATAGGAGCGATGTCTAGGGGGATTGGCCAAACAGGGCATTGGGAAGAGACTTGGGGACTCTTGAGAATTGGGGATAAGGGGAAGGGAAAGACTTGTTGCAAGTTCTAACTTCAATCACCTTGTCCCCTTGTCCCCCCTGCTCCTCTGCTCCCCAGCTCCTCCAGTTACTGAGCGTAATCGAAGTATGCTCCCCTGCTCCCCCATTCCCCACTCCCCTGTCATGAGCCTTTGTATCAACCCTGTTTGCCCTAAACCAAATCACCCGAATAATCAGCAAAACCGCTTTTGTCAAAGTTGTGGTTCCCATCTAGAATTGCTAGGACGTTATCGGGTGACGTGCCTATTGAGTGACAAAACAGGTTTTAGTAAAGTTTATGAGGCATACGAGCAAGATACCCCCAAAATTCTCAAAATACTCAAAGAAGATTTATCAGGCGACGCCAAAGCAGTAGAACTATTTCAGCAAGAAATAACGGTGTTGGGACAATTTAAGCATCCTGGAATTCCCAAAGAAGATAGTTACTTTCAGTATCAAACCCGAAATGGTTTAGTGCTACATTGCATTGCAATGGAAAAAATCGATGGCTACAACTTAGAACAATGGCTACAGCAGCAAAATAGCCCCATATCCCAAGAACAAGCCATAGACTGGTTAAGACAATTGACAGAAATTTTGGATGTAGTTCATAGCAAACAGTACTTACATCGAGATATTAAGCCATCTAATATCATGATTAGATCCCCCCTTGAGAAAGATTGGGGGAATCTAGTACTAATTGATTTTGGCACCGCCAGTGAAATTGATAAAACCTACCAAGACCAACTAAGCAATGGCGACAAGATGCCAGCACTTATGTCATCTGGTTATAGCGCCCCAGAACAAATGAATGGTCAAGCAGTACCGCAGTCAGATTTCTTTGCTTTGGGACGCACTTTTGTATTTTTGTTGACAGGATATCATCCTTTGGAGATGTATGATGTCCAGCAAAATTTGTTGCACTGGCAAAATCATGCTACTCATATTTCACCCTTACTATTGAATTTAATTGATTGGCTAACAGCGTCAAATATAGAAAAACGTCCTACCAGTACTCAAGAAATTTTACATTCATTAGAAGAAATCAAAATCCAATTAACAGACACTACTCCGACAAATAGTGATATACAAAAAGATTCTACTCTTGAACATTTATCTAAAAATATTAATAGTAACTCATTGCCTCAAAATAAGCAGTTAAAAAAAGTACCAACAAATAGTGATATACAAAAAGATTCTACTCTTGAACATTTATCTAAAAATATTAATAATAACTCATTACCTCAAAATAAGCAGTTAGAAAAAGTACCGCTTTTGGCATTTTTTGCTATTTTATTAGTATTATTAGGATTGCTTAGTATATTGGCTTTAGCAACGCAAGCATCAAGTTTTTTGGAAACATCTTATTACAGACAATATCCAGTAAAAAAAGGTAATATCGATTATTTTCCTTATCAAGAAGGTAGGGATAGCCAGGGAAGGATAGCTGAGTTTAATATAGCGATTTTATCACTAAAATATAAATGGCTGTCAGCTAGCAACTTTCAAATTAAATATAATGATGAAATTATTAGTGTTGACCTTTTGAAGTTGAACTTAGAACAAGAAGGGATAGAGAAGATAATGGAAGCTCCCGATGAGATTATCTCTGTTGGCACAGCTTCTTGTAAAGGTGATAGATCGATTCAAGAACGTGTAGCTTTAGAACGTTCTAAACAAATACAACTTTTGGTTAAAAATTTGTTTATTAATTCGCCAAGTGTCAAAAGTTATCGCTTATTGAATTTGGGTCAATTCCAACGGAATAATTGTCAGCCAAATCAAGATTTAACGACATATCAGACAAGTGTGATAATTATTGGTGTTAAAAGAGAATCATCAGGTGTTATTCTTGACGAGGCGCTACGGAATAGGTTAGAAAAGAAGCCTTTTGCTGATTTTAAATTAGAAGATTATTCTTTGGGATCTGCACAAAAGTTCAAGACTATACCGAGTAATTTATAAAATCTCTAGCAAAGTACAATCAGTATATTGCTTTTTTATGACTTTTTCAGCAAGCCCTAACTAGCAACTTGGGTTAGTAGCATCTTCCCAACTAACTAGGACGGTTATTCGCACCGTGAGTTTTGAGCATAATTTGTCAAAATAAAAGATAACTGGAGGTTCAAAATATGAAATTTTCAATCCAATCACTTTACACCTGGTATCGCAGTGTACTTCGTAACCCCAAATACCGTTGGTGGGTAATTTTGGGAACGTTAGTCTATTTGGTCAGCCCATTTGATGTTCTCCCAGATTTTATACCCGTTGTGGGACAGATTGATGATGTTTTCCTCTTGACTCTGTTAGTTGGTGAGGTGTCTGGGCTAGTGATTGAAGGCTGGAAAGCTCGTAAGGGTGAGGTGGGTACTGAAGTACCTAATACTCCAGAGGGTTCTACTTCCACTGCAAGCACTATTGATGTTGATGCTGTTTCAGTTAAGTAGTTTTAATAAAACCCCTGCTTTTAGAATCTGAGGTGGGGGATATTTTTTTTCAACGCAAAGGGGCGCAAAGGGAAGCGCAGAGATTCGCAGAGGAGGAGTTAGAGGTTGTTGGCTACGCGTTTAATGCCTTCTTTGAGGTGGAGGACGTTAAAGTTGAGGAGAAGACCTAATTTGCAGTTTGCTAGTTTGAGATAGGTTAGGAGTTGAACAAAATGAATTGGGTGGAAGGATTCTACAGATTTAATCTCTACAATTACTTGGTTTTCGACAATCAAATCTAATCGATAAACACATTCCAATTGCACATCTTGATAAACTAAGGGCAATGGGATTTGCTTACCAACATTTAATCCAGCTTTCTTCAACTCATAATCCAAACACTCCTCATAAGCCGATTCCAACAAACCAGGCCCCAAAGCAGTATGCACCCTCATCGCACAACCAATAATCACCCCACTCAACTCATTCTCTCTCATCCTCTGCGCTCCTCTGCGTTTCCCTCTGCGCCCCTTTGCGTTTAAAAATCTTTCACAAACTCTGTTAAGAAACGGAAAGCCTTCAAAATATAACTAGCGCAATCTCTGGGAGAGGTGTTGTAGAACGATCGCCACGCACTCGCCTTATCCTCATCATAGTGATCGCTACTTTGATTATGATTCTCTAACCATGCCAATCGCACTGCATGGCCAATTAATACATCCAACACAATATATTCTTCGATTTGCAGTTTGGGATTATTAGCTGCGATCGCTCCCAATTCGCTCAATGCTTCAATATTAACTTGGCGATATTCTGGAGCTTCGATTTTATTCAGCAAATGCTCAACTAACAAAGCAAAATTTCTCTCCCCTGCTGTCATTTCCGACAGCATTATCTCACTATCTAAACGATTGCGGCGCTCTAATTTATCGCCAATTACTAAACCCTTGCAATGTTGCATTAATAGCCAAACTTGCTTAAAAAACTCTTTTGGTACGCGCCCCGTCGCACCCTCGGCTTGGCGAAACCGCCGCCAACCACCCGACGGAACTTCTATTTCTTCGGCGATTCTTGGTAAAACCACCCAAGCAATATCACTTTCTTTTTGCTTGACGTGCAGTGATTCTTGCTGGCGTAACAAGTTACTCATGCCATTATATCCAGTTAATACCTGACGCAAGCGCACTTTCACTTCAAAGGGAGAAAGTTGCATTAAGCGATCATAAGCTTCATCTTGAGTAACATGCAATTCCCGCGCTAGTTCGCTGGTTATCAATAAGATGAGATAGCCGACTCTCAGCGTTAGTAGTCCTTGGAATAGTTTGGGTTCTGAGCGAATTAAAATGCCAAGATAGATTAAAATCTCTTGAGTGAGGACGCGATCGCGTATATCCTCACGACAAAAATGATTAATTTTATCAGCAATTTCGTCGTGAGACATGGGTACGGTAATCAAGGACGCTTCACTGTAAGCTTTACCCACAGCAATTTGCTTACCTCGCACCAAAATACTCGTTACTGCATCTGATAAACTGATATCAACCATTTGCCGTAACCCCGCAGCCCGACGTACAACTGCCCAAATGCCTAAATCTCCGGCTTTGGTGTAAACTTCATCTAGTAAATTGGTTACGGTGACAGGATATCCTGGGCCACCATACCCAGTATCAAATTTCATTCCCTGCAAGCGAGTTAAAGTTTGCAATAACTCAATTTGCTCGTAGATATTCTCTGATGAACGCAAATAAGAAAGTAATAATCCCAAGTTAGTTTCATACTCCATTTGAAATTCTTGGGTATGTCCTAAGCGCCAATTTTTATCAGGATAATGAGCTAGATAATAGCAATGTGGGCTGGCATTTTTGACTGGCGATCGCGAGAATTCTGCATTTGGCAAAAAATCAATTCTTTGGATTCCGGCTGTTAGCATTAGCTGATTTAGCCGCCCTAATTTCACCCGCACACCGTTACAAACACCATCTTTCAGTTCTTG
This sequence comes from Nostoc sp., assembly GCF_036917575.1. GTDB lineage: Bacteria > Cyanobacteriota > Cyanobacteriia > Cyanobacteriales > Nostocaceae > Nostoc. The sequence goes on along the minus strand of NZ_JBALDC010000006.1, from coordinate 95,427 downwards.
CATCAATTCCAGTAATGCTTCCGAACCTGCTTCTAACATAGTGTGCGTTAACATTAAAGTTAAGGTAGGACGACCTAAATCGCTCCAATATTTTTGAATATAAGCTAGTTCGCTTCTAATTTGATCCAGCAAAAAATGGTAATCAAGGGTTAAGTAAAACTGTTGAGAGTCTGAGAATGAAGGCAAAAATACAATTGTTTCACCGCTAATCCGAAAGATTCTAGATGTTGTTAAACTCCGCAAACGCCGCACTGGCCGCCCAGTTAAACCAAGTTTATTGTTACGTCCAATTTGGGTATAAATAGTAGAAAATTCTCCCGCTTTTCTCACTTGAATCGGTTCTACTTGGGCGGGTGTTTGCGCTTCAATTCCGTGAACTTCTAGTTTTGTTTGTAAATCTTCATCTTCTGCTAATAAGGCAATTTGTACCAATGCCTCGCGCTGTTTGCCCACACACAAATGTCTTCCCAAAGGGTCGATATCACCAACTGCTATTAAACCTTCACTCAACATTTCACTGATAAAATATAAACTCTGCGCCCATACTAAGGGAATATTTTCATTAGGCAAACGTGGTTGCGTTTGAGGTGCTAACTTTTCTGCCTCGATATTTTCTGCGCTAACATAATAAAGTTCTGGCAATAAACGCAAACCATCTTGTTCTATGAGTAATGATTCTAAAAGATTTTGGTATTTTTTAACTTGTTCTTGTTCGCCGCGAAATAATCCATCTAGAACTAAATAAGTGAAAAATAACGGCCATTCGCATTCAATATGCTCAAATTGCTTGAGTTCCCACGGTTCGTAGTGCAAGCGCTGATGATCTTCTAAAACGGTTTGGTGTCCATCACGTAGAAAACGTTTGCAGCCGTATTTACCAGCAAGTTTATTGATAATATCGTTTAAAGTGCGCTCGCGTAACTCTAAATCTTCTACCGCAAAGGCAGGATAACTAATAATACTTAACAGCGCTGCGTCAATTTCTTTGGAACCAGATTCTCTCGGTAATAGAGATTCTAAAGTAATCCGGGCACGGGCGATTTCATCTGGTAGCACATGAATTACCGATGCTTGACTACCATGTACACCAAACAAATCCAGTCCATTGATAGCTTCTAAAGCAGCTTTTGCCATGCCTACAGAACTGGCGTTTAACTCAGCACTACCACGATTAATTTTATTACCACGTTCCCAAATGCCGTAATCTGGTGTGCGGTAAGCTCGTCCAATATAGTAAACTAAATTTTGGACGAAATTCACTTCATCAATCGTATAAATTATTTGCAATCCTGCTGCCGTCATTTGCGCCAATATCAGTAAAAATATAGATGTGGCATCAAGTTGCAAATGTCCCCATTCATTATCACCAACAACAATGTCACCAGTCGCGGTATTATATTTGGCGTGCAGTCCATCTAGTAGCGACTGAGTATGTTTAAATGTCTCTACTTTATGAGCCTGTCGCATCATTGCAAACAATAATCCGCGCATCAGTTTGATAACGCTATGTTCTAGTTCATAGGTGCGTCCTTCATCGTCGTCAATCTTGCGGTACGCAAGTCCTAAACCCCAAACTGCCAAAATGCTGTAAACGTTGTCTCGCACCCAGGCATCTGTATAATCGCCGTGGGCTGTAATCGCTGTGCTTGCAGGTAACAAACCCGTAATTGGATTTTGACGAGTCAGTATGATCGTTTTAATTTGCTGGTAGTAATACTCCAGGCGAGATAACAATTTGGTAGATGTTTTCATAGTTTGGTTTAGAACAATTTGCAAAATTTGACCCTATGACTGTCTAATGAATTACCTAAACCAAGCCAGAATAAGTTCTGTAATGGTTGATGGGACAACAGCTAAGGGCGTGTGAATTTATTATCTCCTGTTAATAGATAATCTAAATATATTCCCAAGTTCAAGTTAACGGCAAAATTGAGCTAGTACCATTGGGACTATTGTCTATCTGAAATATAAGTGCTGATTATAACTTTATTTAAAATTGATACTATTTTTAGCTTTTTTCGAGTACCTTGTCGAGGAACTCTCAACAGTGGTTTTGGCAATCCTCTATTGATTCGGTGAACTAAATCATATCGTGTCCGGCTAAAAACTTAGCATTAGGATCGCTAAGTGAGGGATTTTTGGGCTTTCTACATAGATTCGGGAATTATACCTAATTAGCCGGACATAATATCAGTAGCGGGATGATGTCAAAAAATTAAGAGTGCCTAACTCCGAGATTATGCTTATACTGGTATAAACTAAACACTTTTTTGCATAAATATTTATTAAATAAATATAATTTTAATGTAGATATGTTTTAAAATTGATATGTTTGTGTTAGACATCCAGTAAATAATTGCAGTAAACAAAGGGAGGCTATCCTCAACCCAATCAAGTTTTATAAAAATAGGGCTTATGCACTGTACAAATAAATCATTTTGTGCCTCACATAAATACATTGGTTTAGCCTTTTACAAACCATATTTTGTTAGTTGTGTAGGCTAGCAAAAATCTAGCTATAAGCCTTGAAAAGTATAATTGCTATTTTGACTTTTTTGTTAATGCGTAAGTCATAAAAAATTAATCGGTCTGTTTACGTAATAAATATATTAGTTTGCTTTATTACACTCTAAAATATTTTCTCAATAATAGTTTCAACTATTTATATTTTATATAAAAATATAAATAGTTGAAACCCTAATTTAGAATAATATTGGCTTTAAAAAACTAAAGTTATTACTCTTCCTGCTGTTCTGAATAAATAAAATAATTAGTATTTTACGCAACATAGCAGCAGATAGAACCAAAGGCGTAAATGTATAAAAAACTTAATTTTTTTGAGCCAATAAATATCTTGTTCATTTTTTGCGAAGAGAAACATTAATCTTAAAAGGAGTAATACAATGAAAACAGTTGGGATGTATCGTCGAGCGTATCCGAGAGTATCAGAAACTTTTATTGGAGAGCAAGCGCATAATTTACAAACATACAAACCATTATTTCTTACTTGCAAACTATTAGAAGAAATTCCTTTTAACAGTATTGCTGTTAGTAATAATGATCAATTGAAAATTAAGCAATTATTTCATATAATTACTGCTTCACCAAATATGTTTGGAAAAGAAGCTGAACTAAAAAATCTAAAATTAATTCACGGACATTTTGGACCAGATGGTATTTACGCAATGCGATTGGCAGAAAAATTAAATATTCCTTTCATCGTTACATTTTACGGGTTTGATATTACAGTTTCACGTTTATCTATGTGGCTATCAGCTAATCCGGCATTTTATCAATTTCTTTTGCATGAAGAAGAATTAAAACAAAAAGCATCTAAATTTATTGCTTTTTCTAGTTTTTTGTATAAAAAGATGATTGAATATGGTTATCCTGAAGATAAAATTATTAAACTAAATAGTGGTATAGATTTAGAAAAGTTTGCCCCAGCGAATGAATCAAAAGATGAAAGATATATTTTATGTGTAGGCAGACATACTGAAAAAAAAGGAATTGATACTTTATTAAAAGCCTTTTCTCAGATTGCTGATAAGCATCCAGATGTGTCAATTATCCAAATTGGAAATGGCACAATGACTGAAAAATTCAAAACTTTAGCAAATGAGCTAGGTATTAGTAATAGAGTAAATTTTATGGGTGCAAAACCTTATGAAGTAATTCAAAAAACCATGAGAAATGCAGAAATATTTTCTCTACCCAGTCAAACAGCAAAGAACGGTGATAGCGAAGGTTTACCGCTTTCAATATTGGAAGCCGCCGCTTCTGGTTTACCAATAGCTTCTACCTGGCATAGCGCTATCCCTGATGCTATTTTAGATGGAGAAACTGGCTTTTTAGTTGATGAAAAAGACGATCGCTCTCTGGCGGAAAAATTAGATATTCTTTTGTCTGACCGGGCTTTAGCTAAAAGTATGGGTAAAAAAGGACGAGAGTTTATTTGCGAAAATTTTGATATTCGCAAGCAAACTGCCAAGCTAGAAGCTATTTATGATTCAGTAATTAGTTAACGGCACTCAAATAAGAATATCTCAATTTAGATTACTGAACCTTAGGCATTTGTTAATACACAAAGGTTTTCTTATCCTTAGCTTGGAGATAACTCTGCTTTTTTTAGCCATCCGTATTGATTATTTATTGGTGATCGCCAGTTCTCACAGATTATATAAGTAGCAAAATTTACTACGCTCGCAGATTCCCCAAAATCCTGGTAGTAAGCTAAAAAAGTACATAAAGCTACTAAAAATCTAAAAATTTCTCAGTATCTACCGGAGAGTGCTATTCCAGGTTAGGATGATGACTAGCAATGCTTTGATTTAGCTATGGATATTGAATTGTTGAAATTTTATGGACCATAGTCCACAAGATGGCAGTATCAACCTCCTCTGAGCTGTGGTGAGGAAGTCTCCCAGCGCGGGGGAGACTTAGGAGATATATATTATGCTCACAGAAGATATTCGTGATTTGTTGAGTGATACTACCGATTTAAACCAGTTGAAATGGGATTTAAATCGCTTGCAACCTGTGGATGTGGGAGAATACATTACACAATTGCCTGAACAACAACGGGCGATCGCATTCCGTTTACTCAACAAAGGTCAGGCAATTGATGTATTTGAATATCTGCCGACAGAGATACAGGAAGAATTAATTAATTCTCTGCATGATGTCCAGGTAGTGCACCTTGTAGAAGAGATGAGTCCCGACGAACGAGCAGAATTGTTTGATGAACTACCTGCTGGGGTAATCAAACGGTTATTGCAAGAACTGAGTCCAGAACAAAGGCAAGCAACAGCAACGATTCTCGGCTATCCAGAAGGAACTGCTGGACGGGTGATGACAACCGAATATGTCCGGTTACGGCAAGGATTGACTGTAGGCGAAGCCTTGAGCAAAATCCGCCGTCAGGATGAAGACAAGGAGTCGATTTACTATGCATACGTTACAGATGACAACCGGACGCTAGTGAGAGTAGTTTCACTACGCCAGTTGCTGTTTACCTTTCCCGATGTTTTTATTAAAGATATTTCTAGCGATCGCGTCATTAAGGTGAAAACTGAAACCCCTCAAGAAGAAGTAGCGCGAATCATGCAGCGTTACGACTTAATCGCGATCCCCGTAGTCGATCGGGAAGACCGATTGGTGGGCATTGTCACCATTGATGATGTCATGGATATTTTGGAAGAGGAAGCTACAGAAGATATCCAAAAACTGGCGGGTGTGAGTGGTGATGAAGCAGCTTTATCCTCTCCTCTGTTAACCATCCGTAACCGCTTACCTTGGCTGTTGGGCATCATGGCTCTGTATATTGGTGCAGCCAGTGCGATCGCCCCTTTTCAATCTGTAATTGCCGCAGTGCCAGTTTTAGCAGTAATCATGCCGATTTTTTCTAACACAGGTGGTACTGTTGGGATTCAATCATTAACGGTGACAATTCGCGGCTTGGGAGTGGGAGAGGTAACACCCAAAGATACCTTAAAAATTCTTCGCAAGGAACTTCTAGCTGGTTTAGGTACAGCTCTAGCTTTATCCACAACCATGATTTTACTTTCTTTAATTTGGGCACAACCCCAAGAACGATGGGTGGCTTTAATTGCCGGAATGGTAATGGCAACTAATACAATTGTGGCTGTTACACTCGGTACTTTACTGCCAATGGGTTTGACACGCCTCAAGCTTGACCCTGCTTTGGTTAGTGGCCCATTAGTGACTACAATGCTAGATACAATTGGGTTTTTAACGTTCCTCAGCCTAATTTCTTTAGCTTTAAACGTTTTCCATTTACCAACATGAAGGAAATGGGCATTGGGTACAGGGTATTGGGGAGCCACTGCGGTCTTCTCCCAAGGGGAGACGCCAAGGGCGATGGGGTCTCCCTAAGTGGAGCAAGTGGCGTCATTGGGTTACTTCCCTTGTCTCCTTGTCCCCTTGTCCCTCCACAAATTTTATGCCTACTACTACCTGGAATCATCGTCACGTTCTTTCCCTAGCTGACTTTACTGCCGCTGAATACGATACAGTTTTGCAAACTGCTGCCTCTTTTCAAGAGGTGCTATCACGGCGGACGAAGAAAGTACCAACCTTGCAGGGACAAGTGGTAGCGAATTTATTTTTTGAATCGTCTACCCGCACTCGCAGCAGTTTTGAACTCGCAGCCAAACGCTTAAGTGCGGATACGTTGAACTTCGCCGCCGCCACATCTTCTATGACTAAGGGAGAAACAATTCTCGATACGGCGAAAACCTACTTAGCTATGGGAACTGATATTATGGTAGTCCGCCATCGAGAAGCAGGAGTACCGAATGCGATCGCCGCTGAAATGGATCGCCTTGGTGTACGAGTTAGCGTCCTCAATGCTGGTGATGGTCAACACGAGCATCCTTCCCAAGCACTGCTAGATTTATTTACCATAACTACTCTAATTAACCCAGATCGTCCCCGACTGGAACTTTTAAAGGGGAAAAAGATTGCCATTGTTGGGGATATTCTCCATTCTCGCGTGGCGCGCTCAAATATTTGGAGTTTAATTGCCAGTGGTGCCGAAGTGCATCTGGCAGCTCCACCAACCCTTTTACCTAAATTCTTTGCTGAGTTTATCTCGGAGGAAGTAGAAGATAAGAATCAGGAGTTAAAAGTCAAAAGTTATTCTTCTAATCCCCAACTTTTTTTACATTGGCAATTAGAACCAGCTTTGCAAAATGCTGATTTTGTCATGACTTTACGCCTACAAAAGGAACGGATGACGGCTTATTTATTGCCAAGTTTGCGAGAATATCATCAGCTATTTGGTATTACACACACAAAACTGCAACTTTGTAAACCTAACGTCAAAGTTTTGCATCCAGGTCCAGTCAATCGTGGTGTTGAAATTAGTTCTGAATTGATGGATGACCCAGAATTTAGTCTCATTCAATCACAAGTTACCAGCGGTGTTGCTGTTCGGATGGCACTTTTATACCTATTAGGTAGCGGGAAGGCTTAATATCGGTAATTGCTCAACTAGGGCTAAAAAGAGAACTGTTATTAGAGAGAACTTTCTGAATAATCTGAGTTCGGGATAAGCTGAAACCATAATTATATCGTTAGCTGAAACTTCTATAAAACTTTTCAGACATCCTCTTAAATAAATCTTGATACTCTGCACAACATTCATCTACAATCTGCGCTTCGCTATCGCAACTGTTGGGTGGGCGTCTCTAGCCAAATGTTTCAGGATTTGTAATTCTACATCCATTGCCCTGTTTACTTGAAGAGAGTTTTTTCTTTTAATCCTTTTATTAAGAATACTCAGAAAGTGACACAAGAGGTCTATGCCTCATCTAGATAGATGTTTCATCTTTTGCTAAAATAGCCATTTGCCTATGAGCAGACACCTTAACCTGGCGTCTAGGTGTGTGGTAAGATTGCCTAGAACAAAGGTTTTATCTGAGTTTGAGTCTGGTATAAATTGCAAAGATCAAGCTGACCGATTATTAACTCCCACGATACTTTTCCTATGAATTTGGAAAATATACAACAATGCTGGTGACAATCTGAGTGGAATTTGTGAATTAATATCTAGGATTTGCTATCAGACTTAACCAACTTCCCACAATTTTGATTTTTATTTGACTTTTAGGATAGACACATGAACGATAAGCTGATGCTGATGATTCCAGGCCCTACACCGGTGCCAGAAGCTGCCTTACTGGCATTAGCCAAGCATCCAATTGGGCACCGTACTAATGAATTTAGCAACATCTTGGCAGAGGTAACAGAAAACCTCAAGTGGCTGCACCAAACTCAAAGTGATGTGCTGATGCTGAATGTCAGTGGTACGGGTGCTGTCGAAGCGGGAATAATTAATTTTCTCTCTCCAGGCGATCGCATTTTAGTTGGCTCTAATGGTAAATTTGGCGAACGCTGGGTAGAGGTTGGTCAGGCCTACGGTTTGAATGTAGAAGAAGTTAAAGTGGAATGGGGAAAACCCCTAGACCCTGCTGTATTTGCCGAAAAACTTCAAGCAGATACCCAAAAGCAAATCAAAGCCGTAATCATTACCCACAGCGAAACCTCGACGGGTGTGTTGAATGACTTAGAAACCATCAACCGCCACGTTAAAGAACACGGTGAAGCTTTAATTATCGTTGATGCCGTCACTAGCTTGGGTGCGTTTAATCTACCCGTGGATGCTTGGGGTTTAGATATTGTCGCCTCCGGTTCCCAAAAAGGTTATATGATTCCGCCAGGATTGGGTTTTGTCTCTGTTAGTCCCAAAGCTTGGGAAGCTTACAAAACTGCGAAGCTACCGAAATACTATTTGGATTTAGGCAAATATCGCAAAGCCACAGCCAAAAATACAACTCCATTTACTCCGCCTGTGAACTTGATCGTAGCATTACACACTACGTTGCGAATCATGAAAGAGGAAGGCTTGGAATCAATATTTGCTCGACATGAACGGCTCAAAAATGCTACCCGCGCCTCCATTAAAGGATTAAATTTACCCTTACTTGCAGCAGATAATTCTGCTAGTCCGGCGATTACGGCTGTAGCACCACAGGGAATTGAACCGGATAAGATTCGGTCATTGATGAAAAAACGCTTTGATATTGCTTTAGCCGGCGGTCAAGATCATTTGAGTAATAAAATTTTCCGTATTGGTCATTTGGGTTTTGTAAGCGATCGCGATATCCTTAGCTGCATAGCATCCTTAGAAGTTACCCTAAGAGAACTTGGCTACGAAGACTTTACCCCTGGATCTGGTATAGCAGCAGCAGTTAAAGTGTTTAATCAGTCCTGAGTACTAAATCAAAAGAGCGAGTTGATAATTTAACTCGCTCTTTTAATTTGTATATAGAGTAGAAACCGTCAGAGTCAAGAGAGCTATACATCAACCTTTGTATAAGGTAGAGTTAATGTAACATACCTCAATTCTCCTAAATAACACCAGGTTGCCCTAGATAGTATTATTTGCTTTGAAGAAAGTCGAAGTGTATCTTTGACACCAAACAAGACTAACTTTGGCAACTTAGTATCATCCAAAATTGGCATCAATAGTATTATTTGAGATTCTGCAAATATGCATTTGGTAGAAACTTTTAAGCCAAAGTCTAAAATCTACAATCCAAAAATTGTACAACCTACGCCTTCTCCAGCCAATCATAAATTTGTTCTAATTGCTCTAGAGTAACTAATCCATATTGCCAAAGAATCATTGCCAAAGGACCTGGGTCTTGCTCCCGATGTCGAAGTGCCACCGCTAATGATGCTGTGGAAATTGCCAAATCTTCTTGCAAAAAATGAATCATTCGAGAATATTTTGATGGTGACATTTGTATCTCACCTCCTTGTGTAGAATGTATTGTCATATATCAGTTCACTATTATTCGGTAGACAGTAGCCAGTATTTTATTTGTCACTGTGCTGTTCTCAGCCATACACCCCAACACAGTTTTCGTTAATCTGCCTTCAAGAGAGGTTGACTATAAAGGATCTGAGAAATAAAAATTTTCATACAAATCATCTGCTAAATTTTTAAGCAGTATTTTTACCTAATTAAATTGGCTTCATCTTATTTACCTTTGTATTTTATTTAATTACACAGGTAGTGATAAAGATTCCATAGCCTATACTCTCTTATTGGCGACTATTAACACTTACGCCCAAGGGAATATTTTTGAGACCAAACCTGAAGACTGCGATTTCAGGTTTGATACAGTAGAATTTTACATTATCACCACAGTTTTTAAATAGTAGCGTTACAAGTGCTGTTTGACCATATAAAGTGACATTTTTTACAAAAAAAACATATACTTCGACCGTATAGGCTCTCAACCAAGTAATTACTTAAGTTTTTATCGGTGCAAAGCACCGGAGTTTCAAGGTTCAATTTTGATTGTATCGCCCACTTTCAACTTCAATTCGGTTGCTCTCCTAGAGCGAAGTTCAATCACCTTATCAATTGGTGTATTAGGGCCATAGGTAGGACAAGGCTCACTTGCACAAGGAGGTGCAGCAACCTGAATATATTTAACTACACCTTTATGTAGAAATACCATGTCCAGAGGTACAGGCACATTCTTCATCCAGAAACTGACTGGTTGTGCTGAAGGGAACCCAAACAGCATCCCTCGGTCATCTGGCAAAGCTGGTCGATACATCAACCCCATCGCTTGCTGTTGTGGCGTCTGCGCTACTTCTAATTGAATCGTTGTACCATTAGGCACAATGGCTTTCGCAGAAATTGGTAGTTTCTGACCTAAACTCTCTGGTGCTGGAGTTTTAGAATCAGAGGTGAGGCTAGGAGATTTAGCTGTTGTTGGCACAGAACAACCCATCAGAAAAATACTCAGCAATATCGAGAGCAAACTTAGCCGAAGAGTCATATAGCTTTTCGATTTTGTAATTTAGACTTCAATTTTACAGTGTTGTAGGCAGAAAAACCCTTGGCGTGAGAGGCAACAGCACCCAAAAAAAGCATTCCCAATCTGAAACTGGGAATAAAGCAAGGAGATAGGCAAACTCCCGCTACAGTCTACTAAGATTCTCTTAAAACGTAGCCTACGCCTCGCACTGTTTGAATGAGGCGCTTTTGACCTTCATCTTCGATTTTTAACCGCAAGTAACGGATGTACACTTCAATTACATTTGACTCACCCAGAAAGTCGTAACCCCAAACATTTTCTAGAATTTGCTCGCGAGTTAACACCTCACGGGGATGTTCCATTAAGAATTTTAATAGTTCAAATTCCTTCATTGTCAAGTCAATTGGTCGCCCGTTGTGTATGGCACGGCGAGTTGCTATGTCTAAAATTAGATCCCCAAAGCGTAATTGCTCCGTGGTATCCACATCAGGTTTTAAGTAGAGGCGAATCAACTTCAAAAAGTCTTCTGAGCGGTAAGGCTTGAGAATATAATCATCCGCTCCAGCTTCTAGACAAGCTACACGATCGTCAACTGTATCCCTTGCCATTAAAATCAATACAGGCGATCGCATACCAGTGCTTCTAAGATTTTTACACAATGAAAGTCCTGATTCTCCTGCTAGCATCCGGTCTAAAACAATTAAAGCAGGCTGGCGATCGCGACAGTGTTGTAAACCACTCGTCGTATCATGAGCCAAAATTGATTCATAGCCGGCTTCTTGCAAATCACAAGAAAGCTGATTTGCAAGGCTCTCATCGGTTTCAATCACCAAAACGCAGGGACTTTGAGCAACTGTCATAACAATTTTGGATATTGGATTTGGGATTGTAAAGATATTCCAAAGAAAATCTTTACATCAGTTATAAAGTGCAATTACGAGTTTTTAGTGATGGAGCAATCTAATTTGACACGCTGCTAAAAAATGTTTTAGCACGTTCAGGTGTCAGCCATCGAATTCTTGGATGCAATCTTAATAACTAACTCCAAATACCATCTCTATACCAGTAATTCTGGAAGTAAATTACTAAGTTGGGCATGGGGCATGGATAATAGGGCATGGGAACAGAGGAGCAGGGGAGAAGTTACAGTAAGTTTTTCCCTTTTGCTTTTTATGCCCAATCCCCAATCCCCAATCCCCAATCCCTACGGCAATTCTACTGAGGTTGGTTTAGCGATATGTGGCAAACCCCAACCTAATTTTTCTCGCAAAATTCGGAAAAACTCAGGCCGTTGTAGGCGAATAAATCTGGCACTATATTGCGATCGCTCCATATATACTCGATCTTCTGGTAGGATATAGCACCCTCCATTACCATCTACTACCATCACCAGCCGAGGAATATTGACTGGGTAGATATTGACAGATTCAGTATCTGGAAACACCAATGCTCTAGAAGCTAGGGAATGGGGACAAATTGGTATTAGCTGTAAAGCAGGTACACCTGGAGTTACCACTGGACCACCAGCACTTAATGAGTATGCTGTAGAACCAGTAGGTGTAGAAACAATTACACCATCTGCGGCAATATCTACTGGCGCATGATGCCCTATGGCAATTTCAAAATGGCACATAGAGGTCAAAGGTTCGCGGTGTAGCACCATTTCATTTAGGCATAGGGCTTCCCATAGCACTGAATCATCCCGAAACACTTTGACGGTGAGCATAGCTCGTTCTTCTATTTCATACTCACCTGCCATCACCTGTTCTAGTACTTGGGGCAATTGATTCAGGAAAGTTTCCGTTAAAAATCCCATGTGGCCGGTATTCACTGTTAGAAGTGGAATACCACAAGGGGCTACTTGACGAGATGCTGCTAGAACAGTGCCGTCTCCCCCTAATACCACTGCAAACTTCATATCTGAGTCAAAACCAGGGGGTGTCAGACCGTCAACGGGGGTGTGGCACACAGGACTATCCGGGTTAGGGTAGCCCAGTATGCCACCAATACTCGATGTGATACATACACTCCAACCGGCTGCGGTTAGCTTGTCTTTCAACTCGATAGCGACACGGCCCGCTATCGGTTTAACGTCATTGTAGATAATGCCTGCTTTCGGCACACTCAAATATCCAAGTTTAGGCGATGCTTTATATTATGTAATCGTTACACATTTTTGGTCATGTAGTCACTAATCTAGAGTCAAATATCCAGAGTCTAGAGTTTAATGACTAATGTACGCAGTGTGCAACTTAATTTTTTAAACCTTGATTCCATTGTGGGGTAGGCATCTTGCCATACCAGAAAGGACGGACAAGATGTCCATCCCACAAGAATAAAAAAAGTCACACATCGCGTTAATGTTTGTTTTGTAATTACTATTGACTATTGGCTTTTGAAGACTGTTTGAAAGGAGTTTTTTTCGGTTTCTGCTTTTTATTTTTATTTTTCAGGTAGTCTACTTCTTTGAGCTTCTTCATTATTCGGCTGAAGTACTCTTGTAGATAGCTTTCTAGGGTTGTGGTTTGCTGTTGATCTAAACCAAACACTGTATACACTTCATCCATTGAAGCATTTAACTGTTTACCACTAGCCAATACTTCTGTAAACGCCAGCCTGTCTGCTACGTTCCATCCCCACTGAAAGAAACGCATTATGCCCCGCACAGCACGCAGCAAGGTTATTGGCATCCGCGTTACTCTGGCATCTTTTCCAGATAAGCGTTCGCACAGGTTAATAATTTCTTCTGCACTCCATGCACGAGTACCGACTACAGGAAAAGCTTGGTTTTCCGTTTCTGGTACACTCAATGCTCGGATTGCAAACTTAGCAATGTCCTGAGTGTCCATATAGGCGATGGGAGAAGAATTACCTGTTACCCAAACTGGCTGTCCTTCCAAAATGGGAATTCCATACTGACCAATTAACCCTTGCATAAACCCAGCTAGCTGCAAGATGGTATAATTCAAGCCTGACTCAGCCAAGAATAGTTCTGTACACCGCTTAATTTCCATTAGCGGCACTCCTGGATATTTATCAGCATCTAAAATAGAAAAGAAGATAAAACGCTCTACACCAGCTGTTTTTGCAGCTTGAATTAATGCTACTTTGCCTTCCCAGTCCACTTGTTTAATACTCAATGAATCTGTTGGGCGAGATGTTGAAGCATCAATAACTTGGGTTACACCTTCCAATGCTTCCGCTAAGGTATCGGCGTAACGCAAATTTCCAGGGACAAGTTCTGCACCCCATTCTTTAAGAAAAGCTGCTTTTTTACTGCTGCGGACAAGACAGCGTACTTTATATCCCTCATCGATCGCACGACGAGCCACTTGTCTTCCTAAGGTGCCAGTGGCACCGACGATTAATAATGTCATGAGGGTTGTAATAAATTTTAATGTTTTATGAAAATAATGTTATCAGAATAACCTATGCAAACAAAAGTTTACATCTTTTCTCAGAAAATCAATTTATATGGATAGAGTTATGAGAAAAAAGCTATCCGGTTAACGGACAAGCTTTTTTCTCATTTCGATGAAAAAGTTACTAGGGAATGGGGAAGATGGGGCCCCCTCTGGGGATAAAGGGTAATGAGGAGTGGGGAAAATAATAACTCTTGTACAGACGCGATTAATCACGTCTCTACTCTTAACTCCTAACTCAGCACTAATTATTCTTCTGTGCCCTGAATTTTCAGTAACAACGCGCCTAAGCCCCAGCCTACGAAGATTAAACCGAAAGATAATAGAGCTGCATTCAAAAGTTCGCCGCCCATTAGTGTGATTCTCCTTATGCAAAGTGGTGTGTAAACTAGGTCTACCAGAAGCTTTTCAATAGTTGCTGTAGGATTAGACCTGTGTAAATAATTTTAAACTAGTTTAGCAGGTAATCCCTACTGATTCGGGGGGCAACTCCTACTCTTTCCAGAAGGAAGATGGGGAAATTAGGAAACTTTGATGATAATAATTATGAAGAGATTTTATGTATCTAAATAATCAAGATAGTTTAAGAAATTTTGTAAAAGAAAATCGTCCGCGTTTAGCATTGACACTGGGAGATCCTGCGGGTATCGGCCCGGAAGTGATTTTGAAAGCTTTAGCAGATCCAGAAATTAGTCAAAAATATGACGTTACAGTGGTGGGTAACGGGGATTTGCTGGCACAGACTTATCGCAAACTGAATTTAACTAAGAATTTAGTCGCTTTGGCAAATCCAGATGATTTGTCAGTTAGCGATGTGCAGTTGGATGGGAAAATTAAAGATCAAATTATTCCAGGAATAGGTAATGCAGCGAGTGGTGCGGCTAGTTTTGCGTATATGGAATATGCGATCGCTCAAACACTGGCTGGTAAATTTGATGGTATTGTTACAGGGCCAATCGCTAAATCTGCTTGGAAAGCCGCAGGGTACAATTATCCAGGGCAAACGGAACTTTTAGCCCAAAAATCAGGTGTTGAGCGTTTTGGGATGTTATTCGTAGCGCGATCGCCTCATACTGGTTGGACGCTCCGCGCTTTGCTGGCTACCACACATATTCCCCTGCGTCAAGTAGCCGATGTGTTGACACCGCAGTTGTTGACACAAAAACTGGATTTGCTGGTGGAGTGTTTAGAGAAAGATTTTGGTATATATAGAGGAAGAATTGCGATCGCCGGGTTAAATCCCCACAGTGGCGAACAGGGACAACTTGGACATGAAGAACAGGATTGGTTAATTCCCTGGTTGGAGCAAGAGCGGCAAAATCGTCCACAATTGCAACTAGATGGCCCGATACCGCCAGATACGATGTGGGTTAAACCTGGTCAAGCTTGGTATGGAAATTCTTTAGTGCAAAATCCAGCTGATGCCTACTTGGCACTTTACCACGACCAAGGCTTAATTCCTGTGAAGCTGATGGCATTTGATCGGGCAGTTAATACTTCTATTGGTCTTCCTTTTGTTCGGACTTCACCCGATCATGGGACAGCGTTTGATATTGCGGGTAAGGGAATTGCTGATGCTACGAGTATGAAAGCAGCAATACATTTAGCGGCGGAGTTGGTTAGTCAAAGGTTGGCTAATAAAAATTAATTTTATAACTTAATTATCGAAGGTATTTACTAGCTTCAAGTAAAGGCAATTTATAAATGCCAGCCATCCGTTTTTCGGGCGACTGGTATTTATTTTTTTGTGCTTTTTGGATTCTAGGAAAGATAGGCTAACGCCTAATAATTTTGAAGTATGCATTGATCTACTCGCTTAATTATAGGACTTGTTTTTTTCTCTATCGTGATTGCAATGAATAAAGAGTTTTACTCCAATAGTCGTGATGTCAATACGCCTTTAAATATTTTTTCTTTTTAATAAAGAGTTTTACTCCAATAGTCGTAGTGTCAATACGTCTTTAAATATTTTTTCTTGAACGCTTCGCGTGAAGGAAAGGTGTAATTAGTTTTATTTTCATAATTTAAATTTTTAGGAGTTAATAATGAATTTAGTTGAAACTAAAACCATTGGATACGTTCGTCGCGATCTTCAAAGTCTTCATAACTGGTGTGATCATCAATCTAGGATGAAGTCAATGTCTTCTAGTCGGATTGCTTTTAATCAAACTCACAAATGGTTTGGATACGAAGTAATACTACTAAAGCCTAATGCGAAAATTAATCCAGGCAATTGGGATGAGAGGGTTAATCGACTTGGCGATCGCATTTTTCCAGGATGGAATTGTGCCTTACTTAGCCATTATTGTCCAGGTGGTGGCATGAAACGACACCGTGACCACTCTGTTTTTGAACCTCTGGTAGTATTAGTCAATATTGGACGTGCTACTTTGTGCATCAATAATCAGGAACATCACCTTGAAGATGGTCAGGTTATCAAGTTTGATTCTAGTATTCCCCATGAACTACTTCCGGTTGTATCTGACCGATGGTCTTTATCCTTTCGCCGGATTAAGCCACAGGATCTACGGTTCTAAATTCCTATAATCTTTTTCCTGTAAGGATTACGTGACTTTGGTCGCATCGCTGATGTCACTCTATATTAAATCTTTGTAACTTGCGCTCCCATCGGAAATACAAACTTTCTTCATCCACCTCATCTATCTCTTCACTTTCATCAATGAGGTCTTGGTTTTTTTCTTCTAATTCACGCATATACTGCCTGAGTATACCCCCAACAGCGATCGCTCTGGTTTTATGCAGTTGACGCGTTAACTCTAAAAACCATTCTCTATCAGCCACCAAATCTGATTCTTTCACCTGATACTTGAGAATTTCTGGGATAAGTAGTGACAGGTTATGATGTTTAGCGATCGCACTAATATAAATCATTGGGTGGTAATCAATTCGTAAGCACTGCTGCCACAACGCTACCCATTTGGCATGAGAAAGATAGCCATGACTGAAATACGAAGACGGCACCATTGCCAAAATATGTAAATGCGGGTGTGCTGAGATTCCATCTCTACCTTTGGTTACTTCTGTGGACTTCACCCAACCTTTCGCAGGCCATGCTTTCAATTCAGTGAATCGCTTAAAAGCTTTATTCATCGAATCCAAGTTTTCCCTGAGTTCCTTAATCTGGCAATTCCTTACTGTCAAGGTAATAAACAGCCAACGGTGGTTGGGGTAATCAGTGACAACCTGTGGGAGAATTTTGTAAGCTCTTGCTTTCCACATGAGCGATCGCCGCCACTGACAAACTGGACAATGACGAACCCTACAGAATCGGGCATCTGATAGTTTTAACTTGAGAATAGCTTCCGATTCATCTGGTACTAATTGAAATTTGAGCAACTCGGAACAGGTTCTTATCCGCCAAGCATACTGCTGAAAATAATGTTCGTCTGCTTTGGCGTAATAATGCAGGACTTTATCAGTATTAGCTCTGTGCTTGTCCCAAATTTTACCTATAGGTGAAACTTCGGTTAAGCTCTGTACATTTTGATTTTGTTGAAACTTATCTTGAGACGATAGATTAAAAGCAATAAAGTTATTATCTGAGGCTTGAGCAGACACGAAATCACCAAATCAGTTTGTATCAACGTCCCAAATTAACGCAAGTTATACGGTCAAGCCTCAGTAAAACTATTTAGGTAAACAATAAAACTAATGCTGACTCATCTGAGTCATTCTTGGTTATGAAGTACTCCTGAAATCGGAAAGCTCAGGAATTAATATTTTCGTCAGGTGCTTCAAACTTGTAACCATAGCCCCGCACAGTTTTAATAAACTCCGGTATGCTGGGATCAACTTCCATCTTCTTGCGAAGCTGACCAATATGCACATCAACCACCCGGCCATCTCCTATGTAGTCACAACCCCAGATTTGTTGGATTAGTTGTGGACGACTCCAAGCCTGATTAGGATGACTTGCTAAAAAATGTAATATATTAAATTCCAACGCTGTTAAGGTAAGGATTTTATCATTAAGTGTTACCTCCCGGCCCTCTGGATTAATTACTAGCTGCTTGAAAACGATACGTTGTGTTGGGGAGGGATTGATGTAGCGTATCCGCCTCAAAAGAGCTTCTACTCTAACTTCAACTTCTGCAAGACTAAATGGTTTAGTCATGAAATCATCAGCACCTGCGCTTAAGATTTTAATTTTATCAGCCTCGTCAGTCCTACTAGTCAGTATCAACACCAAAACATTAGTACGACTCTGCATTTCTTGGCAAAGACTATAACCAGTAACATCCGGCAAATTCCAATCCAGAATTACTAAAGCTGGGTTGAATTGCTCAAACAACGATAAGGCTGTCCTACCATCTGCTGCTGACTCTATTTGATATTTCCGGCTTAAAAAACGATAGACGAGATTTCGGACGCTGAAGTCGTCATCAACGATCAGAATTTTGGGAGTAGTAGCAGTAACCATAACCATAATACTGTCTATTGTAGATTGGGCGATTTACTATTGCGCCAGTTGTACTTTACGTGTTTTTCTTGAGAGTTTATTTACGCGCTCCTCTGCTGAGTACCATTGCTACTGTAGTACTTGTATACATTTAATTTCTATGAAGCTTATGACAACTTCAGTTATTTGTCATGCCGATAAAATTCCTAATTATCGCATGATTATTGCATAATTTTAAATTTGCATTGTATAATATTAATTATTTTTGCATTTGGATAAGTGTAATTAAAACCCATCTCTGTAACCGCAAATAGTTAAAAGACACATCCAGAAGCGACAACAATTCCTACAATTTTAAAAGAGTAACGCACTCCTTAATTAATTAAGTCTCTACAAAAGCTCACAAACTAATTTATCAGCCAATCTAGATTCTTAACTCCTACTTACTCGACTGTACTATAACCATTAGGTATGTTCTCTTGAAGAAGGTCTACGAAAATCTACCCTGGTGCATTTACATGTAGTTGCCCTCTTAAGCATATACTATACTACAAGTTTCAGCCTGAGACTATGACAAGTCAAGGACTGAAAGCATCCCCAGAAAGTATATAGGGTAGCAAAACCAGCTTTAACACACAAAAATAACATCATAATAATATTGCTATAGCAATATTATTATGATGTCAATAAATTGCTGAAAGGAACTGCCCTCTGATACCTACGGCAGGCTGTGCCAACGCCAAAAACTAGCGCTCAAGGCTAGTTCGCCCAAGTCGGGAAACCCCCAAGCGACTGGCTCGACTTTGCGCTTTGTAATTACAAATGACTAATGACAGCCAACTTTGCAAACATTTCAGAAATGATTTCGGACTGCTATATTAGCGATGCCTACGGCGGGCTACGCCTACGCTGATATTAAAAAGGTATCAATTACTATATTTATTGATAAATATTTTTCAGCTTAAACTTATATTTTTCTCGATTTATGAGGAATTTTCTAAAATGAAAAATATCTAAATGACTAAAATATCAAAAACATAAACTTTAAATTATTCAATTAAATTTATCGGAAAAGTTATATTTACATACTATTAAATGGCATTAATTGCAATTTATGAATTGGTAGAAATCCTGGAAATAGCTCAGTCTATCTGAGGAGAGAGTTTGAGGACGTTCATACCAGAGAAAGAGCAATTAAATATCTTCAGTTCGCTAAATTACTATTAATATCCTCAGTAAGGAAAAATTATGGTTAATAATTTAGTAGGCGGCATCATTCCCCCACAACCACCAATAGAATCACAAACTGAAGCTCATACCCTAAAGACTCGTCTGGAATGGGGTGAACCAGCTTTTACAATCCTGGATGTGCGCGATCGCTTCACCTACAATGAAGGTCACATTATGGGAGCGATGCCCATGCCAGCAGATGAATTGGTAGAGCGTGCGGTATCTTCTTTGGATAAAAACCGTGATATTTACATTTACGGTGCCAATGAACAAGACTCCGCTCAAGCCGCACAACAACTGCGTTCTAATGGATTTGAGCATGTCTCCCAACTCAAAGGTGGTCTTGACGCATGGAAGGAGATCGGTGGCCCAACAGAAGGCATTGTTGAATCAAAAACTCCCGCAGGTGCAGACGACTACAACGTGGTAGATCGGCTAAAAAATCACCAAGAAAATCTGCAAAAGGGAGGCACTAGCGCCACGGAATCTATTAAACAGGGAGCCACTAACCTTAAGGAAGGCATCAAAGAGGGAGCCAGTAACCTCAAAGAAAACATTCAACAGGGAGCCAGTAACCTCAAAGAAAATGTTCAACAGGGAGCTAGTAACCTCAAAGAAAACGTTCAAGAGGGAGCCAGTAACCTCAAAGAAAATGTTCAAGAGGGAGCCAGTAACCTCAAAGAAAATGTTCAAGAGGGAGCCAGTAACCTCAAAGAAAATGTTCAAGAGGGAGCCAGTAACCTCAAAGAAAACGTTCAAGAGGGAGCCAATAATGTTAAAGAAGGCATTAATGAATCTAAAACTCCTAGAGACACTGAATAATTCCAAGATTGGAGCTTAGGAAAAATAACTTAGAAAGTTAGTGAATAGACCTCTTGTATAAATCAAGCATAAGAATCCCACTCTACCTTTGAATAACGTCAAAGTTTCTCCCTCTTTGATAGCGAAGAAAGGTTAGAGGTGGGGTGTTAAAAAATTTTCCAAGAGGTCTAATCTCTATTTTTCATCAGCAAAAAATTACAATTCACAAATGCAGCCGGAGACTCTGAAGCTACGATCAGAAAACAGAATATTGTATGTAATGATATTTATCCTCCAGTTCAATAACTTTTGCAATAGGTTCACAGTTTGATCAGTGTTCAAACAAATCCTTAAATTGCAATAAATCTAAAGAAACTATCGTTGGTAGAAATTCAAAACATTCTTGAGCAATTTGCCAGCGTTCTTCTCGTTTGAGCATTTGTATTAGCTTCTGCTGCACACTAAGTAAGTAGCGCACATCATCGGCAGCATAACTTAGTTGAGCTTCAGATAAACTAACGGCGTTACCCCAATCAGAACTTTGAGAGCTTTTATCTAGTTCCACTTGTTCTAACTCTTGCACCACATCTTTGAGTCCGTGGCGATTTGTGTAAGTACGGGCTAACTTACTGGCAATTTTGGTGCAAAAAACTGGCTTTACTTGAATACCTAGATTGGCTCGCAAAGTGGCAAGGTCAAATCGAGCAAAGTGAAACACTTTCACAACATTGACTGCTTCTAAAAGTTTTTTTAAGTTGGGAGCATCAGCTTGTCCTTTGGCTATACGGATTGCAGTCACTTTCCCTTCAAGATTGCAAAGCTGGACGAGACACAAGCGATCGCGCAACGGCAACAATCCCATCGTTTCTGTATCAACTGCGATCGCTGTAGATTCTAAATACTGGCTAAGGGCTGCGTCACTGAGGTCGCGATCGCTCACCTGAAAATCTGGTAATGTCATTAATCGTTCAAAAATAATAGCAGTGTCCAGCAGACAAAATCTTGTTAGACACTACATTATTATTGTGCAAAAAAATCAAAAATTAAATCTACCTAGTACGAAAAAACATCTGTGTCAGGTAGACTTCGCCTTGATTATTAGTAGCAACGCCAATTCCAGTCAGGTTGTAATTTCCTTTAAGATTCTTTAGGTGTCCGGGACTATTGATCCAACCAGTAACAGCTTCCTCTACGGGGTTGCTATATCCCCGATTGAAAGCAACATTTTCTGCTGCACTGTTATAGCGAATCGGGATAGCTTTGACTCGCCCTTCAAATCCCTGATGGCTAAATGGGATTTTGCCTTTAGCCATATTTTGACTATGAATTCTTGCCTGTCGAGTTAAATTTGCATTTAAGGTCAACTTTGGCAGCCCTTTAGAAGCCCGATATCGATTAATTTGGTTAAATACTGATTTTTCTAGCTCAGTTGTTTTAAAAGTAGGAGTCGATATTGCAACCTGACTAGAAAAAAGCGACAACAGCTTATTACGGGTGGATGTATTTGTAGAAGTATGATTTGGTATCGGAGCAGTCGTTAATCCACTAGCAAGGACAAGCGCACTTAAAGCGATGCCAAAAGCAGTTTGTCGGAACATGGAGAATTGCGTAATGTGTAGAGATATAAGACTTCTACTTTACCCTATTGTTCCGAGAATATATACCACAATACTGTTAAGTAATGATGAATTTCGGCAATTTGGCTACATCCTTTACAAGTAACACAAACAATCATCCGATTGTCAGTATTTCAATAGGTTAGCTTCATGAAAATCACGGTTAATTTTGCTGATAATTTAAGATTTTCATGAAATACATCGCAAAAGCTTTGCTGACAGGTTGAAGTCTGGGGAATTTGAGAAAAACCCAAAGTTTACTAAATTTAAGTAAGTTGGTAGGAAAAAACACAACTATCTTAATAAAGATAAATAAGGCTAAAACCCTCTTCAATTCTGCCGACGCTCGCGGACTTGCTAACGCTGCGCTATCCTGCCTCATCCCAACTACAAATATTTACGCCGTTCTACTTAACGCTGCGTGCAATTTTTACTCAAACTTCATTTCTCAGTCCTTTGCTTTCAAACCCTTTCTTTTTACCGAAGAAAAGAATAAAAGTGAGGTCAGAATATTAAATTGCACATTGCGTCAAACTTATGAGCGGATGAACATTTGTGTGAAGTAGATTGCGCCTTGACTGTTTTTGGCGACACCAATCCCCGTCAGATTATAATTACCTCTGATGTTGGCAAGATGCCCTGGACTTTTGAGCCAGCCTTGAACAGCTATTGTGGCAGGATCGCTATATCCCTGGTTGTAAGCGACATTTTCACCAGCTGCTTTGTAAGAAATACGGGTTGCTTTAACACGTTCTGAAAATCCAGTATGTCCAAAGGAAACAGTACCATTAGCCATGTTTTGACTGTGAATCCTCACTTGATTATCGATGGCAGCATTACGAGTCAGTGCTGGTAACCCTTGGGAAATTCTGTATTTATTAATTTGGTTAAAAATCGACTGTTCTAGAGCGGTAGTGTCGATGCTAGATGCTGCAATTTGTAGAGTACCATTTGATACATTTGAAGCCATTGGCGTGAAAGCTGGATTTGTTACAGGAGTAGCGATCGCTCCACTACTGAGAATTATAGTGCCTAAAGCAACGCTATAAATTATTGATTTAATCATTTGCTAAAAGTAAAGTTTTAGACAATGTAACCAACTAATATCAATGTGACAAATTGCTTATAAGTCTATATAGCTCTTTTTATAGGCTTTTTTGTTCAAAAACTACCAGCAAACGTTTAAATTCATGATCTTACGGCAAAATAGTGTTGTTTAATCAATAATCGTCTTCTACCATTAGTATGATTATTTATATTTACATCCATTACCTAAGTATTATATACTAGTATAATTACTGAATTTTTTGGAACTTTTTAGTTTTATATTATGCTTGTTTATATCAATAGTCCAGGTTTTTTACTAGCCTTAAGTATATTTAATACCATAAAACATGTATATAAATCAGTATAAACCGATTGTAAAAGTTGAATATACGGAATGTATAAGATAAATAGGCTAGATTTATTCAGCAAAACATCTGCGTGATTTCAACTAGCTTTTGTTGAGGGTTTCTAACTCTTCCTGTACCACGCGTAACACCCGTGCAATGTATTCTGCACGCCACTGTTCCCGTTCTTTAGTTACTTTGACATCCGGCTCGTAAGCTTCTATCTCACTAGCTGATAAAATACCTTTCACCTTTAGTAACCGTTCAATGGTGTCTAGCCGCTCATGCAGCACGGACACCTCACCAGTCAAAGCCATAACGATCGCTAACAATTTATCAGTTTGCGGATTTTCTAAGTAAACAGGTCGTTTACCCTTGGCTATTTTTGTCATCCTAATACCAATTCTCCAAAAATAAGACTAGACAAAAAAACGAGGAAAGCCAGATAAAATCTGACTTTCTCAATTACGAATTATGTTAGCGTAGCAGGCCATAGCCCATTAGGAATTGCTATAACTTCCTCAGCCTACTTAATTGCAGTAACCGCAAACCAAGTGCCTTGGGTGGTTGAGTTCCGATTTTGAAACATAGGATTAGTTTCTTTTGCTTTCCATGCTCCATTGGGGACAAATTTCTCAAATGTCTTATCTGCTGCAAAACCAGCTTCAGTAACTAGCGGCACCAAATCTAAATCGCGTACAGCACTCCAGAAGGGTTCGTTGTTGTTAGCGGTTTCCCAATCAGAAATAAACTGTCTATAAACATCCATGTGCCGATATAGAGGTGCTTCTAGATGAATCATCATGCCACCGGGAGCCAGTAGACGATAAGACTCTTGCATAACTTTACGCACAGATGGCGGGGGGATTTCATGCAGCAAAATGTGAGAAACCACTAAGTCAAATGATTCATCTGGGAAATTAGTGTGTTCGGCATTTTGCTGAGAAAAGTGTACCCGTTTTCCCAAGTTTTCAGCTCTTGCATGAGCGTAACGCAGCATGGGTGCGCCTACATCTATGCCATAGACTTCTGCTTCTGGGAAACCATCTACATAAGGTAACGTGCTATTGCCGATAGAACATCCCATATCGAGGATTTTTTTCGGTTTAAAGTCGGGATACTCTGCTAAAAGGTAGTTTTGGACTATAGATAGCCCCATATCATCGTTGAGCGGCCCCAACCAACCTAATCCATAAACGTAAGCGCCCCGATCGTAGGTTGCACCGGCTGCGACATCATCAGCAGTTAATTCACTGTGATATCCTCCGGGCATACAGTGAATGTCTACAGCCTTTTGATAAGTAGGTATTTGAAAATTTGGATCGATGGTTAAAGTACCCAATTCACCACCTTTGTCTTTAGCACGCTCTATTAACTCTGGCAGTTGTCTGTCAACGTTGGCATTTACAGCATCCCATAGCATTTCCTGGTTGATGCGTTTGAGGGCACTAGTCCAGTGGTAATAAGGTTCGTGCTGCATTACTTCCCGAATTTCATAACGATTCTGGGGAGAACGCTGATGTTCTTGTTCAAACTTCGGCTTGCCTACTTTTTCATAAACTTCTTTATTACCAGGAAGGACATTCTTGAAAATGTGCATTTTCATACTTTGCACAAAGCTTTGGCGTGCCAACTCGTCGTGAGTGGGTTGCGGTAGCATAGCGTGTTGGAATTGTTGACCCATTATTGTTTTCTCCCAAATATTTTATGTAGATTTACGCTGGATATAATAATTTGGCTACCGTTTGTACATCTTTGTCACCACGTCCAGAGCAGTTAATTACAATTCGAGGACTGCCGGTTAGTTGAGGACAGAGAGTTTCGAGATAAGCGATCGCATGGGCTGTTTCCAATGCCGGGATAATCCCTTCCAATTTCGATAATCGCTGAAATGCCGCCAATGCATCTGCATCTGTCACACTATAGTATTCAGCGCGACCAGTATCCTTTAAATAGCTATGTTCTGGCCCCACGCCGGGATAATCTAACCCTGCACTAATTGAGTGTGCTTCAATGATTTGCCCATCTTCATCTTGCAGTAGGTAGCTCATGGCTCCGTGCAACACACCGATTTGTCCTTTTGTCAAGGTGGCTGCGTGTCTTTCGGTATTAACACCTTCTCCGGCTGCCTCAATCCCAATGAAGCGTATAGAAAGCTCATTCATAAACTCATAGAATAGTCCCATTGCATTGGAACCACCACCTACACAAGCCAAGAGAATATCAGGTAATCCACCCCATTTTTCCATTGCTTGGGCGCGGGTTTCTTCGCCGATTACTGCATGGAAATCACGCACCATCATTGGGTAAGGATGAGGCCCTGCTACTGAACCCAGGATGTAGTGAGTAGTTTCGACATTTGTCACCCAATCTCGGATTGCTTCGGAAGTAGCATCTTTCAAAGTTCCGGTTCCCGCCTCTACTGGACGTACTTCTGCCCCCATCAGCCGCATTCTAAAAACATTCAAAGCTTGGCGTTCCATGTCCTGAACACCCATGTAAATTACGCATTCCAGCCCAAAACGAGCGCAAACTGTGGCTGTAGCAACTCCATGTTGTCCAGCGCCCGTTTCGGCAATAATCCGCTGCTTACCCATGCGTTTCGCCAACAATACCTGACCAAGGGCATTATTGATTTTGTGAGCGCCAGTATGATTTAAATCTTCACGTTTCAAGTAAATTTGTGCCCCAGTGCGATCAGGTCGGGCATAATGAGCAGTCAGGCGTTCAGCAAAATACAATGGTGTTGCACGTCCTACATAGTCTCGTAACAACTGTTGTAGTTCTGCTTGAAAACCAGGGTCATTACGGTATTGCTGATAAGCTGTTTCTAATTCAGCCAAGGCAGGCATGAGCGTTTCAGGTACATACTTACCGCCAAAGCGTCCAAAGCGGCCTAGCGTATCTGGAACCTGAGCAGTTGTAATTGGAGATAGGGGAGTGGTAGTCACAGGCTATTTATGATGACGGGAATCACTTAATTATAGAAAAGTCTGAAGCATATCTGGGAAATGGAGAGGACGCAGGGGGCAGGGGAAGCAGGGGGAATTTTGGAAGTGCTAAATTATCCCGTAAATATGCAACGCCTAAAATTCTTCCCCTATTTAAGAGTTTCCCTTCGGCTTGGTTAACCCAACGCGGACTTTAACTCACTTTCCGCTTGTGCCAACGCATCTGGTAATTTACTTGCATCGCGTCCGCCAGCTTGGGCTAAGTTCGGTCTTCCACCGCCGCCGCCGCCGCAAATTTTAGCGATCGCACCCACAAATTTACCAGCTTGCAAACCTTTTTTGTTCACTTCTGAACTAAAAGCTGCAACTATACTCACTTTTCCCTCTTCGGGAATAGAACCCAGTACCACTGCACCGTTAGCAATTTTTTGCAACAAGCGTTCGGCTGCGGTTTTCAATGATTCTGGATCGACATCTTCTAATTGGGCGACAATAATTTTATGATCGCCTACGGTTTGGGCTGTTTGTAGCAAGCTGTCTGATTTAGCGATCGCTAACTGTACCTTTAAGGTTTCTAATTCCTTTTGGCTATTTCTTAGTTCGCTTTGCAGACTTGTGATTCTGTCTGGTAATTCTTCAGGTTTGACTTTAAAGCGATCGCTCAAATCTTTAACTACTTTATCCCGCAGGTTGAGATAATCTAGGATTGCGGGCCCCGAAACAGCTTCAATGCGTCGCACCCCAGAAGCTACACCAACTTCTGAGATAATCTTGAACACGCCAATTTCAGCAGTATTGCTTACGTGAGTCCCCCCGCATAGTTCCATTGATACGCTAGGAAAGTCAATCACGCGTACTTCCTCACCGTATTTTTCTCCGAACATGGCAACAGCACCCCTAGCTTTTGCTTCTGCTAAAGGTAATACTTCCACTTTTGCAGCATGAGCCTCAGCAATCCAAGTGTTCACCTGTTCTTCAACTTGTTGAACTTCCTCTGCTGTCAAAGCGCGGGGACAGTTGAAGTCAAAGCGCAACCTATCAAAGGAAACCAGAGAACCTGCTTGAGATATGCCCTCATCAACAATTTTTTTCAATGCAGCTTGCAATAGGTGCGTTGCGGTATGGTTAGCTTGAGAGCGACGGCGACAAGCCGGATCGATTTGGGCGCTGACGCGATCGCCTACGCGCAGTGTACCGCGTTCGATGCGTCCGAAGTGAACAAAGAAATCAGATTCTTTCTTCACGTCTTCTACGCGAATTACGATACCATCACCAGAGATATAACCGCGATCGCCGATTTGTCCCCCGGATTCACCATAAAATGGTGTTTTGTCAAGGACTATTTGCACCTGTGTCCCTGCTTCTGCTTCCTCTTGAAAAACACCTTCTACCAAAATCGCTTCAACTTTTGCCGTCGCCGCCGATTGGGTATAGCCTAAAAACTCGGTGACTTGGATGTGTTCTGCCAATTTGTCGAGAGAACCTTGCACAGTTAAATCGATGGTTTCATGTGCTGCTTTGGCACGTTCCACCTGCTTTTGCATTTCGATATTGAATCCCGCGTCATCTACTGTCAGATTATTTTCCTCGGCAACTTCTTGAGTAAGTTCGAGGGGAAACCCGTAGGTGTCATAAAGGGTAAATGCACTTTCACCACTAATTTGAGTTTCCCCTCGCTGTTTCACCTCTTGAATGATTTCTTCTAGGAGTTTTTCGCCTCTATCCAGAGTTCTGAGGAAATTGGATTCTTCTCGTTGCAACTCAGCTTTAATTGCTGCTTCTCGTTGGCGCACATTGGGGTAAGCTGATTCGGAAAGAGCGATCGCAGTTTCCGCGACTTGGGTAGTAAATTCGCTAGAAATTCCAATTAATCGCCCATGACGCACCACCCGCCGAATTAACCGCCGCAGTACATAACCTCTTCCCACATTGGAAGCGCGAATTTCATCAGCAATCATGTGGACAACAGAACGAACGTGATCGCCAATGACTTTCAGAGAAACTTTGGTTTTTTCATCGCTGCTGTGGTAGTCAATGCCAGCAATTTGAGCGGCTGTTTGAATAATTGGGAAAATCAGGTCAGTTTCATAGTTATTCGGCACTTTTTGGAGAATTTGCGCCATTCTCTCCAAACCCATGCCAGTGTCGATGTTCTTATTTTGCAGTGGCGTTAAATTACCGTCAGCATCCCGGTTATATTGCATGAAGACGAGGTTGTAAAACTCGATGAATCGGGAATCATCTTCTAAATCTATATTTTCGTCACCGCGTTCAGGGTGGAAGTCGTAATAAATTTCGGAACAAGGGCCACAAGGGCCAGTCGGCCCAGATACCCAAAAGTTATCATCTTCACCCAAGCGTTTAATTCTCGCTATCGGCACACCAATTTGATCGCGCCAAATTGCAAAAGCTTCATCATCATCTTCAAAAACGCTAACGACAAGATTTTGGGGGGAAAAGCCAAAGACTTGTGTGGAGATTTCCCAACCCCAAGCGATCGCTTGTTCTTTAAAATAATCACCAAAGCTGAAATTGCCCAGCATCTCAAAAAACGTGTGATGCCGTTTGGTGCGTCCGACATTTTCGATGTCATTGGTGCGGATACACTTTTGCGAAGTCGTAGCCCGTTTAAATTCTGGTGTGCGCTGCCCCAAGAATATCGGTTTAAATGGTAGCATCCCCGCGATCGTCAGCAGCACGGTTGGGTCTTCTGGCACGAGGGAGGCACTTGGGAGAATTTGGTGTTCCCGTTGAGCAAAGAAGTCGAGAAATATGTTGCGAATTTCGTTACCGCTTAGGTACTGGGGATTTGAAGACATAGGTGTTTTTAACTTTATACTTTAGAATTTCGACTTGGGCGTAGCGGCACTAGATAGGTGTATTTTCATAAATAGCTTTATATATTCTTGCATTTTGTTTCATATTACTGCCAGCGAATTCTGCCAGTGGGTGAGCAAAATGCATTGATTAGGATGCTTTTACAACATAATCTGACTCTGGCAAGATGCGTGTAGGCGTAGCCAGCACTTCTCTACAATAGGCTGCGCCAGCGACAAACGCTCAGTGACCATCGTACACATTGTATTTCCACGCTTAAAATTAATCATTAAGAAATACTTTAAAATTCCCATACTGAGGTAACAAATGGTACTAAAACTAAAAAGTATTAAATATTGCTTGTGAGGAATGATGTGTAGAAATAATTACTGAGTCTATCCACATTATGGAACCTGAGGTCAAAGTGGATTGTTGATATTAACGCCAAAACTATCACGGTGGAGTCCGAAACTTCTCAGGAATCAATTAAATAGGTAATTGTTGCTGCTGGTTATACTGTAGAAGGTTATTGATCGGATTCCAGCTTTTCACAGAATAAGTTTAGACTTGAATATCTCAGGCGACGTTAACAAAGTTTTTTATATTTTCCACCTATATAAGGGCGGAATATAAATAATTTACCAAAATTACGGCTAGGTTTTGACATAAATTTTTTAGCTTTTTTTTCCAAACTTTTGCTGTTACAGCAAATAAAAAAGGCGTAAATTAAGTAAACAGACAATTCTAGATAAAGTGTAGGCAGAAATATTTTATTTTTTCTGCTAGTAATGCATTGTTTTTTTAGCGTAATTTAACTGAAATTATAAATTTATATCCGATAACTTATGTCTTTTTTAGAGGGTAGGTAAGCCCCGAAAAGCTCCTGTAGTATATACTAGTAAGTAATTTAGCTGTATAACTTATATAATTAAAATACTTTTTAATATTTGAAACAAGCCTAGCTTATAAATAAAAAGCTAAAGATTATTATGGAAAGCAGTATTTTTAACTGCATAACAAATTTCTATTTTAATGATTTAATGAAAAAGTTTTATATTTTCTTTATTTTGTATTTCAAAATAAATTTAGCTTACTAATGTAATAGTTATTACAAACTATTTTTTCGTTATTTATACCAGTTAAATAGTACTTAATAACTCAAAATAGTGATTTTTACGTATTCAAAAAATATTCAGTATTTTTACTGTTTTAAAAATAACTGGTAAAGAAGACATTAGTTGTTAGAAATAAATATTTCCAAAAACATAGTAGGAAATGTAAATTTTTAAAATGAGATTAAGTGTGAAAGTTTACTATCTAATTGATGCTTAAAAAAATGTCCAAAAATATAATTTAGCCTAAAACATAATATTTAGGATTAGACGTTAAACGCAGTAGTTACCCAAGTGAATTTATTTAAAATTTAGATAGGATAAAAAATAAAGCAATGAATATTTCTATTCTGATCTTTGGAAAAAATAATTTTATCGCTACACTTCCAGATCAGATCCGTTATGCGACTGCTTTTAGTGTAGAAGTTATAGACAATTTGGATCAAGCAGTATCGCGGATTAAAACAACACCCCCTGATATAATCCTGGTGCAGGCTAGCTTAGATGGTAGTATGGAACTCTGCGGTTGGTTGAAAGATCAGACGAAACTATCGTGGATACATTGTATTCTCTTTGAGGATCGCTCAGAACAACTCGCTGATAGAAATAAGGGTTGGCACAGGGAATTGGAGATAAGTGCTGCCGCCCTAAAGCAAGGAGCCGATGCATATATTTGGCATCTTATTGAAGAAAAAACGGAATATAGCTTGGCAGAGTTGACTGCTAATCATGGACTAATACTTGCTCAATTGACAGTTGGTTTGCGGAAAGCACAAAAATACCGAGATTTGATTCGGACAAATGATATGTTATCTGCGATCGCTTTAGCAGATTCATTGACAGAATTAAATAATCGTCGTGCTTTAGAATGGGACTTGCCCAGACAAATTCAAAGAGCCAGGACTCAAAAAACTTCTTTAAGTTTGATTATTCTGGATGTAGATCATTTCAAGAAAGTTAACGATACTCATGGGCATTTAGTAGGCGATCGCATTTTGCAAGTATTATGTCAGCGTTTGCGCCACAATCTGCGCTGTCAAGATACAGCATTTCGCTATGGTGGCGAAGAATTTGTGATTATTCTGGCTAACACTACCGATGAGGAAGCACTAATAGTAGCCCGTCGTCTCAATCGCGTAGTCAGCGATGAACCATTTGCACTCAACGATAAACTAACAATTAATGTCACCATTAGCCTGGGTACAGCCTCTCTACAAGCTGAGGATGATGAGAAAGGAGAAAGTTTGCTGCATCGTGCCGATCAATGTCTGTTACAGGCTAAAACTTCTGGGCGTAATCGGGTGATTAACTCCAACTACTTATCTCATCATGGTTCACATTTGAAAGCTGTTTCTTTGTGAAAGTAAAAAGTGTCTAATCAGATATTGAGTCATGAACGTCTCAGATTCTCAATTCTTTGGATACTAATCATACTTTTAAAAGTGCAATCGTCTAAAATAGAATGTTTATTTATACACATTATATGTAAATATACTAGTAAATAGTTAGACATTATATAGGACTCATATTTGATTTTTGAACAAAACTCAGTACACCTTTATTCCTTCTTAAGAGTCCCCAGTCCCCAGTCCCCAGTCCCCAGTCCCTTACCTCTACGAATGATTCAGAAATCAAATCGGATTGCTATAGTGATTATATAATCGGATCAATACCAATTGTAATTCCTGACACCGTACCAATAGAGAAGTTATCTCTATACGAAATTAAAGAGCGAGATATTGTTGAGTATAGAAAAATTAAAAATGCTGTATTCACCAAGCACACAGATGCAAAAGGGTTTATATCTTGTGCAACCAGTGGAGTTAAAAGTCAGATGTGGAGAGATTTTCAAATTGATCACATTAAACCTATGTCTCAGGGTGGTTTAACTACCATAGATAATCTGCAATTGCTGACACGTAAAGCCCATGTAGAGAAAACCCGTAGAGACAATATAAGACGATAATATTTTAGAGGATATCTTTATATCCGTAGTTAATCTAAATCTTTCTGGTTTGGCAGGTTTAAAATATATGGTGTCACTCAAGAGAGACTTATGACCTTAACCCTGAACTTGCCACCAGAATTAGAACAATATCTTGCACAACAAGCTAAACAGCAAGGACTTTCTGTTGAGACATATACTTTGCAGATTTTGCAAGAATATATTTTGCCAAAAGACAAACAGTCTAAGTTAGTTAATGTACTTCAGTCTTGGATTGATGAAGGTGACGCTGATGAGCAGCAAAAAACAGGAGAGTACTTAATTCATGCCTTAGATGAGGATCGTTTATCCGATCGTAAATTATTCCCTGTTGAGTTAAAAGGTATAACTTGGTGAGTCAAGTTATTCTATTAGATTCAGGGCCACTAGGTTTAGTCACAAATCCAAAGTTGTCTGCTGAAAGCCTTGCTTGTACTCAATGGTTGCAACTACTCGTTTCCTCTGGCAGTCGAGTTAGAATTCCTGAAATCGCCGATTATGAAGTGCGACGGGAATTATTACGGGCAAACAAAGTTAAAGGTATTGCTCGCTTAGATGAATTAAGTCAACTTTTAGAATATTTATCTATCACAACAGCTGCAATGCGTCAAGCTGCATTATTCTGGGCACAAGCTCGTCAACAAGGACAACCAACAGCTGGTGATAAGACAATTGACGGTGACATAATTTTAGTAGCGCAAGCTGTAACTATTATCGGTGCAGATGTTGCGTAGCTTGCCGCCGTAGGCATCGCAACAACTAATGTTGGTCATTTATCTAGATTTGTTGCAGCCGATTTGTGGCAAAACATTAAAGTAAGTTGAGTGAAACCCAACATTATATTAGGTTAACGCTGGGTTTCATAGCATTCAACTACCTTGATTAGGTGGTATTTGCTCAGGTGGCGTTTCTGCTGGGGGAGCAAGTACCGCATCCGGCGCAATTTCTTCTACGGTAATCGGTTGCTTATCCTCAATTTCAAAATCTGGTTGCGCTGCTTCCACCAATTCAGGAGATGGGGGATGTGGGGGAATCGCTTCCGGTACACTCTCAGTTTTTGCTTCGGTGTCGGTAGTAACTGTCTTTTCTGCTGGTTGTTCTGGTATGCCAATAGTTTTGTCAATAATCTCAACAGCAGGTTTCTTTGACAGTACAGAAGTAATATCTTCAGGTTTGGGGGTTGTGGGTGTCTTTTTGCTTACAGTCTGCTGCACCTTGTCTTTTGCGCCACTGAAGGTACTACCCAGACCTTTTTGCAACTGGCCCAGCCGTTCCTGAAGAGACAACTTATTCACCTGTTCTTGAATGCCAGTTTTTACCGTCTCAGCACTGGGTACTTGAGTTTGTTGCACCTGCGGGGTCAATTGCCGACGTAATGATAAAGTTTGCCAGCCAAACCAGACTAAAAGAGCCACACTAGCCACATGACCCAGCAACAAACCCCCAGTAATGCGTGGTGCAAACACCCATAAGACTAAAGCATAGAACAATCCTACGCCACTCCAAATAAAGTCATTCTTACGGTGGATTTCTGGAAAAAAGAAAGCTGCTACATAAATGGCTAAACTACCAAGACCGACCACCAAAGCTAGGACAAATGCCAGCATTATTTGGTTACTCCTTTGACTAGGGATTGGGTACTGGGGATGAGGTATTGGGGATTGGGTATTAGGTACTGGGTATTGGCTATTAGAAAGAAAAACTAATTTAATGAATTAAATTTCTTCCTAGTCCCCAGTCCCCAGTCCCCAGTCCCCAGTCCCCAGTCCCCAGTCCCCAGTACCTTCACTAACAATTTTGCAAATTTTGCCAGTTAATAGTTGATTTAGATACAATTTAAAATTAATTATCCATGTTAGTTGTGGATTTTTGTCGTTTAGATTAAGTCTTAAGGTCTTCTTTAGGAGAGAAGGGAAAATATCGGACTACCCTTAAAGTAAAAGGATCTGCAAGAGTTAGCCAGAAATTTTTTATGACACTACAAAGCTTTGGTGTGATTGGATTAGCCGTTATGGGTGAGAACATCGCTCTAAACGTCGAACGTAATGGCTTTCCAATCGCAGTATACAACCGCTCGCGCGATAAAACCGACAAATTCATGGCAGAGCGTGCGCCAGGACGGAACGTCAAAGCCGCCTTTACTCTGGAAGAATTTGTTGCTGCATTGGAACGTCCTCGCAAAATCTTAGTGATGGTGCAAGCTGGTAAGCCAGTAGATGCGGTGATTTCTCAACTCAAACCCTTGTTAGACGAAGGCGATATCATTATCGACGGTGGCAACTCTTGGTTTGAAGATACAGAGCGACGCACTCAGGAATTAGAACCCGCTGGACTTCGGTTTATCGGGATGGGTGTTAGCGGTGGTGAAGAAGGTGCGCTAAATGGCCCTTCACTGATGCCAGGAGGTACAGAAAGCTCCTACGAATATCTCTCACCAATTTTTAATAAAATTGCTGCCCAAGTTGATGATGGCCCTTGCGTAACCTATTGCGGTCCTGGTGGTGCTGGTCACTACGTCAAAATGGTACACAACGGCATTGAGTATGGCGATATGCAGCTGATTGCTGAAGCATACGACTTGCTGAAAAATGTTGCTGGACTAGACCATAATCAGCTACACGAAGTTTTTACTGAATGGAACACCACCGACGAACTCAATTCGTTTTTGATTGAAATTACAGCAAAGATTTTCCCCTACATTGACCCAGAAACAAATCTACCCTTAGTCGATTTGATTGTTGATGCCGCAGGACAAAAGGGAACCGGACGCTGGACAGTACAAACTGCAATGGATTTGGGAGTTGCTGTACCAACAATCATTGCAGCGGTGAACGCCCGAATAATGTCTTCCTTCAAAAAAGAGCGGGTAGAAGCATCCAAGATACTCACAGGTCCTTCTGGCAAGTATGAGGGAGATACCAAAGCCTTTATTAATATGGTGCGAGATGCGCTGTATTGCTCGAAAATCTGTTCTTACGCTCAGGGCATGGCACTGCTAGCTACAGCTTCAAAAACCTATAATTTTAACCTGAATTTAGGTGAAATGGCGCGGATTTGGAAGGGTGGCTGTATTATTCGTGCTGGATTTTTGAACAAGATTAAGAAGGCATTTAACGAAAATCCAGCGCCACCTAACCTGCTGTTGGCTCCTGAATTCAAGCAGACGATTCTCGATAGACAAACAGCTTGGCGCGAAGTGTTGGCAACAGCAGCAAAACTGGGAATTCCAGTGCCAGCATTTAGTGCGTCATTAGATTATTTTGACAGCTATCGACGCGATCGCTTGCCCCAAAACCTCACTCAAGCTCAACGCGACTACTTCGGAGCGCACACCTACGAGCGACTTGATAAGCCCGGAGCCTTCCACACTGAATGGACACCGATTTCTGAAGCATCAGTGCAAACTTCCACACCAAGAGAGCTACAAGCTACAGAACCAACTACACCTACAAATTAGAAAGTCTTAAATTCTAAATTTGAAAGTGGCTCCGTAAGAGCCACTTTTTTTGTTCAGTTATGATTGTTTATTGTTAAGCTAATGCACATTTAAATTGTATATTTTCATTTTAGAGAAAAGGTATTAATCTTTCTTTCCTGTTCCTCTGCTCGTATGCTGCCTAAATGTACTTTTTTAGAGGTATAAAAGCTTATATCGTTCCAAAAAATTTAATATTAAGGATTGCTATTACCAAGATATTTAGCTTTTAATTCTTCTAATTCCTCATCTATTTTGCTTTTACTACTAGGCCCAGATGTAGGATTTGGTGGCTGTATTTTATTTAGTTGAGGTTTGCTGTTACCCATAAATTGGGTTTTCATTTCTTCTAATTCCCGCTCGAGTTGACTAGGAGATTTCGATACAAAAGTGGGTGAAGAATTTGGTGGTGATTGAGAGATAGGTTTTGGCGTATTCGCTGGTGCTACTTTCGGCTGTTGATTTAAGTCTTTTAGAACTTCATCTACTGTTTGATAACGCCGAATTGGAATACTTTCTAACATCTTGTTGAGAATGAGACTCAACTGATTACTGACGGGAGTTTGCAAGTATTGCTGCCAAACCCAAGTATCGTTGTTGGTATCATAAGAATCGAAGGGCGATCGCCCAGTTAATAAATTAATACAAGTCGCACCCAAACTATAAATATCGCTGGCAAAAACAGCCCTACCTCTCATTTGTTCAGGCGCAACATATTCTGGACTGCCAATACTAGTACCAGTTTTATTTAAGGCAGCGCCAGTAGCAGATTTAGCAGCACCAAAATCTACTAATACGAGTTTGCCTTGAGCATTGCTTTCACGAATAATATTTTCTGGCTTGATATCGCGGTGAATTACGTATCTAGTATGACAAAATTGCAAAACTGACAATAAATCGTTTAATAGTTGCCAAATTTGCGTTTCACTAAAAGCACCTCTATGTGCCAACTCCTGCGCTAAGTTTTGCCCGTCGATAAATTCTTGTACAAGATACTGCCGAGCTTCTTGGGTAAAATATGCCAGTAGTTCGGGAATTTGGGGATGTTTGCCCAATTCATCCAACTGCACCGCTTCTTGGTTAAATAACTCTACGGCTTTGGCAAGGGTGTTAGTGCCTTGGGATTGGGGATAAAATTGCTTAATTACACAGCGTGGTTTTGAGGGTTTATCCTCATCCACAGCTAAGAAGGTTTTGCCAAAACCACCTTGTCCGATTGGTTTAATCGCACGGTAACGTTCTTTGAGGAGTAACTTAGAACCGCAAGTCACGCAAAACTTGACATGAACGGGATTTTCAGGCTTGGGACAATGGGGATTAAGGCAGTAGCTCATATAGGCGATCGCTCTTATATGTCTTTATTTTCTCTTGTCCCAGGCAAAAGCGGGTTTAGATTTGCCAATTATGCACTATTAAACTGGTGAAATAGCTAATTAGACGAGTCATCACCCATAGCACTGCTAACTACCCCATACCTTCGATCACTGGATGAAAGTAGAAGGCGAATCCTAAGACTGTATAAGCAGCTAATAACAAAGTACCTTCTAGCCAATTGGATTTACCATCGGAACTGATACTGTTGGCAATTAACACTGACACAACTACAGCGACTAATTCAAAGGGTTTAAAATCCAAATCCATTGGTTGACCCAATACTCGCCCTGCTATAACTAACACGGGTGCAACAAATAGAGCAATCTGCATACTCGATCCTACAGCTACCGACAGGGAAAGATCCATCTTATTTTTCATCGCCACGGTGACTGCTGTGGCGTGTTCAGCCGCGTTACCGACGATGGGAACCAAAATTACCCCTGTAAACAGCGCCGTTAAATGTAGCTGAGATGTTGCCACTTCCAGAGAATCAACCAACATTTCTGATTCAATTGCCACTAGCAAGGTACATACTAACAGCACGCCAACCCATAAAGTCATATTTGGTTTACTATGAGATATTTCCTCAACTTCTGCTTCTGCCTCCGCTACACCCACATCATAAAGATAAGAGTGAGTTTTCATCGAAAATAGCAGTGTTAGGGCATAAACCAAGATTAATACTACAGCAACAGCAATAGAAAGAT
Source organism: Nostoc sp. (assembly GCF_036917575.1). GTDB lineage: Bacteria > Cyanobacteriota > Cyanobacteriia > Cyanobacteriales > Nostocaceae > Nostoc. The sequence goes on along the minus strand of NZ_JBALDC010000006.1, from coordinate 57,766 downwards.
TTTGCAGTGTTTGTTGGTTAACACCAAGAGACGTGTAATTCATCGCCGTTGGCATCAAAATGGCAATCACTGCCAAATTCATCGAAGCAGCATTCACCCGCGCCACAATTGGCTGAAATGTCTGTTCTTTGTAGCGCAGTCCTCCCAAAAGCATGGAAAAACCCATTACCAGTAGTAAGTTGCTAATAATCGATCCCGTGATACTAGCTTTGACTATATCTATTAACCCAGCGTTCAGCGCCACTAAGGCGATGATTAATTCTGTAGCATTGCCAAAGGTGGCGTTTAACAAGCCCCCCAATGATGGGCCGACTACGACAGCAATTTCTTCTGTAGCTGTACCCATCCAAGCTGCTAAGGGCAGAATTGCTAATCCAGCTGTAACGAAAACTATCAATTCTCCCCATTCCAGAAAGTGGGCTGCTACAGAAACCGGGACAAACAGTAGTAAAGCGAAAAGAATAATGTTTTTGGTTGACATTTGTTGTTTTGGGTTGAGGGTATCATTCACAGCGAGCAATCCTAAATTTTAAATTTGGAGTGTTGAATCAACAATCAGTTTCACTCAGCACTCCGACATGATACTCTCAACCGCTTGTACAGCAATTCAGAAATTTTACTGTTTTCAGTTCACTACTGTGTATATGAAATTAGATTGCGGTATAATGAGTTATTGCAATCTTTTGTTGCAAAACTATAAATTTGAGCCAAAATATTACACCAGAAATGGGGTTTAATATATTAAAAGAGAATTAAATTTTGACTAGCGCCTAAGAAGAGAAACCCCTAATCTGAAGCCTTGTTCAATGACTAATTACTTTGAGCCTTCAGGGAAAGGGCTGTCTTGCAAAGTTCCTTTAGGTCGGCAGAACTGCCCAACAAACTTTGCGCTATGCGATAACGCAGATTTCCCATTACAATAAAACAGCTTTGTCAAAAATTTGGTTGAATTCCATAGTTGTTGTTTATACCGGATTTTGTGTGAAAACTATTGGAGAAAGGTTTACGCACAATAGTTTTGCTGCAACTACAAGTTTTTTGTTTTGGATAAATATACATGACTTCTGCTGACCAAATGCCAGCTAGTGGCTCAACGTTAACATTACATTCAGATCCCAATAACACAAGACAGACCGATCCCCTGAGAAAGGCTAATGGTGTTTATGTGACGGTGCATGGTCATTTTTACCAGCCACCAAGGGAAAACCCTTATCTGGACGCAATTGAACGCCAACCGAGCGCTGCACCTTTCCATGATTGGAATGAGCGGATTCATTGGGAATGCTATCGCCCAAATGCCTTTGCCAGAGTCTTAAATGACCGAGGTGAAGTAGCGGGGATCGTCAACAATTATGAGTATTTCAGTTTTAATATTGGCCCAACGCTGATGTCGTGGCTAGAACGCTACGATGTGGAGGTTTATCAGCGAATTTTAGAGGCGGATGCCAAGAGTAGTCAACGTTTGCATGGCCACGGCAATGCGATCGCGCAAGTATACAATCACATCATCATGCCTCTGGCGAACGAGCGCGACAAATATACCCAAATTCGCTGGGGTAAAGAAGACTTCCGCTCTCGTTTTGGACGCGATCCCGAAGGAATGTGGTTAGCGGAAACTGCTGTAGATTACCCCACCTTAGAAGCTCTTGTTGCTGAGGGTATTCGCTTCATTATCCTTGCACCATCTCAAGCCCTGCGTTGCCGTCCTCTCCCCACTCAAGATGATCCCCATCCTGAATGGATTGAAGTTGGCGGGAGTCAGATTGATTCCACCCGTCCCTATCGTTGTTATTTGAAAGATAGTCAAGAGTCAAAGCATACAAATGACAAACGCTACATTGATATCTTCTTCTACGATGGGCCGATATCGCGGGATATGGGTTTTAGTGATGTTGTTTATAATTCCAGTCGCTTTAGCGGACGTATCGGTTCGGCGGTGCGTGGGGATCATCGCCCAGCACAATTGATTTCTGTAGCGACGGATGGGGAAACCTTTGGACATCACAAGAAGGGAACTGAGAAAACTTTAGCCTACGCCTTTACTAAAGAGTTTCCTCAACAGGGTTGGACGGTGACAAACTTCGCCCATTACCTGAGCTTAAATTCTCCTAGTTGGGAAGTGGAATTAAAGTCAGTCACAGCCTGGAGTTGCGCCCACGGTGTCGGCCGATGGCAAGATGACTGTGGTTGTGGCGGGGAAGGCAGTGTTTGGCATCAGAAATGGCGTCGCCCATTGCGGGATGCCCTAAATTGGCTGCGGGATCAGCTAATTGAGGTGTATGCAGAACATGGTAGACAGTTATTTCGCGATCCCTGGCTAGCGCGAGATGAGTATATCCAAGTGATGCGCGATCGCTCTGCTAGCAATGTCAACCGTTTCCTGGCTCGTCATCAAACCCACAAACTAACCGCAGCCGAACAAGTAGACGCTTTGCGCCTGTTAGAAATGCAGCGTCACGCTTTATTAATGTTCACTAGTTGCGGCTGGTTTTTTGAAGAAATTTCTCGTCCAGAGGGGACACAAATTCTGCGCTATGCCGCCCGTGCTTTGGAATTGGCGGGGGAAGTGGCAGGTGTACAGTTGGAAAAAGGCTTCGTCAAACGTCTTGGTTTAGCCCCCAGTAATGTGGATGAGTTCAAACACGGTGGGGAAATTTATCGCCAACTCGTGTTAACTGCCCAACTAGGCTTTAAGCAAGTTGCAGCCCATTATGCTATTACTTCCCTATTTACCAATCAGAAACCAGCAGAGACGCACAATTCCCGATCTAGAAAAGATGCTGCTGACAAACAGTCTCAGCGTTACCATAAGCGGGTTTATTGCTACACCGCTAATGAACTAGATTACCAGCTACAACGTATGGGATCGCTAACTCTAGCTGTGGGAAATATAAAGCTGGTATCAGATATTACTTGGGAAAGCGAACATTTGGTATTTGCGGTTCTGCATTTGGGAGGCTGGGATTTTCACTGTTGTATTCAACAATTTACTGGACGGCGTGACTACAGCCAAATCAAAGAAAAGCTGTTTGGGGCACTAAAACAAGCTAGTGCGGCTCATACTATTTTGGCGATGAGCCAGGTATTTGAAAAAGAAGCTTTCAGCTTGCAAAATCTATTTGCTGAAGAACGCCACCGGATTATGCGGCTGCTGAGTCAGGAAACACTGACACGTTTAGGACAGTTGTATACTCAAGCCTACCGTGATAATTATGGAGTACTGATGGCGTTTCATCGTGATGAAATTGTAGTACCGCAAGAATTGCAGGTAGCAGCCGATATTGCTTTAGGGCATCGCTGTCTGATCACATTACGATCGCTTGAGCAAGAGATTGCCGATCCCCAAAAGAGTTGGAATTACATATTAGAATTGGAGGCGATCGCGACTGAAGCAAAACATCTGCGTTGTCGGCTGAATATTCCCGACGGTAAGCAGATGTTAGAACAGTTAATTGCGCGATTGCTTTGGCAATTGTTGCATGATGCCAATGGTAGCTTTAATGCAGATATCCAAGTATTGGAGCGATTGATTGATGTCGGGGATCAATTGAATATTGATATTTCCCTACAGCGATCGCAGGAACTATATTTTAGTTGTCTGCACAGTCAGATAGCGCCAGTGTGTATCACTAGCCTTGGTAATGAAGCAGATAATCAATGTCTTCAGTTGCTCAAGTTGGGTAAAAAGTTAGCCGTCGATGTTAGCTCGATCTCAAATCAGTTGGGATAGATGTAAGGACTCAGAGCAATAGATTAGTATCGACTTAAGTTAAAACCTCGTTCTCAGTCTCTAGCTGAGAACGAGGTTAATTTTTGGATAAAAATTCACACACACAAAACGGGATAATCATCGCCTTTTCTTTTTATAGTAAATTTAAAGTTAGTGAAGTACACAATAATCCATCTCAAATCTAGGTAATACAGCCTATTTTATTTCAGAGTTCTAACTCCTGAATTTTGAATTCTGCTCTAACTTATACCAATTCTCTAAAATGAGGCAACACATTCAAATCCCCAAACCCAGATATAGTTGAGCTTTCTTAATTACGAATTACGAATTGGTATTACTTTACTTAACGTGGGAGCGATCGCAATGGTAGGGATAAAGCCACTCACACTTAAAGAGTCCGCGTGTATGTTTCTCAAAAAATGTTCCTGCATGGCGGCTAGGTAATATATCGATTCCAGCTTTAGTTTTAATCTCATATAACCAGGGAAAGGCTACTACTAAAATAGCTATGACAGTAAAGAAGTAGAGAATCGTAGTTTTAATGTTGGGAAATCTTCGGGAATTGCTATTGTAATTTTGAGGCATAGAAATGAGGAGAAACAAATAGCTCATCCCATCCTAACCTAAAGCTGAAAATACCGCCGAAAACGTGGATCGATATTATCTGTTTTCTGCTGATTGCAAGTAAAACAGAGAGTTTGAAGATTACTGATATCATTTTGACCACCACGGGCGAGGGGAATGATATGATCAACACTGAGATTAGTTTCTACATTAGTTTTACCGCAGCTTCGGCATTGATATTGGTCGCGTTGAAAAACATATTTTTTTACTTCCGGTGGGATACGAATGCGGGGAGTTTTGTTCATCTGTTTTCTAGTTACTAAGAAATCCTTCCAAACTAGGTACGTCTACCCAACTTGCTTTTTGATGCGACTCATGGGATAAATCCATCAATAACTGAGAATAAATTCCTTCTCGTAGCGATGGTGTAATTTCCTGATTGCGGTCAATTCCTTGCACCCATTGGTCTACTACGCGGATAAATGCCGAAATCCGCCCATCAGCATGATTTTTGGGAAAAATCAACCGATTCGGTATTTCTATTTCTGTTAGAGATTTACCTGGCTGGGAACCCCAAACACGAAAACCATGTATATAATCTTTTTGATTTTCACTGCCCACTATTAATGTACCGCGATCGCCATATACTTCTACCCAATGAGTTCTCGGTGCATGAACAACCGCACTGATAGAAAGTTGACAAGGTGTACCATTCGCTAATTCCAGTGTTAATATACAGTTGTCATCTGTATTTACTGGCTTATATTCTCCACTAATAGGGTCAACTCGTGTCGGAATAGCAGTAGTTAAATGGGCGTTTAATCTACGCACTGGCCCAAATAACCAGTGAATATAATCGAAGGTGTGAGAACCCAAAGATCCCAAAGCACCACCTCCTTTATCTTTGTCAGAATACCAATTCCAAGGGCGTGAACTATCAGCACGAGAAGAACCTAACCAATCAATTTTTATTAGGCGTAGCTCACCCACATAGTTTTCTGACAATAATTCTGCAAACAACTGCCATGCTGGTACAAAGCGAAATTCAAAATCTACAGTCGCAATCACACTTTTTGCTTTAGCTAACTGATAAAGTTCTTTCGCTTCAAACACATTTAAAGTTGTCGGTTTTTCTAATAATAAATGTTTTCTAGCTTGCAGTACAGTTTTTGCCATTTCATAGTGCAAAAATGGCGGTGTCGAAATGCTGACTGCTTCCACTTCTGGTAATGCTACAATATCTGCAAGTGAGTCGTAAGCGTGGGGAATATTATGGGATTCTGCTATGGCTTTGGCTTTATTTATATCTCGGTGATAAACAGCAACTACCTCAGTGCGAGGATGTGCTTGGAATCCCGGTATGTGGACTTTTTGACCAAATCCAGTACCTGCGATCGCAACTTTAATCATCTAATTCTTATTTCCATATTTATGCAATTTATTTTTTTTATATTCTTTTAGAGAATATATTTAATATGTAGTTTTATTAAACTTTTTAGACAATATTTTTCTTTATACTTGGTGGTTATTATTCACTTTATAACATTTAGCGATTGTTCTTTTTAATCTAGTATAATATCAGATAGAATAGTCCTAAATTCTTTGTCAAATATTTTTTTGCTGTAAATAGCCATTTTACTTTGTAATTATCAAGGAAAATCGCTATTTACTAAAAACGATTGCCACAAAAACTTTCACAATCTTATTTAAGATTACTATAGTTTTATCGTAAAACTCTAATTGTAAACGGTTAACGATAAAGCTCACCATTGTAAACCTTTTCAAACATCCTTTGAGAGAGTTTTTTTTTATAAACTACTCAACTTTTCAGACAGCCTCTTAAATCCTCTTAAATTTTTCTCTATGATACCAGCGACGAATTTGCGCAGGTGAAACACCAAGTAAATAAGCAATAATTATTATTTGATTGAGTAGCGTAGTTTTAAAAACTCCCTTTTGCAACCATCTACGAGCTGAGGTAACAACTGGTGTGGAGATAATTGTAATACGTCCTTTTGCTTTTAAACGACGCATGAATTCAAAGTCTTCCATGATAGGTAATTCGGGAAAACCGCCAATTTGTTGAAATAGTACTTTGGTAAGAAAAATTGCTTGGTCGCCATAAGGCATTTGGCAAAAATGCGATCGCAAATTTACACCCAACTCTACCCACCTTAAACTTAAAAGCGACGCATCAATCCGCAAGTTAAATGCACCAGCCACAGTCCCAGGTTGTTGTACTACCATGCAAATCATCTCATCAAACCCAATAGGTAAACGGGTATCTGCATGAAGAAATAGCAGAATTTCGCCGCTAGCCGCTACAGCACCCGCGTTCATTTGCACAGCACGACCAGGAGATGATGAGATAACTTTGACACCTAAAGAATGAGCTATTTTTACTGTGTTATCTTTTGAGCCACCATCTACTACTATGACTTCTATATTTGTACTGGGTTGAGTAGTCGCAATTGCTTCTTTAATATTTCCTGCTTCATTAATAACTGGAATAATAATCGAAATTTTAGCAGCGGCAATATTCTGACTCATGATTGCTGAGTTTGCTTTTCCAGTTGGTTAGGAAATGAACACTCTACTGTTACCTTAAGATTACTTTCAGCCGTGCCTTTAGTCACGTAAGGTATACCTGCTTCACCGCCAACTTTGATCCCAAATTCTAGAGTGACTTTATCAATATTGGCAACAGGGATTTTCTTAAAAGCATTGAGTGAATAAACAGTGTAAGCCCGAATTGTACCTTCAATTGCTTGGAAATTTTGCACTATTTGCTTTTGTGCAGTATCAGCATCCCATCCCTTATCAATTAGTGCTTCTTCTCCCTCTGGAGAAACTTCGGTAATGACTGGTGGAGCATCTATATTATCTGTAGCTTCAATGTAAATAATTGTGCCATCTTCTAAGTGAATAGGTGTAAGTTGAGTCATAGAATAAATCTTGCCTAAAAGAATTGCGTGTAGGGTATCCCAGATGTGCTAGCCTGCAAATTTTTACGGAAAATGCGGTAAATTTCTTGTAGCTGGAAATAATTCGGCACAACTATCATAGGGCTTTCTAAGATGAGTCGAGACGCTTTGGTGATGGGAATTAATACGTATGACCGCTTAAAATGTCTCAACGCACCAGCTACGGATGCTGAAGCGATCGCTCAAATCTTACAACAATATGGTGAATTTCGGGTAACGCGGCTACCAGCAGTCAAAGACAAGGAAAACCAGACGATTCGCATTGGTAAGCAAACTAAAGTTAATTTAACTCAGTTAGAAAGAGCGATCGTCCAATTGTTTAAGCCAGATGGGAAGCCGCCAGACACAGCGCTGCTGTATTTTTCTGGTCATGGATTGCGGAAAAATTTAGGAATTCAGGAAGGTTATTTAGCTACGAGTGAAGTCAACCCCGATGCGGGTAATTGGGGATTATCTCTACAATGGCTGCGGCGACTGCTGCAAGAAAGTGAAGTCAGACAACAAATTGTGATTTTGGATTGCTGCTATAGCGGAGAGGTGCTAAATTTTGCAGAGGCAGATCCAGGCGATCGCGGTAAAGGTAGAGATAGGTGTTTTATTGCGGCTTCTCGTGGTTTTGAAGTAGCTTTTGAAGAGATTACTTTTGAAGAGATTAATAGCCAACACAGCGTTCTCACTGCTGCACTGCTTCAAGGTTTGCAACCCAAACAAGACCGTTGGGTGAGTAACTACACCTTATGTCCTAGTAGGAAATATTATTTGGTAATCTATTGTTAGAATAAAGACTGTTTTATTTAAAAATAAACTGTATATATACTGAACGTAAAAATTAGTTAAAACTTCAATAAATTGAAAACTGGAACAGCAAGTTTTGTCACTATAGCGCCGAATTGCTTTGTTAGAGTTCAGAAAATGCGTAAGTATAAGCCGTCGTATAATCGACATCTTTTGTATTAAATATTTAGTCTAAATACGTATAAATATATAATTCTTTACACTCAAAATCAGTATACATAAGAGTAGCAATACTGACACAAGCTACCTTGCAATGGCTGAAATTATTGCTAAAAAAGGATTATAAAAATAAAATTACTATTTATTTGACCACAATTATCTAAAAAAACTTATTTGGTGTGCCATTTCAAATGTACGACGAAAGTAGGATAAGACAACAAGAGTGTGGTGTAACAATATGGTTCACTGGTCTGAGTGGTGCAGGTAAAACTACTATCTGTGAATTCGTGGAGAAGGAACTACGGATACAGGGATATAAAGTTGAAGTTCTGGATGGTGATGTGGTACGTCAAAACCTATGCAAAGGATTAGGTTTCAGTAAAGAGGATCGAGTGGAGAATATTCGGCGCATTGGTTTTGTAGCTCAACTTCTTACCAGAAATAATGTAATTGTATTGGTTTCGGCAATTTCACCGTACCGCGAAATTCGGGAAGAAGTGCGCCAAAGTATTCGATTTTTCATTGAAGTTTACGTCAATGCATCATTAGAAGTTTGTGAACAGCGAGATGTGAAAGGGTTATATAAAAAAGCAAGATCTGGCAAAATTAAGCACTTTACTGGTATTGACGATCCTTATGAAATACCACTCTGTCCTGAAGTCGAATGCAAAACTAACCAGGAAAGTGTTGCTCAAAGTGGAAATAAGGTCTTAGAAAAGCTAGAAAAGTTGGGTTATATAGTTGCTAGAATGAATAACTTATAAGTTTAAGACTTACGCAAAATTATGGAAAAACGTAGACGCGCAAGCGGCTTACCGTTCGCGTAGCATCTTTGAAGGATAAGGGAACCGCAAAGACAACGCAGTGCGCCCTTGCGGTTAAGAGACTTGTTCGCTTTTAGCGTTCCCGCTTTCTTAGCAACTGCCGTACAAAGGACACATTTACGCAGCGTATCGCAAACAAGTAAAGAGAGTTTCAGAGACCTCTTGCGTGACCCCTGTGAGTTAAATAAAGTTTTTAACTCATAACTTTTACTAAGATGCCAATAATTGCCGAATTAACCTGGCTACAGCTTTTTGCGTGAAGCGGTTGGCAATTTGTTGACCTAAACGTTGTACATCTGAATTTACCAATAACTGGGCAATTTGAGATGCAAGTTGCACCGGGTCAAAGCCTCTTGTTTCTCGGAGAATACCTAATATACGTTTGATATGCTCTAAGTTTTGTTGTTGCTCAACTGTAGCCCCTGGAGTTTTATTCACTGCTGTTAATCCTACCCGTTCTCGCAATAAGGAGGTAAAGTTATGTAAAATATTTTTACCTAAAGCATCGAGTCCGTTAACAGATTCATCTACTAGCTTGTCACGAATAAAAGCACCGCGTTCAGATGACAGAAATTCTATCCCCTGATTCAGCACTAAATCAAAGTCGTAATCTTGACTATTACGCGCATTTTTTAACAAGTTTTCTAAACGATTCCAGCGAAATCTGCCATCTTTAAATAACAAATCTTGCAATGATGCTCTTAATTGCGGTGCTGGGTCTGTTAACAGACGTTTGGAAACGTAGGGATAAGCTTCACTGAGAACTTTAAAGTTTGGATCTATATATATTGCAATACCTTCAAGCGTCACAAGTGAGCGAATAATTAATGCGTAGTAGGGCGGTACGCGGAAAGGATACTCATACATCAAAGCTGATAGTTCATCGGTGATGCTTTTAATGTTGAGTTCGGCAACACTGGCTCCTTGGGCATCAGCAAAAACTCTCGCAAAAGCTGGGATAATTGGTGTTAGATCGGTTTCTGGTGATAAGAAATCTAACTTCACGTAGTCTTTTGCTAATCCTTCAAAGTCGCGGTTGACAACGTGGACGATCGCTTCAATCAAACCATAACGCTGAGGCGGCTTAATCTCGCTCATCATCCCAAAGTCGAGATAAGCTAATTTGCCATCGGTTGTCGCTAACAAATTACCAGGGTGGGGATCTGCATGGAAAAATCCATGTTCTAGTAATTGGCGCAGGGAACACTGCACACCCACTTCAATTAGATAACGAGCATCTATGCCTTGGGCGCTAATTTCTTGTGTTTGGGTTAATTTGGTACCGTTAATCCACTCCATCGTCAAGACGCGACGATTGGTGTATTCCCAGTAAATTTTCGGTATATATACATCTTTTATATGACCGTATAATTCAAAAAATCGTTCGGCATTTTCACCTTCATGGATGTAGTCCATCTCTTCAAAAATGCGATCGCCTAATTCATCAAGAATCCCAACTAAGTCACTTCTTACCCGTTTGACTTTTTTCTGCACCCAAGCGGCGAGGTTACGCAAGATATACAAGTCAATAGTGATTCCCTCTCTTAAGTCGGGGCGCTGAACTTTAACAGCAACTTCTTCACCTGTTTTTAGCTTACCTTTATAGACTTGCCCTAATGAAGCCGCAGCAATTGGTTGGGCTGAGAGTTCGGCGTAAACCTCTTCTGGAGGTGCGCCTAGTTCTTCTTTGATAAACTGGTAAGCAATTTCGTTGGCAAAAGGCGGTAATTGGTCTTGTAGCTTAGTTAATTCTTCCAGGTATACAGGAGGAACTAGATCCGGTCTGGTGGACAAAGCTTGTCCAATTTTGATGTAAGCAGGCCCCAGTTTAGTCAGCAATACTCGTAGCTGAGTGGCTCGGCGGCGGTCATTTTTGACGACAATTCCCCGTTTACTATCCGACCACAACCCAAAAACGAAGGATAAAGTTGGCCCCAATACAGCAAAAATCCGCCGTAGAACTTGCACTTTTCTGCTTTGGTAATGCGCCGCTATGCCCACAGGATCGTAAAGCGTTTCCGGTTGGGCTGTTATCCTCGCTTTTTGAGCTGCTAAGAGTCTTGGCGAGCGCACAACTAAACTTGATGTACCATCTTCTGGCACTACATCAATAACGTCCAGTTCGCCCCGGCTATTTGTGCCGTTGCGACTGTCCTCCTGAATCGGTCGGGAATTAGGGGGAAGTGTCTTAACAATCATGAAGAAGGCCACCAATCAGAACGATCGCATTAAATATTGTAACAATATGTTTAGAAATTTGGAATTTGAAGTCGGGCATTGGGCATTGGTTATTTATTCCTGTTCTTTCCCGGCTCCACCTACTCCTTAGTACTAATAGGTCTGCTACACTTAAACGTGCATACTAGTTCAATAGTAGTAGGTATTGCTAGTTGCTGAAAGATCATATTTATTGTCTTGTAAGTTAGAAGTATTTGGCATCTGCCCTCATGGAGAATTTGGCTTGATGTTGCTTTGCCTGCGAATCGAAAACTTTGCCCTCATTGACCAATTGGAATTGGAATTTGGCGCGGGACTAAATGTGTTAACAGGTGAAACCGGCGCTGGAAAATCGATTATCTTAGATGCGATTGATGCTGCTTTGGGCGGTAAAGTCTCTAGTCGAGTCATTCGCACGGGGACAAGTCGAGCATTGGTAGAAGCTACTTTCACCTCAAACGCTTCTCTAGCGGCTTGGTTGACCGAACAAGAAATAGATTTGCTTGATGAAAATTCCGTAGTCATTAGCCGAGAAATCACAGCCACTGCGAGTAATGTCCGTAGTCGATCGCGGGTGAATGGTGTGTTGGTAAATCGGCAGATCATGGTGGGAATGCGCGATCGCTTGGTGGAAATTACCGCCCAAGGTCAAACTGTACAAGTGGGACAATCTGCCCAAGTTCGGGACTGGTTAGATTTGTATGGCGGCGACTCGTTGATGCAGCAGCGCCATAAAGTCGCTACGAGCTTTAGTTCTTACCAACAGGCGCATTTAGCATTAGAAAAACGCCGGACATCAGAACGGGAACGATTGCAACAACTCGATTTGCTCACTTATCAAGTGCAAGAACTGGGAACAGCCAATCTCAGCGAACCTAATGAATTGGAACAGTTGGGACAAGAACAAGAACGCCTGAATCATGTCGTCGATTTACAACAAATGAGTTACAAAGTTTATCAGGCTTTGTATCAAAATGATCATGAAACTCCCGCCGCCGCAGATTTATTGGGAGACAGTGAGGCGACATTAAATGACATGGTGGAATACGATACCCAACTACAACATCTGTTGGAATTGGTGCGGGACGCGCAAGCTGCGGTAATGGAGGTGGGAAGGCAGATTAATGCTTATGGAGATGGTTTGGAAGCCGATCCGCAACGGTTGGAAGAGGTGGAAGAACGAATTCGAGAGTTAAAGCAAATTTGTCGTAAGTATGGGCCGACACTAAAAGAAGCGATCGCTTATTACCAACGTATCCAAGCAGAATTAGCCCAACTCAATGACAGCGAACAATCTATTGAAAACTTAGAACAGCAAGAAAAGGCGTGTTTTGAAAAACTTACCCAAGCAAGTAATCAGTTAACTCAATTGCGGAGTCAGGCGGCTGCTAATTTAGAATCACGTTTAATAGCTGAACTCAAGCCCCTAGCGATGGAAAAGGTGAAATTTCTGGTTGAAATATTACCAGCTTTCCCAACTGCGATGGGAGCAGATAAAATTACCTTTACATTTAGTTCCAACCCCGGAGAACCACTGCAACCTTTAACAGAAGTTGCCTCTGGTGGCGAAATGAGCCGCTTTTTACTGGCACTGAAAGCTTGTTTTTCTCAGGTTGATGTAGCTGGGACATTGGTATTTGATGAAATTGATGTCGGGGTTTCGGGAAGGGTAGCCCAAGCGATCGCGGAAAAATTATACCAACTAAGTCAACGCAACCAAGTATTATGTGTTACTCATCAACCTTTAGTTGCGGCAATGGCAGATCGACATTTTCGCGTAGATAAGCAAACTGTCAATCAAGGTAAAGGTAAAAAAGCTAACAATGACAACGCCGAGCAGCGTACTGTTGTCAGAGTTACTACCTTGGATAATTTAAATACGCGCCGGGAAGAACTAGCACAATTGGCTGGTGGTAAATCTGCAACTGATGCGATCGCTTTTGCAGAATCTCTGTTATTACAAGCTGCTAACCACCGTCGCCGGGAGCATACTTGACCAAATAATTAGGGTTTGCTGAAAAAGTCATGAAAAGGCAAAAGAAAAATTGAGTAACCCGAATCTGTTGATTTATCTAGATTTTTCGTTTATTCAGCAAGCCCTACGTAATTCGTAATTCGTAGAAAACCTCATTGATAATTACGAATTATTTTAAATATTTTCTTGTCGCCTATAATGTGCTTGAATTAAACCACTTGGATATTGTTGTGAGTTAATAAGCTCTAATTTTTCTTCATGGTTAGATGGTGGAAAAAGATGTATACCGCCACCTAAGATAATCGGAATAGTTGAAATAATATATTCGTCAATCAAGCGGTGCTGAAAAAACGAATGGATTAATTTTCCGCCACCAACTAGCCAGATATTTTTAAAGTCTTGAACCTCTATATTAGCTAACGCCTGTTTTACTGGGTCAGAAACAAACACAACATCCTCATGATCGCATTGAAAATGACGCTGGGTGAATACGAAGGATTTTTTTTCTGGATAAGGCCAGCGCTCAAAACCAAGCCCTACTTCATACGTCTTGCTGCCTAAAACGATCGCATCAATCGATTCATAGAAAGCAGTGTAACCGTAGTCTTCATCTTCTGTATCAAGGATTGATAGCCACTCAGTATTACCATCACTGCGAGCAATGTAGCCATCCAAACTAGCTGCAATGTAGAGTGTAACTTTCGTCATTGTGCTTAGTGAATTTAGTAGTTTTCACTCAATTAGTACAAGCGAGCGTAGGCGTATTTTTTTACGTATTTTAGCCTTTGATGATTTGGGACGATATTTTAATTGAACATATCACAAAATAGCGATGTCTTTGACGGGCTACGCCTACGCTTACCCAATTCCTTACGTTTTTTGATTGTGCGATTTAAATCGACCTACAACAAATCCTCGCCCAGATAAATGTTTTGTATTGCGTTTGGTGACTCGCTTTCGCCACATCTGGAAACTAGATTCCTTCATTTCGCGCCTCATTAGGGCAATGACCTGTTTCTCCAGCAGCCCAAACTGAGCTTCAATAGCATCAAAAGATGTTCTATCTTCCCATGCCATTTCAATGATGCGATCTATAGTTTGTGAATCGAGGTTAGGTAGCTTCATTTTTTTGCTGGCAATTGATAAATTCGAGCTATATATCTATTTTACTTTTCGTTTTGGAGAACCGTTGTGTCTGCTGCACCCAGTTGCAGAGCATAAAGGTTGGCATAAACACCTTGCTGATTAACGAGTTCGGCGTGAGTACCCTGTTCTACAATTTCTCCTTGCTGAATTACTAAGACTTGATCTGCTTGAGTAACTGTACTGAGACGGTGGGCAATTACGAAACTGGTACGACCTTGAAGCAAACGAGCGATCGCACTTTGTACCAGCGCTTCTGTACGCGTGTCAATGCTGCTGGTAGCTTCATCAAGAATCAGAATTCGGGGATTAATTAATATTGCACGAGCAATACTGATTAGTTGTCGCTGTCCTTGACTCAAAGGCGCTCCCCGTTCGCCCAATTGAGTTGTATAACCTTGAGGCAGTGAGGTAATAAACTCATGCACATTTGCCAGTTGTGCAGCCGCTTCGATATCAGCTTGGGTGCCGTAAGGAGCGCCAAAAGCTATATTTTCGGCGACGGTGCCGGTGAACAAAATATTATCTTGCAGGACGATGCCTAGTTGACGGCGCAAACTTGCTTGAGTCACGCTACGCACATCAAGATCATCAATTTTTACTGCACCGCCAGATACATCATAGAAGCGCAAAATCAAGTTAATAATTGTACTTTTTCCCGAACCGGTTGGCCCTACTAATGCAACCATCTGTCCTGGATAGGCGTGCAAATTCACTCCTTTGAGAACCAGTTGCTCTGGATTGTAGCCAAATTTGACATTCTCGAATGTCACCTCACCTTGAATTGGCGGCATTTCTATGGCATCGGGTGCATCTTTGAGTTCTGACGGTTCATCTAGTAATAGAAAGATTCGTTCTAATCCGGCGAAAGCAGACTGAGCTTGGGTGTAAAATTGGCTAAGAATTTGGATAGGGCGGAAGAACTGCTGGACGTAAAGTAAAAAGGATGTCACTACACCTACTGTTGCAGCTCCTGTGATCGCTAGATAACCGCCATAGGCTAACACGCCTGCGGTTGCTAATGTGTTGAGAAAATCGATGGAGGGCAGAAAGGCTGAAGTGATTGCTACAGCTTGAACGTTGGCATCTCTATTAGCGGCGTTAAGAATGTTAAATTTTGCGATATTCATCTGTATGCGATTAAATGCTTGTGCTTCTCGCACGCTGCCAATACCTTCTTCTAACTTGGCGGAAAGCTCTCCAATAGTTTGTCGCGTAACGCGAAATCTCACTCTTGCCCAACGTGAAAATAAGCTTGTGGTAAAGATCATCAGTGGTACAACCAGATTGCTCAATAAACCAAGTCGCAGGTTGATTGAGAGCATTGCAATGATGATGCCAATTAAACTGAAAGTGTTGCCCAGCATTTGGGCAATTGTCAGTCCAAATGCCTGATTCACGGTATTGACATCATTCAGTAAGCGGCTCATTAAATCGCCTGCTTCGCTGCGATCAAAAAAGCTAAGTGGCAGACTTTGGATTTTAATGAAAATGTCTTGTCTGAGTTGAGCCAGCAATCGCTGCATAATCCAGCCGACTCGAATAATTTGACCCCGAATTGCTAAGACACTAAGTCCATAGTTCAGTCCAAGTAGCCCTAACAACATCAGCAGTCCTTGCAAATTACCTTGTGCAATCAGATGATCGATTGACCAACCGATAAAGAATGGGCCAATTGCCTGGGTTGTGGCACCAATCAATACAAATGTGATGGCGATGGGAATTTCTTTGCGATAGAGTAGCACGTATTCCAAAAAACGCCGCAGGGTGGAAGATTGCTGACTCGTCTGCTTAGATGCAACATTGGGAATAGAGCCTTTCATAAAAATTTTGGATTTTAGATTTAAGATTAAAAATTTTTATCAAAATAGAATTCAGAAGTCAGGAGTCAGAATTCAGTTGGCTATTCTGTACGAATGGGAGACTTCGGGGTGAGCGTTCAATCGAATGCAGTATTCTGAATTCTGAATTTTTCTTTATTACAAGGCTGTAGGTAAAATTAATTATACTAATTGGAGATCATTTTTTTTCTTTTGGGTTTACCTGAGATTCCAAAATCACACCATACAGTGGGCTGCTTTGCATCAATTCCTCATGAGTACCTTGTGCTACCAATTGTCCTTTATCGATGAGAAAAATGCGATCGGCATTCTGGATGGTGCTAATGCGTTGAGCTACTACAAAAGTTGTACAAGCTTTTTGGCGCATTAAGCTATCTAGTTTGGCTTTAATTTGAGCAGCAGTTTTGGCATCTATAGCGGAGGTACTATCATCAAGTATCAGAATGCTGTAATCGGTTAGTAAGGTACGAGCGATCGCAATTCGTTGTTTTTGTCCACCAGATAAGCCCACACCCCGTTCACCCACAATCGTCTCGTAGCCATTGGGTAGACTGATAATAAAATCGTGTATTTGGGCAGTTTTTGCAACTTCAACCACCTGCTCTAAGGTGGCATCAGGTTTGGCATAGGCAATATTTTCCCGGATTGTGCCAAAGAAGAGGGTGGTTTCTTGAAAAACAATACCAATATGCGATCTAAGGCTTTTGAGTGTAAAATCTTTGACATCTCGTCCGTCAATCCGAACTGCCCCATTAGTGACATCGTAAAAGCGGGGAATCAGGTTCATAATTGTACTTTTTCCTGAACCAGTCATTCCCAGAACGGCGATTAGCTCGTTGGGCTTGGTTTCAAAGGATACTTCTTTCAGAGCTTCGGTTATCGCTCCTGGATAGCGAAAAGAAACATTTTCAAAGGTAATTCTACCACCACAAGTGTCAAATGGTACAGCACCGGGGCGATCGCTAATTTCTACCTTTGCATCTACAACTTCATAAACTCGTTCTGCCGAAGCCGCAGCTTGAGAGATCGCGGGTGCAGCAAATCCAATTAACAAAATCGGTTGCAGAATCAAAGCTAGGTAGGAGTTAAATGCCACCAGTTCGCCAATGGAGAACCGATTTCCAATCACCTGCTTTCCCCCGTAGGCGAAAACTGCCAGTGTTACGAAATTACTCAGCAAAAAGATCAATGGGAAGGTATCACGGATGGCGCTAATGGTCTTCATATTTGCCTTGACTAGGCCATCATTCAGAGTTGTATAACGTGACCTTTCGGTTGACTCGCGTACAAAGGCTTTTACTACCCGGATTCCGAGCAAGTTCTCTTGCAATACAGCATTCAGGTTACTCAGTTGCTCTTGTACTTGCCGAAAAATTTTGTTATTTCGGTTAATGAATTGTGCCATCAACCATGCAGCAATAGGTACTACTGTGAGGGTTATCAGTGCTAATCGCCAGTTCATCACCAGCAAAACCACCGAAATACTCACCAATGTCACAATTGAACCGACAACCTGAATTAAGCTAGTGCCAATGAAGGTACGGATCTGCTCAATGTCACTAGTAACACGGGTTAGCAATTGGGAAGTCTGCGCCTGGTCATGAAAGCTGAAACTGAGATTTTGAATCTTGCTAAAAATTTTGTTTCGCAGGTCATAAGCAACACCCTGAGACACTGCTTCTGCTAAATAGCTTTGTCCAAAGTTAAATACACCACGAGCGATCGCCACGACTACCATCCAGGCGGCGCTATATAGCACAATTTGGAGATTTTTTTGCGCAATCCCCTCATCAATTCCCCACCGAAATAGTTGTGGAGTGACAGCGTTAGCGATCGTCAGCAGCAACAGGCTGACTAATGCTCCCAGTGAAGTCCATCGGTAAGTGCTTAAACTTCTTAGCACGCGCTGGGTTGACTGTCTCAACGATATTTCCTGGAGTTCTGGTTGCTGAACCACTGCAATTCATCCCTGTATCTTTGGAAAATTATCTCGTACTTTGATTGTAAAAAACCAATTTTTTCTTTGAGAGTAGAAAATGTGAGATAGAGAACAGCCCTTTGTGATGACAATTCCAGGTTTTGGGACAGTAGCATGGGAGAATACATTTTTAGCAAACATTGCAGCTAATCAATTTCAAGACCGAAGAAAATCAAAGAACAACAATAATGGCTCAAAATTTTCATAGCAATTCTCGACTTCCCTTAGATATTTCACCTGCTATCAGTCGCACAGCAAAGCCAAGTTCTGAGTTCTACTCTCTTTTTTCTGAAGAAGAAGTTTTAGAGATAATTCATGCATTAGAAGTCAGACGAGAAATCCCTCTCAAGTATTCCTACAAAGGGAGAGGTGCAAAGATTTGGGATGATTTTTACCAGAAATATGTTATTCCAAGATGGTATAGAAGAGCAAATGTAGAAATTGACCTTTTAAAAGATAATTTTAAATATCTGAATAGCAATATAAAAACTGGTGAAAAAGTAAATATTATAGACGTTGGTGCAGGTAATTCTTATCCAGTTAAAAACTTTATTTATAAACTAAATAAATTAGGAAAAATTAATAAATATATAGCTTTAGATATTAGTGAACAATTACTTCATGTATCCAAAACTAATTTTATCAAATGGTTTCCACTAGTCGAGTTTATCAGTTCGACAATTGACATAGAAAGTAGTTCTGTTCCCAAAGTTTTATTCCGAAATCAAGATAGTCTTGAAATTGATAATACAGCCAAAATATTTTTGCACTTAGGAGTTACCATTGGAAATCATCAAAATAGAGAGGAGGTGTTCAAAAACTTTAGAGATAGCATGGAAAAAAATGATTTTTTAGTATTTACTAACGAAACTGGTTCTAACTCTAAATGGGACGGAATAGTGAGAGGTGGCTGCAAGTACCATGTAGAAGAAGTCTATGGATGGGTTAAAAAGAAAATTGGGATTAAATCTGAAGATTGCGAACTGGTAAGGAAGTATGATTTAAAAACAGATAGTATTGTTGCTAATCTGAAACTACGTCATGATTACATCATAAATTTTAGTCAGATGGGGATAGAGAAAAATATTGAAATCTCTAAAGGTGAAGAGATTACTATTTGGCGACATCACAAGTATGAAATTCCTAAATTGTTACAAGAACTAGAACGTTCTGGATTACAACTTATTCACTATACTGCTAACAAATATAAATCACATATTATGGTTATTTGTAAGGTTGCTAATAGCTAAGTTATTCATTTATACTTCCCCTGTTATCTCCACAACAGTGAATTTACAGCAAATTTAGTATAACTCAATATCTTGAATTAGCGCTACTAACTTTAAACTGCGTAGGTTAGAGAGTAAGATTCAAAGTCTCTCTTCTTCTAAAAGAGAGGTTTGGAGAGAGATCAGAACAAATGAGAAGCGCCATAGCGAAAATTTTTCTAATTCGTATCTAGGATATATCAAATATTTATGATCAGGCTGAGAAGTAAGCTTGAATTAGCTTGTATATCAATTAAATGTACATCAAACGCGGTTTATGTTCAGGAACTTGACGCCCCAAATCCTTAGCCATTTCTATCCATTCCTGCACAACTAATTCTACATTATGCAAGGCTTCTTGATAAGTATCACCGTCAGCAGCACAGCCTGATAACTCTGGGACTTCAGCAATAAAGGCTCGATCTAATTCACTCCAATAAAGAATAATTTCATACCGAAATATCATTTTTTCTTCCTAGTTTATATTTGAGAATCACTGCGCGAACTTGTTTAATTTGATAGCTTTTAGCTTTTCCTTTTTTATGTTGCAGGTTCAATATTTCCTCAACACCAGCTTTGACAAAAATACGATGATCGCCACGAATCCGTTCTTCAAAGCCTAGTGTATATAAAAGTTGCCACAGTTGGGCGAAGGGGATATCTGTATCAGAAGTCCCAGAGAGAATTTTTTCTAAGAGTTTGTCTTGCTGACTCACGTTTTTCTGACTGCCTTAATATTTCTATAGTCTCATATTTATTTAAAATCAGGGTATACAAAAGCAAATCTATGATTTTGCTCTCAAGCGAGAGTATCTCTGATGACAATGACTAATCCAGTTTTTAGGGCAAGCTTTAGGCTTGGATACTACTCTACAATTTACTTGATTTGAAAAAATATTAATTATCTAGATGTTACAGTTGCTATATACATTGCCCATGTTCCTTTTCCAACCACTCAACGATTGCACCATAACTACTAAACCCTTCACCTGTTTCTAACTCGTGTTTAAGTGCCGCGATCGCGTCATCGCTAATTTTTCGACTTGCCCCTGGTGCCTTCTTGATTTCTAATAAGCTTGAAATTCCACCATTACGGTATTTCTGTAACCATCTTGTGACTGTTGAAGTGTCTCGGCCCAAGCGTTCCCCTATTTGCTGCTGCTCCTTTACCTGTCCAGTTTTGAGCCACCACAGCATCTGGAGTTTTTCTTTTTGGTTTCCTAACCTAGCTGTCTGTAGACGTTTTTTCAATTCCTCTTCGCTTTGTGCGATCGCAATCTTAAATCGGCGGCTCATAGGGATTTAAATTTATGGAGTTTGCAAGCCACTCTTATATTATGCAGCTTCATATTAAATTGGTATTATCGGCTCAATTGATAACTTGAGGACTTTTCTACCATCCTTTAGCATAGCCTTCCATAGGAAAGGCATCGCCAATTTATTAGTGATATAGACAACTACAGAGGGCAAATTGTTGAGATTGCTCATATCATAATGCTGAGGTATAAATCCATCTCAGTTAATATTATTACTGAGTTAAAAAGACTACACAAATATGAAAAACCAAATTATAAGTGCAGTTGCATTTTTAACCACGATTAGTTTGACAACAACCGTACAAGCAGCAAATTCTGAAGATGTTAAACACTTATTAGCAACCAAACAATGTCAAAACTGTGATTTGACAAATGCAGGTTTAGTGATGGCTGACTTATCTGGAGCCAGTTTGAGCGGTGCTAATCTCACAGGTGCGAACCTCAGCCGCGCAAACTTGAGCGGCGCAGATTTGCGGGGTGCAAATTTAAGTGGCGCGAGTTTATTTGGCGTTAACCTCAGCGAAGCTAAATTTAATGGCGCAAATTTGACGGGTGCTGATTTGAGAAATACTTATTTAGCAAATGCAGAACTGACTGGCGCTTACTTGAATGGGACTAACTTTCAAGGTGCAGTTGCTATACCATCACAAATTGCTTCACCAGCAGAATTTTATGCTTTGGGTGTAGCAGAAGCACAAAAAGGCAACCAACAGCAAGCAATCAGTTATTTTAATCAAGCGATCGCAATTAAACCAGAATATGCAGATGCTTATCTAGCTCGTGGTGTCGCCCGTTACCAAATAATAGATAGACAAGGTGCATTCCAAGATGCTCAAGTTGCAGAAAAATTGTTTACATCCCAAAACAACAATACTGGAACCCTAACAGCCCAAGCTTTTGTTAAAGAACTGCAAACGCCTATTAATGAGAAGGTAAGTACTGGTAAGCCCAACTTCCTTGAGTTTTTGGGAAGTATTGGCTCAGTCTTGCTTCAGTTCTTCCCTTTTTAAAGGAGATAATAACAGTTAACAAATGATAAATAACAAATGACAAATGACTTATCTAAAGATTTATGGGCAGCAAATCAAGACTTAGCCCAAGCTTGCCTAGAGCATCCTTTTGTTCGAGGCATTGGTGATGGTACTCTTGAGCAAGCTAAATTTGCTTACTACGTAGGGCAAGATGCTTTTTTCTTAGAAGCTTTTGCGCGTGCCTACAGTATCGCCGCAGCTAAAGCACCAGACTGGTTAGGTTTTACTACATTTCATAATTTAGCTAGTGGAGTTTTAGAAGAACTACGTCTGCATACTAGCTATGCTTATGAGTGGGGAGTCAATTTGTATGCTGTAGAACCTGCGTCTGCCACCCGCCGCTATACTGATTTTTTGTTAGCAACTGCTTGGAGCAAAGATGTGGGTTTAACTGCTGCGGCGATGTCTCCCTGTATGCGTCTGTATGCCTTTTTAGGAGAAAAATTGGCTTGTAACGGTATTCCTAATCATCAATATGCAGACTGGATTCGTACTTATAGCAGCGCAGATTTTCAACCACTAACACAACAATTAGAAAATTTAGTTGACAATTATGCCGCTAGCAATTCTATTGTGCATTCAACTTATCGTTATGCAATGTTTTGTGAGCGCGACTTTTTTCAGGCTGCGTGGATGTTCAGTTGAGCAAATTCATATCTAGCAACCTTTTTGACCTTTCCTATCTATTGAACTTGCATTGTTTTAAGATATCAAGTTCGATAAAAATGCTGAGGTTGATCTTTAAAGCAATACACAAAAAGAAGACGCAAAAGATAAATTTGCGTCTTCTTTTAAGATTTTCAAAATTAGAAAGTGAATGTGGTTCTCACTGTACCAATCACAATATCATCGTTTTGATTGTTATGGTCTGGTGCTGTCAGCCAGATAACTGCTGGGGTGATGCTGATATTGTCACTCAGCTTATATTGATAAAAACCTTCAATATGATATGAAGTGTCTGGATCTTTGTTGATACCTGCATTTCTGAGAGAATTACTTACACTGGTAACTTTAGGTTCCATACCCGCAATAATACCTGCAATGTTACCTGTTTTACCAAGATCCGGGAAAGCCAGTGTAACGGCATAGTTCCAGATGTCAGCATCACCGACTGAAAGGACACGAGCTTTGGTCAAGCCAGCCCAACCACCAATCACAAATTTTGAGCTAGGTTGAAAGGATGCTTCTATACCGTAGGAGTTACTGGAAGCATTCTGCAATATGTTGTCATTAGCGTTATTGCTACCACCACTACCATTGGCAAAAAAAGTATTTTTGTAAGCGTTAATGTAGGTCAAACCAAGAGTAATTTGGTTGCTAGGCTTAACAGTTAACTGCCCCATGGCACCATAAGCACCGTTGAACAGTCCAGAGCCTAGCTGAGGGTTAGCAGCATCATTCGCTAAATACCCAAAGCTTAATTCTAGCCGATCGCTGAACTCGTGTTTTATTCCTATACCAGTACCATTGACTAAATAATAAATTGGGTTGCGAGTCCCAAAATGGGAAACGGCACCAGTACCACCGTCCCCATCTAAGTACGGGTTGACTGTGTTAGTGAAATCATCAATTGCACCTGCATTTGCTTCCAGAGTTATGCCTGTTTTCTTACCGAGAGGAAACTGATACAACAGTGCGTCTATCACAACTCCATTATTATTGTTACCACCAGCAAATCGCAAGTCACCTTCTGGTGTAAAGGTAGCAGTCCCAGAGAAAGGGTCTAGGTTTGTTGCCTGAAGTCGTGTTCTGAGTAAATCTTGGCCAGTAAAACTGGTATCAAGGTTCAGACGCACCCGGTCTCCAAGAACAGTATTTTGATTGACTTCTTGACCATTAACTGTGTCTCCAGCGATAACATCTGCGATCGCTACTACCACTTCTCCATTCAGTTTGGTTGTGGTTGAAAACCGATTCGCCTCCAATTCAGCACTGCGTGCTTCTACTGCATCCACACGACCTCGGAGTGTCGCCAGTTCTGCGGAAAAATCTTTTTGCAGCTTTTGTAATGTGGCTAAATCTTGTTTGTTAACTAAATCGCCAGTGGCTGTAGCAATAAGTTCGTTAACGCGATCAAGACAAGCATTCAAACCAGCAGCAAACTCATATCGCGTTAATGCCCGATTACCGCGATAAGTGCTATTTGGGTATCCTGCAATGCAGCCATAGCGCTCAACTAAGGACTGCAATGCTTGGAATGCCCAGTCAGTAGGTTGTACGTCAGAAAATTGAGATACAGAGGTAACTTGCGCCATTGTCTGATCTGGCGCTATGTTCTCAGCTTTTTTGTCTGGATTAGCTAAAACTTGTGGTTGATTGATTTCAGACGTCTTGGATATTTCACCTGCAAATGTAGCAGTATTCACAAATAGCATTACACCGCAGATTGCTGGACTAACTAGCAGATATTTACAGAATTTTTGCATTTTTATTCTCACATTGATCTCCAATTCACACCCAAACCACATTTTTTTAAACGTATATTTCATGAAAATCTTTCTCAGTAATCTTATCAGAATTCAGCAATATTTTTAACAAAAAAGTCAAGAAATCCTAATTATTTAGGGAAAACTCAATTGCAGAAGGCTGTACCTACTGAAAAAGTTTTGTTGTTACTCATTACACAGTAAACCCAGAATGATATTATGGAATAAAAATGAGAATGAGAATGATTATAGTATAAAATTTAGAATACTTCCCATTGTCAATAGCGATGATGACAGAGGTAAAGCAAGCATCCGTTTGGAGGAGAAAAATTGTGATTGTGAATTGCACAGAAGTCAGAACAGGTAGACAAAGAAGCGGCATCTTGCCCATAATTGCTCTGCTAATGTTGTCAATGGCTACTGGGTGTAGCCAATCGAATCCAAATCAAAGAACAACTTCCGAACAGTCGCCGCAAGCACAGGAAGCTGCTTCTACCCCACAGGCGCAGTCAGGAAAAACTAAAGTAGTAGCGACATTTTTGCCGATATATTTGTTTACTAAGGCAGTAGCTGGGGATGTAGCAGATGTAGAAATTCTAGTACCACCTGGTACGGAGGTACATGAATACCAAGCGACACCAGCAAATGTCAAAGCGATCGCTACTGCTAAAGTGTTAGTAAAAAATGGTTTAGGCTTGGAGGAATTTCTGGAAGGTACTGTCAAAAATGCTCAAAATCCCCAATTAACTGAAATTGATGCAAGTATTGGTATTAAACCTTTAAATGAAATTTCACCTGTCGTGAAAACAGCCCAAGAAGAAAAAGACCACGAACATAGTCAAGGTAATCCTCACGTTTGGTTAGATCCAGTTTTAGCAAAACAACAGGTAACAAATATTAAGGATGGATTAATTGCTGCCGACCCTTCTAACAAAGCTACTTACGAAGCAAATGCTACGGCTTATATTAAAGAATTAGAAAGTTTAAACAGCGAATTTCAGCAGACTTTGCAGAAAAATCCCAGTTGCACCTTTATTACCTTTCATGATGCGTTTCCATATTTAGCCAAACGCTATAACCTCAAACAAGTTGCTGTGGTGCAAATTCCCGAAGACCAACTTTCACCAACAGATGTCCAAAATGCCGTCAACGCTGTGAAAAAATACAAAGTTAAAGCTTTATTTAGTGAACCAGGAGTAGATAATAAACTGCTAAACAGCCTATCTAAAGACTTGAAATTAAATTTGCGTACTCTGGATTCTCTAGAAACTGGCGAAACAGATCCACAGCATTATTTCAAGGCAATGAAAGCTAATTTGCAAACTCTGGAAACATCGTGTAAATAGATTTGTCATTTGTCAGTTGTCCTTTGTCCTTTGCAAATGACCAATGACTAATACTTCGACTACGCTCAGTACAAGTGACCAATGACCAATACTTCGACTACGCTCAGTACAAGTGACCAATGACTAATGACATTCCTATTTTGAAAGTAAAAGAATTAACTGTCTATCAAGGCAGCTATCTAACTGTTCGAGATGTTTCCTTTGAATTATTGCCAGGAACAGATACAGCCATTGTTGGCCCTAATGGTGCTGGTAAAAGTACCCTGGTAAAAGCAGTTTTAGATTTGATACCTCGAAATGCTGGTACGATTCAAATCTTGGGTCGTCCAATTTCCAGATTAGGGCATTTACGCCACACGTTGGGCTATATGCCGCAAAACTTCATTTTTGACCGGAGCTTTCCTATTTCTGTCAGCGAATTAGTTGGACTGGGATGGACTAAGGAAGGGAAAAAAAAGAGTTCATTTTTTTCCCAGCTGGGGAGACAAGACCGAGAAAAATCGGCAGCAGTAACAGAAGCTTTACGGCGAACCGATGCTTATCATTTACAGCATCAAGCTATTGGTACTCTTAGTGGCGGTCAGCTCAAGCGGGTTTTATTGGCTTATTGTTTAGTAATGCCTCGGAAACTCTTAGTACTAGATGAAGCCTTTGCTGGTGTTGATGTGCAGGGTGCAGCAGATTTTTACGCTTTGCTCAATGAATTAAAGCGAGAGGAAGGTTGGACAGTATTACAAGTTTCTCACGATATTGATATGGTCAATCGGCATTGCGATCGCGTGCTTTGCCTGAACCAAAGCATTGTTTGTACTGGTAAGCCAGAAATTGCCCTTTCACCGCAAAACCTGTTAGCAACCTACGGCCCAGGTTTCAGTCGCTACCAGCACCAACATTAATGTTCATAAGTATGAATTTCTTCAATAATTGTCAGATAACTTGGTTAGCGATCGCTAGTGGTAATGACTTGCTAGAGTTGTTACAACTTCCTTCGATACAGCGTGCGATCGTCGGTGCTGCCTTGATGGGGATACTTGGCGGGATGTTGGGTAGTTTTGTCACCTTGCGCCAATTATCATTTTTCAGCCACGCAGTTGGTCATGCAGCATTAGTAGGTGTGGCGTTAGGTGTGCTGCTACAAATAAATCCTACTTGGATGCTGTTACCTTTTACCTTAGTTTTTGGGGTTATTGTCCTCTACTTTATCGACAAAACCGACTTAGCTAGCGATAGCATACTTAGCATAGTGCTATCTGGGGCATTAGCAATCGGTTTAATTCTCACAAGCCTAATTAAAGGATATCGTGGCAACTTGATGGCTGTACTGTTCGGGGATATTCTAGCGATCGATACTACAGATTTGATTTTGACGCTGCTAGTCCTTGTGGGAGGTAGCATATTTTTACTATCAACTCTGCGACAGCAAATTTTATTAACCCTTAACCCCGATGTTGCCCAAGTTCAAGGCGTTCCCGTCCAATTGTACCGCTACGCCTTTGTGGTTTTGCTTTCACTCGCCGTTGCTGTCGCCATTAAAGCTGTCGGTGTTTTACTAGTAAACGCCTTTTTGGTCATTCCCGCCTCTACCGCCAAACTGATAAGTCACCACTTTAGCCGCTTTTTAGTCATGTCAGTGATAGTTGGTTCCGTCAGCAGCATTACTGGCATCATGGTGTCAGGTATTTTCAACCTGGCTTCTGGGCCAAGTATTGTTCTTGTCCAGTTTCTACTATTTGTAGCTGTTTTCATCTGGTTTAAGTTGACTTTGAAAGCTGCATAACTATTTTTCTTCAAAGACTTGCTATATTCTTAGATGTTTGCTACATTGATTAATCGTGGCTAACAAAAGCCCTAGCCGGGATAGCTCAGTTGGTAGAGCAGAGGACTGAAAATCCTCGTGTCACCGGTTCAAGTCCGGTTCCTGGCATCACAAAAGTAAGACTACATAAGGGTTTCAGCTCCTATTCAGAAATGGTAATAAGGAGCTGAATTTCTATATAAGGCTCTTATTGACTATTTTCTGACTATGCTCCTTTAGCAAGCTGATAGTCATGAAAGTTGGAATTGAAACCCTGAAAAGTCGCTTAAGATTAAGATTTCCTAGACTTCTATTCAATAGTAATCAGAAATACTTATCTCTCCATTTAGTGGACACTCCTGAGAATAGAGTCGTTGCTGAGCTTAAGGCACGTCAAGCTGAATTAGATATACTAGCTGGTCACTTTGATTTCACACTGACTAGGTACAAAATCCAAGCTATTCTAGACCCTACATCCACCAAAGAGCGAACTTATAACTTAGGGGAGCTGTGGGAGAAATATGTTGAGTTCAGAAGCGATCAGGTAGAACAATCAACTATTCTCCGCGATTATTCATTAATTAGTAAGCGTATAAAAGTATTACCAACTATTGATACTACTAAATCAATAATTATACGCGATTATTTGCTAAGTACTTACTCTGCTGAAACGGCCAAGCGTACTTTGAAACAGTTTAGTGCTTGCTGTAAGTGGGCGGTTTTATCCAAACTAATAGAGAATAATACTTTCAAAGACTTAGTTAGTGGTATAAAGACCAAAAGAAAAGATAGCACTATACTCACTTTTAACAAAGAGGAAATAAATACTATTATTGATGCTTTTACTAGCAATAAATATTGTTCTAAGCATTCATCACGTCTTCATTCATACTATGTAAATTATGTTAGCCTTCTATTTCTTACAGGGTGTAGACCTGAAGAAGCTGTAGCTTTGAAGTGGAAACATATTAGTAAAACTCACATCACCTTTGCTGAAGCTGTACCATCTGATCTAAAGATTAGAAAGGATACAAAAACTCACCAAACAAGATTATTCCCAATCAATAATCAGCTAGAACAACTCTTAAAGTCTATTGGTTATGGAGAAGATGAAACATTATTGTTTTATTCACGCAATAGTAGAGAGATAGATACCCATAACTTTTTAAATAGAGTTTGGAAGCCTGTATTAACTAATTTAGTTAAAGATAGATTAATCAGGTATTATCTGCCTCAAGATAACTGTCGTCACACTTTTATTCCCCTATGTTTATAAGCAGGTATTAGTGTTAAACAAGTTGCTGACATGGTGGGTAATTCTCTTGAAGTAATCTATAGGCATTATTCAGGACTGATCAAACAGCTTGAAGTCCCAGAAATATTTTAAAAATAGATTCAAAATTAATCTATTTACTAATTTTGGTTTTTGTAATAAAGAGGAATAATCAAATGGAAACCCCAATTTTTAAATTGATAGAGGAAGAGCTGAAAGGGAGCATCCCATTTTTGCAGAAATACTGATTAAGGAGTGTAGTATGAGGATAAGACAATACTGACTGGAAGCATAGCCATGACCCCAGAAGAACAAGAACGGTTACAAGCAGCAGTCAAAGAAATCGCGGCGATTCTGTATAAAAATACATCACCATCTGAGTTACAAACCTTGGAAGGAATCGAAAAAACAGTGCGATGCCTACGGCGGTAAACAACGCAAATGCTGGAATACGTCAGTCCCAAAATTGCCTTTTTTTATCGAAGAAACAACAGGCACAAATAAAGGACGACCAAGACAAATCACGCATTTGTATAGGGGAATTGCCAATCACTGAAAAGCAAGCGCAAAAATTGGGGTTGGAGGCAAGAAGCCACTTGAGTCCAGTGTTAGAGAAATGTAGCTTACGGCTTTGTGCCAATGAATCGTAGCAAAATGCTTCCTTAGAACTATTTTAGGAAGAGAAGGTGAAGTCGGATTAGTCTACGGTACATTTGGGGTAATATCCCTGATTTGTGGAGGAATTTTAGGAGGCTTGCTAATTTCTAGATATGGGTTAAAAAAATGTTTGTTTCCTATGGCTTTAGCTTTAAATTTACCTGATGTATTTTATGTATATATGGCTTACACTAAACCTTCACTAACATTAGTGTATCCCTTGGTTTCCTTAGAGCAATTTGGATATGGGTTTGGATTTACAGCTTTTAGTGTTTATTTAATGTATATTTGCCAAGGCGAATA
The DNA here is from genome assembly GCF_036917575.1 of Nostoc sp. Lineage (GTDB taxonomy): Bacteria > Cyanobacteriota > Cyanobacteriia > Cyanobacteriales > Nostocaceae > Nostoc. The sequence goes on along the minus strand of NZ_JBALDC010000006.1, from coordinate 28,141 downwards.
TAAAACTTCTCATTTTGCTATTTCCACTGGCATTATGGCTTTAGGAATGATGCTACCTGGATTAGTTAGCGGTTATTTGCAAAAAGTACTTGGCTATCCATTATTTTTTGTCTTGGTCTGTTTGCTGACTATTCCTGGAATGATTGCTCTATTTTTTATTCCTTTAAAAGAACAAGTAAAGCATCAAAATAATTAATATTATAATCCATGAGTTATGTTTTAGGAATAGATGGCGGCGGTAGCAAAACTATTTGTGTTTTAATGGACGATTCATGTAAAGTACTAGGTCGTGGTGAAACAGGGCCATCTAATTATCAAAGTATAGGTATTGAAGCAACTTTACAATCTATTCAATCAGCTATTTACAATGCACTTGAGGCAGCAATAATTACCAAGAGTGTGAAGATTGACGCGATATGTCTGGGTTTAGCAGGTGTTGGCCGTGCAGCAGATATTGAAGTAATAAAAGATTTAGTTAAAGAGTTACAAAATAATATATTGCCTATTAATTGGGCATTACAGCCAGCGAATATTGTAATTTGTAACGATGCTTTAATTGCTTTAGTTGGTGGAATTGGTCAGCCTGTAGGAATCGTGGTTGCAGCAGGTACTGGCTCGATAATTTTTGGGCGAAATCATCAAGGATATACCAAGCGAGTCGGTGGCTGGGGGTATATTTTAGGAGATGAAGGTAGTGCCTATAAAATTGCGATCGCTGGCTTGAATGCAGCATTAAAATCTTATGATGGACGGGAAATATCAACGAGTTTGCTAGAAGATTTCAAACAGCATCTTGATTTGGAAAGTATAGAAGATTTAATAGAAGTAGTCTATCGGCGAGAATGGGGAGTGAAACAGATAGCGGCTTTAGCACCAATTGTAGATTTTGCAGCAGCCTCAGGTGATATAGTAGCGAATATTATTATTGATGATGCTGTCAAAGAATTAGTGAAAGCTACATCTACAGTAATTGATGCTATTTTTAGTGTTGACTCAGCTTTAGAAGTCGTCACAACAGGAAGTGTATGGCGCGGTAGATGCAATATGCATGGGAAGTTTGTAGCATCAATTATGAATAATTTTCCTGAAGTAAAGGTGATATTTCCGAGATATGAACCTGCTTATGGTGCTGGTTTGTTAGCGTTGCAGACAGCTCAACATTGACGTGAAGAAAGCAATAATATAAGTTTTCACTCTGCAAATACGCGCCCCAAAAAAGTTATTATTTCAGACCAAGCAGAGGTACTAGCATTAGAATCATAACGATAACCGTCGTCGCGCATGAATGTATGTTCTGCTTCATACAAGAAAACTTGGTGAGGTATGTTAGCATTTTCGATTGCTTTTATTAGGGTTTGGCGATCGCTCTCTGGTATATGAGGGTCAAGAGTACCAAATATCATTAGCATCTCGCCTTTAATTTCACTTACCCTTTGGATTGTATCGGCTACCTCTTTACCCAGTTTACCACTGGGAATACCAGTAGGGTAACAGCAAACGGCAGCCCGAATTTCGCTTTGAAATGCGGCGCGGAAAGCTAAATGTCCACCAATACAAAAGCCGAGAGTGCTTATTTGATTTGGAGAAACCGCACTCTCTGTTTTCAGAAATTCAATCACCGCAAGGCAATCAGCATCATAATCAGCTACAGAGGTTCGACGCGCATCGTCATTACCCCGCATTCTTCCGAGATCGTCTGGCTCAATTACTAAACCAACTGGCTCAATTCGGTGAAAAATTTCTGGGGCTGCTACTACATAGCCGTATCCTGCTAAGTAGTTAGCTAAACGAATCATTGGATCGCCTAACTGATAAATATCACTGTAGAAGACAATACCAGGGTATTTTCCTGCTGCTTTGGGAGCTGCAACATAAACACGCATTAAGCTGCCATCTACTCTTAATTCAACATTGCGCTTAGTGATTTGCACTTTTTTATCTCTGTGTTACGCTTGCTGTCATTAAAGCAGCTTACTGCCGTAAGGCATTCATCCGCATCTACAAAATACCCAAAGTTTTTCCAGCATCCGGTTACTTTCAACTCACAATTTGGTTTACTCTAAATGAAACGTTGACAAACTCAAAAAGTGTGTAAGGGTAATTATTACGATATCGGTTAGATTGACTGTTGCCGACTTTTGGGTGCAATCATGCAATTACCCTTCGCTGATGCTAGCAGATGCAGTTGTTAATACAGAGAAAATCTCAATCAGAAGGCTAATTTCTGTACAACAACCACTTTTGACGAGCGTCTTCAACAATTTTTATCTCTTCAAATGACAAAAGCTCATTTGGTTGACCAGACGCTAAAATTTTGGCGGCAATAACCGCTTTTTCAGATGACACACCGCATTGAACTAGTTGTGTGCGAAATATTTTTTCTCTTTCTTCTACTGGTGTAAAAAAATTACTTGGCATTGTTAAACAGATGTAAAATTTGTTTTAAAACTAGATTAATCTGTAGTTTGTAAATCAATTAGAAAAAAATTGCTTAGTCTTGTTATCAAAAGAATACTTCTCATTACTAAGCTTTTTCTTCTATCTAGTGAACAAGTTTAGGCAGATAAAGTATCGTTTCCTATGAAGTTTGCTAGTAATAAAAAATACAAAACTGAAGTTTCTCGCTCCTGATAAAATCAAAAGCGAGAAATTTGGTGTGTGCCTGTATGCTGCAGGCAGTTACTTTGTATTTTTTGTTACTAGTAAACTTTACATAAAATCATACTTTATCTGCCTGAACTTGTTCACTAGACAGAAGAAAAAGTTTAGTAAAAAAAGTATTTTTTTGAAGAGAACATTAAATCATTCTCTTCTCTCTAGTTGATTCACAAACTAGAGACTTTTTTTAACTTATAAAATTACACAAGGTATAAATTTCGCTGTAAAAGCTTTGAAAGATTTTGCTGCTGAAATACCCGATTTGCTATTGCTATATGTCATGATACCTAAGATGGACAGATACGAATAATTTAGCTTTATTTTTTTAGTGAAAGCTTGTTGCGATCGCCTTAATACAACCATTCTCTTAGCGACGCTAGGCTAGTTATAAATTACACCAATAATTAGTAAAGGGGACAGATGACATTCGCTTGCTGCGAAGCACCCATCCCCGAATAGCTGCCCAGATAATTAACCTGGAATCTATAATCCGGTATCTATTCATCCTAGTATCGCCCGAGATATGTCGATTGTCACTGGGATAGATACTGATTTAGAAATATCTACAAAAAGATAGTTACACAATTACTCTTTTAATTTTTCCTTCCATCCTCCCATTGCCAATAGTGCTGTGCCGTAAGCAGCTTCTGTATACACTGACGATAGTACAGGAATCTGCAAATTACGCGCCCTAATCGTAGTCCAAGTATCATTCGCCGCGCCACCGCCAGCAGTATAAACACGGCTCAATTTATCTGCTCCCATTTTTTGTAATAATTCATACCCTCGCGCTTCGATGCGGGCAAGGCTTTCTAATAACCCATGTAAAAATTCCACTGGATTATCCGGGCGTGGTGACAATCGTGGCGGTAGATTAGGATCGTTAATCGGAAAGCGATCGCCTACCTTCAACAATGGATAATAATCTAACTCGCTAGCTTTTGATGCATCAATCTCCTGGCTAAGGCTTTCTAACTCAGCGTTTGTGAAAAATTGCTTAAGTACTGCACCTCCAGTATTGGAAGCACCACCAGTCAGCCACAAATCTCCCAAGCGATGGCTGTAAATTCCATATCTGGCATCTTCTACACGGGTATGACTTAGCAACTTTAGTACCAATGTTGAACCAAGGGAAGTCACGGCTTCACCAGGTAATTTTGCCCCACTGGCAATAAAAGCGGCAATACTATCAGTTGTACCAGCACACACCACACAATCACGGCGCAAACCGAACTTATCCGCAATTTCAGGACGCAATTTGGCAATCGGAGTACCAGGAGTTAAAACTTTGGGTAACTGAATCGGTATTTGCAAATTTTCTAGCCATTCTGGGTATTTCAACTCTTCTACGTCATAACCCAGCTTTAAAGCATTATGGTAATCGCTAATACCCAACTGTCCATGTAACAGAAACGCCAGCCAATCTGCTTGATGCAAAAAATATTTAGCTTTGCTAAAAGAGGGTAATTGCCTCATCCACAAAAGTTTGGCCAGGCTGGATGTGGCACTTAAGACAGTATGATTAAGGGGTGCGATACTCTTCAAATGCTCTAGCACCAACGATCCCCGCGCATCGTTATATAACAATGGTGCATCTGTTAGATTGCCAGCAGCATCAACCAGTAAGACGGTGGAAGAAGTGCCATTAATTGCGATCGCTTTAATTTCTCGCCGCAACTCTTCAGGTATTTGTTCCACCAACGCAAACAAAACTTCCTGCCAAATTTTTGGCGTAACGGCATCTGATGAGTCGTGGAAGGAATATCGTATCTCAGTCTGAATAGAAGAGGCTTCCTCGTCAATTACCACACCGCGTCCACCAGATGTGCCGAAGTCGATGCCCAAATATAAATTCATTATTTTTATAAATTTTTTAATGGAGAATAAATAAGAACTACTGACTAATAACTGCTTTTGTTGCATCTTGTAACAAGATATTCCACAATTCTGGCAAAACAAGGAAAAGTAGTAAACGAACTGTTCAAAATCTATTCAGATTAGGAGGTTTTCAGCCATGCCTATCTTAGATACTCTGTACATTGCTCAGATATCTTCCATCTCAGATACTCAAGTCTACATCGCTCTAGTTGTAGCCTTGATCCCAGGAGTTCTAGCTTGGCGATTAGCCACAGAACTTTACAAATAAGGCTCTGATGTGACACAGTAAAAAAACTAATAATCCTGGCAGTACGGGGTGCAATTTCCAGACTTTATGGGTTTATGTCATAAGTATCTAGAACCCTTGCACTTACGTAAGCCAGGTTATTTTTTAACTGGTACAACACTTGTAGCTATTTCAAAAAAATGAAGTAATATGACAGCTAAATCAAGCATTCAGGAGTGCTGAGTGCTTGATTCAGTTCCAAGTATTGAGTGCTGAGTGCTGAGTGAGATTTCCAACTCAGCACGGGCTAACCCCCCGCTACTGCTAACAAAACTCATAACTTAGCACTCTTGATAGTGCTTCCCTTCACTAAGCGAGGTTATTTTTTAGCATCATGAACGCGATTCAACCCTCCAGACCACCGTTACAACCTATACAAAAACGCCGGATCGTTTCTCGACCAAAGCGGCATCTTCGTCAACGTTCTTACCAAGTGATGGCACTGGAGAGCACAGCCAAAATAGCGGTCAATCTTGTGATTACAGCCGTTGCAGCATCTGCTTTAACACAACTGTTGCCTTATCATTGGTTACAGCAAGAAAAATTGCGAGAAATAAGTACTGAGGTCAAGCTGATGGAAGGACATGTCAATGATTTGCGGGCGGAATTTAACCGTAACTTCGATCCGCAAGAAGCTAAAGTTATTAGGCAACGACAAGGATACCGATTCGATCCCAGCCAGCGTCAGATTGTGTTGATGAATCAAGATCGCCGAGAAGATGAACAAACAGACTCATTACCCTAAGATAAATTGCAAATTTGGGATTATTTAGATTTATTGTGATTCAGCCTACGTATAAAACCGGGTGTTAATTTATATTATTGCTAATAAGTAATGGTTAATAGCTAGTTTTTGAATAGCTATGTAGTTCTCATCTATTAGTCGTTAGCAATACAGCGTCGCTTCGCTCCAATCCAAAATTCAAAATTCAAAATTCAAAAGAAAGAATCTACTTTTTGAATCTTGAATTTACAAAAAGAACTAATCTACCAACTAGGACGCTGATTCAGATAGCAGCTCGTTTAGCCAGTTTTCGAGTTGTAAACGTAAGCGGCAACCAGTAATATCCTTTTGACAAAATTCTTCTAACAAGGCACGTTTTATATTAGCAGGTGAGAGTTGGTGATTCTTTTCTCAATTTCTGCTCATCGGGAGTCTGTGTTCAATCACACCCCCTCTTTTTTCTTTTTTGTCGGCTCGTTATTCTAAATTTTAGTATTGATAAATACTTACTTATACATTACCAAATCTGATAAATTACATAAGTATTTCAGCGCAACTGATATTAGCTATAGGACTCATATTTGATTTTTGAAAAAAACTCAGTACACCTTTATTCCTTCTTCCTAGTCCACAATCCCCATTACCCCTTATCCCCAGAGGGGGCCCCACCTTCCCCAGTCCCCGGTCTTTACGAGTAATTCTCCGAATCAAATCGGATTGCTATATTCTAGAAATTACAAATCAACAGGATTTACCAAGATGACGACTCATTTTATTACCGCAGAAATTGATTTACAAGAAACTCCGGCAGAATTACTAGAAGAAATTGAAACAGAGTTGAAGAAACAAGGGGAACCCCTGCGTTGGGCAATTACCTCTGTGGACGTTGAGGAACAAAAAGCTACAGTTGAAGCCGTAGTGACTACAGTTAATAGTTAGGAGAAGAGACGCGACGCCAGTTGCTCCCTGCAACGCGCTGGCTCATTAATCGCGCCTGTACAAGAGTTAGGATTTGATGGCTTGTGATTCATAAACTCATCACTCATAACTCAGGACTCATAACTTACAATGAATCGTCCATACACTGCTATCTTAATTGTACCAACTGGCGTTGGGGCTACCATTGGGGGTTATGCAGGAGATGCTTTACCTGTTGCCAAAGTTATAGCACAGGTTTGCGATCGCCTAATTACTCACCCCAATGTCCTGAATGGCGCGAGTTTGTATTGGAATCTTCCCAACGCTTTATATGTTGAAGGTTACGGACTTGACAAATTCGCCTCTGGATGGTGGGGTTTGCGTCCAGTCCGCAGCAACAAAGTAGGTTTGCTTTTAGACCAAGGCATTGAGCCAGAGTTGCGACTACGACATATACAAGCAGCAGATGCAGTCAGAGCAACTCTAGGATTGACATTAACAGACTATGTAATTACAGATGCACCCTTAAATGTAGAATTACGGACTACAGCATCGGGAGTGAGTTGGGGAACAATTGGCAACCCGGATAGTTTGTTACGAGCAGGTGAGATATTAATTAAAAAAGCGGGGGCAGAAGCGATCGCGGTTGTTGCCCGTTTCCCCGATGATATGGATCTGGAGGCAGTACAAAAATATCGCCACGGTGAAGGCGTAGATCCTTTAGCAGGTGCAGAAGCCGTAATTAGCCACTTGCTAGTGCGAACCTTTCAAATTCCTTGCGCTCATTCTCCCGCCCTTTTGAGCGAACCTCCACAACCTGATTTATCACCCCGTTCCGCCGCCGAAGAATTGGGCTATACCTTTTTGCCGTGCGTCCTTGTCGGATTAAGTCGTGCCCCACAATTTATAGTAGAGAGAGGAGCAATAGGATCGCAGCAAGAAGATATTTGGGTAGATGAAGTAGATGCTGCAATCTTACCTGCAACTGCCTGTGGTAGCAGTGCTTTACTAAGTTTAAGCCAAAGACGATGTCAAATAATTACAGTAGAAGAAAATAAAACTCTCATAGAAGTTCCTCCTCAACCGCTGGGGATCAAATCCATACGCGTAAACTCATATTTAGAAGCAGTAGGTGTATTGGTAGCACACAAAGCAGGCATCAATCCCTCCGCTCTCCGTCCCAAATTATTACCTTTGCAGTCAATTAGTCATTAGTCATTGGTTATTAATTCTCCTTCTACCTCCCCACCCTTCACTCCCCACTCTCTCTAAAAACCTGTGATTGAACAACAAAAACAAGAGCCAGAAATTCCATACCTGACGCGTATCCAAATACTTGGGGCGATGGGAGTCACTGCAATTATTTTATTGCTAGTCGCCAAACTTTCGTTATATTTTGGTAACTTTTCACTATTTTCTTGGGACTGGAACCAAAAAGAGTTGCTGTTAGGTGTAGGGTTGGGGTTCCTTATAACTGCGTTAAGTGGCTTCACTTATCGCCTATGGACTGCCTATCGTAAAAGTGCAGATTATTACTTACAAATGGTACTGAAGCCTTTAACCTTACCAGATTTAATTTGGCTGGGGTTGCTACCAGGATTGAGTGAAGAATTGTTATTTAGAGGTGTGATTTTACCAGCTTTAGGCTCCGATCTGACAGCTGTAATTGTATCCAGTTTTTGCTTCGGCATTTTGCATTTTAGCGGTTCCCAACAATGGCCTTATGTAATTTGGGCAACGATTATCGGGATGATATTGGCGTATAGTGCCCTGCTCACGGGCAACTTGTTAGTACCGATTGTTGCTCATATTATTACCAATTGGATTTCTAGCTATTTTTGGAAAATACGGCAATTTTCGGCAATTAAAAAATAAATAGAATTCAGGAGTCAGGAGTCAGAATAAAGCCATTAATTCTCTACGACTGGTGGATGAATAAGGGGGTTTAAGACCCCCGCTAAATTGAAAATTTAGTGGTCTACAATTAGCGCAAAGTTGAGCCAGTCGCAAGGGAAAGGGTTTCCCGACTTGGGCGTTAGCGAAGCGGTAGCGACGCAGGAGCGTCACTGGCGTTCAGCAGAGGTTTCCGACGCTTGCGGACTCGCTCTAAGCGAACGCAAGTGCGTCTTGTCGCGCAGGCTTTACGCTGCGCCAACGGATAGCGCAGCCCGCCGCAGGCATCTGACGGCAGTTCCTTTAAGCGGGGGAACCCCGCCAACAGACTGCCTTAACTTTGTAAAAGAGTGGTAGGTCTGAATCCCCTACTTTCTTGTTCTGATTCCTGTTAGCGGATAGCTAGGGTTTAGCCCATTCTGACTTCTGGATTCTTCTTCAACACAATTTATGCTTAGTTTTTGGGTATTGGTTACATTGGATAACATCAGAATTTGACAACTGGTCTAATTTATTGTTGTAGCTGGGCAAAAGTTCAACTTTTTTACTTTCTAGTTAACCAACTGTGCGTTGCAATGGCTTCGATACGTCCATGAGGGCGCTGTGCTGCACCGAACTATAAACCAGGAGACTACAGCAATGATGAAAGCTGAAGATATTATGACTAAAGATGTAGTTACCATTCGCGGTTCGGCAACTGTTGCTGAAGCGGTGGGGCTAATGAAGGATAAAGGATTGCGGGCGCTGGTTGTGGATCGTCGCTATGACAATGATGCTTATGGCATTGTCACAGAAACGGATATTGTTTATAAGATAACAGCCTACGGGAAAGATCCAAAGCAAGTGCGGGTTTATGAAATTATGAGCAAGCCCTGCATTGTAGTTAATCCTGATTTGGGTGTGGAATATGTAGCGCGGTTATTTGCTAATACTGGTATTCATCGCGCACCTGTAATTCAAGGTAAGCTGTTGGGCATCATCTCGATTACCGACATTTTGACTAAAAGCGACTTTGTGGAAGCGCCAAAAGCGCTACTGCTGGAGGAGAGAATTCAAAAAGCAATTGAGCAGGCTCGTGCTATTTGCACTGAACAAGGCGCTTATTCTAAACGCTGTGCATCTGCCTGGGATGAGGTAGAAGAACTTCAAGCAGAAGCAGCTCATCAGAAAGCTGAGGGTATGGTATCAGCTAAAGTATCTTTTGAAGAATACTGTAAGGAAAATCCTAATGCACCAGAATGTCGAAATTATCATCCGTAATTGAAGTGGAGGGATGAGGGAGAAATCAATTCAAAGTTCAAAATTCAAAATTGTACCCTTACAGGGAAGCAAGCTAGCAAGAGCGTCTCGTAGAGAAGAAAAAGACTGGGGGACAAGGATAAGAAGGACAAGAAGAAATTTCTCCCTTGTCTTTCCCACTAATACCATTTCACGAAAACCCTGAAATATAGCAGGAGGCAGGAGGCAGGAGGCAGAAGGCAGGAGGCAGAAGGCAGGAGGTAAAACATTACTATTCCTAACATCCACGCTTTCAAGATGTCCTAACCTTTAATTCGCTTGCTATATATGCTAGGTTTCACTTTTTGAATGCGTGAATTTTGAATACGTGAATTTTGAATTGGTATAAGCCTTGTCTCCCTCAATTTACCGTTTGGCAACTCGCATCAATAAGAATAAACCTATTCCCAAAAAAACAAAGTTGGGCAACCAAGCTCCCATAAAAGGAGAGAGGACACCTGCTTGGGCGATCGCCCCACTAATAAAGAAAACTAAGTAGTACGAAAATATAACTAGGACACTAATCCCAAAGCTTGTACCTCTCCCTGTCCGCTGGGGTATGCTTCCCATCGCTGCGCCTACCAAGCCAAAAACCACGCATACAAAAGGTAAAGAGATTTTTTGTTGAATCCGCACTTCAAGTTTACGAATTTTTTGGCGATCGCCACCGAGATTTTCCACTTCTAGTTGCTGTAGTGCTTCCGAAATATTCATCTCACCGTAGTCTCGGCTTTTTTCTGCCAAACTTAATGGCGTGCGCGGTAGTTGCAGTTGTTGATGTTCAAATCTGACGATGTTGCGATAAGAGCGATCGGCGGCGACAAAATAGATTGTGCCGTTGTAAAAATCCCAAACATTTTGAGAAGGATTCCACCGAGCAGATTCTGATACCACAATTTGATTCAGATTTTTTGTTGAGCGATCTATAATTGTCAACCCTGTCATCCGCTTACCATCAAATTGGTCGGCGTAAAACAAGCGTGTCAATATCCGATTCTTAGAGCCATCCGGCTGAACAACATCTTGGTATTCAGGATAAAAAATATTTTGCTGTTTAAAAGTTGGCTTGTCTGATTTAAGCGCTTTATCCAGAGTCATCGCCGCTTGATAATTTGCTGCTGGTGCAATTTCTTCGTTAAACACAAATGTCATTACTGTGACTACAAGACTTAACATCACAGCAGTTAGCACCATACGATAAACACTGACGCCACAACCACGCAGGGCAATTAGTTCGCTCTCGCTAGAAAGACGACTGTAGGTCATCAAAGTAGCTAGCAGCGTAGACATGGGGAAAGCTAAAACAACAAAATTGGGAAATTTTAATAAAAAAACTTGAATAGCAATGTCTATGGGTAGCCCAGATTCGACAATTTTTCTGACGAGATCGAATACAGCATCAATGGTGACGCCAATTGATGAAAAAGCTCCGACACCAAAGAAAAACGGCGCTAACAACTCGCTGGCAAGATAGCGATCCATAATCGTAAAAGGCAGCAGCGAATAGAGATTGTTAAAAGACGTGAGCTTCTTTGATATCATAAGCAACTTTAAAATTTAAATATTAACAACTCTGGGAAAGCAAAGCATTTCCACTGTATTTACTATCAAAATTAAATACTTAATAGCTAAAAGCTAACTAATAAATTCATGCTGAAGAATCAAAAATCAAAATATCCTTTGAAATTATTAATAATTAATTTAGACTTGAAAATTATCCCCCAAATAATATTGCCGCACGAGAGAATTGCTGTAGAGTTCGTCAGCAGCACCAAAAGCAAGGATTTGTCCCTCACGCATGATGTAAGCGCGATCGGTGATCGCTAGGGTTTCACGGACATTATGATCTGTAATTAAGATTCCCATACCGCGATCGCGTAGTCGTGCTACGATTTGCTGAATTTCTGAGACTGCGATCGGATCAACTCCCGCAAATGGTTCATCCAAAAGTAAAAATTTTGGCCCTTCTCGTCCAGCAGCTAAAGACCTTGCTAATTCCGTCCGCCGTCGCTCACCACCAGAAAGTTGAATTCCTTTACTCCTAGCTAATTTTTCCAACCGAAACTCCCGCAGTAAAGTTCTGAGTCGCATTGACCACTCCCATCGTGGCACATTAGTTTGTTCTAGCACTAACAGAATATTATCCTCTACCGAGAGTTGGCGAAAAACACTTGCTTCTTGTGCTAGGTAGCCAATACCCAGCCGTGCCCTTTCATGCATTGGCATTCCCGTCACGTCTACATTACCCAGCCAGACTTTTCCTATATTGGGTTTTTCTAAACCTGTAGCAATGTAAAAGGTTGTGGTTTTACCAGCCCCATTGGGGCCTAGTAAACCAACAACTTCGCCTTGAGCCACAGAAAGGTTGACACGATTGACAATTACTCGCTTGCCGTAAGATTTATGAATATTCTCTAAAACAATTTTCACTCTGGAAGCTACCCTTTATTAGTGGTCAATGCTAATTAGAAGGCTTCAAAGGTGGTGTCTTTGGGGCAGGTGTCGCAGTTTGTCCATCATTATCTGATTCCTGCACCATGTAGATGGACTCTACCTGACGATTGGATTGGGGTAAAGCAACAAATCGCCCTTCATCAATTAAATAGGTTACTTTCTCCGCCCGCATACTGTTACCGCCCTTTTGTAAAATATAAACATTGCCACTAAAATCAATTCGGCGTTCTTTACTAAAATACTGTGCTTGGGCAGCCGTTGCCTGAAGTTGGCGAGCCGGATACAACATTTGCACATTACCGCGAGCGGTGACTACTTGATTTTTTGCGTCATATTCTTGCACATCAGCGCGGATAGTCAGGGGACGATTTGCCTGAGATGTTTGTGCAGTAGCGGTTTGCACTTGGGTAGGGAAGGCAAAAGCGCCCAAAAGTGCAGCTGGCAGCATTAAAGCTAATCCAAAGCGACGTATTTGGGATAAGGGCAATTGATAGCAGGGCATCATAGCAATTGGGGATTTAGGATTTCAGCTTGCATTCTAATTATCTCAAGTACTTTATCCAGATATGAAATATACAATCTGGAGTGATTTCCGATAACTACTGACTGAAATAGTGACGCTACCCCCAACCTCAAGGTTTCAGGTAATTGACATTTGAGTGAAAATAACGTATACAGCAATACTCTTTTTTTAACCAAGATGCGACGGGCAGCTTGCTTCCACGTAGTGGCACGGGAAACTTTTAGCTAGATGAATTGTGCCTACCAGAGATTTCGGACAACGCAATAATTTCACCAGATGTCTAATCAGTAGTCAGCACAATTTCAGGCAAAGATAAGACTTGATTTTCACCCAACTCACCAGATGTAATTTTGTCTGGCCCTATTTGTTGTAAAGTCGTCAACAAAACTGCGCTCTGACTCAATAGCTCATCTACGTCAATGCCGCTGTAAGTAGATGGGTAGCGGCGTAGGCGATTGCTGCCTTCTCCCAGTAGAATTACAGCACCTCGCCAGTTCCGATTCTCCAAATGATATAGTGCCACAGCAATTTGGAGAATTCCTTGATAAAAGGTTTTTTCCGGTTCGCCAGCTTCAATCCACAAAGCTTCTAAAGTGTCATGACAAGCGTAGAACTGTCCAGAATTGAACAGTTCTACGCCTTGCCAAAACTCTTGGGGAATGATTTCGCTCATCCCATGCTGTCTCGAACTTCTTTGATTGTGTCCAGAGAAATTTCTTGTTTTTCTCCAGCAAACTCATTGTCAGGAGTAAGGAATAACATACAATGACACTCTTTGCGTTCTCTCATTGGCACACAAGGACAGTTCCAATATGTGGCGTGAATCTCAGCTTCTTTATCTTCGTAATGGCGACAAGGACATAAAGGCGCACCCAATTCGTCTTTATGTTTGGCTAGTCCTTCAATCACAACTGCGGTGACAGAAGGCTCAGAACAAAAGTATGTTCCAGTACGCTTGGCGTATTGTTCAGAAAAATGCCGCATTGCCTCTAGGCTTTTATCGCTGGATTTTGTGTTATGTTCTGATGTGATCATGTCGCTCATAATTTAAATATTTCTTTGCATTGTACCTCAGCCTCACTAAGGGATTACTGGGTGTATTTCCCCAACCTTATTTGTTCAAATTATTTTAACCTTTGCTCAAAGGCTGATATATCTAGTGTACTGGGATCAGAGAAAATCCTAGAAATCACAGAGGCTTAACTTGTTAGCAGCATTTTAAATTATAAAATTTGAATTGATTTATGAATGTAATGTTTTTTGTAGTTGGGGTTGCAGTGGGAGTAGGCGTAGCCCATCGGAGACATCGCTTTGTAAAACTATACCAGGGTGTTCCCAATTGATTACCTGTTGTTCTGCTGGTGAGGAAATATTTGGCCACAAAACCCAGCGGCTACCTTGAGGAAGAGTAGCAAGGCTCAAAGGGTTTTGAGTCAGCCAAATCAAAGGATAGCTTTTAGGAACTACTGAACTAGCATCCTCAAGGGCAGTGGTTGCTGCTAAGGTTTCTAGAACAAAGCGATCGCCTTTGATTAAATTTGTTGATGCTGTCCACAATTGCACCTGTAATTGTTGTTGCTGTGCATAAAAATACAGTGATGCTGCGGCAATTACTGCTTGTTCAAAGTTTTCTTCTTCCCAATTGCTAGCACTGTCTAGCGCAATAACAATTTCTTGTCCACCTGTTACCATTTCCAACTCTCGCACCCTTAATTCGCCATAACGGGCGCTAGTCCGCCAGTGAATTAGACGAGTGGGATCTCCTAAACGGTAAGGACGGAGCGATCGCACTAGCCCTGTTGTTGCTGTCTGCAACGGTCTACCACGAGGATCGCCCCTTTTGCTTTCTTCTTGTCCCATTTCGTCTACTAGGGGGCAGGTAGCCAAGGGTAACACTGTCGGATAGACAATCGCTGTGGCAGCACAATCACGCTGACGGCGACACCAGAATAACCCCAAAGGCGCACCAGAAGCAAGTTCTACTGTATGCCAGCGATAAACACCCCGGCGCTGAGTTGGGTGGTAATATACCCAACGGTAACTACCTCGGCTAGGAATTGTTTCGATGGCCTTTTGTACTGATTTCCCTAAAACGAAGGGCAGTATATCTTCAACTTGCAATAAGCTTATAGGCTGCTGTGTCTGATTGCAGATTTCTAATTCCACCGTTAAATCATCGCCTGCTGACACAGGTTGCATGGGACGACGGGTGATAGATAGATTTGTGAGCGATCGCGGCGGTAAGATGGCTGCTACACCCAAAAGGGCAAAACTGATGCCGCTAATAGCATAAAGCCAGCCAGCCATCGTATTGATACCTGCGCCAAAAAAACAAATAGCCGTTGCTGCTAGTACCCAACCGCCATAAGTAGGAGCACTGGCGCGGGTTTCTAAAAAATTGGTGATGGGTTTGATAATTTTCATGTTTCTTTTTTAACCCAACATCACCCAAAATTCACAGTGTTTTAGGATTTGGGAATTGTTTGGCAATATCTACGATGGGCAACACCTACGCGCAGATTTTTTAAACGTATAAGATTTAGAACAAAGGGATATTATAAATTTGTAATTGTGTACGATTAAATTATGGAATGTAAGTAGAAGGTAAAGATATGACAATTATTACAAACTTAAAAAAGCTTTATGAAAGCGATGAGAATTTATGCTTAGAAGAAACTATTGAATTATTAAAACAAAAACAGTTTAACCAACTTGATCTAGAAAACTTAATTGAGGAATTAATCAGTTTGGCTAAAATAGATTTAGCTAAAGCCAAAAGTTTTTTAAGGCAAATTATTATTCATACAATGTTACTCGAATATTGGCAGGTAGAATATGAAATAAACTTTCGTCATTGGATTGGAGAAATTAAAACTTTTAGATATGACTTAAATAATCATCTCACCACTAATCTAATGAATAAATTACAGGATGATTTAGAAAATATTTATCAAAGTGCAGTTGATTTTGTGGAAGTTAAAACCGATTTAAAGATTTTTCCAGAAAAATGTCCTTACACTTTTGCACAATTATTAGATAGCAATTATTGGCCTTAAATATATCAGTTTGCTCTGATTTTTGTGAAATCAAAATCGTGCTGTAAATCTACGCTGCTAATAAAGCAATCGCGCTTGGCTAAAAAACTTTTAGTTGGATTCTTCAAAAAGAGACGGAAAGTTACAACGACCACTTACAACCCGTATAAGCTTGATACTATCCCCTAATAATCTGTAGAAAATACCCTGCTTTTTCGTTCAGTTAGGATTTACTTAGGAAAAACAGTAAGTCATATTTACACAAGATGCAGATTTTTTGGTGATTGTGAGTTGCTGTCAAACTTTCCTCTGTAACCAAGCAAAGACTTCATTAACAGAAAGCGTCAAATTCAAATCTTCTAACACTGGTAATATATCTTGTCCTAATAACAAATCTGGTAAAGAATTAGGCTGATAAACTAAAATACAACGTTCACTTGGATCAATCAACCATCCTAGCTGACTGCCATTTCTCAAACAGTGTAAAATATTTCCAGTTACTTTAGTTTGACTTTGAGCCGGAGAAAGAATTTCAATTACCCAAGCGGGTGCAAAATCAATACCACTGCTGATAATTTCACTGTTTTCATCTAGTGGGAGTTGATTGGTAGAAATAACAACCACATCAGGAACTACTGAACGATTACCGCAGGTACAGCGCAATTCAGGAAAGGCTTCGTAGTTACTGCCCAACGCATCAATCACTGTAACTAAACGTTTTTGCAATAAACTGTGTTTACCCCCTCCCATAGGTTTCTGAATTGCCTCTCCATTAATATATTCCCAAGCTGGTGACTGCTCTATGTATGGAAGTTTTAAGAATTCTTCTAGAGTCGTGATTTCTGGAACTGTAATTTTTCCTTGCGTCAACCCAATATTTTTCATAATTCGGATCATAAGTAAAAGCGGGTCAGTCCTTGGAACAAGTAGTTTTTCAACAAATCAGCTTTCACAATATTCACTTTCCTTGCGTTTAGCTTTACGAACCGAAATAATCTCGATTATGTTGTTGTGTTGGGCTGCTGGCGTTGAGCAACCTGAATTAACAACCTCAATGCGTCATTTACCGCTTCATTGTTGGGAAAAGCTTGGGCAACAACGCATCACTGCAATTTCATAAGCATTGTGCTGAGATTGAGTGCGATCAACTAAACACAATAAGACTCCTGCATCGCACAGGATCATAGCTCTAGCCCTTGTTGCCGATACTTGTTAAGTAGGAGTTGCTGATAGTTGCTGACTGGTTCAGGTAGAGATACATCTAGGCAATCCACAGCATCAAACCATTGTGACCATTTTCCCACAAGCGTTTCATCAGGCTGACTCTCAGCAATTTTAACTTGATGTTTGTGGATAACAAAATCAATGAAGTCGGTAACTTCTTGCAGCAGTGGTTCCGAAAGTTGCTGCAACTTTGCGATCGCAGTTTCACGAATAGTCATGGAAATAATCCTTTTTCAGTCCTCTTCATTTTTACTCAAGGATTTGACTAAATGCACGGCAAGGGTGATCGCTTTCTGTAAGAGTGCCTGCTGGCTAGTGAAGTGATCGCGCAGGTCATCAAGCAAGTATTTTTATCTGGCTCCATATATAACTTTGTAAGAGCCAGGAGTGCTGTGTATTATGAAATTATGAAACTGTGGTGGAAGAGTAATTATACGGTTTGCTAAGTATAATTTGTTAAATATTATAAATTATAACCTTTACGTTTACTAATTCTCAAAAATTGCGATGTACATACACAATTTCCGTGTTCGGAATTACATGATTCATAAAGACACATCAATTCGGTTGCAGCCATTAAGTGTCTTGGTTGGCCCTAATGGAGGCGGTAAATCTGCTCTCTTTGATGCAATGCTTAATTTTTCAATGCTGTCACGCGGCAATATCCAGCAGGCATTTGGCCCTTATCCATACTCTTACATATCTACAATTTATCGCGGATCTAATAATCTCACTAGAATTGGTTTTGAAATTACCATGTCTGAAACTCAAGCCTCAGACATCTCCTATAGCTATGAGATTGATTATGCTCAAACAGATAATAGCCTTCGAGCAACATTTCTGATTTTTCAAGAAAAGCTAACACGCAAGCCCGATAATAAAGTTTTGTTTGATCGTGGAGATGGAGTAAATGAGATTACACAGTTCTTACAGCTTGAAAATGACCGTAGCCTATTCTCTGCACTGCGTCTCTATTCTTCAAGTAATCATTCAAGCCTTGATTCTTCCCTTGTATATCTTACACAGCAAATTAGCCGCTTCAATAAGTTCCGCCTTGATCCGTCTACCTTATCAGCTCCAAGCAGGTTGCCAGATTTAAATAATGAACAGCCAACCATACCCCCACGAATTGGCTATCTTGGTGAGGATTTAGCAGCTACTCTCTATTTTCTGGTAGAGACACAGCATCCATCCTACTCAGCTATATGCGACAAAATCCGGGAATTAGTTCCAGAATTTGATGGTTTTATTTTTAATACAGTTGGAACAGATAGAGTTGCCTTTTCAATTCAGTATACCGATCAAAGAGAGAGTGTTCCTTCGGTGCGTCTTTCATCTGGAATGTTAATCTACATTGGTTTAATTGTCCTGGTTTTAACGCCTAACCGTCCTCCAGTACTTATGATTGAAGAACCAGAGAATGGATTAACTCCTCAAGCTCTAAAAGTATTCTATCAAGCTGTACGTAGCCTAGCATTTAACGAAAATCCAGAGCAAAGAAGCCAAGTCTTATTATCGTCTCATAGCCCATTCGTAATTTGTGAAGCATGGAACGGGGAAGACAGAGATTTCATTTATCAAGTGAAAGTTAAAAAAGGTCAAGCACTGGTTCGTAAATTTTCAACACTAATTGACGAGCAAGAAATTCATCTTGCAAAAGATAATGATGGCCAACGAACAAGTTTAAGTTTAAAAAATGCTGAGGAAATTATGTCTGGCTATTTGTCAATTTAGAAAATTCCCAACACTGTACTGAACCGAACGAATGA
The DNA here is from genome assembly GCF_036917575.1 of Nostoc sp. GTDB lineage: Bacteria > Cyanobacteriota > Cyanobacteriia > Cyanobacteriales > Nostocaceae > Nostoc. Next base: position 9,501 of record NZ_JBALDC010000006.1, on the reverse strand, counting down.
AAGAGGCTAGTGTTGAGTTCAAGATTACCTACCGCCGAACTCACAAACAAAAAAAGCCCGCATCTGCGGGCTTTTTAAATCAATTAAATAAATTTATTTACCGTTTTGCCAACTTCTTCGACATCTTCCGCAGACGAATTGATTGGGGTGTAACTTCCACCAATTCATCAGGGCCAATGTATTCCAAAGCACGTTCTAGGCTCATGTCTATCGGTGCTTGCAATTGAACTAGTTCATCGCCACCAGCAGCCCGGTGGTTTGTCAACTGCTTGGTTTTACAGATATTCAATTCCAAATCTTGCGGACGATTATGTTCGCCTACAATCATGCCTCTGTAAACCTTTGTACCAGGAACAATAAAGAATGCTCCTCTATCTTCGGCGTTTCTCATGGCGTAGAAGGTAGAAACGCCTTCTTCAAAGGAGATTAAAACACCTTTGTTACGGGCTTCAATGTCGCCACTGAGTTGACGGTAGTCTAAGAAACTGTGGTTCATGATGCCTTCGCCACGAGTCATCCGCATGAATTCACCCCGGAAACCAATCAAACCACGGGCGGGTATGACAAATTCTAGTTGAGTGCGATCGCCACTACTTGGTTGCATATCTTGCATTTCGCCTTTGCGTTGTCCCAAGCGCTCAATACAGCTACCCACACCATCAACAGGAATGTCTAACACCAAAAGTTCGTAAGGTTCGCAAGGTTGACCGTTGACTTCGCGGTAAATTACCTGTGGCTGAGATACCTGAAACTCGAAGCCTTCCCGGCGCATGGTTTCAATTAAGATACCCAGGTGGAGTTCTCCACGACCGGAAACGAGGAATTTATCGGGAGAATCAGTTTCTTCAACGCGCAAAGCCACGTTGGTTTCAAGTTCGCGGAATAGGCGATCGCGCACTTGTCTTGATGTCACCAATTTACCTTCTTGACCAGCAAAGGGTGAATCATTTACCCAGAAGGTCATTTGCAAGGTTGGTTCATCCACTTTAATTAGTGGTAAAGCTTGGGGTTCATTGGGGTCAGTAATTGTTTCTCCAATATAAGCATCAGCGAAACCAGCCACCGCCACAATATAACCTGCGGTGGCTTCTTCCATTTCCACCCGTTTTAAACCTTCAAAGCCCATCAACTTGGTAATTTTGCCCTTGACAATAGTGCCATTTTCTGTAACCAAAGCTGCTTGTTGTCCAGCACGGATAGTACCATTGTGAATTCTACCAATCACAATCCGTCCCAGATATTCAGAATAATCTAGGGTTGTGACTTGTAATTGCAGAGGCTTGTTGCGATCGCCCACTGGTGATGGAACGTGTTTCAGAATCGCGTTAAACAAAGGTTGCATATCTATCGATTCTGCTTCCAAAGTTTCCTTGGCGAAACCTCCCATCCCGGAGGCGAACAGATAAGAAAAATCACACTGGTCTTCATCTGCCCCTAATTCCAAGAACAGATCCAAGACTTTATCAACTGCAACGTGGGGGTCAGCCTGACCGCGATCAATTTTGTTGATTACAACGATGGGACGCAACCCCTTTTCCAAAGCTTTTTTCAAAACAAAGCGTGTTTGGGGCATGGGGCCTTCATTGGCATCGACAATCAGAAGACATCCGTCAACCATGCCGAGTACTCGTTCAACTTCGCCACCAAAGTCAGCGTGTCCAGGAGTATCAACAATATTAATTAGTGTTTCTTTGTAGCGAACCGCCGTATTTTTGGACAGGATAGTAATACCCCGTTCCCGTTCTAGGGCGTTGGAGTCCATAACGCAATCCGGAACGTCTTCGCCTTCGCGGAAAATGCCGGATTGTTTGAGGAGTGCGTCAACCAGTGTGGTTTTGCCGTGGTCAACGTGGGCGATAATGGCGACGTTGCGAATTGGGAGCGTCATAGAAGCTTTTGGTGAACTTTAGAGGGGGTTTATAAGATTTACATTTGAATGCTAGGCTGTTTTAACAGAATTGAGAATAATCGGCAAATTCTGTAAAGAACCTTTAATAATTTTAGCGTAATCGTCACAATTGCGGGGAGTTTTGTTAACCCCATAGTGAAGATGTGTGGTAATTACCACCTTAATAAGGTAGAAAAAGCTTCTGTGGCAAACAGATGTTACCTGAAGGGCTGTATTGCTTTTGAGAATTACGGTTGATTAGCGTAGAAGAATTTGTAATTAGAAATGCTTTGGTGAAAAGTAGAATTTTTGAATAATAAAGATGAAGTTACTGGCTACTAAAAGTCAAGTTATTTCATGTTTGAGATCGAAAAGCAGCGATTGCCAAGCTTTATTTTTATTGACTAGAATAGAGTAGGTATATCTACAAAAATATTATCGCTTTTGACACAAGGACTTGATGCCGACATTGCCGATCGCATCCGAAATTTTATCAATGACGATCAAAAAAATCTTGGTATTCTAGAAACCATAGTTGGTCAGTATGGTATTCAAGCTGAACCCAAAAAAAATGTTACATAATTTATTGAAAAGGCTCGGCAAATGTTCAAAAGTTCTGAGTTGAGCCTTTATGAAAAAGTATCTCAACATGAATTGCTAAAACATCAATTAGTAATGAGTGGCTTGATAGTTCACAAAGCTGCTCAAAAAGTTGGTGCTGATGTATTGCTAGCGATCGCACCTTTGAATACGATTAACTTTGAGAACCGCGCTCACCAAGAGCAACTCAAAGGCATTCTGGAAATTCTGGGTGTCCGCGAACTCACCGGACTAGATGCAGTTCAAGGAATTTGGGCACGTGTTCAAGACGCTTTGGCCGCAGTCAGTAGTGTGGTAAGTAGTGCTGTTACCCAAAACAGCGACAAAAAGGATCTGAATATCCAAGATGTTATCCGCCTCGATCACAACAAAGTAAGTACCCTGTTCACCGAACTAATACAAAGCAATGATCCACAAAAGATCCAAGAGTACTTCGGTCAAATTTACAAGGATTTAACTGCCCACGCTGAAGCTGAAGAAGAAGTTGTCTATCCAAAAGTACGTCCTTTCTACGGTCAAGACAACACTCAAGAATTGTTTGACGAGCAAGCTGAGATGAAGCGAGTGTTAGACCAAATTAAGGCTATCAGCCCTTCTTCATCTGAATTCAAAGATCAAGTTAAACAGCTTATGGAAGCTGTTGGCGACCACATTCGTCAAGAAGAAAGCACAATGTTTACTGCTATTCGTAACAACTTGAGCACTGAGCAAAGTGAGCAACTGGCGACTGAATTCAAAGCCGCTAAGACCCGAATTCAAGAGAAATTGGGCGTTGTTAGCGAATCCAATGTGTAGGATGCTTTCGAGCTTTCTATATCAGCTAAAAAAAGTTAGTTAAACAAAAACTCCCAGCACATCAGCGCTGGGAGTTTTTGTTTAAGAATTTTGCTGACAGTATTTATAAGCGGCATAAGCCATAGTTACAACGCCGGTGATAATGGCAGATTCATCGACTTCAAATTGGGGATGGTGTAATGGGTGATTAACAATTCTTTCTTTGTAGCCTACACCCAAGCGAAACATGGAACCAGGGACGTGTTCCAAATAAATAGAAAAATCTTCAGATCCAAGGGAAGATTCGGGTAAGACTTGAACGCGATCGCTACTCCAAGCTTCTTCGGCGGCTGATTGTAACAATTGCGTCAAGGCATAATCATTTTGGACGCTGGGTACACCTTGGCGATAATTGACTTGATACTTTGCCCCGTAGGTATGGCAAACATTAGATACAATGTTTTCAATCCAGTTTGGGAGCTGGGCACGAGTTTCGGGATGGAGCGATCGCACAGTTCCCAATAACTGCACTTTATCAGCAATTACATTCGGCGCTCTGCCACCATTAAATTTCCCTATGCTCAAGACTAAAGGACGCAAAGGATTTTGTGTCCGGCTGATGGCTTGTTGCAGTGCAGTAATCACTTGGCAAGCAATCCAAATTGCATCAATTGCCTCATGGGGACGCGCTCCGTGCCCAGATTCTCCCATAATCAGAATCTCTAAATCATCAGCAGCGGCTGTTAATGCCCCGTAACGCACACCAATAGAGCCTGCGGGTATAGAAGGGAAAACATGAACCCCTAATAAAGCTGAGACGTTTTCCATCGCTCCATCTTTCACCATCCAGCTTGCCCCTTGAGCAATTTCCTCAGCTGGCTGAAATAAAAACCGCACTTTGCCACCCAACTCCTGTGCCACTTGGGACAGCACCATTGCCGTTCCTAACCCCACTGTGGTATGAACATCGTGACCGCAAGCGTGCATAATACCATTTACACGAGAGGCATATTCTAAATTAGTGCCCTCTTGAATTGGCAAGGCATCCATATCAGTGCGAATTGCCAATAAACGGTCATTTTGGCTAGTGCCTTGGATTTCTCCAATCACACCCGTTTTACCAACTCCCTCTTGTACGTGCAGCCCACTAGAAGACAAAACACCAGCTACGAAGGCTGCTGTTTGGTACTCCTGACCGCTAAGTTCTGGGTGAGAGTGGATGTGGCGGCGAATTTCAATTAAGCGGGGCGCTAGTTTTGCTGCTAAGTCTTTAATACGGGTAAGCATCGATTTAATTCATCTATAGGCTTTTTTCCCATGATAAAGAAATGTTAACAAACAAAATGCTCTTTGCCATACAAGGATAGTTGAGAATAAGCAGAGGAGCAGGGGAGTAGGGGAGACGAGGAGACTTGGGGACAAGGGGGACAAGAGGTGAGAATTTGCGACAAGTCTTTCTCTTTGTCTCTAAATCCTCTTCCCAATGCCCAATGCCCAGCGCCCGATTTTTTACTCCCCAGTTTATTTTGAATAGCAGGTTGTGCCTAGAGTATTTTCGGGTTTGAACTGGTTACATTCTCTGGGATTTTGCCGCTCTAACGACCAGCCATAAGGTTTGTCAGAGGTGACGACACCATTAGCTAGAGTTGTTAGTCGGAAGTTTGCCCCCCGAAAATTAGTAAACTCCAATTTGGCATCTTTTAAGTTTGTTGCTTCTAAATTGGCACTGATGAAACCGGCATAAGATAAATCAGCATTTTCCAGCGACGCTGATTTCAAATTTGCTCCAGTTAAGGAAGCGCCACTGAGATTGACTGAATTTAGAATCGCACCTTCTAAATTTGCACCAGTGAGATCGGCATTTGTGAGATTAGCTTGAGATAATGTAGCGGCGCTCAAGTCAGCCCCTCGTAAATTTGCTCCAGTTAAATTCAGCTTACTTAGGTCAGCACCACTCAAATTACACCGAGGACAAGCACTTGTTGCTTTTAACTGATCCAAGTCTAGCTGATTTAATGCAAGAGCCTGCTCTGCAAACCCTAAACAAGCTAATAAAGAGACGGTGGCAATAATCTTAAATTTCATATTTTTTACTGATATTTACAAAAATGACAAGTTACGAACATTACGTATTGCCATCCTTACATATACTGCTTCTATAAGGAAGTACAGGCATGAAGCATTGATTAAGAAGCTGTAAAAATAGTATAAATTATAATATTAAGGCTACTCAAACACAAATATAAGCTATAGAATCAAATCGTAAGGAACTATACCGAACCAATTATAGACTACCAAATATGTGATCCCCCTAGCTCGATATAAAAAACGACTAGGGGGATCTTGTTTTTAGGCATTGGGCATGGGGAATGGGGCATTGAATCTTCAATTTTGAATTTTGAATTTTGAATTTTGAATTTTGAATTGATTTCTCCCCTGCCCTTCTTCATCGCCATCCTAAAAGGCGCAGTCCAGGGACAATTAGGTAATAACTCACTCCTAACCAAAAGCTAGTAAAGAAGCCTACAAAGCCAAAAAAAGTCAAAGGCAAGTATAACTCTGACCAAGCTGGTTGACTGGTAAATTGGAAAATCGCAGGTACTAACTTCAAAAGAATCAAAACTGCATAGGCGATCGCACTACCAAAGGCCGCGAACACCGCGTACACTAAATGATGGCTGCGAAGTCCTAAACTCAAGGTGAGTAGGCAAACTGCCACTAAAATCACTGCCACTAAGCCCTCGCCGCTATCTTTTGGGGTGATTAATTGCAAAATTAACCAGCCGAAGCCATAGCTAATCATGCCCATCAGGGAAGCCACTAAAAACCGTCGCCGTTGACCAAAGCACCCGGATACTGTCAGTCCCCATGCGGTTCCCCAACCTGCGGCGACGAACACCAAAATATCTGCACCGAAGACGGGTTGAGTATTTGGCACTAATTGGTTGAGTTGACTCCCAATAAATTCCACAACTTGACGCCCCAAGCTGGTGCGATAAGCCAAAATAAAACCAGCGATCGCACCGAAACAAGCGCCGATACTACTCAAGATCATTGCCCAAATCGTCGCCAAACAAGCTTGGAAAATTTTGATGATTGTCTGAGCGATAAAAATAACAGTTTTGGTGAGAACTCGGCTAAAGTTAGCTAAAACTTGTTCAATAGCTTGTGTTAGCAGTGTAAGTCTCTGGGAAGCTTGCGTTGAAGCTTGCTTAAATTTGTCTCGCAGTTGAGCGAATACTCCTGCTGGCGGTGATGGTTGAGAAATCTTTGCCAAACGTTTTTGAATTATAGCTGCATTTGCTGGACGCGATCGCACATCCTCCTGCACCATCTCATCCAGCAAATCTGCTAGTTGCGGGTTGACATTCACCACAGTTCGCCAGCGCAATTTACCCGTTTGGTGATCTTCTAACTCTAGCGGGTATTTGCCTGTTAGTAGTTCAATCACCGTTCGACCAAGCGCATAAAAATCGGCACTTGGCCCAACAACACCTCCAATCACTTGTTCTGGTGGACTGTAGCCAGAAGAAAATAACCGCGTGGAACTAGACACAGAACGCAGCTTAGAGGCACTAAATTGTTTTGCGCCACCAAAATCAATTAGTACCACGCGATCGCCCTCTGTTTGTCCTTGAGACGCAGTTACAGATGGCGAAGATGTACCCAGCATTAAATTAGAAGGTTTGATATCTCGATGCAGAATTTGACGTTTGTGTAATTCTTGTAAAATCTGCACAGCTTGGGCAAACCAGTTTAAAACTAAATCCTCTGGACACCCTTGGGGAAACTTTTTTAATATCTCCTCTAAAGTCTGCCCATTGATTTTTTCCATTACCAGACATGGCAATTGGTGCGGTTTGGGGTTAAACAGTTGTACCTGAAAATAACCATCGTTATCGACTGTGGGAACACCTGGATGCTGCAAGCTAGATAAAACTGCTGCTTCTTGGGTAAATAATTCCAGTGCCTTGGGCGAATCTTCTACCAATACTTTCAACACTTTCTCTGTTTGAGTTTTTTCATCCCAAACTGTGTAGATTTGAGCAAATCCTCCGGATCCCAAGGGCTGAAGTGGAACATAGCGGTCTAACAACTCTAGCGGTGCGCCACAGCTGTTGCAAAATTTGTTTCCCCAAGGCTGAGGATAAGGACGTTGACAATCAGGATTTATGCAGTGAACCGCACTCTGAGTGATGTGGGACACAACCGCTACAATACAAAGGCTGAGTCGATTTTAGCGTTTCTTTAGGTTTCCTGATTTGAAAATAGACAAAAGGAAAACCCTCATAAAATTTATGAGGGCGTTCGTTTACATTTACAACAGAATTCAAAGAAGCTGAAGTACACAAGCTAAGTCTCAAAGCAAGGTATAAAGCCTGTTTGATTTCTGAATTCTAAATTCTGACTCCTGAATTCTGCTGTATGTCAGCCCTTAATTACGAAAACTTCTCTTACTTTGTCTGTGCTTGGCAACTTCCTTGCGCTTGCGTTTTTCTAAGGGTGTTTCAAAATGACGATGCTTTCTCATGTCTGGAAAAATTCCCGCCTTGGAAACTTCTCGTTTAAATCGTCGTAAGGCTGACTCAATGTGTTCATTGTCACCTACAATTACTTGGGTCATTATTTCTCCTAACTAAGTTGACTTCATCAATAGACTTCTTGCAGAATTAGGGAAAAGGGTAAGGGGGAAAGGGAAAAGGAATAAAAAACCTTTCCCCTTTAACCTTTCCCCTTTTCCCACCTCTTGCAAAACTTACTTTTGCAAGAGGTCTAATGGCTATGCAGGCGTAACATTACAAAAAAAAGACAGACTTTTGTTTGTCTGACCTTAATACTCTTGGTAAGTTTTTTGTTTCCAAGATTAGTAGCGTCCGCCACGTCCACCGCCACCGCCACCGCCGTATCCTCCTCTGTTACCACCACCAAAGGAGCCTCTATCACCTCTGTCTTCCTTGGGTTTAGCCTTATTCACTTTCAGGTCACGACCCATCCACTCAGCACCGTCGAGAGCTTCAATGGCAGCAGTTTCTTCAGCTTCAGTTCCCATTTCCACAAAAGCAAAGCCGCGCGGACGACCTGTTTCCCGGTCAGTAGGTACTTGAACGCGCTTTACAGTACCATATTCTGCAAAAATACCACTTAAATCTTCTTGTGTAACGTCATAAGAGAGGTTACCTACATAAATTGACATCGATTCTCTCCAAAATCATCACTGTGTAGAGATTTTAATTTCTCTCAGAAGTCTGTAAATACTAAAAGGAAAAAGCCTTTCAATACTAAAACCAAAGACATCACCGAATTAACTCTCATAAATCTAGGATGACATACGAGCCAACTCTTTGCACCCAGTAGATAGTTAACCAGTGATGCGATCGCACTGAGCGATCGTCCGCCCCCACACACCCTAAGTACAGTCCACCGCAAAAAGGGGTTGTGAATGGAAGAAGATAAATTCTGTAGGGTGATATAGAAAATCAGACGTGCAGGGGCGCATCTTTAATATCCGAATTGAACGTTTGACTGCATTAACCATGAAGCATTACTTCAAAATTTTAATACGAAAGCCAAAGTCAGGCAACAAATATAAAACTATTGTGACTTGTACTTTTTGGGATAATCGCCTCTCAAACCAACTGTGATGCTTACAACGGCAAGCTACGCGAGTCTTTTTCTATGGTGCTAGCCTCTTTTTTGGAAAAAGGGAGTAAGTGGCGTAATCTCATGTTTGGCTAATTAACCCAAGTTGCAATGTTGTTAAATTGCCAAACATCACCTTTCCAAGCTGTCTTTGATTCAGCTTTGACAACTTAAGCGGTTCGATTGCCTAGTACCTGCAAACTTGCCTACAAGCCAAATAGAGAAAGTCTTTTATATCTCTTCATTTTTGCGGTTGGTTTAAAGCGATCGTCACATTCGGCTACTCTAGCTAATACCGACTGAACACGGTGGCTTTTTGGGTTATAAAATATACTTGTTTGCTTGTAAATAATTTATATGCTTATAGCGAACATACACCAACTATTTTCAATTAGCAGCAGCTTATGCTTTTGCATTTGCTAAGAACCATACATTTACAGATGGTAATATAAAAGGTAGCTTTCATCTTGATGGCTGCTTTTATTATATTAAATGAATATTCTTTAATAAGCTGCTACGCAGCTAAATTTAATAAACAGCATTACCTTTGTTTTTAATCTTACGCTCCCATTTAATAACAAGACCTCCTTCATTTAGCA
>NZ_JBALDC010000005.1:0-33879 GCF_036917575.1 Nostoc sp. | reverse complement strand
GCTGCAATGAATCAATTTAAACCCTCTTATGCTTCTGGATGATTTAGCTCCTAAACTACTTGCTTATTCCGGAAAGTGACAGAAGAGGGTTATAGCCGTAGTCACACAGGTTAGGACACTTGGAAAGAGTGAAAGAAGAGAGTTAGCAATAGTTTTACCTCCTGCCTCCTGCCCTCTGCCTCCTGCCTCCTGCTATAACTCCTAACTCCTGTAAAGACGCGATTAATCGCGTCTCTCCTAACTCAGCACTTTTGTAAAGTACATATTGACCTATCCAACCTTGATAGTTGTAAGGAAGAATAATGGCAGATTGGCAAGAAATAACAGGTGGTATCACAGCACCAAGGGGGTATCAGGCGGCGGGAATTACCGCAGGATTAAAACCTTCGGGGTTGCCGGATTTAGCTTTGATATTCTCAGAGGTGGAAGCGATCGCAGCAGGTGTGTTCACCACCAGCCAAGTGAAAGCTGCGTGTGTAGAATATTGTCGCCAACGCTTGCAAGCCAAACAAAGCGCTCGTGCCATCCTCTGCAATGCTGGACAAGCAAATGCCGCTACAGGAACTCAAGGCTACCTTGATACTTTAGAATCTGCGATGGCAATAGCCCAAGCTCTAAACATCTCGTCTGAATCTGTATTATTGGCTTCCACTGGTGTAATTGGTCAAAGAATTAAGATGGATGCTTTGCGAAGCGGGATTCCCAAGGTAATAGCAGCACTATCAGAAACAGGATCAGATGCGGCCGCTGGGGCGATTATCACTACAGACTTGGTAACAAAATCTATTGCTCTAGAGACAACTATAAGCGATCGCCCAGTACGAATTGGCGGCATTGCCAAGGGTTCTGGCATGATTCACCCCAATATGGCAACCATGTTGGCATTTGTGACTTGTGATGCTGTGGTTTCGCCTCACCTTTGGCAACAGATGTTAGCAAGGGCAGCTGATAGAAGCTTTAATTCCATTACTGTGGATGGTGACACCAGCACTAACGACAGCTTAATTGCCTTGGCAAATGGTCAATCTCGCACCCCAGCAATTACAGAATTGGGCGCAGAAGCAGAGAAATTAGAGGCGATGTTAACAACAGTTTGCCAGCATTTAGCCAAAGCGATCGCTCGTGATGGTGAAGGCGCAACCTGTCTGATTGAAGTGCAGGTGACAGGGGCCTATGATGAAATCTCAGCCCGACAAATAGCCAAAACCATCGCTGGTTCATCCTTAGTTAAATCTGCAATCTTTGGACGCGATCCAAATTGGGGACGCATCGCCGCCGCCGCAGGACGTGCAGGTGTGCCCTTTGAGCAAGAAAACCTGCAAATTAAGCTAGGTAATTTCTTAATGTTAGAAAATGGACAACCTCTACAATTTGACCGAGCAGCAGCAAGTGCTTATTTGAAAAAAGCATCGGTGGGTACTTATTTGCAACAGGATACGGTATTAATTTCCGTTAATGTTGGCAATGGTTATGGTGTAGGTAAAGCTTGGGGTTGTGATTTGAGTTATGACTACGTGAAGATTAACGCTGAATACACTACCTGAACTACTCTCAATTGTTTGCACTCTAAAGACACGATTCATCGCGTCTTTAACCAAGGATGTGTTGCAATCATTAATTGAATTGCTATCAATAGTCATAAATTTTAGTCACGATCGCAATCAAGTTAATACTGATGAGTCTATCTTAGGGTTCATACCCTCTTACTTAGAAATTTCCTAACCTAAATGTAGAGTTAAGTCTAAGAATAGGAAAAAGATTTTATGACAAGCGACGTTTCTACAGATACTAACAAGACTGGAAATGGGTCACTGATAAGTGGTGTTATCCTGAGTGTTTTAGGGGTTATTGCGATCGTAGCACCTAATTTCACCACCATATTCGCTGAAACTTGGATTGCTGCGATTTTGATTTTCGCCGGATTTACAAAAATAGTTTATGCCACTCAAACCCGCGAAAGAGGAGGTTTTATTTGGAAAATTCTCTTGAGCGGGCTTTATATTGCAACTGGCATCATGCTGCTTGTTTATCCTTTTACTGGTGTTCTGACACTGACTCTGTTACTTGGCACATTTTTGTTAACTGAAGGCACATTCGAGTTAATTCTGGCATTCAAGTTACGTCCACAAGAAAACTGGACGTGGGTATTAACTAATGGCATTATTACCCTCGTGTTAGGTGCAATGATTTGGTTCCAGTGGCCCTTCAATGCGCCTTGGCTGATTGGGACATTAGTTGGTGTCAGCATTATTTTCACTGGCGCTTCACGTGTGATGCTGGCATTGAGTGGGCGTTCTACTTTAACTGGGCAACTACCTTAAGTGGGGAATAGGGAATAGGGAAAGGTTTTCTAAATGCCTAATTCCCAATCCCCAGTACCCAAAAAAGTTTACAAGATATTGCAGCAGTGATGCCCACAACTGGCTATGCCTACACCAACAAAATTGCTAAATTAACTAAGGAAATCAAAATCAAGGCCAGCTAGCTGCAATTAACAATGGTATCTATTGCTACTCCATTCTCGGATATTCAAAACCATTGGGCACGCTCATTTATTACAGCCTTAGCCCAACGTGGTATTGTTAATGGGTTGCCTAATGGCACTTATCGCCCCGATAATTCACTTACCCGTGCTGAATTTGCTGCTATTATCGCCAACGCATTTGGGACAGTTTCCAAGAAGCGGCAGTATATTCCCTTTGTTGATGTACCCACGAATTATTGGGCAGCAGCCGCCATCAAAACAGCTTACGAAAAAGCATTTATTAGCGGGTTTCCTGATAAAACTTTCCGTTCTGCTAACCGAATTACTAGAGTCGAAGTCTTGGTTTCCTTGGTAGGAGGCTTAGAAATTGCCACCAAGGTAAAACCTGACCTCCTTTCAAAACTCTCACAAATTTATCAAGATTCTGCTCAAATTCCTGAGTATGGTAGAAATCACGTAGCTATTGCCACCAGCGCTGGCTTGGTGGTTAGTTTCCCAAATATCAAATTACTCAATCCTAATCTCGCAGCTACTCGTGCAGATGTAGCAGTGATTATTTATCAAGCTTTGGTGTATTTAGGTCAGGCAGAAAAAATTGCCTCCAGTTACTTAGTGCAGCCGCCAATATTAACGCCCACGCCGATACCGACACCAATTCCAACTCCAATTCCAACTCCAATTCCAACTCCAATTCCAATTCCAACTCCAATTCCAATTCCAATTCCAACGCCGACACCGACACCGACACCTGTCGGTAGCGTTAAGGTAAATCATAGCCGGGAGTTCCGGGGGGCATGGGTAGTATCTGTATGGAATGGTGATTGGCCTTCTAGACCGGGACTTTCTGTTGCTCAACAAAAAGCAGAACTTACCGAGATTATTACCAAATTACAAGCGCTAAACTTCAATGCCTTGATTTTCCAAGTGCGACCAGAGGGAGACGCTTTGTATGAATCTAAATTAGAGCCTTGGAGTGCTTGGATTACAGGAACTCAAGGGAAAGCACCAGAACCATTTTACGATCCTTTAGCGTTTGCGATCGCAGAATGTCATAAGCATAATCTTGAACTCCATGCTTGGTTTAACCCCTACCGCGCTAGCACCTCCACCGACCCAGCTAAAACAGTCCCTCCCCATATAGCAGCTACCAATCCAGAAAGCGTTTACTTGTGGAAAACACAACGCTGGATGGATCCAGGACTGAAAATAGTTCAGGACAGGGCGTATAACGTAATTATCGATGTAGTGAAACGCTATGATGTTGATGGCATTCACTTAGATGATTATTTCTATCCATATCCGATTGAGGGACAACCTTTCCCCGATGATAAAACCTACGCTGCATATAAAGCAGGTGGTGGTACACTCAGCCTTGGCGATTGGCGACGGGACAATGTTAACAAAATGGTACAGCGCCTTTGGCAGGGGATTAAGACAACCAAACCCGATGTTAAATTTGGTATTAGTCCTTTTGGGATTTATCGCCCCGGACAACCCGCAGGTATTACTGGATTGGATGCTTACAACGTACTGTATGCTGACTCAAAAAAATGGTTAGAAGAAGGCTGGATTGATTATATCGCTCCTCAACTTTACTGGCGTACAGACCAATCACAACAAAGTTATCCAGCATTACTAAAGTGGTGGACACAGGTAAACACTAAGCAAAGACACGTTTATGCTGGTAATAATCTGACAGAACCAAGCAACAAGAGTCGAGAAAGTGATGAGATTGAAAAACAGGTGAAAATTAGTCGTAGCCAAGCTGGACAGTTATCACTGGGGAATATTTTCTTTAATCTTAGTGTTTTGACAGAAAATAGTCAGGGCATTGCTGATAAATTTCAAAGTCTGCTTTATAACAAACCTGCGCTACCGCCAACTTTGCCTTGGCAGGATACAACACCACCATCTGCACCCATTGGACTACAAGTCAATAACCGCAAACTGAGTTGGCAGCCTGGAGATAATCAGCCAGTTCGTTCCTGGACACTTTATCGGCTGAGTGGCGATACTTGGACAATTCAACGAATTTTGTCTGCTGGCACAACCTTCGCTACCGTCCAGCAAGCGGGAACTTATGCCGTGTGTGTAGTGGATAGATTAGCCAACGAGAGTGTGGGGACAGTTATTACAGTTAGTTGAACAAAAGTGCTACCCAGATTCCCTACAACTTTTATGGAGATAACTGACGAATAAAGGTCTGACTCTTCAAGATAAAACCAGTCTAATAATAATAGTGTAACTGCGGCATTAAAACCATCATCACCCGCTCAAACACTGCTGGAAATTCTTTGAATAATTAACTCTGATAAGTAAAAAACTATTTTTAACCTTTTCATAACCTAAGATTAACTAAAATTTATTCGATATCAGCTCTAGAATTTTTGAAGTAAACATTGTACAAAAAAGCTAGGACGTACAGGATGAAAATTACATGAGTCGAAAAGCCAGTAAAGTACTTATACAGTCTGGGGTAATTCCTTACAGAGTGAACAATGGTAAAGTTGAAATCTTGCTAATTACAACCCGTGACTTTCAACACTGGGTGATTCCGAAAGGAGATATTCCTAATGGCATGAGTCCGCCTGATTCAGCAGCCAAAGAGGCGTGGGAAGAAGCAGGAATAATTGGGCAAGTAGATGTAAATGAACTGGGAACTTACAAGTATCGTAAACAAGGCAAAATTTATTGCGTCAAGATGTATTTATTATCAGTCGATATGCTGAGTGAAGATTATCCAGAAGCAACTAAAAGAAAACGGCAGTGGGTAGAAGTGAATAAAGCTATTAGGCGTGTTAAGTTTAATTCACTCAAACGAATCCTTAAGGGTTTTTTCCAGGTAAAATCTCAATTTTGTGCATTACAATATTAAGTAATTAGCACAGCATATAAAAATATATTATACAATGTAAAAATAATTAAAGGTTTGGATCCGTTGACTACAAACCTTTGTTTATTCACACCTAGTTGCTTAAATCCATAGTAAAGCTACCCAAGTTTTTATACCGACAATTCCATCAGCCTGCAATTTCTTAGATGTTTGGAAACTAACAATTGCATTCTTAACTGACTCAGAAAATTGCCCATCGATGGCATCAGTATATAATCCAATATCTTTTAATTGCTGTTGTAATTGTTTTACTCTCAGCCCAGAATCTCCTAGCTGCAATCCATTAAATCTATTCAAATCGGCTCGACCACTAACACCAGTTACACCAGATATATCACCTTCATATTGATGGATTAAATATTGTCCCTGCCAAGCACCAGGAATCGTTGGGTTCCTAGTTTCATAGTGGGCAATCCATAACGGATAATTAGCAAAATCAGATGGATCGCCAAGTTCTGTCCAGAAACTAGGGAAGGTATAAATAATTGGTTTGATTGGTTTTTTTGTTTGTTGTAAAAGGGCTTTTTCTACCTCTGCCAACCACTGTTTGGCTGCATTAATTACAGCTTGACTATTTACTTTGTCAGTTACCTCTACATCTATGACTGGTGGTAAGTCTCCTGGTTCTAATTTGCCCAAAGTTTTTAAGAATTCCTTCGCTTGCTGAACCGGGTCAGATGTATGGGGGTGAAAGAAATGATAAGCACCCCGAATAATACCAACAGCTTTCATAGTTTGCCAGTGATGAGCAAAAGCAGAATCTTTGATGCTAACTCCTTCTGTGGCTTTGACAAACGCAAAGGTTTTACCAGAGTTTTTTACTGCCGTCCAATCTACTCTGCCGTCTTGATCGGCAACATCAATTCCTTCCATAAAATTTTTAACCTTTTTGATTAGTACAATCTTGAACTTATCAGAGGCTTTGATTAAATTTATGCTTTTTCTGGGTCTTTAAGTAAGTTACAGAAATTTACTAGGGTTGAGTGTTAGCGGCTCGTACTGGGGTCACTCTAACTTTTCCTGTACAAGGCTTGATTTGCTCAGTAAGGGTAAAGTGCTCGTAAGCATTAGGAGGTGTGATTTGAATTTTACTAGACATTGGGCAGTTTTTCTCTGGGGAACTAATGTGGTTGTATGCTATCTGAAATGAGGCTTGTTTTCCAGAAGCTAGAGTTACTTGTTGTCGAGGTTGCTTACTCGAAAAGTAAGTGTCCTGGGAGCGAATAACTTTAATTCCCTGCAAAGGTTGGTCTTTTGCATCCAGGAGTCCCAATCCTGGATAACCGTAGAGGGTGCAAGGGGATGAGCCGTTATTGGTGAAGGCGTAGGTAAGTGCAACATTTCCAACCCCAGCATCTTCAGAGACTCGACGCACTGACAATTGACTAGTTTCACAGCGCGTCGGATTTGTGGCAATAGTGGCTTCAGGGGTAGAATTCTCTGTAGTTTTTGCAGTCGGTGTGGGTATTGAGGTCAACACAGCTTGTTTCGTCGGCTGTTCAGTGATTGTTGGTAATGCTTGTGTCTGTTTAGTAACAGAGGGAGAACCAACACAGCCAGTTGTCACCGCAGTCAGAAGCAATAACAGACTGCTTTCCATAAATAGAATTCGCATATCTCTTTTTCTATAGTGAACTACTTACACTGATGCTTCAGATACAGTATAAGTTTCCAATTTCACAAGGTTATGCAGGTCTGCTCCAATGACTTGTTCTGCTGCGTCATTACGTAACAAATTCAACAGCTTATCCATTTTTTCGGGCAACGTGAACAGCAGAAACAAACGAGAGCTGTATACTGTCTCCAAAGTTCCTCAGCTTTTCCCGCAACCCTGTAAATAGCAACTCCTTCGCCTTTAGCTCCAGTCTGCTCATGGTACTTAATAGCTTAAAGAAGTCATCGATGCTATATGTCACCTCACACGCGACTTGCTCAGTCACCAATTCCTTAAAATAACCAGAATCGAGAATGTCTTGTTCAAACCCTCTCAAAATTCCCGCTTGAATTTCCGCACCTTCATATTGGACAAGTGAGGGAGCATAGGCTTGATACACTTCCTCGATCGCTTGGTAAACTTCGTATTTCGGTTCAGGTCTTAGATTCCATAGTAGGATGAGAAATCCGTTGTCGCGTAATGCCGTCGCTGCCTTGGCATACCGAATTTCTGACGGTATCCAGTGAAAGGCATTAGCAGATAAAACGGCATTGAACTGTTTTGCTTTTAGCTCCCACTCCTCAAATGAGGTGTTGTAAATTGCAACGTTGGGATAGGTTGCACAGTGGTGTTGTGCCAAATGACAAAAATCCTGGTTTGGCTCAATACACGTCATTGGAAAACCAAATTGAGCAAAAGCTACCGTCGCATTTCCGGGACCACAACCGACTTCAAGAATCGATGCATCTGAGTCAAGTTGGGCTAAAACGACAGACCGCTCGATCAGTTCCTTTGGATATTTTGGTCTGGCGTTGTAATAAATATCAGCAACGGGAGAATACCAATTCTTTCGCTGTTCTAAATCTATAGAAGCTCTGGCATTTATTTCTTGTTTAGAGTCTTGCATAAGCTAGTTTTATCAGTTTTCGAGTCTAACTTCGTGATAACAAGTGCCTGCGATCGCAGATGCGGGAATTGTTGCTTCAATGCGGGTTAAGGGACTGACAACAAATATGGGTAGTCATACCAATTCGTAATTCCTAATTAAGAAAGCTAGATTATATCTGGGTTTGGGGGTTTGAATGTGTTTCCTCATTTTAGAGAATTGGTATTATGTAACGCTTCTAAGTTGTTTTGCTCCTAGTTTTTGCTGGGTTTAAAATTCTTTGCATCAGTCGTCATCGATTTAATATGGACTGACTGTGTGGCGGACAACGATTTCATTCACATCAACGTCATCCGGTTGATCGATTGCAAAGGCGATCGCTCTGGCGATCGCGTCAGCCGGAAGCACAATCTTGCGGAATTCCTCCATTCCTTTGCCGGCTTCTGCGTCAGTTATACTTTCTGCCAATTCCGACTCTGTTGCACCCGGCGAAATAACCGTAACACGAATGTCGGTATTTTCCTGACGCAGCCCCTCCGAAATTGCCAGCACGGCGAACTTGGTAGCCGAGTAAACAGCGGAGGTTGGCCATACGGCGTGTCCGCCGATGGAGGACAAGTTGACGAACTGGCCAAATCCCTGGCGTTTCATCAACGGTAGCCCAGCAGCAATGCCATTGAGTACGCCACGGATATTTACGTCAATCATCCAGTCCCATTCATCAACTTTCAGTGCTTCTAGTTTCGAGAGCGGCATTACACCTGCATTGTTGACGATGACATCAATGCGGCCAAATTTGCTCTGAGCAAATTCTACAAAGGACTGGAAGTTGGCGCGATCGGTAACATCAAGGGTCTGATATTCCGCCGAGCCGCCCTCAGAGCGGATTGTAGCCGCGAGGGTTTCTAGCCGCTCCGTGCGTCGTGCGCCCAGGATGACGTGGATGCCCTTACGAGCGAGTAGACGTGCTGTCGCCTCACCGATACCGCTACTTGCGCCTGTAATTAGTACGACTTTCTGTTCTTTGCCAGTATTTTCGTTGATAGTCATAAAACCGTATCTCCAAGTGGTTGTACTTTCTAGCACACTTTTAATCTAAGAGAGTCAAAGCTTGATGCGGTAATCTGAAACTGCGGAATTCTTGCCTAATCCTGCATTTTCCTTTATTGTTTATCATGAAAAGATAAGCTGACCTAAGCGGCTGAATAGATTGCGGCTGCTCTAAATGTAAGTTTCATAAGGATTTCAAACGACATTATGGAACAGACTCTTAGAAAGCAGCAGTCCGAGCTAGCCGCTCTGATTGCACAGAACAGTAATGGAGATGGTGTGCATTCCACAGCGATCAAGCGGTTATTTCTGATCCGCTCCTCACAACCGACTGCACCTCTCCATGCCCTCCATGAGCCTACCCTGTGTATCGTTGCTCAGGGCAAGAAGCAGGTGATATTGGCAGACAATCTGTATGTTTATGGTCAAGATCAATATTTGGTGGTATCCATCGATCTGCCTGTCGTTGGACAAGTGATTGAGGCAACGCCAACCTTTCCATATCTATGTTTTCGGCTCGATTTAGATCCAGGAGAACTCAGCACACTGATGATGGAGGCAAAACTAGACGCTCCTGCTAACCAACCACTCAAACCGGGCTTGTCTATTAATCCTGTTAACCCTCAACTGCTGGATGCAGCAATACGACTTATACAGTTGTTGGAAACACCTCAAGATATTGCTATCCTCGCACCTTTGATTATTCGAGAAATTCTCTACCGTTTATTATCAGGCGAACACAGTGCTATATTGCGACAGATTGCTTTAGTTGATAAACAACTCCAAGCAATTAGCAAAGCGATCAACTGGCTTAAATGGAACTACGAAAAACCATTTCGGATCGATACGATCGCTCGTGAAGCGTGTATGAGTCCCTCGTCCCTGCATCATCACTTCAAGTCAGTCACCACCATGAGTCCTTTGCAATATCAAAAACAGCTTCGGCTTCAACAAGCTCGTCGCCTGATGCTGGGGCAAGGTATGGATGCGGCAACAGCTAGTCATTGCGTGGGTTATGAAAGCCCCTCACAGTTCAGCCGTGAATACAGTCGGTTGTTTGGCGCACCACCGTTGCGTGATATGGCTCGGCTAAAAAGTGGAGTTTTTGGGGATGGGGGATGAGGGGGCAAAGAGGCAGGGGAGCAGGGAGCATGGGAGAAGTAGCAGTAAGTCTTTCCCTTCTACCTCTCTATCCAATGCTCTCACAAATTAGAAGCGATCGCACTTGAATCTTCCTCTATAAGTGAGTTTAGGAATGTCCACAATTGCAAATCAGTAAAGTCTGGAATTGCCATAAATGCACCGACTGACTGCAAAATTTGCGGATCGTGGATGGAGGCGATGCCAATGGTGCGGATATCTGCGCCCACGGCTGACCGAATACCAGAGGGAGAGTCTTCTAAAGCGATCGCTTCTGCTGCTGTAATCTCCAATTTATTTAGGGCAACTTGGTAGGGTGCAGGGTCGGGTTTACCTGCAATACAATCATCCGCTAAAACAATTGTATGGAAAGCTTCTTTTATCCCCAAAACTTCTAGCATAAATTCTGCATTTAATCTCGGAGCATTAGTTACTAATGCACGTTTTAATTGATATAAATCTGTCCATGCTAGTAGTTCCGAAAATCCACTTAGCGGTTTGAGATGTGGGGCGAGTTGGCGGAAAAGCGTCTCTTTTTCGTCTGCAAATCTTTGCCCTTCTAATACTGATAATTGTGGCAGAATATCCTTAACAATTTCTGGATTTAGCCTTCCACTAATTCGGGATTTATAAAATGTTTCATCTATTTCTATGTTGTAATTTAACAGCATTTCCTGCCAAGCTCGGTAATGTATAGGGTCAGTGTTGACAATAGTGCCGTCTAGGTCAAAGAGAATTGCAGCCAGCATAATTTTTGGGTATAATGTAAATAATTGTTAACTTAATTTAAATAGTTTACATTGTTTTTTGTTTTTAGTAATTGTTTCTTCGTCAATACAAGGGACTGGGGAAGAAAATCTCGTCTCAAGAGTTACACATTAATCTGCTAAATCCTAAAATCTATACTGGATAGGGCATATAAAGGCAGACGGATAAAATTTATTAACAAACTGCCGTATAATTGATAACTTTCTATGTAAGCAAATGCTAGCCGCTACAAACTTTTTTCGCGTTGATGATTTACTAGTGCAGATTTACAACTCTGAAGTCGAAATGGCCGAGGATGTTGCTGAAATTGTGCAAAAGTATTTACAGCAGATTCTCAAGCAACAGGATACAGCTGCTGTATTGTTAGCCACAGGTAACTCCCAACTCAAATTTCTTGATGCTTTGATTGCATTGGGTGGTGTAGATTGGTCACGGATTATTCTGTTCCATCTAGATGAATATTTGGGAATTACTGCTGACCATTCTGCTAGTTTTCGGCGTTATATGCAAGAACGTGTAGAGAAGCAAGTTTATCCTAAAAAATTTCACTATATAGAGGGTGATACATTACAACCAATAACAGAGTGCGATCGCTACACTAAATTATTACAAGCACAACCGATTGATTTATGCTGTCTTGGTGTTGGCGAAAATGGACATTTAGCTTTTAACGATCCGGCTGTAGCAAATTTTCAAGATCCTTACAAAGTTAAATTGGTCAAACTGGATACTCTTAATCGTCAGCAACAAGTAAGTACAGGTCACTTTCCGAATCTAGAAACTGTCCCACAGTATGCTTTTACTGTCACCATTCCAACAATTTGTGCTGCTAAAAAAATTATCTGTCTTGCTCCAGAAAAACGTAAAGCGAATGTGGTAAAAAAGATGCTGCAAGAAGATATTAGTATAGACTGTCCAGCCTCCATTCTCCGTCAACAACCCCAAGCAACGTTATTTTTGGATGTTAATTCTGGTAGCTTATTAAAAGCAACTTAAACTTATCCGCATCCTGAATCTTCCAAGCTAATTATTCGAGCGATCGCTAAAATTATATTAGTAATTTCAGGATACAATAAAGCTATAACTATCAAGCGATATTCTATATCAAAATTCGTAAATTATAATATACTTTTTTCTACAAATTTAATGTTTATAGAAGTCATAAACATCTCAAAATAATCAAATAAAATTTTATAAATACGCCAGTCATCAAAATTTAGCTTTATCTTAAGCGACTGGCGAATCTAGAAAGTTTTAAGAGAAGGGTATAAATAACTTAATAGATACCCTTAGCATCCTAAAAAGTTCAAAAGTGCTAAATTCCAACACTTGATGCTTCAGCACCCAGTGGCGAAACATAATCACGGAAAAGAGTAATCTGCTGTTCAAACTCTAAGAGTTGAATTTTGCTAAACAATGGTTTGGCTTCGGAAGGAAGTTCATAATCAGCAGGTACAGGAATGATAGTACCATTATCCATCCCTTGAGATAATCTATACCAAAATAGGAGTTTTGTAGTATCACCCAAAGAGCCATACAGACGAGAAATTTCGCTATCCGCTTTGTTAATCAAATCACGCTGAACTTGTAATTGTTGTTCGTGAGATAATTCCTTAACTTGATTAAATAAACCTTCAGCTATTTCTGGAGAAACAGTACTGGCTCCAGGAGCGGCTGGAGTAATTGAATTCCCCATTTCTTTATAGATAAACCAAAACAAAGCAAGTTGTATATCTACATTTAAATTTTGCCAAGCTTGAACGTGTTCACGAATAGTTGGATCGTTGGTTTGTGTAGATGTCATGATTAACTCCAAATCGCAATTATTTATTTATTCTTAAAAATGTTATCAAATGTACATTTGGAGTTATACCCTACTGAAGACAGATGTCTTCAAATCATAAAGAAGATCGTTCAGAGCTAAAATAATGCTTGACAAGTGCCAAATGAAAGAGTTAGCAATTATAAGTCTGTTGCAAAACTTAAAGATTATTAAAAGATATTTCCTTGGATAGATGTTAGCTTGATTATAATAGTGGGTAAAAAAGCACTACTAATTAATCTTTGAAATCGCTAAATTTATGACTTATGCATTGACATAAATAACTAACTGTGGATTAAATATTGTTGGAAGGCTTTGTATTGTAATCCTCTTGTTAAGTGGGTTACTGTCTCCGGTCGCAGCCTCTAATAAGCCAAAGCAACAGTAAACAAAGTATAGTTTTGAGTCTTTGGGGTTTATCGAGTTTAATAGAAAATAAAACGGACGTGAAATTATAATACGCAGTAGGGGTATACAGCTAGCTGTATACCCCTACTAAAAACCTATATTTAATGTGACTGACGAAACGCTGCAATCTATCATCAGTAAAAGTGAACGTTTTACCCAAATATTAGAAGAATTCGTTGGTTATATACTAGACTTCCTAATATTACTCATTTATTGGCGAAAAGTTATTATTACTTACTGCCAAGTCAAGATTGTAATGCATTTAACGTCGAACTTAGTTAAGTATTTTTTTGCCTGTTTGCGCTGCACTTTCACCTACATCATTAGCAGTTTTCTGAGCGCCTTCTACATAACCAGAGCCAAATTCTTTAAATGCTTCTGCTGACTCTTCTCCAATCTTTTTGAGTCGTTCACCAGGAGCGCCTTCAGTTTCACGAGCTTCTTTGTTCCACTCCCCTAGTGTTCTCGGTCTTTGAGTATCATCTTGCTGTATCTGTTCGCGAACTCTTTCTTTTAAGCCTGTGTTATTTTGCCCAGCAGCAACATTTGTTGTCAGTACTAGAAAACCAACTATGACAACAGCCAAAAAACCTTTTATTTGAAGTCCTTTCAGGAGGGAACTGATTTGACTAATAGTCCTAGAAATCAAATTTATCATGCCGAATTAGTTTATTTTTTGGAGTACAAATAAAGATTACCTATAAAAAAATAATTATCCTTCTAACAAAAGGCATATCTCAGTTATGAATCTTAGATGAGACTATACCAATCATCCACAAGCAAATCAACTAAATAAAATCATTCATAGAGGTGAAAAAGAATCTATAAACTTACGAATGCTAGGTCTTTACAAGGGTTCTGGATAATCCATATTTAATTCTGTCAGATGTGTATTAACTGCAATATTTAGTTAACCACGATATTTTTCATAGATTGATTGATTTTGACATCACCCAAGCGGTAGAAATTGGTGTACTCACTTTTGCTTGTACTCAAAATAACCGCAAATCACTCAAAATTGGTTTGCGGTTGCCTAAAGCAAAAGGTCGATAATGAGACAAAAAAGCTGATTTTGTCTGGGAGTAAGGTTTTGAAGATTATTGAGAACAATTGACTATGTGAGAAATCGGTTGAAATTAGCAAAAATTTGCAAAATTAATCCGAAAAAAAGCATTTAAATGCTCAATAATAGCTTTCTTATCAGAATTACTCTTTTTTTATAAATTATCCCTGAGATTTCTTGGGGGTGTTAAATGTAGCACTAAATACATTTTTAATACAACATTTGGTTTTTAATACAGGTAGAAATAAAAAAACATATATCTTTGGTTGTAAAAATTATCAGCCTTAAAAGATAGATGCTTATGGATAATTCCTAAATAGTTACTAATAACAATCAACAGTCATACAACTTTCAGGCTAGTACACTGTGGCAGAAGTTTGCCTACCTTTAATAAGTTGCTTGAACAATTTGTCTAGTTAATTAAGATGGTAGCTGAATTTCTGTTGTGCTGTACCGGAAAAATTGTTTATCTGGCTGAGTAAATTTATATTGTAATCCCTAGATATTTGAAGGGCTTACAGACGAAAAACTACTAGACATTTTTTCTTAACACGAGAACTGCTTCAAGTGGAAAGTCAAAGGATGAAATACTGGATAACAAAATTAGCAATCTGTATAGTATTACTGTATAGCTTGTTACTATCAAATAATTATGCAGAAGCAAACCAACTTTCAAATACTTCTAATATTGATGTACAGCAATTAAATCCACTCCCAAAAGTTGAAAACGTAGCAAGTGCTGACAAGAATCTTGCTGAAATTAAAAAGGAAGATTTTTGCCGATTTAATGGGACTGTTAACTGGATAGATAAACTAGAAGGACTATTCACACTTTATTGCAGTGAGAATTCAGGAAAAGTTTTCTTAGAACTGAAGCCAGAGCAGCTAAATAAAAACTACCTAGCTATAGTAACATTGGAATCTGGCATTGGGGAAAGTGGGATTTATAGTGGATTACCTCTTTCTGATTTTATCTTTTACTTCCGAAGAGTAAATAATAGATTACATTTTGTTGTGCGTAATCTAAAATTCCGTACAGATAGTATACCAGAACAGCGATCGCTTGCTCGTTCATTTAGCGATTCAGTTCTTTATTCACTCGAAATAGCTACTATAAATCCCAAGAATCAAAATATTCTCATCGACCTGAATGGACTGCTAATGCAGGATTTTCCTGGATTAACTCCTTTATTAAAATACTCTTTGCAAGCCGATTACCGCTTAGATGCACGCAAGTCATATTTTGGTGATGTTAACAGCTTCCCAGAAAACATCGAGATTGATTCGATTTATGGTTTTTCATCATTAGAAGGCTCAAATTTAATCGCTGTACCCGATAGTAGGGCAATCACTTTAAAGGTACACTACAGTTTTTCTCAGTTGAGAGAAAACAATGGTTATATTCCCAGACTTGCTGATGATAGAGTTGGATATTTTACTACTGCTTTTCAAGACTTTTCTCACAATAATCCTCACGAATCATTTGTAAGCTATATTAATCGCTGGCATTTAGAACCATCCAATCCTAGCGCTTCTTTATCTCTACCGAAAAAACCAATTGTGTATTGGATTGAAAATGCTGTACCACTAAAGTACCGCGATGCGATTCGTGAAGGTGTTTTGATGTGGAACAAAGCATTTGAAAAAGCCGGATTTAAAAATGCGATTGAAGTGCGGCAAATGCCAGATGATGCTGATTGGAAACCAGCAGATGTACATTACAACACTATTCGCTGGTTCAATTCTTTAGATGCAGGTTTTGCCAAAGGCCCGATGCGCGTCAACCCATTCACCGGGGAAATATTGGATGCAGATATTATTGTGGATGCCAATATGGTGCGTTTAGTTCAGCAAGAATATCATGCATTAATGGAGGCAAATTCATGTCCAGAAAAGATGAAAGGACATAAACACGCAGGGAAATATCTGGATAAATTCTTTGGATCATCTTCCTCTGCTCTGTTTTTCTCCTCTGAGTCCTGCTATGGTATGGAGTCTTCAAATCAAGCAGCTATGGGGGCGCTGGCGTTATCAATGTTGCCAAACACTACACTTAGTAGTGAAACGATGAAGGAGTATGTACATCAATATTTGCGTTCTCTTATCGCTCACGAAGTTGGGCATACTCTGGGTTTGCGTCACAACTTTTATGGCAGCACCATGTTAGCGCCACAAGAATTAAATAATACTGAAATCACTCACACCAAAGGTTTAGTAGGTTCGGTGATGGACTATGTACCTGTGAATATAGCACCACAGGGAGTAGAGCAAGGTGATTATTTCCCAGGAGTTGTTGGGCCTTATGATGAATGGGCAATTGAGTACGGTTATAAAAAATTTCCAGCAACAGCACTTGAGGTAAGGATTCCAGAATCAGAAAAAAGTTTTTTAAATCAGATTGCATTAGCGTCGCCTCAACCAGAATTATCTTACGCAACTGATGAAGATATCTGGGATATCAATCCTTTAGCAAATGTCTGGGATATGAGTAGTGATGTGCTACTTTATTCACAGTGGCAAATGGATAATGCTCGTTTTATGTGGCAGCGTCTCAATGAGGGTTATCTATCGAAAACAGAAAGCTATACTAACCTACGCCTTAAATTCAATAAAGTATTTAAATATTATTTTCGGAATGCCACTTTGCTTTCTAAATACATTGGTGGACAATCGTTTCGCCGTCTCCATACCAGTGATGATGCTTGGGCATTTATACCAGTTTCACTTTTAAAACAGCGTCAAGCATTGACAAAGTTACAAAAATATGTATTTGCCGAAGATGCTTTCAGCTTTTCACCACAATTGCTCAATCAACTAGCACCGTCACGTTGGGAACATTGGGGTAGTTCTGCACCTAATAACCGCCTTGATTATCCAATTCACGATCGCATATTGAGTTTTCAAAGTGCGATTTTGCGATCGCTATTAGATAGCGATCGCCTGAATCGGTTACAAGATATAGAATTAAAAACCCTGCCTGGAGAAGCGCTTTCCATACCAGAATTGTTCGACACCCTGCAAACAGGCATCTGGACAGAAGTTTTCACCCCAGGAGAACCAAAGCCAATTTCTAGCATCCGCCGTTCATTGCAACGGGAACATCTAAATATTTTGTTACAGATGATGTTGGGTACTACTAATACACCTGAAGATGGTCGGACATTGGCTTGGTATAAACTGCGCCAACTGCAAAAAGCCATTGATGTCAGACTCAAACAACTTGGCGAAAGTCTTGATCTTTACACCTTAGCTCATTTAGAATCTTCTGGCGATCGCATTACTAAAGCATTAAATGCGCAGTTACTTTCTAGGTAGCTACGATACTCCTAAATGAACATAGCAAAGTAGTCCTCATAAATTTCCGTATTAGTTGATAGCGTTTTTTCTACTTTTTCACGATCTACATCAATCGCCGAACTCGTACCATTGCTCAGACTTTCTTCTGGCATAAAATCGCCACAGTGTTCATTGGCGGGTACGGCTTGGTTCATCTTTTTGGGATAGCTCAAACCCAGATGGCTCACGATTGCGATAAATTGATCGCGGCTACGATTGGCAAATCGGGGATTGAGGCGTTTTTCTTCATCAATAGTGGAAACAGTGCGCCCTTTATAGTCATGGGCGGGATAAACGAGGGTGTCCTCTGGGAGAGTAAATAACTTTTGCGTCACTGTCTCGTACAGAGTACCCGCATCGCCCGATTGAAAGTCTGTGCGTCCACAGCCGCGAATCAACAAGGCATCGCCCGTTAACAGATGGCTATTGTTGACTAAATAAGACAGATGGCTGTCGGTATGCCCTGGTGTAGCGATCGCCTCAATCCGCACCGCCCCCACGATTAAGGTTTCGCCATCGGCAAGGGAGCGATCCGCAGACCTAGCAGTAGCATTTCGGGGTACTATCACCTGACAACCCGTTTGCTGTCTGAGTTTGCCAGCACCAGTGATATGGTCAGCATGGATGTGAGTTTCTAAACAATAGCCAAGACTTAACCCCAAGTCATTCAGCACTTCTAAATCACGGTCAACCTGTTCCAATACTGTATCTACTAGCACCGCATCTTTTGTCTGACTGTCTGCAATCAGATAGGTGTAGGTGCTAGATTCTGGGTCAAAGAATTGGCGAAACAATAGCGTTGACTGAGGTATGGCAAGTCGAAGGTCGCTATATTCTTGTTCAGTAGTGCGAGAAATGGGCGAAACGGGACGTACCCGCACTGGTAGCGACTGCAACACCGTTGTCGCCAATGCCTGGGCCTGCTCACGCAGTTCGGGAACAGCGATCGTTTCCCACAAATTGCCTTTACGGGGAGTGCCCAAGGTATAAAGTATACTTGAAGGTTTACTCTGAGCATCTAATACAACACCATCGGGGGTAGTATCCAAACCCAAACCAATATCGTTGGGGCGGATCAATCCCTGGGTGCGTAAATTGGCAATTAGGGATTGGGGCGATCGCTGATAATTTGCCTGTACCCCGGTGCAATTCACCACGCGGCTGACTTGCAAGACCTGATTTTTTTGCGTTTGGCGCTGGCGAACGGTGACTGCCACCGCTTCAGATGCCGCTTCATAGCCCTGAATCCGCCCTGCGGTAATAGTTAGTTGCCCAGAATCCAACATTATCTGGACAATCTTGGCAATTTCGGGGGCAATTCGATGGCGATGTACATCCCAATAGGGGGTGAGATGGCGCAAAAGCCGTTTTTGCTCTACGAGGGGCAGTTGTTGCCAGAGTTGCTGGGTGATCGGACGCAGGGAATCAATCACCGATCGCCAGTTGTAGCCCTGCACTGCTGCCGTTTGCACCTCACGGCGAATCCGCCGCAGTAAGCCGCGAACTGTTTTAGGGGCGGTGTCTGAAGTCAAAAAGGCGGAGTAGGGTTTAGTCGATTGATGCGGTAGCGGAGACAATCCCCGGCGAGACACGGCGTAAATTTTGCCTTGATGGTGGCGATCGTGGAGTGACACCACCATATCCACCATTGTCAGTCCAGTGCCAATCAGCAATACAGGCGCATCAGGCTTCAGTTCTGCTAACGCCTCGGCTGACCAGGCATGACGTAGGTAGGGGGTGTCATTGTCCTCAGAGGATTGCGATCCGGGAGGGGCAGAAGGGGCGTTTCCCAGTGCCAGTACAATTTTGTCTGCCACGAAAGTACGGCTGCTACTCAAGGAGACGATCGCACCTTTGGTTTGTGGCTCTACTGCCACCACCTCATCAATGACGCGCTCTAGCCGGACGTTACTCGATGCTGTGGCTTCAGCTTCTTCCAAAATCGATTGGATATAAAGCCCGAATATCTGACGGGGAATAAAGCTGCTGGCATTTAAGTCACTGGGCAGAAATGTCCCTAACTCACTGCGGTTATAGTTTAACCAGCGCAGCAGATGACTAGGATCGTTGGGAAAGGCACTCATCTTGCCTACGGATACATTCAGCAAGTGGCTGATGGTATCGGTGCTGTAGGCGACTCCCTTGCCAATGTCGTGACTGCGCTCAATCAGTTTAATCAATAGGGGGCGGTTGGCAGTTTTTAACAGGTGAGCCGCTACTAAAGAACCACTAAAGCCAGCACCAACAAGGGCGATCGTCGTGCTTGAAGGATGTGCTATCAAGACATTAGAATCCATCACAGTGCTAAATAGAGTGTATGGTAACTACTTTCTCAATCAGACTTTTGCCGACAGTGGTAAAAATAAGTTTGTTCATTGAACTATATACCTATCGGTTTTTTGGTGTATGATTCCAGTCTCCTCTATTCTAACTAAATTGCTTGACTTGACTATGGTTTGACTATGAAAATTTGTCCTAACTCTTAAAGATACCGCTGCAATAGACCAGTAAAAACTTCTGGTATTTCCAAATGAGGTAATATTCCGGTATCTGCGATCGCATAAAAATCTCGAATTGCCCTTGGATTTAAATTTGCCAAGCGTTGCCCTAGTTTAATATTGGTAAATTGCGCTTTTTCTCCCCAAAAAATAACGGTGGGAACTGTTAGTTGTTCGATATATAAACTCAGATCGAAATAAAGATCGCCCCGCAAAAATGCCAAAGCAGCAAACTTAGCATTAGGTTGTTGTGCTGAGGTTAAATAAGCTTCCACCATTTCTTGAGATACTCGTTGTGACTTAGCAAAGAGAAAACTTTGTAAAAAATTTCGGACTGCAATTTCATTTTCAGCACCAAGCAGATAAATAAAATTGTCTAACAGAGGCGCATTAATTACCGAAAGCGGAAGTCTGCGTCCAGCACCCTGCCCAAAATCATCAAATCCAGAAGGGGAAACCAAAAACAGTGATTTGAATAAATTGGGTTGAACAATAGCAAGGCGGATAGCAAAAGCAGCTGTGAGAGATGAGGCTACCACAGTCACCGGCTGGCGACAAGTTTGGATGATAAACTCTGCGATCGTGCTAAGATAATCTCTAATTTTATAATCCCGGACTGGATGAGCTGATTCTCCCCAGCCGATGAGATCGGGGGCTAAAATGTGGTAATTAGAGGCGAAAGCCGGGTAAACTTTAGACCATTCATAAGCAGACGCTCCCCCACCAAAGTTATGGAGAAATAGTAATGGGGGTAAATTTTCAGTGTCAGCAATCGCCCAAGGTGCATTCGTTTGGGTATAGTAAACCATTGCCCCCAAGAATGTATGGATGACTTTATGTCCAAAGCCAGGAGGTTGAAACTGAAGCATAAAATTAAAAAGTTTAGTTTATTTGAATTTGCATACAGTCAAACTAATTCAGGAATCAAAATACATTTGTCTGAAAAGTTCAAGAATCAGGAGAACATTTGATGAATCAATATATCAATTACTGCTAAATTATAGTTTCTGACTCTTGGTTGCTCAATTATTGCAATTCATAATTTATAGTTTATCCTTATTTTTTATCAGCATCTCTTGTGATTTGAACGAGTTGATGAAGATTATCGCCACTAATATGATATGCTCCCCCAAAACCAACAACAAAACGACCTTCACTTGGAGTTAGCCGGAAAATCCGAAAGTCAGATAAGCCACGCAAAACCTCGATAATTTCACCAAACCGCCCTTGAAATTGCTCAACAATTTGATTCCAATTGTCAGTTTCACGCTCTATCAAAGTTGCCGTACAATCAAAACTCAAACGACGACGGGCAAAAATTAGATTACTTTTAGCTTCATCCTCAATAAACAATACACTCACATGAGGATTGGCATAAAGATTTTTGGTATGAATCGAAAGACCACTGACATATATGTATATATTTTTGGAATCATCCATTACAAAAGGAGCATAACTAGCATTGGGTATTGCTTGGGCGCTGACAGTGCTAATAATTACACTCTCCAATGCTTCAGGAAACTTTTCATACTCAGCTTGAATGTTTTCAAGTTGACTCATAAGTAGATTACCGCTTGATTAGGAATATCTAATAAAGTATCTTAACGTGATTGAGCGATGTCTAGGACGGGCTACAGTTATACATAGATGCCCAAAAAATAAAAGCGATCGCTCCCTTTAACTCAAGAGCGATCGCTAATTTTTGAATTACAGAATACAGTTTAAGCAGCAACAGGTTCCAACAATTTAATGTCAGAGAAAATAAATTCCTGAGTAGAAAATTGTCCTGCTGTCTCGGTGCGAATCTCCCGACGATTTAGGATAAAATAGTCACCAACTTTTTCATACTCATCAATAAATTCGCTTCTACCACCCTTTTGTTCCCCAGTTTTGGGGTCATTATACACAGAATCATAGGTATGGGATAGATAACCTTCCCCGGTGTCGTGACTGCTGAAGGTGTCAATAGTAACAAAAGTACCGTGGATTAGACGGTGAACATGGCAGACTTCATTATTGCGGACTTTGTATTTATCGCCCTCAGCCTTACCACCCATTAAAAGCTCAACCGCACCAGTTTCGTCAGTTTTACCATAGCTAAACGTATTGGCGCTGTGAGTGTCTTCAAAGCTGCGGCGGATGCGGTGAATTGCTATTTCCCAAGCTTGACCATGAATTGCTTTCTGGGCTGATTCATCATCTACATCCAAAACTTCGGCTTTGAGATTGGCACTGATGATAACTTTGCCTGTAAACACTTTATCATCATGCTTAAAGGTAATATTTGCGGTATAACCAGGGAAATTCTTCTCCCAAGTATAGCGGTTTTCATAAGCAGCCCGGAAAAGTTCCTGAGCAGAGAGTTGTGTAACTGTCATGTGCTTCTCCTAGTCGCTACTGTAATTAGCGTTTTCGTTTCCTTGGTATTAGCATAGAAGTAATTGTTGAGGCTTGGATAGTCCCCAACTGGGTACACTTATGGCTAATTCTCTACACGCTGTATTTCAGGCGATCGCTAATGTCCAAAATGAGCAAGAGTTAAGACTTGCTCTTTCGGATCAAATTAGCGAGCATTTTGGCGTGCAAAATTGGGGTATTTATCTTTTAGATGAGCAGCCAACCACTGAGATTAATGTTTCAGGCATTCCGGCAGTATGCTTAGAGAGCAATCCAGTGGGGCGCTATGTGGTTGAGCGTCATGCTCCCGCCCACGAACAGTTATTATTATCGCCAGGAGACTGGAAGCATTTTTGTTCGCGTTCCGACCACGAACACGTGATGACCGGGCCAATTGTTTGCGATGGTCGTCTGATAGGAACGCTTAACTTGGCACGTGACAAGGGAAATCCTGCCTTTAATGGTAACGATTTAGCTGACTTGAGTGCTTTATGTATTCATTTGTCAGCAAAAATGGCAACCCTACGGACAAAACCTAAAATATCCAATTCCCTTTTAGTAAGTCCTTTAACAGCGCGTGAGTTAGAAATTGCCGAGTTGGTGGCAAAGGGGTTAACGAATGCGGAAATCGGAGAAAAACTCTGGATTACGCAAAATTCCGTTAAACAAGCCTTGAAGAGAATGTTTCGGAAGTTGAAGGTTTCGGCGCGTGCAGAAATGGTAGCAAAGCTACAGGAGATACAAGTTTCTTGAAGGAGGCAGGGAGCAGGTAGCAGGGATTTTTGGGCTTTCTCTATAGATTTGGGAATTATAGATAATTAGCCGGACATGATATAAAAACTTTAATTCTGGGTATAAAATCCAGTTTTCAAACAAGAATTGTATTCAGTAGAGTGTAGCAAGATACAATTCTTCTTACTTCAATCTCACGCTTTTAAACGTGGGTTATTCCAGCATTCTGCCTCCTGCCCCTACCATAGCTGCCCCTTGCCCCCTACCATAAAGACTCTAACTGATGGTAATCTAAGATTGTAGAACCAAATTCGATAAAAACTTTTGTTTTTGACAGTTTTCTTTTTTGAACAATAGTAATATAGGTCGTGGATAAAGTCTTTGACAATTAAGACTTAGTTATGATTTAAGTAAGTTCTAAAGAAGTTAGTTAGTTTTTTTAACAGGAGAAGTAGGGTGCTTAACAACCTTAATCAGTTATTATCTCCCCGGAAGTGGGGAATTCCCCTTGCGGGCTTAGGCTTACTTCTCGGTTTAGGCCTTATATCCAAGCAAACTCATGTAACATCATTTACAGATTCTCGATTCTCATCGCCTCAGATTCACAAAACCTCCGAAAACTCTCTTTTATCTCAGTTGAGAAAAGTTCGAGAGCAAAGAAGTCAACTTAATGCGGCTTCTGGAGGCGTAAACACAGCACCTATAGTCACAGCACTGGTTCCAGGCGATGGGGGAACTACAAAAAGCGCAACAGTTTTACCAAAAACAAATTTTCCTGTAAAAGACGGGATTTACCTCTATGGTCAATCCCCAAAATCCAACCAGCTTGGTCAAGGTTATATCATATTTCAAAAGCAGCAGGATAAGGTAAGGGGTGCGTTGTATATGCCCCAATCAGAGTTGAATTGTTTTCAGGGTACAATCAACCCATCAGGAGAGTTGGCAATGACGGTTAATACTTCGTCAAATGAAGCCAATTCTGAACAATCGAATCAGGTAGCTACAAGCAATAGACTGCCCCAGGTTAGTGATGATGAGTCAAATTCTTATGCTTACTCTTTGGCTCTGCAAGACTTTTATCGGTTAGATTCGATCGCAGCTAGCGATCGCCGCACGTTACAAATGTGCAAGTAATCTCCAATATCTTGATTACCTCCTTTTGGACTAGACACACTCAAGCAGTTTTTGAGAATGAAATCGCCCTGAGTGTGTTATTAAATAATCTTCAGTAGTTTTATTAAGGCTTTTTTGCCACTTGTTAAAATCGCTGACCTGTAGTAACTTCAAATCTAAGTTCTCCTCGATCGCTAATTCCAAAGTCACCTCGAATCAGCCCAAAGGATGACTTGAAGCGCAATCCTAAGCCGTAACCAAAGCCACTTCCAGGTTTATCTCGTAGCACTCCTGGTTCTCCTAGGACGGTTTCGCTAGACCCGAAATCTGAGGCGAAGTCAGTAAAAACAACTCCTCCGAGTGAGTAAAAAATTGGGAACCGATATTCCACAGAAGCTAAACCATAACTTCTAGCACTAGCGACTTTCCCATAACCATAACCCCTGACAGAATCTAGTCCACCAATATTAAAAGCATTAGCTGGCGGAAAGTCTCCAAGAATTGTACCAATTTGTAAATTAATCGCCAACATTTCTGGATTGTCAGTTGGTTTACCATTACCTATCCAACTGACTGGTAAATACTGAATATAATCTCCCAGTAGGCGGTTGCTAGAAATATTGCCCAATCCAATCGGTATCGCTTGTTCTGTGCTGAAAGTGAGGATTGATCCTTGAGTCGGATTTTCTCGGCGATCGCGTTGATCTCTAGATACGGAAAATAATACTGTATATAAGTCATCAATGCCAGTACCGCTAAGAGATAAAGGACTCCCTAAACTATCTACCTGTGCGACATTATATTCGCGATCGCGTAAGCTAATTCTGGTATAATTTAAGCTTATACCTGCATCCCACTCATCAAAAGATTTTAAAACTCCCACAGAACCACCAAACCTTCCCTCGCGTACTTTGTCACCGTCAGACAATCTGATATCGTCGTTGAAAGTTCCTGATGTATTACGACTACGAAAAGCTCTGATGCTGTAGCCTAAGCGGTTTGGTTCTTCAGGACGATAACGACTAATGAACTGACCATTAAATTGGACATCTTTACCGCTGATTTGCACAGTCGTGTCTAATTTATCATTAACACCACTGATATTTTCATCTTTATAACCCACTCGACCGTATAACCCAACATCGTCGTTACTACCGCCTCCGAAGATTAGAGAAGGGAAGTCACGCTCTTTGATTTGATAAATGAGATTAACGCTATTGGCATCTTCTTGTCGATAAACATTGACTTCATTAAATGATTCTAATCTCCGCAATCGTTGCAAGTCTGTTTCTAGTAAATCTTCACGGAATACCTGACCAGGTTTAAGTTTCAGCAGACCAATGATGAAATCTTTTCGAGTTCGTCCTTTAATCGGCTGACCTTTTTCATCGAGTAATTGATCTTTGTTATTAACAAAACGAATCTGGATATCTTTGACAATTCTTTGGGAAATTTGGGAAAACTCCACAGACTGGCTCTCTTTTGGAGTTAATCCGATATAATCACCATATTTTGCATAGCCTCCCTCTATCTCTAATGTCGATTTTGTTGCCACAATACTACTAGAACCATCTTCAGTAGAAGATTGCGAGTCTGCAACGGCCTTTAGATTTTCTCCAGCTATTAAGATGACTGCGATCGCAACTACAGCTATTTGAATATACATAAATAAAGCTTTGTCATTATTTATATTTTGGCAACAGTTAAAGATTTGATAAGTAATCAAGCAAAGATGATATCAAAGCTTTCTTTCCTCAGTAACTAATGTCAAACTAACCCACTCGCCTTTCTCGTTGTAGCTGCGAATCATCCGTTGGCGCAGGTTTGGCTGGATTAACCAACCCGTTTCCAGAAAAAATGGTTGGCGTAACTGCACCTTGAGAGGTGATGTTGCAGAAGCGCCATCTGGTAAAAATAATATTTGCACTTGCTTTTGGGGATCTTGGTCAAAGAGAACAATCGGGCCTTTGATGGTAGCAGTTGAGGTAATTGTGCGATCGCTAAAAGAGGTACTTTGAATTAATCGCCCAACATCATCAAGTTGTAATTTGAAGATTGTAGAGTAAGTATCAGGCGATCGCAAATCTGGATATATTGTTACTGCTTGACCTTGCCATTCTCCTAACAAATCATTTATCTGCACAGTTGGACGTTCTACTGCTGGGGTTCTGGCGAGATGTTCTCGAATTAAGATTAATTCCTTTAGCTGACCAGTACTATCAAATAGTTGTACCAGACGCAAGCGGCGATTTTCATAAACTAAAGCGAGTTCTCCACCAAATTCGGAAAATGGCCCTAGCTGAATTAAACCTTCAGAAAATGAACCATTCTCAAAAAACAGTAGACCCCCTCCCACAGAATTAAATTCTCTGATTATATCTTGTCCAGAACGACTCAGAGTTAGACGTACTTTCTGGCTATTGTTCAAACCTTCTAGAGAAAGACGACTAGGAGTATCGTTCAAAAGTGTTCCTTGGGGAGAAAAATTCGTAAATGAACCTTCCCAAACACCAAGATTTTGCAAAAAACACTGCCATTGCGATTTCATAGTAATTTTGTCATTTGTCATTTGTCATTTGTCATTGGTCATTTGATTAGCCTTGTTAAGTTGATATATAGGTTTTATTTCATATTCGTTCAAGTAAAACTTCAGTTATTCTTTGAAAATTTTGAAAGTCCCAAGTTCAGAGGTCAAAATTCCGAGTTCAGAAGTCAAAATTCCGAGTTCAAAGGACAAATGACCAATGACTATCGTTTAGCAAAACGTCGGACAGCAAATAAGCTCCCCATTAATCCTACAGCTGCACCGAAACCCAAAAGAATCAGAGGCAATAATAAAATTTCTGCTGGAGTGAGTTGGACTCTGTTGGTGATGACCTGGATAAACTCAGGTTGATTGACTAGCAACTTACCGAGAAACTGTTGAATTACAGAAATGAAACTCCAAGCGATCGCACCACCAACCAAACCAAAGGCAATTCCTTGTAAAATAAACGGCAGGTAAATCCAAATAGAAGTTGCTCCCACTAGCTGCATAATTTCAATTTCCTGGCGACGCGCCATGACAATCAGCCTAATTGTGGTAGTAGTCACTGCGATCGCTGTTAAAGTCAGAATGATCGTAATTGTTAAAGTAATCCAGTTCAGGCCTCGATGCAACTGGGCAATGCGTTTGACTGCTTCATCGACATACTGCACCGTCTCAACTCCTCGTAATTTAGCCAATTGTGTTGCTAACGTTGGTACAACTTGAGAATTACGTGCTTTCACCTTCATCTCATCAACCAGAGGATTCTCACCTAGCTGCTGGGTAGCACCCTCAATATCAGAAATTCTCATTTCCTTAACTAACTTAGTCCAAGCTTCTTCTTTGGTAATGGTTTTTATCGCCGCCACCTCTGGCATTTTAGCGATTAGTGGCTCAATATTTTCGATTTGAGTATCTGGTTCGAGATAAACTGATACTTCTAGCTGGCTACCAAACTGATAAAGGAGTTTTTCAACTTGCCAAGAGGTTTGCAAACTCAAGCCAAATAAAAACAGTAACACTGTTACTGTACTTACAGCTGCCCAATTCATCCAACCTCCCCGCAGTAAACCGAGGAAAGTTTCTTTCAGCAGATAGTCAAGTTTCGTGAAAGATTTAAACACACATCACCTCAAAATTTGAACTTAACGCCAAGGCACTAAGTTCAGCTTTTGCGTCTTTGCGTCAATAACACCACTATTTATAGTCAATAGTATAAAGTTTGCCAATAGATCAGCTTTTATCCATTGTGACTTTCTTTCTCTGTCCTCTTGCTGTCTCGACCATTTATCCGATTTTCGTACTGTTTGCCACAAATATACTCACTATTACTTTTAACAGTTATTAATAATTGGCTAGCTGTTCTAGTTTCTAAGCAATTTTACTGTTCTTTAAACTTGACTTAAAAAAATGGGAAAATAGTTTGGTATTTATACGATGTTTTTATTTGAAGTTCAGAGTAATTTTAGAGGAGCAACAGATTGATTAAAGGAAAGTTGAACTATGAGCTTCTTAAATAAAGCTAATTTGGGCAATACCTTATTAAACCAGATTCGCTATCAGCTTGAGTCCGTAGAAATACATAATTCTAAGCTGGCCAGACTATTGTGCAAAATCATTCCTTCACATTGCCCTTTTGAAAGAACTTTTACATTTCTCGGTCGGACTATGTTTCAGATTCCACCTTTGTGCAAATTGAACCCTGTCTACGAACAGCTAGTTAGTCTTCGTTTTAAGTGTTTATTATATTTAGTCAATGAATGTGGTGAGGATGCCAGAAAATATTGTTAAGTATGTGTTTCTATGAATAAAAATAGATTGGAGAAATATTTTTAGGAATAAAATTGTATAGGAATTCCAGTTGCAATCAAATGTGAATAAAAAATAGGCTGGCGAATGACATTTGAGCAGTAAAGACTTATACCAGAGTTATTACCGTGCTAGATATGTTTATTCAAGCAAATCTAGGCGATCGCCAATTATCATCGCAGTGGCAAGATTGTCATATCAGACTTGTCTGTAATAGATTAATTTCAGGAATGAACGGGAATTGATTGGTTTAAAGACCGTTCGCTGAAAAACTCTTGAGTCATTCGCTCATAGTGTTCGCAGAGATTCGCGCGGTGAAGAGCATAGTCAATAATTGGACTACCATAAGGTGGCTTAATGAAATTACCAATATAGGCATAAGCTGTTGCATCCAATGTTGTGGGTTGCTCTCCCATGAAAAACGGTTTGTCTGCTAGAAAGTCTGAGAGCGCTTGGAAATCAGCACAGATAATCTGAGTGATTTCTTCACTGCTATGACGACCCATTCCGTGACCATGCATTTGAGAAAGTACCGTTTTACGAAACTCTTCAACAAACGGTTGTGATGATTCTAGTGCAGTCTCAGGGAATAGTGCCTGCACTAACACTGCTCGAAAGTGTTGCCAGTTTTCTTCTATGTTGTAGCGAATGTAGGGTATTCCCCAAAAGGTGTTTTCTTTGATCGTGCGGCGAAACGCTAGAGATTTTGATCGCTCAACGAAAGTCAAATTAGCATCGAGATTAATTGCTTGTTGCTTGAACATCTCAATGTGTATAAAGTAATCATTTTAATCAACCTCTATGATTTATCTTGGCGTTCAAGCAACGCTGGTTTTAGCCTTGAATCTTGGAAAACCAGCGTTTTACCACAGGCTACTTGACTGGAGTAATTTTTGCCGAGTAGAGATGCCATCTACGCTGCTTTGGAGTTGAGCCAGGAACATCATTGACTCGTCGCAGCACATAGCTACCTCGAAATCGCTGCGGGGTTCCATTGGTGGCGATCGCAGTTACAGTAACCGGAATCTCAATGTAGATTGAGCCTGCACCTGGGTCTGGTTTACCGGGTTTTCCAACTTCTACAGCAACGGATGTAGTGTTGGCAAAACCCTGCTTGAACTGCTCAAACGACTGCTTGCTAGCAGCGCCATTTCCATCCCAAGCTGAATAAGCTTGTTTATAGTCTTGACGAGCGATCGCACTATAATAGTCACGAATCACTTGGACTGCTTGCTGCTCAGGCGGCTTGGTATTAGCAGTGCTTTGCGTAGGAGCAATTGATGCTGGAGTCGGACTAGACGCGATCAGATTTGCAACCGATGGGGTATCGGCAGGTGGCTGCGATTTAACAGAGGCATTACAGCCTGTAATGGCGATCGCAAGTAGCATTCCTCCAACAGTTATAGGGTGCTGTTTTAACCAGATATATAAATAAAAGTAAATCTTTGACAAAGATACCTCCTTGGGATTCTGCATACTAGAAATGCAATCGATACAACCATTGACAATTTTATATGAGTATGCACTTCTAATCTTGACTTGTAGCCCAAAAAGCTAAAAATATCTCTGGCTAAAGGTTTCAGCATCCTTGCAGTTAGTCTATCGCTCATTGCTAAGGATTGATATTTGCAGTTGGCTACACCTAGAGGTAGTTAGGCGCTGAACCCTCCATCAATCATTAGGTTTGCACCAGTGATGTAAGCTGCCTCAGACCCGGCCAGATAAGCGACCATCCCTGCAACCTCCTCAACAGTACCGTAGCGGGGCAGTGCTAGCTGCTTTTTGATCATCTCGGCAAACTCACCCTCTGGGGGATTCATATCAGTAGCGATCGGCCCAGGCTGGACGTTATTGATCGTAATTCCACGCGGGCCGAGGTCACGCGCCAGCCCTTGTACAAGCCCTTGCAAAGCAGATTTACTCATGGCATAAACAGAGGCGCCGGCAAATGGGACACGTTCGGCGTTGGTGCTGCCAATGTTGATGATGCGTCCGCCTTCTTGCATATACTTGACTGCGGCTTGGGTGGCCACAAATACGGCACGCACATTAATGGCAAAGGTGCGATCAAAGTCCGCAAGCGTGAAATCATCGATAGGGGACATCATCGCTACACCTGCATTATTCACAAGAATATCAATGCCACCCAATTTCTCTACTGTCTGTTCAACAGCAGCCACCACCTCACTAGCTTCAACGCTGTTGGCTTGGATGTCCAAAGCTTGAACGCCCAGCGCCTGGACTGCTTCGGCGATTTCCTTGGCGCGATCGGGCGAGCTGGTGTAGGTGAAAGCAACATCAGCACCTTCAGTTGCCAAACGCTTAACGATCGCCGCCCCGATACCGCGACTTCCTCCGGTGACGAGTGCGCGTTTATTTTTGAGTGTGTAGTTCATATTCGATACCGTCGATTAGAAATTGGATAATTTGCTATTAGTAATTATCTCGTCAAACTTCTGCTTCGCTCGATAAAACTTTTGCAGCTTCAAAAACTGTATGGGGACTTTTGAAGGTTAACCGTGCTTCTGGTTTCTGGAGTGCCACCATAGTTTTCACATGTTCGGATTCGTCATCACGGATGTTCACAAACACATCGTATAGATTATCTACCTTAGGACGGCGAAATTCATGACCTGGTGCAGTCTGAACTTCATCAAACATATACAAATCGCCATCGCGATAGAAATTGATTGCAACCTGGGGCGCTTTTTGAGCTTTTAGTTGAGCTTCATTGGTTTGCAAGTATTCGTCATAGGTGTGGTAGGCATGACCTTCAATCAGTTCCATCAGGTAGTAGGCGTAAGCGGGAAACAACATGTAAATCGGCACGACTACCCAGTAATAAGCCACAGCAACTGTTCCCGAAATTGGAGCTTCTTGCCATACCATTCCAGCAATTAAGAGCCAAACGACTAAAGGTGTCCAGCGCATCAGCCGATGATGACTGACAAAGATAAAAATTGTCAATACTAAAAGAAATGTAATCGTGATTTCTGAGAAAAATACAACCCACAGCGAATAATTCAACCCAGGTAGCGTCATGCCGTTACTAACGCTTCTGGCATAATCTCCCCATAAAGTCACCAGCAGTAACACAGCAGCGATCGATGGGAACGATGATGGTTACAAACTCATAAGACCTCCTCTGGTTGCTGGATTGTTTTCAATGCCCATCCGCTAATCCAACATCCCAATCCATCAACAATTAAGATGAGGATAGCTGTGATTTGGAATAGCAAACCCCAGCCTGCAAAGGAAACTTGAGAAAGATGATCGGGGCTAATGACGATCAAATGATTGTAGATTCCAAAGAGGAGCGATCCTGCCATTGAAAAGAGCAACAGCCAGCTACCAAGGCGGTAAAACTGTGTCCAAAGTAAAACGGCTGCAATGATGGGAGTCAGAAAAATTACAATAACCACGAACGAACTTTGAAGCACAGAGAGAGCAACAGGGATTTCCACATGCGCTAAACCATGCAGTCCGTTAGCGATCGCATGGATGACCACAATCGTTGTTCCATATTGAGCAATTTTCATCTCACTTCTCTCTTAAACTGTTAACTGGTAAACATCTTTGAAATTTTCAGGTCAAAAGATTTGCAACCACACTAGCTTGGCGAACCTGCACCTACCACAATATAGTCTCTGGAGGCAGTGCAGTCTTCTCCCAAGGGCGATGGGGTCTTTCCAAGTAGAGCAACTGCCGTCCTCCTGCCTTTTTTTGGTAAAGCAAACAATTACTGAGGCTCGTCCAAGACTGAAGTGTAGGCTTGCGGCTCTTCGATGCGGTGTTGTGCGTATTTCCGTCGAGCCTTGACGACCTCCTGATACACCTTTTTGCGAGCTAAGTTGAGGCTACCCAAAGGTTCGTGTTCGGGTAGGGTGTGCCAAGCCATGAATGATAACCCCTCATCCAACCGCTTCCGCTCCTCGAAGTCAAATTTCTGAGCGGGAACTGTGATGGTTGCAAGCTTAATAAAGGGTGAGTCTTCCTCCTTCCACTCCTGCATTGGATCTTCAATAGGAGTTTTTTCATCGTTGACATACACCTGCACCAAGAAGTCGAAGATTACATCTTTACCCTTTTTTGAGAGGTAATCGACGACTGCTTCGCGCAAGTAAGTCTCGGAAGTGGGAAGCGAACCAAGAGTATCTTGCTCATGAGGTTTTACAGAAAACTTGATGGATACAGAGCCAAGTTTATAGGGAGTCGTACTCCAATATTGAATCAGCAGTGGATTTGCAATTTGTTTGCTTGTAACCGCTTTCAGGACTTCAAAAGTGGGTGCTAGCGATTGCAGTTCTTCTTCATTTGCCTGACCGACGCTTGCTTTGGTCAGGTTGGCAAACCCTTGGGCATCGTGCACAAAGAACACCGGATGATTAATTAGCAAAAAGTCTTGGGTTTCCTGCTCATCATCCAGAACTTTTTCACCTTCTACTTGTAAAAGTTTAATAGCAAGTGCCCGAACATCAGGATCGAGGTCTGACGCGAATTTACCGCGCTTTTGTGGGGGGGAAGCATTGGAGAGCCTCATCCAAAGCGGGTAGGTTTTGGGTTGGGCAAAGATACCTGCTTTCAACGATTCGGGAATATTGTCCTCAACTTTGAACTCTCCCCAAACTAAGGCATGACTTTTTGGATGGTCTTTTCGCAGGTCTGGGCCCTTCTCGGCTTGAACTTTGAGATCGATGTCCACGATGGTATCAGTAGCCGCTTCTTGAACAGCAGTGGATAAATTAGATTGGCTCATGGTTCTTTCTCCTTATTAATTGTGAGTGTTTCAAGACTAAGAAAATGAGGTTTATAGATAGATTACTAGTTCACAGCGCTGCTTACGAACTTTGAACACAGATAGAGCAACAGGGATTTCCAGATGTGCTAAACCATGCAGTTCGTTGGCGATCGCATGGATGATTGCAATCATTGTTTCATATTGAGCAATTATTATCTCGCTTCTCCTGAGTAGAAAACTTCACACACATCATTCATTAATGGCAGTGGGAGCGCAACCGCAAATATGCAATGCTGATTAACTTAACTGAACTTACGGC
Source organism: Nostoc sp. (assembly GCF_036917575.1). Taxonomy (GTDB): domain Bacteria; phylum Cyanobacteriota; class Cyanobacteriia; order Cyanobacteriales; family Nostocaceae; genus Nostoc. The sequence goes on along the minus strand of NZ_JBALDC010000005.1, from coordinate 241 downwards.
GATGGAAAATTATCGATAGGTCTGTTAGATTAATTTGCTTTTCACAGATGAACCTGTCTGTCATAGGCAAAACGAATTTCTTTTTGACGATTATATAAAGAAAAGACAGCCTTTTTCAATCACCCTGAAACGAGACGTTTTTCTCCACCGCTTCACGGCTTAGGGACTTCCAGAAAATAAAATATACAGATAATAAAAATGATAATCATTGTTAGGGGGGGGTGGGAGAGGCTGCCAACGG
>NZ_JBALDC010000004.1:0-149761 GCF_036917575.1 Nostoc sp. | reverse complement strand
AAATTGAGAACGTTAATTCGGTACTTTCTGTCCGTTGTGCTTACCTTAATGGAACACTCACTATTTGATGTTTTCGCCAAAGTGGGATGCTCCCTCTTGATGTTCATAGTTTTTCGCCTGTTCTATTCTTCTCAAAATTTTGCGAATATTGAATTAAGGACTTTTAGTGAAAAAACATCCAATCTAAGAGCATACATCTGTGCATTGGTAGTCAACTTAAGCTGAAATCTCCTGAATGCATGAGTTTAGCCCTTATACCATTTCACTTTAAGGTTGATACATTTAGGTTAGCAGAGGAGCAGAGGAGAAAATATTTGTATCTTTCATTTAGTGAAATGAAAATGGTCAAATTAGAGGATTATACAGAGCAAAGCCAAAAACGCTCTGCCTCCGGGTTACATAGCTTCAAAAAAATGCTATTTCTACGGGGTTCGAGTTCAGTTATTAACAACTAAAAATGGTATTCCAGTAGTGACGGTTGCGCTTTGTACAACCGCGCTTATTGCCTTCACGATCGCCTCAAAGTGACGACTCTATTTCAGGCGATCGCACCTGGAGAGGTCTGTTGTCTCCAATAATCATAATATAAATACAGGGCGTGTGATAATTAGAGGTTTTATGTCCCTAACGCTTGAAGACTTGGAAAAAATGCAGCAACAGCATCCTGACTTTCGTATGGAACTAGTCAAGGGTAATATTATTGTCATGAGTCCATCGGGATATGAATCAGATGAAGTCGCAGCTGAAATGGTAGCCCAGTTACGTAACTGGGTTAGACCGCGCAAACTTGGACGAACAGCAGCTTCTAGCGCTGGTTTCAGATTGCCAAATTCAGATTTGCGCGCACCGGACGCCTCATTTGTTTTAGCCGAACGCTTGCGTCGCAGTCCGAAATCCTTTGCTCAATTGGCTCCCGATTTGACTGTAGAGGTGAAGTCCCCTAGCGATAATTTAGAGGATCTCAGAGCCAAAATTCAAGAATTTCTGAGTTTAGGAACTAAGGTAGGAATTTTGCTCAATCCAGATGAGCGGATTGTTGAAGTTTACAACTTTGGACAAGAGGCAATAATACTTCGTGATGGCGATATTTTAACAGTTCCCGAACTGCTCCCAGGATGGGAAGTACCAATTGCAGATTTGTGGCCTCTAGAGTTTGACTAGGATAGTGGTATAAGACCCTACAGACTTAAGATAGATGGAACTAAAAGTTTATGCGATCGCTTTTAGTACAGATGGCAAAACTTTGATTAGTGGCCCCAAGGATAAAATTATCAATATTTGGCAACTACTATAGTGATTTAGTCTCTCATCAACTGAGGGACGGTAGAATATACCTAATTTTCGTAGCTTCAAAAACCAAACTATGACGATGCATTCCAGACTCCAACGTGCATTTACTAACCGCCGCGTTCTCAAAGTGATTAGCGGCTTGAATAACTTCGACGCCTCTAGCGTCGCTGCTACTGTCAAAGCTGCTGATTTTGGCGGTGCTACTTTTGTCGATATTGCCGCCGATCCAGCTTTAGTCCAGCTAGCTAAAAGTTTGACAAATTTACCTATTTGTGTGTCAGCAGTACAACCAGAGAAATTTGTGCAAGCAGTGGCAGCTGGTGCTGATTTAATTGAAATCGGGAATTTTGATTCCTTCTATGCTCAAGGACGCCGCTTTGAGGCTGTGGAAGTACTAGCGCTGACTAAGCAAACTCGCGCTCTCCTCCCAGAAATTACCCTATCTGTCACCGTTCCCCACATCCTAGAACTAGATCAACAAGTACAGCTAGCAGAAGAACTGGTGAAAGCTGGAGCAGATATTATCCAAACCGAAGGCGGTACTAGCAGTAACCCAGTTCACCCCGGAACTCTAGGATTAATTGAAAAAGCTGCTCCCACCTTGGCAGCAGCTTTTGAGATTTCCCGTGTGGTGTCAGTGCCAGTATTGTGTGCATCAGGCATTTCTAGCGTTACTGCACCGTTAGCGATCGCCGCTGGTGCTGCTGGTGTTGGTGTTGGTTCCGCCATAAACCAACTCAATAGCGAAGTCGCAATGATTGCTGCTGTGCGTGGCCTAGTAGAAGCCTTAGCGACTGCAAAAGTGCTGACTGATAAGTAGGGGATTGGGCAGAGACTTGGGGACAAGGGGAAGGAAAAGACTTGTTGCAAGTTCTAACTTTAGTCACCTTGTCACCTTGTCACCTTGTCCCCAGTTCCCTCACCCCAAACAATCCTTCAATGCATAAATCACCTGGTCTTGCTGCTGTTGTGTCAGTTCTGGGAACATAGGCAAGGATATAACCTCATGGCAAGCTTGCTCTGCTATTGGTAAGTCTCCAATTTTATAGCCCAGACTTTGATAAACTGGCTGCAAATGTAAAGGGTGTGGGTAGTAAATCATTGAACTCACGCCCTGTTCTTGCAATTGACTACGCACCCAATCTCGATATTTGGCGCTAGAACCATTGCGCCCTTCGCCGGATATGCGAATAGTATATTGATTCCAAACTCCGATACCCTCAGGTAATTCTTGGGGTGGGACAATCCCCGGAAGTTGACTAAGAAACTGGTAGTAATAATTGGCAATATCTCGGCGGCGATTGTTCCAAATATCTAAATAACGTAGCTTAATCTGCAAAATAGCTGCTTGGAGAGCATCCAAGCGGCTATTTACACCGATTTCTTCGTGTAAATATCGAATCTTACTACCATGATCTCGTAGTATTCGCAATTTAGTGGCGATCGCTGGCTCTTTAGTCGTTATTGCTCCACCATCACCGCAACCACCAAGATTTTTGGTAGGGTAGAAACTAAAGCAACCAATATGTCCAATGCTTCCTACTTTTTCATCAGCCCAAATTGCCCCTGTAGACTGAGCGCAATCTTCAATTATTGATAAATTGTGAGACTGAGCGATCGCCATCAATGATGTCATATCCACAGGTTGTCCAAATAGGTGAACCGGGATAATCGCTTTAGTTTTAGGTGTAATCGCTGCTGCAACTTGCTCTACATCTAAATTAAACGTAGTCGCGTCAATATCAACGAAAACAGGCTTTGCACCCACGGCGCTAATTACTTCAGATGTCGCAATAAAGGTAAAAGGCGTTGTAATCACTTCATCGCCTGCACCAACGTCCAAGACTCGTAACGCTAAGTAGAGGGCATCAGTACCAGAATTACAAGCCACACATTCAGTAACAGTATTATAAGCGGCAAACTGTTGTTCAAAGCCTTCGACTAAGGGGCCGCCAATATAGCGACCAGAAGCCAAAACTTCCAAGACGGCTGCACTTACTTCTGCTTCGATGGTGGTGTATTGCTGCTTGATATCAAAGGCAGGGATGGGATTTACACTTTGGATCATGAGTTCTCATTTTATCGGGAGATACAAAGGATGCACTTCAACAGTCAATTTTTGCTGATTGAATTGTTAATCAAAGAGGAGCTACTAAAAGACTATCGCCCAAGATACGCATCTATTAGGGTTTTTACTTAAATTGTGGTGCGGTAAACTACTGCACATTTAATTTACAGATAGTAGGCATACTAGGTGTTTGCCATGTTAGTGTCATACCATTTGGAATTTTGAATTGATGAAAGTGATATATATCAACGCGTCTCGGCGAGAAGTCCCACACGATACGTACTTGTTGGTAAGGGAGGAACGCCGCTTTGGGACTGGGGACTGGGTACTGAGGACTGGGAAAACATTTAAAAATTTGGCAGGAGTTAAAGCAAATTCCATAATTTTTAGTTTGAAAACCCAATCCTCAGCCCCTAATCCCCAGTCCCCAGTCCCTTTTACTCAAGATCCAACACATCTGGTCAAAGTTCCAGGTGTGTGTGCTGCTTTGAGAAGAAAATACTACGAGATAGAGAACTTATGCAGAATCTAATCGAGCTGGATTTCGTGGATTTAGCTATTGCTGTGGGATTGATGGCGATCGCCATTGGTTTATCTGCCTGGGAAAAATTAGGATTAGAGTTGAACCTAGCCCTTGCTACCGGAAGAACCATCTTACAACTTCTTGTATTGGGATACATTTTAGATTTCATCTTGGCTTTAGACAATGCTTGGGCAGTTTTGACGCTATTAGCAATAATGCTGACAATTACGGCGATTGTCGCACGAAATCGCATTACTCCAAAAATTCCTTATCTATTGCCTTTGGTGTGGGGTGCAATTTTAATTAGTACAGCCGTCACAGTGTTTTACATCAACTTCTTGATCGTTCAACAAGAGAGATGGTACGAACCACGCTATATAATTCCCCTAGCAGGGATAGTCTTGGGTAATGCTGCGAATGCAGCTGCGTTAGCAGGCGATCGCCTTGTCAGCACCATTAATTCCAGCCATCTAGAAATAGAAACCCATTTAAGCTTAGGTGCAACTCCAGAGCAAGCTGTTAGCCAGTATCGCAAAGACGCCATCAAAGCCGGATTGATTCCTACTCTCAATCAAATGATACTCATAGGTATGGTCGCAATACCAGGAATTACCACCGGACAGTTATTAGCTGGTGTCAAACCTCTAGATGCTGTCTCCTACGAAGTTTTGATTATGTTTATGGTTGCTTTTGCTAACTTGTTGACAACAGTTTTAGTCACGAAGGGATTGTGTCGGCAATTTTTTAATTCTGCGGCGCAGTTGGTCAGATGAAGAGTGCTCTTAGCAGTATCGAGGTGTTGAGCCAGTACTGAGTTGAGAGTGCTGAGTAGGGTAAAGGGATTAATCTACTCCAAAATAAGTATTTCATTCCTTGTAGGGACGCATAGCTAGCTGTCATACGTGTCAACTTCAGCTAAAACTCCTTTAAAAACTCGTTTCCAGCCAGGGGTTAGAAATGCTACTCCTGGCGGTTGTGCCGCGAGTTTGGGAGGCAAAGCCTCAATGAGGAGCATTCTTAGTTTCCAACTAGGAACGAGGCAATCTGCTAAAAGCTGGTTCTCAACTGGCTTTCACGTTAAATTGACACCAATGATAGCTAGCTGTACGCCCATACAAAATCTCTACACAAGTGAAATATAAAAAGATTTTAGAAACGCATCTATCCCATAAAGTATTTTCTATGAAGCATCAATAAATATTTATATGGTTATTTAAAAATAATGCAATCTCAGTATTCAAACCCGATGCTGTAAAGCTGAAAACTCAACGCATTGCTGTCTATCAGAGGTAACAGAACCAAAAAAAGAATGTCATAATTATGAGATGTACCTTTGAGTACGGAAGTCAAGCTGCTGAAATATTTATTAATATTGTTAATAGAAAGTGTAAATTCAGCCTCAGGAGTTAGAAAAATTCCCAATGGTAGGTATTTCACATCAATCACTAGATTTTTCACCAACCGAACAGAAGATTATGAAAGATCAAAAACGATCGGACTCTAAAGAATTCGTCGGAAATCTCAAGAATGGGATTTGGCTATTTGGCCTCTCATCCTGGGTATTTGGCATTACCGATCGCAGTATTGCTTCATTTGCAGATGGTTATATCTCGGCTTTGGATTTGACGCAATTATTCACGGCGGCTACGTTCTTTGTGGCGTGGCTATTTTTAAAACCGACATCCAGAGTTTAAAATCGCCAATTGGTTGAATATCAAGTAAAGATTCAAAAAGCTATCTATCTAAAGGAGAACACTTTTGATCGCCATAAGAGGTGTTACACAGGATGCATGGATGCTTTTGCATTCAAAAAAATCAGGATAATTCTGTAAAATCTCAGAATTATCCTGATTTCTAATTTTCACACAGTATCATAGACTACAAAAATTTTAGCGATCGCTTTTCGGTAAAAAATTTTGGTTTACCGATAATTCATCTTTCTATATGATTGTCTTTACTTTCTCTAGCCGTTTCTACTTCCTGAAAATGGCTTGTAAAGTGCAAACCTTTAATCCAGAAGCAATTCCAAATTAAAAAATTTAGGATCAGTCAGTGACTATGAAGAGAACTGAGTCCTTAAGCATGAAGTCAACCAAATGCTGCCAACTGTCAAACAGCAAATACTTTGAGTTATCTAAAAAACTTTTCTAATTTTCCGGAATTGATTATGTTCATCTGGTAGTCTTTATCAGAGAAGCGATTTATACTGAAACTCTATAACGAAACCTTCGGGGTATATAACCCCACAAAAAAGCCCAGTCTTCATGACCGGGCTTTTTTAACAATGAGGAGTTATAGCAGGAGGCAGAAGGCAGAAGGCAGAAGGCAGAAGGCAGAAGGCAGAAGGTAAAACTATTACTATTCCTAGCTTTCACTCTTTTCAAATGTCCTAACCTATGTGACTACGGCTATATGAATTGTTCTTAACTCCGAATCTAGTCATTAAATTAGGCAAACGCAGCGGTTGTCACATCGTTATTCGAGAGAATTTCTTGCAACTCTTCAGCGTCTACTGTTTCTTTATCAACTAACATTTGCGCTAGCTGATCTAGAACGTGGCGGTTACGCACTAACACTTCTTTAGCGCGTGTATAGGCTATATCTACAAGCTTGCGAACTTCTTCATCAATGGCAGCAGCGGTTTCTTCAGAAAAATCACGCTCTGACATGATATCGCGTCCGAGGAACATATTACCTTGTTGACGACCAAGGGCAACAGGGCCTAAGCGATCGCTCATCCCAAATCGGGTAATCATCTGACGCGCAACCCTGGCTACTTGTTGTAAGTCATTAGAAGCACCAGTGGTAACTTCTTCTTCACCAAAGATTAATTCTTCAGCGAGGCGACCACCCAAAGCCACAGCCATCTGATTTTCCAGATAAGCGCGGCTGTACAAACCAGTGTCCATCCGGTCTTCGCTGGGGGTAAACCAAGTTAAACCGCCTGCGCGACCACGAGGGATGATGCTAATCTTCTGCACTGGGTCATAGTCAGGCATCAAAGCACCAACTAAAGCGTGACCAGCTTCGTGATATGCTACCAAGGTTTTGCGCTTTTCGCTCATTACCCGGTCTTTCTTCTCTGGCCCAGCTAATACGCGATCAATCGCGTCGTTGATTTCGTCCATCGAAATTTCAGTCAAATTCCGGCGTGCTGCCAGAATTGCGGCTTCATTCAACAGGTTGGATAAATCAGCGCCAGTAAATCCAGGAGTACGACGGGCAATTTTATCCAAATCCACATCTTTCGCCAAGGTCTTGCCACGGGCGTGTACCTTGAGGATTTCGCTGCGTCCGGCATAGTCGGGACGGTCTACCACAACTTGACGGTCAAAGCGGCCAGGACGCAACAGGGCTGCATCTAAGACATCGGGACGGTTGGTAGCGGCAATAATGATGATACCTGTGTTACCTTCAAAGCCGTCCATTTCTGTGAGCAACTGGTTGAGGGTTTGTTCCCGCTCATCGTTACCACCACCTAAACCTGCACCCCGTTGACGACCTACAGCGTCAATTTCATCGATGAAGACGATACAAGGAGCGTTGGTCTTAGCTTGTTCAAATAAATCGCGGACGCGGGATGCACCCACACCTACGAACATTTCCACAAATTCCGAACCGGAGATTGAGAAGAAGGGTACACCGGCTTCACCAGCGACAGCACGAGCTAGAAGGGTTTTACCTGTACCAGGAGGGCCAACTAACAACACACCTTTAGGAATTTTTGCACCAACAGCAGTAAAGCGATCGGCATTTTTCAGAAAGTCTACGACTTCATTTAATTCCAACTTGGCTTGGTCGATACCAGCGACATCGCCAAATGTCACCTGAGTTTGTGGTTCCATTTGCACTCTGGCTTTGGATTTGCCAAAGTTCATCGCTTGGCTGCCTGGGCCACTTTGAGCGCGACGTAGCAAGAAGAATAAGCCAACCAAAAGCAATACAGGGAAAAATAAGCTGCTCAGTGCCTTAAACCAAAATCCTTCGTCGGTTTGGGGCAAAACAGAAATATCAACGCCTTTATTAGTCAGAGTATTAATCAAGTCTGGATCGTTGACTAAGGTAACAACCCGTTTGGCTGGGTCATATTTGGGTGTTACCAGTGCTGTAGAGCGGTCTGCACTCAAACTGACTTTTTCGACTCTGCCTTGTTGAACTTCTTGAATAAAGCGACTATATCGCCACGTTTCTCTACTTTGAGGTTGTTTGTCAAAAAATGCTGTTCCCAGCGCAATGACGACAATAAACAGCAGCGCGTACAGCCCTGCATTTCTCCATCTTTTATTCACTAAGGTCTATCCTCCAGTATTTTTCGCACCATCGCCTAGCATCTGCGATCGCCAAGGTGATTATTAAGAATTATGTTAACTTATCTTAAGATATAACAAATTTGGCGTAGATGTCATTTTAAAAAAAGCTCCCTTATAAGTTGAAAACTATCATGGTAGGGATTACATTGTAGCGATCCTGAAGGCAGATGAACGGTATGAATGGGAATAATTTCTACCACACTATTAGTGTAAGCGATCGCTTCAAATCTCTGGACTAACTCGACGCTCCAAGTTTCTTCTCGCACTGGCTGCTGGTGGTTTTGCAACCAGTTTACAAGTTGCGATCGCACAATTCCCGGCAAAATACCGGCTGTCAACGGTGGCGTGTACCAACTGCGATCGCACCATCCCCAAAGGTTGCCTGTACTGGTTTCTAGCCAATTTCCTTCAGTATCGACTAATATTGCTTCTTGAGCATTTAAGCTAGTTTTTGCCAACCAAGCACTCAAATAGTTTCCAGTTTTATGAGAGGGGAGGGAGCGATAAAATTCTGGATTTGCAACAGCGCATTGTATACCATTATTTTGTTTTTCTGTCAAATCTGGCGGTAAGAATCTACCAGTTATCCACTCTCGTCCATCGGGAAAGAGAGTAATTCTGAGAACGGGAAAGTGTGTTAGAAGAGTTTGAGCGCCTTGACGCAGACGATTCCAATCGGGTTGCTGCCACTTAAAGGTTTGTAACGAGGAAAGTAGGCGATCGCAGTGTGCTTGCCAATTAGTTAAATTACTATCTAGGGAGTTCTCATAAACGCGCAATGTTGTAAAAACAGTTGCCCCATAAAGTAAACCCGGATCGTTAATGTTTAATTCTAAGGTTTGAGAGTGAATTAATTTGCCGTCATACCAAAAAATATTATTTGTCACAACCAAAGTGCTTATCGCTACAACTCCATTGAAAAATGATGACTTGTAATACTCATACGCTGCATGAGATAAAATCTGTGGGCTGCAAATCGCTGAACACCAGAATCCAAACTCAGGTGTTTACACTCATGATTTTTGGCATATTCAATTAGCCACTGAAATAACTGTTGCCCATAGCTATGCGAACGCTGCAACTCATCAACAACTAAATCATCAATGTATAAAAATTTTCCCAACGCTAAACAATTAGAAATGCGAAATCCAGCCACTGCCACAGCTTGTTTTTCTACTTCTAAGAATGTAAGTTGATATCCTTCTTTCATTTGATATCGAACTTTTTCTATAAACTTAGTCTGCTCAAGGTGAGGGCGCAACTGGGAAATAACAGGAAAACATTCTAATATTTGAAAGTCAGATTCTGCCAATTGTATTGACATAAGTATTACTTTATTCAATCATAGGTGAGAAACTTCAAAAAATTTGTGTGAATATAATTCTCTACTATACTTGCAACAACCCGTTATAAATAATAATTTAATCTTTAGGGGGAAATATAATTTTATAAGTTCCTTCAGGAGTTGTAACTATTTTTCCTCCTAAAGCTTCGATTTCTTTAATTGCACGTTTCTGAGTTCTTTCATCGGCATTATTACTTAAAACCATTGACCATGTAGAAATTTGAGCGTATTTACTATTAGGATTTCGACTCAAAAATTCAGCAGTTCTTTGGGAAGTATTCGCTATAAGCTGACTCTCTGGATCTGAAAATTTACTTGCCCAGTTTGCTGCCATTGAAAAAGACTGTTGGGCAGCTTGAGCGTTGCCTAAAAATAATAATTCATCAACTCCTTTAAAACGCCATATATAATAAGACTTTTCAGGGACTAACGGAGATACTGATTTTAAGCCTTTCTCTGACAATGCGATCGCACGTTCTGGCATACCAGCATACAATGAAGTACTAATCGAAAGACTGCGATACGCTGCTAAAAATCGTGGGTCACGTTCTAAAATAACTTCAAAATATTCTGGACTTAAACTGTAACCTGTTTCATCTCGAACTTCATCATCTCCAAAATACTGAAGGAAATTGAGATAAACCAAATCTGCAATGAAGTTATCATAACCAAAACTGGGCATTTTCTGAAGAAAATTAAGGCGGATGTTTTCAGATTTTATTTCTTTTTCTAAAGTTTCTAAAGAGGCAGATTGCTTTCTATTTATTAGTTTTTGCAACTGGGGTAATTGAATCAAGCTAACTCCTAAAATACACATAAAAATTACAAAAGGTGTAGCAAAAGTTTGACGAGATAACAACATATTTTCCTTGTCTTTATTACCATACTTATATTATTGTATACATGATAACCTCAAAAAAGTCAGAGTCGCTTGGTGTGTAAGCTTTACTAGGTCAGATAAAAAAGTTGACTCAAGAAATATTAAGTAATAATTTATACTTTAAATTTGTTTGATTCGGAGATATACCTTAGAGCTTATTTATAAAGTAAATATAGGTAAACCACCACCACAATACTGGATTTATTGCAACGCGGTGGCTGCAAAATCTCAAATGATATTATTCTTTTTCTAAGATAAATTTGGCTATTAAAAATTATAACTTTTTTAGTAAATTTTTACTAAAGTATTAAGTTGTTTTGATTTTGATTACTTTTTTTAGTAAAAGCCTTAAAAGGTTTTGACATAACCTAAAATTATATTTTGTTTATATTTAAATCTGTAACCTCTAAAATATCATGGTGAATAATACTTTTAACGAAAAAACAGAAATTAATGGTCAGTCCATCGAAAGTATGGAGAATAATAGTCATTTTAGCAAAGCGAGTAGTGAATTTAAAATAAAAGTTAAGAAGCTAAATGCTAAAGGAGAAGGATTCAATATTGATGACGTTATTGATGCTATCCAAACAGCAATAGTAGAAGTTATCGAGTTAGAAATTACTACTTGGGTTCCAGACTCGTCTATTCAGTCAGAACAACCACAAAAGCAGCAAATTGCTCAAACAGGTAATCGGATGTATACCATAATCAATCTCATTGATGGTGATATAAATAATGAAGTTGGCAGTCAATTTGTTGGTAGTGGACCATATACAGAACTTCGCGAATTTCATCTGACTCAAATCAAGGAAAGCCGGGAAATTATGCAAAAAAATATAGAAAGTTTGCATAAGTTGTATGGATTTTTTATAGAAATCATGAAATCTCAAAAAACTTCGCAACAATCGCTATCCCGTCCCAATATTTGATATTTATTAATTGATAATTGATAGTAATCCTCAAATACCTACGGGATATGAACTTGTCCAAACCTGTAGGTTAATTTGCTTTAAAGAAATCAAGGAAATTATGACTATGCCTAACAAAATTCAAGAACAAGCCAAAGATTTGCTAGAGAAAGTAGTCTCATCTGTACATGAATTAGTTGATGATATTACAGCTTTAGAAGTAAATACGATGGTTGTGGATCAAATTACTGGTGCAAAGTTTAATGCTTGGCAAGCGTATGAAGAGATTTATTCAATAAATGATAAAGACTACTTTGATGTCAAAGGTATTCCAAATCCAGACAATTTACCAGAACCAGAAAAAACTCAAGCTCAAGAACTACGCGAGCGTTATACTAGTCTATTTTCGCAAATTGAAAAAGAATATTTTTACATCCTCCTAGAACAAAGTACTGAGAATAGTGAGCCAGACTCCAGAATAATCCAATATCAGGAGCGTCTTAAATATCAGGTGGAACATAAAGCAAATATTGTTCCAACTGATGAAGTATATATAAAGTTAGCTCGACCAATATTGCCTGCTCCAACTCCTGTTACAGATCCAGAAGAAAATAATCTAAAAAGTTTACAGCACAGGTGGCAAGAGATTGAAGAACTTTTGAAGAATGATAAATTTATTCGGACACTGCGAAAAATCTCTGAATTGAAAGCTGCACTTAATGGTGGTGATATTAACAGCGTAAATATTGATATTATTTATGCTCAAACAGTTATGCAGTTAGATGGAGATATTATCAGTCGTTACAATAAAAAACTATTTCAATTACCTGAAGGTGATAGAGATTTAATCTTAAAAATACATAATGAAGGGGTAGTTGCTGGAGAAAAACAATGGCGTGGTACACTAGATTTTCTGATTGGTATTGTACAAAATATCGCTAAATTATCCCGACAATGAACGCTGAGAAAACACACACAGATCGCGAAGCTGATGTTCAATCTTTGTTTGTGCAAATACCCCAAGGCATTCCTATAAAACTTGAAATTAAAGTTGAACCAGGACAGTATACTTTTTATCTAAATAAGGCAATTTTAAAACAAATTGAGGAAGCGCGAAAAATAGGCTGCTCTGTATACATCCCGCCAAAATTAATAGCTTATATTTTGTACTATAACTGCTTTAGTGATAATACTATACAATACCAAAAATTAGTAGTTGCTAAAAAACACATTAAAATTTTAAAATTTTTTGACGATACTTTTATAGTAAGTTTCATCAAATTACTTTGGAGCAAATTATTAAAAAATAAATTAAATATACAGTACGGACTTACTTTTAATTTGTATTATAGAGAAGATACGTCAGCTTTGTATTTGTGGAAAGAAGAAGATATTGTGTTACAAAGTAACATATTATTTCATGGCGATATTCTTCACAAAGTAAAAAATAATTTTATCCAAAATTCTGAATGTTTAAATATTGTTTGTATATATTATTGGCTGATTGAAAAAATCCTCAGCTATCTTCAGACTAAATTAAATTTATTAGCTTGGGAACTAGCTTCGCTTTTTCCTGCTGCTTTTTTAACTTGGAAATTACATTTGGCACTTTCATTATCAATATTTGTTGGGCTAATAACATCTTTTGTATTTGCTACTATTCGCTATTGGCTTGTTAATCAACTTCCTAGATGGACTTCTATTAATTATCAATATCGCAATTGGCTGGCATGGGGATTAAGTTGTATCATTTCTAGTATTTTTAGGTTTACTCCTACTGATTTCTTAATTTGGCTATTTTTGTCACTAATTGGGCCGTTATTAAAATGGATTTTTAATTTGATAGTAGGGCAAATTGGTAAATGCTTTATGCGTTGGTTACTAGCTTGAAAATGGGGTGTAAGGCATTGATAAAAATGTTGTTTCATGAAAGATTCTTTTAAAACAAAAATTAGGTTATCTGAAATATTAAAATAATCTTACCCAAATTAAATCAGACTTTCTCAGGATTTACGCACAGGTCACGGAAAATCAAACCACAGAGAAGCCAGTTGCTCATTTCACCCCTCGTTCTACTGTTCGGAGATAAGGTACACAGTTTGAATATGCAAGTTTATATGTTTACAAGGGCAGGAACTAGGAAGCGAGGAGAAGTGGCTTGCTCAGTTATCATTTCGTAGGTTGATTAGGCGGATGTCGTGGATTTTCAGGGTTCTTTTACCTGCGTTATCGTCGTCATCAATCGTGACCAAATATTTCACGACCGTATGGTTTGCATTTCCACCACTCACGGTAACAACAAATGCTGAGTAACTGTTAGTGTTTGTGCCACAACCACTTCGGTCATGGAAGGTTTGATTCCATTCACCAATATAGACACCCTCGCCTCGTGGCTCATCACCACTTTGTTTAATTTCATTGAGGAGAGCTACTTTCAGTTGAGATAGCTTTGATTTTTTATCGGCAAGCATAAGTTTAAGAAACTTATCGCGATTAAACTGGTCAAGGTTGCTGCCGTTGCTGCATTTATCTTCGTAGTTGGCCTCAGCTGAATCTGGACTAGTCATCACCAGTGCTGGGATTTTGGGAGACTGAGCGGCGTGCCCACTTGTTGCCGCTAGTGCGAGAACACATAAAGTTAAAGTAAAAAAACCAAAGCGCATTCAATTCTCCGAGCGTGAATTAGTGTGTCCAATCAAGATTAACTGCAACGGACACTAAAGGGCAGGGTTTGCACGGTAGGCGTATGCAGCAAAGGGGTAAAATGAGCAGCTGTGCAGAAAGTTACGCGTTTTGACTTGATAAGCCGCTTTTAATACTGCGTATCTTGCCGCCGCAGGCATCGCCAGGAATAAAACTGTACCAATTGAAGTCTCTGAAAATTAAGAGCTTCAAACCGCAAGTATGCAAGAAAGGAAACCCTCTACTGAAATCGTTATACTAACTGTGGGAGGCTGTTTATCTATCCAGCCAGATTCCATAATTGTGTTTTTTTATAGCTTGCTGCACTATGTCCTTCTTCAAAACCCCGCTAATTGGTTTAAAAGCTGACTCCTTTCGTCATCCATTAGACCTGGAAGCTACCAGAGCGCTCAAGCAGATACCAGGCATAGATATGTTGGTGCGAAATTGGCTCGGCCCAATGGCAGAGCAGGTTTTCTATGTGGAAAATATTGCCTCCAGCATTCTGGTAGGTGAAAAGCAACTGCCTGATTTATACAAGCTGTTGTTAGACGCCTGTAAAACCCTGGATATAGATCCTCCCCAGTTGTATGTCCGGCAACATCCGGCTCCCAACGCCTATACTTTTGCAATGCGGAGTAAGCAACCTTTTGTGGTGATACACACTTCCCTGATTGATATCCTTACACCAGAGGAAATACAAGCAGTAATCGCCCACGAGTTGGGACATCTCAAGTGTGACCATAGTGTTTACTTGACTCCTGTAAATTTATTAATATTAGCTGCGGCGATTGTGCCCAATGTCGGAACCTTCGTTGCTCAAGCCATACAGGCACAACTTTTGGAATGGGTACGTTGTGCTGAGTTTACCTGCGATCGCGCCGCATTACTAGCAACCCAAGACCCGAAAGTTGTTATGTCCGTGTTGATGAAGTTGGCAGGTGGTTCTCCCACCTTAGCGCCCCAACTGAATCTCGATGCTTTTGTTGCCCAAGCCCGTGCTTACGATGACATCAGCAAGACAGAACTGGGTGAAATGGTCAAAACTGCCCGTACAGCTCAATTAACCCATCCAGTGCCAGTACTGCGGGCGCGAGAAATTGACCGTTGGGCAAGCAGCATAGAATATCAAACTCTGTTGCAAAGTCACGGACTGAAGTCTACTGATAAAGAATTTGCACCCAAAGGTGGATGGCGCAATTGGTAAAGCTTTTATTTACAGCTGTTTTTTCGCTACATAAGCACAAAATTGTTAATAAATGGCAAGAAGCGATCGCCAAAGTGCGATCGCTTCTCCTTTTCATCAAAAAACGCAGACTTTAATTACACTAAATATCCCTTTTGTCAACTAGAAGCTTTTAAAGCCGCTTCTGCTTGGGAATGTAACAACAAACCGTATTCTAAACCCTCTACCACCGCTTGATAGGAAGCCGCCAAAATATTGGTAGAAACCCCTACTGTTGTCCAGCGTTGACGACCATTGCCTGACTCTACCAATACACGGGTTTTTGCCGCAGTGCCCGTATGTCCGTTGAGAATCCGCACTTTGTAATCTGTCAAATCAAAAGTTGCAATTTGGGGATAAAAGTTCACCAAAGCCTTGCGTAAAGCTGCATCCAAAGCTGCCACAGGCCCGTTACCTTCTGCCGCCTCCAAAATATTTTTCCCGTCAACAGCAACTTTAACTGTAGCTAAGGCATTGCTAGTTTCTTTCCCCTCAATTAAGTCACAGTGGACTTGAAAACCTTTGACTTCAAAAAACTTTCGGCGATCTCCTAAAGCTTCATGCATCAATAGTACAAAACTGGCCTCTGCGGCTTCAAATTGAAATCCTTCGCTCTCCAAATCCTTGAGGCGCTGGAGAATTTCTCTAGCCTCTGCCTTTTGTTGATCCAATTGAATGCCAAAACTGCGGGCTTTGGCTAAAACATTGCTCAGTCCAGACTGTTCTGAAATCACAATGCGGCGACGATTCCCGACTTGTTCTGGCTGAATGTGTTCGTAAGTCAGGGGATTACGTTCCACTGCTGATACATGAATACCGCCCTTGTGGGCAAAAGCCGAACGTCCCACAAAGGGAGCGTGTTCATCTGGCGCGAGGTTGACTACCTCACTCACAAAACGACTAGCTTCTGTAAGTTGTGTAAGCTGGTCTTCTGTGATACAACTGTAACCCGCCTTCAGTTGTAAATTGGGAATTAACGAACAGAGGTTAGCATTACCGCAACGTTCACCGTAACCATTTATTGTGCCCTGTACCATCTTTGCCCCTGCCATCACGGCGGCTATTGCGTTAGCAACAGCCATTTCCGAATCATTATGAGTATGAATTCCAATTTGGGGAATTGAGGATTGGGAAGAGTCTTTCCTAGTCCGCAGTCCCCATTCCCCAGTCACCTTGACTACATCTTGAACAATTTGGCTAATTTCATGGGGTAAAGTGCCACCATTGGTATCACAGAGGACTAGCCATTCTGCACCAGATGCGATCGCAGTTTCTAATGTCTGTAAAGCATAATCTCGATTATGCTTATAGCCATCAAACCAATGTTCGGCATCGTAGATAATCCGGCGACTCTGAGAACGGAGGTACTCAATTGTGTCGCGAATCATCGCCAAATTTTCTTCTAATGTCGTCTTGAGTCCTGTTGTCACGTGTAAATCCCAAGACTTGCCAAAAATTGTTACCCAGCGAGTTCCCGCAGCCAAAATATCCTGTAACATCGGTTCGGTGGCGGCAGTGGAGTTGGGGCGGCGAGTTGAACAAAAAGCAACAATTTCTGCCTGTTTAAGCGGATCTTCTTGGAGTTGCCAGAAAAATTGTACATCCTTGGGATTAGCACCAGGCCAACCACCTTCAATGAAGGGAATTCCCAATTGATCGAGTCTACGGGCAATGCGTAACTTATCTTCTATCGATACAGATAGCCCCTCGCGCTGAGTGCCATCCCGTAATGTAGTGTCATAGATCCAAAGTTGAGGTGAAGAATTTGTGGTCATAAAACTGGGACCGACGAGACAACTTTCGAGGCAATGTGTCAATATACAACAAAAAGCCAGTTTGGCAATTTAAAAATGCCTAAGGTACTAGCTGAAGGTAAAACAATTGATTGCGAGTATGGAAGCAATCTCCGCAAGATTTTGCTGCAAAATAGTATTCACCTCTACAATGACGGTGCTAAGGTGATAAACTGTCGGGGCATTGGCAGTTGTGGAACCTGCGCGGTTAAGGTAGAGGGCGAAGTATCAGCAGCGAATTGGCGCGATCAAGCACGGCGTTCGCTTCCTCCCCATTCTCCTACAACAGACTTACGTTTAGCTTGTCAAACTCAAGTTTTAGGCGATGTGAAAGTCACAAAGTTTGATGGATTTTGGGGACAAGGTTCTCGAATAGTGTGGACACCAAAAGGTTAAAAAGGAGTTAAGACAAGATGGGTAGATGGACACCCTTAATTTTAATGGCTGGAGGTTTAGCCATTCTGCTTGGTACATTACTAGGCATCAACTTTCCGATGGGCGTACAAACTGCTAACGCTCCCAGTGATAAGAAATCAGAAGTCCTGCCAGCTAATATCAATGTTAATGGCAGTGGTGGCAGTAAGAATGAAGAAACTGCAACAGAAGGAAACGAAACAACTCCAACAAACGAAAATAGGCGCAGTATTGTAGCCCCAAGACCTGACAACAGGAGTAACGTTGCTCAGAATTCTGGCGATGACTCAACTGACAGTACAACAGACAGTAATACAAATTCTTCAGACACAAGCACACCATCTAGCAATACAAATCAAAGCAACGAACCAATTCGTGCCTTGTGGTAGCGATCAGATCCGTCTTCAGACCCGTCTTTAGTTACAAGTTATAAGTTATAAGTTATGAGTTATTAGTTATAAGTTATTAGTTATGTACTAATGATAAATCGCTAATGACAGATGGCTAATGACTAATGACTAATGATTAGTGAGACTGTGATTATTGGTGGCGGCGTTATTGGTTTAGCGATCGCCATTGAATTGAAATTGCGCGGGACAAACGTCACCGTGCTTTGTCGTGACTTCCAGGCTGCTGCTACCCATGCTGCTGCTGGGATGTTGGCACCAGATGCAGAAAACATCCCGAATGAGGCAATGCGTTCCTTGTGTTGGCGATCGCGTGCCTTATATCCCGACTGGACGCGCAAATTAGAAGAACTGACAGGCTTAAATACTGGCTACCGTGCTTGTGGTATTCTTGCACCCGTTTTTGAAGAGGCAGGGGGGCAGAGGGGCAGGGGGGCAGAGGAGCAGAGGAGTAGAAGGGAAAGTCTTTCCTCCTCATCTTCCTCATCCCCGGCTTACTGGTTAAACAAAGAGGCAATTCATCAATATCAGCCAGGATTAGGAGCAGAGGTAGTTGGTGGCTGGTGGTATCCTGAAGACGCACAAGTTGATAATCAAGCTTTAGCTCACGTGTTGCGGACGGCAGCTGAGTCTGTTGGTGTTGAACTTAAAGACGGTATTATAGTAGAAGCATTTTTACAGCAGCAAGGACAAGTAGTTGGCGTGCAAACCAACGCTGGTAGAATTCGCGCCGCGCACTATGTTTTAGCTTCAGGTGCTTGGTCAAATGAATTGTTACCGCTACCTGTGCTACCCAGAAAAGGACAAATGCTGAGTGTGCGGATACCAGAAGTTTCGCCGGAATTGCCCTTAAAGCGGGTTTTGTTTGGGCAGGATATTTATATCGTACCAAGACGCGATCGCCTGGTTATTGGCGCAACAAGTGAAGACGTTGGCTTTATCCCCAACAACACCCCAGAAGGTATTCAAAAATTACTACAAGCTGCTATCCGACTGTATCCCCAATTAAAGCATTATCCCATCCAGGAATTTTGGTGGGGATTTCGCCCAACTACCCCTGATGAATTGCCCATCCTGGGCACTAGCTACTGTCAAAATTTAACCTTTGCTACTGGCCATTACCGCAACGGAATTCTACTTGCGCCCGTAACAGCCGCATTGATTGCCGATTTAATCTTAGAACAAAAGTCTGACCCCTTACTTGCTGATTTTCACTATTCGCGCTTCCAGTCCAAATCATCTACCTCCACCCCAATGCTGACTCACTCTGCCAATTTCTCTAACGGGCATCACTCTGCTATATCCCCACTTCCCACTCAAGACTCCCCATTGATTATCGCTGGCAAAACCTTCCAATCCCGCTTGATGACGGGAACTGGTAAGTATCGCAGCATTGAGGAAATGGTGCAAAGCGTCGCCGCCAGCGATTGCCAGATTGTCACTGTGGCAGTACGACGGGTACAAACTAAGGCTCCTGGACATGAAGGTTTGGCAGAAGCCTTGGATTGGACGAAAATCTGGATGTTACCCAATACCGCAGGTTGTCAAACTGCTGAAGAGGCAATTCGGGTAGCGCGTTTAGGGCGAGAAATGGCGAAATTGTTGGGGCAGGAAGATAATAACTTTGTCAAGTTAGAAGTAATACCCGACCTTAAGTATTTACTCCCAGACCCGATTGGAACACTGCAAGCAGCAGAACAACTAGTTAAAGAAGGCTTTGCAGTATTACCTTACATCAACGCTGACCCCATGTTAGCCAAGCGCTTAGAAGAGGTAGGCTGTGCTACAGTAATGCCTTTGGCATCGCCAATTGGTTCTGGACAAGGGCTGAAAACAACTGCCAATATCCAAATTATCATCGAAAATGCAGGTGTGCCAGTGGTGGTAGATGCTGGTATTGGTTCACCCTCAGAAGCCGCTCAGGCAATGGAATTGGGAGCAGATGCTTTGTTGATTAATAGTGCGATCGCTCTTTCTCCAAAACCAGCAACAATGGCTCGTGCCATGAATTTGGCAGCAGTCGCCGGTCGTCTAGCATACCTTGCTGGCAGAATGCCTATTAAAGATTACGCCAGTCCTAGTTCACCTTTAACTGGGACGATTACTAGTTAAGGGGCATGGGGAATAAACAGACAAAACAGATAAAGGGACAAGATGACAAAAGGTGAGAACTTGCAACAAGTCTTTCCTCCGTTCGCGTAGCGTCTCCCTTAGGAGAAGTTCTGAGCGGCTTGCTTGTCCCCAATTCTCAAGAGTTCCCTTGTCCTGTTCCCCATACCCAATCCCCAATCCCCAATCCCCAATCCCCAATGTAACGATTTATCTAGCAGTTTAAGACCAGATTTAGCATTTATGTAACATTAAATTAACGATAAAGATAAAGGAATTCATTCATGCCCTATACCAATGAAGAAGGCGGTCTTCTGAATAATTTTGCCCGGGAACCAAAGGTTTATGAAGCAGAACCTCTCACGGAAGGGCAAAAGCGAACTTATATCCTACTAGGAATTGTCGCTACAGCTTTGGTTGCCGGCTTGATTCTAGTCGCCTTCTTTGTTTCTAAGAGCAGTTGATCGTAAAACATTTTAAGAAAACTTCATCTTATTTATAGTTTTTCAGGTTCCAATTTTAAGAGGGGCCTGCTTTTTTATTTTTTGTTAAAATTGAACTAAGAGCTAAAGTATACAATTATACTTTATTGTTTCTACTATAATTGAAGGCTCAATATATCCACACCCGCACAACATCTACTTAGGGAACTCCAAATAAAAAAATACTCAATTACTTTTTGTGGGGTGGGCGTCTCGCCCGCCCCAAGCCTTGGGCGGACAAGATGTCCACCCCACAAAATTGGATAATTTATTTGTTGGAAGTCCCTTATTAAAATTCATTTTTGTTATAAGTTTGACCCACTTGAATGCACCTAAAAAGGTGATATCTACTATGTTTTGGCTCTAGAGCCGCTATGAGCGTGAATGATACTGCACACAACAATAATTCTACTTGGAATCGGCAAGTATACCATCGCCTGAAACTTGTCTTAAGTCTTGGCTTACGACGACAAATTCTTTTAGCGGTATGTGATGATTTATACTTAAGAAATCAGATAGCAGCCCGTTTGCATTCTACATTGGCTTATCCTGTTGGACAGGTGCTATATCAATCATCAAATGCTCAAGAAAATAGCACCCCAGCTTATCCGCGATTAGTCACGTTGCGTTTGAATTTAAACGATCCTAATCCCCTAATTCAGATTAATCAATGGCTGAATAATTATCCGCCGCCAATTGTTGGGGCATCAAAAGATACTCCTGGAAGACCTTTTCCAGTACCAGCATTTCAGATTGTCGGTGTGGAGCATCTTACGAAGCAACCAGTTGCAACACAGCGTTTATTTTTGCATTATCTCCGCTTAAGCGAACAACATTTCTCTACACAAAAATCCAGCCGATTCCTAGAATCTAATTTGCTGTTGTGGATACCACGTCCTTGGTTATCGGCTATCAAGCAATCAGCACCACAGTTTTGGCGTTGTCGTACTGGCGTATTTGTGTTTGCTGGAGAACCGACACCAGCAGCTCAGAATTTGGGCTATCCAGAACGTTTTTCTAGTTCTAGAAGCTTAGATTTGGGGAATATTGAGCAGTCAATTCTAGATGAATCAGCTAACCAAGCAGAACTCAGAACCGCAGCCACTGAGTTCAAGTTTGATCAGAATTCTAGTTTTCCAGTAGAAATAGAAGGGAATCGCGTACACAAAGCTGAGAATGTTTTACCATCCACAGGGGATTTATTAAAAACTACGCCACAACAGCAAGAATCTACAAATCGCTCTGGTAGGGGGAGTAATAATCAATCGCTGTCGTTTTTGTCTCATATTAGCAGTGAGTTAACAGAGCTAGTAATAGCAACAATAAATACAAGTATTGCTCAAAATACAGAGGATTCCTTACAACCACAGCAGATTTTATTGGAGATTGAAGAATTACACGAAAAGCAAGTTTCAGAGGAGATACTGGCAGAGGCTTATCATCGCTTGGGTACTTTATACCGTCTTCGCATTGAGCAAGGAGAGTCAACTCTAGAAAACCTGATGGTGGCAATTATTGCTTATCATGAAGCAATTAGCTATGACGAAAGCTCACCGCAACTCCCAGATATCTTGAATGATTTGGGTACACTCTACTGGATGCTATACCGCACACCACCCAATTCTGAGGAGGGACAAACTTATATAGAGCAGGCAATAGAATTTTATCAATTGGCGTTAAAGATGATTTCGCCTCAGACACATTTGGAAACTTACGCTCGTGTACAAAATAATTTGGGGACAGCCTATGGTGATTTAGCTCGTTTCTCTCACCCATCTGAAAATTGGCAGCAAGCAATTTTTGCTTACAGTGAAGCACTCAGCCATCGTACAGCTGATATGGATTCATTAAAGTATGCAGCTTGCCAAAATAATTTGGGTACTGCCTATTGGCATTTAGGGCAATACAATCAACCGATTGTACATTTAAAGAAAGCGATCGCAGCTTACAATGAAGCACTTGCACACTACAACCCTGAAGAGGAACCGCTGAAGTATGGCATGATTCAAAACAATATCGGTACTGCATATTGGAATCTGGCACAATACGAAGAACCTGCCCAAAATCTCCACTTAGCCATAGATGTTTATAGCAAAGCTCTCAAGTATCGCACTCCAGCTAATGTTCCTGCTGCCTGCGCTGCTACACAAAATAATCTAGGTACTGCCTACTGGCATCTAGCAAATTTATCTGAGACTACTAAAGAGGCACGGCAAAAATATCTGCAACTATGTATCAGCGCTTACGAAGAAGCTATAGCTTTGGCTCACTCACTTAGCGGTACTTCTTTAAGTTTTGATTTGCTTGCCTCTCATAATAACCTAGCACTAGCACATTATCAGCTAGTAATAGATAATTCTTTTAATGGCGACAAAGCGATACGCTCTCAACACTTAGAAATAGCATTAGATAACCATTTGCAAGCCTTAAACGGATTAATTAAACAACCAGAGGCTTATCAAACAACCTTCGCTTATGTGGTGAAAACTATTCGTGCTTTTCATAAAGAATTAGGCATACAGGGGCAAAATCTGGCTTTATCTAAAGTTCCTAGCCAGTTGTTGCCAGAGATTTTGTCAAAATTATGAATCCTATTCCTCTCCATAGTGGAGGGAATATGAAAAAATTATAACTTGATATCAGCTTGATAATCATTTACAAGTCAAGTAAGGTAGCGATGGCTACGACGGGCTACACCTACACAATTACCAGACCTTTTGTATAAACCAAAAAAAGAACCCCACTTTGCCTTTGATTTACGTCAAAGTCTCCACTCTTGCTGGGGATGGCGTTGTTAAGGAACTTTTTGCAAGAATTTTACTATTTTATTCATTACAAAGTAATGAAGTATTTTAACAATTCAGAAATTTCACTTCATAAATATAAATTATTCATTAAATTATTTTGAAATCCACGTAAATTTTTTATATAAAAGACAATAGGATATTGGCGTATTTTGCGTAAATTTACTAAGTTTGACTGAAGATTTACTTGAAAGAAGCTCCAGAATGATAATTGAAACCTAAAATTATGAAACTAAGTTTTGTTTTGGCTACTGCTATATCTAGTCTTGTTGTGAGTTCGACTACAGGATTTGCTTTCTCTGGTCAAGCACAAGCTTTAACTTTTTCTGGCATTTCTAGTGCTACATGGGGAAATCCTACTCCAGGAATCACCGATAAGAATCCCATATATACAGGTGTGGGAAGCAGCACATTTACTTGGGGTAAAGCTAATTTTTCGTCAGGATTTCCAAATAAACTAACATTTAATGGAACTTCATTTTCCACAGACACTAACTCTGTATTCAAAATAGCTGATTTAACATACTTTAATGGAAGTATAGTCCCCGATACAGGCATTAAATTTGTACCTCTAAATCTCAATGTATCTTTCAGCCCTCCTCTGGGAAGCAGCCAAGTTTTTGACTTCAACTTGCGTTTAGTAAATACACTTAACGATCCAAAAGATCCTGAAAAGAGTGCAGACTTAGTATTTTTAGACACAAATTTGAGTAATCGCAGTTTTACCTTTGGAAGTAATAAATATACCCTTGAGTTAACTGGCTTTAATCTAGATGGTCGCCAGAAAAATATTAAGGCTCTTGAAGAACATACAATTACAACAGCTATTTATGCCAAAATCAAAACTACACCCGAACCTGCGCCACTGGCGGGTCTATCCTTGCTAGGGATATACCTGATATCTCGTAAAAATTCTTGGAAAAAAAATACTAAGAGCCTATAAATATGATTGATTCAGAACCCTTGTAGAAATGTAACAGTGCTACGTCTCTACATTGTTTTTCACCAAATGTCTAATTTGTAGTAATAGGCAATGGGGAATAGGGAATAGAAAAAAGATAGGTACTAATAGGTATCCGCTCAATAAATCGGGGCGATCTACCAGTTCAGGAACGAGTTTACGCCATTTTAACCTTGTCACTGAGCGATTTACCCCGGATTATTAAGCGGTTACGAAATTAGTGTAATTAGATGCTACATTTATTTGAACTACCTATCTAGGGTTTTTTCCTGCTGGCAGGGCTACTCATAGATGACACCTCTGCCAGCGAATATCTCTGAATCAAACTTATAACCTAGGGGATTGATATGGCAGACATTATTGGAGACAACAGTAATAACACTCTAATTGGCACGTTTGAGAATGACGCTATCCTTGGTCAGGGCGGTGATGATAACCTCTTTGGTCGGGGCGGCAATGATGACCTCTTGGGTGGGGCTGGCAATGACTCGCTTAATGGCGAGGACGGCAATGACCTTCTCAATGGTGAGGGCGGCGAGAACACCCTGCTTGGTGGGTTGGGCGATGATGTCCTCCTTGGTGGATCTAGCAATGACCTTCTCCAAGGCGAGGAGGACGACGATCAACTCCTTGGCAAAGGCGGTGACGATACCCTGCTTGGTGGGTCCGGGAATGATGCTTTACTTGCTGGATCTGGCAATGACCTTCTCGAAGGCGGGAACGGAAATGACCGACTCGCTGGAGAAGACGGTAAAGACCAACTCTTTGGCGGGGAAGGGGTTGACACGCTCAATGGTGGGGCTGGCGATGACCAGATTGATGGTGAGGATGGCAATGACAGCTTGATTGGTCAGGCTGGCGATGACACCCTCCTTGGCGGGGCTGGCGATGACCGACTCGAAGCAGGGGACGGGGATGACAAAATCTTTGGTGGGACTGGCAATGATACTGCTGACTATTCAAATAGCACTGCCGGTGTCACCGTCAACCTGGCGACTGGAACCGCCAAGGGAGGGGCAGGGAATGATGTCCTGTTTAATATCGAACAAGTCTTTGGTTCTGGTTTCAAGGACTTTCTAATTGGCGGGCGCGGTAATGACATCCTCTTTGGTAGAGGTGGCAATGACCTGCTTGATGGTGGAGTTGGCAATGACCTGCTTGATGGCGAGGAAGGCAACGATATTGTTCGTGGTGGGGCTGGCGATGACACCTTGCGTGGTGGGGCTGGCAATAACCAACTCTTGGGTGGAGTTGGTGTTGATACTGCTGATTATTTCAGTGCCACTGCCGGAGTCACGATTAACCTTGCCACTGGAACCGCTACAGGGCAGGATAGGAATGATGTCCTGTTGGAGATTGAAAGAGTCGTTGGTTCTAGGTTCAATGACACCCTCCTTGGCGGAGCTGGCAATGACTTCTTCCTCAGTGGTGGGGACGGGAATGACTTTGTCAATGGTGAGGGTGGTAATGACCGCCTCTTTGGCGATAACGGCAATGACACCCTCCTTGGCGGGGCTAACGACGACTTTATCAATGGCGGGTATGGCAATGACTCCCTGCTTGGTGGTAGCGGCATTGACATCCTGCTTGGTGGGGCTGGCAATGACCTTCTCAATGGTGAGGACGGGAGTGACACTCTCATTAGTAGAGAAGGCAATGATACCCTGCTAGGCGGCAGCGGCAATGACATTCTGCTTGGTGGGGATGGCGATGACCTTCTCAATGGTGGAGGCGGGGATGACCAACTCTTTGGTGGGAATGGCATTGATACTGCTGATTATTTAAATGCAACTGTCGGAGTCAGCGTTGACCTTAGCACTGGAACTGCCAGTGGGGGAGATGGGAGTGATGTCCTGTTCAATATCGAGCAAGTCTTTGGTTCTAGTTTTAGCGACTCCCTGATTGGAGGAGGCAGCAGTGATACCCTCTTTGGCAGAGGCGGCAATGACACCTTGCTTGGTGGGGATGGCGATGACTTTCTTGATGGTCAGGAAGGTAATGACCTCGTGTTGGGCGAGGATGGGAATGACAGCCTGTTTGGCGGGGCTGGCAATGACCAAATCGAAGGGGGAGAAGGCGATGACACCCTCCGTGGCGGGGTCGGCAATGACACTCTCCTTGGAGGGCCTGGAAATGATGTCTTCATAGGCGTTGATACTAACGGTTCTGATTCTCCTGGATTAGGGGAGGTTGATATTCTAACTGGAGGGCCTGGGGAAGATCGGTTCTTACTTGGAGATGCTACTAATGTCTTCTATGACGATAACAACAGTGAAAGTAGTGGTTTGGCAGACTACGCTACCATCAGTGGCTTCAACTCCAACGAAGATACAATCCAACTCAAAGGAACACTGGCAGACTATCGCTTGCAGACTGTGGGAGCCGATACAAGGGTATTTCTGGACAACTCAGGAGAGCTAGATGAACTCGTTGGTGTTGTGCAAGCATCACCTCTGAAGCTTGATAGTGACGACTTCCTGTTCTACGAGAAAGAAGATGCTGGACAAGGGACAAACAACACACTAGCCACTGCTGAGAAGCTAGGTACTTTAACATCAGGTTCAGAAGTTAATACCTCTGCTCAACTGGGAACGCTTCCAGGGAACAAGCCTGATTTCGACTTTTTCACATTTTCTTTAGCCAACCCAGGAATTGTGACTATCAACACGCCGAATTATAACAATAACTATCCAGTTCTCGGCCTATTTAATAGTGCCGGTAACTTACAGACTTCCAGTACTTCTCAATCAATCACTGCTTCACTAGGGGCAGGTACTTACTCCATTTCAGTAAGTGATTATGATTACTTCCCTCAAAATGGCGGGACTTTCAGTTCTGGCTATTTTAATCCTGGTTCCTATACGCTAGGAGTCACTGTAGCCTAAAGACAAATGGTAATAAGAAAAGCAAAAACAGTTGCCAATTAAGAAGTTTGCAGTTGTTTACGTAATTCTTGTCGAGGTTTTGTCATCTGAATTCTGGCTCCTGACTCCTGAATTCTGTTTTGATAAAAATGTAGAGACACGACAAATCGTGTCTCTACAAAGGTTTACCGTTTTTTTATAGACGCGATGAATTGCATCTTTATGCAGGGTTAGGTTGGGTTCGGCTTTGAAGTAGCTGGATAATTGCAGCTTTTTCTAAGATTCCAACTAGAACGCCATTTTCGCGAATCACAGGAAGCACAGATAGTTTTTGTTGTTCGAGTAACTGCATGACTTCCAGCAGAGGTTGATCTGATTGGACTGTGGTAGATTCAGTAATTGGTCGCATGACTTCTTTAACTTGAGTTTCTGACCACAGTGCTGTGGGGATGGTTCTTAAATTATCAACTGCGATCGCACCTACTAATTGTCCATCATCATCAGTCACTAAGAACCGATGCCAGTTTTGTTCACTTATAACTCTCTCATCAGCAAACTCTCTCAAGGTAAGATTAGCAGATACAATCGGGCTGTCATGAGTTACAGCATCTTGGGCTGTCAAACCTGTGAGTTTTTCTTGCACTCTGGCAAATTGAGCCGAATTACCAGCATTTTGCAATAGGAAGAAACCAATTAACAAATTCCAGAAGTTACCGGAGTTGCCAAATAATAATAAGGGAAGTACACCAGAAAGAATTGCTACCCAACCAAAGATTTGTCCAACTCGACTTGCAAAGGTTACACCTTTATAAGAATTACCTGTAATTTTCCAAACAATTGATTTCAGTATATTACCCCCATCCAAGGGCAAGCCCGGAATCAGGTTAAATAGGGCTAATGCTAAATTAACAGAAGCTAGAACGCCAAGAATTGCAGCTAACGGTCCTGATGCAGCAGTAGTAACACCAATAGTTGTAACGATGGCACATAATAGTAAGCTTACTATTGGCCCAGCGATCGCTACCCAGAAAGCTTCACCTGGGGTTTTCGATTCTTTTTCTAAGCTTGCTAAACCGCCAAATATAAACAGCGTAATGGATTTGACATCAATTCCCTGACGAATTGCAACGAAACTGTGGCCTAATTCATGGGCGACGACAGAGGCAAATAACATTAGCGCTGTCAGCAATCCTAGTAGCAAAGCTAATCCCGCAGACAATTGGGGAAATTGCGCCGCCAGTCCACTGCTATAGCTCCAAGTTACTAAACCCAGAACTAAAAACCATGACGGATGGATATAGAAGGGAATTCCGAAGAGATTACCAACGCGAATTGTGCCATTCATGTCGCTCACCTTTGATTTCAGCTTCGAGAGGTTTGCTTTCATCCTTCTCGATATTTTTATTGTAACGAAAGGTTAAGAGATTTTAATCTTGATGGCGGTAGTGGTGTCCGTCTGTAAAGGTGTGGTTATTGGTAATATTGCGAGCAAGCTTATCAGACATAATTCAAATAAACCAGCGGCGAATCAACTCCACTTGGAAGCGATAGCCGTCGTCAACTTCCTCAATTAACTCCCGTTGCAATAGTAAGTTGAAAGTAATCTCAGCATGAGGGAACTGTTGCAATAAAGTTTGACGGCTAACTATAGCCCCTTCCCCTTGAGCCGCGAGAGAACAGTTAAAAACTAAATGGGCAAAATTAGCAGCTTTGGTAGGTGCAGAAAAACGCATTGACCTAGTAGTTAAGCGCCTACTACGGAAATACGGCTATCCACCCGAAAAGCAAGAGAAAGCGATGATGACAGTCCTGCAACAGGCAGAGTTACTGTGTAAAGATTGGGCTGCGTGAGGAGGAGAAAGTGCGATCGCAAAAACTTACTCTGTTGGCAGCATTAGACATCTCCAAAATAGTATATTTTGGAGATGTCTACTCATACTAACCAGATTTGAAAATGGTTAAAGAGTACAACTAAGTTATTAGGAGGGTTGAAAGGAGTGCTGCGAGCAAACAAATGTCAAGGAAAAATAATTTCCTTATGGTAAATTTTACAGTTAATGACGGAATAAGACGACATTAATTTGCGAAAACCTAATATAATAAAATTATTGACAGAAACTTCCGAAATCGACCTTAATTTGCAAAAAGCGACCTTAATTTGCGAATTGCGACATTTAATTTGTGAATGTACAATCGGGATGACTGGATTCGAACCAGCGGCCCCTTCGTCCCGAACGAAGTGCGCTACCAAGCTGCGCCACATCCCGCCATAAAAATGGCATTGTAAATTAAGAATATCACAACCTGTGCCAAATAGCAGAATTACATCTATATACGATCGCTTCATCAAAGACTTTGCTTGCTAGGATTGAGTTTGTATAACTCTAGTGGTAAAAGCGGATTGTGACTGTAAAACCAGACTGGTTGCGGGTGAAAGCACCTGGGCGTGAGCGCATCGGTAACGTTAAAGAAATTTTGCGGGATTTGGCCCTCAATACAGTTTGTGAGGAAGCGTCCTGTCCGAATATTGGTGAATGCTTCAACGCTGGGACTGCCACATTTTTGATTATGGGTCCGGCTTGTACACGCGCTTGTCCCTACTGCGATATTGATTTTGAGAAAAAACCTAAACCACTAGACCCCACGGAACCTACACGACTGGCCCAAGCTGTTCGCCGCATGAACCTTAATCATGTAGTCATCACTTCTGTAAACCGAGATGACTTGCTTGATGGTGGTGCATCTCAGTTTATGGCCTGTATTAATGCAGTTAACTCTGTTTCACCCAACACCACAATTGAGGTGCTAATTCCTGATTTATGCGGTAATTGGAATGCTCTAGAGTCGATTCTACAAGCTGCGCCAGAGGTATTAAACCACAATACCGAAACTGTTCCACGTTTATATCGCCGGGTGCGTCCCCAAGGAAACTATGATCGCACATTAGAATTATTGCAACGCACTCGTCAACTTTCTCCTAGCACATACACTAAATCCGGGATTATGGTTGGACTTGGTGAAACTGACGCAGAAATTCGCCAAGTCATGCAAGACTTACGAACAGTGGATTGCGACATTTTGACAATTGGGCAATATCTCCAACCCAGTCAAAAACACTTGCAGGTAAACGAATTTGTCAATCCAGAACAATTTGCTGACTGGAAGGCATTCGGTGAAGAAATTGGATTTTTACAAGTTGTTTCTTCGCCATTGACAAGAAGCTCATATCATGCAGAACAAGTTAGAGAATTGATGAAACGTTACCCACGCTCAAAAGTTAGGAGTTAGGAATTAGGAATTATGGGTGAGCAGATGTACTCCAACACAAAACTTTCCGTTGCAATTCTTGGTGCAGGTGCTTGGGGTGCATCTCTGGCAAATCTCGCCGCCGCAAATGGTCATCAGGTGCGCGTGTGGTCGCGTCAAGGTTCCCAAACTCTCCAAGCAGTTTTAAAAGATGTCCAAATAGTCTTGTCCGCTATCTCAATGATTGGTGTGAGAGATGTTGCTTCCCAAGTCCAGTCTTTCCCCCTTTCTCCAGAGACAATTTTTGTGACAGCGACGAAAGGCTTAGACCCTCAAACCACCTGCACACCTTCACAAATTTGGCAAACAGTATTCCCTAACCATGCAGTGGTTGTTTTGTCTGGGCCTAATTTATCAAAAGAAATTCAAATGGAATTACCAGCAGCCACGGTGGTAGCCAGTAATATTCCCACGGCTGCGGAAGTAGTGCAGTTAGTATTTTCTTCTCATCGTTTCCGGGTATATACCAATCCCGACCCCTTGGGCGTGGAACTGGGGGGAACACTGAAAAATGTGATTGCGATCGCATCTGGTGTGTGCGATGGTTTACAACTGGGAACCAATGCCAAAGCTGCTTTAGTCACCCGTGGACTGACAGAAATGGTTCGCATCGGTAATAATTGGGGTGCAAAAACAGAAACATTTTATGGTTTATCAGGTCTGGGAGATTTGCTAGCAACGTGCAACAGTCCCTTAAGTCGTAATTACCAAGTCGGCTACCAGCTAGCTAGTGGTAAGTCACTTATAGAAACTCTCGCAAATTTACAAGGAACTGCTGAAGGAGTGAACACTTGCCGAGTTTTGATCAAAAGAGCCAAGCAACAAAACATTGCAGTCCCAATTACCGAGCAAGTTTATCGGTTACTTCAAGGCGAAATCACACCCAGACAAGCACTTGATGAACTGATGTTGCGAGATATCAAGCCAGAGTACAACTACTAGTAGTCTGCCAACGCCAAAATGTGTTTGTGGAGGTTGGGTAAAGGTTAAAGGGAAAAGGGTAAGGGATAAAAAACCTTTCCCCTTGCCCCTTATCCCCAGAGGGGGCCCCACTTTCCCCCTTTTCCTTTACCCCCCTGGCGTTGCCAAGGCGTACTACTAGCAGTCTGTCAAATTGAAATTGGTAAGTTAAGGCTGATATGCAAGAAGATGCGAGGACACGCAGAGAAGATTTGATAATTTATCCGCATCTTCTATCTCTGTGTCGAGATAATTTTTGCCGTTAATGCTAATCACTTCCCCGATATCTATTAGTTCTACTTATACCTGAATAATCCTGAGAAAAAATTGGTAAATCGTCAGGATATTACTTTTGTCGCCATGTAAATGTGACTATCCAATTATAAAGATGACATTCGCTGAAGGATGTTTATACTGTGTTGTAAAAATTACTATAAAAACCCGTCAAGTTTGAAATGTTAACTAAGTAATTGAAATATTGAAAGCCTAGCTGTGAATTGAAATAGCTATTGGTTGAATCAAAAGTTTAGCCGCCGATTAAGTTCAGTAATAGTGTATCTAATAAAACCCTTACAGTTAATTTCTAAAAAAATTGTAATGGAACGTTCAACCATGTTAGTTCATCGTGAATCACGGGAACAATAGCAACAGTTGAATAGCTGACCGTAATCTAAGCTGACCGAAATCTATTGTTACCTGGAGCCATTGAGACGATCTTTATGCCAGCAACATCTTTTTATACAGACACCCCCTACAACACCAAAAAGTCTAGCCAGGCTTTGGACTCGGATCTCACGGTTGATGACAGTGAGTTATCGGTAGATGACCTACACGAGCTAGAGATGGCTTCTGTTGACAATGCTAACTTTGCTACTAGCACCAACCGTCGGAGTACAGACCTAGTACGTCTATATCTTCAAGAAATTGGTCGGGTTCGCTTGTTAGGGCGCGATGAAGAGGTTTCAGAAGCTCAAAAAGTCCAACGCTACTTGCGGATGCGGATAGTACTTGCTAACGCCGCAAAACAAGGGGATGAAGTGATTACGCCCTATCTTCGGTTAATTGAAGTTCAAGAACGTCTTACCTCGGAACTGGGACATCGCCCATCTTTGGAAAGATGGGCTGCTACTGCTGAGATAGTTTTATCCGATCTTAGGCCGACTTTGGCAAATGGCAAACGTCGCTGGGCTGAAATCGCTAAGTTGACAGTAGAAGAGTTGGAACAAGTTCAATCCCAAGGACTCCAAGCAAAAGAACACATGATTAAGGCGAATCTTCGTCTGGTTGTGTCTGTTGCTAAGAAATATCAAAATCGTGGTTTGGAATTGTTGGATTTAGTCCAAGAAGGTACATTAGGTTTGGAGCGGGCTGTAGAAAAATTTGACCCAACTAAGGGTTATCGCTTCAGTACCTATGCTTACTGGTGGATTCGTCAGGGAATTACACGGGCGATCGCTACTTCTAGTCGCACGATCCGCCTACCGGTTCATATTACCGAAAAGTTAAACAAAATCAAAAAAGCCCAACGCAAAATTGCTCAAGAAAAAGGTCGCACCCCAACTTTAGAAGATTTAGCAACTGAGTTAGAGATGACACCGACCCAAGTACGAGAAGTTTTGTTGCGGGTTCCTCGCTCCGTTTCTTTGGAAACCAAAGTCGGAAAAGATAAAGACACTGAGTTAGGCGAATTACTCGAGACTGACAGTGTAACTCCAGAAGAGATGTTAATGCGAGAATCTTTACAAAAAGATTTGCATCATCTTCTGTCAGATTTGACTAGCCGAGAGCGCGATGTAATTCTGATGCGGTTTGGTTTAGCAGATGGTCATCCTTATTCTTTAGCAGAAATTGGCCGCGCTCTTGACTTATCGCGCGAACGAGTCCGCCAAATTGAATCCAAGGCTTTGCAAAAGCTACGTCAACCCAAGCGCCGCAACCTCATCCGCGACTATTTGGAGTCTCTAAGTTAGTCATTTCTTACAAAGTTCTGATGCCTACGGCGGGCTGCGCCAACGCCGGAAACCGACGCTCAACGCCAGTTTGCCCAAGTCGGGAAACCCTTCCTGTGCGACTGGCTCGACTTTGCGCTTTGTCATTATAAAACTACACTTGACAATTGACTGGGGACAAAAGACTGATTTTATCCTAAGTTAAAAGCCTTTTATCGGCTTACAGCTAATAATTGGCATTAAATTTTATAGGAGTTTCTCCCAAATATCTTGAAGGTGGGGAGCAACTAAGTAATCCAAATTTAACTTATGCAAAATTCAAAGTCAAGGGATGCAATCGTTATAAGTATCCTAACTATTAGCTGTATGCAAATTAAATGTATTACAGTTTATTACTTGAATTTTGCTCAAGATTTGATGAATTGTTCTTAAATATTTAGTAAGAATTCTCAATAGGCAATGATTGTTGCAAATTGCTCAAAAGATTTGTTATATTCTCAATTAACGATATTTGTTGAGAAATATTAGTATGACTGTCTACACAACTACTTCACTTAAGGCAGAATTGAACGACCGAGGCTGGCGTTTAACTCCTCAGCGCGAAACAATTTTACACATTTTTCAAGAACTTCCGCAAGGTGAACATCTGAGTGCTGAGGATCTTTATCATCGGCTAGAAACTGATGGTGAAGGGATCAGTCTATCAACTATTTATCGGACTTTGAAGTTGATGGCCAGGATGGGAATTTTAAGGGAACTAGAATTGGGCGAGGGACATAAGCATTATGAGATCAACCAGCCCTATCCCCACCATCACCATCACTTAATTTGTGTTCGATGCAACTCAACTATTGAGTTTAAAAATGACTCAATTTTAAAAATTGGGTCAAAAACTGCTCAAAAAGAAGGTTTTCACTTACTGGACTGTCAAATGACCATTCATGCAGTGTGTCCCAAGTGCCAGCGAGCGCTGATGCCGCTTTAGCACTTGGGTGAATAAATAAGACGAAACTACTCAAATTAACCAAAGAATTGGAATTCTGAGCAGTTCGTAATTTGCTGTTATTAGAGGCAAGCAAGCAGTTGGCAAGTGATACTAAAAACACCAAAGCGGATGTCAAAAGCGTCCGCTCTTAAGATCCTTGAGACTGATGCCATAGAATTCCTGGGCTTGTTTAATCGCTTTTTTGGTGTCATCAGCCATCACACCATTCAACTTGCCTTTATAAAAACCCCGCTCCCGTAGTCGGGTTTGAATTTCTAAGGTATTAAATTCGCTTTTGCTAGTAGTATTAACTGAGCTATATAACTTAGCTCGTGTAGTTGGGCCAGCAACACCACTTGCTGTTAAGAAATTAGCTGACTGAAATCTCTTGACAGCATCAGCAGTATAGGGTCCATAGTAGCCATTTGGCTCTCCCTCTAAATATCCTGCCTGGATCAATTGTTCTTGAACAACTCTAACTGGCTCACCGCGATCGCCTACACGAAGTTTGTCTCGATTGACTACCTTTTTGGGAGCCTCTTCTCCATCACCGATGCCAACTCCTGGCAATTTACTGAATGTTGCTGGGCCTGCAATTCCATCAACGCTTAATTTGTAAGAATCTTGGAACCGTTTGACAGATTCTTCAGTAATCGGGCCAAATATGCCTGTGGCGTTTCCGTAATAAAAGCCTGCGATTCTTAACCGTTCTTGCAAAGCTCTGACATCTTCACCTTCATCTCCCTTTGCAAGATAGTTGGGATTTGATCGCTTGCTAGTGGCTAAATTAGTGGTGCTAGGCTTTTTAGCTTGTGCGCTTACAGCAG
This sequence comes from Nostoc sp., assembly GCF_036917575.1. Lineage (GTDB taxonomy): Bacteria > Cyanobacteriota > Cyanobacteriia > Cyanobacteriales > Nostocaceae > Nostoc. The sequence continues at coordinate 114,669 of NZ_JBALDC010000004.1, read as the reverse complement.
TAGTTTTTTTAGCTTGTGTAGCGACAGTTGTGGGCTTTTTCGCTTGCCAATTTTCTAATTTTTGCAGAGTATTTCCTCCAACAATGCCGTCCACTGGTAAACCAGCGGCCTTTTGGAAGCGCCGCACAGCTTCTTGTGTAGATGCGTCATATACTTGGGTAACAGAAGCTTGGTAAAAACCTGCTGTTTTCAAGTTTTGTTGTAGATTTCTCACAGAAGGGCCTTGATCGCCTTTTTCTAGTGCCATGACGCTGCTGACAGCGCCAAGAATAGATAAAGACAGAGCAAGGGGCAACATATACTTCCAAGCTCTACCTGAAAGCCTTTTCCAGTCTGGTGCAGCTGCGTCCTTAAACAAAGAACTAAGGGAGACCAATTCACTGGGTGTACTGTCTTCGTAGGCGAAAGCTAGGTGCAAATACGCAAGATTCTCCATATTTTTTTCCTACACCATTGATTTTTCTTCGATAACTGCTTCAGCTTGATGTACCAAGTTTCTCAAAGCTTCTAATGTTCCTATATTTACATCCTCCCATAAATTGCGCTTGTGTGCTTCTAATAATTTTTCAGCAATATCACGCAGTGCGTAAGGGTTCTTTTGCTGAATAAATTCTACAACAACTGGATCGAGTAAATAAGCTTCCACTATGCCTTGATACATGTAATCTTCGACACATTTAGCTGTTGCATCGTAGGCGAATAGATAATCTACCGTCGCCGCCATTTCAAAAGCTCCTTTGTAACCGTGGCGCATAACTCCTGCAATCCACTTGGGATTAACTACGCGAGAACGATAGACTCGTGCAATTTCTGCTTTCAGTTGACGAATGCGTGGTTGGGCGGGTGTAGAATTATCACCAAAATAAGTTTGGGGATTTTTTCCCTGTAGAGAACGCACCGCCACTGTTAAACCACCCTGAAATTGGTAATAATCATCAGAATCGAGTAGGTCGTGTTCGCGGTTATCTTGATTGTGCAGGACAATTTGCATTTGCGCCAAGCGTTGCTCGAAGGCTTCGGGATTAAGGACTGGGGAAGGTGGGGCCCCCTCTGGGGATAAGGGGTAATGGGGACTGGGGACTGAGGATTGGGGACTGGGGACTGGAAATTGGGGGGAAATTTTATCCTCCCTTGCTCCCCCTGCTCCCCCTGCCTCCCCTGCTCCTCTGCTCCCCTGCTCCCCTGCCCCCGCTCCCGAAGAATAGGCGTAAGAACTCCAGTTAATGTAGGCGCGGGCTAAATCTTGGTCGTCTGTCCAGTTTTGCGATTCGATTAAACCTTGGAGTCCTGCGCCGTAAGCACCTGGACGAGAACCAAAGATGCGATAGCGCGATCGCACCACGGCTGCTTCTAAAGTTAATCCTTGGCTTGTCCACAAATCAGTTTCTTGGCGAACTGCATCTGCTAGGGGATTTTGTTCTGGCGGTTCATCCAAGTCTGCCACTGCTGATACTGCTTGATCGAATAAGTCAATTAAGTTGGGAAAAGCATCACGGAAGAATCCCGAAATTCTCAAGGTGACATCTACACGGGGACGCCCTAAAATCGCTAGGGGCAAAATTTCAAAATCCACTACTCGCCGTGCTGCACCATCCCATACAGGTTGAACTCCAAGTAAAGCCAAGGCTTCAGCTATATCATCACCGCCAGTTCTCATGGTAGCTGTGCCCCACATTGATAAGCCTAGTGTTTTGGGATATTCACCATGCTCTTGAGTGTAATATTCCACGAGGGTTTCAGCAGCTTTTCTGCCGATATCCCAAGCTGTCTCTGTGGGAATGGCGCGAATATCGACAGAATAAAAGTTTTTCCCTGTTGGGAGAACTTCGGGGCGGCCGCGGGTGGGTGCACCAGATGGAGCGCTGGGGACATACCCACCATCGAGTCCGTGTAGTAAATGGGTGATTTCTTCGGGGGTTTTTTGTAAAGCTGGAAGTAGGCGATCGCGTATCCAGGTAGATACGCGATTCATCGCGTCTGTACAAGATTCCTGATTTCTAAATTCTGAATTCTGAATTCTGAATTCTGAGTCCTGATTTATTAGTTTTTCTACTAGGAGGGCGGCGTGTTCTTCTAGGACTTCGACGATATCGCCGAAGGTGCGGCATTCTGTGCCATTGACTATTGAGTATTCACCGCTAGGCATTGACAAATCGGCTGTGAGGGGATCGAAGTCTAAACCCCAATCTTGAGCTATGGCGCGGGTAATACCTGAAGAATGGCGATTGGGTATGCGAGCGATCGCTACTATTAAATCCCTTAGTTGCCGTCCTTGGGGACATTGCCCAAAAATGTGCAAGCCATCGCGGATTTGGGCTTCTTTTAATTCACAAAGATAGCCACCGATGGAATTCAAAATTAAAGATTCAGAATTAAAAATTTCTGTTTCATTTGCGATTCCTAAATCTAGATGGAGATTTTCTTTGATTATCAGTTCGTGGATGCGATCGCGAATCACTGGCAAACGCGAAGGATCTAAACTATCTGCTTCGTAATATTCATCAATCAAATTTTCTAACTGTTGCAAAGAACCGTAGAGTTCCGCACGAGTCATCGGCGGCGTGAGGTGATCTATAATCACCGCTTGAGCGCGACGTTTGGCTTGGGAACCTTCACCAGGATCATTGACAATAAATGGGTAGAGATGGGGAAGTGCGCCAAAAGCCACTTCTGGATAACAATTGCTCGATAAAGCCACACTTTTACCCGGTAGCCATTCTAGATTTCCGTGTTTTCCTACATGAACTACAGCATCAGCACCAAAAGTTTCTCTGACCCAATAATAGAAAGCTAAATAAGCATGAGTTGGTTCTAAATCCGGTGCATGATAATTCAAACTGGGGTCATTATCATAACCCCTTGCTGGCTGAATTCCCACGAAAATGTTGCCGAGTTGAATTCCGGGAACGGGAATTGGGGATTGGGGATTGGGAATTGGGGATTGGGGATTAGGTATTGAGTATTTGGTATTACTTTCGTCTCCCCTGTTTTCTTTTTCCCCAGTCCCCAGTCCCCAGTCCCCAGTCCCTATTCCCCAGTCCCTATTCCCCAGTCCCCAACGTTCACTAATACCTTGTTGCACTGCTGGCGGTAATGAAGCGAAATATTCTTGATATTCTTCCCAAGAAACACTTTGGTGTACCGGAAGCCATTCTCTACCTTCCGGATCGTTAGTTACACCATCTGTCAGCCGTTGAATCAACTCGTCTCCTTGAGCAGGTGGATTTTCTACTTCATACCCAGCTTGATGTAAAGCTTGCAGGATTTCTACACAACTAGCTGGGGTGTCCAGTCCCACACCATTGGCGAGGCGGCCATTGCGGTTGGGGTAGTTTGCCAAAATTAGGGCAATTCGCCGTTCCTGGGGTGGTTTGGAACGTAAACGCGCCCAATTTGCTGCTAGTTTAGCAACGAACTCGATGCGATCGCTCACTGGTTCATAAATTACCACATCTGTCTCTAAATGGGGATTACGAGTTTGTAATGCTTTAAAAGACACAGCACGAGTAATAATCCGCCCATCTACTTCTGGTAGCGCCACATTCATCCCAATATCGCGGGGAGAAAGCCCTTGAAATTGTGACTCCCACTGCTCAATTGAGCCGCCACTGAGGATCACCTGCAATACAGGCACATCTAATTTTTGCCACAGGTCGGTTTGGGGTGTTTCGCTTTCCAAGCGTGCTAGAGAAAAACTGGTGGTATTTAGCAGCACGGCTATTGATTCAGCTTCTTTGGGTTGGAAAAATTCACTCAACTCAACTTGTACATCTGGTTCGCGCAATGAGGAAACAAACACTGGCACTGGTTGTAAATTTTTCTGTACCAAAGCTTCGCATAAAGCATCAATTACTTTAGTGTTTCCCGCTAAATAATGAGCGCGGTAGAAAAGGATGCCAATTTTGGGGATTGGGGATTGGGAGATTTGAGGTTCTGAGGTGGATGAACAAAGTTCCGAGGTGGATTCATCCAGTTCAAAGGTGGATGAACAGAGTTCCGAGGTGGATGAACGAGTATCTGAGGTGGATGAACGGAGTTCTTCTACCCGTCTGCTCCCCTGCTCCTTCACTCCCCACTCATATAATCCCACACGCCCAATTGGCCTCGGTGGCGGGGGATTATACGCAGTTAATAAGCAACTATCGGAGATAAATTGCAGAGCATTAACGAAATTTTCTACGCCACCTTCGCTAAAATACTGCCATACCTGGTTAACAACACCCAAGGGCACGGTAGACTGGGAAATTAAATCGGGATCAAAAGCGTCATCCCCTGGCATTACAATAAGGGTTCTACCATTACGTTGCACAATTTCTTGCACTACTTCTAAGCCATAACCCCAATAAGAGCGTCCTCCTAGTAGGCGCAAAATAATTACTTGGGCAAGTTCTAAAACTTGCTCTCCATAAGTATCTATACTTAATTGTTGCTGTAACTGCAACAGGTTGGCAACTCTTAATGCCGGAAAGCTTGGAGGTAATTTTGCCACCGCAGCCGCCAAGGTTTGAATATCTGTATCAGCAGCCGTAATCAACACGAAAGGCGCTGGAGTTTGTTCTAGAAAAATTAAACCCTCTGACTGATTCCATCCACCCGATGTGCTACTTGTACGATGCATAATCCTGTCTTACCGTTTTAAAATTGTTGGTTAGTAGATAATCAAAACAAACTTTTTTTCCCTGGATTCAGCCCCTTTTTACCAAAATAACTGAAAATGCTTAGTTCTCCTGGTTTGAGCTTTTCTCGAACCTTGCCTATTGTTGTATTTAATCAGCTTGGGGAGTTGTTAGAACAGATGGCTCAAACGGTGGAAAGTGCGGCTATAGTACTGACTGAAGCTGTGCTAGTGCGGAATTTTACACCTGTAGAGTGGCAAAGGCAAAGTTTTACGCTAGTAGTTTTTGAGCAGCTTAGTGCGCTCTTGGTAGGAAACTTTGAGGAGGAGGGGAGGAGGGGAGCAAGGGAACAGAGGAGCAAGAAATTTACTCAGCACTCAATGCTCAGTTAACGTTTAATTTGGAGGCGATCGCTTCTTTTATCTACCAATTGAGAGACTTGTTTGAGTGCGATTCTTATACTTACCAAAATCTCCAAGGCTATCGGCAAATTATTAGACCGAATGATGCTACGCTCCAAAGTCAATTCTCGCTATTGTTATTAGAATATCTCCTAACTCAGCCAAACCAAGAAATAATAGCAGATCCAAGCCCAATTGGGCCGGCAGCTTATATCTGTCAACCAGTGGAAGATGCTTTAAAAAAACAGATTTCCCAAGAGCGGCTATTAAATCAGGTAACAACGCAGATCCGCAAAAGCCTAGATTTACCCGTGATTATGGCAACGGCAATTACACAGGTACGTGAGTTTCTAGAATTAGACAGATTAGTAATCTATAAATTTGCAGGTTCCCAAGTTAAGGCTCAACAAGATGATTCTGAGACTATTCCCCTGAATGAAACAGCACTACCAACAGATATGGAACTATCAGTTAGGGAATCTGTTGAAATAAATTTTTCTATACACGAAAACAACGGTAAACACTCGCCTTTTACATCAGTCAATAATCAACCTCTACTAAGAGACTACCAAAAGTATGGAGGTTATATTGTCCATGAAGCCCGTGCTACAGATGCTATTACATCGGTATTGAATTACACGGAAAAAAATTGCTTTATCCGCACCTCTCAGTGTTGGGAGAAGTATCGCCAAGGCTTTACTTTAGCTGTGGATGATGTCGAAAAAACTTATGCTTTGGAAGAGTGTTTGTTGAATTTTTTAAGGGAATGCCAAGTTAGGGCTAAGTTGGCTGCACCGATTATGTTTGAGGACAAACTGTGGGGATTGCTGATTGCTCATCAGTGCGATCGCCCATATCAGTGGAATGATAGCGAAAAAAATTTGCTGGTTGCGATCGCAGAACAATTAGCGATCGCTATTCACCAAGCTGAGTTAATGCAAACGCTCACCCAAGAAAAACAAAATCTCGAACAACGAGTTATTGAGCGCACAATGGCTCTGCGTGATGCTCTTTTAGCCGCCGAAGCTGCTTATCTGTTTCTTTAATTTGAGGCTAGGCTAATTAGCATTTTTTCAAATATTTTCAACACAGACTCTTCTCCATTGTCTCTAATAAAAAGGCTAAAATTTGGATGAGAGTTGATTTCAATTAACCAATATTGATTATCTCGATCTAACACGATATCAAAACCACCATAATCAAGGTCTAACTCTTGGAAAACTGGTTGAGCAAAATTAGCAATATCTGATAGTATTTGTGGATCGTTGATATATTTGGCTTTCGCACCATCCCAGTGTAAAGGACTGAGATTACCGACAAACTTGGCATCAGTTATATCTTTTTCATAAAGCAAAACTAACTCTTTATTTAAGAAAACCGCTCTATATTCAGATTTGATGTGAATAAATTCTTGAGCAAGAGCGACGTAATCATACTTTTGATTAATATTAAAAATTTCTGTTAAAGCGGTTTCAATTTCATCTATATTTTCACATAAAAAGACATTATGCCCACCCGCGCCAGAATTCCTTTTAATAATCACTGGTATTTCAAAATTTTCTTTAATTTCTAATACGATATCTTGAATAGTTGGAAATTTTAAGTAAATCTTATATCGAGTATCACAAAAAGGGGAAATAAAACCTACTGTCCGAGGAAGTTTAATTTTTTTATTTAAAACCTGATAAGTGTATTCTTTGTCTTTGACAAGGTGTGCTACTGCTTGATTAAGTAACGGAGTACTATAGTTACAAAAATAATGCTGTTTACTATTCAATTTTATTTTGATTAAGTTTTCAGATGGATGAAGAATTTCATAGCTGATATTTAAGTTTTCACAAGCTTTGAGCAATAGGGAAACGTTGTCTAACATAAATACTTAAAGTTAAACGTCTAAATTAAAAATTACGAATTATTTTAACTTGTTGTTTGGCGTTTAAAAATTACTATCTCAGTCCCAACAACCGGATTACGAGCTATCAGACTATTTTGAGAATCGATAACTTCTAAATGAGTAAAATCAAGTTCTTGAGAGCGTTGTAATATCTTTGCAGCTAGTTCGTCTTGCTGAGATTCATTGAGAGTGTACCAATCATCACTAATTTTGACAGTCAAATTACTTGTACGGAAGTTGGCTTGAATTGACTTTATCAGACCAGAGGCAATGCGATCGCTAATTTCGACTACCTGATTTTCAATAGCCGCAATCAAAGCTTGTTCGGGTGTCAATTCTATGATTGGTGTCAGCGTTGGTGTTGGGATTGGTGTTGGCGTAGGAATTGGTTCTAGTTCTGGCGTTGGTGGGGTAGTTTGTACTTCTGGCGGCGGTGTAATTTCCTTTAGTGGCTGTGGTTCTGGTGCGACTGACTCCGGTGGAGTAGTTACCGTTGGTGTTTGTATCGGAACCTCTTCAACTGGGGGAACAGTTGCTACTTCCGTAGGTTTACCAGTAAAGATAGTTGTAGTTGTCCAAACAAGAATTACAGCAATTCCAGTTACAATTCCCGTCAAAGCTGTATCTGATAACTTTGTTGACAAATTTGATGGTAAAAATAAGCGGATTGTCCTTAACAATCCACCCCACCACAACTGAAGCTGCTGAAAAAAACCAGGTTTTTCCTCAGTACCAGGTGGGGGTACTGTCTCTAGTTTTTCCACCGTTACTTCTAAAACCCCAATCGTCCCTTGGAGAAGTTGGATAATTTGAGCCTTCCAAAATGGCTGAACTCTCTGGTAAGGTTTTTGGGGAGGTTGAGTTATCTGCTCATCCGTCGGTTTTGACTGATTGTCTTGTGACATGGAACTTTCACCAAAAGCAGCGAATCAAAGACAAACAACGTACATTATTACTGTTGCTGCCTTCTTTTGCCTTAATGTATCATTTCATTGCCATTGTTTCCGCTATGACTATTTATTAAATTTGGTGACTTATGAAACTCAAACGCCGTCAATTTGTATTTTTAAGTAGCATCAGCGCCATCAGTACAGGATTTTTAAGCTGGATGTTTGCTCATCAAAATCATCAAAGTGCTGATATTAGTGATTCAACAACAGCTATAGCCGCCAACCCAGCCAAAAAAGACTTGTTATTACGTTTTGTGTCCGTAGCAGATACGGGAACTGGGGCTAAAGGACAGTATGCTGTGGCTAGAGCAATGAATGCATATCATCAGAAAAATTTTTATGATTTAGTCGTTTTAGCTGGAGACAACATTTACAATAACGGCGAAATTGAGAAAATTAATGCAGTTTTTGAGCGTCCCTATCAAGGTTTACTCAAGCAAGGCGTGAAATTTCAGGCTTGTTTAGGTAATCACGATATTCGTACTGCCAATGGCGATCCACAAGTCAAGTATGCTGGCTTTAATATGAAGGGACGTTACTATACATTTCGCCGTGGAACTGTACAATTTTTTGCTTTAGATACTAACAGTAATGCTGATTGGAAAAACCAGCTACCTTGGTTAGAAAAAGAATTAAGTCTAAGTAATGCTCCTTGGAAAGTAGTGTTTGGTCATCATCCGATTTATTCATCGGGTCAGTATGGGAGTAATCCAGATTTTATTGAAACTTTTACTCCTCTATTTAAAAAATACGGCGTTCAACTTTACATCAATGGTCACGAACATAGTTATGAACGTACTCGTGCTATTGATGGGACAACTTACTTAATTTGTGGTGCAGGTGCAGGTAATCGTCCTGTAGGGCGTTCTGAGTGGACAGGATATTCGACGAGTGATTTAAGTTTTGCCTCTTATGAAGTGTATAAAGATAGAATAGAAATAAGTGCGATCGCTACTGATAATCGCCTTTTTGATAAAGGCATTATTCAGTTGAAATCAACATAATTATTATGAAATTCAAGTGCTTGAAAATGTAATCTTTCCGTGGAATCGGTAATTTGACGCTGGAGTTCAATGATTTGATAAAAGTTAACAGATTAAATGTCATTCTGTATGTAAAATATAGATATATGTTTCAATTAAATAGTTAAAGCAGATATACTCATTCGGCGGAAGGAAATTCTCAACCGATGAAGCACATTAAAAAGAGTCAAAAGCTAGAAAAACCTGTAGTACATGATGCTTCATATTAAACCTAGTCTAGAACCAGATTTTGAAGCTGCTTTCAAAAAAGCTCTAATCTGTCGAATGATAGATTAGTAAGTTTTTAACAAGTCATACAATTTTTAATTGTAGCGATCGCTCCTTAATTAATAGAGATTAGTAAACAAAATCACTTTGGATTAAAATTATTTCAATTAAATTGCAATACATGGATTAATATTATGCATAAAGTTTCCCAGAAGACTATACAAGCAGCACAAAAACATGCTCAGGAATTACTTGAGCAAGGCAAAGGAGTAAAAGAGTTGGGTGAAAGTTTACAAACAGATGACCAAACTAGTTCCCAACAAGGTAAATGCATTGAAGATTGCGGAGAAAGTATCCAGAAGCAAGCGCAGAAAGCCAAAGATTTGACGAAAAAATTAGCAGAAGATGGCTCAACAGAAGTGTTTATAGAGGCAGTACAGCAGCATATAAATATAAATCAAGCTTATATTGAGGCAACTAAGGAATTTCAAAAGACATTGCCCCTTCCTGTTAGAAATCGCTCCTCTAAGGAATGCGAATGAAAGTGATGGCTTTTTTACAGGTATTGTTTTGAATCCTGTCAAAAGCTGAATTCTAAGAGGATATCTGAAAAGTTTTTTGTATACACTGAACGCTTAGAGATCCCCTAAATCCTCATTAAAAAGGGGGATTTTAAGGCTCTTATTCTTCCTTTTTTAAGGGGATGAGGGGGGATAAACCAATATTTGATACTTCTCAGACATCCTTTAACTACTAACCGCAAACAAAGCATCTTCAATTCTGCTCCTAAATTATTTGTTGTTAATGGCTAGCAACATCATTTTTTACCAAAACTGCTAAACAGCAACAACTAGCAGCTAACTTGATTGGACTTAAAGCTTCACTTTTTAATACAATAAAAGCGCCTAATCCGATAAGAACAAAAGGTACAAGATTACTAACATAGCGAGTTAATACATCAGCTATGACTCTGTTATTAGTTAATTTGGATGCAGCGTAGCACCAAACTCCTAACAATAGGAAAAATAATCCAACAATTACTAAAAAAGTCTCTAAGTTGCTACTAGCAAATAAAGGCACGTAGACACTAATATTATCGCTACCATTGGCAATTGTAACGGCTGCCACACTATAAGCTTGGGGAGAAAAAAAACTAATAATTGTTGATGCTTCAGTTTCTTCTGTTTCAGCTACAACTTCTTTTGATGAATCTTCTTCCCAATTCACTAAGCTACTGATACCTATAGACAATGGTAGTAGCCCAAGTAATCCAATCCAGTTTTTTGATAAAACTAACCCACCAAATAAACCAGGAAGACTAAGAATTAACAAAACCGTAAAACCTAGAAACTGACCAGTAACTATATGTCGGGGGCGAAAGTTAGCATTTATTTGAGAAAAAAACAATAATAGAATGACAATATCATCAATGTTAGTGGCAATGAACGCAATTGACCCTGTAGTAATTGCAGTAACTAACTCGTTCATATTTTAAGAGAAACATAGACATGCTTTTACGTATTGGGGAGCATCTTACCCTGCGGTCAGCTATTTTAACTAATTATTGAGCAAGGCATCAAAAGCAGAAACTACATAACTTTACTCACAATTAAATTGTATACACTCTGTATACAATTTAATTGTGGTAAATCACGTTTTAAGTCAAACTGCTGTAGGAGAAAGAGCCATCTGCAAAGATAAAATTCTCGAAGCCAGTCGTCGAAAGAGTAATCAGGTTTGCATTATTGTTGAAGGTAATGTTGGCAGGGTTTAGACTATTGTCAGAAATAATACCAGATACACTAACTTCAGAACGCTTGAAAGCGCTCACATCAAGGGTGTCAAAACCATTCCCTCCATCAACAATTGCAGACCCGAAGCCTTTGAAGTAGTCATTTCCAGTCCCTAGTTCAAAGCGGATACCGCCACCGATAGTAACTTTTTGTTGAACTTTATCGATATTACTGGTAGCGGTAACTTTGTCATTCCCATCGCCAGTTCTGATGATTCCTTGTCCATAAATCCCATAGGCAATACCACCAATTGTGGTTGTTGCTTGTCCAGTGAGGATGTCATTGTCATTACCAGTATCAATGATGCCGTCATTGAAAATGCCATAGGCTAGAATGTTTGCTTCTAAGCTGGTTGCAGAACCTTTAATCGTATCCTTGTTTTCACCAGTTGTGATAATAGCTTTTTTAATGTTCTGGATGCCGATGGTAGTAATGCCGATGCTGCTTTTGCTCGGTTGTGTGATGATGGCGTCTTCGATGTTCTTGTTCTGGCTGTCAACGCTAATAGGGTAAATTATATATTTGCCTTTGCTGCCAGAATTACCAGTGCCAACGAGCGTATCTTCTCCTTTGCCAGTATTTAGTTTATCACTGTTACTAATGCCGATTCCAGCGCCGCCGTCGCCGCTTTCGTCTGTGATGCTGTAATTACTAGTAGTGCCCTCGGCAAGACCTTGGTTATCAGCAATACCACCAGTACCACCAGTACCAGTACCAGTGATAGTGTCATTTCCGTCCCCGATATCAAAACTGCCACTGTTGCTGATGCCGATTCCAGTACCGCCGTCGCCGCTTTCGCCTGTGAATGTACCGGAGTCGGAGGAAGTACCGTCACTATAGCTAGAGGCAAAAGTGACAGTACTTTGGCTACCATTACCACCAGTACCAATGCCTGTGATAGTGTCATTTCCGTTCCCTGCATTAAAACTGCCACTGTTGCTGATGCCGGTTCCACTACCGCCGTCGCCACGTTTAAAATTATCGCCTCCCTGCAAGCCGCCAGTGCTACCATTACCACCAGTACCAATGCCAGTGATAGTGTCATTTACGTTCCCTGCATCAAAACTACCACTGTTGCTGATGCCGGTTCCAGTATCGCCTTTACGGTCTTTAAGAGCATCGCGTCTACCAAAAAAATTGACAATGGCAGCAATGCCAGTACCAGTGATAGTGTCATTTCCGTTCCCTGCATCAAAACTACCACTGTTGCTGATGCCGATTGGAGTAACGCGAGTACTAGTGCCAGTGATAGTGTCATTTCCGTTTCCAGCATAAAAACTACCACTGTTGCTAATGCCAATTCCATTCCCTGTATTGAGACTACTACTGTTGTTGATGTCAGTGGGTTAAATTTCAAACCAGTACCGATGCCAGTAATAATGTCACTTCCATCCCCCGCATTGAGAGTGCCACTGTTATTAATGCCGATGCCAGTAACAGGTTTCTTAGGCTTACCAGTGCTAGGCTTACCAGTACCAGTAATAGTGTCATTTCCTGAAAACGTATTAATCACACCTCCATTTAAAATATCAATACCAATTGCCACAGATGCATTTGACTCTTCTGCGGCTAAAGTATCGATACCGGAAGTACCGATGAAATTAGGTGGAATCGTAAGTCTAGGCATTGACAAAATCTTCTTTATGAGAATAATTACTTTGTCATTTTAAAGCTTAGTTGTGCCAGAAGGTTAAAATAATTCGTAATTTATAATTCGTAATTCGTAATTGAATTAGTTGTTAATTTAGACCCTAAATTTCTTCTATACCACCAACAAATATAATTTGGTGGAGGACTTAAACTAAATAATTACGAATTAGTGAATTTGGTATGGTGATAAATTGTAGGTTCTAAAAATCCAGCATGAGTCAGCTAGGGACAGCCTTCAGTGAAGGAATAATTGCCTTCATCGCCACTAACATAGATGACATCATTATCTTGTTAATATTTTTCTCACAGGTAGATGTTAACTTTCGACGACGGCATATTTTTCTCGGTCAATATCTGGGTTTCACAGCCATTATCATTGCTAGCTTACCAGGATTTTTTGGGGGATTGGTTGTACAGCGAGAATGGATAGGATTGCTAGGATTGTTACCAATAGCTATTGGTATTCAACAATTAGTATCTAGAAAAGAAGAAACTAGAACAGTTCATACAGTCAGTAGTGATTTTAGAGAGTCTACAGCTATTAACCCAGTATTGTCTTTTATTTTGAGTATTTTGCAACCCCAAACCTATAAAGTTGCAGCAGTAACGATTGCTAATGGCGGTGACAATATTAGTATATATATTCCCTTATTCGCTGGTCATGACCTTGCCAGCTTAGGAGTAATTCTAAGTATATTTTTTGTCATGGTAGGAGTTTGGTGTGCGATCGCTTATTTTTTAAGCCGTCAACCTACTATTGCTGATATTTTAAGTCGCTACGGTAACGCTATTGTACCTTTTGTATTAATTGGCTTGGGTCTGTTCATTATGTATGAACGAGGTACATTCACTTTACTACCTTGGGTAAGAAGTTAATCAATATTCAGTAATTACTACAAAACGGGTTGAAGAGGCTGCCAATGGTAGTCTCTTCAACTATTGGAATGATTATCATTATTTATCATGGCATAATTTATTTTTTGGAAGTTCCCAAAAGGCGATGGCGCAGCGACTCTACATGAGTATTGCCAATTCGCCAGTGCTAAAGTTCTGGGTGTGGAGTTGCAAAACTATAAAGACCGTTAAGCGTTGGTTCGTGATGGTAGACCCATCCCACAAACTCAGGAGTATGACGACCAAAAATGTAAATTCCGTCTTTTTCTCTACCTAAGTCAACCCAAGCAGCAGTCATCCATTGTCGATACCCAGACTCTGCAAAGCGATCGCATTTTTCTAGAGGTAGAAAGCACTTCAAACGAGTATCAAGGGCGTGGCAGACATAGTTTTTGACAGCAAATATTGATAATCCCTCAGCACGTCTTTCAACAGCTAACTTGATGCGATGATGATACCACATCATATCTTTATATAGATCCTGAAAATCGCAGACTTGTAAACCATATTGTGTCACGTAAGTTTTGACATTGGGTTGGAATAGTTTCCCCCAAGCCTCAAAGCTCATACCCCATGCCGGGTCTTCTTGTTTACGTCGTTTGGCTTCGCCCATAAATGTGGCTCCAAGTGAGAGCATTGTCACGATACAGTGTTAATTGCCATTACATTAGACCTCTTGCAAAAGCTACTTTTGCAAGAGGTGGGAAAAGGGGAAAGGTTAAAGGGGAAAGGTTTTTTATTCCTTTTCCCTTTCCCCCTTACCCTTTTCCCTAATTCTGCAAGAAGTCTATTACCTACCATACACAAATTATCTAAATATTTGTGCTACTTATTTGCTTGATAACAAATGTACCGTTTTTTGTCAAAGTGAATCGGGAAGGCTTGAAGAGGAGGGGCATTTTCTCTTTATGCGTCTTCTTGGTCATACGTAGGTAAATTCTGACATCATCAAACAATCAGAAGAGATATGAAATTAACTTCTCAATAAACTTGAGAATAAACTTAATTAAATAAAATGACAGAAGCTTATATAGCAAGCGAATTAAAGGTTAGGACATCTTAAAAGCCTGGATGTTAGGAACAGTAATGTTTTACCTCCTGCCTCCTGCCTTCTGCCTCCTGCCTCCTGCCTCCTGCTATACCAGTGCCCATTGGGATGAAATTGGGAAGAAGCAATCCAAAGAGAAAGTGAGAGAAAAAATATTCCAGCTTGCAGAGAACGCGATCGGAGTAACTTACCACAGATTTTTCAAGCTGGTGGGAACCCTGCATAACCCTGACAGTTTTAGAAAAGGGCAATTTCCGTTACAGACGAAATTTGCTGTCGCAGATTTTTGAGTAAATCTAGAGTTTTTTTGTAAGCAACTTTTTTTCCTTGGTTTTCAAAGTACTCAGATGCTTTTTGTAAATCAGATATAGCTCCTAAATGATATCCTAAACGATACTGAGCTACTCCCCGATTAACGTAAGCCTGAGCATTACTTGGGTTCAGTCTAATAACTTCAGAAAAATCACGCACTGCACTAAAATCATCTCCATTTTGTCCGCAAGCACAACCTCGGTTAAAGTACGCTCTATAATCGTTAACATTGAGACGAATTGCTAAATTAAAATCGAGCATCGCAGCTTGGATATCTTGCAAGACAAAATGCGCTAAACCTCGGTCATTATAAATATCTGCAAGCAGTAAGCTGCTGATTCGGGGAATTTGAGTTAAGGCTAAATTAAAGTCAAGAATCGCTTCTGAATCTTTCCCATCCTTAGCACGGGCTAGCCCTCGGTTGTAGTAAGCTCGAAAATCGTAGGGTTTAAGTGCAACAGCTTGATTATGATCGACAATGGCAGCTGAATAATCCCCTTGTCTATAGTGTGCTACTCCTCGATTCAGATAAGCTTCAAAGTTATTAGGTGCAAAATTTATGGCTTGAGTACAATCTGTAACAGCTTGATGGTAATCTTGTAATTGCAGATAAGCCAAACAGCGATCGCTATAAGCCACAGCAAAATCTTTCTCAAGTGCGATTACCTGGTTGAAATTCTTTATTGCTTCCTGATAATCACCGCGCTGCATCTTATCTACACCCAACTCTAAGAAATCAATCGCTGTAATTTGGGTAATGAAAATGGGTGAAGAATGTGCAGGTAAAGTCAAAAAATTCAGGGGTAAAGCAATAATTATACTGAAAATTAATTGCCAGAAATCAGTCATAATACAAAATTAGGATAGATAGTATTGTTTGATATTTTTGGAGCAATCTTTTTGTAAAGACTCTTAATCCAAAATCCCAAATTGGTATATGTATCCTGTTTTATAATTGCGGCGACTCTAAAATTAGCGGGACAAAAAGCCCCGCTAATTGTTAATTTTTTAAGTCAGATTTTGGTTTACTTCCATTCCTTATCTGCTTGTGAAAGCACATAAGCCGCTACATTTTCAATTTGTTCAGGCTTCAAACGTTTGCCGAAGGCAGGCATGGCATTTTTACCATTTGTAACCTGCGCAATAATTGCCTCTGCTGAATACAAACCGTACTTTTCTAAAGCGTCCTTTTTCAGGCTTTTATCAGCTTTAACCAGATTTTTTCCTCCCGCATGACAAGAGGCACAATTAGCACTAAATACTTTAACTCCACTAGCAGCATCTGCCGCCAAAGCTGGATGACTGAAGGCAAAGATGAAGATTGCTATGCCTAACAGCATGACTGTAATCATTTTTTTCATTTCGTGTTCTCTCTGCAATAACGGCTTATTCGGTGCAATGTCCTCCATAATTGTGAGTTGAGCCGCTGCCATAGTCAAAAGACAAGCTGTCAAACTTTGCTTGATTAAATAAATTTTTTTGATTTTGAATTTGAACGATTTTAGATATAAATTTATTAGCACAAAATGAGATGTAATAAGAATGTGCTACTCTTCAAAATTCCATTGCTTGCTTAATTGCAAAAATGTACATTCATACTGACGATAAAAATTCAAATATATCTTATTTTAAATATGCAATCAATAAAATCATTAAAATTTAAGGATGAAATATTAAAGATGAAAATTGTCCTCATTCATCTTTTATAATTCATCCTTTGTTTTTTATTTGACAGAACTTAATTGAGTAAGCATATCTTCTGTGACGCGACAAATTCGCCAATCATCTAATATAGATGCTCCCATCCTACGGTAGAATGCTTGGGCTGACTCGTTCCAATCTAAAACACTCCACTCTAATCGTCCACAATCACGTTCTACAGCTATCTGAGCTACTTTAGTCAGAAGAGCCTTACCAATACCTTGCCTGCGATATTCTGGTAAAACAAATAAATCTTCCAGATAAATTCCTGGTTTAGTCAGAAATGTTGAATAATTATGAAAAAATAGCGCAAAACCAACAGCTTGACTCGCAGATTCTGCTAATATTGCTTCTACATACCTCCGCGAACCAAACAAATGCTCTTGAAGTGCTAGAGCATTACCAGCGATCGCGTGAGATAATTTTTCATATTCTGCAAGTCCCTCAATTAATTTAAACAGTACGCTGCAATCGGCTGGTTCAGCAAAACGCACAATCAAATCGCTACCCGAAGTCATTAGTCTATAGTCCATAGTTTATAGTCCATAGTCTATAGGTAACTGGGCAATTTATTTTAAGTATTGACTAAATCAAGAGCTGAAAAAAACTACAAAACGCCTGATTTTTGCGAATTGCAAAGCTAATTAAGTTAGGAATTGCATCTCTATCTTGAGCAATGTAGTTAAATTAACCAACCTTTTAAGCGTTTTGCTATATGAGGACGGCGCAATTTCCGCATGGCTTTGCTTTGAATTTGACGCACTCGCTCACGAGAAAGATTGAACATATTGCCAACTTCTTCTAAGGTACATGGTTCGCTGGTTGTCAAACCATAACGCAGAGAAATCACATCTTTCTCTCGTGGAGTTAACACGTCTCCTAAGACTTCCCAAATCTCTTGACGCATCATGTTTTCATTCATTTTTGCTTCAGGAGACAAGTTATCTTCATCTTCTAACAAATCCATCAATTCCGTGTCTTCTTCTTTACCAACACGGTGGTTGAGAGAAAGTGCTTGTCGCCGTAGCTGTTGTAGCTGGCGTAGTTGTTGCACGCTAATCTCCAAATATTCTGCCATTTCACCTTCGGTAGGATTACGACAGAGTTTTTGTTTGAGTTCTCGTTGAGCTTTTTTTAGCTTGTTAAGCTTTTCAACAATATGAATCGGTAGCCGAATTGTCCGCGCATCATTAGCTATAGCTCTGGTAATTGCTTGTCTAATCCACCAATAAGCGTAAGTAGAAAACTTATATCCTTTATCGGGATCAAATTTTTCTGTAGCGCGATTTAAACCCATAGCTCCTTCTTGGATTAAATCCAAAAAAGGCACTCCCCGATTTAAATATCGTTTAGCAATAGACACTACCAATCTCAAGTTCGAGCGAATCATTTTGCGTTTCGCGACTCTCCCTTGATACAAGCGATTTTCTAGTTGCTTTTCCGTCAATTCTAGCTCGGAAGCTACTTCTAGTTTGCTGGGTTCATGTTCGAGTTTTAACTCTAAAGCCGCTTGTATTTCTCTGACTTCCTCTAAGAACCTGACTCGCCGCGCTAACTCTACTTCTTCATCAGCTTTTAAGAGCGGATAACGCGCCATTTCCTTAAAAAATGCGCCGACAGCATCATCATGTTCGGTTTTGTTGTATCCCGAAGGACGAGCCGCCGCCATATCATCTCCATCGCGTTCGTCTGATTCCAGATTTTCTACTACAATTGGAGATTCTTCTACCACTGCATTTAAACTATCGAGTGATGGTTCTTCGATATCAGCAGCATTCTCCAGTATTTCCATTTTTCCCAATTCAACAATATTCATATTTTCCTTTAGGGATTGTTGCTTTGTTTGGTACATAATTTATTTACACCTACTCGTTTGAGGCTTGGTAGTCTTCCCTAATGGACGATGCACCCGTAAAAAATAGCGAAATATAGGCTGATGCTAATTTGTCTACAGAAATAAAAATCGGCATCTACCTACTACCTATAGGTTACAGTTATATACAACTATAACGAAACTGACCTTAGCACCCAATAAAGCTTTTTTCTTAGATTCCCAACAGATATATTCTTCATTTTTTTCTAAATTATCAAATATGTCAAACCCCCCTCAAACTTTCTCAACCTTAACAAATATAAAAATTCCAGTTCCTCATCCAAATCTTTTAAACTTTCATATATCTTTCTAAATATTTAGAATGTCTTAAACGCTGGAGTTCAGTGTATAAAAGGAAAACTTACTAATGGATTTACGCATTCCTGATTTGATTTAAAGTTACCTACATGATCCAAATCATAAGAGAGGCAGCTTAATTTTGGGATAATCTTACTTTGTATAAAAGCATCTCATATACAGAAATAGTTTAATATCTACCGCTAGGTGGAAAAAGGCTACTCCATATTTAGTAGATAGAGCAACTGTTGCAGCAATAGCCGACATGCTTTTATTTGTATAGTGGACACCAAATATTTATTGCATATATAGTTGATACGAATTTGTCTAGTAGATTACATAAGAGGAAAATTATCAAGTATTATGAAGAATAACAGTATTGATAAATACCATTTAAATTTAAGAAAGCGAAAAACTAAAGTTTAGTTAGCTAGGTTGATTTTGACCAGCTATGTTGTGAGGAAAAGATTTAATTATCAAGTCAGCAAATATGTATATTAATGACATAAAATTATCTCCTTTAGTGGTGGCACAAGCGAGTGAATCATACCAGTTAAGTGCAACGTTGAATCGGTGGGTTGAAGTATTGGTAGACTGTCCAGGAAGTACAGGACTATTTACTTATCGATTGCCAGCCCAGTTAGAAATCAAACCAGGGGATATTTTGAGCGTGCCATTTGGGGCGCAACAATTGGGAGCGATCGCGATTCGATTACTGGCACAACCAAATATCGATTTACCACCAGAAAAAATTCGGGAAGTAGAAGATATAGTCAGTGTTGGATTTTTCCCAAGTGCTTATTGGGAATTACTCAACCGAGTTGCTGCATATTACTATACGCCCCTAATTCAAGTAATCCGGGTTGCTCTGCCACCAGGGTTACTGGGGCGATCGCAGCGTCGTATCCGTCTGGTTGGAGGCAGGGGAACAGGGGGGAGTAATTATTTACTGGCATCTGCCGATCCTTTAGCTTTTTTGACTCCGACTGCACGCCAAGTTTGGGAACTTTTGCAAGGACAGCCAGCCGGAGATTATAGTTTTGTTTACCTTCAACAAAAAGTCAAATCTGCTTATCGGGGAATTCGGGAGTTATTGCGATTTGGTTTAGTAGAAAGCTACTTAGAACCGCCGCGACTAACTCGACCAAAGTTGCAAAAAGCAGTTACGCTTACAGGTACAATTGACGATGACTTAACTACTCGCCAACGAGAGATTTTAGAAGTGCTACGGCGGCGTGGTGGAGAGTTGTGGCAAAATGAATTACTGCAAATTTGCAACGCTAGTTCTTCTATTATCAAGACGTTGGCACAAAAGGGTTACATCGTTGTTGAAGAACGGGAAGTATTGCGAACTGAAAAAGGCCCAACTTTACTAGGTGATGGCGCTAAATCTTTAACCGTTGCTCAAGCTAGCGCTTTAGAAACAATCCAGACATTAGATACATTTGCTGAAGTATTGTTGCATGGGGTGACAGGTTCAGGAAAAACCGAAGTATATTTGCAAGCGATCGCACCTCTCTTCAATCAAGGTAAATCCGCCCTTGTCTTAGTCCCAGAAATTGGACTTACACCCCAGCTAACCGATCGTTTTCGCGCCCGTTTTGGTAATAAAGTCAGCGTTTATCACAGCGCCCTCTCAGACGGTGAACGTTACGATACTTGGCGACAAATGCTTACGGGAGAACCCCAAGTTGTTATTGGTACTCGTAGCGCCGTTTTTGCCCCTTTGCCCAACTTGGGTTTAATTATTTTAGATGAAGAACACGATAGCAGCTTTAAACAAGATTCTCCTATACCCACCTACCACGCCCGCACCGTTGCCCAATGGCGAGCCGAATTAGAAAATTGCCCCTTGGTGTTGGGTTCAGCTACGCCTTCGTTGGAAACTTGGGTAAGCGTGGGGAGGCAGGGAGCAGGGGGCAGGAGTTGTTATTTAAGTTTGCCTGAACGCATTAATTCCCGCCCTTTACCGCCGGTGGAAATTGTCGATATGCGGCAAGAGTTGCAGCAGGGAAATCGTTCTATATTTAGTAGATCGCTGCAAACAGCTTTGCAAGAGTTGCAAGAAAGAAAACAACAGGGAATTTTATTTATCCATCGCCGGGGACACAGTACTTTTGTCTCTTGTCGCAGTTGTGGATATGTATTGGAATGTCCGCACTGTGATGTGTCGCTGGCATATCACCATACCGAAGAAAAAGCGCCGGAATTATTGCGGTGTCATTACTGTAACTATGCGCGATCGCACCCCAAATTTTGTCCTGATTGTAGTTCTCCTTACTTGAAATTTTTCGGTAGCGGTACTCAACGGGTTACGCAAGAACTAGCGCGACAGTTTCCACAGTTGCGCTTGATTCGTTTTGATAGCGATACCACCCGTAACAAAGGTTCACATCGTACCCTACTTACGCAGTTTGCCAACGGCGAAGCAGATTTATTAGTCGGTACGCAAATGCTTACCAAAGGTTTGGATTTACCACAGGTGACACTTGTGGGGGTTGTCGCCGCCGATGGATTGCTAAATTTATCAGATTATCGCGCCAGCGAACGAGCATTTCAAACCTTGACGCAAGTAGCTGGACGTGCCGGTAGAGGTGAAGATCCGGGTAGAGTGATTGTGCAGACTTATACTACAGAGCATCAGGTAATTGCAGCAGTGCGATCGCACGATTACCATTCATTCTCTCAAGCGGAATTAGAACAACGCCAAGCACTCAATTATCCTCCTTATGGGCGGTTAATTTTGTTGCGCTTAAGTAGTCTTGACCCCATTCAAGTCCAAAATACGGCGCAAGTTATTGCTACAGCCTTGAGTACAGAAGAAGAATTTGAGATATTAGGCCCAGCACCAGCGAGTATTTTACGAGTAGCTAATCGTTATCGCTGGCAGATATTAATCAAATTTGCCCCCGATGCCTTACCACAATTACCAGATTGGGAAGAAGTGCGATCGCTTTGTCCTTCGTCTGTAAGTTTAACTATTGATGTAGACCCGATTAATATTATGTAATCCTAAACTAATAATCTACCCAGTAGCGTACTCATAAATAAACCTGATTTATTTGGTGATTGAGTTAACATATACATAATCCGCCCTCAGATAGATGAGTAAATCAAAATATCATCTTATTACTAAAGTTAATGCATACATATTGAAAAACTTTTTCATGATTTTGCTGTTAAAGTTACATCATGTTAGGGTAATTACTTATTAATAAAATCTATCAATGTAAGTTGGGTTTAACAACAGCGAAACCTAACATAAATAAGGATAAAATATTGGGTTTTGTTCTTCAAAATCTACCCGCTTAGTTGTGGGAAAATCCCACACGCTCTATCACCAAGCGAGAAGACTGCGCCGGCTGTCCAACACAGTGACTACCCAAAGTACAGATATTATAAATACAGTGTTTTGCAATTACATGAAATACACCCCTCGCCAACCCTCCCTGATGCTTTGGGGAAGGTGCGCAATAACGCGGGTGAGGTATTATTTGTAACTCACGCTGCGGGTGACGCTCCTGCGTCGCTAACGCTGCGCTAACAGCAGTCGCTCATGGGGAGCCACTGCGTTGCGGGGGTTCCCCCCGTTGAAGCAAGTGGCATGGAAACCGCCTTGGCGCTAGCCTCTCCCTTTGGGAGAAGACCGCGCTGCTTCACAAAGTTAAAATCTGCTGTATTTAATTAAACCTGATATTAGTTGCATATTAACAGCATAAATAAAATGAACTCTGCCAGCAGCAATTAAAAATTTCCGGTAATAATTTTGAATATTTATTACTTTTTAAGTAATCATACTGTGCCAAGTTGAGGAATTAGAAAGTTCCCTGATAATTCTCTTAAAAAAGTTCAGTATTGATGTAATTTCAAGTATTTAATAAATACTTTTTATACAGTTTTGAAAAATGTGTTCCCAAAGACTTGCGGTCATTAGGTTCGTTTATAGCTAGTGAAAAATCGCCAGGAATAATCATTGCAGATACTTGGCCAATGTTAATGGACTACTCACGTATCAATTACGAACACAAGGGCAACGCATACTATGATTTACAATATCAAACCCAAAATACTGGTATTAGCAATTGTTCAAGGAATTGCTTTTCAACCAAATAACGCTCCTGCACCATCTGGGTATATTAAAGATATCGGTCAAGCCTACAATGATACTAGAGGCTTTGGTTGGGTGCGTGAAGATAGCTTAGGCAATACTACACCCACTCCCCTTGATATCGAACTCAATACACGCGATCGCCACCAAAGTGGCATCGATCAACGACTAAATAGACTGATTCATCTGCAATATCCTCTTGACAATGCGGGAACAGCAGTCAAGATACCTGCTGCTTGGGAATACGCTCTATCTAAAGGTTCCTACAATGTGACTGTTAGCGTCGGTGATGCTAGTAATACTGTTGGTAGTAAGCACCAGATTAATATAGAAGGAAGGGCTGCTATTTCTGGCTTTGTACCAACAGCAACCCAAAAATTTGCCGCAATTACCCGGATTGTTAATGTTACCGATGGTAAGCTCACAATTGATGCTAAAGGTGGTAAAAATACCAAGCTCAACTATATTGCGATCGCACCAGGTAATCGTCCCTCGATCAGAACGACTAATCCCACTGATGCTCAGACAAATGTATCGCCAGATATCTCGATTACAGCAGACCTAAATCTCCCTAACAGTGGGATTGCAGCTAATACTATTTCCGCCTCAACCATCAAACTGATCGATAGCAGTACTAATACACAAGTCAATACCAGTTACAACACTTCCGGTGGCGGAGATGTGATTGTAGTGTCTCCGATAAATCGTCTCAAGAACAATACCAAATATTTGTTACAAATCACCGACGAAGTTAAAGATAGCAATGGTGTTGCATTCTTACCCTATAGCATCAGTTTCACAACAGGCACTTTTGTAAAACCAGTAAGCAATATTAGTTTTGAGCAAGTCTTACTAGCGAATGTACCTGTCAAACCTTACACCACAGTAGTGATTGGGCCTGACAATAAACTCTATGCTGCCACCTTACTAGGTGAGATTTTGCGTTTTCCAATCAATGCTGATGGCACTCTCGGTAAGCCACAAACGATTACTTCATTGCAGACTGCAAATGGTGGTAATCGAACGATCATTGGTATGCACTTCGATCCCTCATCAACAAATGCTAACAACCTGATTCTCTGGGTAACAAATAACTACTACTGGAATGCAACCGTTGATGCACCGGAGTGGAGTGGTAAAATTACTCGTTTAAGCGGTACCAATCTAGAGACTGTAAAAGACTATGTGGTTGATTTACCACGGTCTAGTCGGGATCATCTAACCAATAGCATTGAGTTTAAGACCAACGAGCCAAATGTGCTGTATGTGTTGCAGGGTAGTAATAGTAGTACAGGTGCACCAAACACTGTCTGGAGTAATCGTTCTGAGCAGTTGTTAACTGCTGCTGTATTACGAGTTGATCTGTCCAAAATCACCTCACCTCCTTTAAGCGTTAAAACGGAGGATGGAGGTACTTATAACCCCTTTAATCGGGAAGCACCTGTAACTATCTTTGCTAGCGGTATACGTAATGGCTACGATCTGGTTTGGCATAGCAATGGTCAGTTGTATGTACCAACAAATGGTTCGGCGGCTGGTGGCAATACGCCAAATACACCTATCCCCTTACCTCTTGCCTGTCAAAACCGTATTGATCAAGCTACTAATGGGGCATATACTAGTCCATCTGTGCCTGCTCTTAGCAGTCTAGGCGCACAGCTAGATTTTCTGTTTCGCGTTGTTAAAAATGGTTATTACGGTCATCCCAATCCGAAGCGTTGTGAGTGGGTGTTGAGTGGAGGAAATCCTACAGCTGGTAAAGATCCAGTTCAGATAAAGGAATATCCCATTGGTACTCTACCTGACCGGAATTGGAAGGGTATTGCTTTCGATTTCGGAGAGCATATTTCACCTAATGGCATCATTGAATATCGTAGTCATGTTTTAGGCGGTCAGCTCCAAGGCAAACTACTGGTGACACGCTTCAGTTCAGGGAAAGACATCATTGTACTAACACCAGGTGGCGCAAACTTAGATATCATAAATTCCCAAACGGGTATTACTGGCTTCACTGGTTTTGATCCAAGTCCATTGGATTTGATTGAGAATCCCACGAATGGAAATCTCTACGTGGCACAACTTAGTCAAGAGACGGGCATGGGCAAAATTACACTTCTGCGTCCACTAAAATAATATCAGTATCGAGCGATCGCTCAATCTAATACCAATTTAAAAAATGTTTATGACAGATAACCCCACCTACGCTGACACACACCCTCCCCAATGCTTTGGGCAGGGTTGGAAAGGGGTATTATCTATGTGTTGCATTCTTTTTTTAATTGGTATTACTTCATCGGTAAGGTGAGGGTGAACGCTGTTTGACCAGAAGGTGTTAAATCAAGAGTAAGGTCGCCACGATGTGCCCTGGCAATTTCCCGTGCTAGGCTCAGTCCTAGTCCGATTCCTTCTACCTTGCGGTTACGTGAGGGATCGCCGCGATAAAATCGGTCAAAAATATGATCGCGTTCGCCCAGTGGAATATCTTTTGATGCATTGACAATGGTGACATGGAAATTTGTGGGAGTTTGATGAGTGCGAATTTGTATCCAGCCGTTGGCGAGATTGTATTTGATTGCATTACTGAATAGGTTTTGCAAAACTTGAATTAAAAGATCGCGATCGCCTTTTACCCGCAATCCATCAATAAAGTCAGTTTGCATTGTCAAATGGGGAGCTAGCATTTCCACATCTTCTAGCATCTCCATCAGCAACTCAGACATATCCACTTCAACCAAATACAAGCTCATTTTTCCGGCATCTGCTAGAGATAGTAACAACAGTTTCCGCATAATTCCACTTAGGCGACGCACCTCATCTAACAAGTTGCTTAAGCGCTGCTGTACTTCACTACCGGGATCGACCTGTTGTAGTGTTCGTTCTAGTTCGCCTTGTAAAATAGTTAGTGGGGTTTTCAGTTCATGGGCTGCGTCACCACTAAAGCGGGAAGCTTGGGTAAAACTACGTTCCAAGCGTGACAGCATTAGGTTAAACACCTGAATCAGTTCGACAAATTCAACATCAGTTGTCCCAATGGGAATTCGCTGGTCTAGCCCTTTGACAGTTACCTGTTGAATTACGCCCGTTAATTGCCGGATGGGACGCAAAGCACCACCAGAAACCAACCATGCCCCCACCGCGACCAGTAGCAGCGCTCCCGGAATTGAAACCAGGAAGATATTGCGAATAATAGCCATTTCTTGATCTACGGCTTGCAAGCTAACGGCAATGGCAATCTGAGCATTGGGAAATTTAGCTGTCCCAATCCGCCATACTGCTGTTGCTGTCTGCTCTGTAACAAATTTAGGCGGACGTGGACGAATTAGCGGTGGGCGCTGGTTCGATGGATTTGTATTAGAGGGTAAAGGTGGTGGTTCTCTCTTCAGGGGCGGTGGTAGAGGTGTCAACTCAAGACGCTTAAGCAACAGACGATTCACCTCAAGGTCGGCAGGTAAGGAGTTTGATTTATAAAGGATGTTGTTGTTTGTATCCAACACCACCAGGGCAACAGGGGTTTTTGTATTGGTTCCGAAAGCATAAGATAAGGAATCTTCGTAAAACTGCCATCGCGAGCGATCGCCTAAAGTTTCTCTTTTGGGAGATTCCTCTGGTGGAGGGAAGTTCGGAGTTGCCCGCATCAAGTGATTTAATAGTTCTGCATCCAGGCGGCTAATCTTAGCGTTGTAAATCTGAAACCAGGAAACCGCGCCAAATCCGACTAATGTACTGCCAGCTAGAGCCGCAGACAATAGAGCAATGCGGAGTCGAAAGGAAGGGAGTTTCATAATCAAGAATCTGGTTTGCGAAATCGATATCCAACCCCTCGAATGCTTTCAATCCAGACTGCTTCATCAAGAGGGTCAAGCTTTTTACGAATTCGCTGGATACAAACATCCACAACGTTAGTATTAGGGTTAAAGTCATAGCCCCAAACGTGTTCCAAAATTTGGGTACGAGTGAAAACCCGTCCGGGAGAACGCATGAGATATTCCAGAAGATTAAACTCGCGGCTGGTGAGTTCTATCGCTTGGCGATTGCAAGTGACTTCCCTGGTAATGCGATCGAGTTTGATCGGCCCAACGCAAAGTAGATTTTGGCGATCGCTCACACTCCGGCGCACAACCGCATGAATTC
Organism: Nostoc sp.; assembly: GCF_036917575.1. Taxonomy (GTDB): domain Bacteria; phylum Cyanobacteriota; class Cyanobacteriia; order Cyanobacteriales; family Nostocaceae; genus Nostoc. The sequence continues at coordinate 87,751 of NZ_JBALDC010000004.1, read as the reverse complement.
TAGCCGCTAACTCTTCTACAAAAAACGGTTTTGCGATATAGTCATCCGCTCCCAAATTTAGCCCTTGCAAGCGATCGTCTAGTTCATTTCGAGCCGTCAACAAAATCACCGGAGCATTTCGACCTTGCCGCCGTAGTAGTTTTAGAATCGATAGTCCATCTTTTCCCGGCATCATAATGTCGAGTATAATCGCATCATATTCGTTGTCTAATGCCCGCAGATATCCGTCATCACCGTTATCGCAGTAGTCTACAACAAATCCCTGCTCCTTGAGTCCAGCCCGGACAAAGTTAGCAATTTTCGCTTCATCTTCAATAAACAGAACGTTCACAAGTTTTTACTAATTTATATATTCTTCTATTCTAAATTCATTATTTTTTGTTCAAATTACAAAACTGTAATTTAGAAAATAAGCAAGCTGTAATTTTGAGGTGGCTCAATTAGAAATATGAACACCTTAGCTTTTGAAAGTTGATTTTTATGAATATTCGTCGAGTCTTAGCCGTAGTAGCGATTCCTTTTTTGATTGGTACATTTGGTTTTGTTGCACCCAATCAGGCAAATGCCGCTAATCCATCTCATCGGAACCCCGAAATTTCACAACAGCCCAACAAACGGCAATCTGATAAGAAACCACAAATTAGACATTCTAAACCCCGTCCACATCATAAAAAGCGTTCTCCCCAACGTCCCCAACCTCATAATCAGGAAGCAGTTCAAAACCGTGTAGAACGCAACAACCGTTAATTAATCCACCCTTGGATTTCGCCTCGCCCTCAGCAGCGATATCGTCAGAGTATTGTTGTTTCTAAATTACAAAACTGTAATTTAGAAACAGGGCAAACTGTTATTTTGAGAAGACTTAATTAGAAATATAAACCTTTGGAGATTTAATGATGAATATTCGTCGAGTACTAGTAGCAACAGCAATTCCTGTTCTGGTTGGCACATTTGGTTTTCTTTCACTCAATCAAGCAAATGCCGCTAATCAATTCGCTCGAATTGCACAAGCGCCACAACCGCCCAACCAACCATCAAACGAACAGCCGCGTCCACCTCGACCTGATTTGAAAGGCACAGCAGAAAAGTTAGGAGTTACAGAAGCCCAGTTAAAGGCGGCATTGGGAGTTCCTGCCAATCCGCCAAATCCAGGCGATCGCAATCAGCGCCCACCCAGACCTGATTTGAAAGGCGCAGCAGCAAAGTTAGGAGTTACAGAAGCCCAGTTAAAGGCGGCATTGGGAGTTCCAGCCAATCCGCCAAATCCAGGCGATCGCAATCAGCGCCCACCTCGACCTGATTTGAAAGGCGCAGCAGCAAAGTTAGGAGTTACAGAAGCCCAGTTAAAGGCGGCATTGGGGGTTCCAGCCAATCCTCCAAATCCAGGCGATCGCACTCAGCGCCCACCCAGACCTGATTTCAAAACCGCAGCAGCAAAGCTAGGTGTCACTGAACAACAGTTGATCGACGCATTAGGTGTTCCACCTCATCCTCCTGGCGATGGCGGAGCCTCTCCCCAAGAAAACCGTCCTAATCAACCACCAAAATAGCTGAATATTATCTAGGACTTACGCATTAACAAAATTTAATCCTGTAGTATACACAGCCTTTCTTTAATTCGTAGCGAATTAAAGAAAGGCAATACCTTGCAATGCCAATGCATCCCAATACAATGTTAATGCGTCCCTCTGCAATGCCATTGCATCCCGATACAACGTTAATGCGTGTCCCCACAATGCCATTGCATCCCGATACAACGTTAATGCGTGCCCCTGCAATGCCATTGCATCCCGATACAACGTTAATGCGTCAGCCGCATTATTAATGTATCGGGATGCATTAAAAACGTTACGCTTTTACGCAAAATTGTACTAAGTCTTTACTTTTTATTAAGAGGCTGTAGTACATTTTTCTAACTGAGGGTTTCAGTTTCATCAACGACAAATAGTCTACCTGCCTGACGAATAGCTTCAGGTTTGCGAATTTGCAGAAACCTTAACACTGCAATGCCCAGGAATATCCAAATCAAGACGACAACTGGCGCTAAGTGAAGCGGTGCTGGTGGAGGGGGATAAAGAGTGCCAACTATAACACCACTAATCACGATTATCGAGAGCCAAGGTAGCAGAACATAACGCAACCAACCAAAGCGAATCGTAGAGTTTTGCTCCAACTGAGCGCGGCGTTTTCTCGAGAAATATCGAAAACACGCCAAACTAGTCAATCCATAAATCGCTAGAGCAGCGAGTGTTAAAACTGTACCCAGAAAGGCAAACGCCTGAATCGGTGTCCACAGCATTCCCAACCCCAGCCCCACCGCAGAACTGCCACACAACGCGAGAATGGCATTTGTCGGTGTGTGATAGGTAGGATGAATGTGCATCAACCAACGGGGAAATAGTTCTTCTCGACTTATGGCATAGACAATCCGAGCCGCAGCGTTGAGAAAGGCTACGGCACAGGCATATCCAGCCATAATTCCGGCAAAATCAATCAATAAGGCAAACCCATTCCCCCAAACATGACGCGCGATCGTATCGAAGGGGGCAGCATCTTGGGTAAAGGCTGCCATGTTATGAATGCCATATCCCACCGTTGCCACATACGACATCAGTATATAGAACACGCCGACTAAGACTAGGGTGATCGTCGTCGCTTTTGGAATTGACTGGCGAGGGTTTTGAATTTCTTCACCCAACGTGGTTGCGGATTCAAACCCGACGAAACTGAGGATGGACAAAATGACACCGGCAAGCAGGTTGCTCTGCTGTGGTAATCCTGTCAATGTGAAGGGTACGAGCGTCAGTTGTCCGGTTTTACCAGCTTGGATGAACACGATGAGCGCGAGCAACAGACAAACGCCGAGTTCAAACATTAATAGTGTCAGATCCAATTGCAGCGAGAAGCGAATGCCGCGATAACACACTGCCCCGACGATCAAAGCGAACAAGCAATACCATAATGTCCAGTTTAGGTGTACGCCAAACCAGTGCAGCAACAAATCTTGAAAATTTGCACTCATTACTAGAAAGACAAAGGCAATAGCTACACCAAAGGAAATTAAACTCAACCAGCCAGCGAGAAAGCCCCAGCGCACTCCTAATCCTTGAGTCACAAAGGTATACAATGAGCCACTTGTGGGGAACTCGGCTGCAAGTATGCTGATTTGATGGGCAACCAGCAGAGCCACCCCAAAACCAATGATATAGCACAACGGCATTGCTGCACCGACGAGTCCCGCTTGGGGAATGGTATTAAAAAAGATGGCACCCACCGGAGACATCGCAGCAACTGCCATGACGATCGCATGGCGCAATTGCAGCGTATTGCGTTGCAGCTTTGGGGATTCGTTTGAAGAATTTGTCGCAGGTGTCATATCCCAGAGTGGTTTATTTACTGATACTGCTTATCATCCATGAATGGAAAAATGAGCGCAACTTATTGTCCGAACCCTGTAAGTAGACGACACCAATTTCAAATACGCATTATTTTACCACCTGTCAATACGTAAGTCCTAATATAGTGTGAGATTATTTGATTTTTTCTTTCACCAGAACTACTACAATTACTATTGATGCTAGATAATGGGAAGGCTTTGACATTTTCTTGCCAATCTAGCCCGGAAACAATAACTAAGACTTATGCGAACTCACTATTGCGGCGAACTCCGAAAAGAACATATTGGAGAAACTGTTACCTTTTACGGATGGGTAGACCGTCGCCGCGATCATGGTGGTGTGATATTTTTAGATTTACGCGATCGCTCTGGAACTGTCCAAATCGTCAGCGATCCGCAACGCACCCCAGATTCTTACGAATATGCAAATGCCCTGCGAAATGAATATGTTGTCAAAATCACTGGTAGAGTAACACAACGTCCTGAAGAATCGTTGAATACCCGCATCCCCACAGGCGAGGTAGAAATTTACGCCGATAAAATTGAACTACTCAATGCTGTTCGCAAACAGTTACCTTTCCAAGTTTCTGTAGCTGACACCGAAACAGTACGGGAAGACTTACGGCTAAAATATCGTTATTTGGATTTGCGACGCGAACGCATGGCGCAAAATTTGCAATTGCGTCATCAAATTGTCAAAGCCATGCGTCGTTATTTAGAAGATTTGGAAGGTTTTATAGAAGTCGAAACCCCAATTCTTACCCGTTCTACCCCAGAAGGAGCGCGGGATTACGTTCTACCCAGTCGTGTCAATCCTGGTGAATGGTATGCTTTGCCACAATCACCCCAACTATTTAAACAATTGCTGATGGTATCTGGTTTAGATAGATATTATCAGATTGCCCGTTGCTTTCGTGATGAAGATTTACGCGCGGACAGACAACCAGAATTCACGCAATTGGACATGGAAATGAGCTTCATGTCCCAAGAAGAAATTATCGAACTAAACGAGAATTTAGTTTGCCATATCTACAAAACAGTTAAAGGTATTGAGTTACAGCGCCCTTTCCCCCGTCTCAATTATGCTGAGGGGATGGAACGTTACGGTAGTGATAAACCAGATACACGCTATGGTTTGGAATTAGTTGATGTCTCAAATATCGTCAAAGACTCTAGTTTCAAAGTCTTTCGGGATACTGTTACCAATGGTGGTATCGTCAAAATCCTCCCCATTCCCAACGGGAACGATGTAATTTCTAATGTCCGTATTAAACCAGGTGGCGACTTATTTAAAGAAGCCAGCGAAGCCGGTGCTAAAGGTTTAGCTTTTATCCGTGTCAGGGATGATGGCGAAATTGATACTATTGGGGCGATAAAAGACAACTTAAGCGAAGAACAAAAACAAGAAATTTTGCGCCGTACAGGTGCAAAAGCTGGACATTTGCTATTGTTTGGGGCTGGTGATGCTGCTACAGTTAATAAAACTTTAGATAGATTACGACAAGCGATCGCGAGAGAATTTGGCTTAATCGATTCAGAAAAAATCAACTTGCTGTGGATTACAGATTTCCCGATGTTTGAGTGGAATGCTGACGAAAAACGCTTAGAAGCACTACACCACCCGTTTACAGCACCACATCCTGATGATTTGAGCGACTTGAAAACTGCACGCGCCCAAGCTTACGACTTAGTACTCAACGGCGTAGAAATTGGCGGCGGAAGTCTGCGGATTTATCAGCGAGAAATTCAACAGCAAGTGTTTGAAGCGATTGGTTTATCTCCTGAAGAAGCACAAAATAAATTTGGCTTTCTTTTAGAAGCATTTGAATATGGTACACCGCCGCATGGTGGCATTGCTTACGGTTTAGATCGTTTGGTAATGTTGCTAGCTAAAGAAGAATCCATTCGGGATGTCATTGCTTTTCCAAAGACACAACAAGCACGTTGTTTGTTAACAGATGCGCCTTCGAGTGTAGATACTAAACAGTTGAAAGAATTACACGTTGCTTCGACTTATAAACCAAAGTCTTAACTTGACTTTATCCAATTAGGCGGCATAAACAGCAATATCGTTTGTTTCGTTGCCGATACCAAACAAGCCAACCCAAGGTGCGCTCTATCACCCGTTATTTTGGAAACAAAACAAACCCTTTGCGCTCTTTGGGTTGGAGTTATATAGCAAGAAGCAGAAGGCAGGAGGCAGGAGGTAGAACTATTACTATTCCTATCATTGACGCTTGTCATTATGTCCTAACCTATGTGACTACGGCTATACTTGTAGAAATCCAACGGCAATACAGAGAAGTTTGATTATTTTAATATTCAAAACTCAGTGACAATGTTAACAATTTTATCTTCGGTGTCGTATCCAAAGTAGGTTCGGTAACAACCATCTCCATACCTTGATGAAAAGGTAATTATATTTAATTGAGTAGATTTATCTATACAAATATTTGCCCACTTCCATGTAAGTCTGTAATTTTTCCTTAATTCATCTTGAATCAAGTCTATCAAGCATTCTTCTTGGGATTAGCAATGTATGCATAGTGTATTGATCAGTTAGCGATCGCAGAAACGACAGATATGACAGATAGGAAACTGGGTATTGCATCAATATAGATAGTTAAGCAGAATTCACAGTAAATACCCTTGCGCACTACGATAGCTTTTATACAAAATTACGATGTGTCTTAACACTAGCAGGTTTAGAGGATGTTTGAAAAGTCACGATTGATGTATCAAGTATTTTTTACCCCTCCCTAACCCTCCCCTTATAAAGGGGAGGGAACCGGATTTTTCTTGTTTCCCCCCTTTATAAGGGGGGACTAAGGGGGGTAACTATGCAATTAAAATCACAGCCAATCACTTTTCAAACAACCTCTTAACATAAAGACCATTAATCTGCTTGTCAATCATGTTTTTGAAAGGTTAAATAGAAGGGCACATCACTATCTTGCGCTTTGTAATTTTGCCGTTTGCTGTTGCTGAAAAACCAACATTAATTTTGTGTGCAAGACTATTTTTTCTAGTTCTGCAATCAAACTTTGTCTCAAGCTGAATGCGGCAGGGCTTGGCATATCTGACAGCCTAACCATCGGCTTTTTCTTGATGTGTGACAGTTGAGGGTGCAGAATGTGGGTTACATCTTCTTTCAGTACGTCCAGAAGTTTCTCTCCCAATTGTTTGATCCAATAAATAATAGTAGTATGATGCACTCCTTTAACTCGTTCAATCCCTTATAAAAATTTTCATACAGGACTTACGCACAGGTCACGCAAAATCAAACCATAGAGAAGCCAGTGCGCCCTTGCGGTTCCCCGACCTGTTCGCTTTTAGCGTTCCGGCTTTCTCAGCAACTGGCGCAACGCAGAGAACACAGAGGAATAAGAGTTAGAGAGGTTTTTTGCGTAAGTCCTATCATATTTCGGTTTTTACCAAACCACAGCAAGTCTATCGATTTAATGTACTAACTTAGTATAGTTGACGCGATCGCAAAAACTTTAAACTTTAAGTTCATATCCTAAAATTGCCTTATTCTTTACACTGTTAGGATATTAATCAGTGTGGGATATTAGCTTAATTTTTGATTATAAAATTTGATGATTAATATTAGTAAATTAAATAAAATTGACTTTCTGGTTTTGATTGCAATTGTGATTATTGGTCTTATACATTTGCCTTTTCCATTTGACGGAGATCAAGCATTTTTTAGGCTAGGTGCTTTGGAGATGCAACAAGGAAAGGTACTCTATCGTGATTTTTGGGATGTGAAGCAACCGGGAATTTTTTGCTTTTACTTTTTAGCGGGAACTTTCTTTGGTTTTAATGAGATTGGTATCCATCTCTTTGAACTTATTTACATGGTGTTTCTGTCTATAGTATTGTTATTGAGTCTTAAAAGCTATTTTCGGCATCCAATAATTGCAAGTCTAGTACCTTTGTTAACGGTTGGCGTTTACTATACTGTTTCACAGCCTTGGCATCTTACTCAAGTAGAAGCACTGGTTAGTTTTCCTTTATTCATTTGTCTTTGGCTGACTTATCAATCTTTCAAATATGAAGGAAAGCAAAGATTCTTTCTACTTTTACTATCAGGTTTTATTGGTGGAATTGTCCTGATTTTTAAATTAATACTTTTGCTAATATTAATTTCATTTTGGTTAACTATTTTCATATATTATGTGCTAATCAAACAAGAGCAAATTCAAAAAGTTTTTATAGAAATATTCACTCCAATTTTTATAGGGATTATATTTCCTATTTTATTTATTGTTAGCTATTTTGCCTGGTTTAATAGTTTACCAATTTTGTATCAAACATTCTTTTTATATCCACCTCGAATTGTTGCTAATTCCCAATTTGAGCCAAGTGGGTTTTTTGCAGGAATAAAATGGTTTTTAAATCGTTTTTACCCTTTACTTTTAGCCGCTACTATTGCAGTAGATGTATCATTGCGTAAGTCTAAGAATATATTCACTTTGCTACTTGTAATTTGGTGTATTTTTGCTTGGGGTGTAATTTTTTTACAACGAGGGGCATTTTGGGAATACCATTATTTACTATTGTTTGTACCTTTAGGTATTTTAGCAACTAAAGGATTAGATATTTTATGGGAGTCTTTAAAAAAATTGAGTTCCCCATTTACTACAATCCTGCTAATATTTTTATTTTTCTTGCCTTTATCGAACACTCTTCTAAAAAAGAGTGTTGTTCTGGTTAATAATAACTTTGCCTTAGCAGAAGATACACGATTTAAATATCAGACTGTTTTTAGAGAAAAATATCCATCTTTTCGTTCAGAGGCTGAACTTATCTCCCAACCAGGAAATCTTCCTGGTAAAATTTATGTAGCTGGCGATCCATCTATTTACTACTTCTCCAATCGGACTCAGGCAACATCAATGCGTGGTTGGTCACTTGAATATTTTCTACCTGAGCAATGGACAAAACTTCTACAAGAGTTAGATTCATCTAAGCCTCCTTATATTTTTATTGATTATATTCAGCAGCCTACTATCAACAAAAATTTTCCCAGAATGCTAGAGTTTATTGAGGAAAGATACCGTATTTTACATCAAAATGATAATGGGATTTGGTATATTATTTTGTAGACAAACCACTATAGTAATCCCAAATCATTATTGATGAGAAACAAGATCCACGACATTTACGAAGTCGGGGATTTGTGGGTTTAGAGGCAGGAGGCAGGAGGCAGGATAGCTCAGTGGTAGCAAGCCACGTACTCTTACAGAGAAGTAAGCTACGCGCAGCGTCTTGTAGAAAGCGTCGCCAGGAGGCAGAGGTAGAAACTGTTTATATTTGATTTGGAGTTCTACATTTTATACTTTATTTGCTTGCAAACTGCTGCAAGTAAAGTGTTTGTGTTGCTATAACCCTTACCAATCATTTGTTTTAGTATCATCCCAGACTTCCAATTTCAAATCGCAAAGATAAGTTAATCCGCTTTGAATTTGCGCATCTGTTCCTTGTAGTTCAAGGTCAAACCAACCATCTCCAACAGCATTGGCTCCCAAAATCGCTGCTGTGATATTCACAATCAGTCCATAGTCAGACACCAGGCGAGAAATAACAGGTTCCTGATGATAATCTTTAGGAATTCTAAGTCGAATCCGTTTTTTGGTAAGTGTATTGTCAGTAGTCATATCTGAATGATTTCAATTCCTAATCGGGATTAGTACAGAACTACTCTTAACCCTAACGGTAATTTCCTGATAGGTACTAAGTAGATCGTAGCATATCCCATGATTTGCTTGTATTCTATTGAACTGCATCTTTGCCAATGCCTACAGACCAAGCAGCAAATTCCATGAGAACAGGTTAATAAAGGATAAAATTAGGATTAAAATTCTCAAATTATTAGTAACTGCTTCTAAAAAAAAGTAACATATTATAGGAAAATGATGATTTTTCTTAACTTTTAAGAGGTATCATCTATACCGTAGATGAAATTAAAAAACTTGTATAAGCCGAATCAATTTAGTGAACTATCCCAAAGTTTACACTTCGGAGCAAGCCTGTCCCATTAATTTAGTTGGCGAAACAGGACAAGCGGTTCAAATTTCAATTCATGCTCCCAGTCAATATATCTGTGCCAATTGCGAACGGATATTACCAGATTGGAAACGGCAGCCATTTTTACGAGTAGTGATTGTATTACAGCAATCGCGTTATCAGTTAGTCGAAAAGACGGCAGAAGTAGAGTTAGAGAAAGAACGCTTACGAGAAAAGTTTATGAGATTTGGCTGTGATTTAGCATTTAATCTGCGCGATCGCGGCTATTTAACTGACTTAATTGACCCTCGTACAGGTTATCCTTTACTGTCCCATCCCGGAGTAATTCCTCACGATGACACAGCAGTTGTCAAAGCTTTGCTCAACTATCCAGTGATTAAAAATCAATGCCGTGTGTTAATTCATCCCGATTGGGGTGCAGCAGTTTATCCTGGGATTTTGATATCAGAAGCTCCCCCAATTGTCATCGAATGGGTTACTAAAGGTATAGCATCCATGCATAGGTGGAAAGAAATTAATTATTAGTTATTAGTCATTGGTCATTGGGCATTGTAAAGACGCATATCAGCACTTGTATCTCCAAATAAATAGCTAGGACAGTCGAAGCCTCTGATAGTGTGGCTTGTTACTTCCTCTCATGAGTAGACGCTACAAAGTCAAGCCGGGAATGATCGCTTTTGGTTTTTATTTGGGTGAAACTTAGGTTTATCGGTAGGTATTTCAAATTGATGATAATTTTACTTACTACCGTTAGGCTAAACTTTTAGTCCCTGGAGAACAGTTGAGCAAGTACTACCAAACCTACAATTATTTTTAAGATATGTATGATATGTATCTAATTCATTAGCACTTCCTTATGGCCCAGAAAACACAGCTTGTTCGACATCATCGCGACTAAGAGAATACTTGAATGAGCGTTGAATATCTTGTCCACTTTCCCCAGATTGGACATATCGTACTACAATTTGTTCAACATCGAGCCATAATTCAGCTTGCCAATTAGGTCGTTGCACACGCCAGCAATGCCTCTGTGTTTCGTCTTGTTGACAGCCTTGGTCTTTTAGCCACTGCTCAATTTGTGGCAGGGGATGATTATATAGGGGAGTATCAGAGGGAAGAAGAGGCATAGGAGTTTTAGATTTTGGATTAGAGAATTGTTTAATTTTTAATTATCAGATAGGTAATGAGTTGCGAGATATAGGTAATCTGCTGTTGTACAGATGCAGCTGATTGCAGCTTATCGGTTTGGAAAGCAGCCTCGCCACGAGTTAAGCCAATGGCAATTGCTAATAATAGACAACCTACAAATGTTAACACCAGCATAAATAAAGCAAAGATTTCGCCAGATGATAAGGGGCGATCGCTTGCATCAAGGTAAGCTGATTTTGACCAGTTATACGAATGCGAGACGGGATGATTTAAATCAGAGGGTGGTTGAATCACTCCAAAGCGGGAATAGCCAATTTTTAAATCGTAGCTTAACCGCCGTTCTGGATGGCTAAGGGTGGCGTAAGCTTCGTTGATTTGCTGAAATTTGGGAGTGGCGATCGCAGTCGGCAAGTCTGTAGTATCAGGATGATAGAGTTTGCTCAGTTGCCGATAAGCGCGACGAATGTCAATTACCGATGCCCAGGGATGCAGTCCTAGCAGGGAGTAATAAGTTGGTTCGGTGCTTTGTGGCATTGCCCCGTTTTGATTCACATCTGTTTGAGTCACCTTGCAATCAAGTTTTTTCTAGTATTGTTAACCTCTGCCCATTCCACAGAGGAAAAAATGGCTGATGAGATTCTGGCATCATGCCCAAGCCTTTTATAGGTGAGGACTTGAATGGTTGTATTTATATACTGTACAATAGTATTTAGAGGGGCGAACGTCGGCTTCATGCCGTGTGTCCGAGTAGTAATTCTACTTAGACCTAGCCCCTTTTAGATTTTCAAGAGTTAATGGATTGCGATCGCCATACCACTCTCCATAAGGTTTGTTGCGATTATCGTTCAAGTCCATAATCAGTCTATATTTCTTAGCAAGGGGCACAAAAAACTGGTCATCGTCGCGTTCATAGCATCGCTGTATAGACCACAGGTAATAGTCGATGACTTGTAAACCAGCAACCTTAGATGGATAAGTAGGCTCAATGATAATCGAACTATTTGAGCTAATTTTCCATTCAGACTCAAAGTTTTTCTGAGCTTGGTTAATGGCTTGTTATAGTGCTTCTTCGCGTACTGCCTTACCGCGTCTAGCAATAGCAATATCGCTTGATCTCTTAACTCAAACTCAGGTTAAGTACTCAATTACTAATGTGAGTCATGGATTAATACACTACTTCATGCCTAACGTATTAAATCAGCACGGGGTTTAAAGGTTTCAATTTGCCGTAACTTTTCGTAAAGCTCCCGTTCTTCTTCACTAATATTTTTTGGTGTAACTATTTGAATTTCTACTAGTTGATCGCCACGTTTCCCGGCATCATTAGGATAACCTTTATTGCCTAGTCGAAATTTTTGACCAGACCTAACTCCAGGAGGGGTGGTCATTTTCACTGGCCCATCAAGAGTAGGTGCTTCTATTTGTCCTCCTAAAACTGCTTCGCTAGGAGTAACAGGTACTTGGCAGACGATATTTAAACCTTCTAGCTTAAATAATCGATGAGGTTCAACGGTAATTTTTAAATATAGATCGCCACCACCAACACCTTGGTTCCGCAAACGGATGGTTTGACCTGTTACCATGCCTGGAGGCATATTAACTTCTAGCGATCGCCCATCTTCCAAACGAATGCGTTCATTACCACCTTGATAAGCTTTTTCTAGTGGAAGCGTTAATCTGGCTTCTATATCTCGCCGGGTTGTCCGAGGTGGAGTGTTAACGGTGTAGGCAACTTTTGTTCTGGGGGTACGATACGGATCGCTAGTATTGCCATTATTAGAATTACTTGCCGCACTTTTATTTTTGACACCGATAACTTGATTAATAAAGCTTTCAAAATCAGAGAATTGGCTGGGATCTATGTCTTGATTGCCATTGCGATCGCTAGCGCTACTCTGCCAAGTTTTAGCCTTTGGTGTCTTCGGGTTACCCGCAAAGTCTTTTTGCTTCCAGTAGCGGCTAAACTGGTCGTACTGCGATCGCTTGGCTGGATCGGAAAGAACTTCATAAGCCTCGCCGATATCCTTAAATTTTTCCTCAGATTCTTTGTTACCCGGATTCAAATCGGGGTGATATTGCCTTGCTAGCCGCCGATAAACCTTTTTAATTTCCTCAGCAGAGACATCTTTAGATACTCCTAAAATCTCGTAGTAATCGCGAAAGTTCGGCAAATTTTGCATAGTTCAGTTATTTAAATTTTAGATTCTAGATTAATTGAAGAGTTAAGAGTTGAAAGATTTAATTTTTAACTTCTACTCTTAACTCTTATCAGAAGTATTAATCAGGTAGACATAAATTAAACATAAAATGCCAACCAGTGAAATTATCTTTTTGAGCAGCTTAACTTTTACCTCCTGCCTCCTGCCTCCTGCCTCCTGCCTTCTACTTACGACCAATCATTGTCTTCTTCATCATCCCAGTTATCTTGGTAGCTAGGGCGGGATTTGCGTGGAGGACGGTTTTCATAAGAGGAAGAACGATTATCGCGGTTATAATCTCTGCCATAGTCTCTACCGTAATCTTTGCCATAATCTTTACTGTATGAATCGCGTTCTCGATATGTATCTCTGGGAGATTCGCGTTCTCGTTCTTTATCACCGCCAGTAAAGATGTCACGGATAGTACCAAGCAAGTCATCGTCTTCATCTTCAGCATAAGTCTGGCGGACTTCCCGATTTAGCTCATAGAGAGCATCTTGCAAGTCGGCGTAGGCTTGATCGATACCGCGATCGCTATTTTCCTGAAGACTTTCCTTTAGTTGTCGGCAAATATTATCAATTCTTTGGCGACGGCTGCGGGCAAACTGCATACCAAATTCCAGCGCGACTTCCCTTAGTTGTCGTTCTGCTTGGAAAATCAACGCCTCAGAACGAGTCCGCTTTTCTATCCTCTCTTTACGTTCGCGATCAACATCAGCATATTTTTGAGCGTCTTGAATCATTCGATTCACTTCCGACTCGTTCAAGGTGGAAGCGCCTTGAATGGTGATACTTTGCTCTCGCCCAGTGGTTCTATCTAAGGCTGTTACCTGTAAAATACCATTGGCATCAATATCAAATGATACCTGTACCTGGGGAATTCCTCGTGGTGCTGGTGGGATACCATACAGCTTGAACCGTCCTAAAGACTTGTTGTTTGCTGCCATTTCCCGTTCGCCCTGAACTACGTGAATTTCCACAGTATTTTGGTTATTTTCAGACGTGGAAAAAATGTCAGAACGGCGTACTGGGATGGTAGTATTGCGGGGAATAAGTTTTTTCATCACGCCGCCGATGGTTTCCAATCCCATAGAAAGGGGGGTGACATCCAAAAGCAGCACGTCTTTGAGTTCGCCTGCGAGAATGCCTGCTTGAATTGCTGCACCTACTCCCACGACTTCATCGGGGTTGACATTTTCGTTCGGTTCTATGCCAATCAAGTCGCGTACTAGCTGCTTCACTATTGGCATTCGTGTAGAACCGCCAACTAACACAACTTCTTCAATGTCTCTAGATGAAAGTCCGGCATCTTTGAGCGCTCGTTTCACTGGTGTCCGCAATCTTCCCACCAAATCACCACACAAGCCTTCAAACTGGGAACGAGTTAAACGAGTTTCGAGATGTTTGGGGCCATCTTCGGTGGCGGTGATGAAGGGTAAGTTAATATCGGTGACGCTGACAGCAGAAAGCTCAATTTTGGCTTTTTCTGCCGCTTCCATCAGACGTTGCAAAGCTTGGCGATCGCGTCTTAAGTCTACCTCTTCTGTTTCCAAAAATTGCTCTGCTAACCAATCTACTATTATTTTGTCAAAGTCGTTCCCACCAAGTTGCGTATCGCCACTGGTAGCCTTGACTTCAAATATCCCATCGCCTACTTCTAAAATCGACACGTCAAAAGTGCCACCACCTAAATCAAATACTAAAATAGTTTCCGTGTCACCCCGATCTAATCCATAAGCCAAAGATGCCGCAGTCGGTTCATTCAGAATTCGTAGCACCTCTAAGCCAGCAATTCTACCAGCATCACGGGTTGCCTGCCGCTGAGAATCGTTAAAATAAGCTGGTACTGTAATCACTGCCCCTGTGACTGGTTCACCCAAATAGCGGCTAGCATCGTCTGCCAATTTTTTCAGTACCATTGCCGAAATTTCTTCTGGGGCGAAATCTTTATTAAGACGGGGACAAGCAATTTTAATATTACCTACTTCGTCTTTGCGGATGGTGTAGGGTACACGCTTGGAATCTGCATTAAGTTCGCCATACTTCCGCCCAATGAAGCGTTTAACTGCAAAAAAGGTATTTTGGGGATTGAGGACGGTTTGTCGCCGTGCCATTTGCCCAACCACCCTTTCACCTTCTTTGCTGAAGCCAACTACGGAGGGGGTTGTTCGCATTCCTTCTGCATTGGCAATCACCACCGGCTTGCCACCCTCCATAACGGCGACTACTGAGTTGGTTGTACCCAAGTCGATGCCGACTACCTTGCCCATGCGTTACTCTTCTCCTAAAGTGTCTTATATATTTATTATGATTGGGCGGAACTACCTCTAGCTTTGTGCTACAAGATAAAAACACCTCAATGTATAATACTCAAATACTCGTCATTAAGGCAGCAAGCTAAGAAGTGCAGCTAGGGGAGATAGTTGCAAGACTAGGATAGCATTGAGATGGTTGGCGTGCCCAAGCAGCCTCAATTCTTGATATCCGCCTACTTTTGTTTACGGTATCTGCAAAAAATTGCTAAATTCACCTTAGTAATGTTTGCTCTGCTTTTTTGAGTGCCTAAAAATTCTCATATTATTGCTACTACTTTAAAGATTTGAATTTAACAGAGCGATTACAGACTTCCCTAAGTCAGATAGCGCGAGAACGCGATCCTTACATGGCAACAGCTGGACATTTTTTTGTCCAAGAATACATCCGCCAGGAATTTTCCCAATGGGGGAGTGTGGAAATCCACACCTTTGAAGTCAGAGGCAAAGTTTGTAATAACCTGATATTAAATTTACCCTCCCAAGCAAGAGGGCAAAAAAAGGATTTACTACCAATTTTAATTGGCGCTCATTATGATGGCGTTCCAGGAACAGCTGCGGCTGATGATAATGCTACAGGTGTGGCGGTGTTACTGGAATTGGCGAGAAAGTTTGCTGCCAAGCCTATCAGATATCCCTTAAGACTGGTTGCTTTCGACATGGAAGAATACGGCTTATTGGGTAGTACTGATTATGCAGCTCTGTTGCATCAACAAAAGCAACAGCTACGCTTAATGATTTCCTTAGAAATGCTGGGCTATAAGGATTCCACACCTGGTTCTCAAAGTTACCCTTCTCCTCTGGAACGCTTCTACCCAGATACAGGTGATTTTATTGCTTTAATTGGTAATTTGCGGACATTACCTGACTTAATTGGGATGAGCCGTAATATTCGCAAAGCTGGCGTATCTAGTCAATGGCTACCCGTGCCGAATCGAGGTTTAATAGTTCCCCAAACCAGACTTAGCGATCATGCACCTTTCTGGGATTTGGGTTATCCAGCAATGATGGTGACAGATACGGCATTCTTGCGAAATCCCCATTATCACAAAGCTAGTGATGCGATCGCTACTTTGGATTTAGATTTTCTTACTAATGTATGTGAAGGTTTAGAGATGGCGATTCGGCGGTTGTGAGGTACAGATACAGGATGTTTGCAGAATATATATACTATGCACAAACCGAGTAGATCGCCACTGGGATTTATTTTGATGATTCTCAGCTTTTTTCAATTGCTTATACTATCTTGCTGATGCGATCGCGCATTGGGAGTCAAAGTTATTAAATCGTCAATATTACGCTTCATTGTTTCGCAAATTGCATCTAATGGTAAATCGTTAGCGTCATAACCAAAGGGATTTTCTATCTCTAAGCCAATGGCTTCGATGCCAAATACAGTGAACCCAACCAAAGCAGAAATTAAGCCTGTCCACCAACCGAGATTCGCTACTATTTGAAATGGTAGCAGAATACAATATAATATTAGTAATTGCTTCAAATGAATAGCATAAGCAAGTGGCATAGGCGTTTTTAAAATCCGTTCGCAAGCACCTAAATTATCCACAAGATTATTTAATAATTCTTGCATAGATGTTAGTTGGTAGCTATTAAGGCAATTACGATTATACTGTTCCTGTAAATAATCTCCTATCCAAAAGGCAACCTCTATGGGGGGATTATTCATAATCTTCAGTTTTATATACTTAGTAGATGGCATTAAATCTTCTAACTCACTGTTGACAGCCTCTCCTCGCAAATGTAATTTAGTTGTTACAGCAAAAGCTGCCAATAAATTTAATGCTGTAATTTTCTTGTTTTTATCTTCTGGTGAAATTTCATCAACTGATACCCAAATTTGCCGCGCTAGATTTCGGACGTTATTTACTATAGATCCCCAGCATTTTCTCCCTTCCCAAAATCGCTCATAAGCAGTATTTGTCCGAAAGACAAGTAACAAACCTAAAACAATACTAGGAATAACACTTCCTAAAATAGGTTGGGATACAGGTTTCTCAAAATGGTGAAGCAAAGAAATTAAAAATCCGAAAGCTCCACACCATAAAATATGTTTGAAAATTGCTTTCGTCACTGAACCTTTAGGTTGTAATGCTGTACGTAAAAATTTGATTCTTTCGGCTATCATGTAGTCACCCTAATAAAATATTTATTGAATTGATATGTCAGAACTTTTTAGCTTAAAAATAATCATTATAAAAGTAACATAATTAGTAAATATAGGAATCATATTTGATTTTTGAAAAAAACTCAGTACACCTTTATTCCTTCTTAAGAGTCCCCAGTCCCCAGTCCCCAGTCCCTTACCTCTACTAGTGATTCTCCAAATCAAATCGGATTGCTATAGATACTTCAGAAATATTTTTGCCAAGAACATAATAGACTGGCAACAATGTATTCTAGCTTTTATGATAGAATATTAATTCTGATTAAAATTGGGACTGACACAGAGAGTTTTTTGAACGTCAATTAGATGAACATTATATAAAAGTCAAAAGAGATACATCAGCAGTAATTGTAAAAAAATGTAAAGTTTTTTCGGTGGTTGCATAAACTCCACATTATATCCCGATAAATTTATGAAAGAAAAGGTATATTCCTATTGATAATGTTCATACAGCATTAGTCAGTATCATGTACCTTAGTAAATCAAAAAGTCCTAACCTGTAAAAATCCTGCCCTGTACATTAAACATTTAGACATAACTTATTAGGTTATGTCTTTTTTGTTGTCGCTAGTCTCGAAACGTTGAATTTCAATCAAATAACCATCAGGGTCACGGAAAAAGCAATGGTAAATGTTATATTTTTCATTTAATGTAGGTGGCTTTTCAAATTCAACGCCACGTTTTTTGAGATATTCAAACCATTCATCCACCTGCTGTGTTACTAGGGTAAAAATAACACTTGATTGCTTATCGGTTGGAGGAGCCAATTTTTCGCTTGCTTGACACAATCCTAAGTATCCAGAACCACTAACAGTATAAATTCGGCAAGTTCCTTGGTCAAGCCATAACTCCAATCCTAGCTTTTGTTCGTAGAATTCTGTAGATACATTGAGATTATAGGTAGAAAAGAAGGTAATTTGTTGGTCGATTTGCGGATGAGTAGACATAAAACACATTTGAGTATATACCCTAACGACATCAGGCGATCGCAGATGTAAAAATTGATTGATGTTAGAAACCTGTTACTGCTCCAGAATGCCTTAAGTGCATCTGGAGTTTCTTTTTGGATAAAGCCATAAAAATTTTCCCAATCATCGTGATATGGCAAAACATGGCTGAATAAGAATGTATAGTGAATTATCTATATTTAACACGCATCACTTATTGATGTATCTCTCCTACCAAACAACTCTCGTAAAACAGCCTCAGTTTATCTAGGGCTGTTTTGCGTTATTTATAACAGAGAAAAATTGTAAACGAGAATCCTCAAACACTTTTATCTACATTTGAGTATATACCCGGATGACGTAGTATTTTCTTAGAGTGAAAATTTGGTATAGGTAAATGCGTATCTTTCCTGACTCCAGATTTGTCACAAACGCTTCTGGAGTTTTTCCAATATTTAAGTTTGAAATTAGCAATCTAGTCTAGACTCTAGTGAATATTTTATTTTGATTATGAACACGTATGTTGTAGCTGTACAGTAAAATAAATATAAATTAGGAATTGTTATAAAAATTACTGAGAAAGTATGGAAATCTCAAATTCTACTCCTCAGAAAGATATGCCCCAGCTACAAGCTTTGGAAACACTTGTACAAGCTAAGAGTATCAGCTGTCGGGAGTTTCTGAAATTGTCATTAGAAAAACGGCGATGCATATTGGCAGCGCAAGCTGAATTAATGTTATTACATTACGAGCAAGATAGAGAATGGCAAAAGTTACAGATAGGAGACTTTATTATTAGCTTTTTTACTTATAAACAAGTTTATCTGGGTTGCTAATTTTGAGCCGATAGTGTGATTTTAAATAATAAAAGTCTAATCTGTTTTTAAAGTAAGTTTAAAAAACTATTATCATTGTCATCATCGTCTTTATTTCTCCAAAATTTTAATGTTCTTTTATACTTTTATGTATAGAATTACTATAATTATATACAAGTAAATGCTAATTAATATCAAAAGTTAAACATGAGAATTTATATAAATAACTTTATAAAATACGAAGTTAAGAATCAGCGCGATCGCACGTCTCTTTATTGATTCGACTCCGAATAAAATAATTAAGCGACCGCACTTCTGATTTAGACAAAATAAAAGTGCGATCGCACTAAATATAAATGTTTATTTCGTTGTATATGTCACAAAAATATCCTTTTTCATTTCAACTTCTGCTGGAGCATCTGGATTATAAGCTGGTGATAATAAAAAACTAGCAAATGATGGCAAAGTAACTCCAGTTTTAGAATTACATGATGGATAAAATAATGTGTAAAATGGCTCGGCTACAGAAGGAGTACTAAGTTTAACTTCCATTGCAGTTGCTAAAGCCTGAGCGCGGCTTTGAGCATCTTTCATTGCTGATTGATAAACTGAACTCTGCAAAGCCTGACAGTCATTGACTGCATATTCAACACCCACACTTTTGACAGAAAGGTTTTCAATTTGGCTCGTGGACTTATTTGCTGTAGCAACAATTTCCTGGACGCGATCGCGCGTTGGTTTTTCTAGTCTTACTAATATTTTGGCGTTATTTTCACTAGAATTAGGGTTAATTTGCACTTGAATTTTATCAGCACTAATTCCTTTAGCAACCAGGCTATTAACTACAGGCTGAAGAGTTGCTTTAGTTAGGGATTTTTTACTTGGTAAAGGTTCTGCTGCTGTTTTGTAATTTAAAAGTAGAGTCGGTGAGGATATGCGGCGGGTTTCGGATAGAGATGATGGTTGCGTTTGTAACTCATCATTGCTACCTCCGCTACTGAATACCAACTCAATATCCGCTGTATCCGCTGGTACTCTCACTACCCCTTGACCGATTACCATTAGTGAATGGCGATCGCTTGCTGGTGGGTAAAATAATTGGGCGTTAGTAACTTTGGGTGTTAATGTCCCTACTCCAACAGTCACAGTAATACTTAGCAGCATTAAAGCAGTTATTTTTCTCATATCCTGGGAATGTCCTTTGAACTTAGTAATTGTCAAAGTTTACACCTCAAGAGGAATATACTGAATCCTTTATCTAAATAATTGACTAAAAAAGTACTGGTGATTGAGAATTGAGGATTAAAGACTGGGAAAGAATTATTCTAATCCTCATCCCTAATTCTACGTATAGTACCAACCATCAAAGAAGGGTTGCGCTTTAGCAAAAAATATTGAACCAATCCCACGACTAAAGTCAGTGTAAAAGACTTGGGATTGGCTCAATATTCAAAATTTAACTGTGGACATAATTATATTTCAGTAGAGAGGCAAATATTATTAGAACTATAGCCGTAGTCACATAGGTTAGGACATTTTAAAAGAGTGAAAGCTAGGAATAGTAATAGTTTTACCTCCTGCCTTCTCCCTTGGCGCTAGCCTCTCCCAAAGGGAGAAGGGGAGACGCTAAAAGCGATCTGCCTCCTGCCTCCTGTTATATTAACCAAACCAGTGGGAAGGTTCAGAAGTTGGTTCAACTGTTTCATAAACACGATGGCTAATCCAATCTGACTTTTCTTGAACGATTAGACAAATGCCTTGGTGAATCAAATTCTGTAAATGTAGTTGCTGCTCTAAGGGTTTACCAGGCAATTCGTAATAAGCCAAGCTTCCTTGTTCAGCCTCCGTTAGCGGGATCTGTTCGTCAGACATGACGCTGTAAAAGGAAGGAATGCGATTGAGGACAAAAGTGATTAGCTCTTGGCGTAAATCAGGAATCGCAAAGGCTTGTTGATATGGATCGGATGGATATGTATTCAAAATACTTTCAATTTCTGCCACTATTGATTGTTGTGTTAAATTAATTACCGTTTTCATGGTTTTTAAACTCCTTTTTTAATCAAGTTAATGCTTAGTGGAGAGAATAACTTTTTTAGATGGGGATGTCCTGATGATAATCAGTCAAATTACTTTTAACTGATAGATGCAATCAACCCTGAAACTAGCCTCTTATCTTGGTACACTATCAGACATTTGACTTTACTTTTTTAGTTAAGCTTTATACTGTTTCACAGCATTGCTTATGAAAGTAGCGTCTCATAATCTGGTAAGTTACTGACATTTTATATTTATAATCCTAATTATTTCAAATTTCTACCAAAAAGGCAGAAATCTACATAAAACGCAGCACTAAAGCTAGGGGATCAAGGTTAACAGCAATAAAATAACTTGAATTAGGAACAAGTTTTGAGTGAAGTTAAGCTTTTTGAGTAATTGATATCACTTTTTAGACTTGGGACAAAATTTGCTATTTCATCTAAAAAGGTTATTTGTTGCACTTTGATTTAGTCAGTTAAAAAAATGGCAACTCACTGTAGTGCAGAATCAGTCTAGCGACAGATTAAATGATCGTGTAAAAATGTTTAAAAAGTTCACATTATCGAAAGGTAGATCACGTAACTGATTGTTAATTTCATCAGCCGCAGCTAATCCAGAAAGCATCGCACCTTCGACAAGATTGCCACCACACCAATCACCACAGCAAACTAAAGGTAAGGCAGTTCCAGCAGACAAAAAAGCATTGTCCCAAGGACGGCTAGGAAAGGCATAACGCCAACGATGTACTTGCATCCATTCGGGAGTATTTAACCAAGGAAGAGACAGAGATTTAGCTGCTTGTTGCAACATATATTGTCCGACAGGTTGTAAATCCTGTGATTCAAGATAACGTTGGGCAAAATTAGCGCTACTTTGCACCACAAAATGTGGTTGTTGAGAGTTAGGGCGCTTGCTACTGTCCAAACCAATCCATGCTAAATCAGCATCATCCACAAAATTTAGGGCTTTCCATTCAGGGAGGGGTTGAGATGTAGAAAGATATCCAGCGATCGCACTAATCGAAGGATAAAATTCTACAGAACGCAAGTTATCAAGAAAAGCTGCATCCAATACACTTGCACCCAAAGGTTCTAAGAGCATCACAGCTTGGGGTGCAGGAATAGCAATCACTATAGCTTTTGCAGTTAATTCTTCATTACTAGATTCCAGAGTCAAACGCCAGCTATTTTCGGGAGTTGAAGTAATAGCAATAACACGCTGATTCAGTAATATTTCTAAACCTGGAGCCAGGGATTTAGCGATCGCACTCATTCCCCCAGGTGCGATATATCGCGGACTGCGGTTATTGGGTTCAGATAAAGGAACACCTGCTGCGAGTTCGTAAACTTCCTCTGTCCAAACTTCGAGGATATGGCGATCGCGCAATATTTCTACAAAACGTCTAAATAATTCACCCTTTGGCTTCAGGTAACAAGCCCCATGATCTGCCAAAGTTCCATGCAAGCGGCGTGTAGCTAATCTTCCTCCCAAACCACGCGACTTTTCCACCACTACCACCGAATATCCCGCTTGACTTAACTGCTGGGCACAGACTAAACCGGCAATTCCGGCACCAATTACTGCAATATCAGTCATGAGTTAATAGTCCCTAGTTAATTATTGGTCATTAGTTATTGGTTATTATCAAAGGACAAAATTACTACTAATGACTGCTGAAAGCTAATAGTAGAATAAGGTACAGAAAGCTGCACGGAAGGGAGGAAGGGAAATTGGATGAAATGAGGGCGGCGCTGGAGTTAGCGACCGAAGAAGAATTGCAAGACTTAACGGCAATTCTATTTAGTCGTAAGTTCAATCCCTTAGACTATGTACACACACCCGAACCCATCGAAGTACAAAGCCGAGACCGCAAAGCTTGGTTAGATGCGCTAGAGGGTCGCTTTCGTTTTTTGGCGGCAGATGGGATGACAGTATTACGGGGACGCACAAGCCAGGTAACTTACCGACAAGCGTTAGTTCAAGTATGTAAGTATCTAAAAATTCCCTATTCTTATCAGCTGGCAACTATTGATTTAGAAGCAGAAGTATTTTTGCATCTGCTAGGACAGGTGTGGAAAAAATTGCCGGAACAGGAAAAGCAAAAATTGACTATAAGAGTGCAGCGTCAACTGCTGAAATCAGAACTAAAACAACCCCTACCACTTTTATTGCAACGCGATCCCTTGGGATTACTTTTTAAAGGCGGTAGTGCGCTAGCGGTTACTTCTCTTCTCCAGCCACTTGTGCTTAAACAAATTGCCCGTCAATTTGCCATCCACTTTGCTACTTATGAAGTAGCAAAACAAGCGGCAATTACAGGCTCAGAAGCAGCTGCAACTCAATTTCAAACCTATGTAACAATGCAAATGGCGCAACGGGGTATGACAGTAAGTGCAGCTCGTTATGGGGCAGCCCGCGTGATGTTTGCCGCAATCGGCCCAATGATGTGGACTTGGTTTTTTGCGGATTTAGGCTGGAGAGCGATCGCCACTAACTATGGTCGGATCATTCCTACTATCTTCACCTTAGCTCAAATTCGCCTCACCCGTGAGGAATGTTGGGAGCCAGCTTGAACAAGGTTTTTGACTATTTCAAATCTCGTTGGCAATCTTCTTGGAACTACTCTCTATGGGCACTGTTAATCTTCCCATTGAGTCCTTTAGTGGGGGCGGTGACTATAAGTTTTGTATCATTAATAACTTTGGTGCAACAATACCGCAAAATTAGCCGCCGCCCCCTCAATTGGGGATTTGCCCTTTTGAGTGTATTGCTGATCGTGACTGTTGGGTTTGCCCAAGACAAAACAGCAGCTTTCCTCGGCTTATTTAATTTATTACCATTCTTTATAGTTTTTGCTGCTCATAGCGCTCTGATTCAAACATTTGCCCAATTGCGGCAAATGGCTTGGATTGTAGTGATCGGTTCCATGCCAGTAGCAATTATGGGCTTGGGACAGTTATTTTTAGGCTGGAGTTTCAAGTTCCAGTTTGTGTGGGTTGTGTTTAGTTGGACAATCGCACCAGGCGGAAACCCACCAGGTCGTATCGCTTCACTTTTCTTGCACGCTAACACCTTCGCAGCTTATCTAGTAATAGTTTTCATTCTTAGTCTAGGGCTATGGATCGAACAATGGCGATTAGGGATGAGGTATTGGAGATTGGGTATAAGAGGCAGAGGGGAAAGACTGACTGCACCCCACTCCCCGGTTCCCTTTCTCTTCCTAACAGTGGCGGTGATTGTAAACTTTATTACCTTGATTTTCACGAACTCACGCAATGGATGGGCGATCGCTATTTTTGCCTGTTTAGCTTATGCACTCTACCAAGGTTGGCGCATTCTTGTAGGTAGCGTTGTGGCGATCGTCTCTAGTGTGCTTTTGGCAGCTTTTGCTCCCTCATCAGTCGCTCAAATTTTTCGTTTGGTAGTTCCTGCATTCTTTTGGGCAAGGTTAAATGACGATATGTATCCAGATAGACCAGTCGCTTTAATGCGAACAACTCAGTGGGAATTTGCCTGGTCTTTAGCTCAACAACATCCTTGGACTGGCTGGGGATTACGCAGTTTTAGTGCACTTTACAAAGCAAAGATGCAGATTTCCTTGGGTCATCCCCATAACTTTTTTTTGATGTTATCTGCTGAAACTGGTTTTCCCAGTGCTTTTTTATTTTGTGGCTTGCTCGCTTGGATTTTGATTACAGGTGTCCAATTACTGCAAAAATCAAAATATCTAAATACAGGAGACAGATTGATATTTTTCAGTTATCTTCTAGCTTTTGTTGGGTGGATTTTATTAAATACAGTAGATGTAACTCTCTTCGATTTTCGTTTAAATACGCTTTCATGGTTAATTTTGGCTGCCATTTCTGGAGTAGTACATCGTAATCATGAAAAAGACAGACTTGCATCTCATCAGAATTAGCTATTAGTTTTTCAGTGTATGCACTGGGGACTTGAGAGTTTTAAGTTAATAAGATTGTTATATTCACGTCTGTGAGTGTGACTAATACCTAATTAGTCACTGTTGCTGATTGTTGGGAAGGTGTAGGGACATCCCTTTGGGGTTTTCCTACATGACGGGCATCTCTTGTAGATGCCCTTTTGTATATTTATTATTTTTATTTAGTTAAACGCCATCTGAAAAATATTGAATTTGACCAATATCTGAAAATTTTTATCTTTTATAAAGGAATGTAAAATATGGTTACTGAAGTGAAATTAGGTCTTTGTAACCCACCAGAACCTATTTATTTGTATCTCTTCATCTGCTATTACTACGATGTTATCTATTCGTTCATCTAAGCTAACTAGGTAAACCGGGAGATACATTCACGTTAGCCAAGTCAAGACTCTGTATAACTGTTTCAATTGTTCTGAGGTTGGCTCCATTCACCGCTAAACTTAGGCTAAACACAAGTTGAAACTTTATTATGATCTTTATGGTCTAGTACCAATTCTTTGTGAAACTGCACAAAATTAGGCTTGGTGATACAAGCGGCTTGAGCAAGTTGTTCTATCTATATATCTATGCAACCTCACAGGTAATCGATGTAAGCTCTCGGTAAAATGGGTGTGTCGGTAACGAAAAAAAGACGCCTCCATAACCAACCTTATGCTTACAACAGCTAACTTTCTTCAGTACACCCAATGGTCAGGTATAGCTACATTGATATTTGCTGCCTTGACATTTTTGGCTTTTATTCTCAAATGGGGCATCCGCTTTCGGTTGGTGGGTACGACTGGCTTTATGCTGGTGGTGACTGCTGGTTTATTTGGACTCTCAATAGTCCCCTTGAGTCGGACTGTGATTCCCGGAGCAGCCCGGTACACTCTAGTTTATGACAATGGCTCAACACAAGCGGTGATTGCCACATCACCCCAAATTACACCCACACAATTAGAAGCAACTTTACGTCAAGCAGCTAGTAATCTCTTTTCTTATGGTCGCTCAGGTACGCTAGAAGACGACAAGTTGACAGTTCGTGCCCGTACCATTATTCATCAGGAAACAGGGATTTCTGTCCCAGTTTACTTGGGCGAGGCCAAGCGATCGCTCATTTCTCATCAAAATTCCCCAGTAATAGTCAAAATTTACACAGATAATTTTGCTAAATTGCCAAAACACAACGCTTAAGAGACAGGGAGCAGGGACGGAGGAGAAGAATAATTAATGCCCCATGCCCGAATGGCACTAAGAGAAGCTATAAGGTTTGCAGAATAAGGACTACAGCTTTAATTCCCTCTGCCGTAGTAATGGCATGATTCAGGCAATGCCTTCTCTTCTCTTTCAGAGACGCTAACACGTAGCTTGCTTCTCCGTAGGAGTACGCCAACGGCAACGTCTTCTTTTTCAAAGACGCTAACGCGAACGACGAACGCACCAGTGCTGGCGATTGCCATGACTTTGAATTGGTGTTACATCAGAGGTTGAGCAATACACGCTCTCAAAGCTGCTCTTGAAAGTCGAGAGTAATTGTGGTATTGGGTAAATGATTACACAGCAAAACGTTCTTGATTCAGGGGAATGGTAATTAAAAACCAATATGACTACATTGTGATTGGTGCAGGTTCGGCAGGCTGCGTTGTCGCCAACCGTCTGACAGAAGATCCCAAAACCACTGTGTTGTTACTCGAAGCAGGCAAAAAGGATACAAAACCGGAGATTCAAATCCCGTCGGAATGTAGAAACCTACCAGGCTCCGAGGTGGACTGGGGCTATTTCTCTGAACCAGAACCCTACCTCAAGGGTCGCAAAATCCTTTGTCCCCGTGGCAAAGTCTTGGGTGGCAGCAGTTCGATTAATTTCATGACTTATATTCGAGGCAATTATCACGATTATAACCACTGGAGGGAATTGGGGAATTCCGGTTGGAGTTACCAGGATATATTGCCCTATTTCAAAAAATCTGAGAATCAACAACGAGGTGTTTCCGAATACCACGGTGTAGATGGCGAGTTGAGCGTGACCGATGTCATTTCCCCATCTGCAATATCCCAACGATTTGTAGATGCATGTCTGACAATGGGTTATGACGAAAATCCTGATTTTAACGGAATGCAGCAGTCAGGTGCGGGGCCTTTTCAGGTAACTATCAAGGATGGTAAACGACACAGTACTGCTGCTGCATTCCTGATGCCAATTCTCAAGCGTCCCAATTTGACAACAATGACTGGAGCGTTAGTGACTCGGTTGCTTTTTGAGGGAACTTGCACTGTTGGGGTGGAATATCTGCACGAGAGCATACTGCACCAGGTCAAGGTCAACAAAGAGGTGATTTTAAGTGCTGGTGCGTTCGATTCGCCCAAACTACTGATGCTTTCCGGCATTGGCGATGCAGAGTACCTGCAAGGAATGGGAATTCCGGTCGTTGTTGATTTACCAGGTGTCGGACAAAACCTCCAAGACCACGTTTGCGTTTTTGTGCCATACGAGGCGACTCAGGATTTACACAGTAATGGGATAAGTGAAACTGGATTATTTTTGCATAGCGAGGGTCATCTAGGCGCTGCGCCAGATTTAGAGTTGATCTTCGCTTCCACTTTGAGAGTACCTCCTGAGTATCCGAACTCTGGCTTAGGTTTCACGGGTATAATCGTTTTGAATCATCCCCAAAACATTGGCAGTATCAGTTTGCGATCGCCCGATCCCAAAGATACACCAATGATTCGGCTGAACTATCTGCAAAGTCAATCCGATGTGCAAAAGCTAGTTGACGGGATTAAATTAATACGTAAATTGTTTCATACTAGTGCCTTTGATGAGTTTCGAGGCAGAGAAGTTGCGCCTGGTGCCGATGTGACTAGCGATGAAGCACTCGTTGCTTACATCCGAGAAGTTTGCAATACTGTGTATCATCCTATCGGCACCTGCAAAATGGGAACTGACTCAATGGCGGTTGTAGACCCTGAACTACGGGTATATGGGGTCAAAGGGTTGCGTGTCGTCGATGCCTCAATTATGCCAACTTTAATCACGGGACATACGAACGCACCGACAATTATGATCGGCGAAAAAGCAGCTGATTTAATTAAAGCCGCTCTTTGCGTTTCACAGCAAGTAACTCTGAAGAAATAGTGCTGAGTGCTGAGTGCTGAGTAAAGAGTGAGGAGTGAAAAGTAACAACACAGAGGATTTATGTTTCTTTCATTCGTCACGGGTGGCAAGCGCCGCGTGTGGGATGCTTTCAAGAAACACTTTGCGTGGGATGAGAAATAGAAATCTGACTTTTCACCGGATATGGAAAAGACAAAGTGGTTTACGAATATTAGGACTTTGTTAGCGAATTCTTTGAACCCAAAGATGAATTAAATTTATCCTTAAGAATTTGTACTCGCAGTGTCACAGTAGTAATTATCCTATTCGCCTGCTCATCTCAAAAAAGTAAAGTATGGAATGAACGAGTAAGCTTTTTCTACCTCCAACAATTTTTAGATAACTGTACATTATCCCTCTATCGGCGTTCGTCATTCGCTGTCTTCGTCTCTGAAAGAGAAGAGAAGGCATCACCTGACTCATGCCATTACTGCAAGAGTGGCAATTAAAGCTGTAGCCCTTACCCCACATAGCTTAGAGCTTTTTCTAGTGCCATTACTCCATGCTCCATGCCCCATGTTCAGAGAAAAAAAGTAGTTTACCTGTTATCAGGATAACAAAAATTATTTTGTATTTACTGATACATTAATGGTTATTTTTAGATTAAGATATTCACACTTTAGTGGTTATACTGTGGGAAAAAGTTAATCAGCGTGGGGTAATGGGTACTAAGAGTTCTAATTTGTCAGTTTTTGTCTTAATTGCCCCTGTTGCCATTTTCAAAATTACTTCAGTAAATCAAGGAGTTGTAGGGGCATATATTTGTATACCTTACCTATATATCTGTAGCTAAAAATTACATGACATAGCACGATCGCTTACACATTATCAACTCTCGATTGCTTTTCTTGAGAATCTGACAATGGTAATGTTAATTAATTATACGGTTATTCAAAACTTTGATAGTTCGGAATTTCAGGTCAATGGGTATTTATAGATTCAAACAATGGCGTCAAACTACCCAATCAGTCGGCAACAGGACTTGTCTATTTAATTGCTTGGCTAAAATTTAGATAAGCCAGGTGGAAAGTTGGAGCCATCCAAAAACCAGCTTGGCAACAAGTATCCTCGATCGCTAGTCTATTTGATTAAGAAATATCAAGGTTTTGATAAACGAGATTATATGCCCAATAATTTTTCTACTCAACCTTCTTTGTCTACTCAAACCTCTAGTTCATTATTTACACTTACAGTTTCCCCGGCAAAAGTAATCCGTGGTTGTGGGGTGTTGCAAACAGCGGCAGCAGAGATTGCCTGTTTGGGAAGTCGTCCCTTAATTGTGGCAGGTAAGTCTACTCTCGCCATCAGCCAACAAAATTTACAACTAGTTTTAGAAGCGCAGCAGTTACATACTGTCCAAGCTTCTTATGGTGCAGATTGCTGCGAAGCTAGCCTGAAATCTTTACAAAAGAAAGCAAAAGAACATAAAGCTGATCTAATTATCGGTGTTGGTGGTGGCAAAGCCCTAGATACAGCGAAATTAGTCGCGCAGCAGTTACATCTACCAGTGGTGACAATTCCCACTTCCGGGGCTACTTGTGCAGCTTGGAGTGCCTTATCGAATGTTTATTCGGAAGATGGGGCTTTTCTCTACGATGTAGGGCTATCTCGTTGTCCCGATTTATTGATACTCGATTATGACTTGATTAAAACTGCACCACAACGTACCTTAGTAGCTGGAATTGGTGATGCGATCGCTAAGTGGTACGAAGCCTCAGTTAGCAGTGGACACTTGCAAGATACTTTAATTATTGCTGCGGTGCAACAAGCACGAGTTTTGCGAGATATCCTCTTGCAAAAGTCAGCCGTTGCCCTTGCAGAACCAGATTGTGAGGTTTGGCGAGAAGTGGTAGATGCCACTGTTTTATTAGCTGGGGTAGTTGGGGGACTTGGAGGGGCACAGTGTCGCACAGTTGCCGCCCATGCCGTGCATAACGGTTTAACTCATATTTCAGGACATGGCAGTATTCATGGCGAAAAAGTTGCTTTTGGAATTTTGGTGCAACTGCGTTTAGAAGAAATGCTACAAGGCAATCAACTTGCTGCATCAGCACGGCAACAGTTGTTAAAGTTCTATACAGAAATTGGACTACCCCAAAAATTAAGTGATTTGGGATTGGGCAATATTACATTAGGCGAATTGCAAACAGCCGCCGAAATGGCTCTAGTTCCTAATTCTGACATCCATCGACTACCGTTTAAAGTTGCGCCAGAACAGTTGATGGCGGCAATGGTTTCTACCACTGCACCTATAGATAGTAGAGATATAACAAATCGAGTTTCGCCCAAGGGAATGAGTGACGAGGTTTTATGAGTTTAAATTGGATTGTCCCAGCAGAACGCATACAAAAACTACCACCTTATGTATTTGCCCGTTTAGATGAACTGAAAGCTAAAGCGCGGGAACAAGGGTTAGATTTAATTGACTTGGGTATGGGAAACCCCGATGGTGCAACGCCAGCACCAGTAGTAGAAGCAGCGATCGCAGCTTTAAAAGATCCTGCTAATCACGGTTATCCACCCTTTGAGGGCACAGCTAGTTTCCGCCGTGCCATCACTAACTGGTATCGTCGCCGTTATGATGTGGTTCTCGATCCTGATAGTGAAGCCTTGCCACTTCTCGGTTCTAAAGAAGGATTAACTCATTTAGCGATCGCCTACGTTAACCCTGGTGATTTAGTTCTGGTTCCTTCCCCAGCTTATCCGGCACATTTTCGCGGCCCGGCGATCGCCGGGGGGAAGATCCACAGCTTGATTCTTAAACCCGAAAACAACTGGTTAATTGATTTAGCTGCCATTCCTGATGAGGTTGCAAAACAAGCCAAGATACTCTATTTCAACTATCCCAGCAATCCTACCGCCGCCACCGCCCCCCGCGAATTTTTTGAAGAAATTGTCGCCTTCGCCCGCAAACATGAAATTTTGCTGGTGCATGATTTGTGTTATGCCGAATTAGCTTTTGATGGTTATCAACCGACTAGCTTGTTAGAAATTCCCGGCGCAAAAGATATTGGTGTCGAATTTCACACCTTATCTAAAACATACAATATGGCTGGTTGGCGCGTCGGGTTTGTCGTGGGTAATCGCCATGTAATTCAAGGTTTGCGAACACTGAAAACTAACTTGGATTACGGCATTTTTGCCGCATTACAAACAGCAGCCGAAACAGCTTTGCAACTGCCAGATGTGTATTTGCATGAGGTACAACAACGCTACCGTACCCGCCGCGATTTCCTCATTCAAGGATTAGGAGAGTTGGGTTGGGATATACCCAAAACTAAGGCGACAATGTATCTTTGGGTGAAGTGTCCCGTTGATGTTGGTTCCACAGATTTTGCCTTGAATGTGTTGCAACAAACAGGCGTTGTGGTTACTCCAGGTAATGCCTTTGGGGTTGCAGGTGAGGGTTATGTCAGGATCAGTTTGATTGCAGACTGCGATCGCTTGGGTGAAGCTTTACATCGGTTCAAGCAAGCTGGAATCCGCTATCAGCCTGAAAGCGTAGTCTCTCCTTCAGAGGCGATCGCCGATCTCGTTAGTTGATTATAGAAGGGAAAACCAATATTACATGACTAAAATTTTTGCTGATGGTCTTTGAGATCATGTAAAAAAGTAGAAAGAGTTAACGATAGACTTCTTGCATAAATCAATGAGCTTTCACCCTAAATCCCTCTCCCAAGCTTGGAAGAGGGACTTTGAATTTGACTCCTTTTCTCCCAAATTTGGGAGAAGGGGTTGGGGGATGTAGCAAGATCCCGCAGGGTGGACGAATTTTGCATTTGTGCAAGAGGTCTATTGAATAAAAACGAAGGGAGTTCGAGCTTATGGAAGACTGCCTTCTGCTTCTTGTCTTTTTTAATGAATACCTAATCTTAAATCCAAAATCTAATTTTTTTGCTATGGTAATCCCAAAGGAATTGTTAAGTGCTTACAAGATGTAAATTAAGTGATTAACTAATTGAAAAGTATCTTATATGACAAATACATAAATAATTTATGGATAAAATACATCTTTATTGTTACTTAGTGGGTTGAGTAATACTTATTTCAATATCTGACAATGTTTGTAACAATAAACGATTTGCCTGCAATTTCCAACCCAATTTCTGAATTCTATAAGCTAATACAGTTCCAATTACAGACGCTAACAAGCCTATGGGTTGATTTAAAGAAATTCCTAGTAACAAACCCAATCCAGCAATTCCCCAAAATGGTAATGCTACTGTTTGTCTTTGTTCTTCTATAACTTGGTTAATTATATTAGATTTCATCGTAGCAAGTAATGCCTCTTTGACTTGCTGCTGTTCAGTTAGCGACACTGTTAAACTTATTTTACGGCGTAGTTTTTCTATTTTGCGGGCATCAGTGCTGTATTCAGTTAGTTCATCTTCTGCCATTTTTTGGAGTCGTTCTAGCTGGGTCATCATGTATTATACTTGGTATTTTGATCGAGTTATTAAACTGGATAATCGTTAATTTTTCTTGCTGATAATTTTGTATTTTATCGCCAAATATCAAACTACGGGACAGAGCTAAAAATCTCAAGTTGAATATGGCAAAAATAAATATAGTAGCAATTATGCACTTAAAAGTTGAGTATAAACTTAAAAGGTAATATTTATGACTATAGTTTCTAAAAGCACTTTGTCTTTATCTGCCCAAGAACGATCGCTCATTCTCTGGTTTGATGAAATTGGTATTGCTGATATACCAGTAGTTGGTGGTAAAAATGCCTCACTAGGGGAAATGATTCAACAGTTAACACCCAAAGGCATTAACGTTCCCACAGGATTTGCTACTACTGCTTACGCTTATCGTCATTTCATTCAATCAGCAGGGTTAGAAGCAAAACTACGTAACCTCTTTGCTGACTTGGATGTTGAAGATGTCAAAAATTTACGTGAACGCGGAAAAAAAGCGCGATCGCTATTAATCCACACACCATTTCCAGTAGAATTACGCGAGGCGATCGCCACAGCATACAATAGTCTTTGTGAACAATACAATGCAGACACAGATGTGGCAGTCCGTTCTAGTGGCACTGCTGAAGACCTTCCCGATGCTAGTTTTGCTGGACAGCAGGAAACTTACCTCAACGTTGTCGGTGTCGAAGGAGTTTTAGCAGCTTGTCACAAATGCTTTGCGTCTCTATTTACCGATCGCGCCATTTCTTATCGCCACACCAAGGGATTTGACCACTTTAGCATTGCTTTAGCTGTGGGTGTGCAAAAAATGGTGCGCTCTGACTTAGCAACCTCTGGGGTAATGTTCTCTATCGATACAGAAACAGGTTTTAAGGATGCAGCACTGATTACAGCCGCCTACGGGTTAGGTGAAAATGTTGTTCAGGGGTCTGTAAATCCCGATGAATATTATGTTTTTAAACCAACTTTAAAAGCTGGTTTTTGCCCAATTATCGATAAAAGATTGGGTAGTAAAGAACTGAAAATGATTTATGATGACGGCTCCAAATTTACGAAAAATGTTTCGGTTTCGCCCAGCGAAAGAGGAAAATTCGCTCTGAGTGATGAAGAGATTTTACAACTAGCAAATTGGGCGTGTTTAATTGAAGACCATTATTCCCAAGTCCACGGCATTTTCACGCCAATGGATATTGAGTGGGCAAAAGATGGGATTACTAACCAACTTTTTATTGTGCAAGCGCGTCCCGAAACTGTCCAGTCACAGAAGACGGGAAATGTGTTGCGGAGTTATCGATTGGTATTGGGGAATCGGGAATGGGGACTGGGGACTGGGGAAAAATCTTTCCAATCCCTAATTCCCACTCCCGAATCTTTAATCCCGCTTGTTACGGGACGTGCGGTTGGGGAAGCAATTAGTCAGGGAAAAGCACGTCTAATTTTAGATGTTCACAAACTAGACCAGTTTCAAGTCGGGGAAGTTTTGGTGACAGAGAGAACCGATCCCGATTGGGAACCAATTATGAAACGCGCTAGTGCAATTGTCACCAATTCTGGAGGGCGCACCTGCCATGCAGCAATTATTGCGCGAGAATTGGGTGTACCTGCGATCGTTGGATGCGGCAATGCTACAGAAATTTTAAAACCCGGTCAAGAGGTAACAATTTCTTGTGCTGAAGGTGAAGAGGGAAAAGTTTATGCAGGCTTATTACCTTTTGAAGTGGAAGAAGTTCCTTTAGAAAATTTGCCCCGTACCCGCACTCAAATTTTAATGAATGTGGGTAATCCTCAAGAAGCATTGAGTTTATCGGCAATTCCCAATGATGGCGTAGGTTTAGCGCGAACAGAATTTATCATTGCTAACCAAATTCAAATTCATCCAATGGCGTTGATTCACTATGACTTATTAAAAGATGAATTTGTGAAAGCTAAAATTGCTGACATTACCGCACTTTACGAGGATAAACCCCAATATTTTGTAGATAAATTAGCCCAAGGTATAGGTAGAATTGCCGCAGCATTTTATCCCAAACCTGTAATTGTGCGAATGTCAGATTTCAAAAGTAACGAATATGCCAACTTGTTAGGTGGGCGACAGTTTGAACCCCATGAAGAAAACCCAATGCTGGGGTGGCGGGGGGCGGCGCGTTACTACGATCAAGGTTACAGAGAAGCTTTTGCCCTAGAATGTCATGCCATCAGGCGGGTACGGGAAGATATGGGTTTAACGAATGTTATCCCGATGATTCCCTTTTGTCGCACTCCTGATGAGGGGCGTTTGGTTTTGGCAGAGATGGCAAAAAATGATTTAAAGCAAGGTGTTAGCGACTTGCAGATTTATGTAATGTGTGAGTTGCCGAATAATGTGATTATGGCTGAGGAGTTTGCTGAGGTATTTGACGGCTTTTCAATTGGTTCCAACGACCTAACTCAATTGACACTAGGGATAGATAGAGATTCGGCGTTAGTGGCGAAGTTATTTGATGAACGCAGTCAGGGTGTAAAGCGAATGGTAAAAATGGCGATAGAAGCCGCGAAAAAATGCGATCGCAAAATCGGCATTTGTGGACAAGCACCCAGCGACTATCCAGAATTTGCCCAGTTTTTGGTTGAACAAGGAATTGACTCGATTAGCCTAAATCCTGATTCAGTTTTAAAGACAATGCTGGAAGTGGCAAAAGTTGAGGGTACTAATTCGTAAAAGGTCGCTCCACCTCTGACACTGTTCTGGGGTACTCAGTTGAGGCAAAAGTCCAATGCAAGCGAAACGATACAAGTGGCCAATCGCAAATTGCAGCATCAGCTGCGCAAAATGTAACACTATTGGTAATAGTGTTACATCTGTCTTTTTGCGATAGTTCCGCCCGTGCTTTTAATGCCAGCTTTGACGCTGATATCTAGAGTTGCTGTTCTTGCCGGACAGAACACACACCCAAAGCAGAAAATTGGATCGAAAGGAGAAATCACCATGACCCTGACAATGACACCCACTATTACCGCCTTTGAACGGTCGCCTGATGGCGGCAAGGGACTGGCGCGTGACATGCGCGTTCGCTGGGCGCTCGAAGAAGTGGGCCAACCTTACAACGTTCGTCTTGTTTCGTTCAGTGAGATGAAGGAACCCGCGCACCGTGCGCTTCATCCTTTCGGGCAAATTCCAACCTACGAGTCAGGTGATCTCGCCCTGTTCGAGTCGGGAGCGATCGTGTTCCATATCGCGGAGGGCCACACAGGGCTGTTGCCAGACGATGCGAATAGTCGAGCGCGAGCAATCACATGGATGTTTGCCGCACTTAACACGATGGAGCCGCCAATCGTTGATTGGGGAATCGCCACGTACTTAGAGCGCGATCAGGCTTGGTACGAGCAGCGTCTGCGTGTCGTCGAAGGTCGCGTCCGTAATCGGCTCTTAGAACTTTCCAGTCACCTTGGAGATGCTGACTGGCTTGATGGCGCATTCAGCGCAGGCGACCTGATGATGGTGTCAGTGCTGCTCAGATTGAAAAACTCGGATATGCTGGACGACTATCCGAATCTCTCTACCTATGTTGCCCGTGGCGAAGCGCGGCCCGCCTTCAAGCGTGCTTTCGCCGCTCAATTAGCGGTTTTCACTGGCAAGCAACCGAATTAGTGAAGGCAGATATACCAAACGATCAGATTGTGTTAGGGTTCCGATCTGAAGAACTGCGGAAAGATTCAGAATTTGCGTAGTTTACTGCCGCAGGCATCGCATAACCAACGGTAGTTGAACTTCTGGATAACTGCCCATAGCATAGCGCTCGCCATCTTTTGTTTGTGTAATTGTCTACAAAACTTTTGACTGCTCAACCATAAGTATCTTAGTATTTTGCAGAATGGCGATTTATTTTAGCCAAAAGCAAGATGACAAATCTTTTGCAAACCGAACGCTTGATCGTTCGCAGTTGGATACCCGAACGCGATGCCGAGCAAGCGTTTGTAATTTATAATGACCCTGAAGTGACGCACTTTCTCAGCAAAGTTTCTCGTGTCACAAGCATTGAGTCACAGCGTCAGCGCTTGATCGAAGGTATCGAGCGAATGCACCAACGCAACAATGGTACTGGTTCTTGGGCAATTGTTGAAAAGGAAACTACAACAATTGTGGGAACTATCCTTCTTAAACAATTGCCCGACAAAGATGGTTTACCCACTCAAGATTATGAAGTAGGCTGGCACTTGAGGCGAACTTCTTGGGGTAAAGGGTATGCAACAGAAGCAGGACGAGTTATGCTCAACTACGGGTTTAGTATCCTGAACTTGCCAGTGATTTATGCTGTAGTGAAGCCAGAAAATCATGCTTCAATCAGTGTAACTCAAAGACTAGGTATGAAACCAATAGGGACTACAAACAAGTATTACGGTATTGAGTTACTCCTGTTCCAACTAGATGCACCTGAAGACTGGAAGGGGAGCAGGGGGCAGGGAGAGCAGGGGAAGCAGGGGAAGCAGGGGAAGAAAGAATAACTAATGTCCAATGACAAATGACAAATGACTAAAAAGTGGTTCCGAATTGGGATGGTAAGTGTATTTATTCTCTCACTTGCCTTACGGTTTTGGGGACTGGAGCGATTCAACACTCTAGTATTTGATGAAGTTTATTTTGCCAAATTCGGTAATAATTATCTCACGCATACGCCATTTTTTAATGCTCATCCGCCGCTAAGTCAATATATTATTGGTATCGGCATTTGGATTGGCAGTCATATTCCTTTTGGGCACGATACGGTAAATGGGCTGACAGGTTCATTGCGATCGCCTTGGACTTATCGTTGGTTCAATGCCCTGACTGGCTCATTTGTTCCTGTAGTTGTGGCTGCGATCGCTTATCAGTTAAGTTATCGTCGTACCTTTGCAATACTTGCAGGATTATTCACAGCTTGTGATGGTATTTTTTTAGTTGAGTCTCGATATGCCCTAAGTAATATTTATATCGTCATTTTTGGTTTGTTAGGGCACTGGTTTTTATTATTAGCATTAGATAACCAAAATCGGCGACGTTCATTGTGGTTAGTTTTTGCTGGCATTGGTTTTGGTGCCTCAGTCGGTACTAAGTGGAATGGTTTATGGTTCCTATCAGGTGCTTATCTCATTTGGGTAGCAGCTTGGGTAATTCATTTGATACATTCTTTTCCTAACCTCAAACTCTTTTTTATATCCTCTTCATTAAAGGAGGCAGGAGGTGAGGCAGCCCCCGTCTTGGCGGTTCCCGTCGATGGGGGACTGCCGAACCCGAAGGGCAGCAGGCAGCAGGCAGCAGGGGAGGCAGAAGTTAGTACTTATTCTCCCTCATCACCCTCATCTCAGACACCACTACAAAATTTGACTCAGCTCAATATTTTTCAAATGCTGTTTTATCTAGGAATCATTCCAGCTTTTATCTACAGTATCATCTGGATTCCCCACCTTCAACTAGATAAAACTTATGGATTTATTGCAGTACATCAGCAAATTTTGAAGTTTCACTTACATTTAGGGGGAAATAGTCCTAACGTACATCCTTACTGTGCTGCCTGGTATAAATGGCCTTTGATGACTCGACCAATGGCATATTATTATCAAACGGCTGAAAGTATCACTGAACCGTTACCTGTGATGGGCCCGCCTTTACCTGCCGCAGCTGGACAAGTTATTTATGATGTCCATGCAATGGGCAATCCATTTTTGTGGTGGTTTGGTGTCGCTGCCATGTTGTTTTTAGTAGGTATGCTGGTGTTACAACCCGTAATTCCTTGGGTAAAAGAAAAGCGTTTTTCTATGCCTGCAACCCTGAGTGTTGATACTTGGATTGCCTTATATTTAGTTATAAATTATGCTGCTAACTTATTACCTTGGGTGGAAGTGACAAGGTGTGTTTTTATCTACCACTATATGTGTGCAGTAGTGTTTGTATTTTTAGCGATCGCTTGGTTTGTCGATCGGTGTCTTTGTAGTTATTACCAACAACTCCGGGCGCTAGGTGTCACCATTACTTTTATTATTCTGGCTGCTTTTATTTTCTGGATGCCCATTTATTTGGGTTTACCCCTGTCTCCTGAGGGTTATAAATTGCGAATGTGGTTCAACTCTTGGATTTGATTAATCAACTATTATTGATACATTTTACTGTCAGAAGTAGCATTAATACTGTTAAGTTGTCCGATAGCACCGATGACAGTTTCAACAAAATCTTTAAAAGTGTCAGTTCCAATTGCATCTTTTTGGATAACCACTGGTCAGATTATTACAGGTTGTCCTAAACTGCTGTAATCAACAACATCGTTACTATTTCCACCAGTAATCGTATCATTAACCTGTACTGCACTTAATCCTAAGCTCTAAGTCCCTCTTTTTGAAGTTGATTTAAAGTAAGTAGAACGGTGTGGAAAAATAAAACTATGTTAAGAAAAATTAAATAAACTCAAACCCTTCTGTCTATAAGCAATAGT
Organism: Nostoc sp.; assembly: GCF_036917575.1. Classification (GTDB taxonomy): domain Bacteria; phylum Cyanobacteriota; class Cyanobacteriia; order Cyanobacteriales; family Nostocaceae; genus Nostoc. The sequence goes on along the minus strand of NZ_JBALDC010000004.1, from coordinate 48,724 downwards.
ACTTAAAATATCGCTAGAATCAAACTAAAATTGAAGTTGAAAACACAATTTTTGAGCAGGCGATGCCTACGGTGAGCTACGCCTACGCGTAATTTTGATACACATTTTTTATTCTTACTCCATTGGTTCAGTACAAGAGTTAACTTCATATCTCTGCTTGTTCCAAATTTTCAGCATAATTTTTAATTGACAAACGTAAGATTATTTAACCTCTCACTGATGGAGTCCTATATATCCTTTGAATTACAAAAGTAATTTACTTGTAAAGAAAATGTACAGTGATTGTCGTATTTAGCCCAACATTTCATAAAAGTTTTACGGTTAATTTACCGAATTCACATATATGATTTGTAGCTTGATATATACCTGACATATAATACATGTAATACATAATAAATTGTCCGCTATTAGGGTAATTACTAGCCCCTAAATAGATTTGTTTGTGAGTGCTTGAGAAATTATATCCCAAGCACAAGGCTCTTATGCATTTACAAAACTAACAATTTTACGTTTATGTCTGACCACCAAGGTAAACCTGAAACTAACTACTTAAGTGGATACACTGGTAATTATTTAACAGCGTTTCAGCGAAAACTCCTATTACAAAATTTGCAAAAAAGTTTACTTGAATCCTACCGCCAACGCATTGAAATCATGTTGTTGGCAGATGAGGGAAAAACCCAAACGGAAATTTGTCAAAGCTTGGGATGTTGTGCAGCAACAGTAAGGCATTGGACACACATAGCCCGAACTGGGATGGCACACCAATGGCAAGATTGCCCCATTGGTCGTCCGAAGGCAGTAAATGACGAGTATTTACGACGTTTGAAAGAACTGATTAATACTAGTCCCCGCGAACATGGCTATGCTTTTCGACGCTGGACAGCTAACTGGGTTGGGAAACATCTGGCAAAAGAATTTGGGATTGAGGTGAGCGATCGCCATATCAAGCGACTGCTCAAACAGATGGGATTATCCACACTCCCAAAACCCAGAAATTCTGAAGCAAACAGCAACGAACAAGCTCAGGGTTCCAAAATTTTGATTAGTGACCTCAAATCCGCAGCTATTCCCGATAATACCGAATTTCTACCTATTAACTTTGCAAAATTAGGAAAAGATTTAGACATTCATGGTGCAAGATATATCCGCTCAGTTAGTAACTCTGCAACTGTTCAACAAAACTCTGGGTTATTCTCTTTCGACAGAGGAATTTCAACACTGTCTTCAACAAATTAAATTTATCAATCCGAAAGTTGGCAAGTTCTGGCAAGGAACTGATGCCAAAGTGGGTATTTATATTGCGATCGCAGGTAAAGTCAGGTTGCTAGATAGCGCCGATGAGTTAATTGCCACTTTAGAGGCAGGTGACTCATTTGGGGAATTTACCTTATTTAAAGAAGGTGACTTTAAACCATACGCTGCCAGAGCTTCAGTCAACTTGCAACTATGCTTTGTTCCGGGTGAAGTATTGTGGCCATTAATGGCTAAATATCCCAAAATTCGGGAGTATTTGTGGGCTAAGGCGCTATCTCGTAATCCTCAACAGGTGGAGTTAGATAATCCCCCATCTGACTCCAAAAGAGAGCATGAAACGAAGATTTTGTCAACGTCAGCAGTACCACGCCAGAAAAAGATTAGCAAAGCCTATTTTCCTAACTCTACGCAGCGAGTCGGGCATTTATTACAACGCGTGATTCGGCGCTATCCGTTTTTTGCTCAACAGAGTGGCTCAGATTGTGGTGCAGCTTGTTTAGTGATGGTGTCTCGCTATTGGGGGAAAAACTTTAGTGTAAATCGCCTGCGGGATATCGCCAATGTTGACCGCAATGGCTCGTCGCTGCGGGGGTTATCGGCGGCGGCGGAAAGTATTGGGTTTAGCACGCGACCTGTGAAAGCGAGTCTTGACCAATTGGCGAAGCAAAAATTGCCTGCGATCGCCCACTGGGAGGGCAAGCACTATATTGTTGTCTATGAAATCACTCCTAAACAGGTGATTGTCGCCGACCCCGCCATTGGTCAACGCACCCTCAGCCACACCGAATTTAAAGCCAACTGGACTGGCTATACACTGCTGCTGCAACCCACAGCTTGGTTGAAGGATACCAAAGAGACTACAACTCCCTTTTGGCAATTTTTTGAGTTGATCAAGCCTCACTCTTTAGTAATGCTGGAAGTGTTTGTTGCTTCGGTATTTATCCAGATTTTTGGACTTGTTACTCCCCTATTCACCCAGTTAATTTTAGACCGAGTAGTGGTGCAGCGTTCTGAACTAACCTTAACGGCGGTGGGATTAGGGTTACTGATTTTTAGTTTATTCCGTGTGGCAATGACGGGGTTGCGGCAATATCTGTTAGACCATACGGCGAATAAGCTCGATTTAGCACTGATTGTCGGATTTATTCGCCATACCTTGCGGCTACCCTTGAGTTACTTCGAGTCGCGTTATGTGGGGGATATTATCTCTCGTGTTCAAGAAAACCGCAAAATTCAACGCTTCCTCTCCGGTGAGGCGTTGTCCATCCTGCTAGATTTAGTCACTGTCTTTATCTATTTAGGATTGATGTTTTGGTACAGCTGGAAAATGGCGTTGCTGGTGTTGGTGATTATACCGCCTTTTTTCATGCTGGCATTGATTGCTACACCTTTTTTACAAAAGATTTCTCGGCAAATTTTTAATGCTGTTGCTAATGAAAGTAGCTATCTGATTGAAGCCCTTTCTGGTATGCGAACAGTTAAATCCACAGCAGTGGAACAGACAGTGCGTTGGCATTGGGAAGAGTTATTAAGTAAGGAAATAAAAACTAACTTTTCTGGGCAAATTATCAGCAATCGCCTGCAAATATTCAGCAACACAATTGAAGCAGTGGTAACTACCATCTTGCTGTGGTTTGGGGCGTACCAAGTGATTCACAACCAGCTAACCATTGGGCAATTGGTAGCATTTAATATGCTGCTGGGAAATATTATTAGACCTTTCCAGCGATTAACAGTTTTGTGGAATCAACTGCAAGAAGTAGTGATTGCCGTGGAACGTATTAATGATGTGTTGGATGCGGAACCAGAAGAGGATTTGCAGCACCAGGCGCGGCAATCTTTACCACCCATTCAAGGTAACATTCGCTTTGAGAACGTGACATTCCGCTATCACCCTGAAAGCGATATCAATGTTTTAGAAAATCTCAGTTTTGAAGTCCACAGTGGGCAAATGGTTGCCCTAGTGGGACGAAGTGGTTCAGGGAAAACCACAATTTCTAAGCTGGTTTTGGGGTTATATCCCCCCACAGATGGCAAAGTGTTGATTGATGGACAGGATATTATCAGTCTTTCGTTGCGTTCTCTACGCGAACAGGTTGGGGTAGTTGACCAAGATACCTTTTTGTTTGGCGGAACGATTCGGGAAAATATTAGCTTGGCACATCCTGGGGCAACTTTGGTAGAGATTATTGAGGCGGCGCGATTAGCTGGTGTTGATGAGTTTATTAAAAAGTTACCTATGGGTTATGAAACCCAGATTGGTGAAGGAGGAGGGATGTTGTCTGGAGGACAGCGACAAAGAATTGCGATCGCAAAAGCGTTGTTAGGCAATCCCAAGCTGTTGGTTTTGGATGAGGCGACTTCCCATCTGGATGCAGAGTCAGAAAGAATTATTCAGACGAATTTAAACACAATTCTTAAAGGCAGAACCACCTTAGTAATCGCCCATCGCCTTTCAACTGTACGTCATGCAGATTTGATATTGGTGCTAGATCGCGGCGTATTGATTGAGAGTGGGACTCACAAAGAGTTGATGGCGAAGCGGGGACATTATTTTTATCTCAATCATCAGCAGATGGATGTTGCCGGATGAAACAAGAGGAGAAAGAGGAAGCTTTTCTTGTTTCCCATAATCCAAAATTGATATCAGGAAAAATTATGCCAAACACATTGAATGGAAGGGTTGAAACCCAAATCGATGAGGTAGAACAGTGCGAGAAAATTTTAAGGGAACAAACACCAGCTAGATCAACTGATGATTGGGCTGACGCGACCAAGGATTTACTTGATAGCTTGCCCCAAGTTTGGACAAGAGGATTACTGTATTTTTTGGTGGTGTTTGTGTCGATCATTTTACCTTGGGCGATGCTATCTAAGGTAGATGAAACAGGTACGGCAACAGGGCGACTTGAGCCAAAGGGAAAGACAGTTAGGCTGGATGCTGCTGTGGCAGGTACTGTTGCCGAAATTCGGGTAAAGGAAGGTGATTCGGTTAAAGCTGGGCAAACTTTATTAGTGTTGGAATCGGAATTAGTTAAGGCAGAGTTACGGCAGATACAGGATAAATTAGAGGGACAATTAAATCGACTTTCTCAGTTAAATTCATCTAAAAGCCAGTTAGTTGTATCTTTGACAACTCAACAGCAACAAAACCAATCTCAGCAGTTAGAAAAACATGCTCAAATTGACCAAGCACGACAGAATATAAATGCTCTAATAAATTCCTATAATTTACAAAAATACGAAAAATTAGCTCAAGTCAATCAGGCACGACAAACTCTTGAGTATAGTAAAACTGCTAATAAGTTAGTAAATAGTAGTTTAGCGAGTACAGAGCGAGAAGTTGAACGCTATCGTAATCTTTGGCAGTCAGGAGTTGTTCCAGAAATTAATGTTGTCCAGAAGCAAGATATAGCTAAAGACAAGCAACAGTTATACGAACAAAATCAGTCAGATATTCAGCAGGCCAAACTACGTTTGGTAGAACAACAGAGTAGTTATGAGCGGACTATTCGGCAAGCAAATGCAGATATTGAGCAAGCACAACTGCGACTAAAAGAACAGGAAAGTAGTTATCAGACCTTAACTCGTTCCAGCAAGCTAGCTTTACTAAAAATTGACGAACAACAAAAGAATTTGAATACAGAAATTACTACGCTTAAGGCAGAAATTGCTCAAAGTAAGAGTCAGATTGTCTCATTAAAATTTCAGTTAGGACAACGAGAGTTAAGAGCCACCGTGAATGGTAGAGTGTTTCAGTTACCAATACAACAGGCTGGGTCTGTAGTGCAGCCTGGAGCAATGATTGCAGAGATTTCACCCCAAGGTTCGCCTTTAATAATTCGGGCACAAATGGCGACAACTGAGAGTGGTTCTTTGCGGAAAGGATTACCAGTAAAGTTAAAGTTTGATGCTTATCCGTTTCAGGATTATGGAATATTGGAAGGAGAATTGTTTGAGATTTCTCCTACTACCATAGAAGTGGATACACCTAATGGAAAGGTAGCAGCTTATGACTTAGAAATTGCCTTAAAACAAAATTGTATTCCCTCAACTAATAAATGTATTGCCTTACATCCTGGCGATACGGCGACGGCTGAGGTAATTGTGCGCCAGCGTCGGATTATAGATTTTCTACTTGATCCTTTTAAGCAGTTGCAGCAGGGTGGAGTGAAATTGTAGAAAACCTAACCCCTTTCCTACATCTAAATGACATGGGAATTGGGAATGTAGAGACGTTACATGTAATGTCTCCACATCCAGCTAATAAGTCAAACCAAATTTAGGAGAAATATCATGTCACAATCTATCACCATTAGCAACGAAGACATTCTTCACCAAGTTAAGGTGTCTTGTAAAATTCCTGAGATAGTTGAGCAGATTGTTACCCGCAAGGTGATTACAGCGGCGGCTGAGAAAGCTGGTATAAAAGTGGAGATTCAAGAACTTCAGAAAGCAGCAGACCAAATACGGTTAGCTAATAAACTTGATAGTGCTGATGATACCTGGAATTGGTTAGAGAAACATGGTTTGTCTATAGATGATTTTGAAGAAATCGCTGACATCAGTATCATCTCTGGGAAGTTAGCTAATCATCTTTTCGCTGATAAAGTTGAACCCTTTTTCTTTGAAAACCAACTAGATTATGTTGGCGTGGTGATGTATGAAGTTGTTCTGGATGATGAAGATTTAGCCATAGAGCTTTTCTATGCGATTAAGGAAGGTGAGATGAGTTTCTATGATGTTGCTCACAAATACATTCAGAATACAGAATTACGCCGAAAAGGTGGATATTTAGGAATAGTGGGTCGCCAAGATTTAAAACCAGAGATTTCTACTGCTGTTTTTACTGCTAAACCGCCACAGGTTATTAAACCGATAGTGACTTCTAAGGGAGTACACTTGATTTTAGTAGAGGAACTAATTCCGGCGAAATTAGATGGTAAGCTACATACTAAAATATTTACAGATTTATTCTCTGAATGGCTACAACAACAAATTGAGTCAATTGAAACTATTAAAATAATTTCAGCAGATAAACCGTAGTTTTGTATCTGGATTATCTGCATTTTTTAGTTGAAAAGTCTGCATTTTATTTAATAAAATGCAGACTTTTGCCTAGTAAATCTGCTACTAATAAGTCACATAAAATTGTTGACAGTAAGTTTAGTAGCCTAGATAAACTTTATTTTTTAGCATGGTAAAATTATTTCATTGTGCTAGTTCGTAACCAATGTAAATGCCAATTGTAATGTAAATTAAAGGAGTTATTCCACCTTTAGTTGCATGAAGCTCGTTATCAGTTATATCATGCATATAGCTTTCAGAATCCATAAATAATTCACTGCCAGCCGGACGTAATTCAGAAATTACAATGTTAGCCATTTTTTACCTACTCTTAAATCATTTTTTTTGCATTTGAGATTAGACTTTAAATTGCCTTATCTCATTACTATAATCTGTGATTTACTCTATTAATTCAAGGATTTTTGACTGTGTAAGAGTGACATAAATACTACATTTTAACACCATTTTTAACAATTTTAGGGTGGACAATGTCCACAACGCAAAAATAAGGTTTTAAGCGCATATTTAATGCACACCTTACAAAAATTGTAATAAAACAACTCTTGTAAGATGAGTAAAGTTAAAATTTGATGCTATATCTATTTTAGAAACAAAAATAACTTATTTATTAGATAGATATTTATTCTGATTCTTAATCAATTAGATGTCCATTATTCTGGTATAAATTTTTAAAATAGTATATATAGAAAGCAAATTACATAAATAAAATAAATTTAAAATAGATAAAACTGCAATATTTATGTCACTATAATTTTAAATGTGAACAGAAAACATAAAAAATCTGCCCAAGATAAATTTTGGACAGAAAAATATAAATTATCAACAAAGATATTCAAATCACTTGGTCAATTCTACCCGCCTGTAAATATCTTCAGAATTAGTATTCAAATAAACACACTGCAAATCAATCCCCAAAGTATAAAATTGCTCACAAATAGCCTGCATTCGCCCATCTGGCGAATCGTCCCCTTGATACCAAGCCTTTAACAACCCATTCGCCACAATCTGACAGCGATTCATCCCGAAGCTTTCCTGAACACCAAACTTTAGATTTGGTTCTTCTGCCAACCCTAACCCTGGTGCAAGTTGCATCGTGAATAGCGGTATTTCCGGCTGAAAATGCGATTGGTTTTCTGCATAGACAGCCTCAATGACTTGCCGGACAGCTTGATAGTTGCCTTTTTCAAAGTACAGTACCCCTGAATCGTAACGCTTGTAGTCATCTGGGTTATACAGCACCTTAAAGTGGAAGAAAATGGGAATGACATTCAGTCGGCGCGTCAGGCTACTCATCACTGCCACTGCACCTTCTGGGCTGAAATTAAAGTATACTCGTACCAGATTTTCATGACTTTTAGATATGACATTGCTAACTGCCATGTAAAAGCCATTTTGCACTAGATTCTTCGGCATCCGAATAGCGACAGAATCACCTACCACAGCTGCCACTTCTGTAAATTGAAGATGCTTATTCCGTTCAATATGCAGTCTCAAACCGCCTTTTGTCACGGCTAAACTGCGATCGCTTTCTTCTCTCAAAACAGACCAACCAGGGTCAAAGTAGCCCTCTCCAAAATTACTTTCATGCAATCGCTTATAAAACCCTACATCTACCCCTAAAAAAGTATTATTCTCCAAATCTAGGGGCAAACCATTTCCCTCGGCATTTAGTGCCAATGTACTTTGCATAGAACCGTTGTAATAGATACCGTAAAGAAAACTCCGCAATTGCAGACTCAGATATTTCTGTTGCATCTGGGTTGGCATCTTCTGAAAACGTTCAACTGCCTCAGATGGTAATTCTAAAGGTTTGTAATCTGGATGGTGGATGGAAAAATCAGATTTTATTTCAATTTTTTGAACAATATCTTGCAGAACATCCAGTAATTGCCCAACTAAACCAGTTTCTAGCTGAGTTTGAGGATAATTTAATAATTGCATAACTACTTTAGTAATAAAAAAATGATTTAAACAGCAGAACTACTCAAGTGAGCTAATTCAACAGCAGCACCAAAAATTGTTGGCATCGATTGTACAGGACGGCTTAATAACGTCTTAGCAATCTGAAGTATAACAATCCCCATATTGCCAAAAGATTTTTGATATTGAATCATCGCCTGAATCTGTTGAATTAAAGCAAAACCTGTAAATTGCACTACCCGTTGCAAGAAATCAGGACGATGTTCTAGAATTTCTGGAAAAGTGTTTAAATAAGCTTGGGTTAATGTAAAAATTGAAGGCTGAAGTAGTTCTAAAGGTGTTATTGCCAAGCCTAGAGACTCTTCAATACTCAAAGAATTACTGATAACTAAGCTAGTAAGCCAGATTTGTACATAGCTGCCAATAAGTGTTCCCAAATCAAAAGCTGGATCTCCCCAAATAGAGCGTTCCCAATCAATTAGCCGAACAATATTGTTACTGGAATTCTGCCAATCTTTGTACAGGAGAATATTATTTAGTTTCAAATCATTGTGGGTGAGACAAGAGGGCATTACAGCATTACCCAATTCAGCTATAGCCTGCCCCAAGCTATCATAACGTTGATATAGAGCAAAAAACTTTAACCCATCCACAGGAACTAGACCGAAAATTTCCGGTTCAATCCGTTCTAATCTCTGAACTAAATGTGATACTTGCTCAACCATTAAATTATCGGAATTTTTAGAAAATAATTCCTGATATTCTTGGCGATTAAAAGTATCACGATGGATAGTCCCTAAAATATTACCAATTGCTGTAGCGATTTCTGTAGGAAAGCTATTTTCCTTGGTATAGAAATCCATTAAATCCCGATAATCATCCAGATATCTGAAGACAATAATGGAATTTTTGGCATCAAAATGCAGTACCTCTGGTAAAAATGAGCAGTAGTTGCTAAGATTTGGAAATTGTTGTAAAAACTCTTGAATTCGCCACTCACTTAAAAATTCACCAGCCGCTTTCCCTTCTTGATTGTGTCGTTCTTGTTTTACTAGAAGTTTGCGTAGGCGTAGCCCGTCGTAGACATCGCCTGGTAAAGTAACTAATAAATTAAAGTTTTTAGCTGCAACTGGTTCTATCTTAATGGGTGATTGTTCGGACTTATTAAATAACCCCTGTTCAATTAAATAATCGAAAACATTCTGAGAGTTTAAGAGAAATGTCATAAATTTTAAATGTATCAACTAATTTTGATATAGAGAAAAATGTGGTAGTTGAATTATTACCACAGGCTGTTTATTTTAGATTCTGTAATGCTGATTAGACCTCGATCGCTATGTCCCAACCCAAGCCGCCAAACGCAATTCTTTGCCCACCCGTAATGTTTTTCTGTTCTTCTTCAGACAATTCTGATGACGGCTCTTGTATATCAAAACCTTGTTTTCATCTTGCTGATGTATTCACAACAGCTTCTTCAATTAAGTTTGTAATTTTAATTTGACTTGTGAGATGTTTGTGATGAATGTTCATTGATACAGCAGAATTCAGAATTAAGGAGTCAGAATTCAGAAGTAAAATAGCCTTTATGCCTAGCTTTGAGACGAATTAAGTGTACTTCATCTACTTGAAATCTGCTGTATGATATTCTCCTTAAATTACTTCAATAAACTTTGTAGCTTTGCTTAACTAACAGTCGGTGTCGCCACTTTAAGTAGTAATTCAGAGCGATTGTAATTATCTGTAATAAGTTGTGGACAACGCATACAAGCTGCCTTGCCTTCTTGTTGCCACCATCGGCAATCTCGGCGTATGGAACAAGGTGGTAGTTCCTGTACTACCGTCGGCATATTTTCTACAACTCGCATTGCTAAACGACAGTCTTTACTATCAAAATGTTGACAACCCTTAGTTGCACAGGGTGCAGCCGTCCGAAAAATTTCAGTGGGTGTTACTGGACTAGCCTTTGCTATTAGTTCATCTGTGATCGGTTGGGGGTGCTTAAGATAAGCTACACGGGGTTCTGTGACTGTGCCACCAACAACGCCAAAAACAACACTGTCCTGCCATTCTGGTCTTGCACTAGGGCAAAGTGTAGTCTTTTCTGTAGCGATGTCTTCCATAAATATGAACCTATAGTGAATTGTATTTTTAAGCTGATGGAGATTTACACCGAGTTCTGAATCGGACTACTCTCCATCAACCTAAATAAGCAAATTAAATGTCCAAGAGTTTAGTACTGACTAGTAACTTCAAAGACTTGTGTTTTATAGATTAAGAGATCAAGTTCGGGTTTTGTTCAATCAGTCCACAAGTAATCGGTTTTATCACAGGAATATCATTAATCGGTTCAATCACACCAATACCACCTGTAATACCACCTGTAATACCACCTGCAATGATTGGATTGAATTTTGTAACCGTTGCAAAACCGCCTATAACGTTTGCCATTTCTTCATTAGACAGAGTTAGCAAAGCATCTTCTAAATCCTCATTGGGGTTCCGTCGTACTAGTGCGTTATTAATAGCATTATCAATCAGATTGCTAATATCCAATTGAAAATCTGAATTCTTTTTATTCCTTTCCATTGTGCTTTTCCTCTGAAAATATAACTAGATATAGACTTAATGATCAAATACTGTAATTACCTAGCCTGTATATATTTTAAACATGGTAATAAGAGATTTAGCTATGTTTAGAAAATTGATAAGCAGATATAAATAAACCTTTTATGTCATTAAAGTTATATTAAAAGTTTATCAATGAAAGTCTATCAATAAGTTTTGGCTATAAAACACTTCAGCAGTAGACTTTTTGAGCAATTATTCCTCTTTTGTCACTCTCGGAAAACAATAATATCAGCTTGATTCTGAAACTTTGATTTAGTCAAGTTTTAAGCCTTTATTTTCTAACAGTAACTAAAGTTTGTAGTCAAAACTGGAAAACTAAAGCTCAGAAAGGCTTTCAGCGATTGGCTTCTTCCGAAGTGACAAAAGAGGGATTATCAGAAAATATTTAATTAAAAGTTTGACCTTTAATAAAACATTTATGTCCCAAAAATTTTTCCATCATGGGCAATATTTAATAAAAATATAACAAGCACAACTTAAATAATATTAATAAATATTTATAATACTGCTCAATAAAACTTCAAATTCAAAATTAGGTAATAGAGTTGATATTATAAACATCTCTATTCTGTACTTTTCACTCTTTCAAACAAAGCCCGATAAACAGGTTCACCTTTTTTTTGCGTATTTATTTCTCGTTCTGTGGGAACTGGTAGCGGGTTTTCAGCTAACCATTCTTCTCTACCGACTTTCTGAAAAGCTGAATTAGCAGCAAAGCGATCGCGCATTTCTATGGCCACAAATTCCATATCTGATTGCAGAAATACCAATCCTCCAACCGCGAGATAATTAGCTAAGTCTGCCACTAGTTCTGGTTGCACTACACGACGTTTAGCGTGACGGGTTTTAAACCAAGGATCGGGGAATTGAATTGTAACGCGTTGTAAACTTCCTGGAGGGAGGGAAGATAAAAGTGATTGCAGTGAGTTATTTACATTGCAAAATAAATAGTGCAGGTTTGTTAAGCCTAATTCTGAACGTAACTTATTCGCCTCTACCACCAGCGGTTCCCGAATTTCCAAGCCGAGAAAATTCCAGTTAGATTCTATCTTGGACATATTCAACAAAAACAATCCCTTCGCACAGCCAATATCTAAATGTAGTGGTTGATTTGGCTTGGCATAAATTTTTTCCAAGTCTTGGAGACTTCCTGGTGTTTGATACTTTTTACCAAGTGGATTAACATGCTGGCGGACTCGGACTGCTGCCAAAATTTTTTCTCCTTTACGTGAAAGTATCCTGTGGTGAAACTTTAGGTTATATCTATTTAAAAAATGTTTGCGATCAACACCCCATCCTCACTGACGCACACCCTCCCTCAAGCTTTGAGAAGGGTTAGGTAGGGTTTTATCTATGTATTGCATTCTTTTTTCAAATTGGTATTACAAGGAAGTTTAGCAAAAGTATGCCAAAAATTACCGATCTATCATTCAATTGCCTACCCAGCAACAAGTTTGTATAGCAGTCTCAGTTAAATACGTCATACTTGCACTGTTTTTTTAGATTTTCGAGAAATTTATATTTTGGAAGTCCCTCATTTTGCATTAATCTCTAGAATTAAAATGCCTTAACACATTTGCTTTTGTCGTGGAGGGAGGAAATTTAAACAGTGGATATTTTAGATTTATTTTACAAGGGTGGGCCAGCGATGTGGCCATTGCTAGTTCTATCGATTTTGGCTTTGAGTGTGATTTTCGAGCGTTTGTGGTTCTGGTTACGAATTTTGACTCAGGAAAAGCAAATAGTCGATCGCATCTTAGATGCTGCCCAGGATAATTGGGAAGTAGCTGCGGACATGGCAAGACAAGCAAGCCATCAGCCTGTCGGGCGTTTTCTCTATGCCCCTTTACGTTTTGCCAAAAGTGATGCAGAAACTTTTCGATTAGCACTAGAGGCTACCGCAGAAGACGAATTAGCTGGGATGCGGCGGGGTGAAAAACTTTTAGAAGCCGTGATTGCTCTAGCGCCGTTGCTAGGATTGTTGGGTACAGTTTTGGGTTTAATCCACTCTCTGCGCTCAATTCGGATTGGTGATTTAGGAACTGAATCTACCGCTGGCGTGACTACTGGTATTGGTGAATCCTTAATTAGTACGGCAAGTGGGCTAATAGTTGCCATTATTAGTTTGGTATTTTACCGCTTATTTCAAAGTTTTGTAGTCAACCAAGTCAAAGTTTTTCGGAAGGCAGGGAATGAAATGGAATTGCTCTATCGCCAGTCTCCTCCTGACTTTAGCAATAGGACATCAGCAATTGTGCCCGAAAATTTCACTCCACCGCGCAAATCAGGAAAGAGTAGAGTTTCTGAACCTCCTGAATCCCCAAATACACCTAATTAATAATCAGTAATTCAACTTTTGAACCAGGCTTGAGAGTAAGACATGAAAGTTAATCTACATACTCCAATTGAAGAAGTCCAAATTCAAATCATCCCTTTAATTGATGTCGTTTTTTGTATCCTGACATTTTTTTTATTAGCCGCTTTACAATTTACACGGCAACAAGCAATAAATGTTGATTTGCCTAAAGCCAGCCCCAGTACAATCTCTGGAATCACGTCACAGAGTGGAAGTGTGATTGTCACCATTGATGCTGTGGGCAATACTTACATAGAAAAACAGCCTGTAAAACGAGAGGATTTGAGACAGAGTTTAAAACAGTATCTGCAAGCCAACCCCAGTGCCATTGTCGTGCTGAATGCTTCGCGCACAGCAACTTACAACGATGTGATTGAGACATTGGACTTGCTACGACAAGTAGGGGGCGATCGCGTTTCTTTGGGAATTATTCCTGGCCCATCTCAACCATCGATAAACTCGCCTAACCAGCCTTCTGTCCCATCTCTCCCAATCAATCCTGGTGCTGCACCAATTCCAGGCATCAATCCCGAAGGTAATATTACCCCAAAATTCCCCTTAGCACCTAATTCTGTACCCTTTCCTAGCATCACTCAGCCTCCAACTGGACAAAGCATCAATCCTGGTATTTCTCCGGTGGTTCCTAACTCACCAGCACCTCAAGCGCCTGTAGCACCCAAAAAAACCCAACCTCCTCTTAAAAGATGAGATAGGGAATGGGGAATTGGGGATGGGGCATTGGGCATGGAGAAAGAGACAAGGGAGACAAGGAAGAGGGGATAGACAAGGAAGAAACTGGATCAGTAATTCCTCCTCATCTCCCTTGTCCCCTTGTCCCCTCATCTCCCTTGTCCCCTTATCCCCTACTCATGACTTCCCATTCCCCCTTTAAGTCTTTTCCCAAACCTAAAGATATCTAGAATAAATTTTGGCTAGATAAAAAAAAGCTGCTAATTTACAAATAATTGGTTGAGTATTAAAGATTTTTGCACCTATAGACTGAGGAATTAATTACCAATTACCATCCACATTTCATACCAAATTGGGGAAGGATGTCTAAATAGGTTAACAGATTGAAAAGCGCTTATGTCAAGCGTTTTTCAGTCTGTCCTCATTACAAATTACTAATTAATATCAGGGGTTATGGCATGAATATCGTGACGCTTTTAATTGTTTGGCTCGTAACAGCTATCAGCTTGTTGATAATTAGTAAGTTGCCTTTGGGAGTTGAAATTGATACTCCTGGTAAAGCGTTTCTTTCTGCCGCAGTACTTGGTATCGTGACGGCAATAGTCAGACCGATTTTAAGCCTCATTTTTGCAGTACCAAATCTACTAACATTGGACTTATTATCTGGCATTTTCACATTTATGATTGCCGTAGTTTGTTTTAGTATTGCTGCTTGGTTAGTAGAAGGCTTTCGCTTGCGTTACGGGATTTGGAGTGCTGTTATTGGGGCATTTACACTGACTATAATTAACAGCTTAATCTACAAAATATTGGGTGTCTAATGCTAAGAGTTAGGAGTTAGGAGTAAAGACATGATTAACCCTTGTCTGTACAGGAGTTAATTCAAAATTCCTCACTCATAACTCCTAATTCATCGCTGTCAAATTATAACTATTCGTTGGAACTTGGGGGAGCAACTGGGGTAGTTGATTGTTGTTTACGTTGCTCGCGTTTTTTGCGATCTGCTGAGAGAATATCTGCCATCACCACTAGCGCTTGCGCCATTTTGTCTAAGTTAGAACGGTATAATTCCAAATCCTTGTTGAGTTTGTCATCAGAGAGGTGCAAGCCAGCAGCGATCGCTTTCAGCGCCTCAGTGAGTTGCTTTTCGTCTTTGACTAATTCGGGATCTGACTGTTCTAATAACGAAAATACACCAATTGCGAACAAACGGTTGTATTTAAAGTTAGGATTATTGGCGATCGCTTGCAAGTTTGCTTGCAAGTCAGCATCTCGATCTAAGTAACTAGTTTGGCTTAACCACGCAATTAAATCTTTAATTGGCAAACCTTTAGCTACAGTTTGCAATCTTTGGGCATCCTGTCGATAGTGTTGCGGATCTTGTTCTATAGCCTGACATAAGGCGTTAAAAATTGATTCTTGATCCCGTTCTGGTTGATAGCCTTCCATGAAGCGGTCAAAAGTAGTGACGACGCCCAAGGCATAAATTGGATTGTAGCTAAAATCGATATTTACTGACAGCAGATGCATTTCCACCATCAATTCTTCTACTACCCGACGATAAATAGTGTTGATCGGACGGGTGTGAAGATTATAGAAAGTTCGCTTTGTATCAGAGACTGTACGGACGTTATTCACAAAGAAAAAAGAAATGTTAAGGGCGACGTATCTTTATTTTCTCGCTTAAAGGCTACTTTGCCAAGTTGAGCTTTTAGCAGGTGACGGTTTCATTTACAATATATATACATTAGAAGTATTTTATAAGCTGGCAGTTACAGCAAATAAGACCTTTTATCCTAAAAAACACCTAAAAATTATTATTCTTAATGATTTATATTTTGTACTTATGAACTTATCGCCACAGTTAATTGCTTTAGGTGACTACCTAGCTGGTGAATTTGATAATCAAGAACAAGCCATAGGAGAACCAGTTTGGTATGTCCACCTGCGTCTGTGGCAAAGACCAGTTAATCTGTTCACAGAAGATAGCATCACCTTATTTGCTGAACAGGCTAACGTTATTACCCTAGATCAACCTTACCGCCAACGAATTATCCGGTTGCGTCAAAGCAGCGACTCTGACGCAACTGTGGAAGTACAATATTATATGCCTCAAGATCCAGGTGCATTAAAAGGCGCAGGTAATAATCCTGCTCTACTAAATACATTGACATCCGAACAATTAAATTTACTACCAGGTTGTATCCTCAGAGTTACTCAGGAGAACCTAGCTGGCGATCGCTATCAGTTTGCCACTACCCCACTACCAGAGACTCGTTGTAGCTTTACTTATCTTGGCAATAGCGTCCATGTTTCTTTAGGTTTTGCAGCTACAGCGACAGAATTTCACAGTTACGACAAAGGATATGATCCCGCAACTGGAAAAGCAACCTGGGGAGCGATTATGGGGCCTTATCGCTACACCAAGCGAAATCAGTATTCAATAAGATAAAGTTATGAGTTATGAATTTTGAATTAACTCCTGTACAGACAAGGGTTAATCGCGTCTCTACTCCTAACTCTTTTTTAGCTAGCAATGCTACGAGGTACACCTTCTAAAGCTTCCTCTTCTGTTTCAAAGATTTCAAAAACAGTATCCATCATCGTCACTTCAAACACCAGTTTGGCTTCTGGATGTACATTACAGATGCGGAAACTGCCCTTGACTTTATCAGCATCCCGCATTCCAGCTACCAAAGACGTAAGGCCAGAACTATCAATAAAATTTACCTGAGCCAGATTTACAACTACGTGACGACTGAGTTTGGAAATACACTCTTGTAACTTCAGGCGAAATTGCCAAGCAGTGGTGATATCCAGACGGCCTGATGGTGTCAAGACGATAACAGTGTTTCCGTCTTGGGTTGTATAGGTTTTTTGATCTATATGAATCACTAAAGCCCTCCCCGTGGCATTCCTTTTATGATTAACTGGTAACAGAATTTTCTAATGCTGTCACTTGAGATTAACAAGCTATAGCTAAATTTGTCACCTTTTTCGACTAAGTGCTTAACTTTAATAGTTTAACTCACCAAAATAGTGGAGAGTGGGGAGATGGGGGAGATGGGGGAGATGGGGGAAATTCTCCTAACTCCTAACTCCTAACTCCTAACTCCTAACTCCTAACTCAGCACTCAGCACTCAAAACTATTTGGGTGTCCAGTTGATCCAATCTTGAGGTTTAAGGAAAGTTTCATACAACTCAGCTTCGGGGGAATTGGGTTCGGGTTGATAGCCGTATTCCCAGCGCACTAAGGGAGGTAGGGACATGAGAATTGATTCAGTGCGTCCGTTGGTTTGCAGACCAAAAATAGTGCCTCGGTCATAAACCAAGTTAAATTCTACATACCGTCCCCGACGGTAGAGTTGAAAATTCCGTTGGCGATCGCCATACTCCATCCCATGTCGCCGTTCTACAATCGGTACGTAAGCTGGTAAAAATGCTTTGCCACAGCCTTGTACAAAGCCAAACAAATCTTCCCAATTCCGGGTTGCTGGTGTTCCCACCTGATTGCTATAAATAGCCGCTTCTCCATTGGGATTTGGCCCGCGATATAAAGCACCCTGTCCATCTTGGTAATCAAAAAATAGACCACCGACACCCCGTGTCTCATCACGATGCTTGAGGTAGAAATATTCATCACACCACCGCTTAAACACCGGGTAATACTCTGGGTGGTGTTGGTCACAAGCCTGTTTTAATGTTTTGTGTAAATGTGCCACATCTTCAGCAAAGGGGTAATAAGGTGTCAAGTCTATACCACCACCAAACCACCACACTGGCCCCGCTTCAAAGTAACGATAATTTAGATGCACTGTGGGCACATAAGGATTATGAGGGTGTAATACCAGTGAAGTGCCTGTGGCATAAAAGCCATGCCCTGTGGCTTCCGGGCGTTGAGCTAAAATTGAGGCTGGCAAATGGGAACCCCAAACTTCAGAAAAATTTACACCTGCTTGTTCAAATATTGCACCATCTCGCAGCACGCGCGATCGCCCTCCACCTCCTTCTGGGCGTTCCCAACTATCTTCATAAAACTTAGCCACACCATCTAGTTTTGCTAATGATTCGGTAATTTCGTCTTGCAGTTGTTTCATAAACTGACTGACCCTAATCTGAGCATCAGCTGCTGGCAAAGACTTGGATGATTCTGCTTCTACAGTTGGTATTTGCGAGTTGGTCAACATAGATTCCCGAACCTAAATTACAATTTCTAGAAAGCCACAAATTTTTCATTTTCAAATTTGGGGGAAACACGCACCAACAATCAAGCTCTATTTGCCCAACCCGCTTTTTTCTTACTGGTTAAGCATTTATACGATTGATGGGCATCACTAGAGTTATTTTCCCTCAAATGCGTATAGGCTTGTGTATTGAATTAATTTTTTTTGAAATTCTTAATTAGAATTTTCTGGTATAAAGACTCAATTTTAGTCTTAAGCTTGAGGTATCAAAGATTTGACTGGTCTACTCAGAAATTTTTTGCCATATTGCTGATGTCGGCTGTTAGGGTCTGTACTGAATCATGGCTTGCTATGTTTAGGGTATTTTTAAGAAAGTTTTAATTTAGTAGTTGAGCGTAGTTGCACACCATACCAGAGTTACCAGAAAGTATTTAGGAGGAGGATTAGGAAAATGCAAGGTTGGTTATCCAAATTCATCCGCCGCAAACGTCGTCGGTTTTGTGCTTCTCTGGTGTGGACATATCGAGAGATTAGTTCTGCTTCTGTAGATGAACTGTGGCAAAAAGTGGTTGACTTAACAGATGTTTCCTGGCATCCACAACTGAAAAGTACTAATGTTCCCCACGGATTAGTACCCAAACCAGGATTAATTTTTCAAGCTGTAACACGCTTTTCGCCAATTCCCATCAGAATTTTTGTGGAACGCGTCAATCCTAGAGAGATGTTGAGTATCCGAGTGATGGCGATTCCTGGAATAGAGGAACGGATAACTTACCAAGTAGAGTCAACAGTTTGTGGTACTTGTTTGTCTTATTCAGTAACGCTACGGGGTTGGTTATCACCCTTGATTTGGTCTTTATCCCGTCCTTATGCAGACAGAGTTGCACGAGCTTTAGTCGAGGCAGTAGAAAAGACGGCATTACCAGGGGTATCTGCTAAGAAAAAATCTCTTAATGATAGTTGTTTTGATTTTTAGGTACTGGATGATTGGGGACTGGGGAAGGTGGGGCCCCCTCTGGGGATAAGGGGTAATGGGGACTGGGGGAGACAAGGGGGACAAGGAGAATAACCAATGCCCAATGCCCAAAGAAAGTTAAGATTCTATTAGGTAATAATGCAATTTGTTAAGTTTTATCACGGCAGTGACAGTGATAATACTAAGCTGACCTTACTTAAAAAAGCATTTAGTTAATAGCTAAAATGTTCCCCACAAGTGTATTTATTCATTTAGAATTTTGAACTTTTATGTACGATGTCCTCGATTCCCGCTCTGTCCTAGAAGTTTTGCGACCAGTGGAAGACCCAGAACTGCGTAAAAGTCTGGTAGAACTAAATATGATTCGTAACGTCACAATTGATGGTGGTAAGGTTAGTTTCACTTTAGTTTTAACCACTCCTGCCTGTCCTTTACGTGAATTTATTGTCGAAGACTGTCAGAAAGCTGTCAAAAAACTCCCAGGCGTTACAGATGTCAGCATAGAAGTGACGGCAGAAACGCCGCAACAAAAAAGTTTATCTGACCGCACTGGTATTTCTGGAGTCAAAAATATCATTGCTGTTTCCAGTGGTAAAGGTGGCGTTGGTAAAAGTACGGTGGCGGTAAATGTCGCAGTGGCTCTAGCCCAAACTGGAGCGAAAGTCGGCTTGCTAGATGCCGATATTTATGGCCCCAATGACCCCACCATGCTAGGTTTGTCTGATGCTCAAATTACTGTGCGTTCGACTCAAACAGGTGACATCTTGGAACCTGCTTTTAATCACGGCGTCAAATTAGTTTCAATGGGCTTTTTGATTGATCGAGATCAGCCAGTAATTTGGCGGGGGCCTATGCTCAATGGTGTAATTCGCCAGTTTCTCTATCAAGTGCAATGGGGAGAACTGGATTATTTGATTGTAGATATGCCACCAGGAACTGGAGATGCTCAGTTAACTTTAACTCAAGCAGTACCAATGGCAGGAGCAGTAATTGTCACCACGCCGCAAAACGTAGCTCTGTTAGATTCTCGCAAGGGATTGCGGATGTTCCAGCAGATGAATGTTTCGGTATTGGGGATCGTGGAAAATATGAGCTATTTTATTCCCCCCGATCAACCAGATAAACAATATGACATCTTTGGTTCCGGTGGTGGTTCCAAAACAGCTGCTGAATTGGGAGTGCCACTATTGGGGTGCGTGCCGCTAGAGATTTCCACACGAGTTGGTGGTGATAGCGGTGTGCCAATAGTTGTTGGCGACCCAGATTCAGCTTCAGCAAAAGCATTAACAGCGATCGCTCTTACCATTGCAGGTAAAGTATCAGTTGCTGCCTTAGCATAATTATAAATTTTAATTTCTATTTACTTCCTAGCTAGAGCTTGGGAATACTAGGGACTGGATATTAGGGAGTGGGTAAGTAGGGAAAAAAATAACTATTTATTATTAACCAACTCCTAATCCCCAATTTCCAATTCCCAACAATTAAAGCTAAAGTCTAAACTGGCACAATGTTGTTAAAACGATCGCTCCCCAAAATTCGCTGGAAGTCTTGGGTTAAGCCCTGGCAGCATGTAGATTGGCTACTTTTTTATTTACCGATTGCTATCAGTATCTTTGGCGGACTGATGATTCTCAGTACGGAACTGAAGCAGCCAGTAACTGACTGGTGGTGGCACTGGATGGTAGCGGGTATCGGCGTGCTTATAGCCCTGTTTTTATCTCGTACCCGTTACGAACTTTTGATGCAGTGGCACTGGGTAACTTATTCGTTAACGAACTTCAGCTTAATTGCTGTGATGATTGCTGGTACTAGTGCCAAAGGGGCACAGAGGTGGATTAGTATCGCCGGCTTTAACGTGCAACCCTCAGAATTTGCCAAAATCGGCGTGATTGTTACCTTAGCAGCTTTGCTACACAGGCGTACTGCTTCTAGCCTCGAAGGTGTTTTCCGCGTTCTAGCAATCACCGCTATACCTTGGGGATTAGTATTTTTGCAGCCAGATTTAGCAACATCATTGGTATTTGGTGCAATCGTCTTAGGAATGCTTTACTGGGCAAATGCTAACCCTGGCTGGTTAATTCTGATGATTTCTCCGGTGGTTGCTGCCATTTTGTTTAGTCTATCTTGGCCTTTAACAGAGCCGATAGTTTTATTCAAAGAACTATCTTTTGGTCCATTAGGACTAATTTGGTCTGTTGCAATGGCTATTGTGGGCTGGCAAACTCTTCCCTGGCGTCGATTTGGTTTAGGTGCTATTGGTGCGTGGACTCTTAATATACTGGGTGGCGAATTAGGAGTCTTCGCCTGGAACCATGTTTTGAAAGAGTATCAAAAAGACCGACTAACTGTATTCATGAATCCCGATCACGACCCACTTGGTGCTGGATATCACTTAATCCAATCTCGTATTGCTATTGGTGCTGGTGAAATATGGGGATGGGGTCTGTTCAAGGGGCCTATGACGCAACTGAATTTCGTACCGGAACAACATACAGACTTTATTTTCTCCGCAGTAGGAGAAGAATTTGGTTTTGTCGGTTGTTTGGTAGTGCTGTTTGTCTTCTGCTTAATTTGCTTGCGTCTATTGCATATTGCCCAAACGGCCAAAGATAACTTTGGTTCTTTGTTAGCTATTGGCGTTTTGTCCATGATTGTATTTCAGGTGATTGTCAATGTTGGCATGACTGTAGGTTTAGCGCCTGTGGCAGGAATTCCTCTACCTTGGATGAGTTATGGGCGTTCTGCAATGCTGACCAACTTCATTTCCTTGGGAATAGTAGAATCAGTAGCAAATTTTCGACAAAGGCAGAAGTATTATTAATTCGTCATTTGTCATTGGTCATTGGTCATTTGCACTTCTTTAAAGACAAATGACCAATGACAAGTATTAAGCTATTAAAAGGAAACAAGCGAGGCTAAAAACATGATTCTGCCTGGAGCAACTGTTCGCGTCAAAAATACCGCAGATACCTATTATCGCTACGAAGGACTCGTGCAACGGGTGAGTGATGGCAAAGTAGCCGTATTATTTGAGGGTGGTAACTGGGATAAATTAGTTACCTTCCGCCTGAGCGAATTAGAACTCGTAGAAACCACCGCTGGACGTAAAAAAGCCAAATAAGATTACTTAGGAGTGAGAAGTTATGAGTTAGGAGTTATGATTCTTCTACTCATCACTCATAACTTCTAACTCTGCACTTAGCACTCCCATGCGCCTCCCCTTACCACAGTTTGCCACTGGCGATCGCCATCCCAATCATATTGCAGAGGTAATTGAAACTACCAGTACTGAATTTTTAGCTCAGTGTTTGGACCCGGAAGATTTAAGCTTTCCCTCCATGCCACCCTTTGGTAGTTGGGTCTGTTCTATAGATGAAGAATCTGGCAATAAAATTTATGCTGTAGTGTATTATGCCACGACTATGCCCATAGATTCCGTACACCGGGCAAGAGCGTTGGGGTTGTCCTTGCAAGACTTACGGGAGGAACAACCCCAAATATTTGCTATGCTCCGTACAGAATTCCGGGCTGCGATCGTCGGATTTGAACTATCTTCGCAAAATCAAAGTTATAACCAAAGAGTATATCAGTATCTTCCACCCCGTCCCCCGCAAATTCATCAAGCTGTTTATCGATGTGAATCAGAAGCTATCATCAAATTTACTGAAGAACTAGATTTTTTACGGACACTCCTTTGTATAAATGGTGCGCCAATAGAGTCTTTAATCGCAGCTGCCATTCGAGATGTATACCAGCTACGCAAAGCTGACCGAGAATGGCTAATTAAGGCTGGACGTAGCTTAAGTGTTTTACTTAAAGATGATTACGATCGCTTACGGTTCATTTTGAGTCAAATCCATCCGTAGGTAGTTAATTCTTAAATAATTGCCTAGTTAGTGTAAATTCAGATTTTTGATTTTTCGTCAGGTGGCTTGTCTATTTATATTGATCGGGCAGTCGCCCTTAAGGTAATCACTGTTTTACCATAGCCTCTTCAATTCCTATATATGGAACTAATATCACAAGTTCTTATTCTGGAACCAACTTCCCAAGTTCTTGGCAAAGAACCAATTGTTCCCTTTGCTGTCTTGCTGGCGATCATCTTAGTTATACCGATCGTGTTTGAGCGGCTAAGATTACCAGGATTAGTGGGTTTAGTTTTCTCAGGGCTGGTACTCGGGCCCTCAGGTTGGAATCTTGTTCAGTCTAACTCACCGATGATTGACCTACTATCAGACATTGGGTTAATTTATTTGCTGTTCGTCGCAGGGCTAGAAGTCGATCTAGAACAGTTCCGCCGCAGAAAAAGTCGTGCCTTTGGGTTTGCTAGCTTAACTTTCAGTGTACCCCTAGTCATGGGAATTTTATTAGGTCTGATTTTAGGCTATGGCTGGAATACTTCAATCTTAATTGGCTCTTTATTCACTTCCTATACCCTTTTGGCATATCCCATAATCAGCCGTTTGGGAGTAGTAAACAACGAAGCTGTTGGTGTCACCATTGGAGCTACGATTTTTACAAATATTGGTGCAGTACTGATATTAGCCGTTTGTGTAGCTGTCGCTCATACTGGAGTATTCAGCTTTGCTAAACTACTCACCTTGTCAGGTTGGTTAACTATTTACTCTGTTGCTGTTGTTACAGGCTTTGATTGGGCAGGCAAAGAATTTTTCAAGCGGTCTGGAGACGATGAAGGAAACAAGTTTTTGTTTGTGTTGCTTTCTGTGTTTCTGGCAGCTATGGGCGCTCAATTGATTGGGGTAGAAAAAATTGTTGGTGCTTTTTTAGCGGGTTTGGCAGTGAATGAGGCTGTGGGTGAAGGCCCTGTCAAAGAAAAGGTGGTATTTATTGGCAGTGTACTGTTCATTCCCATTTTCTTTGTTGACCTTGGCTTACTGATAGATTTACCCACCTTTGCGAACAATGTGAATACGCTCAAGTTAACGCTGTTGATCGTAGTTGGTTTGATTGTCAGTAAATTGATTGCAGCTTTGTTGACAAAACTGGTTTACCACTATAAATGGCAAGAAATTTTAACGATGTGGTCGCTCTCACTTCCCCAAGTTGGTACAACTTTAGCAGCAACGTTAGTGGGATATCGGGCTGGGTTGCTGCCATTGGAAGTATTACACAGTGTGATTGTCTTAATGCTCGTTACATCAACCTTGGGACCGTTGATGACCAGTCGAATAGCTGTTGGTTTGAATTCTCCGCCAGCCGAAGATCCAGTACCACCTCTACCTGAGGAGAATGCCTCAGAAACAAACAGTGCTTTTAGTATAGTTGTGCCTGTATATAATCCTCAGACCCAGCAGTATTTGATTGAAATGGCGGCGTTATTAGCGCGTCAGTCTCAAGGCAAAATTATACCTTTAGCGATCGCTACTGCTGCTGCTCAGATGGATGCGCCCCAGTTAGAAACGTCTCTACAACGGAGTGAGTGGTTATTGAATAAAGCCACGACACAAAGTCGAGCCTTGGGCGTAGCCGCAGAACCGATGCTGCGAATCGATGATGCCTTTGCTCAAGGAATTAGCAGAGCAGCTCGCGAACAAAAGGCTAATTTAATTGTTATGGGTTGGGGTAAACGGACTGGGTTGCGAGCGCGTTTATTTGGGAATGTGATTGATGGTGTGCTTTGGGCATCCCATTGTCCAGTAGCGGTGACACGTTTAGTAGAATCACCGAAAAAAATTCAACGCATCTTAGTACCAGTAGAAAACTTAACAGCACCGACATTACAACCTGTACAATTTGCCCAGATGGTAGCCGAGGCAAATCAGAGCCACATTACTGTACTGAATGTGTGCGATCGCCGCACTAGTTCTAGTAAAATTGCTTGGAGGCGATCGCATCTCTCCCTATTGGTATCTAAATTGGCTTTGGCCAATGCCCCAGAAATTCAAATCATCGCTCACGAAAATGTTGCCCAAGCAATTTTGCAGGCAGCAAGATTATATGATTTAGTAGTTTTACCTTTTATACGTAATCGTACCAGTCCTGGAGGGTTAGCCATTAGCGATGTTACAACCCAGTTAGCCAGACAACTTACCTGCTCAATTATCATGCTTGGAGAACCGCAACGCACTCAAACTACAAATTTAATTATGTCTACCACGGTTAGCAGCATTACATCTGCTGTATGATGTAAGGCAGAATACAGTTCAAGTAAATGGACTTGGGCTGCGTTAGCGTAGTCTGCTGGAGGCATCAGATTTCCAAAAATCTTGGCAAGAAATGAATCGGCTGTAGAAATGTACATCTGTATTATTAGTATGTATTTGTAGTATGAGGGTCGCCCCGCTCTCGACAATTTTTTTGTATCTAACTAAAACCTCAGTAACCGTAAAAATACTTTATATTTTTGAAGATTTGATAAAGTTCGGCTGAAGAATAAACAATTTTTAAACAATTTTTGTTATTTTGCTAATTAAATTCTTAAGAAAACAGGTAAAAATATAACAAAACTACAACTATGAAGAAAATAGGTAAGTTCAACAACACTTTTTGACTGAAGCTTGTTATTTTTTTTTGTTTTGTATTTTTGTGCCCAAGGTGGGTAATCTAAAACTAAGTGCAATAGCTACTGAAAATATTTGTAAGTAACTGGGAAACTATGAGAATTTTGGTGACGGGCGGTGCTGGGTTTATTGGTTCCCATCTCATCGACCGACTAATGAATGCTGGGCATGAAATAATATGCTTAGATAATTTTTACACTGGTCATAAACGCAACATCTTAAAATGGTTAGATCATCCGTACTTTGAATTGATCCGCCACGATATTACCGAACCAATTCGGTTAGAAGTGGATCAAATTTATCATTTAGCTTGTCCTGCTTCACCAGTACATTACCAGTACAATCCAGTTAAAACCGTTAAAACTAACGTGATGGGAACACTGAATATGTTGGGGCTAGCTAAACGTGTGAAAGCGAGGTTTTTCTTAGCTTCCACAAGTGAAGTATATGGAGATCCAGAAATTCATCCCCAAACTGAAGAGTATAGAGGTAGCGTCAATCCCATTGGAATACGTTCATGCTACGACGAAGGTAAAAGAATTGCTGAAACTTTAGCATTTGATTACTACAGGCAAAATAAAGTTGATATTCGAGTTGTGCGGATATTCAACACCTACGGGCCGAGAATGTTAGAAAATGATGGTCGGGTAGTGAGCAACTTTATAGTTCAAGCCTTGCAGGGTAATCCTTTAACTGTATACGGTGATGGTTCGCAAACTCGTAGTTTCTGCTACGTTTCTGATTTGGTAGAAGGATTCATCCGCCTAATGAATAGCGACTACGTTGGCCCAGTCAACCTGGGCAATCCTGGTGAATACACGATTTTACAATTGGCACAAACTGTGCAAAATATGATCAATCCAGACGCACAGATTAAGTTCGAGGCATTACCTTCGGACGATCCCCGCCGTCGCCAGCCTGATATCACAAAGGCAAAAACTTGGTTAAATTGGGAACCTACTATTCCTCTGCAAGAGGGTTTAAAACTGACAATAAAAGATTTTCGCGATCGCATTCAAAGCGATGCCAATAATTCAACCACCTGAGTGGCGTCTAGCGTTGCTCTAAATTTTCATCTAAGCTAATCCGATTAGTAGCTAGTCTATATCAGTTACTGATTTTTCTTAAGTGTGTAAGTGTAAAATTGAGAATTTCTTTTTGAAAATTAAGCCCGAAAAAGTGAGGAGTTAAATAAATGCGTGTTTGCGTTATTGGTACTGGTTACGTTGGTTTAGTTACAGGTGCTTGCTTGGCTCATATTGGGCATGATGTAATTTGCGTAGACAACAACGAAGAAAAAGTTAAGTTAATGAAGTCTGGGCAGTCTCCAATTTTTGAGCCGGGACTCTCAGAAATTATGCAGTCTGCCATTCAAACAGAGAAGATTCATTTTACTAGCGATCTTGCTGCTGGAGTTTCCCACGGAGAAATTTTGTTTATTGCTGTGGGAACGCCACCTTTACCCACTGGTGAAAGTGATACTCGTTACGTCGAAGCTGTAGCCCGTGGAATTGGGGAAAATCTCAACGGTGGTTATAAAGTCATAGTAAATAAATCTACAGTACCCATTGGCTCAGGTGACTGGGTGCGGATGCTTATTCTGGATGGTGTTGGAGAGCGGCAGAAAACACTCATACCCGCAGGTGGAGTGCCGAACGATGATAAATTATCTGAGTTTGCAGCCGAGTTTGATGTCGTCAGCAATCCAGAGTTTTTGCGAGAAGGTTCAGCAGTTTATGACACCTTCAACCCCGATCGCATTGTATTAGGGGGCAATAGTCAAAGAGCTGTAGCATTGATGCAACAACTGTATTCCCCAATTGTGGAACGCAAGTACGCAGAAAATCAATCTTTACCTCCTGTGCCAATTTTGGCGACAGACCTTAGTTCGGCGGAGATGATTAAATACGCCGCTAATGCCTTTTTAGCTACTAAAATTAGTTTTATTAACGAAGTTGCTAATATTTGCGATCGCGTCGGTGCTGATGTTACTCAAGTAGCTAGAGGTATCGGTCTAGATTCCCGCATTGGTAACAAGTTTTTACAAGCTGGTATTGGTTGGGGTGGTTCTTGCTTTCCCAAAGATGTCTCTGCCCTGATTCACACTGCTGATGACTATGGTTATGAAGCCCAGCTACTAAAATCTGCTGTCAGTGTCAACGAACGTCAGCGATTGATTGCTTTAGAGAAACTTCAACAAGTTCTAAAAATTCTCAAAGGCAAAACAGTCGGACTACTCGGACTGACCTTTAAGCCCGATACCGACGATTTGCGAGACGCTCCAGCACTCATCCTAATTGAGCAATTAAACCGACTGGGAGCTAAAGTCAAAGCCTACGACCCCATTATTTCCCAAACAGGTATGCGTCATGGTCTTTCTGGGGTATTAGTAGAAACCGATGCCGAAAGACTAGCTGATGGCTGCGATGCTTTAGTACTCGTCACGGAATGGCAGCAGTTCAGCACTCTGGACTATGTGAAGATGGCGAAACTGATGGCTCACCCTGTTATCATCGATGGTCGTAACTTCCTTGACCCAGAAGCAATTATACGCGCTGGATTCCAATATGTAGGTGTGGGAAGATAGAAAATTAAAAGTTAGGAGTGATAAATAAAAATTAATTTCGATCTAGTAATTAATAACTCCTAACTTAACCTTCTTCAAAACCTAAAGATTTAAACTACCGTCTAGAATCATCTAGGCGGTATTTGGCGTTGCATAATTTAAATTGCTAATTACTTAAAATTTTCCTTAGAAGCTAACATCTGTAAAATATTTTCTACACGATCCAACTCACCAACGATTCGCCGAATTGGGTGAGGCCAAACCTTGACAAGGGTAGGAGTTGCAGAAACCTGATTTAGTTCTGCTTGTTCTGGATGACTTAAAACATCAATCACCTTCAAAGTATAAGGATGTCCAAGCGATCGCTCTAACAATTCATGTAAATTTTGCAAAATGCGTTCAGTAGAACTGCTATGTCCTGCAACAAATAAGCGGAGAACATAGCCTTGGGTAATGGCTTCTTTTTTTTGTACTATTACTGGCTGGTGATATTTTGGCACAGGTTCAGAAAGGTCTAGACGGACAATTAAATCATGATCCTCCCAAAGCTGCCCAAATGACGAATGATAAGTTGTTAACACCATGCGATCGCACAATCCCTCTTGCCAAGGAGCTGCTTGCCATACTAATTCCCCTGTGCCAAAAATAGTATTAAGCAAAGCTTGGTGTCTAATGACAGCCGGATAAGCTTCAGCAAAAGTTCGCACTTTTTGAGTGCGCGGATCTAACCAATTGTCAACAGTTGCAGTATAACAAGGCACTAAAAAGTGTGGTGGCTCTGGTAAATCTAGGATTTCTTGCAAAGCCAAGCATAAATGCAAATGCCATCGACCTTGCTTGCTAGGGTCGATGCAGTAAATTAAATCTCCTCCAGGTGTAAATAGCGCAATGCCTTTAAACAGCTGGGGTGTAGATAGTTTGTTTGTCGTCAAGTTATTCACAGAGGTTAGGGAACTAAAAGTAAAAATTCTCTCTTTTACCTTTTACCTTAGCTATAACCTCAACCAGGATTGCAAAGATATTTGGAATTGGGGACTGGGGACTGGGCAATATTTAGTAGCCAGTAATTATTCTTCCCCTACTTCCTAATCCCCAATCCCTAATCTCTAGTCCCCACTTAAACTCGACCTCGGAGAAACTGCGCCATTTCGTTAGGAGTTGGTGACATTTCCAAAGCAGTTTCTTCAGTGATTCGTCCGTCTTGATAGAGATTCAGCAACGACTGATTCATCGTAATCATGCCGTCAAAGCCAGCTTGTTTCATCAGCTCGCCAATTTCATCATACTTCCCGTCTTTGATCCA
The DNA here is from genome assembly GCF_036917575.1 of Nostoc sp. Lineage (GTDB taxonomy): Bacteria > Cyanobacteriota > Cyanobacteriia > Cyanobacteriales > Nostocaceae > Nostoc. Next base: position 19,234 of record NZ_JBALDC010000004.1, on the reverse strand, counting down.
TTCTTTAATCGCCTCAGTATTGATCAGCACGTCGTGGAAAGCAGCCCGCTTACCGTCGGTAGTGCGACACAAACCTTGGGCAATTACTGCCACTAAAGACTCAGAAATTGCCACCCGCATTGCATCTTGTTCATCACCAGAATAGAGGTTGAGAATCCGTTCAATGGTTTTGACTGCACTATTGGTGTGTAAGGTTCCCATGACTAAGTGACCGGTCTGAGCGGCTTTTAGAGCGGTATTAACTGTTTCCTTGTCCCGCATTTCCCCTACCAGAATCAAATCTGGATCTTCCCGCAAAGCTGCTTTCAAAGCGTTGTCAAATTTCCGGGTATGCATTCCTACTTCCCGCTGTTTGACTAAAGACTTGCGGCTTTGATGGACAAATTCTATCGGGTCTTCAATGGTGATGATATGTTTGGCCATCTCCTTATTGATGTAGTCAATCATCGCTGCCATTGTGGTGGACTTACCAGAACCAGTGGGCCCTGTCACCAAAATTAAACCTTTATGGTGATGACAAATATCACGAAAAATTGGAGGTAATCTTAACTGTTCCATAGTTAAGATTTTTAGCGGAATCAACCGCAACACCATTGCAGGCCCTTTGAGAGAGCCAAAAACATTAATCCGCACGCGAGCAAATTCGTATTGAGTTGCTCCGTCAAATTCTAATGATTCTTCAAAGCGCTGAATTTCTCCGTCACTCATTACCTCCCGCAACCAACTCATAAAAGTTTCTTTATCTGTTTCTGGATAATCCCCTGATTGAATTTCTCCCCGGCTGCGAAAGCGGGGTGGTTCACCTACACCCAAGTGCAAATCAGAATATCCCTGATCGTAAGCTTCTCTGATTAACTTCTCTAAAGTGACTTCTGAACTGCTGTTTTGAGGGCGAACCGAATTAGGTATTGGCGGTGGACTACCCGGACGATGACCTGCAACAGGCAAATTAGTGCCTCTATCGATTGACATATCGAGTGTTTGTGTCATCTGCCTCTGCGTAATAAAGGTTGGGATTGGCGGTGGTGGCGGCGGCATTGGTGGTAGATTACGTCCGGCAGCAGAGTTAGAATTTAATGGAGACTGTAATTCTGTCATATATCTTCACATTTGGTAGTTAAAAAGTTGAATTAACGAGAAGTAAAGTCACTTGCTTTAATGACTTTTAGAGAATGCTTGTCTGCAAGCCTTAGCGGTGATAGAAGGCGATTAAAACTCTAGAACCACGGTCAATGTATCTCATCCACTTCATTTGGTATCTTTTATTTCCTAATATTTCATTACTCAGAATATTTAGATAGATTATTTAACCTATATAAACTGGTTTAACACATGTAATGACTCAAAAGCCCTCAGTTAATATACGTAGGTATTTGTGTATATTTTTGTACTAAAAAATAAAGGTAAATATTCTCACGACTTAGATGAGAAATTTATCCCAGAGATGGGCACGAATTGCCAGCAATTAACAGCACAAATACTAGCAGATCATTTATTCAGCCTGTCTAGGAATTATGAGAAAAACTAATAATTCTTATAAGAAATGTTAAGTTAAATAGGAGTGATATCGTGGGGATCAAAGTTAAAAGCTCATACCTTTTAGGTTGTATACCCGAAGGTAGATGCAATAAGCAAGTTTTTTTAATAGATAGAAAATTGATTTTTTATCCATAATTAGAAAAAATTAACTGTAAACTTTAGTAAACAAATGCTCATTTTTCTAATTAGTTTTTATATACTAAGTTTCAATGAAACAATTCAGTTTACTCGCAAAAAGTGAGATATTACTGAAATTAAAATTTGTTGTGTATTTTAGGAGGAAAAGTCATGGTTTCTGCTCAAAGCTCTAATCAAGGAAAGACCTACTCCTTGTTGATGATTAAAAGCTTTTTAATATGGACTTTTACATTAGCAGTATGTTTGTTGGTTGTGGGTTTTCCACTAGTTGTCTTGATGGCCACGGTCGGATGTCTGTTGTCGATTATCTTGCAATCTGTGATGCCTGTTAGTGCGGTTTTGCTTGTAGCAGGTGCTCTAGTAATGTTTAATGTGATGGCAGTTGTATTGGCTGCGGGTGTGCTAACTGTTAAGGGAGTTCATCCTAGTGAAGTTAAATGGTTAAGCTGGCTGCATGGCGAGGCAGACCAAATGCAGGCTACTGTTTACGCTGCTTGCCCTCTAACTTGTGAGATTAAATAGTTATTACAGGTTAATTAGACAAACAGTGCGTCTGCCCGGTTAAGCCGGGTTTTTTCATGGTTTTTATAATTTGAATTTTTAAATAGTCATCACAGGTTAATTAAATAAACAATGCATTTGCCCGGTTAAGCCGAGTTTTTTTATATCTTGTGTGATTTATCCATTAATATTTATGGTTTATGTGAGGATTGACCGCCGACTATTGACCATAGACCATTGACTATAGACCATTAACTATAGATGGTAAATTACAGATGACTAATGATTAATCAAAAACGCGTTTGCATTATCTTAGGTACTCGCCCAGAAGCAATTAAACTCGCTCCAGTAATTCAGGTTTTCCAGAAGTCTTCAGAATTTCAGTTGCAAGTAATTTTAACTGGACAGCACCGGGAGATGGTTGAGCAAGTTATGCAACTGTTTAATATCAAGTCGGATTATAACTTGGAAATTATGCAGGTTCAGCAATCTCTAAATGATATTACTTGCCGTAGTTTACAAGGGTTAGAAGCATTATTTAAAGCGGAAAAGCCAGATTTTGTAATTGTGCAGGGAGATACTACCACTGCTTTTGCCGCAGCTTTGGCAGCTTTTTATCAAAAAATTCCTGTTGGTCATGTAGAAGCAGGGTTAAGAACTGATGATATATTCAATCCTTACCCAGAAGAAGCTAATCGGCGGTTAATTTCTCAAATTACTCAGTTGCACTTTGCACCGACTCCTTGGGCTGTGGAAAATTTGCATCGTTCTGGTGTTTTGGGTGAAATTCACATGACGGGCAACACGGTAATTGATGCATTGTTAAATGTCGCTGCAACCCAAGTAGTTTGTGATGTTCCAGGCTTAGACTGGCAATCATATCGGGTTTTGTTAGCAACAGTTCATCGTCGGGAGAATTGGGGTGAACCTCTGTTAGCGATCGCTCAGGCGTTTTTACAAATTTTAGACAAGTTTCCTGATACAGCTTTACTATTACCATTACACCGCAATCCGACGGTGCGAGTCCCGTTGCAGGAACTTTTAGGAAATCATCCCCGAATTTTCTTGACAGATCCTCTAGATTATGGCGAATTGGTGGGAGCAATTGGGCGATCGCATCTTTTGCTTACTGACTCTGGCGGCTTACAAGAAGAAGCCCCCAGCTTGGGAAAACCAGTACTAGTTTTGAGAGACACCACCGAAAGACCAGAGGCTGTTGTAGCTGGTACAGCTAAACTTGTTGGCACTACGACTGAGAATATTTTTGCAGCTGCTGCTGAGTTACTCAGTTACTCAGATGCTTATGAAGCGATGGCAAATGCAATCAATCCCTTTGGAGATGGTCATGCAGCAGAGCGCATTTTGCAGATTGTACAAAATTACCTTTATGGGTAAGAAAGTTCGTAGTAAGCACTTTAGTTCTTACTACAAATCCTCTTGCACTAACTTAGACAAAGTACTAACCTTTACCGAACCACGAGATTTTCTAAGGGTGGCTTCTGGCTAAATACCCAGAGCTGCTCTAGTTTCGGGGCCTACAACACCATCTACAAGTAGACCTTTACTTGCCTGAAAGCTTCGGACTCGGCTAACAGTTTCTTGACCATAAATTCCATCAATTCTGAGATTACCCAAAGCTGTTTGAACGTCTCTAACAAGCAGACCTCTATAACCAGGGGTAAGAGTTACTGGGCCGCCAACACCACCAGGTCTAGTTACAGGACGATTGTAAGGTCTATCACCAATCCATCGGGCAAAAACGTATCTACCTGTAGAAAGTCTGGCAAAACCGTTTTCATATCGTTCAATTGCTGGAAGTGTTGCGCCATTTGGTACACAGTCCACATGAGAGTAGTAGGTGCTTGGGCCTGAACGGACGCGTAAACAACTGCCGTTAGTCTTTACATAAGCAGCCGAACTCATTTGAATTTGGGTAACAGCAGCAAGTAATACACCAACACCAGCCAACGCTAACCAAGCCGAAGATTTAAATAGTTTTTTCCAATTTAATTGAGGTTTAGGAAAATTATAATTAGTGTTTCCAGATGCCTCTTCTTGAGCAATAAACATCTGAGAATAAGCGAGATATTCCATAATGCATTCCTTGATATGAAAAAATGAGTATTTGTAGAGAATCACTTGCGTTGTTCTCTGTATTTTTTCTTAGTATATTTTATATCACTACCTTGGAATAAATTTTTACTAATAGCGAAATTAATAAAAAATAAAATTAGTCAAAAGTTTCCTGAGAAAAAGCATCGCCTGATGATTTGAGATAAAAATCACCAGGCGTTGACATAGACCGTCCTAGAAATTGTATTTTTAAAATAAATAAAATTTAGTTAAAGCTTTCTTGCTTACTAAGTTCTGCCTTGTTGCATTCCAATATCTCAAGCCTATTGCCGATTCCAGTTAAACTAGCAACCATAAATGCTAATTCGTCTAAATCTATAGGCTTACATCGATATATATCATAACCTAATAATAATGCCATATTACGGTCTTCTTCGGAAGCAGATGCCGTCAGAGCAATAGCTGGAATCTTTCTCCCTCGCTTTGCTTCCAGATTTCTGGCTTTCAAGAGCAGTGAGTAGCCGTCTTCATCTGGTAAATAAATGTCACTAATTAGGATGTCCGGTTTAAAAAATGACATTATTTCTATAGCCTCGCTTGCTGAAGCAGCAGTCATAATCTCTGCTTCGCCTAATTCAAACAGGTAGGTAAGTAATATTCTGGTATCAAAGTCGTTATCAACAACTAGCAATCGCAGACCCTTAAAAGACATCGATTGATTAGACATTATTTTCACTGTTCTATAGCTCAAAAACTTGAAATAGTAATTAGAGCAAAAGCCATATATAGGACTTTGATTTGATTATTGAAAATATTTTGAGACTCAAAAGCCCGTTTTATCAGGATTTACTCTGAAATCTTGTTCAAAAATCAGATATGAGTGATATATTTATCAATACTATTTGATCCACACTTTACTAAATCTTAAAGAAACTAACTAGCAAGTGTCTGTCCGGTTTCGGACATAGTAATTTCAAATGATTTATATCAAGTTCGGTTGATTAGTTATAATTACCGTAATCCATGCAGAAATCGGAAAACCCTCTTTCCCCCTGCGATCTTAATCATAAGTCTTTCACCGAACACGATATTATTGGCGATGTCTACGACGGGCTACGCCTACGCGCTTTAACTAATTCCGCAGCAACTGAGTAAATTCGTTTTGGATGACTTGATAACACTCGCAGGAAGTTGCTGACAAATCCTCTCGGTTGAGGATGCTAATATGACCACGCTGGTAGCGAATCATTCCGGTTCGGCTGAGGGTGCTAGCCGCTACTGTCACACCGGAGCGCCGTACACCCAGCATCTGGGCGATAAATTCTTGTGTGAGCGGAAAATCCTCTGATTGCACGCGGTCAGAGACTGTCAGTAGCCAACGAGCCAACCGCTCTTCTACGGTATGAAAACGGTTGCAGGCACATCCTTGTGCCAATTCAGTGTATGCAGCTTGTACATAGCGCAGCAGTAGCTTTTGAATAGCTCCGCCCTGATTGAACTCGGTTTTAAGTACACCTGCATCCATCTGCATAGCAATACCTGAAACCTGCACAAACGCTTTTGTGGTTGTTGTATTGCTTCCTAAAATTACTGGGATACCGATCATGCCTTCATTGCTCACTATCCCAACTTCCACCATCGAGCCATCTTCCATACTAGCGACTAAAGAAACTACTCCGTGTAGGGGAAAATAGACGTGTGCGATCGGTTCTCCTGATTCATAAATGATTTGCCGAGTCGAAAGCGAAACCAACTTCAGGTGTGGAATAAGACGCTGATAATCACTCATCGGCAAAGCCGCGAGTAACCTATTTACTTGCGGCTTAAAAGTGTTTCCCTCACTGAACATTAAAAAAGATAGATAAATTTGCTTAAAGTACTTTAAATCAAGTTACTTTTGCGAGTCTGTTCGGTTTCGTACACATAATTCCAAAAAATTTTTTGGCTCGGTTATTGGGCTTCATGCCCAATAACCGAGCAAATTCGTTTTGTATGACTCGATAACACTCGCAGCAAGTTGCTTCCAAATTCTCTCTGTTGAGGATGCTAATATGACCACGTTTGTAACTGATCATTCCGGCTTGGCTGAGGGTGCTAGCGGCTACTGTCACGCCGGAACGACGTACACCCAGCATCTGGGCGATAAATTCTTGCGTGAGTAAAAAATCTTCTGATTCCATACGATCAGAGACTGTCAGTAACCAGCGAGCCAGCCGTTCGTCCAGTGTATGCAGACGGTTGCAGGCAGCTGCTTGCGCCAGTTCCGAGTATATAGCTTGTACGTAGGACAGCAGCAGGTTTTGAAGCCCTCCGCCCCGATTGAACTCCGCTCTAAGTACATCTGCATTCATCTGCATAGCAGCGCCCGAAATCTGCACAAATGATGTTGTAATTGTGGTATTTTTTCCTAAAATTACCGGGATACCGACCATACCTTCACTGCTGACTATCCCAACTTCCGCCGTTGAGCCATCTTCCATAGTGGTAACTATAGAAACCATTCCGTTATCAGGAAAATATACTTGTGTGATTGGTTCGCCTGCTTCGTAAAGGATTTGGTAAACTTCGAGCGAAACTAGCTTTAGATGAGGAACAAGACGCTGATAATCACTGGCTGGCAGAGCTGCAAGCAGCTTATTTGATGGTTGATGATAAATATTTTCATGTAATGACATTAGAAGCTAGTCTCCTTAAACTAGGTGACTTTAGAAAAGCCAACTCAGACACAAGGAAAGGATTTAAGGCTCAGCTCCTAAATGTCAAAAGATGTATTCGCTAAAGAAACACGGGAACAATCTAAGAAAGCTTAAATGAAAACACTTGTTTGAGTCTATGCAGTTTGCTACATAGAAACTTAACAAAAACTATTTGAGTGTATACACCTTGGACATAGCACAGCAACAGGCTTTAAAGCGCTATACCGCGATTGAACTCGCTTCTGAGTACATCTGCATCGATTTACATGGCAGTGTCTGGAATCTTTTAATGCAAAATAAAGGAAATTGCTGATTAAGAATATGGATTTGTCTTATGCAGAGGCGAACACACCCAGAGAATAAGAGTTGAAAATACCTGATTTTTGCATTTTATATCTAAATTAAGCAACGCCAAATAAATTATTAATATATCGCTTTGTAACTGCAATTGAATGCATCAAAAATGTCATAATTATCTCACTAAATTTTTTAATTATTCAGTATAATTTTATTTACTTGTGACTTAAATTAGATTGCTATAGATATAAGTATTGTTGTCAGCGATCGCAGCAAAAATTCCTGGTTATGCAAGTCCTTAAAACCCTAAGTCTTTGTTATTGCTACTAATACCGCAAGGCAGAAGTCAAAAATCACTCATTCAAAAGGAGCCAGTGCGTTGGGCGGCTCTGCCGACTTGTACCCCTTCAAGGAAGCAAGCTACGCGCAGCGTCTCCCCTTCTCCCAAAGGGAGAGGCTAGCGCCAAGAGAGAAGCAACTGGCGTTCAAAAGTTTTATGGAATAAGGTCTAAAGAGCTTTTCAATGGTCTGCTTATTTACACGGTGCTGTACTAGCTGTTGTGAACTCTTATAAGTAAAATTAGTGTTTTCTAATACCTTAAACTCAATTTACTTAGAATAAATATATCAAGATGAACATTTGTTAAGACTTAATTACAGAAAAATCTTGAGAAGTTTTGCTATACTACGGTAAACTGACTGATTAATTGTAGTATTAACTCCAGCTAAAACAGTCTAGTTCACAAAAACTCAATAAAAGCAAGTATTTTCTACTACAATTTTAGATTTTTTCTTATTCCCAACTAGCTTACTTATCTGGCTTCTCTATGCAATAATAAGCAACTGTACTCATAAAATACGATTCATCTATCAATTTTTAGTATTATTAGCAAAATATTAATTTGCTGAAAGATTTGTATTGACTTAGTGCCAAATCCAGTGTTGTTTGAAGCTGATTTACTTAAAAATAATAGCGCCCTTGACAAAATACAAAATATCTAACAAGAATATCAATGTTAAATTTACTGAATAGCAATGCAGAAATATGAAGTATAACCAACTTGGCAAGAGTGACTTAAAGGTTTCTGAAATTTGTCTGGGCACTATGACTTATGGACAGCAAAATACTATTGAAGAAGCCCACGATCAGCTAAATTATTCTATTGCCCAAGGAGTCAACTTTATTGATGCAGCTGAGATGTATCCTGTCCCACCAAGTAGCAAAACTTATGGATTAACTGAAACTTTTATTGGAGAATGGTTAAAGCGTCAACAAAGAGATCAGCTTATTATAGCTACTAAGATTGCGGGCCCTGGTCGAGGCTTTAAATGGTTACGTGGTGGAGCCGAAGCAATTGACCGTGATAATATCAAACAAGCTGTAGATGATAGTCTAAAAAGATTACAGACAGAATATATTGATTTATACCAAATTCACTGGCCCGACCGTTACGTGCCACGCTTTGGACAAACGGTATTTGATCCGACTCAAGTGAAAGAAACGGTTCCCATTGCTGAACAGTTAGCAGTTTTTGCCGATGTAATTAAGGCAGGAAAAATTCGCTATATCGGTTTGAGTAATGAAACTCCTTGGGGAGTTGCCCAATTTAGTAATGCTGCTAAACAATTAGGATTGCCCAAAATTGTTTCAATTCAAAATGCTTATAACTTGCTGAATCGAGTCTTTGACGGAGCCTTAGCAGAAGCAGTTTATCAGGAAGAAATCGGGTTGCTAGCTTATAGTCCTTTAGCATTTGGCTTCTTGACTGGCAAATACCTAAACGGCAAACCAGAAAAAGCCAGAGTCACTTTGTTTGATAATTTCGGTCAGCGCTATCTCAAACCAAAAGTAAGTCAAGCCGTATCAGCTTATGTAGAAATTGCCAAGCGCCATCAACTAAGTCCAGCGCATCTAGCTTTGGCATTTGTGCAAAGTCGTTGGTTTGTAGCTAGTACAATTATCGGTGCCACCACACTGGAGCAACTCAAAGAAAATTTAGAAAGCGTGAATGTAGTTCTCGAAAAAGACATTTTGGAAGAGTTGGATATAGTTCATATTCAGTCGCCAAACCCAGCACCATAAACAATTCAAAATTCAAAATTCAAAATTCAAGACAGTTTCAAAATTTGCTTAGTGTCGAGAATTTTTCACGCTACATTCGCTTCCAAATATTTTGTGACACTAACAATTTAAGATTTGGGATTTTGGATTCAAATTCAATTCCCAATGCCGATTAACAAGTCCTATTTACCAAGGAACTTAAACATGGCTGAAATTAAAGTATACAGTGCAGTTGTTTGTCCTTATGCTCACCGTACCCGCTTGGTACTTCAAGAGAAAGGCATTGACTTCGATTTGATTGAGATTGATTTGCAAAATAAGCCTGAAGGATTTACCAAAGTTTCCCCCTATGGAAAAGTACCTGCAATAACTCATGGCGATAACCGAGTTTGGGAGTCAGCAGTAATTAACGAGTATCTCAATGAGGTATTTCCCAATCCATCACTGTTACCCAGCAGCCCCATTGATAGGGCACAGGCTCGCATCTGGGTCGATTTTGCTAACACCAGATTCGTTCCTGCTTTTTCTACCCTGTTGCGGAGTTCAGATCCCGAAAAACAAGAAGCAGCTAAACAGGAACTATATAAACATCTGGAATTCATTGAAAACGAAGGTTTAGCAAAGCTATCTGAAGAAGGCCCTTACTGGTTTGGTGAATCCATTAGTTTGGTCGATTTCACTTACTTTCCTTGGTTTGAGCGCTGGGCTGCACTGAAGCAGTATCGCGGTTTTGGAATACCAGAGCAATTTACCCGTCTACGTCAGTGGAAACATGCTTTGAAAGAGCGTGAATCTGTGAAAGCGATCGCTCACTCTAAAGAATTCTACATTGAGCGATATGCTAAATTCGCTGCGCCTACTCTCGCTGCTGTTTAAACGTAATTCATAACTATGTTTCAAGTGGGAATTTAAACCCCACTTGAAACATAAAATTAAACTCTTTAAAATTACGAATTACGAATTACGACTTTTCCAAAGTGACCCGCACTTTTAAGGTAATGATAAGCCTCTCGTGCTTCAGCAAAAGGGAAAACTCGATCGATAATCGGTTTAATTTGATGCTGTTGCAGCGCCTGATTCATCGCCTCAAACATTTCTCTACTGCCAACATAAATTCCCTGAACTGTTAAACTCTTAAAAAGTATTGGCATGGGGTCAATTTCATCTCCTCTGCCAGACAATACGCCAATTAAACTAATACGTCCCCCAATGCGGACTGCTTGTAGCGATTTTGGTAAAGTCCCTGCACCACCTACCTCAATTACATGATCTATACCTGTGCGATTGGTTAATTGATAAACTTGCTTTTCCCAATCTGGTGTTGTTTTATAGTTGATTATCTCGTCAGCACCAAGCTGTTTAGCTCGTGCCAATTTATGATCACTGCTAGAAATAATAATTGTTCTAGCACCATGTATCTTGGCAAACTGGAGAGCAAAAATTGAAACTCCTCCAGTACCGAGTAATAAAACACTATCACCTGCGCCAATATTGCCTTTTGTCACCAATCCGTGCCAAGCTGTAACTGATGCACAGGGGAGAGTTGCACCTTCAATATAGGATAAGTGGTCAGGTAATATTACTAAACCATCTTGGTGTAATGAGACATATTCAGCTAGCATTCCATCGATACCGCCTCCGAGATCGGATTTCATTTTCTCTTTGGTTAAAGAGCCATAAATCCAGTCTTGGAAGAAAATACCAGCGACGCGATCGCCTATTTTCACCCGTGTCACACCTTCCCCCACCGCCACGACTTCTCCCGCACCGTCAGACATGGGAATTAACGGATATTTCTGTCCAGCACCGTAAGCTCCTTCAATAACCAGCAAATCGCGATAATTTAAAGATGTTGCCTTTACTTGAATCAGAACTTGTCCAGGTGCAGGTTTTGGTTCAGGGCGATCAACTAATGCCAAGGCATCAATTCCGGCGTTGCTTTGAATTTCGTAAGCTTTCATAGATGTATTTGTTCTAGCTACAACTTTGGTGTTTGGAAGTGGGATTGCTTTTGAGTTTAACTGTAGAGCGATCGCATACCAAGACTTTCCCTCAAGTCGGCGTAGACCGTAAGGGCTTGTCGTAGACATCTGCTTGTTCGCTAACGTTGACGGTTGTAATGACGATAACGATCAGTAAGCAATTAGTGCGATTAGTTGTTGAGGAGATAGATAATACAGGTAAATGGGGTAAGAAAAACCGAGCAGAAGTTGTAAAACTTATTATTCCTCACCTCAAAATTGATGCCAAAAAAGTTATTCCTAAACCTATTAGTATCAAGGAAGCGATGCTGACTACTGAACAATTGCAGCTATCACACCAAAAACCATCAGTCAGAAATAGCACCAGGAGATAGAAAAATGGAAGTTTTTTGGTATTTGCCGACACAAGGAGATGAGCGTTATTTAGGTACTACAATTGGCAGGCGACCAGCCACTTATCCTTATATGCAGCAAATCGCCCAAGCTGTTGATAAATTGGGTTATGGTGGGATGCTGATTGGTACTGGACAAAAACAGGATACTTGGATTGTAGCTACTTCGTTAATTTCAGTTACAGAACGCTTGCGGTTTCTTGTCGCCTTTCGTCCAGCAATTATGTCACCTTCTTTGGCAGTCAGGATGGCTGCGACTTTTGACCAGATTTCTAACGGTCGAATTATTTTGAATGTTGTCACTGGTGGCGACACAAAAGAACTTGCTAAAGATGGGATTTTCTTAGATCACGATCAGCGTTATGAACTTACAGATGAGTTTTTGACAATTTGGCGATCGCTGATGCAAGGTGAAGAAGTAAGCTATAGTGGTCGTCACTTGCAAGTTCAGGGCGCAAAACTCCAATTTCCTCCTGTACAAAAGCCTTATCCCACGTTGTATTTTGGTGGTTCTTCAGATGCTGCTCTCCAAGTTGCTGCCAAACACATTGATGTGTATTTAACTTGGGGTGAACCACCAGATCGAGTTGATCAAAAAATTACAAAGGTACGTCAATTAGCAGCAGAACAAGGTAGAACAGTCCGCTTTGGGATTCGGATGCACGTCATAGTCCGCGAAACTACGCAAAAAGCTTGGGATGCAGCTAATGAACTGATTCAGTATGTCGATGATGAAACCATAGCAACTGCACATCAGCGATTTACTCAGTCTGAATCAGAAGGACAACGCCGCATGGCCCAACTGCACAATGGCGAACGCCAAAACTTAGAAATTAGCCCCAACTTATGGGCAGGTGTTGGCTTAGTGCGTGGCGGCGCTGGGACTGCCTTAGTCGGAGATCCAGAGACAGTTGCAGCGCGAATATTGGAATATACCGATTTAGGAATTGATACCTTCGTTTTTTCAGGGTATCCCCATCTCGAAGAAGCCTATCGAGTCGCAGAATTATTATTTCCCAAGTTGCCGTTACAAACTCCAGCGATCGCATTACCGCAGCAGGTTACAAGTACATTCAGTGAATTTGTTACCAAAACAGATTTACTCAAACCCCAACCTGTATAAGCAATTCAAAAAAGCTGTACATTCACAAATTAGATGTCGCCGTTCACAAATTAATGTTTTTTTCACACATTAATGTCGCTCTTTAACTAATTAGTGTCGCACTTTATGCGAGATAACCGTTCACAAACTAATGTCGCAATATTAGAAACTTATTGACTGTGTACGGTAACTGGTCAACATCAGACTTGCCAAATAGAAGTTACAAGAGCTTAAGTTTAACTTAAGCTCTTGTAACTTCATCTTTATTTCGACATCTCTCACACTGCCTTTCAACCCGCTCAACACGGGAAGAATCATTGTAACTTAAACAAATGTGGCGTTCTAAAAGTTCACTGACCTTTAAACCCGCTCAACACGGGAAGGGTCATTGTAACGAATATTTAGCATCTGCCTGCGTCTAAGGGTTCCTTTCAACCCGCTCAAGACGGGAAGGGTCATTGTAACTTCCTCTTAGAATTGCTTCTAGTAAATCTGTTTTGGTCTTTCAACCCGCTCAACACGGGAAGGGTTATTGTAACTTTACTGGAGCCGTCCTTCTACGAATAAATTTTTTCTTTCAACCCGCTCAACACGGGAAGGGTTATTGTAACTTAAAGAGTTAAAGCAGATTCCTGAGAACCTTCAAGTTACAAAGAACATGAACTGCGGCGCTATTATTTATTTTATTGTCAAGGTTCGGTATATTTGCTCAATCTGAAGATTAAGATTTATTTTGACGAAAGTAGTAAGCAGCGATCGCTAAATCTCGCGCTTTTTCTTGAGGACTATCTCGAATAGGTTGTGGGCCTTGTTCTATAGAAATGTTTGCCTTAGCTGCTTGGCTCTGAATACACTCAATCAATCTGTTGTAGCTCCAACGATGGATACTCTGGCGGTACTGTTTAGCATACTGTTGCTGGCCTTCTTTGTAATTAGGACATCTTTTCACTGCCCTAGCTTCTATTTCACTTTGGATGGCCTCACGTACATTTTTCATTGTGGGTAGAACAATGCTGCCAGCTTGGTAAGTTTTAGCTAACGTGATAATTGCTTGTGCTAGTAAGTTATCAATGTGGTTTCCTAACTCCAATTCTGACAACTTAATTTGTGTGTTCCTTTTTTGAGCTTTGTGGCGTTCATGAGAATTACGTTGCTGCTGCATTTCGCTGATTCGGCGTAACGACGATTCAAACGCATCTTCAAGCCGAAGCTTTACTCATGGGTACTTTGCTCGATGCTTACCAACTTAGGCTGTTAGTAATAACACCTTTTCACCCCGCTTCAGGCGTTGATGGCTAGTCTCGAACCTGGGGGTGATGCTTTCACCGTTGCACCTACGGGGTAGGATTTGAGGGTTCTAGGATAATGACTCTCACCTACATGGTCATTCAGTTGTCAAGGTTCAGTACCTTGCGGCTAATCCTCCAGACCCTAATGGGTCTTAGTTTCTAGCCAACGATTCGCACATCTCAATCGCCATCTTTTTCAATAACTGGCACCCAGTTATCTTCCAGGTAGCGAGTCAATTCTGTTTGTACCTGTCCATCATCCATTGGGACGCTGGCAGGCATGATTAACAAACTCTTGTTTTGTCCTTCCCAAAGTGAATGAATCACCTTTGCCATCAGTCGCAGCACACCCCGCGTGCGTTGGAATTTGTCGAGAGTTGACCAGTCATTATAAAGTCGGTCAAACAGTTCTGGATGGATAGGATAGGCATTTTCTAGCCGTCGTTTATAACTAGCTTCTCGGCATTCACTAGGAAATTCCTGAGATTGGTTTTGGTACATTTCTGCAAAGGCACGGATGATGGCATCACGGGCAATAAAGCCATTTTCTTCCGTGATAGGTTGAAACAGCCGCCGCCGCACAATTTCAAAGCTTTCATCGGCACTTGCTGGTCGCCAAGGAGATTCAACTCTGCCAATAGCATTTTTGAGTCTACTTAAGGCTGCTTTACCGCGATCGCCTCCAATTTCATTATCAGATGCAGGGATACTCACGACCAACAGAGTTTGGTTAGCGTTTTTTGCCGACTCACTCAAAGTCTGGGCAAAGGTAAAGTGAGTGTCGAAGCTGCCCCCTGGAAGGTCGTTTATTTCGTGAAGCTGTCGGGCATAAGCTACCCAATTCATCAATTAAAATCAGGCAGGGTGCATAGCGGTTAAACACGAGCCGGAGGGGATCGCCAGGGTTCGTTGAAGTTTCATCTGCTTCCCGAATCATATCGTAGGCTTCCCTACCGCCCAGTTGCCAAGCTAATTCGCCCCAGAGTGTGCGGACAACTGTGCCATCTTTTTTATGTTGAGGCTGACCGGGAGAAATTTTATTTCCTACCAGCACTGCTGTGTTAACTTTTGGCGGAGGTAAAACATTTGCTGCTTCCAACACTGGTTCCAATCCTGGTAACTTGGATGCTGGAACTCCCATGAACAGGTGGTATAGTGCCAGCATCGCGTGGGTTTTGCCGCCACCAAAGTTAGTTTGGAGTTCGATAACGGGGTCGCCTTGATTGCTAGCAAGACGTAGCAAGGCATTTGTGAGCAGTTGTTTCAGCCCTTCGGTGAGAAAAGTACGACTAAAAAACTCTGTAGGTATGCGGTATTCGTCGGAACCTTCATCTAAATAAACTTGCCAAAGGTCAGCAGCAAATTCTGCTTGTTGGTAGCTACCAGAGGCAACATCTGGGCGAGGGCGGCAGACAAGAGCAATAGATGAAGCGAGGGCGTTAGTGCCTATGCTAATACTACGGGCACTACGTTCTGTTCGCATTGGCCAAGTGCCAGTAATGCTAAAACCAGCTTTTATAAGCCCTTCAAGCATAGTTTCCCATCCAGTTGAAGCTCTACTTTCACTGTTACCCTTTGCTTCAGTGAGAGAAACTTCATCATCTGTTTCTGTTTGCTTGAACGCATAATAAACAGTCAAAGGATATCCGTCATGCGCCATCTCACGCATCCGTTTAAAAGTTTCACCCAGTCCTGTCTCAAAAAATTCTTTTGCCTTTTGTTTACTACCACCAAAGCGATAAGGTGTAGCCACTAATTCTCGTTCTTTGTCAGGAATAATTATGGTACTGAAAAGGT
This sequence comes from Nostoc sp., assembly GCF_036917575.1. Lineage (GTDB taxonomy): Bacteria > Cyanobacteriota > Cyanobacteriia > Cyanobacteriales > Nostocaceae > Nostoc. Next base: position 3,366 of record NZ_JBALDC010000004.1, on the reverse strand, counting down.
CGGGATAGATAAAGTTTAGAGAACGTCGCAGCCAGACATAAAAAAACTCCGAGAGGTCGGCGTAGCCAATATTATCGTAGTAGGGCGGGTCTGTGGAAACAACTATTGATTTTGCGTAAATATCTGATTTAGTAGCATCTATCCGTTGGACAAATCCTTGAGTGCTACAAGGAGAAATTTCAACGACTTTGGCTATCCAATCAACTGCACCGATAAAATTACCAGTTGACTCACTTAATGGATTTACTTCTGCAAAGTCCCAGGTCATAGGAATAGCTTGACGGGCAAAGGTGTTACGGATATTGTCACGTCCTGAGTTCCAACTACAAATAGTTGAACTGTAATCACTCATTCGATCTACTGCGATCGCTAAATAAGTCGCCACTGCATCCGCGTAAGCAGTCGCACCCTTACCACCTTCACAAAGAGGTAAACTATCATCTGGTATTTTAGAAGTTAGAGCATCAGAAAGTATCTTTTCCCGTACTTCGCTTACTAATTCACAAAAAGTGTTTAGTGCTACAAGCTGACGCGGGGTAAAGAGATGATAAAAATGGGTCAAACCATACAGAGGCGTGAACATTGATCGACGGTCATCAGGAATCTGAGCAGTGGGATATCCAAGATGGTTGTGCGCTGTGTGCAATATCTTCATGTTTTTGTATCGGTTGAAGATAGGCCCTGCTGTTTTTACCTTCAGCAACTATTGCCAAGAGTTGTGTATTCATACGTCCAGCTACACCTTCAGCCTTAATATGCTTATCATCAACAGGCTGTTTACAAGCTAAACAGTCAAACTTAGCACCGCGTCCAGTCTTTGGTGGTTCTGGTGCTTTACCCTTGCCAGACTTAACTTGGAAACTGACTACAGGCGGTTGCTGGCTATGGTTAATAGTTGGTTCTATCCAACCTTCCTTCCCTTTCTTACTTGAAAGTTCAAAAGAACGCACTAACGGCATTTGACAACCACAAGCTGGGTTAGGACATTTCACAGTCCTAGCCCACAACCAAGCAATCACAGTTGCTTTAGCGTCCCCAGACTCCTGCGATAAATTTACCTTGGGATACAAATGCCCAATTTGCTTAAAAGCTTGTTCCCGCATCCATTGACCGTAATAGCGCACATCTTCAGCTAAACCCTGCACCCCATACCATATCTTAGTTTTTAGAGAATTTTTGCGAGAATCAGGGTTAACAGGAGTGAAATTTGCAAACTTTGGCGGAATTTCAATCAAAGCTTTAGTAATCAAAACCGCTACAGGATTAATATCACTACCATGCGCTTCTAACCCCAATCTTTGGGCTTCCAAAGGTATACTACCCCCACCACAAAAGGGATCATAAATAGGTGGCGCGTGTTTGCTTAAATACTCTGTTACTTTTTCCGGTTTAGTTGGTGGTTCGTCACCTTTTTCCCAAGCAAGGCAGTGGCTCTATCGTAAGGTTATGGAAAGCTTTTCCGCTTTAACAGGTACAAGACGTTGAACATAGCGAAGATTTCTGATAACATTAACGTTATCAGAATAGTGCATTAGTAAGTGAGCGAGTGGAAAATAGAATTTTATCAATCTGCTGACGGTCAATCCTCAGCGAAAGATTGGTTTGATGAACAGGAGGCAAAGGTCAAGGCTAGATTGGGTCGTATTTTTGACCTCTTGCAGGAGCAAGGCACATCTGTAGGAGAGCGTCATGTTAAGCACGTTGAAGACAAGCTTTCTGAAATTCGAGCAGAACAAAACACAAATACCTATCGTGTAATCTATTTTGCCTACACTGGCAAGCGATTCATATTACTTCACGGCTTTCAAAAGAAAAGTCCAAAGCTACCTAAAAAAGAGTTGGACTTGGCTAAACAACGGATGAAAGAGTTTGTGAATCAAGAAAAAAATTAGCAGGAGAAAGCTTCTTCTCCAGAAGGTAATAAATCCAAGAAGGGTAAAAAACGATGACTTCTAACACAATTTCTTGGGATTCTATCCGTGATGAGGTTTTAGCAGATCCAGAGGTAAAGGCTGAATACGATGCCTTAGAGTCTGAATTCCAGTGTGCAAAACAAGTTATTGCTTTAAGGAAGGCTAGCGGCTTAAATCAACGGGATTTTGCTAAGTTGGTTGGCATTAAACAGCCACAGCTGGCTCGGATTGAATCTGGGAAACAGGTTCCTAAAATTGAAACCCTAGCAAAACTCGCTAGGGGTGCAGGTTACGATGTCGAGATTCGCTTTGTAGCACCCAAAGGAAAGCGTTCGCACAAAGTTGAGCCTCTGAGGATTTCTGCTAAAGAGTTAGTTTAGTCTTGTGATTGCTCTCACCAAAAGCATCCCTTTTTACTTGGATAACTAGCTATCCAATAAAGGAGGCAGACTTAAGAGCGATTACTCTTACAAAATTGCGATCGCAGATCAATTCTCTGAAATCTCCAATTATTGCGGTGCTGTCCCCATCTGCCACAATTCTTGTAAATTGTAATTTACACTCGTGACTGCGAAATCTGGCTCTTTATGAAACGGTTGCTGCACATAGCGAATTGAACAATTACTGTCGATTACATCTGCCGGAGGCACTTTCACTAGTGCCAAAATAAAGTTCTCAGGCTTATTTAAGGCAGTGATAATTTCATTCTTGGTTACTGTCACTGTCTGGCCAGTTGCAATTCTTCCCTTGACTTCAATAAACCGCAACTGCCCTGTTTTAGGGATGCGTGACTCAATATCATAGCCGCATTTCTGGGTACTCACATCAGTTGGTTCGTACCCTAAATTGCGTTCTACTTCCATTACAGCCGTCATTGCTGCCTGTTCTACTCGTTCCGTCTCCCTGGCAAACATCGCCGTTGTTACCTGTTGTTTGCCTTGCATTCGTTGCAGCAAGCCTACCGAAACTACCAACGCGCCCCCAACCACCACAGGCGGTTGGGGGCGATAATCTACGTTCTTGCTCTAATTCTTCCAAGCGTTGCATTAACCGTGCTTGCAAATCATCAGCTCGCTGACGTGCCTTACCTGAGTTAATTTTGGCATTAGGCTTGCCAGCTTCCTCTTGGATTTTCAGTTCTTCTGCCCGATGATCCCAGTAATTAATCTCCTTGGTTTAAAGATGTGTTTGAATCGTCGTCACTCTAAACCAGCGAAAAGGCTAATACGCTGGAGCCAAAAGGCACAGGATAAAGGAGTTGGCAGTTTCGGTTCGTAGAGTCACCCAAGATAACCAGGGGAAAAAGACGGCTGGCGTAGACGGCGTTAAATCGCTGACTCCGAAGCAGCGTATAGAACTTAGGAGTTATGTAAAAATAACTTGAACAATTAAGTGGCAACTTTGGGTTTTATAATATAGTTCCACTCGCCATGAAAAGAATTTCGTTCGATTG
>NZ_JBALDC010000003.1:0-6984 GCF_036917575.1 Nostoc sp. | reverse complement strand
TTGCTGCAATGAATCAATTTAAACCCTCTTATGCTTCTGGATGATTTAGCTCCTAAACTACTTGCTTATTCCGGAAAGTGACAGAAGAGGGATAAAACCCACATTCTGCACTTCAATTGGTAGTACAAAAAACTACATTTCGATAAAATCTAAAATTATTTTTGCCAAATAGGGATGCTCTTGCTACACATCTACACCCAGATGCGATCGCAGCTTAATTTTCACACCTTGTTTCGGATAACGTCTACAATAAAGACTACTGCCGCCTTCCTTGCTAGCGACAGCAGCCTAATGAGCAGCATTTTCAGCTAGAAAAACGGGATTTGAAAAGGGTTTGGGCTTAAGTTAATACCAATACCCTCAACTCTCACCCGCTCTTAACCGTTAAGCTCATCTTCTTGATTAGTTTGGATTACACAGTCAGAAGTGGGTCTGGCAACGCAGGTGAGAACATATCCTGCGTCTATTTGCTCGTCGTCTAAGAAGTTCTGATCTGATTGGTCAACTGTACCTGAAATCAGCTTACCAGTGCAGCTTGAGCAAGAACCAGCGTTACATGAGTAGGGCAAATCCATCTCATTTTCTTCGTTAGCAATCTCTAGGATGTAATCATCATCAGAAACTTCAATTGTTTTTTCTTCATCTGGAGTTTTTAATGTGACTTTATAAGTTGCCATGTAACAATCCCTAGCTAAATATGAACTACATTGTTGATCCTACGGGTTTATGTGCTGCGAGTCTAGAGTTAAATGTGGTTGATTATTTTATATCTTTAGACGCTTCGTTTTAATCGCAAGTAAGAGTAAAAAATGCTGCGATCGCTTCAGCAAATCCCTCAAATGAACTATAATCTCTAGACACGATAGAGACAGTCATACCCAACTTTTGGGCGTTAGCAGTGGTGTAAGGGCCAAAACATGCAATAACACAATGTTCGTAATCGCTTTGCGAGTTAACCATTGTCAAAAAGCTTTCTACTTCTGCTGTGCTACTAAAGGCAATTACATCAATAATTGCTTGACGCATCAGGTTTAATTCCATACTGTAGATACTTTTGTCTAAACCTTGCGTAATATATGTGGGTACGCGAGTTACTTCTATGCCCAATTGTTGCAAATCTGTAATCAAATTGGGTACAACATCAGGCTCAGGCAAACCCACAACTTCTGGAGCCGGGATCAGCACTTTTTTGTCGTGAATTTGCGGAAGTTTCGCTAATTCAGCTACAATTCCGGCTGGGCTAGATTCTGTTGGAATTAAATCCACTTTGTCAGAAAAAGATAATAAGCTTTCTGCATCTTTTCCCAAAGCACATAATTGACATTTTTGCACCATAGATATAGGAATATTCAAATCATTTATGCGGTGAAAAAATGCAGCGATTCCGTTTCTACTTGTGAAAAGAATCCAATCAAATTCGCTGATATGGGCTAAAGCGGTATCTAAGAGAGTGTAGTTTGATAAATAGCAGGTTTCAATAGTAGGCATGAAAACAGGTAAACCACCTTTTTTGATGATTTGTTCGGATAACCTATAAGCATAATTTATTGGTGCTGTTACTAAAATTCTCTTGCCATATAGAGGTAAGTTTCTAGATGGAGTTAGCAGATTGATTTCTCTTGACTCGGTGTGCATTTGTCTTCAAAAATGAGCTAACGGTAGGTAACTTGTTAAGATGATGTTGACTGTTGACTAGACAATTACTCAAAGTAAACCATCACTGACCACCATTAAAACCATGAAGCATCTATCGGACTACAACTTCTTTGACCCGGAAGTGCTTGTGTGTCCTTATGAATTCTACAAGCTGGCACAAGAGCAAGCACCAATTATGGAGCTACCTAGTTCCAGAACAGGAGCAAAACTCTTTCTCGTTACCAGCTATGACTTGGTGAGAGAAATTCTTAAGGATACAAGAGTATTCTCTAGCAATTTCTCTACTTTACTGGCTGGAAAAGAAGAACAGGATGATGAGTTGCAGAAAATTTCTGCTCAAGGCTGGCCTCAGATGAACACCCTACTCACAGCAGATCCGCCAGAACACGAGCGATTTCGAGCGCTGGTGAATAAAGCATTCACCTCTGAGCGTGTCAACAAAATGTCTGAGTTGATTGAGCAGATTGTTGATGAACTGATTGACAATTTCATTGATCGCAGCAAGTGTGAATTCGTCAGTGAGTTTGCCGTAGCTTTACCGCTCAAAGTTATTGCTCAACAGTTGGGTGTGCCGCAAGCAGATATACCAAAGTTCAAGCAATGGTCTGATGCTTTTATTGCACGTTTAGGGCACACACTCTCTAGAGAGCAGGAGATTGAGTGTGCTAAAGATGTTGTTGCTTTCCAGCATTATTTTAAAGATGTCATAGACTCGCGCCAAAAACAGCCTCAAGATGATTTGATCACTGACTTGGTAAAGGCAAAGGTAGCTGGAGAGCGATCGCTTGATACTGCTGAACTGCTGAGTATAATTCAGCAGATATTAGTGGCTGGTAATGAAACTGTCACCAGTGCGCTTGCAGGTGGGATGTTGTTGCTGGCAAACAATAAAGAGCAAATAAAGTTGCTACAAACAGATATTTCGCAGCTAGATAACTTTGTTGAAGAAGTTCTACGGATGGAAAGTCCAACAGCAGGAATGTGGCGAGTTGTGATGGAAGATATAAAACTAGGAGACGTTGCTCTCCAAGCTGGGTCTTTGGTGATGATCCGCTTCGATGCTGCTAACCGCGACCCCATAAAATTTATTGAGGGCGAGCGTTTGGATGTGCGCCGCCATAATGCCAGCAATCACCTATCTTTTGGTCATGGGATTCATTTTTGTTTAGGTGCTATGCTTGCTCGTAAGGAAATGCAGATTGCATATCAGCGATTGTTACTACGGCTTAATAACATCCGCTTGGGACAATCCGGTTATCAGTACTTACCAAACATACTCATGCGGGGACTGAAGTACCTTTATATTGAATTCGATAAGGTAGTATAAGTGGTTATTTAATCTTTAGGCGTTGCAGAATTATGGGATGATTTCGCTCAATGTGGAACGAATTTTCAATGGTTTCAACCACCAAATCATCCCGCATTTATGCAACACCTTAATCAGCTTATTCGTTAGTGGAATACTTTCAGAGCTTTCCGTAGTCAAGTTATTGCCTATTACAACTCAATAATTAAAGAAAGCTCAGATCCCAAACTAATATAGCTGTAGTAGACCAAAAACTTTTGCATTAGCGTTTGCGTTGGCGAAGCCTCTCGTAGAGAAGCTCAAAAGCTGATGTCAATCCTAGCCATTTTTCTAGGATGAATTACTCCCCATTTTTCCGATGTCATCTGTGTTGATCAAACGGCACGATATGAACATCTAAGAACGTTTGCAGAAAATCTTATGTCTTCATTACTAGACCTGTCCAACAGTTTAGCTGATACCGTAGAACAAGCTGGGAGTGCTGTGGTTGCAGTAAATGGGGGTACTCGTGTTTCCCCAAGCGGCATTCACTGGCGTGATGGCATCATTGTTACCTCTGATGAGTGCCTCCAGCGCTATGACGACATCACGATTACCTTATCAAATGGTAGCACTGCACCAGTAACACTCATCGGTCATGACTCTAGCACCGATATTGCTGTTTTTAAACTAGAAAATGTCGAAATACCTGTGGCGAAAGTTGGTGATGCTAAAACGCTCAAAGTCGGTCATCTCGTATTAGGACTGGCAAGAGGTAGCGAAGGTGATTTAAGAGCGGCGATGGGTGCAGTGAGTGTGGTTAGCGGTGCTTGGCGAAGTATGAGTGGCGGCAATATTGACCAATTCATCCGCCCAGACATTACCCTTTACTCTGGCTTTGCGGGTGGGCCGCTGGTAGATGCTGCTGGTTTTGTGGTAGGCATGAATACATCGGGGCGGCGTGGAATTGCTCTGACTATCCCCACTGCTACAGTCGATCGCGTGGTTGACCAATTAGTAGCAAAAGGATATATTTCAAAAGGCTACTTGGGTGTGGGAATGCAACCTGTACGCTTACCAAAGAACCTAAAAACATCTCTGAATTTAAGTTCTGCAACTGGGGTAATTGTCGTTAATGTTGAATCTTCGGGGCCTGCTGATAATGCAGGTGTGCTGCTTGGCGATGTTTTAGTAACGTTCGATGGCGTAACTGTTGGCGATACAGGTGAGGTATTGGCGCTGCTTAATAACAGCGATCGCATTGGTAAATCTGTCAACGTGCAAGTTGTCCGGGGTGGAGTGTTAGTTGAGTTAGCGATCACAATTGGCGAACGACCTACTAAGGAAGAATAATGCTAATTTGCGATCGGTTTAACTAGCTTTGTCAAAATTATCGAAATTCTCTATTCATTCGAGCTTCTGAACTCGGAAGTTGAACCTTTTTGCTCGAATCGTCATTAGTGATTAGTCATTAGTCATTTGTGTTTATGAGGACAAAGGACATCACTAGATTTTACTTTGACATGCTCAAAAATTGTATAACATGGCAAACACAACATTAACTAACATCGCTGCTGAATTGACAGAGGTAGCTGCTAAACTACGCGATTGCACTGTGAAAGTGAAAAGCGGCTCTTTGGGAGTCGGTTCTGGTGTCATTTGGCAACCTGACGGACTAATTATTACTAACGCCCATGTGGCAACCAGCAACCGCACAACTGTGGAATTGGCAGACGGCAGGGTATTTGATGCGGTACGTACTCGATTCGAGCCACAGCAGGATTTAGCAGCCCTGAAAATTGTCGCCACTGATTTGACTGCTGCAACTATCGGCAATTCTGAGGCGTTACGAGTGGGTGAATTAGTTTTGGCGGTGGGTAATCCGTTTGGTGACAGTGGTGCTGTGACAACTGGAATTATCCATGCAAATAATCCACGAGCAGTCATGGCCGATTTGCGACTGTATCCTGGTAATTCTGGAGGGCCACTTGCCGACTGTCTCGGCCGAGTCGTGGGAATTAACACCATGATTGTTAATGGTTTGGCTGTGGCAGTTCCCAGCAACACCGTTGAGCGTTTTTTACAGGGAAATAGTCGTCCGCAACTGGGAGTCACACTGCAACCTGTACTTTTAGGTAGGCGTAGCTTAGGTTTATTAGTGCTGTCAATTCTACCTGGCAGTGCGGCGGAAACTGCTGGTGTACAAATCGGCGATGTTTTAATTGGAGTTTCGGGGCGATTATTCACTACCATGAATGATTTAACCAAATATCTCCATAACAGTAAAGGATCTGTACCGCTACAAATCCAACGCGGTAGACAGCAACTCGTGATTTATGTTGCTGTGCAGTCCGAGACAACTGCCGTGGAGGCGACATGATCCGAGTGATGGTAGTTGCTACTTCCCCTGTGGTGCGGGCAGGGTTATCAACTGTGGTAACTACCAATCCTCGGTTAACGGTTGTGGGGAGTGCATCTGATTTGGATGTATTGGCGAGTGAAGTTGGGCAATTACAGCCAGATGTGGTGCTGATAGATTTGAGCGGTAATTTTCCACAAGCGGTGTGGGAAAAATTGCTGATAATTCAAGAACAGCAATATCGATTAGGAATAATCGTCATTGTTGAAGAACTCGACAGTATCGACTTACAGACGGCGTTACGTTCTGGTATCCGGGGAATATTGCCCAGTATTAGCACAGAGTCAGAAATTGTCGCGGCTGTGGAGGCGATCGCTTTTGGTTTGCTGGCGCTGCATCCGGATGCTGTAGAATTACTGTCTATCCGCGAAAAAGTGGTGGCGAATCCTGTACAAACCTTGACACCACGCGAGATAGAAGTTTTAGGTATGCTTGGTTCTGGGTTGGGGAATAAAGCGATCGCTAAACAATTACACATTTCTGAGCATACAGTCAAATTTCATCTCTCATCCATTTTTCAAAAGCTCAATGTCTCCAGTCGCACCGAGGCTGTTGCTGTGGGTGTGCGACTGGGTTTGATTATGCTTTGATCTGTAGTGAGTGCTGTTAGCGGTAGCGGGGCGTTTAGCCCGTCTTGAGTAAAAACCCTGTAATTTCAGAGTTTTGAGCATTTCACAAAACACCTGATATAGCCGTAGTCACATAGGTTAGGACATTTGAAAAGAGTGAAAGCTAGGAATAGTAATAGTTTTACCTCCAGCATAGCTGCCTCCTGCTATATAACAATTCGATTTGATTCGGAGAATTACTCGTAGAGACTGGGGACTCTTAGGAAGGAATAAAGGTACACCGAGAATTTATGCTCGTGATATCCTTTATTGATGACAAGCACTTAACGCACACATTTCTACGATTGAAAGAATTACCATGACTTCTGACAAATATTCTGTATCCTTGGATGACGCACGACGAATATTAGCGGCTGGAGAAGCGAAGGCTCGTGAAATCGGACAACCAATGAATCTTGCGGTTGTTGATGCTGGCGGGAATCTTGTTGCTCATATTCGTATGGATGATGCGTGGATCGGAAGTATTGATATCTCAATTAATAAAGCATTTACTGCTCGTGCGTTTAATCTCTCTACCAAATCCCTTGGTGAGAATGCTCAACCAGGAAAACAATTTTATGGTATTCACGCCTCAAATGGAGGACGAATCATGATTTTTGCCGGGGGTATACCACTTCAACGCGATGAGCAAATAGTTGGTGCAGTTGGAGTAAGTGGCGGTAGCGGTGAACAGGATCAAGCTGTAGCTGAGGCAGCTGTTGCAGCTTTCTAATACCATTTAGACATCTTTAAAATGGAAGCAGCGCCCCTGAAGCAGTGGGATTAGCAAGTCCACCCAAAAATCGTAACCACACCTAACTATTGTAGTCATCTACCAAACACCAGGAGGAAACGCGCGTTTCCTCCTGGTGTTTTTTGGACGGGACATACAGCCTCCAATGAGGGCATGGTGTATATATAGCAATACGGTTCAGTTAAGGCTATGCAGTGCTTGAAACAACAAACACAGGAGGATTAGTTCTTGTTCCAGTACCTCTGTGTTTAACTTTTTTAGA
>NZ_JBALDC010000002.1:0-9432 GCF_036917575.1 Nostoc sp. | reverse complement strand
ACCTGCATTCGCTACCAACTCAAACTGTCCACCGCTGATACCTGTGGCAGTGTAAGTGAGTTGAACTGGCGTATTATCCGGGTCGGTGGCGTTGAGATTGCTGCTGGAGAGAACCACACTACCACCTTCGCTGATGTTCAACGAGTTGGTGCTGATAGTCGGGGCATCGTTGACTTTGGTGAAGGTACCAATTGCCACTGTACTGCTAGGACTGCTCAACGACCCATCACTGACACTGAGGGTATAGCTGGGTGCGGTTTCACTACCATTTTGGACAAAGCTAACTGCTCCAGAGTTGATCTGTGCTTGGGTGAAGCTGGTAATCGCAACACCTGCATTCGCTACCAACTCAAACTGTCCACCGCTGATACCTGTGGCAGTGTAAGTGAGTTGAACTGGCGTATTATCCGGGTCGGTGGCGTTGAGATTGCTGCTGGAGAGAACCACACTACCACCTTCGCTGATGTTCAACGAGTTGGTGCTGATAGTCGGGGCATCGTTGACGTTGGTGAAACCGATCACCCCTGTGCTGCTAGCGCTGCTCAACGACCCATCACTGACACTGAGGCTATAGCTGGGTGCGGTTTCACCGCCATTTTGGACAAAGCTAACTGCCCCAGAGTTGATCTGTGCTTGGGTGAAGCTAGTAATCGCAACACCTGCATTCGCCACCAATTCAAACTGTCCACTGCTGATACCTGTGGCAGTGTAGGTGAGTTGATCTGGGGTGTTATCGTCGGTGGCGTTGATATTGCTGCTGGAGAGAACCACACTGCCACCTTCGCTGATGTTCAACGAGTTGGTGCTGATAGTGGGGGCGGCATTCTGAACTATATTGACAGTCTCTGTTGAAACTGTACTATTTCCCCCATCCCCATCAGTAATATTGAAACTAATGGTGCGAGAGCTAGTAGAAGGCGTAGCTGAACTGTTAAAGAAGGTAATATTTCCCAGAAGTGCTTGGGCTGCGATTGGTGTCGAATTATTGTTAAAAGTAATGACTAGGGGAGTTGTGCCGTTAGTGCCACCTTTAAATGTGCCAATGTTGACAGCTCCACTTCCAAAGTTGTAGGTAACGTTGCTGCCAGATACGCCGATTTGACCAACACCTGTTCCCTGATTCTTAATCGCTAGTTGATCGGTGGCTGTGGCATTGTTAGAAATTTCAACAGCAAGGATGCCCGTATCAAAATTTGGAGAATCCGAGTCGGTAATGGTTCCGTTGGTATCCAAAAGGATTGGGGCGCTACCCACCGAGTAAGAAGCGCTGTTGCCTGAAAGTGTAAGCACTGGCTTACTGGAGGGTGGAGCCGTGCCAAAGCTATTAACTTTTAGGAAGGCAGCAGAGTCGAGGCCTCCATCACCAGTGTCTCTGATGCGAATACTGACAGTATTGAGCGAGTTTTTGATCACTGCCCCCTCAAATGTTAGCGCTCTCGTGTAGCCATCCAACTGCGTATCTGGATTATTGGTTGGATTAGCAATATAGTCAGGATCGAATGGACCAGTTGGACTAGTGGCAAGATTGTTAATTGTAACGGTACTGCCATTACTCAGACGCGCTAAATTCACCCCATTTAGCAGCAATTCAAACGAGTCGTTAAAGTTGCTTCCGGCATACTCAGGGAATTCTTCTGAGCCAAAGACAAACCGGAAGAACAAAGAACGATCGACGTTATCAGCATTAAAACTAATGTCTAATTTAGCCAGATCAAAAGAACCCGCAACGTCGCCAGCAGTTCCAAAATTCGTTCCTGCACCCGTATTATTGTTTGGACCCACCACATTGGTAACGGCTCCTGTACTGATAACTACCCCAGAACCGAACCCAAAGGGATCGCTAGTAAACGTACCAAAGGCTTGAGGATTACCAGTGACCGTCGCGGTGATGTTACTCAGACCTGTTGTATCACCTGCAATTGCTGAAAGAAGAGTAGCCGCATTGCCCGTTGAAGTTACACTAATTAAGCTTGCCTGGTAGTTTGCCAATGTGCTGGCTTGGAATGCTAAACCAGACTCAATTTGCCCTGTGTTGAACTCTAAGATCCAGTCGCCATCTTTGCCTGTCAGGTTATTGGAGGCGGCAACATCGGCTCCAGTAACCTGACTGATGTTTTGGACAAACGCCTGACCGAGTTGGCCTTGGGCAACGTTACAGCCATAAAACAAAATATCTGCATCGTTGGTCAGCGCTTTGCTCCAGGTCTTTAACTGGGCTGCGTACTCAGGCAGATCGATCGAGTTAAGGGCGCTGCTACCAAAATCCACTCCCCCGGCTTCCCCGTGGGAAACGATATGTAAACTGGCGATGTTTTGCCGCCCTAACAGGGTGTTAGTAATCTGGGTAACACTATCTTGCCCTGGGTCAAGTATATGGATTTCTGTGCCTGGAGTTACACCTGCCAGCAACTGCTGATAGTCCGTCACCGATTTATCCACAAATAAGAGAGATTGGCTGGATCGTCCCAGTCCCGTTAAAGAAGTCGTTAAACTGCCTTCGTCCAAGACAGGTGCAAGGCTATTTTTAGACAGTAGATCAGTAGAAGACGTACCCAACTGGGGAAGCTCAAAAGACATCGTGTTTCTCTCCACAGAGAAAGTTTACAGACAACATCTTAGCTGCGTAATATACGAGTATCATCAGTATGTAACAAAATAATTTCAAAAGTCCAAATCAGTAATAACGCTTAGACTAGTTGCTCATGAAACGAAAATCTTATCCCACAGACTTAAATGATATAGGGTGGGAAATCCTGAAACCCTTAATTCCACCAGCTAAAGAAGGAGGACATCCGCGCACAACTGACTATGCGGGCAGTATGTAAGTAGGTCGGCGTAAATAATTATTGTTGGGATAAGGCAGGGGGCTGGGGGAGAAAGAGTTTTAGCCTCATTTACTTTTCTTCACAGAGTTTGGTTTTATTGCACCGACTTACTTAATGCAATCTACTATCACTTAAAAACGGGATGTTAATGGAATATGCTGCCAGTAGACTTTCCTTCAAGTTCAACAGTTTACAGCTACTACAGGAAATGGCAGCGCAAGGGGGTTTGGGAAAAATTAAACCATGCACTACGTGGTCAGGTTCGTAAGACAAGAGGCAGGAGGAAAAGAAAAAACACCTGAAAGTTTTGCAGCACAAAGATTTCATAACTTATGCCTTCTGCTTGACGCTCACAGACTCGTTAACGCTGTGCTATCTGCTTCCTCCCTCACCCCAACAAATAGCTTTTCTTTGTGCCATCCTTTATCACTGCGATGCTGTCACATTACAATTGGGACAATGAACTAGCTCCAATACCATGTCACACAATCACATTAAGGTTGACAATATTTCATAGGAATACACAGGATGCGGGAAACTTAATCATCAACGCCCAATGCCCCATGCCCAATACCCTATTAATCAGTAAACCTTATGTCAGAATCAACTCCCATTACCCCAGACCCAAACCCAACTGAGGCTATAGACTCAGTTGCAATTAATCCCAGTCAGGAAGCAACACCAACGAGCGATCGCAGTGCGAAAACTAGGCAGATACTGGGGATGAAAGGTGCAGCGTCTGGAGAAACTTCTATTTGGAAAATTCGTTTACAGCTCATGAAGCCGATCACCTGGATTCCCCTAATTTGGGGCGTAGTCTGTGGTGCGGCTTCTTCTGGTAACTATACTTGGACGCTGGAAAATGTGTTAAAGGTAACAGCTTGTATGTTACTGGCTGGGCCATTGATGACAGGTTACACCCAAATCCTCAATGATTACTATGATCGCGAAATCGATGCCATTAATGAACCTTATCGCCCCATTCCCTCTGGAGCAATTCCCTTACCCCAAGTAATTATTCAGATTTGGGTATTATTGATTGCTGGCATTGGTTTAGCATTTGTACTTGATGTCTGGTCTGGTCATGAATTCCTGACAATTACAGCGATCGCGATTATCGGTTCTTTCATTGCCTATATTTATTCTGCACCTCCCCTGAAACTTAAACAAAACGGCTGGCTAGGTAGCTACGCTTTGGGTGCAAGCTACATTACCCTACCTTGGTCTACAGGACACGCTTTGTTTGGGGAACTGAATTCCACAATTATAATTTTGACAATGTTCTACAGTTTGGCTGGATTGGGTATTGCCATTGTCAATGATTTTAAGAGTGTAGAAGGCGATCGCCAGTTAGGATTAAATTCATTACCCGTAATGTTTGGCATCACCACCGCAGCATGGATTTGTGTAGCGACGATTGATGTCTTTCAAGGATTGATTGCAGCTTATCTTGTCAGCATCCACGAGAATTTGTATGCAGCAATACTAGTACTGTTAATCATCCCACAAATCACCTTGCAGGATATGTACTTCCTACGCGACCCTGTGAAAAATGATGTTAAGTACCAAGCCAGCGCTCAACCTTTCCTAGTTTTGGGAATGCTGGTAACAGGTTTAGCACTGGGTCATGCTGGCGTTTAACTTATCCTTTTACCCTGAAAAAGTTAGGAATTAAGAGCAAAGCCGGAGACGCTCCGCCTCCGGTTAAGAGATAATATACTTTTAACTCCTAATTTGTCTCAGCACATAACATGTTTAAACTGATATTTTTCATCATTCATGGGATTCAACCTTTGTTAATCCCGATTTGTTTTATCGGTGCTTGGAGTGTAACTATTATCGTTGTTTTAAGTCTCTGGGCGGCGGCACGAGATAGTGTAACTACAGCCAAGCAAATGCATCAAATCCCCTGTACTGGTTGCCAATTTTTTACTGATAATTACCGTCTTAAATGTACTGTACGCCCATCTATTGCCAATACAGAAGAAGCGATCGATTGTCGTGACTATCAACCGAAGACAAATCCTTATCTGTATTAGGGACTGGGGACTGGGGACTGGGGACTGGTAGAGATAAGAAAGAAATCAATTCAAAATTCAAAATTCAAAATTGAAGATTCAATCCCCATGCCCAATACCCAATGACAAATGACAAATGACTATTAACTAATCTCTAATAATACCTTTAAAACACCCCGACTCTGAGCACATTCAAAAGCCGCAAGCCCTTCAATCAGAGGGTAAGTGGCATGAATCAGAGGTTGCACGTCAACTTTTCCTGTAGCTAGTAACTGGAGGGCTGGAGTAAAGGGGCCACAACGTGAGCCGATTAGGGTGATTTCATCCACTACTAAAGAAGAAGCATCCAGGCTCAGGTTGCTAGCATAAGTACTTTTCAGTACAAGAGTACCACGGGGGCGTAGGGCACGACGGGCGATCGCAAATCCTTCTGGGTTGCCAGTACATTCTACTGAGATATCAAAATATCCATCTGTAACAGCGTCAGCTAAACTCGTTTTTATTCCCCGTGCTTCTAAGTTAGCCAGTTTATCTTGATGACGCCCCACAGCTAAGAGTTCACAGCTAGTTAGAGCTAGTGTCTGAGCTACTAACTGCCCTAGTTTGCCATCCCCAACCACTAGTACCCGATCGTTTGGATGCAATGGCACTTGCTGCTGAATTTCCAAAGCTGCTGCTAAAGGTTCGGTAAATGTTGCTACTTCTGTCGGCACATTATCAGGTACGGGATGCAGGTTCTCCACCGGCAAACAGAGATATTCACTAAAGGCTCCATTGCGGTTGACGATACCCAGAACTGTACGATTTTCGCAGTGAGTTGGTTGTCCACTAAGACAAAACCGACAATGCCCACACACAGCGTTGATTTCTCCAACTACACGTTGGTTAACTAAGTGTTCTGGCCCTCGTTCAACAATGCCGACAAATTCATGCCCCAAAATACCAGTGTAGGGATAGTAGCCTCTGAGTAGTTCCACATCGGTATTACAGATACCTGCACGCAATACGCGTACTAAGGCTTCTCCCTGTGGTGGTTCAGGAACGGGAATATCTGTACGTAATTGCAACTGGTTGTTTTCGAGCCAAAGTCCTTTCATTCTTCTTCACGTCCTTTGCCTAATTATGTTGTCATACCACTTTCAAAAATTTTTATAAATATTTATAAATATATATACAAGCGTACATTTGTACCACTATAACCACACTATGTCTCTGTAGAAGGTATTTCTTTAATTCTAGTTACATCAGCTTTGCTTAACCAAGTAACTAAGTCATCTGAACCAAGTGCAATCTCGCTCCCCAAGGTTTTAATATAAAGAAGTCCGTCACTAATAATTAAATCTCTAATTGGATACCATGAGTCTCGTGTTCTAATCAGAAGTTCTAAGGGAATCCCTGGTCTGGAAGTATACTTGCGATATTTCCACCAAGCTCGCCATAGAATGACACATTTAGTACAATTCATCCGATAACCTTTGGGAACTTCGCAGTATTGATATTCATAGAAACCCCGACTATCTACTTCTCCTTTGAGGATATAACTATATTCTGCTAATGCCTGATTTATCAATTCCCACTGGGTTGATTTTGAAGAAATCGAGAATTTAGATAGGGTGTGAGATATTTGAACAGTGGCAACTACGCCTTCAGATTTTGCTGTTAGTTGGTTGGTTTTATACACTGTTTGTGCTGTCAAAACAGAATTTGACAACAAAACGTCTTTTTTCTGAATAGAGTTTTGCACAAACTCTCGAATTAAATCTAGATTAGACAACATAAAATTTTTTATACTAAATTAACCAGTGTGATGAAAGCCACAACACTATTTGAATGAATAACTACACTGGTCTGGCGCTTAAATCAGGATTATTACTAGCTTTATTTATACTCAATTCTTTGTTTGACTAGGGTTTTGTTAAGTTTAATGTCAGGTATATTATTGTCCACTAAGCTGGTTGAGAAAATCACTATTTACAAGTTGATAAGCTGCAAATTAAATTTTTATGCCTTCGAGAAAAGGTTGAAATACCGAAACTAATTCAGGACGACTAACTACAAGGGTGGGAAAAGAGCGATCGCTATAATCTTCTCCCCGTGACAAGGGAAATGGTTCTGATTTAAGCGATGACCAGACCCCACCAGCAGCCTGGACAATTACCCAAGCCCCTGCTAAGTCCCAAACTTTTGGTGTCGCCTCAATACCACCGAGAGTAGCCCCAGTGGCAACTGTCAAAAAGTTATAGCTAGCCACACCCAACATCCGAATTTTGCAGGGAAAGCCATTTTGGATAACTGCGGTGCTGCGGGAACAGAGGTTAAAAAAGTGATTATTGCTAGGACTATCTATACTAGTGTGGATGGGGCGGTTATTGAGAAATGCTCCTGTTGGTGTTGCTAAACCAGATGAACCTGCCCAGAAACCATGAAAAGCTTGATTCAAGGTTGGTGCGTAAACATAACCAAAAATGGGTGTGCCTCGATACAGTAAACCCAAAGAAATTGTCCAGATGGGAATGCCGCGTGTGAAGTTGGTTGTACCATCTAGAGGGTCAATTACCCAGCACCACTCCGTACCGGGAAATGACTTATCGCTCTCTTCGCTCAAAATGCCATAGCCAAGGAAACTAGAAGCGATCGCATCCCGAATTTCTTGATCTGCCCATTTATCTGCTTGCGTCACCAAACTCCCATCAGCTTTTTGGTCAGCCTGTACTTGCCCAAAATCTTCCATCAGCTGCTTGCCCACTCTGGTAGTGGTAGTTTGGGCAAAATCAAGAATTGTTGTCCAAAAATCATTCATTGGTTATTAGTCATTTGTCATTTGTCATTTGTCCCATGCCCCATGCCCTATACAGTTTAATCTAAATCACTTTCTAAAACCGAAGCGATCGCTTGCTTTGTACTTGTTTGAAATTCTGTAATGTTCACCCGATTCAGAAACCAAATCGATAGCACCATTCCCACAGCTTCTAGAATGAATACCAGTCCATAAGCTAGTTCTTGGCTTGGTAAAAAGTTGCGTCCAATATCCAAAACTGTACCTCCGATTACCACTGCGATTCCTCTAGAGATGGACTGCGCTAATCCCCAGGCCCCAATAAACGTACCTGCGGCTTCTGCTGCCGTCAGATCCAACATCAAGCTAATTGCTCCCGTTGTTAGGAAACCTGTGGCTAAACCAAATAAGACCAAACCTAATTTGAGAACTGCTGCATTAGCTGTGAATCCTGATATACCTAGCAATATTGCACAGAATGCTACCAACATACAGCCAAAACGTGCAGTTCTGCGCTTACCCAAACGTGGAACAATGTAAAAGCCCGTAACGCCGTAGGCAATCAATAGACCTGTTCCATAAAAAATATTTAATTTGGTACTTTCCGCTAGGGGCATTTTAAACACTTGACCCGCATAAGGTTCTAAAATCGGGTCTTGCATAAACAAACTGATAGTCATCACCAATAAAAAGGTGAAAAAGATGCCTGTTTGTGGGCTAGCTGTCAAGATTTTCCAAGCATTGCCTAAAGTAATGCTATCTTCCCGGTTCACTAGTGTGGAACGGGTTAAGTATTGGGAGTATTTTTTTTCTACGCCGAATGTCGCTGCGATCGCTAAACCAAATACAATTGCTGGCACGATCGTAAACAACCTGTTGACCGCTCCTTGCAAGGTTTCTACGGTTGCTTCTGGTGTTAACTGTTTTAGCAAGCTGCCACTAATAATCGCCCCAACAATAATCCCCACCATTAACATCGACCAAACCACACCGACTACTTTAGAACGGTTATCTTCTTCAGATATATCCACCAACAAAGCAGCAAAGGCAGTACCGCTAGCACAAATTCCTAGACCGTATACAGCAAAAACAAAAGCCAGAAGCGCTGTCCAGCCTATTGTTTGGGTTGTCCATACCCAAGTACCCGTACTATTTCCAGCAATATTGAGTTGCCATATTACTTGTACAGCTAAAAAGGCTGCGATCGCAAATATTGCCGCACCCACCCAAACATAAGCTGTGCGATGGTTTCCCCATAACGGCTTGGCATCGGAAATCTGGCCGAACCAGACACGGGAAGGAGCAACAAATAAAGGCAGTGCTAGAACTACTGATACCAGCGTCGCTGGAATTGTTATTTCTTGAATCATGACTCTGTTGAGTACGCCCAGAGTCAAGATGGACATCATGCTCAACCCCATTTGAAATAAACCCAGCCGAAACATGGTCAGCAGATTTACTCTTGGCACAGATAGGGATTTTGTTTTGGTATCAAATACTTCACCGCTTGCCATAGCTACTTTTTCGTATAGTTTATGGAATATAGTCTCTTTAATTAAATATAAACTGTTCAATATTCCAAAAAACCACTAATTTCGGGGCATCAATTTTTGGGTTTGGCGATAGACACCGCAGCATAACGTACATAAAACTTTTTGGTTATTCAGGGCTTGTTGTGCAACCATAACTAGATTAAACGTGATTGAGCATTAATAGAGGCTAAGCTGTTAGGCAGCTAGATTGTATAATAAGAGATTAAATAATTAATTTAGTATCAGCCACTTATGCCAGCCAAAAATCACCTTTCTGAAGA
>NZ_JBALDC010000001.1:0-33255 GCF_036917575.1 Nostoc sp. | reverse complement strand
TAATCCTTTTATTTAGAATAACCGGAAAGTGACAGAAGAGGGATATAGCCGTAGTCACATAGGTTAGGACATTTTAAAAGAGTGAAAGCTAGGAACAGTAATAGTTTTACCTCCTGCCTCCTGCCTTCTGCCTTCTACCTCCTGCTATATCTATTGTTAAATTTTGGATTTTAGATGTTTCTAAAATCCAAAATCCAATTCTTACAGTTGCCGCACTAATGGCTGACCATCTTTAACTTCACCAATCAAAACTAAATCGACACAGTTAACGAAGATACCATTTTCCAGAACGCCGGGAATGTTATTTAATGTCTTTTCTAGTCCGGCTGGATCTTCAATAGAGTCAAATCTCACATCTAAGACAAAATTCCCTTGGTCAGTGATTACTGGCCCAGCTTTTTTTACACCCATGCGGAGTTCTGGTTTACCACCAAGTTTTTTGATGGCATTGGTTACAGGAGTAATTGCCATTGGAATCACTTCCACGGGCACAGCGAAACTAGAACCTAAGCGGTCTACTAACTTGCCACTGTCTACCACGACGATAAACTGTTCTGCTAGGTAGTCTACGACTTTTTCGCGGGTATGTGCTGCACCACCACCTTTAATTAAATTCTTCTGCGGATCGACTTCATCTGCGCCATCAATGGCAATATCGATGCGATCAATAGCATCCAAGGTAGCAAGAGGGACACCATACTGTTTCGCCAAGACTTCTGACTGAAACGAGGTAGGTATACCAATGATATCTTTGAGTTCACCAGACTTGAGGCGATCGCCCAAAAACTGAATCGTATATGCTGTAGTTGACCCCGTACCCAACCCGACAATCGAACCCGACTTGACTAGGGCGGCGGCGGCTTTGCCAACTTCTTGTTTCATCAACTTTGCGGGATCTGCTGCTGCTGTCATTCCCAAAACTCCTGAAAAACTGACTATAGTCCATAGTAGTGGGCAGATAACGCCAAAACATCAAAGGGAAAAAACAAGTTTTTGCTAATTTCTACTTCCTTGATTAGGGACTTCCAAAATATAAAACATCCTAGTATCCGGAATAAAGGAGATGACTGATGTAATATTAATGTATATTAATATACGAACTTAATGAACAATCCCCAGTACATCGTTCCTACTTTTAAGCAACTTTTCGCTGAGATTGACCCGGAAATAGCAAATACCTTCACGGTAGAGCAATTAGAAGCGATAAAAAAGGGTTTGGCCTCTCGTGCGAGGACACGTCATTCTTTAGACATAAGAGTTTCAGTACCAATTCCCAAATTAAGATTTTATTTGGTGTTGCTAGCAGGTTCAGAACGTCGCTCTCAAGTGCGTTTACGCTCTGAAAAAGGTTTATATCCTTTTTGGACTCCTGCCAATATCTTGTTCCTCATAGGATTTCTAATCATTCTATCGACTTGTAGCTACACGATATTTTCTTTTGCATTATCTTCACTTACTCCCACATCTAGCTCTTATTACCCTACTTCAATTCCTTGGATTTACAATAAATCAGAATGTGAACACACTGGTAGAGTCTGGAATGATGGGAAGTGCTGGGATACTGAACACAGTCCTAATTTTTAAAATTTATAGCCACACCCTAAGCAGGTGGGTGGGAAAATTTATTGTTGAGATGAGGCAGAAGGCAGAGGGCAGAAGGCAGGAGGGAAGAGGGTTTTAGTCTATTTAATTTTTATTTACATAGTTTAGTTTTATTGTGCCAACTTACTTACGTAGTTAAAGCAACATTGCCCAGTTTAAATTCGTCACTAGCTGAGTTACAGGTTATTAGGAACACCCAATTTTGCGTTAACCTCAGTAACGTAGTTTTTTAAATTCACGTTAGCAGTTAAAAGTGCTTATCATCATGCGTCAGCTTTCAATTACTCTATCTTTAATGGCACTACTACAAAGCTTGCCAGCAATTGCTCAAGTACCAGAATCTACTTCTGGAATACCAGCTGATTCCATTCAACAGGTAACTGCTGTCAAATGGATGACAAACTTTCCCGATGGCAAATTTTATCCCGAAAGCTTAGTGAGTCGGGCAGAATTAGCCTCGATTATGGTAAAAGCATTTCGCCTAGATAAAAGAGAAGCTGTTACCAAAGAAAATTTAACTATCCCAGATGTTCCTCGTTCTTATTGGGCATTTAATGATATACAGACAGTACTAAAAACTGACATCATGAAAGGCTATCGGGGGAATGAATTCTTCCCTAACCAAAAGGTGACAAGGGCAGAAGCTCTGGCTATTTTCGCCCAGGCTTATGGTGTATTTCAGTTTCCCGATGCTGCTGTGAATGAGATTCTGGCTTCACATCCAGATGAAAAATATATCCCAACTTGGGCTAGAAAAGCGATCGCTACAGTAGCTAGTGAAGGATTTCTGAATACAGATGCTCAAGGTAATATTTCTCCATTAAAACCTGTAACCCGTGGAGATATGGCTTATGTATTGAGTAAATATTTGCAACGACAACAGCAACAACCTGAAACACCAGAAGTTCCGATGATTCCAAATAGCCCACAATCACCTTAATTAGATTTAATCAAACCAACGTACTCAAAATCAGTTTTGACCCGGATTTCTATACTTGTCTTGAAGTTGACGAAGAAGATATAAGGAATTAGATTGTGTTGGTTGCTGCAAGCCATAATTCCCATAATTAGATTGTGATGGTTGCGTCGGTTGCTGCAAGCCATAATTCCCATAGGTAGATTGTGGTGGTTGGGTCGGTTGCTGCAAGCCATAATTCCCATACCCTACAGGGTTTGTGGGTGTGACAACACTTTGACTCTGGCTAGAGTAAGGTACAACATTACTTGGTGCTACATTAGGCACTACCTGACCGTTATTTAAATTGTTATAGGTATTTTGCGGTAAGTTCGTATTCGTAGTTAACCCATTATTAGGCACTACTTGACCGTTATTTAAATTGTTGTAGGAATTTTGCGGTAAGTTCGTATTCGTAGTTAACCCATTATTAGGCACTACTTGACCGTTATTTAAATTGTTGTAGGAATTTTGTGGTAAGTTCGTACCCATTGATGTGTTGCCTGTCCCAGGAGTTAACCCAGTGCTTGGTAGAGAATTCTGAGTAGTTGAGCTGTTGATGGGTGGCGTTAGTGTTGTCCCTGGATTGGAGACTTGGCCCGAAGTATTTGTCTGAGTTGCAGTAGTACCATTGAAACTAGACAATTTCCGGTTTGTCGATTGGTTAAGCTCTGTTTGCAGAGGGTTGGTAGGGAGAGAATTTTGATTATTATTGGTTTGATTAGGGAATCCAATACCCAGGCTAGAGGATGTTTGGTCTCCTCCTATTGGTTCAGACGCTGCATTAAAGGTTTTAAGACCTAGAAATTGGTTACTACTATTAACCGTTCCAGTACGCAATAAATTGTCTGTTTGGACAACAAAAGGATTTTTAAAGGCTGGGGAGGTGTCGCCGTTAACGCCTAAACCAGGATCTAATTTGGTATTATTAGCAGACTTTTGTTTGTTACTTACATTATCTAATGAGTCTTTGCTCTTGTTCGCCTCAGTCTTTTGTTCAGATCCATTTGCTGTTGATGAGGGAGTTGCTTGTTCAAAGTCATTAAATAAAACTGGCAGGTTATCAATATCTGCTGCAATAGCTTTATTTTCTTGTGACAGGGAGGAATCAGCAGATTTTTCTACAACGACAGGTTTTTTTTGCTTATAAGCGAAAATATCTGGATTTGACCAGTATTCCCAGGTTGCTAGCCCAACTACGGATAAAAAAATTGCAGTTCCCCAAAAACCAGGTCGCCCTAGATTCCATAACCTGGCTTTGAGATAGCGTAAGTAGGCGGGAGGATAATGACGATTTGGCATGGGATTGGTAATTGAGATTTACTATAAATTCCTAAAATTCCACCGAAGAGGCATTGCTGTTTGATGCTTTTCTTTGCCTAGAAGGAAATGTCTCAACTGAAATTCGATTGTGATTTGATCGTAACTTCTCAAGAAATTATTAGTCATTATAAAGTCAAAAATTTATTAATAACTATTTTATACTAAACCGTTTAGTTTAAAAAATATTTTTGAGTATTTTAGCTGCGATCGCTCCAACTTCCATTTTCGCTATCTTGATTTTCTACAAGGCCAGCAACTTATCGATAGTGCTTACCGAAGAATGGATACCCCGCTCCTAAGAAACAAGGCAGGAGGCAGAAGGGAAGAGGATTTTACTTGTTTCTTCCATCCATAACGCAAGCGATCGCGTCCGTAAACAGCTTTTGTCACTCTCTGAAAACAAAAATTAAAAACAATGTTTAAAACTCTAACTGGGGTTTGTTTTTGGGCAAAATATAAATTTTTTCCGTATACAGACTTCGTTTAAAGAAACAATATACAAAACTTCCGTGTAATTCACCCTGATATTTATAACTTTTGCGAATATCATTCACTAGCGATACTCCATTCTATCGATGGCTGTACAGACGCGCTCTTAACTCCTTCTTTGCTTATGCTATACAAGCACCATCAACAAAAGCTGTTGAGATGGGTTGCATTGTTCCTAATTGGAACATTTCTGCAATTACTGTTTTACATCCCAACACCAGTCTTATCTCAAAATTCCAATAGCTGTAGCAATATTACAACCCCGCTCACATCTGAAGAACAAACTTATGCTCGTGCGGCTTGGCAGTATTTTGTCAAAAATTATCAGCCAGCAACGGGATTTACCAATTCTACTGGGGGTTATCCTTCAGGTACACTCTGGGATATGGGTAACTACCTGATGGCATTGAATGCTGCACGATGGTTGAATCTTACCGATCAAGCAGATTTTGATTCTCGCCTTAATAAGTTTTTGACAACTCTCAACAGCTTGAAGTTATTTGAAGATGCTTTGCCCAATAAAGTCTATAACGCGGCTACTGCAAAGATGGTTGATTATGGCAACAATCCACTAGAACAGGGTATTGGTTGGTCTGCTTTGGATGTTGGGCGAATACTGGCTGCGTTTGATGTTATCCGTACCTGTCATCCTCAATATAATAACTGGCTCAAAGGAATCGTAACGAAGTGGCAAGTGGCGCGATCGCTCAAAGATGGACAACTTTTTGGCGCTACTGTTCTCCCTGACAAGAAAACCTTACTAGTGCAAGAGGGACGACTCGGCTACGAAGAATACGGCGCTAGAGGTTATCAACTTTGGGGTTTCTCAGCACCCAAAGCTATTGCTTTAGAACCGTTTAAGTTAGTTGAAATTAATGGTGTGCAAATTCCGGTTGATAGCCGTGACTTTCAAAGCACCAACGCTAATAATTACGTTGTGAGTGAGTCTTACATCCTTGATGGAATTGAATTTGGCTTACAAGGAGAATTAGCTGATTTTGCTGCTAGGGTTTTAGATGTGCAAAAACGGCGTTTTGATACCACAGGTCAGTTAACTGCGGTAACAGAAGATAATATCGACCAACCACCTTATTTTCTTTACAACACCGTTTACGCCAACGGTGCAAATTGGGCAACTATTACCGATGCTAATCAACCTTATCCGCAGTTTCGCAGCATCAGTACAAAAGCTGCTTTTGGCTGGCACTATCTGTTTCCCGACAATGCTTATGCCCAAAAAGTTTTTGATGCAGTCAAGGATCTCCGCAGTCCTGATGATAGCGGTTACTATGCTGGGATCTATGAAGAATCAAAACAACCCAATAAAGCTTTGACAGGTAATACTAATGGGTTAATTTTGGAGATTTTATACTACAAAGCTAGGGGAAATCACCCGTTAATTGCTTCCACTTCTGCAAGTGTGTCTACTAGCAAGCCGAGTGAAAATGCTTCTCCAGCAACACCTGCAAATCAACCAAATTCTACTGGCAAGCCGAGTGAAAATGCTTCTCCAGCAACACCTGCAAATCAACCGAATTCTACTGGCAAGCCAAGTGAAAATGCTTCTTCAGCAACACCTGCAAATCAACCGAATTCTACTGTTACGACTGCGATCGCAACCCCTGCGGATACTTCTAAACCTACAGAAGTAACCGTTGCACCTATTCCAGCAGTAGATAGTCCCCAGCCATCATCTAATTTGAAACTAGATCGACCACTGACGCCTGTTGAACGGCGCTATGCAGAGGCGGCTTGGCGATACTTTCAAGCAAATTACCATTCTAAGAGTGGGCTGATAGACGATCGCAGTGATTTCAAAGGTGCAACCCTCTGGGGATTAGGAGATTATCTCGCTGCACTCCACGCAGCGCGATCGCTCGATACAATTACCCCCAAAGAATTTGACCAGCGTACTCGTCATCTCTTAGGAGCTTTGACAAAGTTACCGTTATTTGCTGGGGAATTGCCAAGTCGGGGTTATGATACCAGAACTCTCCAACCAGTCGATTATGGTGGAAATCCAGTTCCAGAAGGAAACGGTTGGTCAGCTTTAGATTTGGGTAGAATGCTGGCAGCGCTGTACAACTTAAAAAGCTGTCATCCAGAATATACGGCTGCCGTAGATAAAATTGTGCTGGATTGGTCATACTTACGTGTGGTGCGCGAAGGTATTCTTTCTAGTGCCATCGTTACCAAAGAGCAAGATGGGCGATATCTCACCCGCGTTAACCCCGAAACTCGCTTGGGTTATGAGGAATATGCTGCTCGTGCTTTTCAATTATGGGGGTTTAATCTCGATCGTTCTGCTGTTGGGGGTGAATATCAAACTACCTCGGTGGAGAAATTGAAAGTCCCAATTCAACGCCATCGCACAGATACTAATTCCAAAGTTAACCAATACACAGTTAGCAATCCTTTTGTACTTTATGCATTGGAGTTTGGATTAGATCCACAAATGCGATCGCTCTTTGAACCAATTTTTCAAGCACAAGCTGAACGTTACCGTCGCACCGGCGCCCTCACTGCCTCAGCCACCACCTTAATCGATCGTAAACCTTACACTGTCCACAGTACAATTACTGGGCAAGGTAAGTCTTGGGTAGCTTTAGGGGATAATGGTCAACTAGTACCAAAGGGACGATTAGTAAGTACAGCAGTAGCTTTTGCCTATAATGCCCTGCTTCCAGAAAATAAGTATAGTCAACAATTACTGCAAGCAAGCACTGATTTATATAATCCATTAGTTGGATTTTATGAGGGCTTCTATGAAACCACCGGCAAAACAGCAGTTGGTTTCACCAGCAGCACCAACAGCATGATTTTGCAATCCTTGCTATACAGTTTGACAAATCGACAACCCTTAATTCATCCGATTACCACTATGAACTCCCTTTGGTGGCAGACAGTTACTAAGGGAGATTCTGGGCGAGGTTTACCAAACAGTGCCACACAACAAACCAAGTTAACTTCTGATAGTTCTGGAAATTACTGGGTTTCAGATAGTGAAAAGACTCACCTAGTAACTGGCACAAAATAAGATAACTGAAATTTTGTGTTCTAGGGTTGCCCTCATCCCCTAACCCCTTCTCCCATATTGGAGAAGGGGAACTAAAGTAGAGAATTTGCTCCCCTCTCCCAATTTTGGGAGAGAGAGGGGCTGGGGATGAGGGCAAAACTCATACAGTCAGAAGATTTCAGCTTAAGTTGACACCAAATGATTAATAAATTGCCCCTACAGTGTGTAGTTTTGCATAAATCTTAGTAATACCAAAATCCTTGTAGAGAGAGACATAGCTCAATTGAGCAACGCTAATTTTGGATTGATCGAGAAAAATTTGTTAGTCACAAATTTAACTAGGGAATACTTATTTTGATGAGGATGCAGATACATTAACTATTGAGTACTAAGATGACTTCAGTTTCTCTGACAAACTTTTCTGGTAACAGCCGCTCAATACTCAAAAAAAGAACGCTGTTATTTCGCTACCTGGCAGAAATCAATTTAATTTTTGGTATCTGGTATTTGCAATGGCGCGTCACCCATTCGATCAATTTTGATGCCCTCTGGATTTCTATTCCTTTGCTGATAGCCGAGATTTACAGCTATTTCGGTGGCGTAATGTTTGTAATTGGGTTGTGGCGACCTTTAGTCAGACAAATTAAGTCTCTCGACCAGATGATCCCACCTCTACCCAGATCCGACTGGCCAACAGTAGATGTGTTTGTCACTTGCTACAACGAGCCGACGGAAATTGTCGAAGAAACTGCCAAAGCTGCTCTGACAATCGATTACCCACCAACAAAGTTACGTGTTTATGTGCTGGATGACGGTAACTCGGCTGATATGCGAGCGATGACAGAAAGATTGTGTATTGAAGATTTGCAGTCACCACAATTACAGCTAGAAGCGGAACGGATTGATGCAGAACATTCTGGTTTGTTAGAGCGCTTGAAGCAACTGGAAAATCTGACACCTAATACTCAAGCTGCTGAACAATGGCTGCAAACACCATCAGAATTAGTGGTGAACGAGCCTGCGGCTGGATTTTTGCAAAGTTTGCAACAGTTTATTCTTTGGCTACCTCCGACTGATAAAAGTATTAGCGATCGCCTAATTACTGAACAAAAAGCTTTAAAAGAAGCTATTCACAAAAAAGAACTAGAACTAGTTGAACTTGCTCGTTTTCGTTACATTGCTCGTCCGAAGACGCCTGGGGTAGCACATCATGCCAAAGCAGGCAATATCAATTATGCAATTTTTTCTGGAGAAACGTCAGGAAATTTTATTGTCACTCTTGATGCTGACCACATTCCCAAGCGAAATTTTCTCAAGCGAGTTCTGCCTTATTTCTACATCTATAATCTTTCAACAGGAAAATACGACCAGAATCAAATTGCTTTTGTACAAACCCGCCAGGATTTTTACAATATTCCTCCAGGCGATCCTTTTGGACATCGAGCAAATTTATTTTATGGACCGCTTCAACAAGGTAAAGATGGGATGAATGCTGCGTTTTATACGGGCACAAATGCGATCTTAAGACGTGAAGCATTAGTTAGTGTCGGACTGCAAAATTTTGCTGATGAATTTGCCAAAGATGAAAAACGTTTAGATGAATTTGATTTAGTTGGTGGGGTATCCAGTAATAGCATTACAGAAGATATGAATACAGCCATGCGTCTGCATAGTGCTGGTTGGAAATCTATTTATCACAATGAACTTTTGGCAGAAGGTTTAGCGCCAGACGATCTAAGTTCTACTCTCAAACAGCGCCTACGCTGGGCACAAGGAACTATCCAAGTGCTAGTGAGGGAAAATCCATTGACAAAACGAGGGCTAACCTTTTGGCAAAGGTTGCAATATTTCAAGACGATGTATAGTTATTTCTCTGGTTTTGCAACTCTGGTTTTTATTTCTTGTCCAATCATTTACTTTTTTACGGACATCGTTCCAGTCAAAACCTACGGCCCTGACTTTGCCATACACTTTTTCCCAGCTTTTATTATTAACCGTCTGACTTTCCTTGCAGCTACTTGGGGCATTCCAGCTAGAGAAGTATGGCGCTCGGAACAATATGCGATCGCTTTATTTCCCTTATTAATCCAAGCTGTATGGAGTGTATTCACAGGACAAAAACTCAATTTTCAAGTCACACCTAAGCAACGCCAATCTGGGATTTATCTCCGGCTCGTTTGGCCGCAGCTGGTTATTTTTATCCTTACCATCTTGGGGATGTTATGGAGCCTTTACCAATTTGCAATTGGTCATTTAAATAATCCAGAGGTTCACCTGCTTAATGGTGCATGGGCTATCTATAATTTATTACTTTTGTGGGCTATCATCCGCGCATCTGTTTGGCAGCCCCCAAAAGAAGCTTAAGAGGTTAGCAGGGAAAACTGGAAAAGGGCAGGTGAAAAAATAACTCATGACAGCTGATTTGCAAATCTTATTTAGAAAGAAAACAGCTATGAACACTTATTCCGACTCAAACAACTTTGGTCAGCGAACTGTCTTAACAATCTATGCTCATGCTGATGATGAAGTTCTACCTGCTGCTGGTACTCTTAGTTTGATGTCCAAAGCAGGATGGAATGTTCGTTGCTTAATTTTGACCGATGGCGGTCTTTCCAGTTCACCTGTTAAAGGTACACGTCATCAAGAAGCAGATGCAGCTGGTAAAATCATCGGTGCAACTTATGAGTTTTATGCACTTGAGGAGTGTAATTTCTCCACACAAGCAGTAATTAAAGTTACTGAAGAAGCTCTAGGACGATGGCAACCGGATCTGATTATTACTCACGCACCACAACCTGAAAAATATGGACATAGAGATCATGAAGTGTGTGCGATCGCAGTTTCTAATGTTGCTACCCGCAAAAATATACCCTTGTGGTATTCAGCACCACCTGTTTTTTTGCGCGGTTTTGAACCCAACTTTTTTGTGGATATCACCTCTGTAATTGAGGAAAAAGTTGCCGCTATCGGTTGTTATGAATCAGAATTAAATAAAGCATTTATGCAACTCGATGCCATACTTGTTCTATCTCGCTTTTGGGCACGAGAGTTAGGTCAGAAAGATGGCTATTTTGAAGCTTTTGAAATTTCTCGGCAATGGGTTGATGCTAGCTTTTTTATGGCGATCGCAAATAATAGTAATCAGCAAGTAGTAAAACAAAGCTAATTGCTGACTTTATCTATTGCGGTTTAATTAGGTCAATGCCAAAATATAACTACATAGTTTTCAAGCAAAATAATCGGAAAATAAAACCATGAGTTTGAATGTAAAAGTACTAGAGTTATCTGGAATTTTAGATGGTATTAGAGGTAACGAACTACGTCGTGAAGTTAGCGGTATATTAGCAAACGGAGCTGATATTTTGTTGCTCGATATGAAAGAAGTAATGTTTATTGATAGCTCAGGCTTAGGTGCTTTAGTATCAGCAATGCAAATGGCACGAACTACTAAGGCTAAACTGTTTGTTTGTTCTATAAGTGATCAAGTTAGAATGTTATTTGAACTGACTAAAATGGATAGAATTTTTCACACATTTGCCGATCAAGATGAATTCAATCGTCAAGTATTGGCAATACAGTAACCTCTGATAATATCTCAAATAAAATATGCAGATTTGATGATCCTAACCAAAGTTAACTTTTACTAAAGATAAGTCATCCTCAAGATTATTTTGAGCATTTAAGGTGAGAATTTTGGCTAAAAGTTGAGTTAGGTTACAAGTATCTTTCTGACTATATTTGGTTAGTAAGTCAATGAAAGCATCGATTCCCCAAATTTTGCCATCTGACTGATTAATTTCATAAGCACCATCACTAAAGATGTATAAAGTGCTGTTTTCTTTAACATTAAAAACAGCTTCTTCAAATTGAACTTCCGGTAAAAAGCCGATTGGTAAATCTAAGGAAGTTAGCTGTTTAACTTCGATGTTGTTTGTGGAGGTATTAGATAACAGTAAAGCTGGTGGATGTCCAGCGTTGGCATAGATGAGTTGACGTTTAAGGCGGTGATAAACTCCATACCAAATTGTAAAGTATTTATCACCGTGCTTACTCATTTGGAAAGCATGATTGAGAGCTTTTAGGACTTCACTTGGTTGAGAAAAGTTAGTGTTCGGTAGGGATTGCGATCGCAAAACATTCAGCACCGATACCGATAGGAGGGCTGAACCCACTCCATGACCTGATACATCCAACAAATAAATTGCCAAGTGATCCTCGTCAATCCAATGATGGTCGAAGCAATCACCTCCTAGCTGCGCTGAAGGAATAAACAAATTTTCTGTAGTTACAGCTCCGACAAGCGGTGAGGGTAAAAGCGATCGCACATAATCAGCGGCCTCAGCCAATTCTGCTTCCAAAATTTGCTTTTGAGTTTGCAAATCCTGATTTAGTGTCTCCAAAGCTTGCTTTTGACTTTGTAAATCCTGATTTAGCTGGTGTAACCTTAGTCCTGCTCTCACTCGTGCTTTTAATTCATTCATCTCTATCGGCTTAGAGATAAACTCGTCCGCTCCAGCGTCAAGTCCCCTAACTCTATCTTCCTCCTCTCCTCGTGCTGCTCCCCTAGCCGTCAATAGAATAAAAAAAGTAGTTGCTAACTGTGGATCTGTTCTAATTCGACGACACACTTCTAGCCCATCTACTTGTGACATCATCCAGTCACAGATAATCAAAGCCGGATGTAGGAGTTGTGCTTGTCTAATTCCTTCTTCACCATTGCTAGCTACAGTAGTCTCATAACCCTGCCTTTGGAGTGTACTTTTCAGTACGGCTCGTACTGTCGGGTCATCATCAATAACCAGAATTTTAAACATAAATTACAGTTTACTAAGTAAAATGATTGGTAAATAGTTACTTTAGTTTAAGTTATATGCAATTTAGTTTTTAATGTATAGTAAAAATACTCAAATTAAATAAACTAATTAAGGAATATGATGATTTAACAATATTTTCTTAGTGAAGAAGTGAATAATAAAATTTCTCTCAAAGTCAACACAGACCTGACAGCTTCATCTCAAGTTTTGTCTTGGTTCGAGCAGATCAATCAACCACTTATTATCGATAAACAAATTTGGTGGCAATGTCAAACTCTGATGATAGAAGGCTTTACTAATATTGTTGAACACGCCCACAAAAATTTACCTATTGAAACTCAAATTGAGATGGAAGCTGTGCGGTTAGATGAATATATAGAAATTCGCATCTGGTCTCAAGGTGAAGCCTTTGACTTAGAACAGCAATTGCGCCAAACATCTGAATTTGAGGATAATGATCTAGAGCGCGGGCGGGGTTTAAAAATTATGTCTGCTATTGCTAACAAATTGAGTTATCAGCCCACAGGAGATAATCGTTACTGTTTATTTATTAGTAAATATTACAAAACAAACATATAATTGAAGTGGGAAGACACTGACTACTTACTACTGATTAAAAACTCTTCGATGCGTTTAATAAACTCTTCTAACTCTAAGATTAAGTTAGTAGTACCTCGACGCTCTTGGTTTATCGCTGATTGTTCTAATTTTTCTGCTGCTACATACATGGTTGTAACTCCTATATTGGCACTAGCACCTTTAATTTGATGAACTTGGAGTACTATTTGCTGAAAGTTATGAGTTGCGATCGCTATTTTAATTAACTCTAGACGAGGTTGAATATCCTCAACAAATATTTGTAATAGTTCCAATTCAAATTCTGGATTGTTTTCTGAAAGTTGATGCAAGCGTTCCCAATCAATTGGGAGGTCAACTGCACTTATATCTATTGTAGAAACTGTCTGCTCTGTGGCAGATGTTTCTTTTGCTCTAAATATCACATTTCCCCAATACTCTAGCGTCGCGGCCAAATTTTCTTTCATCACCGGCTTGCTCAAATAGTCGTCCATTCCGGCATCTAAACACAATTGTTTGTCTTGTTTCATCGCATTAGCTGTCATTGCAATTATTACAGGACGACGACCACTAGCAAAGCTGCTTTCTTGCCAACGATGAATTTGTTTTGTGGTTTCCAAACCGTCAAGAACTGGCATTTGGCAATCCATTAGAATTAAATCATAGGGAATTTTTTCTAATAGCTGCAATGCTTCTTTCCCATTATTAGCGATATCAGCACTGTAGCCCAGATTTTTGAGTTGTTTCAAGGCTATTTTCTGATTCACCAAATTATCTTCAGTTAAAAGAATTCTTAATTTATGTAAGTCAGGAGACTCAGAAGAGGAAGCGGGGAGAGGGGGACAAGGGGTTTTATGGGAGGATAACTCTAATATATCCTGACTCTTGAACGCCAGTTGTTCCACTTCAGGAGACTTGATCGCTTTTTGTATCTCTTGTTGTGAGAAGACCACACTGGCTGCTGCTGACTCCTCTGGAATAACAGAAGCGGTAATCGTAAAGTAAAACGTGCTACCTGCATTAAGCTCACTTTCAACCCAAATTCTGCCACCCATTAATTCACACAGTTGTTTGCAGATAGCAAGACCTAAGCCAGTACCACCATACTGTCGAGTAATAGAGGAATCAACTTGACTAAAAGCTTTAAATAAACGTTCAAGGCGATCGCGTGGAATTCCAATGCCTGTATCTTTAACACTAAACTGAATTTCGTTAGGATTGGCAGCAAAAGAATGATTAATATCGCTATTCTTGCGGGTTATAATTGAAATTTCTATGGTTCCAGTTTCGGTAAATTTAATCGCATTACAGAGTAAATTAATTAAGACTTGGCGCAGTCGGGTAATATCTCCGACAATCCTAGTAGGAAGTTCAGGAGTATCAAAAAATGTGAGTTTTAAACCTTTTTCTCTAGCTGTAGGCGCAAGCATATAAAGAGCCTCATGAATGCAATTTCGCAAACCAAAAGGTTCCGCTTCGAGTTCTAAGTTGCCCGATTGTATTTTAGAGAAGTCAAGGAAATCGTTAATAATTTTGAGTAAAGAATTTCCACTGATGTAAATAGTTTCAACAAACTCTTGCTGTTCAGCAGTCAATTCAGTATATTGCAACAAATTGGTCATACTAATTACCGATGCGATCGGAGTCCGAACCTCATGGCTAATCATCGCTAAGAATTCTTGTTTAGCGAGTTCTGCCTGCTTTCGTTCAGTCATGTCTCGCAAAATGTAAACATAACCTTGAAAGTGTTCAATCTCCGTCTTAACTATTGAGGATGAAAAAGCTACGGGAATTGTTTTACCACTTTTAGGATAACAAACGGTTTCTATTTCTTTTATTAAAGGATTTTTTTCTTGATTTTGGAATATACCAATATTTTCAATATCATCAAGAATCAAAGGATATTTGTTAACTTCTTTAAGAACTTTCGTGATAGGTTGACCAATTAGTTCGATTTCGTTATATTGTAATAATATTTGTGCGGCATAATTTACTTTTTTTATCTCACCTGATAATGTTGTTACTAACAAAGCATCCGCCATTGATGTCACAATCTGGTCAATATATTGTTTAGAAGCTTTTAAGTTACGTAACAAAAGATTTGCTTCATTTGCACCTTGAAATAAAGATTGCTCAAGTACCATCCGTTCTGTAGCATCTTCGATAACGATGGTTAGTTGATTGCTGTAATGGTCTTTTTGGAGATTATTAATAATACGAATATCAATATAGGAAGGAGAAGCAGGATGTTGCGATCGCATAATTCCTTTTAATTCAAAATTATCTTGTTCTCCCTGTAAAATTGCATCAAATATATCTTCAAGTCCCTCTAATTCAGGAAACACAATCCGAATATCCTGACCGAGCTTTGCTTCATTATGAATATCAGCAAAATGATTTAATTCCAAAGACATCTCTAGAATCTTGAAGTTTTCATCAATTATTAAATATTCAACACCACATACAGATAATAAATTTGTCAAAAATGAATTCATCTTAATTAAATTAAACGAGTGGCTAAAGCTTGAAAGATTTTATCAACATTATTGCCAGTTTTCGCTGAAGTTACATAAGTGTTTAATATATTAGCTTGATTGTTGAATTGATACATTTGACGAATTTTTTCTAAATATTCGGCTGCAATCATATCTGATTTGTTCAGTGCAACAACAATATAGCTATTAGGATTAACAGCTAAAAAAGTTTGAATATGCTCTTGGATATGATTGAGTGTTTCTGCTTGTGTCACATCACCGACTATCACAGCACCTTTGGAACCTTGAAAGTAATTGTTAGCAACTGCTTTAAACTTATTACTGCCTTCAATATCCCAAATTATCAACTGTAGTTTTTGCTCGCTCACAAGATTTTTTTCTGATATACCAAGCAATTTACGAGATATTTTTACTCCGACAGTTGAAAGGTATTCATCACTAAACTGACATTCTACAAATTGACGAATCAAACTAGTTTTACCAACACCAAAATCACCAAATAAGCATATCTTTTTAGAAATTGTAGACATAGTTGCAGAAAAATAGAGAATGTTTTATCCGAATCATAGCTACTATAAACTTAAAATTGCTTGTTTATCGATTCTAAAGCGACACAACGGCTTAACCACAAGGGTTGAGTTCGATCAATTCCTGGTGGTAAATTTGTCCTCCCAATGACCTGTAGACGAGATGGCTCAATGCCTAATTTAATCAATGCTTGTTGTACAGCCTTTGCTCGCGCCAGTGCCAATTTTTGAGATTTGTTCGCGCTAGTACGGTCACTATAACCAATGATTTTTAAATGCTTATTTGGGTGCTGATTAAGGAAAAACTTAACCTGTTGAATCTTATACGCTGTATCTGCTTTCATTAAACTTGCTGAGTTGGGTTGAAAGTAAAATCGAACTTCAATCTGTGGGGGTTCTACTCGTACCGCGCTAGACACAGATTTTACGCCGGGAATTTGTTCAAATGCCTTGACAATAATCTGAGCATCTGCAATTCGGTTGACAGTTCCTTCAACAGCTACTTTATCAGCAATGTATTGAGCAGAAATTGCTATATCGTCAGTTTGATTTAAAACTGCTGTGACTCGTTTGACTTCAGCAGCAGCTAATACGGGGTCTGCTGGTACTTCTACTAATAAAATTTGATTATCAATCAACCAATTAGGAGAGGTGATTTTGACAGTTTGCTCGGCTTTCTGGCGAAGAAGTTGATTAGGTAATCGTCCTGTTAATTTTAATTTGTTGTGTTCTACTTTTACAGGAAGCCGATATACAGCTAGTTCTGGAACAGAAGTTAGAGCCAACGAAGTTTGATTTTCAATGGAATGTATAACTCCACTACGGTATTGCCAAATACCCCAAGGAATTATAATGGTACTGATAACTGTTAAAACTAATATCTGGAGCGGTGAGATTTTTGTTTTCTTTTTCTCCTGAATATCTGTATATTTGAGTTCTTCTAAAAGTGTATGAATTTCAATAGAAATTGAATCTGGATCGCCGTCAAATTTTTCAATTAAATCACCATGCTTTTTAACGATTATGCTGAAGACTTCCCGCATTTTAAAAATAAACTTTTTGCTTGGTTCGCCACGTACAACAATCGCTAAATAACAGTATCCGGCAACTTCTAAAATTATTTTTGATGTTCCATATTCAATTGCATCCAATTCTGTTATGCTTCCAGATTGATTGATGCAATCATTGGCAAAGCTGCGAATTGCTGTTAGCATTCCTGCTACCATTTCAGCTTCTAACTGCTCTACATCAGAATGCTGAATATTTGAGATAATTAAACCAGACGCTTTATGAATCAAGAAAATAGCTTGAATTGTAAATGGTAAAGCTTCTTTAAGAATTAATTCTGCTTCCGAAACTCCCTGTAGCTTGGCACGAATTTTACGTTGAATGCCTTCAACGCTGAGGGTTTCTTCAACTTGTCGATTAATGGCACGGATTGTCTCTGCCATATATTTGGCTATGGTACTACCAATAACTGGGTAGAGTGCATCCACCATAATATTTTGCTCAATTTCAATTTGCTTTTTGATGGCTCGTCCCATTGCCGGAGCGATCGCATCTGAAACTTCTTCTGGAGCAATAATAATCTGTTGGGAAATAGCTAAAGGAACTACAGGTGCGATCGCCTCACTCATGCTAATTTTATCTTGTTCAGTGCGACTACGGATAGTCTCATCGATAATAGGAGCAATTATCTGGACAATTTCCTCTCTCGACTCTGTAATCTTCAGCTTTAAAAGCTCAGAAATCCACGGTAGTAGTAGATTTATTAGCTCTTTAGGGTCATAAATTTGATGCTCTATTTTTGTTAACTTTTGTTCGAGTTTAGTTGTAATCTGATTTATTTCTGATAACTCATATCCGACTAATATTTCCCGTAATTTTTGTAATGCATCCTCTGAGTTATCTAATTTATCCTCAAATTCTGTAAATATTTCAATAGATTCTTCTAATTCTTCTTGGGTAGTTTGTGAGTAATTAGATGTATCTTGAGGAAAATTAAAATTTGACTCTAAATAAGCTTCACATACTTCTAATGTCACTGGAGGAAGTTGCAAAAATTCAATTTCTTCTGGAATATCCTCATTTTGATCGCTTTCTGATGGTGATAAAGGAAAAGACTGCTCAGGTGATTCGATAATTTTGAGTTCAATTAGCAAAGACAGTAAATTGTCAAGCTGTACAGGTATTTTTGGCTTTAACTCAACAGATTTAGAAATCGAATTTTTCACCTGAGTCATCCTTTTTAAATTGCTAATTTAGGAGCTATAAATTATTATCTCCCTTATCTTTATTTAACTTCTGACTTAATTACGAATGTAATTTTGCCCTACTCTTAGAGTGAGTTAACACTGACTTTTGAAAACTTTGTACTTTCTAAAAGCGGTACAGCAGTATATTCGTTGCTGCGCTCATTGGCTGCTTCTCGCAATTTAGGAATAAATTCAGTTTCTTTCAGACGCATTCCTAAGGCAAACAAAGTTTCAGCCATATCGTCTTTAGAAACTTTATTATCTGTCAACTGCGAAAAGCGTCGCTCTATTTCTTCTAAAATCAGATCGCGTAATGCCGTGACATCATCTTGTAATTGGACTTTAGTTTGAAATACTTCATCTCGAATCGAGGTAGTTTGGCTATCTAAGGTTTCATCAAGCGACTGAACGCTGCTAGAAAACTTTTTATTAAGTCTATCAACCTGTTGCCGTAAGTCAAGAGTTTCTTCTTGAGTTGCCAGGTTAAGTGACTTCAGCTTTTTATCCAGGGACTCAAACCCCGTTTTTAGTTCAGCAGAAAAGTTGGACTTGAGTTGCTCGACATGCAATCGCGTCTGTTGTTGCAGGAGAGATATATCTGACTCCAGCTTGGTAAATCGATTTTCGTACTCTCTTAGCTGTGTTCCAAGAATAATATCGCGGATCTGATCTACATTGCCAAGTCTTTCTCGTACATCGTCTCTACTCATCTGACTCATTAGGAAAACCTCGCTTTTCAGGAATCAATTGGGAATAAGAGGTGATGCATTTAACTGACATTTAGGCTAAAAATTCTTAGCTTCTGATGCAGCTAACTCACCGAATATACTTTGTTATTATTCCCAATCGGTTAGAATTTCTATCTGTAAAATAGAAAATAAATATTTTTCAGAACTTACTCAGAAAAAATGCCCTAGTTAATTTATTAATAAATATTATTATTTTCGGTTGTAGTATTACTATCTTTACAGTTCAAAAAATCTTGGATGCGTTTAATAAAGTCCTCTAACTCTACGATTGAGTTACTAGAACCTCGACGCTCTTGGTTTATCGCTAGTTGTTCTAGTTCTTCTGCTGCTAGATGCATGGTTGTAACTCCCATATTGGCACTAGCACCTTTAATTTGATGCCCTTGGAGTGCTATTTGCTCAAAGTCATGAGTTGCGATCGCTATTTTAATGATTTCTAGACGAGGTTGAATATCCTCAACAAATATTTGCAGTAGTTCCAACTCAAATTCTGGGTTATTTTCCGAGAGTTGGTGTAAGCGTTCCCAATCAATTGGCAGGTTAACTGCATCGACATCTGTTAAACAAACTGTCTGCTCTGTGGCAGCTGTTTTTTTAGCCTCAAATATCAGATTTCCCCAACGCTCTAACGCTATCGCCAATTTTTCTTTGATTACTGGCTTGCTCAAATAGTCATCCATTCCGGCATCTAGACACATTTGTTGGTCTTCTTTCATGGCATTGGCTGTCATTGCAATTACCACAGGACGATAACCACTGGCAAAGTAGTTTTCCTGCCAACGGCGAATTTCTTTTGTGGTTTCTAAACCGTCGAGAACTGGCATTTGGCAATCCATCAGAATTAAATCATAAGGAATTTTTTCTAATAGCTGCAAAACTTCTTTCCCATTACCAGCGACATCAGCACTATAACCTAGGCTTTGGAGTTGCTTCAAAGCAACTTTTTGATTCACCAAATTATCTTCGGCTAAGAGAATTCTCAGTTTGGGAGAGTCAGGAAAATAATAGTTGCGGCTGTTTTCAGAATTTTTTAGTTTTAAATTCTGACTTCTGACTTCTAACTGCTGAATTCTGACTTCTGTCTCTTCTTCTAGCCGCCCTCCTAAAATAGTCATGATGGTATCGAGGAGTCGGGACGGCTTAACAGGTTTGACTAAATAAGCTGCAAATCCTATTTTTAGCGATCGCTGGATTTCATCGCGTTGATTAGTAGAGGTAAGCATAATCAAAGGTAGCCCAGCGATCGCTGAATTTGCTTTAATTTGTTCTCCTAAAGTCATGCCATCTATTTCTGGCATCTGCATATCAATCACACCAATGTCGTAGAAATTTTTTTGCTTGGCAGCCTCCTGAATAGCTTTCAGGGCAGTAGTAGCCGAATCAGCCTGATCCACTAGCATCCCCCAACGGGTAGCTTGATGGTGGATGATTTTGCGATTAGTAGCATTATCATCCACCACTAACAAGCGCCGATTCCGCAAAAGTTCGCCTTCGCCTTCTAAGGAAATAGGCTCAAATTGCTTGGCAAGAGTTACTTCAAACCAAAACTTAGATCCTTTACCCAAGCGACTTTCTACGCCCATTTCTCCTGCCATCAAGCTTACTAGTTCCTTGCAGATAGCTAATCCCAAACCTGTACCGCCATATTTACGAGTGGTGGAAGCATCCACTTGGGTAAATGGTTGAAAGAGTTTGCTTTGATCTTCTGGGGTAATGCCAAGACCGGTATCTGTAATCGCAAAATAGATGGTGGCTGTAGTCGGGGAAAGCGATCGCAATTCTGCTCGTAATACTACCTCTCCCTTGCTGGTGAACTTGATCGCATTGCCGATTAGGTTCATGAGAATTTGCCGCAAACGACCAGTATCGCCTTGGAGGCGGGTGGGGACGTTGCTATAAATTAATCCTGCAATTTCTAATCCCTTATTATGAGCTGAGGGAGCCAATAATTCCAACACCTCTTCTACACAGGTAGATAAGTCAAAATCTAGAGTTTCTAATGCCATTTCCCCAGCCTCTAGTTTGGATAGATCCAAAATTTCGTTGATCAGGCTTAACAGAGCATCGCCACTAATGCGTATTGTTTCCATAAAATCCCGCTGCTCGGAATTTAGGGGAGTTTCTAACATTAAGCTTGTCATCCCCAACACAGCATTCATGGGAGTCCGAATTTCATGGCTCATGTTAGCCAAAAAGGCACTTTTGGTTTGAGATGCTAATTCAGCTTGGTGACGAGCAATTTCGAGTTCTCGTCGCTGTTGAGTTTCTGCATCTAACATTTGGGCTTGAGCTAAGGCAATACCTACTTGGTCAGCGATTTGCCGTAAAAGATGAGTTTCAAAGCTAGACCATTGGCGGGA
The DNA here is from genome assembly GCF_036917575.1 of Nostoc sp. GTDB lineage: Bacteria > Cyanobacteriota > Cyanobacteriia > Cyanobacteriales > Nostocaceae > Nostoc. The sequence continues at coordinate 12,094 of NZ_JBALDC010000001.1, read as the reverse complement.
ACTGCCGCACTGATGGACAATCAGTAAACCGCAGAGTTCTTCTTTGACAAGAATGGGTATAACTAAATTACACTGGACTCCAAATTGTTGCAGTAATTCCAGATGATTTTTTTGGACTTCACCTATATCCAAGTCAGCAAGCCCAAGATTCGGTCTTTGACGGTACTGCTGTAGATAGTACTGCTGGATGTATTCCGCTTGAAAGTAAGCATCAGTAAGATTTTTATCTTTAATTGCCAGCCAGCCAGAAATTACTGCCTCAACCACAGTGGCTCCAGATCCATCGGCCAAAGGCTGATAAATCAAAACTCGGTCGCTATGGAGAATTTTTTGAACTTCGGTGACAGTGATTTGGAGAATTTCTTTGATTTGCAAAGACTGGCGAATTTTGAGGGTGATTTCAGTAAATAGTTGCGATCGCAAGTTTTGGCGTTGAAGTTGTTCTTCTGCTTGCTTGCGCTCAATAAACTGCCCTACTTGTTCGCCAATCGAATTCATGACTTTTGCCAAATTTGGGTCAGCTTGCTGGATCTCATGGCTAAAGCAGGTAATAACACCGATGATTTTTTTACCACTACAGATCGGAAAACCGAAAGCTCCGTGCAGTTCTGCTTCAGCAGCCATTTGAGAGCGGATGAAACTCGGATCTTTAACGACATCAGCGATCCAAACAGGTTCAAGACTAGCCCAAACACGACCAGGTAGCCCAATTCCTAGTGCAAATGTGCTCTGCCGACTGAGGATGTCAAATTCTTGCATCTCGAAGGAGATTTTATACCATGAATTCAGCAAAGACAGTAGATTTGCTCGCTGATCTAACATCCAAAATTCACTTAAATTCCATCCCAAACTTTCGCAGATTCCTTGCAGGATTTGGGGCATGGCTTCATTGATTGTAGTTGACTCTGCCAAGATGCGGGTTGTAACATACTCAGCTTTCAGATGCTGTTCAGCTAGTTTGCGTAAACGCAGCTCCTCGGAGACATCGGTGATGTCGATACCTGTGGCGACAATGTATTCAACGTAGCCCTTATGGTCTTGCAAGGTAGTGTTAGTCCAGGCAATCAGCCGCCGACTACCATCCTTAGCTACCCAATAGTTTTCGTACTCATTGGGTCCTTCACCAGATCGTAACTGCTCAAAAACTGCCTTAACTTGCTCTACCTTTTCAGGAAGTAGAAACAGATTCCAGAAATGTTTTCCTCTCACCTCATCAAATGAGTAACCAGTTATTTGTTCACAAGCTTGATTGAAGCGAACGATTTGTCCTTGTGTGTTAATAACTATTACCAAAGCGCTAGCTGTATCAAGAACTGCTGAGATAAAGTTGCGTTCTTGGTTCAGTGTTTCCTCTGTTAATTTACGCTCTTTTACCTCACAAGAAATTAAGTAGTAGACTATCGCCAGAATAACAAAACTTAGAAAAATAGCGATCGCAAGTGTCAAAAGCGTGTTGTTAGCACTGGCTTTTGCAGCTTGTGACTGCTGTTGGAGCAACCTTTTATCCTCACTCTCTATCTCATGTATGACCTTACGGATGTCATCCATGAGATATTTTCCTTTATTCGTCTGGATTAACTGCAACGCCGCATCAAATCCCTGATTTTGACGCAGGTCTATAGTCCGCTTGAGTATGGCAAGTTTTGCAGCTATCAGAGATTCAAGGGTTGCGAACTGCTTTTGTTGGTTAGATTGATCTGCGATTAAATTTCTCAGTTCTACAATTTTGCGATCAATGTTTCTTACTACTGCTTGATAAGGTTCTAGATAAATTTCTTGCGCAGTGAGGATATAACCGCGTTGTCCAGTCTCAGCATCCTTCACGTCGGACAGTAATTCTTCTAGTTTATTAATTTTCTCTTGAGTTTTTTGTACCTGATTATTATTATCAATCAATATGCGTGTGTTCTGATAAGAAATCACGCCAATTAAAACTAAAATTACCGATGCTAACCCAAAACCTCCAGCTACTTTTTGAAAAAATTTTTTGCGTCCCTTCTGCGTCTGTTTACGTGTATCACTCGCTAATACTAAACTTGCTAAAGTGCGCCGCATTTCTAGTTGTTTTATTACCTGGCGACCTAAAATTCGTAATGCTTCCAATTGTTCTGGAGAGAGATTTCTTGGTACACGATCGTTAACACAAAGTGTCCCTAGTGCATATCCTTCAGCGTTAGTCAGCGTTACACCAGCATAAAATCGAATATTAAGGTCAGAAGTGACTAGTGGGTTTGTCGCAAATCTCTCGTCTTGTGTGGCATCAGGCACAACAAAAACTTCAGGTTGCATAATCGCGTGGGCACAGAATGCCACATCTCGCGGTGTTTCTATGGCATCCAAACCAACTTTTGACTTGAACCATTGGCGATCGCTATCAATTAAACTGATTAAGGCAATGGGAGTTTCACAAATATATGAGGCTAAACGGGTAAGGTCATCAAAGGCAACTTCCGAAGGAGTATCGAGAATCTTATACTCCAAAAGAGATTTGATTCGCTGTGTTTCGTTATCAGGTAATGGTGCTTTCATTCTTCGGCTTTATACCATTTTGGATTTTAAAAACAGAATTCAGAATTCTGAATTCAGAATCCAGGAGTTAGAAGTTAAAATTAAGAATACTTTGATAGTCAAAGTTTATAATTTTCAAAAAATCAAAAATATATAGCGCTTGATTCTATATTCATTCTGAATTCTGACTCCTGAATTCTGATTCCTGAATTCTTTTTTACTAAAATCTGATCCGCAACTGTCCTGTAAGGGAATTACCACTGTAGGCGCTTGTGCCGGTTTCTTGATTGCGGACATTACTAAAGCTATAGCCCAAGTCTGCTTCTATACTGGGCGACAGTTTTACCGTACAGCGTGTTTGATAGGTATTGGCGTTGTCAAATTCTCCTTTAAGTCGCTGCCGTCCTAAGTTGGCAGCGAGGCGACAGCGTAAGAAATTAGTAATATCTCCTTCCCAAGCTACCTCACCGTTGTAAACTAGAAAATCTGGTGGAGAAAAATAACCGCTCCTGCGTTCTAAATCGCGATCGTAACTCCAAGTAAATAAGTTAGTTGCCAAAGAAAATTGTCCGAACTTGCGCTCTAACCTACTAAAAGACTGCACATCAGAATTACCATCGTTGTAACTACCCAAACGCAATGACGAAAACAAGCTGGTATCACGGTCAATCTGCCAGTATAAATCAGGCCCAAATCGCCAAGCAGTAATTTGATTGTCTAAAGTTCGAGCATTTGATTTATAAGGTCCTTGTTCTAAATTACCTGATAGTACTACTACCGATAGCAATCGACCTGATGACGAAACTCGCGGTCGCGAAATAGCAGCCTCTACCTTAGCATTGAGATTGATAGCTGTGGGTAAACGATTGAATACATCAACTCCAACTGCTGTTTGCAAAGTCGCTTGTCCGATTTTTCCTTGCCATCCAACTTGCAAGGGAAAATTGGTTACTGATTCAACACCGCGTTGCTCAAAGAAGTTAAAACCTGTCTTCAAAAATATTTTATTGCCATTTCTCAATCGAAACTGAACTGTTGGTTCGAGGAAAAAATTAGTTTGGCCAAAGTTGTCTGTCTCATAGCGATAGTCTGTATCAATACTTTCCAAAACTACATCCGGCGTTTTTGGTTTGGTGGAAGTTGTTGGCGGACTAGAATTCTGCTGCGGTGGTTCAAGTAGCGGTGGCGGACTAGAATTCTGCTGCGGTAGTTTGGGTAGCGGTGGCGGTAATCGCAAATCAGGATTGAAGTTTTCAGGTGCCGCCAAAAAAATAGGTGTTGATTTGAATCGATAGGGGAGTGGTTTTGAGTATTGCTCTGCTGACTCAGGATTTACCGTGGTGACTTGCTCAGTCAATCCTAAAGGTGATTTCCAGGTCTGATGTGCTTGGGCTGCTTGTAATTTAGCTGCTAATAATATCCAAATACCTACGCTACAGATTACTCCCAATTGAATCTGTAAGCATCCCAAAAGAAATACAGTGTACAAACTATAGCGAGAAACAAAGAGATAAGGTCTAAAAATATATACCATCGGTTGATACTATATTTGTAAATGAACAACTTGCTGCCTAATAATTTTCTGGCTGCTAGCTGATGTATTCGGACTGGGATTATGATGCCCATAATCGATGCCTGTTAAAACATCGGAAAGGTAAAAGGTCTAAAAACGTTAATTTGGTAGGATATAAAAGTTCGCAAATGCATGAAGCACATATTAAAACCTCACCCCCAACCCTTCTTTTTATCAAGAGTTGGGGGTGAGGTTAAGTTGTACCTCATTCTGATATCTTTAATATATTGCTTTTTCTTGAAATCGCTAAGTGATTACGATTATTCGCGTAGTGCATAGCCTACACCACGGACTGTATAAATCAAACGTCTTTCATTATTTTCTTCCAACTTGAGTCGCAAATAACGAATATAAACCTCAATAATATTAGAATCACCCATGAAATCGTAACCCCATACTTTCTCTAAAATTTGATCTCTAGTAAATACTTGACGGGGATGTGAAAGGAGATATTCTAATAAGTCAAATTCTTTTGCTGTTAACTGAATGCTTCGTTTGTCTCTAAATACTTCACGGGTGCGCCGATTTAAGCTTAAATCTTCAAATTGCAACAAATCCTCGTCTGTTTCTTGCGTGCGGCGGAGATGAGCGCGAATTCTAGCTAATAGTTCCTCAATGCTAAAGGGCTTAACTACATAATCATCAGCTCCTGCATCTAATCCTGCCACGCGATCGCTCACTTCATCTTTTGCTGTCAACAAAATTACTGGTACTGTACTCCCGGTTGCTCGCAAACGCCGACAAATTTCTAAACCCGTCAATCCTGGAAGCATCCAATCCAGAATCGCTAAATCTGGTGATGAGTCTCGCGCTAGGGTTAAACCAGCGATGCCATCATAAGCGACACTTACCCGGTATCCTTCGCTACTAAGTTCTAATTCGACAAATCGCGCCAGTTTGACTTCATCTTCCACCAAAAGGATATGTGCTGTCATATTTTTGCTCCGAAAGCAGGTAGTGTGAGAACAAAACTGCTACCATAACCTGGCTAGAATGGCAATTTTGCCTCCCATACCTTCGGCTAGGTATTTCACAATCGATAAACTCAAGCCTGCTTAGATAGAACTACTATATAGGACTCATATTTGATTGCGTGAAAAAACTCAATACACCTTTATTCCTTTTTCCCAGTCCCCAGCCCCCAGTCCCTAGTCCCCAGTCTCTACGAGTAATTTAGGAATCAAATCGGATTGCTATATATAGGTAAACTGATTGTAAACATACTCCCTTCTCCTAACTTTGATTGCACACTTACACTACCTCCCATACCTTCTACAAGCGTCTTGACAATTGACAAACCTAAACCACAACCCCCAGTAGTATGAGAGCGAGATTCATCTACACGGTAAAATCTTTCAAATATCCGTGCTTGCTGTTGTAAAGGAATGCCATAACCTTTGTCACAAACTTGAATAATAGCTCGTTCTTGAAGCCGATCTAACTTAAAAATTATCGGGGTGTCAGCATCAGAATACTTAATAGCATTATCAATTAAATTTAGTAACACTTGTTTAAAGCGGCTATAATCTGCTTTGATCTCAATTGGATAAATTTCTGACTCGATTGTAATTATGCGATCGCTATATTTTTTTGCCATCATCACAACTTCTTCAACCAAATCATTCAGCACATAAAATTTAATTTGAAAGTATAAATAACCACTATCTGCACGTGCTAAATCAAGCAAATCTTGTAGCAGGCGGATAGTGCGTTCAGCTTCTGATGCCGCAGTTTCTAAAGCTTCTTGTTGAGTTTGGGTTAAGTTATTTTGCCTTCGCAAGACGCTTTGCAAATAACCATGTACGATTGTTAAAGGTGTACGTAATTCGTGAGAAACATTGCTCACAAATTCTCGCTCTTGCTCCCATGATTTGGAAAAGCGCGATAACAGCATGGTTAAAGTTTGAGCTAATTCTTTAACTTCACTGGGCGCATTATCAAGATATAGCTGCGCTTGTCCCAAATCTTCAGCAGAAATCGCAGAAGCCATTTGATTTAGCTGGCGCAGAGGTTGCAAAGAACGCTTAATATAAAATGCGATCGCAGCAATTAAAACAATAATTCCCAAAATACTAGTAATACCTAAACTCTGCACCATTACGACAAACATTCTCTGTTCGCGGGTAATATCCTTAACTACAAATAACTCACCCAATAACTTACCCTGTACTCGTACATAACTACCACATAAAACAAAGTAATTTTCGTTCACTTTGTAAACTTGTGGTTTAATCGGCATCTTAGTCAGGGTCATTAATTCAGCTACCGTAGTATCAGATAATAAATCCAAAGTATTAGATTTTGCTAAAATTTTATTATCAGGACTTTTTAGCCATAATAATATATTGGTATTTGCCAAATTATTAATAGCTTTTTGCAATCCCATTTCTGGTTGCATCATTTCACTATAAATTTGCACATCTTGCGGTAAGCGCTTGGCAATTTGTTCTATATTATATTTATGACTATCAACTAAAATTTGCTGCATTTTCCAACTAGTCCATGTCGCGAGGCTACCTAATATCAAAGCTGAAAATGATGCAATACCAAGCGTAAGGCGTGATTGTAAGGAAAATGGATCTATATTTATCCCAAACTTTATGATTTGCTTCACTGTTTCGGTTGCGTTTTAGGTGTTTAATAAGGCTTTAAAAAGAAAATCAAATCGCTAAATGTAAAGTTACTGTTAACTGCTACATCTTTAGTTATAGCTGATTTGAACTTACCTCTGTTGCATACCTAGAATGAAAAGTGCAGCCATCCTAAAAAGGTTGCTAAATACTTTTTTATCGCTTTTTAAACTTTGCAAATCCTTATCTAATAATAGTTTAAATGGATTTACTAGGAATTAAATTAATTTTTGCTGAGAATTATCTCCAAATTTTCAATCCTCAACATTGGGAACAAAGTAGATTTAGGTAACGACAAGCCTTTTGAATCAGGGTCAGGGAGGATCGGGTTTGGATATTTTTATTTGAGAGCGATCGCATTTTTATCTTTCTCTATTTGGGGTTCTTGATCCTGTACTTCATATTCACCAAATTGCTGGATTAATTTCGCAATTAAACCTGTCCAGCCAGTTTGATGACTAGCGCCAATTCCAGCTCCATTATCACCATGAAAATACTCATAGAATAAAATCAAATTTTGCCAGTGTGGATCGTTTTGAAACTTTTGCATTCCCCCATAAACAGGACGTTTACCAGACTCATTTTTCAAGAAAATTTTAGTTAACCTTTGAGATAATTCTGATGCAACCTCCCACAGTGTCATCATTTGACCAGAACCTGTTGGACATTCAACTTTGAAATCGTCTCCTAGATAATAATGAAACTTTTGTAGAGACTCAATTAGGATAAAATTCACCGGAAACCAAACGGGGCCGCGCCAGTTAGAATTACCACCAAATAAACCACTACTAGATTCAGCCGGTTCATAATCGACTCGAAATTGCGAACCATTGACATCAAAAATATAAGGATTCTCAGCATGAAATCTAGAAAGCGCCCGAATGCCGTAATCTCCAAAAAACTCGCGCTCATCCAGCATTTTTTCTAAAATACTTCTGAGCTTCTCTCTGGAAACTATCGCCAGTAATTTCCTTGAACACACTCCTTTTGTTTCCATACAAGCCACATTTTGCCGCAAGTCAGGACGGTTTTTGATGAACCATTCCAATCGCTTTTTAAAACCAGGCAGCAGTTTTAAAGTTTCTGGTTCAATAGTTTCAATGGCAAATAGAGGTATTAAACCTACCATTGACCTAACTTTTAAGGTAATTTGTCGTTCCGATAAATGCAGCACATCATAGTAAAATCCGTCTGAATCATTCCACAAACTAGATTCTCTTTCGCCAATTTTATTCATCGCATCGGCAATGTAAAGAAAATGCTCAAAGAACTTGGTAGCAATGTCTTCGTAAACAGGATTAGTCTTGGCTAATTCTAAAGCGATCGCTAACATATTCAAACAATACATTCCCATCCAACTAGTACCATCAGATTGATCAATACGTCCACCTGTAGGTAAAGCCGCGCTGCGGTCAAATACACCAATATTATCTAAACCAAGAAATCCCCCTTGAAAGACGTTGTTACCCTCAGTATCTTTACGATTTACCCACCAGGTAAAATTGAGCATTAATTTCTGAAAAACTCGTTCTAAAAACTGTCTATCTGCCCGTCCATAAATCTTTTGCTCAATCTTATAAATTCGCCAAGTTGCCCAAGCATGAACAGGTGGATTAACATCACCAAAAGCCCATTCATAAGCAGGAATTTGCCCGTTAGGATGCATATACCATTCCCGTGTTAAAACATCCAATTGATATTTAGCAAAATCAGGGTCAATCATTGCCAAAGGAATCGTATGAAATGCCAAATCCCAAGCCGCAAACCAAGGATATTCCCATTTATCGGGCATAGAAAGAATATCTTTATTGTAGAGATGAAACCATTCCCGATTTCTGCCTTGTTGGCGTTCTGGCGGTGGCGGTGGTGTATTGCGATCGCCCTTCAGCCAATCCTCTATAACATAGTTATAATATTGTTTACTCCAAAGCATTCCAGCAAATGCTTGTCGTTGCACATTTCGCATATCTTCACTGAGGGAAAATGGCGTGACGCGCTGATAAAATTTATCTGCTTCCTGTTGTTGTTTCAAAAATATTGTATCGAATTCTTTCCCAAATGGCTCAAATAAATGAGGTACATCACTCAATCGTAATTTAACGATTTTAGTTTCACCTGGATCGATTGTTAAAAAATAATCAGCAGATGCTTTTGTACCAACTTTATTTTGATTTACTGCCTCTTTTTTACCTTGAACGATATAGTCATTAATGCCATCTTTTACATAAGCCGATAAATTAGAAGAGCCAAACAATCGCTGATAATTTGTTTCGTTTTCTGTAAAGAGAATTTCGTTTGCTTCTTGACAATACAGCCACCTTTTAGCTAAGGTTGGATGAAACGCCTCAACTAAATGAAAGCCATTACCAGATTCGACCTCTTTTAAAGTCGGTTTAGTGGTATCTCCATTCCAAGACCAAGTATTACGAAACCAGAGAGTAGGTAATAGGTGTAATGTCTTTGCTTCTGACCCTCGGTTGACTACTTTAATTTGAACGAGAATATCTTCAGCAGTATTTTTAGCATATTCGATAAAGACATCAAAATAACGATTTTCATCAAATATACCTGTATCGAGTAATTCAAATTCTGGCTCGTGACGATTTCTACGCTGATTTTCGGCAACTAATTGAGAGTAGGGAAAGGCTTTATGGGGATATTTATAAAGTGCTTTCATGTAGGAATGAGTAGGAGTATTATCTAGATAAAAGTAATATTCTTTAACATCTTCCCCATGATTTCCTTCGCTACCAGTTAGACCAAAAATTCTTTCTTTGAGAATAGAATCTTCGCCATTCCAAAGTGCGATCGCAAAACAAAGTCGTTGATGATTATCAGAAATGCCAGCAATACCATCTTCACCCCAACGATAGGCGCGAGAACGAGCTTGATCGTGGGTGAAATAGTCCCAGGCTGTACCATTGGGACTGTAGTCTTCGCGTACCGTTCCCCATTGGCGATCGCTTAAATATGGCCCCCATCTGCGCCAATGAGCTTTGTGAGTTAGGGCTTCTGCTAATCTGATTTCTTCTTGGGTTAAATTTGTCATAATATCATCCTGTGCATATCTGCATTTTAGTTCAGTTAATTTGTTATCTGGAGTATCCCTTCTTTAACTGAGATGGTACTTAAGTTTTGATTAAAAATTTATAGAACAATTGGTAAATTCAAATTTAGAATAAAATTATATTAACTTTTGTTATGAATTTCAGCTGTTTGACTTTTAAATTTGGAGAAGAACGATGTTTTGAAAAAAGTCACTATATATTTACATGTAATCAAATTTCAGGTTTCTATGAAATTTTATTTTATAAAAAAATATCCCAAAAAGTTGAGCAGAATACCCTATTTAAAACATAATTCTCTAGCTGGTAGTGTCTTGTAAAAAAAATGAGTAGTATACTTGTATTTATAGTTACTCAATTAATATATGGTACAGGTAAAGCTTTCCCTTGAAGGTGAAGAAACTGATATTGCCGCTGAAAAACTGTTTGAAACTACTGGTCTACAGGGTAGTTGGGAGATAGCAGCAAATTCTCTACCTATCAAGGAAGGTACATTGGCAGTGATAGGCACTGTAATCGGGATTGTAGGAGGTACAGTTGCAGTCGCAGAACAAATCCGTAAATGGTATCAGGAACACAAACGATCTAATAAGAAGTTTGATGTAGTATTTGTAGGTGATGATGTGCGAGTTGTCTTAGAGAATGCCACTATTGAAGATATCTGTGCAGTGTTAGAAGAGTTGGAGAGTTAATGTGCAGACGCTTTACATCAAATTAGTACCGCTTGAACAGCACTTTGTAGAATTGCGTTATGCAGTGGGACATCCAGCAAGATATGAAACGCAACAGCTTGATATATCGTCAATTGAAAACTTAATTCAGAGGGCAAAAGGTAGCTACTATATGCTGATGCCTGATTTAAAAGGAATTGGGTATCAATTATTTTGTTGGTTGGATGGAACTGGCAGGTGGTTAAGTCGAGCAATTAATAATTGTACAGCGGAAGGGTTAATTCTAGCACTAGATGTGCGTGAACGATTAGGACATTTGCCTTGGGAGACGTTGCATGATGGAGAGAAATTTTTAATAGAACGTGTTAATCCAGTTGTTGTACCAATACGTTGGGTAGATCGTTCTGCTCAAGATTCAGACGATACCCAGCAACGTTCTTTACGGATTTTATTCATGGCAACATCGCCAGAGAATGTAGAACCCCCACTCGATTTTGAGCAGGAAGAGGCTCAAATTTTGACAGCAACAAGAGATATTCCTCTTAATTTACGAGTAGAAGAAAGTGGTTGTATTGCAGAACTAAGCAAACTCTGGGGACGTTATCGTGAACCATTCGATGTATTTCACCTAACGGGACATGCGTCTATCAAGGATGAACGACCGTTTTTTCTTACAGAAACTGAAACAGGTGAACCCCACGCTGCTTACGCATCAGATATTGCTTCAGCTTTAAGGTTTCGCATACCACAGCTAATGTTTTTATCAGGCTGCCGAACAGGTGAAGCGGCGAGTGATGGTGCAGTATCTTCTTTAGCTGAATCATTAATTGAACAAGGTTGTCGAGCCGTTTTAGGATGGGGACGACCAATCGCAGATGTAGTAGCAACACAAGCCGCAGCATATCTCTACAGCAAACTCGCTGCTGGGTATGAACTTTCGGAGGCACTTGCCAGTACTTATCAATATTTACGAGAGGCTAAGGTAGAGGATTGGCATCTACTTAGGCTTTATATCCGAGGTCAGTGTCCAAAAGCATTGGTTGAACCATTAGGCGATCAGGTATGGTTGCCAGAAGAACCGATTTATGAACAGTTTCTAGATTCGCAGGGAATTGTTCGGGTTGCCACACCACAGGAGTTTGTAGGAAGACGCAGAACACTGCAACGTAGCTTGAGAGTATTACGTGCAGCAGATAAGTTAGGTGTAATTTTGTATGGTTTAGGTGGAGTTGGCAAAAGCACTGTTGCAGCAAGGCTTTTAGAACGTTTACAAGGCTATGATGAAATTTTTATTTATCGGCAATTAGATGAGGATAAACTCCTAAGGCAGCTTGCTGAACAATGTCTTTCAACAACGGGACAGGAAATTTTACAAGGTAATCTGCCACTCACGCAAAAGCTAACCAAATTCTTACGAGAAGGACTGAATGAGCAAGCACAGAGACTAATCTTTGTTCTTGATGACTTTGAAGCAAACCTGGAATTGAGAACAGATGGTAACGCAGTCTTAAAGCCTGAAGCTGTAACAGTCTTGATATCTCTGTTGAAGGCAATATCCCTCTTCTGTCACTTTCCGGTTATTCTAAATAAAAGGATTAGAAGAAAAAACTCTGCAAGGGAGGTAGGGCAATGGATGTAGAATTACAA